>NZ_LGUR01000025.1 GCF_001270495.1 Streptomyces viridochromogenes
GGGCTGTGAGGTCGGGGGCGGGATGGTCGCCGAAGTTGTGACGTCGGAGGGCGGGATCGACGCCGGGGTCGTGACGGCGTGCGGCGGGATCGTGGCTGAATGGGAGGGTAGGCTAACCTAACTGCGTGTTGGTCGACAGTCCTCCCGAACAGCGCGCGGAGCCCCGGTCCGCGCCCCCAACCCGACGGGCGATACGTGCCGTTGGGCTGCTCGTCTCTGTCCTGATCCTTTTGGTCGTCGTGTTGGCGAGCATCGCGGTCGGGGCGAAACAGCTGTCCCTCGGGGAGGTCTGGCACGGCCTGTTCACGGCCTCGGGGACCTATGGCGATGTCGTGGTCGACGACCGGATCTCGCGCACTGTCCTCGGTCTGCTCGCCGGTGCCGCGCTCGGGCTCGCGGGTGCTGTGCTCCAGGCGCTCACCCGTAATCCGCTGGCCGACCCCGGTCTGCTCGGCATCAACGCGGGTGCGTCCGCCGCCGTCGTCACCGCCATCACCTTCTTCGGTGTCACCAGCCTGAGCGGCTATGTCTGGTTCGCCTTCCTCGGGGCGGCCGCGGTCGGGGCGATGGTCTGGTTCCTCGGCGGCAGCCGGGGTGCCACGCCGGTGCGGCTCGCGCTCGCCGGTACGGCGATCAGTGCCGCCCTGTACGGCTATCTCCAGGCCGTGATGATCATGGACAACGCGGCGCTGAACAAGATGCGCTTCTGGACGGTCGGTTCGCTGACCTCGGCGACGGACGCGACCATCAGACAGGTCCTGCCGTTCCTCGTCGTCGGCATGGTTCTCGCGCTCGCGCTCGCCCGGCCGCTCAACGCCATGGAGATGGGCGACGACACCGCCAAGGCCCTCGGCGCGAACCTGAACCGCACCCGGGTGCTGGCGATGCTCGCCGCCACCGTGCTGTGCGGTGCCGCGACCGCCGCCTGCGGCCCGATCGTCTTCGTCGGCCTGATGGTGCCGCACGTAGTGCGCTCCTTCACCGGGCCCGACCTGCGCTGGATCCTGCCGTACGCGGCCGTCCTGTCGCCCGTGCTGCTGCTCGGCGCCGACGTCCTCGGGCGGATCGTGGCCCGGCCCTCGGAGCTACAGGTCGGCATCGTCACCGCGATCCTCGGCGGACCGGTCTTCATCTTTCTCGTACGACGGCGGAGGACGGCCCAGCTGTGAAGACCGCGTTGAAGAGGGAAGCGAAGAGCGAAGTGAAGGTCGCGGCGAACAGCGAAGTGCGGAGCGCGGTGAAGAGCGGGGGGAGGCCCGCCCGCGCCAACCGTGCCGTGCGGTCCCCCGGTGGGCTCTCCGTCCGGCTGGACGTGCGGGCGCTGACCGTCGTCCTGCTGTTGCTGCTCGCCGCGCTCGGGGCCGGCGTCGTGCTGATCGGCACCGGCGACTTCCCGATCCCGGCGGGCGACGTGCTCAGGACGCTGCTCGGCGACGGGAACGCGGGGCAGGAGTTCATCGTCAACGAGCTGCGGCTGCCGCGGGTCCTCGTCGGGCTCCTGGTCGGTGCCTCGCTCGGTCTCGGCGGCGCGCTGTTCCAGGCGCTGTCCCGCAACCCGCTGGGCAGCCCGGACATCCTCGGTCTCGGGCAGGGGGCCACGGCCGGCGCGCTCGTGGTGATCGTGCTGTTCTCCGGGAACGCCGGCCAGGTCACCGTCGGCGCGCTCGTGGGCGGGCTCGCGACCGGGCTCGCCATCTATCTGCTCGCCTGGAAGCGGGGCGTGCACGGTTATCGACTGGTCCTGGTCGGTATCGGCATGTCCGCGATCATGACGGCGGTCAACGGCTATCTGCTGACCAAGGCCGACCTGGTCGACGCGGCCCGCGCCGTCGTGTGGATGACCGGCTCCCTCAGCGGCCGTGACTGGGCCCAGGTCTGGCCGTTGCTCGCGCTGTGCGCCGTCCTCGTGCCGCTCGTCCTCGCCAACGCGCGCGGGCTGCGGATGATGGAGATGGGCGACGACGTCTCGTACGCCCTCGGGGTGCGTGTCGAACGCGTACGGCTGCTGCTGATGCTGGCGGCCGTGCTGCTCACCGCGGCCGCCACCGCCGCCGCCGGTCCCGTCAGCTTCGTGGCGCTCACCGCCCCGCAGCTCGCCCGGCGCCTGACCCGCTCGCCCGGGCCGAACCTGCTGCCCTCCCTGTGCATGGGCGCCGCCCTCCTCGTCACCGCCGACTGGATCTCCCAGCGGGTCTTCGGCGCCGACCAGATGCCCGTGGGCGTGGTCACCGGCGTGCTCGGCGGCGTATATCTGCTGTGGCTGCTGGTCACCGAGCGCAAGGCGGGCCGGATATGAGCACCGGCAGTACCGACAAGAACAGCAGTGGGCTGAACGACCGAAGGAGCACCGTGAACCGCCTGTCCGCCGACAACGTCACCCTCGCCTACGACCAGCGGGTCATCGCCGAGCAGCTGTCGGTGGAGATACCCGACAACTCCTTCACCGTGATCGTCGGCCCGAACGCGTGCGGCAAGTCCACGCTGCTGCGGGCCCTGTCGCGGATGCTCAAGCCCAGCCAGGGCCGGGTCCTGCTGGACGGGCAGGTCATCCAGTCGATGCCGGCGAAGAAGGTCGCGCGCACGCTGGGCCTGCTGCCGCAGTCGTCGATCGCGCCCGACGGGATCACCGTCGCCGACCTGGTGGGCCGCGGCCGGTACCCGCACCAGGGCATCCTGCGCCAGTGGTCGACCGAGGACGAGCGGGTCGTCCAGGAGTCGATGGAGCAGACCGGGGTCGCCGAACTCGCGGATCGCTATGTCGACGAGCTCTCCGGCGGTCAGCGGCAGCGTGTGTGGATCGCGATGGCGCTCGCCCAGCAGACGCCGCTGCTGCTGCTCGACGAGCCGACGACCTACCTCGACATCCAGCACCAGATCGACGTCCTCGACCTGTGCGCGGAGCTGCACGAGGAGCAGGGGCGCACGCTGGTCGCCGTCCTGCACGACCTCAACCACGCCGCCCGCTACGCCACGCACCTCATCGCCCTGCGCGGCGGGGAGATCATCGCCGAGGGCGCGCCGAACGACATCGTCACGGCCGAGTTGGTCGAGGAGGTCTTCGGGCTGCGGTGCCAGGTCATCGACGACCCGGAGACGGGGACGCCGTTGGTGGTGCCGGCGGCGCGGAAGGCGCGCGAACAGGTCAAGAAGGAGCAGATCGAGAAGGATCTGGTCAAGAAGGACCAGATCGCGAAGGGGCAGGGCGAGAAGGACCAGGGCGCGAAGGTCGCGGCTACAGAAGCTTCCTGAGCACCAGCAGGTCGCGCACGCCCGCGTGCAGCTTCACCCGGCCCGAGCCCCATGCCTTGGCGAAGTGCAGCGCTCCGTCGACCAGGGCGACCAGGTCGTCGCCGGCCATGCTCAGTCTGATCTGGGCCTTCTCCCGGGGTGGGCCCTGGAGCGTCTCGTGGACATGGATCCGGCCGCCCGCCATGCGGCCGGCGAACGTGACGTCCAGGTCGGTGATGTGGCAGCTGACCGAACGGTCCAGGGCCGCCGCCGCGGCGGCGTCCCCTTCGGCGCGCTGCATGTTGTCCGAGAGCTTTTCGAGTGCGGCGCGGCACTCCTCAGTCGTGGCCATCGCGATCGACGGTACCCCAGCGGTTCGGGGTAGCGTCTGGGCATGAGCGACACAGTTCCGGAGACGGAGTTCCCGGAGGCGGGGATCCCGGCGGGGGACGTCCAGGAGGAGGCCGCCGCGGAGGCCGGGCTCGCGGTCGAACCCGAGTACGACCCTGCCGCCCCCGCCCCGCTGAACGTCCCCCGCACCCCCACCGGCGATGCCGACGTCGACGCCCAGCTGGAGCGGCTGGGTGATGCCGACCACCTCGCCACGGACGGGCACCTCGAGGTGTACGAGGATGTACACCGGGGGCTGCGCGACGCGCTGACCGCGCTCGACGCCCGCCCGGGACCTCCGGCGCCCTCGCCGTCGTACGACCAGAGGGCGCCTTCACCCTCGTATGGCAATAGGAGCTGAACCGAACGTGGCAGGAGTCGCACGCCGCCGACTGGACGCGGAGCTGGTCCGCCGGAAGCTCGCGCGTTCGCGTGAGCACGCCAGCCAGCTGATCGCCGCCGGGCGGGTCACCGTCGGCAAGACCGTCGCGACCAAGCCGGCCACGCAGGTGGAGACGGCGGCGGCGATCGTGGTCTCCACCGACGGCAGCGATCCCGAGTACGTCTCCCGGGGCGGGCACAAGCTCGCGGGCGCGCTGGACGTCTTCGTGCCCCGGGGGCTCGTGGTGAAGGGGCGGCGGGCGCTGGACGCCGGCGCTTCCACCGGGGGTTTCACCGACGTCCTGCTGCGGTCGGGGGCCGCCCATGTCGTCGCCGTGGACGTCGGATACGGACAACTCGCCTGGACTCTCCAGAGTGATGAACGCGTCACCGTCAAGGACCGTACGAACGTACGCGAGTTGACGCTCGAAGCGATCGATGGGGAACCAGTGGATCTTGTCGTGGGGGATCTGTCCTTCATCCCGCTCGGACTGGTGCTGCCCGCCCTGGTGCGGTGCGTGAAGCCGGACGCCGATCTGGTGATGATGGTCAAGCCGCAGTTCGAGGTGGGGAAGGAACGGCTGGGCAGTGGGGGAGTCGTACGGAGTTCGCAGCTGCGGGCGGAGGCCGTGCGGGGAGTCGCCGAGAAGGCGTGGGAACTCGGGCTCGGGGTGAAGGGCGTCACGGCGAGTCCGTTGCCCGGACCCTCCGGGAATGTCGAGTACTTTCTGTGGCTGCGTGCCGGGGCGCCCGCCCTGGACCCGGCCGACGTTGACCGTGCAGTTGCGGAGGGGCCGCGTTGACACAGAACCGAGCTCGTACTGTTTTTCTGCTCGCCCACACAGGGCGGCCCGCGGCCATTCGCAGCGCCGAGCTGGTGGTCAAGGGACTGCTGCGGTCGGGGATCGGCGTGCGGGTCCTGGAGTACGAGGCGGCCGACCTGCCGCTGCCGCCCGAGGTGGGGCTCGTCAAGGAGGCGACTCCGCAGTGCCTCGACGGGTGCGAGCTGCTGATAGTGCTGGGCGGCGACGGGACGCTGCTGCGGGGTGCCGAGTTCGCCCGGGCGTCCGGGGTGCCGATGCTCGGCGTCAACCTCGGGCGGGTCGGGTTCCTCGCGGAGGCCGAGCGGGACGATCTCGACAAGGTCGTCGACCGGGTCGTCACCAAGGCGTACGAGGTCGAGGAGCGGATGACCGTCGACGTCGTCGTGCATCAGAACGGCGACATCGTGCACACGGACTGGGCGCTGAACGAGGCGGCCGTGCAGAAGGCCGGTGCCGAGAAGTTGCTTGAGGTCGTGCTGGAGATCGACGGGCGGCCGGTGACGGGGTTCGGGTGCGACGGGATCGTGCTGTCGACTCCTACCGGGTCGACGGCGTATGCCTTCTCGGCGGGTGGGCCGGTGGTGTGGCCCGAGGTCGAGGCGCTGTTGATGGTGCCGATCTCGGCGCATGCGCTGTTCGCGAAGCCGTTGGTGACCTCGCCGGACTCTGTGCTGGCCGTGGAGGTGCTGCCGCATATCCCGCCGGGGGTGTTGTGGTGTGACGGGCGGCGGACTGTGGAGTTGCCGCCGGGGGCGCGGGTCGAGGTGCGGCGGGGGGCTGTGCCGGTGCGGCTGGCTCGGCTGCATCACGCGTCGTTCACCGACCGGCTCGTGGCGAAGTTCGCGTTGCCGGTTTCCGGGTGGCGGGGTGCGCCGCATTAGCCCGTTCGCCGTGGTGTGAGGGGTGGGTCGGCGGCTGCGGGGCCGTCGTGGCTGGTCGCGCCCACGCGGCGGAGCCGCACATCGATACAGCCCCGCGCCCCTGGGTACCTCCACTCGCCTGGGTGACATGCGAGGCAGGTACACATTCGTCACCTGGACCTTCACATGACTGAGGCTGGGGGCCGTCGCACTCCCCGCCCCCGACCTCGTAAGGTCGTGTCCGTGTTGGAGGAGATGCGGATACGGTCGCTCGGAGTCATCGACGACGCTGTCGTCGAGCTGTCGCCGGGGTTCACCGCCGTCACGGGTGAGACCGGTGCGGGCAAGACCATGGTGGTCACCAGCCTGGGGCTGCTGCTCGGTGGGCGGGCGGACCCGGCGCTCGTGCGGATCGGGGCCGAGAAGGCGGTCGTGGAGGGACGGATCGCCGTGCCCTCGGGGGCGCCGGTCGTCGTACGGGTCGAGGAGGCCGGGGCGGAGCTCGACGACGGGGCGTTGCTGATCAGACGTACCGTTTCCGCCGAGGGGCGGTCGCGGGCGCATCTGGGCGGGCGCAGTGTGCCGGTCGGGATGCTGGCCGAGCTGGCCGACGAGCTGGTGGCCGTGCACGGGCAGACCGATCAGCAGGGACTGCTGAAGCTGGCCCGGCAGCGGCAGGCGCTCGACCGGTACGCGGGGGACGCCGTCGCGGTGCCGCTCGCCAAGTACGGCGAGGCGTACCGGCGGCTGCGGGCCGTCTCCGTCGAGCTGGACGAGATCGTCACGCGCGCGCGTGAGCGGGCTCAGGAAGCCGACCTGCTGCGCTTCGGGCTCGACGAGATCGCCGGTGTCGAGCCGCGGGCCGGGGAGGACGTGGAGCTCGCGGAGGAGGCCGAGCGGCTGGGGCACGCGGAGGCGCTGTCGTCGGCCGCCACGGCCGCTCACGCCGCGCTCGCCGGTAATCCGGAGGACCCCGAGGGCATCGACGCGGCGACGCTCGTCGCGGGCGCGCAGCGGGCCCTGGACGCCGTGCGGTCGCACGATCCGGCGCTGTCCGCGCTGGCCGACCGGATCGGGGAGATCGGGATCCTGCTGGGCGATGTCGCCGGGGAGTTGGCGGGGTACGCCGATGACCTGGACGCCGACCCGTTGCGGCTCACGGCCGTCGAGGAGCGGCGGGCCGCGCTGAACGCGCTCACCCGGAAGTACGGCGAGAACGTCGCCTCCGTGCTCGCCTGGGCCGAGGAGAGCGCGGGGCGGCTGGGCGAGCTGGACAGCGACGACGAGCGGATCGGGGAGCTGACCGCCGAGCGGGACGCGCTGCGGGCCGAGCTGGGCGGGCTGGCGCAGGCGTTGACCGATGCGCGGACGGACGCCGCCGAGCGGTTCGCGGCCGCGGTGACGGCGGAGCTGGCCTCGCTCGCGATGCCGCACGCGCGCGTGTCCTTCGACATCCGGCAGACCGAGGATCCGCAGGGCGTGGAGGTCGGCGGGCGCGCGGTCGCCTACGGGCCGTCCGGCGTGGACGAGGTCGAGCTGCTGCTCGCTCCGCACCCGGGAGCGCCGCCCCGGCCGATCGCCAAGGGCGCGTCCGGCGGTGAGCTCTCGCGCGTGATGCTCGCCGTCGAGGTCGTGTTCGCGGGGACCGATCCCGTGCCGACGTATCTCTTCGACGAGGTCGACGCGGGTGTCGGCGGCAAGGCGGCCGTGGAGATCGGGCGGCGGCTGGCCCGGCTGGCGAAGACCGCGCAGGTCGTCGTGGTGACCCACCTGCCGCAGGTCGCCGCCTTCGCCGACCGGCAGTTGCTCGTCGAGAAGACCAACGACGGGTCGGTCACCCGGTCCGGGGTGAAGGTCCTGGAGGGCGAGGAGCGGATCCGGGAGCTGTCCCGGATGCTCGCCGGGCAGGAGGACTCGGAGACCGCGCGGGCGCACGCGGAGGAGTTGCTGGAGACGGCTCGGGCGGACGGGTAGGGGGTGTTTCGAAAGTCCCCTGCGGTGCCCGCGGTGCCCGCGGTGTCCGGAGCTGGCCGGCGGATCAGGCCGGCCGCAAAAAACGGCATCTCGTCAACGCAGATGGGCGTGCCAGGCCCCGCCACGCCGGCATGATCCGCCGGCCAGGCCCTGGCCCGGGCCGCGCGCCGGCGGGCGGCATGTGGCCCGTAGGGTGACCGGATGATCGAGCGAGCCGTTTCCTTCGGACTCTCCGCCGCCCTCACCCGCGCCGCCGTCGCCGCCCTGCGCGCCAAGGCTCCCGGGGGCCGTGACCGCTGGGAGCGGAAGAACTACGCCGGGCGGACGGTGGAGTTGTACGCCGGGCCCGCCTCCGCCCTGGCGGCCGCGGTCGGGGCGGGAAGGATCTCGCCCGCCGCTGGTGTCGCCGCGGCTGCCGCCGGGGTCTGCGGGGCCTACGACGACGTCACGGGGGCCGGTGACCCCCGGCGCGGGTTCCGGGCGCATCTGTCCGCTCTGCGGGACGGCGAAGTCACCAGCGGGGCCGTCAAGTTGTTCGGGATCTCCGCTGCCGGGCTCGTCGCGGGGGCGGTCCTGAAGGAGCGGCCCTTGGACCGGCTGCTCGCCGGGGTCGTGATCGCCGGTGCCGCGCACTTCGTGAATCTCGTGGACGTACGGCCCGGGCGGGCCGCCGCCGCGGTGCTCGCGCTCGGTGCGCCGGGACTGCTGCGCTCCGGGCCCGGTGCCGAACTGGCCGCCACCGCCATGGGGGCCGCCGCGGCCGTACTGCCCGACGACCTCGGGGAGCGGGCGATGATCGGCGACACCGGGGCGCATGCGCTGGGCGCTGCCCTGGGCGCCGCAGCCGTCGCCGGGAACGGCAGGGCCGGACTGGTCGCTCACGCCGCCGCCGTCGTGGCCGCCGCGGTGTACGGAGACAAGGTGAGCGAGCTGGCGCGAGGCGCCGACCGCGCGGTGAGGTGAGCGTGGCTCGACGGGCCGCGACGGCGAGGGCCGGTCGCTGAAGCGTGCTCCACGCGCGCATGTTCGGCCACAACCCTCACCCGGGATCACTCGTCCAGGTGACTCCGCCCGCCACGTTGCCCGGCGCCCACGCCGCCTCCGGCCTTCCGCCGTTCCCGGAACGGCCGTACGTCCTGGCATCCTTGGCGTAAACACGTCGTACGCGTAGGGATTCGCGCGGTACACCCCGTCCGCCCGATCCTTCTGTACTTTCTTCGTGACCGCCCGACCCGAAGCAGGAGCCCCGGCCACGTGACCCCCGTGAGCAGCCATGCACCGCACGGCCAGTCTTCGCTGCGCACCGTGCAGGTGCTGGGCGGTGGCAACGCCGGCAGCAGCGCGCATGTGCGCTCGCTGGCCTCGGGGCTGGTCGCGCGGGGCGTGCGGGTCACCGTGTGCGCCCCCGTCGAGGCCGATCACCGCTATGACTTCACGGGGGCCGGCGCCGACCATGTGCATGTGCCGCGCAGCAGCGATCCCGCCTCCGTGGCAGCTCTGCGGGCAGCCTGCGCGGACGCCGACCTCGTGCACGCGCACGGACTGCACGCCTCCTTCCGCGCCGTGCTCGCGCTGAGCGGACGGCGTACCCCGCTCGTCGTCACCTGGCACGACCGGGCGCATGCCGAGGGCGCCCGCGCCCATCTCGTACGGCTGTTGGAGCGGCGCGTCGTCAAGGCCGCCTCCGTCGTGCTCGGGACCACCTCGGCGCTCGTGGACCGGGCCCGCCGGACCGGTGCCCGGGACGCGCGCCTCGCCGCCGTCGCCATGCCCGCGCCCGGCCGCGCCGCCGAGCACGACGACCCCGACCGGCTGCGGCCCAAGATCCGGGCCGAACTCGGGGCCACCGGGCGGCCGTTGCTGATCGCCGTCGGCTCGCTGGAGCGGCATCGCGGGTACGACGTGCTGCTGGACGCCTCGCGCGCGTGGCTGCGGCTCGACCCCGTGCCGTTGGTCGTGATCGCGGGGGAGGGGGTGCTCCGGGCCGATCTGCAGCGGCGTATCGAGGACGAGGAGCTGCCCGTGCGGCTCATCGGGCGCCGTGACGACGTCTCCGAGCTGCTCGCCGCCGCCGACGTGGCGCTCATGCCCAGCAGTTGGGAGTCACGGTCCGTCCTCGCGCAGGAGGCCCTGCACGCGCGCGTGCCGCTCGTCGCCACCGAGGTGGGCGGCGTGCCGGAACTCGTCGGCGACGCGGCCGAACTCGTCCCGTACGGCGACGCGAAGGCCCTCGCCGACGCCGTCGTACGACTGCTCGGCGATCCCGAGCGGCGGGAGCTCCTCAGGGAGCGCGGCGCGCGGCAGACCGCCACCTGGCCGACCGAGGACGAGACGGTGGCCCAAGTCCTCAGCGTGTACGACGAGTTGACGCAGCCGCGGTTCGTGATCTAGACGCCTCGTTCCAGGCACGCGCGTCTTCCCCCGGCCGCCTCCGGCTACCCCGCATGCCGCCGTGCCCGCAGCGCCAGGCTCAACGCCAGTACCGTCTGCGGGTCGTCGAGGTCGGTGCCGAGCAACTCGCCGATGCGGGCGAGGCGGTTGTACAGCGTCTGCCGGTTGAGGTGCAGCTCGCGGGCGGTCTCCGCCTTGCGGCCCGCGTGGGCCAAGTACGTCTCCAGGGTGGGCAGCAGGGGCGGTTTCGAACGGTTGTCGTGCTCGCGGAGCGGGCCGATCGCGCGATCCACGAAGGCCGCGAGGTCCGGGTGGTCGCGCAGTCGCCACAGCAGCAGGTCGATGTCCAGGCGCCGGGCGTCGTACCAGGGGCGGTCGGACAGGCCCTGGGCCGCCGTCGCCGTCTCCGCCGCGTGCCGCAGGCCCGCCGAGGCCGCCGTCCAGCCGCCGGCCGCCGCGACGACCACGACCGGCGGCGGCGCCCCGGGCCGCTGGACCCCGGCCCGCTCCACGCCCGCCCGCAGCGCCACCGCGACCCGGTCCGCGACCGCCGACCGCTCCGACTCCGCGCGCAGGCCCAGCAGCAGCGGCACCCGGCCCTCAACCGGCCGTACGCCCAACAGCACCGGCACCCCCACCGACGCCAGCTCCTCGCCGACCGCGCGCGCCAGCACCGCCCAGCCACCGCCCGGCGACAGGGTGTCCCCCAGCCGCATCACGACTGGCAGCAGCGGGCCGGCACCCGGCTTGAAGCCCAGTACGCGCGCCTGTGCCGGGGCGTCCTCGGCGGCGACACGGCCCTCCGCGAGGTCGGTCAGGAAGTCGCCGCGCCCGCGCGCCGCCAGCTCCTCCTCCTGCCGTGCCTGCATCAGCACCACGGCCAGGATGCCCGCGGCCCGCTCGGCGGCGATCCGGTGCACCGGCGCCAGAGGGCCGCGCACGGGGAGCAGTACCAGCCGGGCCCGGACCGACACCGTTCCCGGGCCACCCCCCGGAACATCCACCAACACCGAACCGGCGTGCGGCGGCCCGTCCTTGCGCTGCCCCCGCAGCCCCTCCCACACCTGCAGCGGATCCGCGCCCTCCGGACCGGACCCGGCGGCATACAGCAGCTGTCCGTCCGTCGTCTCCAGGAAGACCGGGTTGCCGCTGAAGTCGGCGAGGACGCCGAGCACTTGGGGCACCCCGCCGCCGCCGAGCAGCGCTTCCGTGCAGCGGCGGTGCACCTCCTCCGCCTGTTGCAGCAGGGCGTAGTGGCCGTTGACGATCTCGGTGTGGATCTCCTCGGTGACCGTCACGAAGGGCACCTCGCGGTGCAGCTGGACGAGCGGCAGGCCGGCCGCGCGGGCCGTGTCGACCAGGGTGGCGGGCAGCCGGGTGAAGCGGGTGCCGAGCTCGATGACGAGGGCCGCGATGCCGCGCTCGGCCAGGGTGCGCACGAACGCGCGCTGGTCGGCGGGGCGGGTGCCGATGCCGTAGCCCGTGGTCAGCAGAAGTTCCCCGCCCTTCAGCAGGGAGGCGATGTTGGGCACCTCGCCCGCGTGCACCCAGCGCACGGTCCGCCCCAGCCGGTCGGCGCCCGCGAGGACCTCGGGGAGCCCGCTGCGCAGGCCGGGCAGCTCCAGCGCCCGTCGCACGGTGATCCCGGCGCTGTGGGTGTCGAATCCGCTGCTCATACCGCCCGTACCGCTGTCCATGAGGCGGACGCTACCCGTGGGGATGGCCGCGCGACATATCCGGACGGGTGCGCGCCCCGGTGACGAGGCGATCACCGCTGCGGATTGGGGTGCGCCCGGCGGGGTAGCGGCGTCGGCATGGACTTCAGCGTGGTTGCCGTGGCACGGGAGGACGACAGTCCGGTCGAGGAGCCGCTGCGGGTGGCGGTGGTCGCCGACCGGCTCGGTTATCGCGAGGTGTGGGCGGGGGAGGGGCCGACCTGGGACTCCTTCGTCCTCGCCGCGGCCATCGGTCGGGCCACCGAGCGGGTCGCGCTGACGGCCGGACCCGTGGCGGTGTCGGTGCGCGAGCCGTTCGGGATCGCGCGGGGTGCCGCCTCGGTCGCGGCCGTCACCGGGCGGCCGGTCGGGGTGGCGCTGGGGACCTCCAGCAAGCGGGTGGTCGAGGGCGTGCACGGGGTGCCGCGGGTCCGGCCCGCGGCGGCGATGGATGCCTCGGCGGCGGCCCTGCGCGTCCACCTGCACGGCAAGCCCGGTGAGCCGATCGTCCCCGGCAGTGTCTTCCCGCGCCGCCTCCAGCCGCCCGGCGGGCCGCTCACCGTGGCGGCGTTCGGCGACCGCGCGATCGCCACGGCGGCGGCGCACTCCGACCGGATGCTGCTCGACATCGTCTCGCCGGAGCAGGTACGGACACTGCGGGCCAAGCTCACGGCGGCCGCCGAGCGCGTCGGCCGTACGCCCCCGACGCTGGCCTCCTGGCTGCCGGCCGCCGTCGATCCGGACCCGGAGTCTCTCGCCCAGGTGCTGCGGAGCATCGCCGGGTATCTGACGGTGCCCGGCTACAGCGACATGTTCGAGGCGGCCGGCTTCGGGGAGGCGGTCGAGCTGGCCCGTACCGGTGCCGACCCCGGCACGCTGGTCCGGGCGCTGCCCGCCGCGGCGGCGGACATGGTCGGCCTGGTGGGCGACCTGGACGCCGTACGCGCGCGTGTCGTGGAGTACGCCGAGGCCGGCCTCGACGAGATCGCCCTCGTGCCGGCGACGGCGGGCGACCCGGGCGGGGAGCGGACGCTGACGGCGTTCAGGCAGGCATGGTGATGGCGTTCGGACAAGCCTGGTGACGGTGCTCAGGCCGGCCTGATGTTGTGGTTGAACCGGAAGACGTTGTCCGGGTCGTAGCGGCGCTTCAGATCGGCCAGTCGCCGCGTGTTGCCGGCGCCCAGACCGGCCACCACACGCTCCGCGCCCTCGTCGCCGATGAAGTTCAGATAGACCGCGCCGCTGCTCCACGGCCGCACGTCCGCGCGGACGTCCCGCACCCACTGCCGGCACCGCTCGTCGTCCGCGGGGTCCTCCCACATGCCGTACGGATGCACCGCCCAGGGCGCGTCCCGGTACGGCACCGGGTACTCGTGCGGACCGGCGGCGATCGCGCCGCCCTGCGGCAGGAGGACGTGCTGGGTGCCGGTCGGCACGGGCATGGACCGCCCGGCCGCGCAGTAGACGTCGACGAGGTCGTCCGGAGCGCCCGTCACGTACTCCGCCGACCAGTAGTGCCGCATGCCGGGCGGATCGTCGATCATGCACTGCACGTCGGCGTAGGGCATCGCGCCGACGATCTCCGCCTCGTGCGGCAGCGCCAGCAGCGGCTCGGCGTACTTGCGCATGTCCTGCTCGGCTCCGGCGTACGTCAGGAGCGCACCGCACACCAGCTCGCCGACCAGGGACGGTGGTACGAAGTCCTCGGGCGGGCCGGTGAGGTGGAGGACGCCGCCGCTCACCTCGTCGGGGCCGGACTCGATCACGTCGCGGAAGGTGCGCACGGCGTCCGGCGCGAACTCGGGCCGGTACAGCACCATCGCGATGGCGAAGTCGGGCAGCTCGTGCAGCTTCAGGGTGATCGCGGTGGCGATGCCGAAGTTGCCGCCGCCCCCGTGCAGTGCCCAGAACAGGTCCGGGTTCTCGTCCGCGTTCGCGTGGACCCGGCCGCCGTCCGCGGTGACCAGCTCCACGCCGAGCAGATTGTCCACGGCGAGCCCGCACCAGCGGTCCAGCCAGCCCGTGCCGCCGCCGAGGACGAAGCCGCCGACGCCGGTGGTAGACGCCCGGCCACCGGTCGTGGCGAGGCCGTACACCTGGGTGGCGCGGTCCAGGTCGCTCATCGTCGCCCCGCCCGCGACCCGTACCGCCTCGGCCGCGGGGTCGACGGTGACCGCGCGCATATGGCGCAGGTCGATCACCAGACCGTTGTCGTTCAGCGCCATGCCCGCGACGCTGTGCCCGCCGCCACGCACCGCGATGTGCAGGTCCAGGTCCCTGGCGAACCGCACGGCCCGTACGACGTCGTCCTCGTCCACGCACTGGGCGATCACCGCGGGCCGCCGGTCGATCATGGCGTTGAAGACGACCCGGGCGTCGTCGTAACCGAAGTCCCCCGGCGCGAACACGTCACCGGCGAGATCCTCGCGCAGCGCGGCGAGGGCCGCGCCCGCCTTCGATGGGGAGGCCATGGGGCGCCCCCTTCCGTGAAGGGGCTGATGGATCCCAGCGTAGGCAGGCCGCGGCCGACGGTCCTGTTGTAGGTTCCCTTCGCCCTTGGCCACGGCCTGTGCCCGTGACCTGCAGGTTCTGATGGGGGTCCCACCAGGTTGTCCACGGCTCATTTCCATGATCGTGTCCATTTCCTCAAGGGCTGTCCCCGTCGGTCGAGAGCATGTGCAGAGGTCTTGGCGCAGATCCGTGGCCGGCGCCGGCGCGGCATAGGAGGCTTCCCGTATGAGGGCGCGGATGCCGAGGCGCCACGGCATCCGCGCCTCCTCGTGCTGCGGAGGCTGGGCCCGGCCGGCGGGCTCAGCCCCCGCAGCGCTCGCTCCCCCCCCCGTGCCTCCGCCTGCCGGGGTGACCGCAGGCAGCAGAGGATGGCTCACCCGCCGACCGCCGGGATCCCTCCCCGCCCCGCGACGCAGCGCACCGCGAGTACGTCGTGCTGTCACTGTCCACCTGAGGGGAAAAGATAACTCGTTCTTACTAGAGCGGCTAGGCTGCCGCGACTCTCGCCGGGTGGCCCCAGTGGTCGACCCGTTCATTCCAAGCAGGTAACTAGGGTGGCCAACCCGAGAGCGAAGTATTGACACGAGGCGCTGCAGTCCAGATTCTTTCCTGAACCAAGACTGCTTTCGCAGTTTCCAGTCCTCCGAGGGGCGGTCACGCGACACCCATATGCAGCGGTCTGGCCTTCAGCCGAGTGTCGTAGTCGACAGTGCGTCGCGCGATGCCGAGGCCATCGCCGAGACTCGGTCCACCGCCGCGAACGCATACCGACCTGGCCGTGGTCCCGCCGGTTACACCCGTGCTCACAAATGGGCGGCCGGCGCCTCGCCCTTCATCGCCTCTTCGTCACATCCCAGCTCGTCACCACCACCATGGAGAACGCCATGAAGAGAGCTGTCTGCCTCGGCGCGGTGTGTATGACCGTCGCTCTCACGGTCTCGTCCTGCGGCTCCGGTGCGTCCGCCCAGCACACCGCATCCGACAACCCCCTGTACGCCAAGCTCCCGAAAAGCGTCCAGGAATCCGGCACACTCAAGATCGGCGGAAGCGCCACCGTCGCTCCCTACCTCTACAAGGACGGTGCCAAGGTCGTCGGGTTCGAGAAGGACCTCATGGACGCCCTGGGCAAGACACTCGACGTCAAGATCCAGTTCTCCGACACCGGCTTTCCCGCGCTCGTCCCCGGACTCCAGTCGCGGAAGATCGACGTCGCCATGGGTGACTTCACGGACACCAAGGAACGGCAGCAGGTGGTGTCGTTCGTCGACTACACCACGTCCTACCAGACCCTGTTCGTGCAGAAGGGCAATCCGAAGAAGCTCAGCACCACCCACGACCTGTGCGGCGCGTCGGTCGCCGCCGCGGTGGGCAGCCTGTCGGCCAAGCTCGCGGAGGAGCAGAACACCACCTGCGAGAAGGCAGGCAAGCACGGCGTGAAGGTGCTCCGGCTGGAAGACGCGCCGGCGACCCTGATGCAGGTGCGCACCAAGCGAGCCGACGCGATCATCATCGACTACGTGGTCGGCAGCCACGTGGCCAGGACCAGCGGCTCCGGCGAGGTGGTCGGTGAGCCGTTCTACGAGCAGTTCCACGGGGCCGCCGTACGCAAGGACAACAGCCGGCTGCGTGACGCGCTCGTCGCCGCCTTCGAGGAGATCATCAAGAACGGCAGCTACGGCAAGATCCTTCAGAAGTGGGACATGCAGAAGCTGGCGATGTCCGCTCCGAGCGTGAACGCGGCGAAGTCATGACCGCCCCCGTCTCAGTGAAAGCCCCGTCCGGCATCGACGAACTCGCCACCCTGCGGATCGCGCCGGTTCGCAGGCCCTGGCAGTGGGTCGCGACCGGAGTGGTGCTGGTGATGCTGGCCCTGCTGCTGGCCTCGGTGGCGATGAACCCGAACATGGGCTGGCCCGTCGTCGGCAGGCACCTTTTCAGCGCCGAGATCCTGCGCGGTATCGGCTGGACGGTGCTGCTCACCGTGCTCTGCATGGCCCTCGCAACCGTCCTCGGCGTCGTGATCGCGGTCATGCGGACCGCGAACAACCGAGTGCTGTCCGCGGCGGCCTCGCTCTACCTGTGGTTCTTCCGCGGCACCCCGCTGCTGGTCCAGCTGATCCTCTGGTTCAACCTGGCCCTGGTTTTTCCGCTCCTGGGCCCCGCCGTCTTCTTCGGTGAGAGCGCCGGAGGCCTGGACACCAACCACGTGATCAACTGGTTCATGGCGGCGCTCCTGGGCTTCGGGCTCCACGAGGCCGCGTACATGTCCGAGATCGTGCGGGGCGGCTTCCTCGCCGTCGGCCGGGGCCAGACCGAGGCCGCCGAGTCACTCGGCATGACCGGGACCCAGACCCTGCGGAGGGTCCTGCTCCCACAAGCCCTCCGAGTCATCGTGCCGCCGTCGGTGAACCAGTTCGTCAACCTCTTCAAGGCCACCTCGCTGGTCGCCTTCATCTCCGGCCAGGACCTGCTCTCCTCCGTCCAGCACATCTACGCCAACAACTACCAGGTCATCCCTCTGCTGCTCGTGGCGAGCCTCTGGTACCTGGTGTTGGTGTCACTGGCCACTCTGGGCCAGCACTACCTGGAGCGACGCCTCAACCGCGGCCATGTGCCCACCACCGCGAAGGGAGCCAAGGGATGACGGCCATGGTGCAGGCCCGTGGGCTCAGCAAGTCGTTCGGGCCGCTGACCGTCCTCGACGGACTCGACTTCGACGTCGAACGAGGCGAGGTCGTGTGCCTGCTCGGCCCCTCCGGCTCCGGCAAGAGCACCCTCCTGCGATGCGTGAACCGCCTGGAGCGCCCCGACGCCGGCGTGATCAGCGTGGACGGGGAGATCATCGGCTTCCGCCGCTCGGGTGACCAGCTGCATGAACTGCGCGGCAAGGAACTGGCCCGGCAGCGCAGCAACATCGGCATGGTGTTCCAGAACTTCAACCTGTTCCCGCACCGGACCATCCTGGACAACGTCCTGGAAGGCGCCTGCGTGGTCAAGAAGGAGCCGCGCGCGACGGCGCGTGAACACGCGCTCCGATTGCTCGACCGGGTCGGCCTGACCGGCAAGGTCGGCGCGTACCCCGGTCAGTTGTCCGGAGGCCAGCAGCAGCGAGTCGCCATCGCCCGCGCCCTGGCCATGCGCCCGAAGGTGATGCTCTTCGACGAGCCGACGTCCGCTCTCGACCCGGAACTCGTCGGCGAAGTGCTTGCCGTCATGAAGGACCTTGCCTGCGACGGCATGACCATGATCGTGGTCACCCACGAGATCGGATTCGCCCGCGAGGTCGCCGACCGGGTCATCTTCATGGACGGCGGAGTGATCGTCGAACAAGGCCCTCCGCACCAGGTGATCGACCGGCCCAGAGTCGAGCGCACGCGCAGCTTCCTCGCCCGCGTGGCCTGACGGCGGCTCTCCCGCCCCCGGCCTCTCAGTCACCACGGACATCCACACCCCATCCGCTGCGCGGCAGCGATCTGGAGATTTGCGTGCCTCTCTTCGCCCACGACGCCGTCCCTTTCGCGCCGGCGACCATGCAGTTCGTCCGCGGCCAGTTCGCGTACCTCGAACGTGATCCGCACGGCGCCCGGCGGCTCTTCTTCGAGAACTCCGGCGGTTCACTGCGGCTCCGCAAGGCCTCAGAGCGCGCGCTGGAGATCTCCCACTACCCCGATGGCTCCTCGCGTCCCCACAAGGCGGCCCGGGAACTCGCCGGCCTCCAGGACCAGGGCGAGGCCGATCTGCGGGCCTTCTTCGGAGGCGACGCCTCGGGGGCGCTCCTGCCCACCGCGACGGCCTCGCAGGCCATGTTCGTCGTGATCCGGGCCGTCGCCGAGAACGTCTCCGGGACCAACATCGTGACGACAGCCATCGAGCACCCGTCGTCGTACGACGCCTGCGTCCGCTACGCACACCGCACCGGCCAGGAGCTGCGCGTCGCCCAGCCCGACCGGACGACCGGCGGAGTCGACCCGTCGGCGATCGCCGACCTCGTCGACTCGGGTACCTCTCTGGTGTCGGTCATCGCGACGTCGAACATCAGCGGCACCATCACGGACATCCCCGCTGTGATCAAGGCCGCCCGCGCGAAGAACCCGCACGTCTACACGATCGTCGACGCGGTGCAGTACGCCCCGCACGGTGTCATCGACGCCACGGCGTGGGAGGTCGACGCCGTCAACATCGCGCCGTACAAGATGTTCGGTGACCGCGGACACGCATTCACGTACCTGTCGCAGCGGCTTGCGCAGCTGGACCACGACAGGGTCGGCGGCGCGGGCAACGACACCTGGGCCATGGGCAGCGCCGCCCCCGCGGCCTTCGCGGGCTTCTCCGCGATCATGGACTATCTCGTCGCGGTCGGCGGAACCCGCGCGGGCACGGGCCGCCGCGAGGGGATCGTAGCCGGAATGCGCGCCATCCAGGGGCACGAGCAGGCCCTCCTGCACACCCTCATCGAGGGGACCGCGCAGCAGACCGGGCTGCGGGACATGCCCGGAGTGCATGTGCACTTCGCCGACCGGGTCGCTTCCTCCGCACGGGACCTGATCGTGCCCCTGACCTTCGACCACCGGTCGTGCGCCGATGCCGTCCGCGCCTACGAGGAACTCGGCGTCATCGTCTACGAGCGCGTGGCGACGAGCCACTACTCCGAGCGCATCCTGCGCTCGCTCGGCCTCGAAGAGGTGGTGCGCGTGTCGCCACTGCACTGCCACAGCCTCGAGGAAGCCGAGCGGTTCCTGACCGTCACCGAGAAGATCGCCCAGCCCGAGACCGGATGACTACCTGAGCCGCACCGGTTGCCACCTCCTGCGCCCAGAGACTCCAGGACCTCACTCAGCGCGACTGTGCACCACGGCTGCCCCTACCGCCAGGGCTTCGCAGGCCTGCCGGGGCGGGTGTCTCAGGGTGCTGAACGGTGTTAATAATTGACCATGAAGGGACGTTTCAGGCGAAACCGGCGCCCATCGGGCCGTCTGTTCGCCACCCCCTCAGAAGATGATCGAACCGCCGGTTCCAGATCCGGTCTGCGCTCTCTGTTGAACCTGCGCAGTGCGGCCGGCCAGGTCTTCGTTCTCCAGGTCGTGATCGTCGTGCTCCTGGTCGCCGCCGCGGTGACCGCGCTGGTGCTCGATGCCGAGCGCGACAGCTGGAGGGATGCCCGGCGCCAGTCGTTGACGGCGGCCGAAACGTTCGCCAACGCTCCGGGTACGGCCGAGGCATTGATGAGCAAGGACCCGACAGCTGTGCTGCAGCCACGCACGGAGGCTGCCCGGAAGAGATCAGGCGTCGACTTCATCGTCGTGACGAACACGAAAGGCATCCGGTACACCCACCCGGACCCTTCCCTGATCGGCAAGAAGTTCGTCGGCAACATCCAGCCCTCCCTGGCCGGCCGCGTCACCATCGAGCGCATCGAGGGGAGGCTCCACGGGGCGCGGGTGCAGGCCGTTCAGGCAGTGGTCCCGGTGACCACCCCTGACGGCTCGGTCGTGGGCCTGGTCGGTGCCGGCCTCAGGCGCCCCCGTGTGGTCGGCACGGTCGACGAGCAGCTGCCGATCATGCTCGGCGCCGGCGCTGCCGCGCTCGCGGTGTCCGCCGCCGGAACGGCTCTGGTGTCGCGCCGCCTGCTGCGGCAGACCCACGGCTTGGGCCCGGCGGAAATGACGCGGATGTACGAGCACCACGACACGGTGCTGCACGCGGTGCGGGAGGGCGTGCTGATCATCGATGCCCGGAGACGGTTGCTCCTGGCCAATGACGAAGCGCGACGTCTGCTGGACCTCCCGGACGATGTGGAGCGCCGGCAGGTGGAGGAACTGGGACTGAGCGAGGAAACGGCACGGCTGCTCGCCTCGACGGAGCCGCTCACGGATGCCGTGCACCTGGCGGCCGACCGGCTGCTGTTGGTGAACAGACGGCCCACGGCCCCGCCCGGCGGCCAGACGGGCAGCGTCGTGACGCTGCGGGACACCACGGAACTGGCGGCCGTGACCGGGCGGGCGGAGATGGCGCGGGAGCGGCTGAAGCTGCTCTACGACGCGGGGGTGCGGTTGAGTACGACGCTGGACGTCGCGGGCACCGCGCGGCAACTGTCGGAGGTAGTGGTGCCGGGGTTCGCCGATGGAGCCACTGTGGATCTCTTGGACATGGTGATGAGCGGGCAGGAACCGGCGCGGGAGACCGGGCAGGCGATGCGGCACGTGGCCGTCAGCGGCAGCCGGGAAGTCTCCGCTCTGTTCCCGGTGGGTGATCTGGTCACCAGGGCGATGCCGCCGCCGACGCGGATACCGGCAACGGGGCGAGCGGAACCGGACAGCGATCTTTCCGCGGCGCATCAGCGGCAGGAGCAAGGTCCCTATGGGACGCGGAAGGCGTTGGACCACGGATTGCACTCACTGGTGACGGCACCGCTACAGGCCCGCGGCGTGGTGTTGGGGTGCGTCAATTTCTTCCGCACCGGTGAATCACCGCCGTTCGACGAAGACGACGTGTCCTTCGCGGAGGAGCTGGCCGCCCGGGCGGCGGTGGCCATCGACAACGCCCGCCGGTTCACGCGAGAACACACGCTGGCCGTCACACTTCAGCGCAGCCTGCTGCCGCGAGGCCTGCCGGAGCAGAACGCCCTGGAAGTGGCCTGGCGGTACCTGCCCGCGCAGGCAGGGGTAGGCGGGGACTGGTTCGACGTCATCCCTCTGCCGGGAGCTCGCGTGGCGCTGGTCGTCGGCGACGTCGTCGGTCACGGCTTGCACGCGGCAGCAACCATGGGCCGACTGCGTACCGCCGTGCACAACTTCTCCGCCCTGGACCTCTCCCCGGACGAACTCCTGGCCCACCTGGATGATCTGGTCACCCGCATTGACAACGAGGAGGCCACGGACAGAGATCCGGAGGACACGGAACACAAGGGAGTGACAGGGGCGACCTGCCTGTACGCGATCTACGATCCGGTCACGGGACATTGCACGATCGCGAGAGCCGGACACCCGGGTCCAGCGGTGGTCCGGCCGGACGGAAGCGTCATGTATCCGGAGGTGCCAGTCTCCCCGCCACTCGGCCTGAGCGGACACCCCTTCGAAACCGCTGACCTCTGGTTGCCCGAGAACTCACGCCTGGTGCTGTACACCGACGGGCTGATCGAGGGCCGGCACCGGAACATTGACACGGGACTCGGCTTGCTTCACCGAAGCCTCGTCGCAGCGGCGGGAGGAACCCCGGAGGAGATCTGCCAGGCCGTGGTAGACACAGCGCTGCTCCCACACGCGTCCGACGATGTCGCGCTCCTGGTGGCGCGTACCCGGCTGCTCCCGCCCTCGAGGGTGGCGGAGTGGGATGTGCCCTCGGATCCGGCGGCGGTGGCGCCTGTGCGTGCGGAATGCGGAGCGCGGTTGCGGGCATGGGGGTTGGAGGAGATCGGGTTCGCCACGGAGCTGATCCTCAGCGAGCTGATCACGAACGCCATCCGCCATGGAAGACCGCCGGTCAAGGTCCGGCTGCTCCATGACCGCGGTCTCATCTGCGAGGTCTCCGACGCCAGCAGCACGTCGCCGCATCTACGGCGAGCGGCGACGACCGACGAAGGCGGACGAGGGCTGTACCTGGTAGCCCAGTTCGCGCAGCGGTGGGGCACGCGCTATACGCCGAGAGGCAAGGTCATCTGGTCCGAACAGCTTCCTCATGACAACTCCGCCGCTGCCGACGACACCATGTCCGACACGCTCGCCGACGTTCTCCTCAGCCAGTTCGATGATGCCGGAGACGACGACAGGTCCCGGCCCGCAGGAGGGTGACCTGACGCGGCACCACGGACAGCGGCGTCGTGGCGCGCCGCTGCCCAGCCGGAGTCCGACCGGCGCGCCTGAGACCCGGCGCCACGAACACCCCTCGCCGTGGTGGCTAGACCCCTGAGTTCAGCGGGCCCCGTCCGGATTCGGCCGTGGCCGTATTCGCCCGCAACTCGTCCAGCAGTCGCGCCTGGTCGGCACGGTAGCGTTCGATCGCCGCGAGTTTCACACCCTCGTATCCGCGGACGGCGTCGGGAAGTTCCGCGAGTCGGCGCACCTCGGACAGGTTCCCCTCGTGCAAGAGCGCGACCGACGACTCGATCGACTCGCGGTACTCCTCGATGAGTTCACGCTCCAGCCGTCGCATGTGCTGGACCCCGAACACATCCAGGCGGGTCCCACGAACCCGTCGCATCGCCCGCAGCAGCACGAGGACCGGGCGGAACCAGCTCCCGAGAGCGAGCTTCCTCTTCATGCCGGCGGCGCGCAGAACGGGCGGGTGCAGCCGGTAGGAACGCCGGCTCGCACTGCCGAATGCCGCAGTGATGTGGTCGTCCACGACAGGGTCGAGGGCGAGCCGCGCGACCTCGTACTCGTCCTTGTACGCCATGAGCTTGTGGAGATGGCGGGCGACAGCCTCGGTCAGCTCGGTCGAGCCGCTGACGGCAGCACGCTCCTCGTCCACCACGGCCCGGACGAAGTCGACGTAGGTGCGGGCGTAGCGGTGGTTCTGATAGTCGATGAGGTCGGCCACGCGCACGCCGAGGAGGCGGTGCAACTCCGATTCCTCGTCACGGGTGACCATGGCGACGAGCTCGGCGGTTCCGGCGGGAAGCCGCGGTTCAGCCTTCGGGAGCGACGGACCGGCCAGCGCGGCACGCAGGGCCTCCGGGTCGGCGACCGTCTGGCGGCCTCGCCTGAAGGCCTGCACGTTCCGCTCGACGAAGACTCCGTTCAGGGCGATGGCCTCCTCCACGGCCGAGGCCGACATGGGCAGGAGCCCGGTCTGGTACGCGGCCCCGACCAGCATCATGTTGGCGTACTGCTCGTCGTCGAAGAGCTGCGTGGCCAGTGCACGGGAGTCGAGAGCGACGATCTGGCGCGTCGCGTCGGCGACGGCATGGCGTACGACGTCGGGAGCCGGGAAGCTGACGGCGGTGTCGACCACCATCTGCCCGGTGGGAATCTCGGCCGTGGTCATGACGGCGACCGTGTGGTCCGACGAGGCGACGGAGAGGTGCTTCGGGTCGGTTGCCACGAGCGGGTCGCATGCGAGGTAGAGGTCGCAGCGTCCTCCGGCGATCTTGCCGCCTTGCTCGACCACATCCTTGGTGATCTTGACGTCGGAGACGACCGCGCCGCCCTTCTGGGCGAGACCCGTCTGGTCGAGGCTGCGGGCGTGGAGGCCGTCGAGGACCGCCGCGGTCGCCAGCACCTGCGAGATGGTGATGATGCCCGTTCCGCCGACGCCGGTGATCCGCATGCCGAAGGAGCCGGTGCCGGGTGCGCGGGCCGGCTCGGCGACGTCGGTGGCCTCAAGGGCGGGAATGGCTGCCCGCTTCGGCCTGCCGGCGGGCGTGATGGTCATGAAGGCCGGGCAGTCGCCGTCGAGGCACGAGTAGTCCAGGTTGCACGAGGACTGGTCGATCCTGGTCTTGCGGCCGAACTCGGTGGGGACCGGGTGAACCGACAGACAGTTGGACTTGCGACCGCAGTCGCCGCAGCCCTCGCAGATGCGCTCGTTGATCCAGACACGCGTCGTCGGGGTCTCGGCCTTGCCGCGTCGCCGGGCGCGCCGCTTCTCGGCGGCGCACTCCTGGTCGTGGATGAGGACCGTGACGCCGGGAGTGGCCTTCAGCTCCGCCAACGCATCCTCGATGCCGCCTCGTTCGAGGACCTTCACCGCCTTCGGCAACCGCGCCCGGGCGACGCGTCCCGTGTCCTCCGTCGTGATGATCACCTTGGCCACGCCTTCGTCGAGGAGCGTGGCGGCGAGCCGGTCGACCGGCAGGGCACCCACGGCGTCCTGACCCCCCGTCATGGCGACCGTCCCGTTGTAGAGCAGCTTGAAGGTGACGTTCACACCCGCGGCGACGGCCGCACGGACGGCCAGGCTGCCCGAGTGCATGTAGGTGCCGTCGCCGATGTTCTGCACGAAGTGGTCGTCGTCGACGAACGGCTCCATGCCGATCCACTGAGCTCCTTCCCCGCCCATCTGGGTCATGCCGACGACGGTGCCGACCTGTTCGGGGTCCATGAACACGACCATCGAGTGGCAGCCGATGCCGGCACCGACCAGCGAGTCCCCGCCCGCGGTGGTCGAGGTGTTGTGCGGACACCCCGAGCAGTAGTAGGGGCTGCGGTCCAGGAGGGGGAGCGACAGCGCGGTGCGAGGCCTGGGCCGCTGCCGCCAGGCGCGGGCGGCTTCGATGCCCAGTGCGGCGAAAACCCTGGACAGCCCGGTGGCGATGCTGTCCGCGTCGAGCTCTCCCGAGCGACTGAACAACGACCGCCCGTCCTGGTCCTGCTTGCCGTGGACGGCCGGTGCGCCGGGGCGGCCGTAGAGGATCTCCTTGACCGCGGTCTCGAGGAACGGCCGCTTCTCCTCGACGACGACCACCTGGTCGAGACCGTCCGCGAACTCGCGTACCGCATCGCGTTCGAGGGGGAAGACCATTCCGAGCTTGAGGATCCTGATGCCGTACCGTGCGAGGTCCTCGTCGGTGAGACCGATGATGCGCAGGGCCTCGCGGACGTCGAGATAGGTCTTGCCGGACGTCAGGATGCCGAGCCTGTCCGACGGGCCGCGCTGCACCAGGCGGTTGAGGCCGTTGAGGCGCGCGTACTCGACGGCGCGAGGGAGCCGGACATCGTGCAGGCTGCGTTCGAGCGCCATGAGATTTGCGCCCAGGAGCATCGAGCTCGGCTGGTGCGTGCTGCGGCCCGCGTCACCCTCCATGACCGAGATCCGATCGCGCCCCACGACGGCCGTGGACGCCGCGTCCGCCACCGCGGTGGTGATCTTCAGGCCCGACCACAGTCCGCTGAACCGCGAGAGGAACTGCGCGTGGAACCCGAAGTCGAGGACGTCCTGCGCATCGGCCGGGTACAGCGTCGGTATCGCCAGGTCCGCGAGCGTCGCCTCGCTGGCACACGGCACGCTGGAGGACTTGGCACCCGGATCGTCACCGACCAGCGCGACGGCGCCACCGGTGGGGTCGGTGCCCACCAGGTTCGCGTGACGCAGGGCGTCGGAGGCGCGGTCGAGGCCGGGAGACTTGCCGTACCAGACGCCCACCACACCGTCACGGCGGGACCTGCCGGTCTGGCCTACCAACTGGCTGCCCATGACGGCGGTAGCGGCAAGCTCCTCGTTCAGCCCGGGCTTGTGGACGACGTCGTACTCGTCCAACAACACCCCGTGCCGGGCCAATTCGATGTCGTACCCGGCGAGCGGGGAGCCCTCGTACCCCGATACGAACGTCGCGGTGTCAAGCCCGTTCGACCGGTCGCGCCTCGACCGGTCGAGGAGAACACGGACGAGAGCCTGGACCCCGGAGAGGTGCACGACGCCGTCCTCACGGCGATAGCGATCGTCCAGGCGGAAGCGTCGGCCGGTCGGTTCCGTCGGTGTGATGGATGAAGTCATCGTCCTCTTCCTGACAACAATCTGGGCCCGGTGTTGGTCCCGTCCGCGCTGCTTCGTATGGACAGATGGCGTTGGAGTATCCGCTTGCGAAGAACCAGGTGACAAGAGCGGACGAAAATGGTGGGCCATTGGCCCAGTCATGGACGGCTCAGGGCCCCACCGGCAGGGCGGTTGGCCGTCAGCCGGGGTGTTCGCCCACCGATCTCTCGACGATCACGGGGATTCGGTGAGCTGTGCAGTCGCCCAGCCGAGCAGTGCGCCGCGGAACGCCGACACCAGCCGGTGGGTGATCTGAGCGGGTGGCAGCCCGAGTGTGTCGCGCAGATCGAAGATCTCCCGGGGATCGAAGAGAACGTTCCACAGGAAGGCGGCCTCGTCGTCGACACCCGCGAGTTCGCTGACGCCGAGGATCACGACGAGTTCGCGGATGGGCCGGGCCAGGGCCTCGGCCTGGCCTTCCAGATACGGCTCATCGGCCTTGTAGCGCGCGAGGAACCCCTCCGGCGACCGCCGGTGCACCAGCGCCGCACCTTCGGCGAGGATGAGATCCACCCAGTAGCCACTCACACTCTCGAGGAGGGCGAGGCCGCGGCTCGGCTGCTGGAGACTGTAGTCGCGGAACTTGCCCCCGATGTCGCGCCGGTAGGCGCTGAGCGCCTCGTCCGCGGACTCGAAGTGCCGGTAGGCGGTGGCGACCGAGACGTCTGCCTGACGGGCGATGTCGGCGAGGCTGATCGGTTGCTCGGAACGCTCGAAGAGTTCCGCGGCGGCCTGGATCAGCTTGGCGTTGTTCAACTGCTGGTCCCTGCGCATGCGCGTCCTTCCCATGCGCACCCTCATTTCGTGGGTGCCTGTTTGGCCTGCGACCGCATGGCCTGCTCGGATTCAGCGATGCGCGCCAGATCGGCGGCGATGTCGCGTGCCTTGCCGAGGGGCACGGCGACGATGCCGTCGGAATCCGCCGCGATGATGTCACCAGGGGTGATGACCACACCCCCGATGGCGACGGGTGTGCCCAGGGCTCCGGGACCGTTCTTCCACGGCCCGGCCGGAGTGACCGTGCGCGACCACACCGGGAAGCCCTGCTGCCTGATCTCGTCGCGGTCCCTGACCGCCCCGTCGACGATCGCCCCTACGGCACCCCGCGACGAGAAGTACTGGGCGAGGATGTCACCCATCACCGCCCGGCCCGGATAGCCGAATCCGTTGATGACGAGGAAGTCGCCCGGTTCGATGTGGGCTACGGCGTCGATCACCGCCAGGTCGTCTCCGGCCACCGTGAGGACGGTCAGGGCGCTGCCCACCGCACGGCAGCCGTCCCAAATGGGGGTGATGCCACCGTCGGGCATGCCCAGGCGGCCGAGCGCGTCGCCGATGTTCGCGACCGAGTGCCGCCGGAACTCCGCGAGCAACTCGCTGTCAGGGCGCTGCCACGCCGGGCCCACCTCGATGTTGGGCGAGCCGGCCGATGTCGGCGAGTAGGTCATTTCTGTCGTTCTCCTGTCCGGTGCTGTGTGGGTGCCGGGACGGCGTCGATCTCGACGGTGGCGTCCGGGAGTCCGAGTGCTCGTGCCGTGACGGTGATCTGCCCCGGTTCCCCGGTCGCCCGGACGATCGCCAGGGCGCGGCCCCGGAACGATGTGGCGGAGTCGTCGAGGAAGCTCTCCTCGGTGGCCGGGGCTCCCGTGCCGAATCCTTGGAGGACCCCGGGGCCGTCGACCGCGACCGTGATCTCCGTGTCCCGGTTCGGATGGAGAACGCCGTCGTCGTCCACGAGGGAGATGTCGATGTGGGCCAACCGCTGGCGATCGGCTGGGAGTTCGGTGCGGTCCGTCTCGAGGCGCAGGCGTGTGGGCTCTCCGGCGGTGCGCAGCGCCGAGCGTCCCACCTCCGTTCCGTCGCGGTACGCCACGACCTCCAGGATTCCGGGCTCGTAGGGCACCTCGGCCTCGGCGACGAAGTCCCGCTCGGCCCCGACGGGCACGGTCGCGACGGTGACGCCGTTGAGGTGGAACGCGACCTCCTCTGCCGCCGCATACGCCTCGAGGTGGAGAGGCGAACCGAGGGGGACGTCGAAGGTCCAGCTGGGGGAGACATCGCTCCAGGTCCACGCCCTGGGCTGGATGACGTAACCGTCTTCGCGGGGGCGGCGCACGGCGAGGTAGGGCTTCTGGGTGAGCCCGTAGACGATCTCGCGGTAGTACGAGACCGGGTGACGCTGTCCGGTGATGTCGATGTCCCCGCACTCGGCGGTGAGCCATGGGTAGGGAGCGCGGTGGACCTGCTGGTCCTCGGGGTAGACGTGCCGGCCGGTTCCGACCTCACCGAGGAAGTCCCATGCGGTCCAGGTGAAGTCGCCGATGACATGGGAGTTCTCGGTGACGAGCTTCCACAGACGGTCGATCTTCGTGGGGAACGTCTCCGATCCCACGACCACCCGGTTGGGGTGCGCCTCCTTGTCCAGGACATAGCGGCTCTCGCCGTAGTTGAGCCCCACGACGTCGAGCACGGAGGCGGGTTCGGCGAGCCGCTCCCCGACCACCGGCGAGGCCATCAGGGCATCGATCAGATGCGTCACCTGACCCAGGTAGTCGTTGAGCCCTCGGACAGGCGCGGCGTCCTGGCCCAGTTCGGCCTTGAGCGCGGGGATCTTGTCGCGGGCGATGTACATGCCCTGCAGCGCGTGGGTGACCAGGCGGGTGGGGTCCTGCGCGCGGACCCGGTCGGCGATGCGGCGGCCCATGCGCGTACCGTGCGGGGTTCCGGCTTCGATGATCTCGTTGCCGATCGAGTACATGATCACGCTCGGGTGGTTGACGTCCTTCGCGACCAGCGCGTCGACGTCCCGTTCCCACCACTGGGGGAATCGGCGCGAGTAGTCGTCACCGGACTTGGCGACCGTCCACATGTCGAACAGCTCGTCCATGACGAGCATGCCCAGACGGTCGCACGCGTCGAGCAGGGCGACGCTCATCGGGTTGTGCGCGGAGCGCACGGCGTTGAACCCCGCGGCCTTGAGCATCCGCACCCGCCGTTCGGCGGCGTCGGCGAACTCCGCGGCGCCGAGGATGCCGTTGTCATGGTGGACCGCACCACCGCGGAGCTTGACCGTCTCACCGTTGACACGCAGGCCGCGGACGGGATCGGCGGTGACCGTACGGATACCGAAGTGCGTGCGTGCCTCGTCGAGTTGGCCGCTGTCGTCGAAGAGGCGTACGGACGCGTCGTAGAGGTGGGGTGAGTCGACGCTCCACAACGACGGTCGTTGGACGTACACCCGTTGATGGGTGGTGAAGGTGTCACCCGCCAGGAGCGTGACCCGGGAGCGGTCGGAGGCCACGACCGTGCCCGTGGCGTCCCGGATCTCCAGAAGCACCTCCACCAGGCGGGTCGAGAGGTCCTCGTTGGTGATCTCGCTCGACGCGACGACCGTGGCGAGATCGGCGTCGATGTCCGGTGTGGTCACGCGCAGGCCGGTCGGAGTGACGTGGACGAGGTCACCGACCAGGAGGTGGACGGGACGGTGGATGCCGCCTCCGGAGTACCAGCGGGAGTCCTGGTACGCCTGTGCGTCGACCCGGATCGTGTTGACCTGGCTGTACTTCAGATAGGGGTCCGCGCGGACGTGGAAACGGGAGTATCCGTTGGCCCACTGCCCGGCGAGAGCACCGTTGAGGTAGACCATCGCGTCGCGGTACACCCCTTCGAACTCGAAGGTGATCCGCTTCGTCGTCCAGTGGGCCGGAACGTCGAACTGCTTCTCGTAGGTCCACTTTCCGTCACGGAAGTAGCCCGTCTGGGGTCCGCCGGAGTTCTCGGCGGACCGTCCTCCTCCCAACATCGCGTCGTGCGGCAGGGTGACCTGTTCCTCGCCGGCACCGGCGACCACGATCGCCTCGTGAACGGATACGAGGGGTCCGACGCGCCAGGCGTCGTTGAACGGGATGCGGATCATCGAACTTCCTTGCTCGGTCTTGAGGCTTGCCGGCTACCGGACGCCGCGCAGCAGCAGCGTGACGGCGGCTCCGATCAGGGAGAACAGCGCGGCGAAGAGATACATCGACGTGTAGTTGGGCGTTGACTGCGAGGCGCCGACCGACAGCAGGGCCGGCGCCAGCGTGGGCGCGAGCGTCGAGGGGATGTTGGAGGACAGGTTGTACACGCTCATTCCCTTGGCCGCTTCGCGATGGTCGTCGGGGAGGAGGGCCGCCACCAGGGCGTAGTCGACGCTGAGGTACAGGCCCTGTCCGAGTCCTGCGATACCGACGCCGATGACGAAGTGGGTGACGGAGGTGGAGCAGGCGATGATCACCATCGCGACCACGAAGATGAGGGAGGCGACGAAGACGAAGGGCTTCCTGCGACCGACCCGGTCGGAGAGCCAGCCGCCGCAGATGCTCGTGAAGGACAGAGTGAGGGCGAGGGTGAACATCGAGGCGGTGAGAACGGGGGCCACGTTGTCCGTCGTGTAGCCGAGGTGGTCGATCAGAAAGTACGTCTTGTACGTCACCAGGAGCTGCAGCCCGAGCCAGCACGAGGCGCGACCGAGCCAGGCCAGCGCGAAGTTGGGGTGCTTGCGCGGGCTGATCCACAGGGAGGTCGCGAGGTCCTTGAACGAGATGTCCCCGACCTCGGCACGCGTCCTGGGAGCCTCCTTCAGCAGGAGGAGGAATGGGAGGACGAGGAGGGTCCCGAGGACCGCCGGGATGACGAACATCAGCGAGCCGTGCGTACCCACCACCTGGACGAGGATCGCGCCGAACACGATGCCCACCTGGCTGGTCACACCCATGAAGCCGGACGTCCTGCCCCGCATCTCCTGGGGCACTCGCTCGGGAAGGATGGCCATGACCGCCGCTATCGCTGCACCGAACGCGAGTTGCGTGATGACCCAGCCGAGGCCGACGAAGAAGACGTTGGGGGCAAATCCGATCCCGAAGATGGCCGCCACGCCGATGAAGAACCCGGCCAGAATGAACGGACGCCGCTGACCGAACCGCGACGTCGACCGGTCGCTGAGCGTGCCGAAGACCGGTGTGCCCACCATCGCGGCGAGAGCGCCCGCGCTGGACACGATCGCGAGCGTGGATGCCTTGTTCTCGGGATCCAGCTGGCCGACTCTCAGTGACAGCGTCACGCCGGACGGCGTCAGAAGCGCCACCCAGATGCCGATCTGAGCCAGCACATACCGGGTGACGAAGGCGGGACCGACCTTCTGACCGGTGATCTGCTTGTTGCGAGTCGGGGCGTCCGCTTCCGCGATATCGGCGCTCTCGGCCGTGACGGCGGAGTTCGGGAGAACGTTCATGTGTGGCCTAACAGGAGAGGCGGCGCCTGGCCGGCAGGGGCCCGGGCGCGGGCCGACCGGCCGGAAGCCGCCGGGAGCGGTCTAGAGGGTCGCGGCCGTGGGGTCCCAGCTCTCGTCCAGAGGAGCGGGCGAGGCCGCGGTGGATTCGATCGTCACCGGCGTCCCCGCTCGTGCCGCCTCCCTGATGGCGAGGAGCACGTCGAGCACGTGGTAGGCGAGAGCGCCGGACGCGCGTTCCGGAACCTCGGCGCGGATCGAGCGGGCGAGCTCCAGGACCCCCACTCCTCGGCCCCATGTGGACCCCACAGCGGGCACGTCTTGCGCCGGGGCGTGGAAGGGGGCGAACGTGCCCGTTCCTTCGAATCGGTTGGGGTCGGGCACCACGAGTGAGGCCTCCGTGCCGTGGAGTTCGAGGAGGTCCCGGCGGATGCCCGAGTCGAAGCTCGTGAGGAGCGTCGCCCGCGCGCCGGAGGCGAACTCGAGAAGCGCCATGTGCTGAGTCGGTACGCGCACGTCGAACTCGGTTCCGGCGCACTCACCGACGAGGACTCGCCTGACGGCACGTGCGGTTGAGGAGACGGCACTCACACGGTGGACAGCTCCGAGGGTCTGCACCAGCGCCGTCACGTGATACGGCCCCATGTCCAGCAGCGGACCCCCACCGTCGTCGAAGTAGAAGGCGGGATTCGGGTGGGTGCCTTCCGGACCCGGGGCCTGCATGATCGCCAACGCGCTCTTCGGTTCGCCTATGCGGCCCGCGAGGACCGCCCGCTGTGCCGTCTGCAGGGCACCACCGAGGAACGTGTCGGGCGCGCAGGCCACGCGAAGTCCTCGCCGAGCGGCCTTGTCCAGTAGCAGTCGGGCGTCGCGGCGGCTGGTGGCCAGGGGCTTCTCGCTCCACACGTGCTTGCCGCTCACCAGGATGCGGGCCGACACGTCGAAGTGGGCGGCGGGGACGGTGAGGTTCAGCACGATCTGAATGTCCTCGCTGCCCAGGAGCTCGTGCAGGAGCATGGGCCGCAGTCCGAACTCCTGCGCGCGAACACGGGCACGCGCGGGGTCGAGGTCCGCTACGGCCAGTACGTTCAGATCAGGGAATCGCGTCATGTTCTCGAGGTAGTACCTGCTGATGACGCCGGCGCCGATGACACCGACCCCCACGCGCTTCGAGCTCACCGGTCGACCTCCAGGAGATAACGCAGGCTCTGCTGCACGGCATCGAACGTGTCGCCCGCGTAGCCGTCCAGTTCAACGATGCGGACCGCCTCCGGCGCCGCCTTCAGGATGTCCGCCACCGGCATCGCACCCTGGCCGACCGGCTGCTGCTCCGCGAGGGTCGTGGTGTACGGGCCGTCCTTGACGTGCAGGAACTTCACGCGCGCACCGAGCCGCGAGATCAACTCCACGGCGGAAGCGCCACCGACCTCGGCCCAGAAGGTGTCGAGTTCCAAAACGATGTCCTCGTCGAGGGCCGCTGCGAAGACTTCGAGGCCGGTGTGGCCGTCGAAGTCCTGCCGGACCTCGTGATCATGGTTGTGGTAGCCGATGGTGACGCCCTCGTCACGGGCGAGCCTCGCGACGGAGTTCAAACTCGCGGCCGCCGCTTCGATGTCCGCTCGTGTGGTCCAGCGCCGGGCGATGATGTGCGGTTCGATGAGCGTGCCGATGCCGAGCTCCGCTGCCGCGTGGACGGCTGCGCGAGCGTTCCCGTCGACGAGGCTCGCGTGGGCGCTGAGCGGGCGCAGTCGGTTCTCGGCGAGCGCGCGCCGGTACTCGTCGCGGTACTGCTCGAACCTCCACAGTTCCACGTTCTCGAATCCCATCGAGGCGACGCGCTTCAGTGTCCCGCCGAGGTCCGTCGTGATGCCGTCACGCAACGTATAGAGCTGAACTGAGTACAAGCTGTCGGTCATTCGCTTTCCTCGTCCCTTGCAGGCCTCTCGTCATCGGCACCCGGAAGAACGCCGCACGCAGCGCGTGAGGGCCGGGCATGGACCACCGTCTCGGCCAGCACCGCGAGCCCGTGGTCCACCGGTTCAAGCGACGCGGGCAGGCTCAGGAAGCCGTGAAGTAGGCCGGGGACCGTGACATGCCGGACGGGAACGCGGGCCTTCGCGAGGGCGGCCGCGAAGGCCTCACTGGAGGCGCGCAGACCGTCGTACTCAGCGTCGAGCAACAGGGTGGGGCAGAGTCCACCCAGGACGCCGTCGGCCGGCATAGCGTAGCCGTGCGGATCCGCGGCGTCGCCCAGGTAGTTGGCGGTCATCACGGTCACGTCCTCAGCCAGGACCTGCACCATCCGCGGCAACTTCGCCAGTGCCTCGGCCAGCTCCGCCGAAAGGGCCGGCAGGGCCGGGTGCATGACCGAGTAGGCCAGTACCAGGGCGACGGGCAGCCAGCCGTCGTCGTCCCGCAGGCGCAGCACGGCTCCGGCGGCGAGGTTCGCTCCGGCGCTTGCTCCTCCCACGGTGATCCGGTCGGGATCGATCCCGAGCACGGCGGAACTGTCGCGCACCCATCGCACAGCCGCTACGACGTCGTCGTGCGGCACGGGATACGCGACGCCGCCGACGGCCAGCCGGTAGTCCACGCTCACGACCACGGCGTCGGCCCTGACGCACACCTCGCGCGCGGTCCAGTCGGCCTCGGTGCTGTCGAGATCACCCGAGACCCATCCGCCGCCGTGCACCCAGACCAGAGCGGGACGCGGCGATTGCGGTGCGGACGGTGGCGGCTGGTAGATGCGGACCGGCACCGGCCCGTGCGCACCGGGAGCGCGCTCGTGACGGGTGGGCGTGGACGGCAGGGTGGCTGAGGGTTCCCAGGTCCGGTATTCCCGCAGGCGTGGCTGCAGGGCGGGGTCGCCGAGCGTCTGGCGCCAAGACGGGAAGCCCTCGATCAGGCTCAGCCGGGCAAGGATGCTGGCGTGCAGGGTCATCAGGTCAGGGCTCCCGGTGCGAAAGGGGAAGGTGATCGACGCGCGCGTCAGCGAGAGCGTGGCGACGTGTTTCGAACGGGCTCCGAGGCGGGCTGTCATGCCGTACGGTCTGCGTCTACTTCACGCTTCCCGCGGCCAGTCCGGAGCGCCAGAACCGCTGCAGGACGAGAAACGCGACGATCAACGGGATCACCGAGAGGAACGCGCCGGTGATGGTGACGTTGTAAGGGATCCCCTGGTTCACCCCTTCCCGCCAGTTGGCCAGCCCGACGGTGACGGGCTGGAGCTCATCGCTGTTGAGCATGAGCAGCGGCAGCAGGTAGTTGTTCCAGATGCTGACGAACTGGAACAGGAAGATGGTGACCAGCGCGGGCGACATGATCGGCATGGCGACCCGCCAGAAGATCCGGGCCTCGCCGGCACCGTCGAGCCGGGCGGCCTCCAGCAGTTCGTCCGGTACCGACGCCCCGGCGTAGATGCGCGACAGGTAGACCCCGAACGGGCTGACGACGCTGGGGAGGAAGACGGCCCAGTAGGTGTTGACGAGGTGGACCTGGCTGAACATCAGGTACAGGGGCAGCGCGAACATGACGTCCGGGATCAGTACGGCACCGAGGATGACGTTGAACGTCAGGTCGCGGCCGCGGAAAGCGTATTTGGACAGCGCGTACCCGGCCATGGCCGACAGCGTCGTGCTCACCGCGGCGCCGCCGATGCTGTAGAGGGCGCTGTTCAGAAGCCACCGTGCGAAGATGCCGTCCTGTTCCTGGAAGACGTCACGGATGTTGGTCCACAGGTCGAAGTGGGAGAACCACAGTCCGTTCGTCGTGAACAGGTAGCCGCTGTTCTTCGTCGCGGTGACCAGCAGCCACCAGACCGGGATGAGGGTGTACAGGGCGAAGAGCGCCATGACCGCGAACACGCCTGCCCGGCCGGTCAGCGACGACGTACGCGGTCGCCGGGGAGGACCGGCTGCGGCACGTGCTGCTGCTGGAGTGACAGTCGTCATGCGAAGGTGCCCTTCCGCTGGGTGAACTTGAGGAAGCCGAACGACAGCACGAAGGTCAGCAGGGCGAGAATGACCGACTGGGTGGCCGCGTAGTTGTAGTTGTTGACGTCCGCCGACTGCTGTGTGGCCAGGATCGGCGTGTAGGTGGGGGAGACGGTCGGGGCGACCTGACTCAGAACCGCGGGCTCGTTGAACAGCTGGGCGGTGCCGATGATGGAGAACACCGTGGTGAGGATCAGCGCCGGCCGAACCGCGGGGATCTTCACGTGCCAAGCCACGCGCCAACCGGAGCAGCCGTCCATCACCGCGGCCTCGGTGAGTTCGCCCGGGATCGCCTGCAACGCCGAGTAGATGATCAGCATGTTGAAGCCGGTCCACGCCCAGGTCATCATGTTGCCGATCGAGGCGAGCACCAGGTGGTCGGACAGGAAGTTCACTTCGAGCCCGACGTGCCGCAACACGGCGGTGAACGGGCTGACGCTCGGTGCGTACAGGAAGGACCACATGATCGCCGCGATCACGCCCGGCAGTGCGTAGGGCATGAAGTAGATCTGCCGGAAGGCCTTCTTGAACACGGCGGCGCGCGAGTCCAGGAGCAGCGCCAGAAGGAGCGCCATCCCCAGCATCACCGGAACCTGCACGATGCCGAGGGTGAACACCCGCAGGAACGACGACATGAAGCGGCTGTCGTGCAGGGCTGTCACATAGTTGTCGAGACCGGCGAAGACGGTCGTCGAGGGCCCCAGTCCCAGGCCGCTGCGGTTCGTCCTGAAGAAGCTCTGGTACACCGCGTAGCAGATCGGTGCGAGCAACATGGCGGTGAACAGCAGCCCGAAGGGGGCCAGGAAGAGGACGGCGGAACGAGTGTGCCGACGTCCTGCGGCACGTTGTGCGGTCGAGCCCGCGCCGGGGCGGGCGAACTCGGCGCCAGGTGTGTCTGTCGCCATGGCTGCTCCCTAGATCCGTGATGTGGTCCGCGTCCCGAAGCCACGGGCCGTGCGGACTCATCGGGGCTGGTGATGGTCAAGATGCGGCATACGGCGGCGGCAGGGGCCGGGGCGCGCCGCCCCTTCGGGACATACGGGGCGGTGCAGGACCGCGGCGCGGGGGCCCGGCAGGCCGGGGAGGGGTGCCGGGCCCCCGGGTGTCGCTTCACCGCGTGCGCGTCAGTTCCCGACGCTCAGCCCCTGGCCCTTCATGGTGGCGACGGTGCTGCCCTGGACGGAGGTCACGGCATCCGGGATCGTGCCCTGCCCGGCTCCGGCCTTCTTGAGCCCGTCCTTCATGTCGGACTGGACCTGGCTCATCGTCGGGCCCCACACCCAGCCGGTGCTCGTGTTCGCGGCCGCCGTCTTGAACACGTCGTAGATGTTCTGTCCGCCGAAGTACTCCGACGGCTGGTCCACGGCAGGCAGCTTCTGTCCGCTCGTCGAGGCCGGGTAGATGCCCGTGTCCTTGATCAGGTTCGTGACACTGTCGCTGTCGGTGCTCATCCAGGTCGCGAATTCCGTGGCTTCCTTGGAGTGTTCGCACCCCTTGAGGACCACGGTCGCCGAGCCGCCGCGGTTGCCGGCGGCCTGCTGCCCGTCGGTCCACTGCGGCATGGGCGCCACGGCCCACTTGCCGGACAGCTCGGGCAGGTTCTTGGAGATCAGCGGTGCCGCCCACACGGCGCTGACCAGTGACAGCAGCTGCCCGTCCTGCACCTTCTTGAACCAGGCGGTGTCCAGCATCGGCTCGCTGGTGACCAGCTTCTTGTCCAGCAGGCCCTGCCAGTACTGTGCGACCTTGCTCGTCTGCGGGTTGTCGATGGTTACCTGCCACCGGTCGTCGGCGGTACCGAACCACTTGCCTCCGGCCTGCCAGGTCAGCGCCCCCAGGTCATAGGCGTCCTGCGGCGTGGTCGTGAGGTAGGCCGAAGGATCGGCGGTGTGCACCTTCTTCGCCGCCGCGGCGAAGTCGTCCCAGGTCTTCGGGGGCGAGATCTTGTACTTCTTGAAGAGGTCCGTGCGGTAGTACAGCGCCATCGGGCCGGTGTCGACCGGGATGCCGAACACACGGTCGCCGACGCTGGACATCTGCCAGGTCCACGGAACGAACTTGTCCTTGCTGGCGTCGGCGTACTCGGAGATGTCCTCCAACGCGCCGGTGGCGATGAAGTTCGACAGGGTGTCGTAGCCCACCTGACCGAGACAGGGTGCGTTGCCGGCCTTGACCGCATTCTGCATCTTGGCGTAGCCGCCGATGCTGCCCGCGGGGATCTGGCTGTACTTCACCTTGATGTCAGGGTGGGACTCGTTCCACAAAGCCACGGGCTTGTCGAGGCCGACCGCCGATCCCCAGAACTCCACCGTCACCGCCTTACCGTCGGCTCCGGAATCGCCCGAGTCGCCTGAACCACAGGCACTGAGCGTGACGAGCGAGGCGACGGCCAGCGTGACCCCAACCCTTCTGACCCACCGTGAAGTCATGGAAACTCCTTCCGCCGGCCGTCCTTCGCGGGGAGCGTGCCGGTTGATCTGCGAGCAAGGTGTCGCGCACGGAGTCGTTCCGGGCAGTGGGGCCCTCAACAGGGTGCCGTCCGAGGTCCGACGCGCTTGGATGTGACCGAGAGGGCTCGCAGCAAAGTGCGAAGCTCCTCTCAGTTGCGTTGACTATGAGACTCGGTGGGCCGCCTGTCAATACTTTCTCGTCGGCTCACAGTGAAGAGTTTTACCGGCCGCGTTAATGCGATGTTTGACTCAGGTGCCGCGGACGCCTCCGAGAGCGCCATGGACAGGCGGGATCAACCGTCCCGGGTAATCCGTAACATGTTTGAGACTTCTGAGGCCCGCATGAATCGGGGCATGCCGAAGGCAGCTGCTCTCCGGGATCCATCGAGGCAGCTCGAAGCAAGAACTCTCGGCAACCTTGTGCCTGTTCTTGATCGCCTGATGTCAACGACGGCAGGCGTTACATTTTCGCATTGAAGCGGACCGGCTACAGAGTCTTGATGACTTGCGCGAAGCGTCGCATTCCCTCTTCGAGTGAGGCTTCGTCGGTGGCGAAGGACAAGCGCACGTGGCCTTCGCCCGAAGGGCCGAATTCGGAGCCTGCCCGTGCGAGGACGCCTCCCTCGGCCAGTCGCTGGACGAGCTCAACGGAGGACAGGGCGCTATTGACCTGGGGGAAGGCGTAGAACGCTCCGAGGGGCCGTACGACGCTCACCGCATCGAGATCGTCGAGGTGTCGCATGACCAGGTCCCGTCGGCGCTGGTAGCGCGCCGAGAGGTCCCGCAGGTCGGTGTCGGGTGTGTGGAGTGCCTCGATGGCTGCGTCCTGCACAAATGTATTGAGAGGACCGTTGACGGTCCGGTGAACGAGGTTGATCTTTTCCGCCAGCTCGACAGCGGCGAAGACGAAGCCGATCCGCCAACCGGTCATCGCGTACGACTTGGAGAAGGTGCCGGCGAGTATCACCCGCTCCCGAACGGAGGCCAGGGTCAATGCCGACGTGAACTCCAGGTCGTCGAAGACGATGTCGCTGTATGCCTCGTCCGACACCAGATAGAGGTGAGGATGGTCGCTGAGGATTGCGCCGATTCCCTCGATTTCTGACTTCGAGAACACCATTCCGGTGGGGTTCACGGGGTTGCACAGGATGAGCATGCGGGCGCCTGGGGCAGCCTCGGCGATTCTGCTCAGGTCGAGGGAGCCGTCGGAGCGCGTGGGGATCCAGGTGGACTCGCCTCCTGCCATCGCCACATGATCCGCGTACAAGGAGTAGGTCGGCTCCGGGAGCAGGACCCGGTCACCGGGATTCAGCAGACCGAGAACGGTGGCCGCGAGGCCGGCGCTGCCGCCGTGAGTGACGACGATGTTCGCGGGATCGATCCCTTCACCGTGGAATCGTGCCAGGTGGGATGCCGTCTCCTGGCGGAGGTCCGGCGAACCGGTGATCTGCGAATACCGGGTGCGGCCCGCCCGCAATGCTCGGACGGCTGCCTCTATTACAGGTGCCGGCGTGTCGCTGTCGGGTTCCCCCATGGCCAGCGAGATGGCGTCGGGGACGGCACCGCCCAGTGTCTTCGGCCGCCTCGAGGCTGCCCTGATGCGTTCCGGAAGGGAAACGGCCGTTGGGGAGGGAAGCGCGCTCATCCGGTCTCCATGGAGTCACGAGAGAGATAAAGTGCGAGTAGATTCTCACATCGTGATGAGGTGGTTCAAGGGTCGTGTCGCGGTCGAGCGGACCGGACTCCGGTAGGACGGATGATCAGGTGATGGGTATGCCTGAAGCGCACCGATGTCGGCAGGGGCGTAGCGGTGCGTGATCGCCGGAACGCTCGAGCGGCGACTCCGTGGTGCGGAGCCGCCGCTCACCGGCTGCGAGATGCCTGCTTCAGGCCCGGGCCCAGCCCTGGAGAGCGCCGTAGTAGGCCCCGGTCATGCGACTGATCGCCGTCTCCTCCGTGAGGCCGGTGCTGATCAGGTCCAGGATCTCGCGTGGGTCGAACATGGCGTTGCACAGGAACAGCGCATGATCGAAATGCTCATCGGGTACGTCCAGATGTCGCATCACGGTGCGAATGGGGCGTTCCCAAGCGTCCCGGACCGGGGTGATCACCTCGTCGTTGTTGCGCAGGCGGGTGAGGAAGCCGGTGCGTGAGCGGATCTGCACCATTGCGGGGCCGTAGCTTCGCACCAGGCGGGCCCATTCCTGGCTCACATCCTCGAAAAGGGCCGGACCGGTCTTGGGGCAGTCGTGGCTGTAGTTGCGCAGTTGGACGATGACGCCGAGCAGATAGGCCTTGACGACCTCCTCGACGGACGGGAAGTACCTGTAGGCCGTGGCCGGCGACAGGCTGGCGCGCTCCGCGATGACTGCCATCGTCACAGCGCCCGGTTCCGTCCTGAGCGTCTCCCCGGCGGCCTCCAAGAGCTTGCGCCGATTGCGTACCGCGTCGCGGCGCATGCTGCGCCCGGCACCCTGTTCCTCATTCTTGACGGTCAGGGGAGCCTCCCGGGATGCCTGGTCAGAGAGAATGGTGTCTCAGCTCTGCACAAGACGATAGCCACCTCCTTCCGAGGCGCTCAAGCGGCCCGGCCCTGCCCTGTGCCGGAGGCTGTGTGAAAGGCCCAGCTGGGTCGGTGCCAGGCTGTAACAGCCAGCCCCTCACTGCCTCGCGATAGCTGGGATGCCCCTCTCGATTCCGGGAGAGCCGCTTGGCTTCACCGCCCACTCCAGCGGATGTCTGCCACGGCGGGGCCGCCGAGGCAGCCCGAGCGGCGACGAAGGCCACTCCAGGTCCTCCACCGCAGCCCCGCCGCCCCTCCGGACACTCAGCCGTACCGACGCGGCCACCGCTGTACGTCCACTCACCGCGGTTGAAGGGAGGGGAAGGGTTGCCCCAGCTGCCCGGCCGGTGCGCGCAGCTCCCTGCCCGGGGTGCGCGCGGCCAGCTCGTCGAGGTCGGCGTCCAAGTTGATGAGGGACTCGTCCCTCTCCATGCCTCGGGCCAGGGTCAGCGAGATGCCGCTGAGCATGCCGGGCACGGCCGATGTAGAGGCGTGGTGTGTGCGCCTGTCCACGCGATGCCGTCACTCATGCCGGGCAGACTATCGGCCAGTATCGAGCTGCCAGGGCCAAACCTGGCTCCCTTGTCCAGCGTGGTCGGCCTGACCGCGAGCTCGACCATGACCCCTTGTCCAGGTCGTCTACCGCCCTGACCACCGCTGCTTTCCCCTTGACCACGCCCGCTACCGGCCGCCGTCAGACCGCGGACAAGGGGGGCCTCCTTTGCATGCTGCTCCCTCGATCGCCGCCCACGGCCGCATGAGCGCCTGACCGCGAGTCTGCGGGACTGCCCGGATAGCCGCCTGGTGCAGGTTGCGGAGGCCATCCTCGACAATGAGGCGCTCATCGCGCCCGAACGCAATGACCTCCAGGATGTCGTGTGGCTCGGACGCCACCATGTAGAGATTCCCGGCCGTACGAGGCGCGAGCTGGCCAAGGAGTTCGACCTTACTGATCACCTGATGTATCCGGACCGGTTTCTGGCTCTGCTCGGCCAGCTGTGGGACTTGGGCGAGGACGAATCCAACGTTTGGGGTCCCCACCTCGGCACCTTGCACGATGACATCCGACGCCATGTGGTCAGATTTCGGGATGACTGGTCGACCGAGCACCTGTTCGAGCAACTCGGAGCTTTCGAGGCCCCTCACCCTCGCTTCGGACGCTTCCTTGAGGGTCTTGCCGCCCCTGCTGTTCTACCCGACGAGCAGGCACAACGTGGCTTCGTGGAGCTGGCCAACCATCACCTGCGGCCCATTGGCGCGCAGCTCCGGCAGGAGGGGGAGGCCGACGGCTATCCCCTGTTCCACCTCGTCCAGCTTGGGCGAGGGACCACCCGTCGGCCGCGCAGCCTCATCTTCGCCACCCTGGGAAAACCAGATATCCGCTTTACCAGCGCCTTCGACAATGACATCGAGGTCGCCGAACGCGCCGACCAGGTCCTGGTCTACGACCACGCCGTCGGCAAGGACGGTCTGCTCTGGCGCGACCTGCTGACCTGGTGGCAGGAGACCCGCAACATCACCGACCACGCAGAAGCCAACCTGTCCCTGTACGGCCGCATGCAAGCGTCCCTGCCTCGCGAGTCCCCGAGGCAGAACAACCTGTTCTGGCTCTACCACAACATCTACAAGGACAACCTGGGCGACGTACCCGCTCTGCTGCCAGAGATATGGGTGCACTGGGACCCCAAGACTGTCCGCGAACGCGGCGCGCGTGCCCTACAGAACCTGCGTATGGACTTCCTCATGCTGCTACAGGGCAACCGCCGCGTCGTGCTGGAAGTCGACGGCATGCAGCACTACACCCGCGACGGTGGAACCGAACCCGACAGCGCGAAGTACGCCGCGACCATGGCTGGCGATCGAGACCTGAAGCTCCGCGGCTACGAAGTCTTCCGCTTCGGCCATGACGAACTCCGCGACCGAGACCGCGCTCGGGCCGTACTCACCACCTTTTTCCGCGCACTCCTGAAACCACCGCACCCGTGAGTGGTCGCCGTGGCACGCTACGGGCGACAAACTGAGGCGCTGCCGAGCTGAGCTACCGGGTCACTGCCGAGTCGTTGTCGATCAGGGACCGGCCGCTTCGGGCATGAGGCCCCCCAACACGTCGCCGCCATGTCGTCGGGAAGGCGAACAAGGTGGAGTCGATTCGGGCGGCCTCGTCCAGCGGCTGATGGCCGCGACGGCACCCTGCCGGCCGGCCGATGGGGACCCATGACCTTGACCCGGTCGAAGCGGGCCTGCGCACGGCGAGGACATCCGTGAATGCGTACCGGCATGGCGGGACCGGCCGATGCTGTGCAGGTGGCGGGCGGATACTGCGCTGGCACCGGCGTGCTCGGCCGCGTCGAAGTACCAACCATCCGGGCACGTCGCCAGGTCGCCCGCGACCAGATCGTCTGTTCGGGGGAGTCGCACCTGCTGTGAAAACCCCCTGGGGCGGCGGAGGTTGGCTCTCTACTCTCGATCCATGACATGGAACGAGGACAGCGGCACAGTCAGCCGGGCGTTCGATGACTGGAAGTGGAACGATCGGGAGAACCGTGCCTTCCTCCGGCTATCCACCCAGTGGTCGGACAAGGCCTACCAGCAGACCTGGAACGAAGCTGAGGAGTCCTTCGCCGCACGCTTCGACCCAGACCGGCACTACGGAGACGAGCACCTTGACATCTTTGAGGACGCCGTCGACGGACTCTGGCCTCACTCCTACGCCTGGATTACCGAAGCATCGGTCGTCAAGAACGCGGTCACCGCGTTCGAGGTGTACCTGGAGAAGGCCCTAGAGGAAGCCCTTGGCTCGGCCCTCATCCTCGACGGAAAGCAGCACACCATCAAACTGGCCACCCCGCCGAAGTTCGAGTCGCCGGGATGGAAGACCCTGGTCAGTTCACACAAGGTACTCGGAACTGAAGTCGAGACCGACGAGGTGTCATGGGCCAGGGAGCTGCGGCACCTGCTGACCCACCAAAACGGCGTATTGCGCAGTGAGGACGCGCTGACGCGGTTCCGAAACCAAGACGCCGAGCGCGGCCAAGACGAGATTGATCGAGCGCATGTCGGGGGCAAGGTTCCCCTCGGTGTTCCGCGCGTATTGACGATCCTCGACTCTCTCGCCGCAGTGATCCGGACGGCCGACGCCCCAGCATGGGCTTTGTGCTGGTCCCGCCCCCGTCGTGAACGATGGGAAGAAGTCATAACGAAGCTGTACGAGCAGAAGTGCATCGTCCTCGTATCCGCCTGAGCGGCCCACTCGCGCAAGAGATGCCCACTCCTGCTACTTCAGACCGCTCAGCACCGGAATTTCTGAATTTGGCGTCTGAGGGTCTGGGACTTGACCCGGTGCGGGTTCCGTAGCTGATGCGAACGGACCCGGCTGTCAGTGGCGACTGCGAGGCTGAACGGAGGACCGTGATGACGAGCAACTGCCGCGCGGCCATCCGCGCCGGGGCCATCAGCACGTACTCGCCTGGCCGCGTGGGCCGCAGCTTCCCGTAGACGCCTCGGGGGCGGTTGGCGATGTCCCGGTTGCGCTGCGTACTCAACCGGAATGTCGGATGGCGACGCTCTAGCTACTGCATCCACCGATAGGCCGTTGTCTGCGGCGGCACCGGCACCTTGACCAGCTTGAATTTGATCTTGACGCGAGCCTCGACTTCCTCCAGCACCACCTTCACGGAGGGCCGTGACTCCTCCTCGTACTCGTTCAGCACCTCCTCCGCGGCCTCGACCCAGCGCGGATCGGCATTGCTCAGTCCGCCGTTCGCCCGTGCCGCCCTCGGAACCAGACCAGCCTCGCCGTGCTCGCGGAAGGCCTGTGCCCACCGGCGCGTCGACCGGGCGGACACCCCCAGTTCCGCCGCCTTGGCCTTGTACCGGGCCTTCAGCGGCAGGCCAGGGGCGTACTGAGGCCGTGGCTCGTCGGGCCGCGGAAGGTCCTCACTGCCGGAGCGGTAGCCCGTCAGCATCTCCCGGACATGCTCAGCCCGCTCCAGGACTTCCTCCTTCTCCTCCTTGGTCAGCCGGTTCAGCACGACGGCCGCGAGGTCCTCGTCGTCGGTGGACGACGGGCCCGCCCTGTCGTGGATCAGCTCGGCGCGATCGGAGGTCAGCAGCTCACGCAGCGACATCCGGGCCAGCCGGTCACGGCCGTCCTTGAGGACGACCTCCATGCCCGTGGCCAGGCTGGCGAACTCCACCACTTCGACCGTCTCGCCGTCCAGCCGGAGGTGCGTCCCTACACCCAGCTTCGTCCCCGCCCCGCTCATGCGGCCCTCCGCAGCACGTGCCCCGCGCTCAGCGGCCGGTCCAGCGCGGTCGTCACATGGCCGGACCACAGGAGGTGCAGCACTGCGGACTTCACCAGCGGCCGGGGAGACTGTGGCAGCAGCCGGAAGGCATCGCCCAGCGGCATTTCGTCCAGATCTGCGGCCCTCAGCGTGGCGATCAAATCAGGGTCCAACAGCCAGGAGCGGCGGTAGCCGGCCAGGAACCGGACGTTCTCCAGTACGTGCGGATCGGGCTCGCTCCATACCTCGTACCGCCACCCACGCGACGTGACCGCCTCCCGGGTCCAGTCGAGGGTGACGGCAACCTCCGGCTTCTCAAGCCGGTGCCGCGGCTTGACGTCCACGACCACCGGACCGTCGTCCGTCAGCAGCAGATAGTCCGGGATGTGCTTGCGGACCTTGCCATCGATTCCGGCCTTGACGGCTGGGCGACGATGTGCCGCACCTCCGGGGCGAAGTCGGCGAACAGCAGCCGCCTCAGCTCAAGCCGCGACTCGTAGATGACGTGGTCGCCCATGGTGGCCGACCAGTAGGTGCCCGAGTAGTGCTGCTGCCCCTTGAACCAGCGGAACGTCCGCCACGGCCGCGCCTCCCGCAGCAGCCCGAGCGGCACCAACTGCCACTCCAGGTCCTCCACAACGGCCCCGTCATCACGCCGGACACTCAGCCGTACCGGCGCGGCAACAGCTGCACCCATCGGACCCCACCAACCCCGCGATTTCCGAGCGGCCTCACTAGCCACCGAACGCTGGGGTCCTGCCCCGGCCAGAAGTGGAGACGCCGACCGGGGAGGTCCTTTACACGAAGAGGGGAACTACTCGTCCACGGAGCATGGTTTCCATTCCCGTGGCCTTTTGGCCACGCGGTGGCCATCGATCATGGAAAGTGGCCACGGGATTTGGAAACCTACACCTGTTCAGCCGCCGTAGGCCCCCGACGCCGTCAGCCGCAGCGCCGTGTCGATCAGCGGAACGTGGCTGAAGGCCTGCGGGAAGTTGCCGACCTGGCGCTGGAGGCGCGGGTCCCACTCCTCGGCGAGCAGACCGAGGTCGTTGCGCAGCGACAGCAGCTTCTCGAACAGCTTGCGGGCCTCGTCGACGCGGCCGATCATCGCCAGGTCGTCCGCCATCCAGAACGAGCAGGCGAGGAAGGCCCCCTCGTCGCCGGGGAGGCCGTCGACGCCCTCGTCGTCGCCCTGCGTCGGGTAGCGCAGGATGAACCCGTCCGAGGTGGACAGCTCGCGCTGGATCGCCTCGATGGTGCCGATGACGCGCTTGTCGTCCGGCGGCAGGAAGCCCATCTGCGGGATCAGCAGCAGCGAGGCGTCCAGCTCCTTCGAGCCGTACGACTGCGTGAAGGTGTTGCGTTCCTTGTCGTAGCCCTTCTCGCACACGTCCCGGTGGATGTCGTCGCGCAGCTCGCGCCACCGCTCCAGCGGGCCGTCGGCGTCGCCGGACTCGATGAGCTTGATGGTGCGGTCGACGGCGACCCAGGCCATCACCTTGGAGTGCACGAAGTGGCGGCGCGGGCCGCGCACCTCCCAGATGCCCTCGTCCGGCTCGTCCCAGTGGTCCTCCAGGTAGCGGATGAGCTTGAGCTGGAGCAGCGAGGCGTAGTCGTTGCGGGCCAGGCCCGTCATATGGGCCAGGTGCAGGGCCTCGGTGACCTCGCCGTACACGTCCAGCTGGAGCTGGTGCGCGGCGCCGTTGCCGACCCGGACGGGTGCGGAGGTCTCATAGCCGGGCAGCCAGTCCAGCTCGGCCTCGCCCAGCTCGCGCTCGCCGGCGATGCCGTACATGATCTGCAGGTTCTCCGGGTCGCCCGCGACCGCCCGCAGCAGCCACTCGCGCCAGGCGCGGGCCTCCTCGCGGTAGCCGGTGCGCAGCAGCGAGGACAGGGTGATGGCCGCGTCGCGCAGCCAGGTGTAGCGGTAGTCCCAGTTGCGGACGCCGCCGATGTCCTCCGGCAGGGAGGTGGTGGGCGCCGCGACGATGCCGCCGGTCGGGGCGTACGTCAGCGCCTTCAGCGTGATCAGCGAGCGGATCACCGCCTCGCGGTACGGGCCGTGGTACGTGCAGTGCTCGACCCACTCGCGCCAGAAGTCCTCCGTCGCCGCCAGCGACTGCTCCGGCTCCGGCAGCGCGGGCGGCTGCTTGTGCGAGGGCTCCCAGGAGATGGTGAAGGCGATCCGCTCACCCGGGGCGACCGTGAAGTCCGAGTACGTCGTCAGCGACTTGCCGTAGGTCTCGGTCTCCGCGTCGAACCACACCGAGTCCGGACCGGCGACGGCGACCGTACGGCCCTCGTGCTTGTGCACCCACGGCACGACCCGCCCGTACGAGAAACGCATCCGGAGCGCCGAGCGCATCGGCACCCGGCCCGAGACGCCCTCCACGATCCGGATCAGCTGCGGCGCGCCGTCACGCGGGGGCATGAAGTCGATCACCCGGACCGTGCCGCGCGGCGTGTCCCACTCGGACTCCAGGATCAGCGAGTCGCCGCGGTAGCTGCGCCGGGCCGCGGTGGGCGGCGGGGCGTCGGAGGCGTGGGCGGGGCCGAGCCGCCAGAAGCCGTGTTCCTCGGTGCCCAGCAGCCCGGCGAAGATGGCATGCGAGTCGAAGCGGGGCAGGCACAGCCAGTCCACTGTGCCGTCCCGGCAGACCAGCGCCGCTGTCTGCATGTCTCCGATGAGTGCGTAGTCTTCGATGCGCCCGGCCACGTGCAACTCCAGTCGAACGGCCACGTCGCCCCCTCTTCTGGCAAGGGGGCTCTCGCTTAGTGCGGTCAAGGGGTGGGTTTTGTAATGCGTCGTTGAGCGGTGAAGCAAAGCAGCCGTCTCGGCCGTGAGGCAAAACGACAGTCTCTTCCCGACAATCTCTGCTCAACGAACTGACGAGCTCTCGTTGTTCCGGTGGTTACGGGCGAGGGGTGGTGCCGTGTTACCGGCCGGGCCCGGCAGCGAATGTCCGAGCAGGATACGACGCACGTAGATGATCTGCGTGCCGCTCCGGGCAACCCGGGTCGGCCGAACGGGTGAGCAGCGGGTGAGTGATGGGTGGGAAATCGGTGGGACGTGCGGATCCGTGCCGACTCGTGTGCGGAGCGTGGCCGGAAGCCATCGGTCCTAGTCGCTGATACCCTGGTAGCCCGTGGACCGGTGGGCGTGAAGACCCCCGAACCGCACTTCAAGATCGCGACCACGGGAGCCCCCTCTTGGCCATGCCAAAATCCACGACGACCAAGCACATCTTCGTCACCGGGGGTGTCGCCTCCTCGCTCGGCAAGGGCCTGACGGCCTCCAGCCTCGGCATGCTCCTCAAGGCGCGGGGTCTGCGCGTCGTGATGCAGAAACTCGACCCGTACCTCAATGTCGACCCTGGCACGATGAACCCCTTCCAGCACGGCGAGGTGTTCGTCACCAACGACGGCGCCGAGACCGACCTGGACATCGGCCACTACGAGCGCTTCCTCGACCGCGACCTGGACGGCTCGGCGAACGTCACCACCGGCCAGGTGTACAACACCGTGATCGCCAAGGAGCGGCGCGGCGAGTACCTCGGCGACACCGTGCAGGTCATCCCGCACATCACCAACGAGATCAAGCACCGCATCCGCCGCATGGCGACGGACGAGGTCGACGTCGTGATCACGGAGGTCGGCGGCACGGTCGGCGACATCGAGTCGCTGCCGTTCCTGGAGACCGTCCGCCAGGTCCGTCACGAGGTCGGTCGTGACAACGTCTTCGTCGTCCACATCTCGCTCCTGCCGTACATCGGCCCCTCGGGAGAGCTGAAGACGAAGCCGACCCAGCACTCGGTTGCGGCTCTGCGCAACATCGGTATCCAGCCAGACGCGATCGTGCTGCGCTGCGACCGCGAGGTGCCGACCGCGATCAAGCGGAAGATCAGCCTGATGTGCGACGTCGACGAGGCCGCTGTTGTCGCGTGCCCCGACGCCCGCTCCATCTACGACATCCCGAAGACCGTGCACGGCGAGGGTCTGGACGCCTACGTCGTCCGCAAGCTGGACCTGCCGTTCCGCGACGTTGACTGGACGACCTGGGACGACCTGCTCGACCGCGTCCACAACCCCGACCACGAGATCACCCTCGCGCTGGTCGGCAAGTACATCGACCTGCCCGACGCCTACCTCTCGGTCACCGAGGCGCTGCGGGCCGGCGGCTTCGCCAACAGGGCCCGCGTCAAGATCAAGTGGGTCACGTCCGACGACTGCAAGACCCCGGCCGGCGCCAAGCAGCAGCTCGCCGACGTCGACGGCATCTGCATCCCGGGCGGCTTCGGCGACCGCGGCGTCCTCGGCAAGGTCGGCGCGATCAAGTACGCCCGTGAGAACCGGATCCCGCTGCTCGGTCTGTGCCTCGGCCTCCAGTGCATCGTGATCGAGGCGGCCCGCAACCTGGCCGACATCGGCGACGCCAACTCCACCGAGTTCGACCCGGCCACCGGCCACCCGGTCATCTCCACCATGGCCGAGCAGCTCGACATCGTCGCCGGCGAGGGTGACATGGGCGGCACCATGCGGCTGGGCATGTACCCGGCCAAGCTGGCCGAGGGCTCGATCGTGCGTGAGGTGTACGACGGCAAGGAGTACGTCGAGGAGCGGCACCGTCACCGGTACGAGGTGAACAACGCCTACCGCGCGGAGCTGGAGAAGAAGGCCGGCATCCTGTTCTCCGGCACGTCGCCCGACGGCAAGCTCGTGGAGTACGTGGAGTACCCGCGCGAGGTCCACCCTTACCTGGTGGCCACGCAGGCCCACCCCGAACTGCGCTCGCGCCCGACGCGTCCGCACCCGCTCTTCGCCGGGCTGGTGAAGGCGTCCGTCGAGCGCCAGCGGGCTGAGGGCGCACCCCAGCAGGGCGAGGGCGTCGGCAGGAATTCGAAGTAGCACGACAGTTGTACGGTGGCCGGGGTGCAAACCTTCAAAGGTGGGCACCCCGGTTTTCGTTTGCGCACGTGGAAGGGCAGGGCATGACGATCAAGGACACCCCCGAGGAGTGGGAGATCCGGGCGACGGACACCCCCTTCGTGGGCAACAAGACCTCCGTCCGCACGGACGACGTGGTCATGCCCGACGGCTCGGTGGTGCGACGCGACTACCAGGTCCACCCGGGCTCCGTCGCCGTCCTCGCCCTGGACGACGAGGACCGCGTCCTGCTCATCAAGCAGTACCGCCACCCCGTGCGCGAGAAGCTGTGGGAGATCCCGGCCGGGCTGCTCGACATCCCGGGCGAGAACCCGCTGCACGCCGCGCAGCGTGAGCTGTACGAGGAGGCGCACGTCAAGGCCGAGGACTGGCGGGTGCTGACGGATGTCTACACGACCCCCGGCGGTTGCGACGAGGCCGTGCGCATCTTCCTCGCCCGTGGCCTGTCCGAGGCGGACGGCGACCGCTTCGAGGTGGAGGACGAGGAGGCCGACATGGAGCACGCGCGCGTGCCGGTCGACGAACTGGTCCGGAGCGTCCTCGCGGGCGAGCTGCACAACAACTGCCTCGTCGTGGGCGTCCTGTCGCTGGTCGCCGCGCGTGCCTCCGGCGGGCTTGACGGGCTGCGGTCGGCGGATGTGGAGTGGCCCGCGCGGCCCTTCGAGGCGTAGCGCTCCGCTGGAAGCGCGGTGCGGATGCGCCGTAGGGGTGCGGTGATCTGCTGGCTGCGACGCCGTTGTGGCTTGTCGCGCGGTTCCCCGCGCCCCTGAGGGGCGTTGCCGTGACGCCCCTTTGACGGTGCCGGTCCTACCATCTGCTGATCCGGTCGGGGGATGTGTCCGCCGTGCTGCGCCCGGATCGTCGCAGAGCGTGAACTAGGCTCGGGAAACGCCCGAACCGGAGTCCCGGCGGGCTTGCGCGCGTGGTGGGACGGGAGTGTGGCCCCGTGACGGATCAGGTCGTGGACACAGGCGGCGTGCAGGTGTTCGCCCAGGCTTCCGCCGCGCACCAATTCCTGGGCCGCACCCGCGAATTGAAGGAGCTGCGCGCCGACATCGAGCGCGCGGGCCTGGACACCCTCTCCGGCCGCAAGGTGCCACGCGCGCGCGTGCTGCTCATCGCGGGCCGCCCCGGCTCGGGCCGCACGGCGCTCGCCGAGGAACTCGTACGGCAGGTGGCGGACCGTTACGCGGACGGTGTGCTGCGCGCCCGCCTGAGCGAGCCCGACGGCACCCCCGTCCCCGTCGCGCGCACCGCCCGCGCCCTGCTCACCGCCCTGGACCGGCCGACCCCCGCCGGCGCCGCCGAGGACGACCTGACGGCGGCGCTCCGCGAGGCCCTCGCCGGCCGCCGGGTCCTGCTCCTGCTCGACGACGCGGCCACGGCCGAGCAGGTCGACGCCCTGCTGCCGGACGCCCCGGAGTGCCTGGCCGTAGCCGTGTCCGACGGCCCGCTGACCGGGATCTCGGACGTGCGGCCCTGCACGCTCGGCGGGCTCGACACCAAGTCGGCGGTGGAACTGCTGTCCCGGCATGCCGGCTCGGTCCGGATCACCGTCGATCCGCGGGCCGCCGAGGGCCTCGTCGAGGAGTGCCAGGGCCATCCGGCCGCGCTGACGCTGGCCGGCGGCTGGCTCGCCGCCCGTCCCAAGGTGGCCGTCTCCGACTTCGCCAAGCAACTGCGTGCCGAGGGCGAGGAGGGCACACCGCTCGGCCGGGTCTTCCGCCTCGTCTACGGCGCCCTGCCGACGCCCGCCGCCCGGATGCTGCGGTTGCTCACCCTCGCCCCGGGCGGCCTCGTCGACCCGCACACCGCCTCCGCGCTGGCCGGCTGCTCGGTGGACGGTGCCCGCGCCACCCTGGACGACATCGTCGCCATCGGCCTGTTGCGCACCGTGGACTCGCCGTTGCCGCAGTACGAGGTCCCGGCGTGTCTGCACCGGTTCCTGAGGGCCCTCACCGAGACCCAGGACCGCCCCGCCGAGCTCCAGCTCGCCCGCGCCCGGATGCTGGAGCGGACCGTACGGCTGCTCCAGTCCTGCCGGGCGATCACCGAGACCGACAGCCCCGAGATCCGCCAGAAGCTCCTCGGCATGCCCCAGGCCCTGCGCTTCCCCAACCCGCGGGCGGCCGCCGACTGGCTCAGCATCCGCCGGCCCGCCCTGCTCGCCTCGGCCCGTGCCGCGGTCGCCGACGGGGAGCTGGACACCCTCGCCCGCCGTCTGATGTCCCAGCTGGTCAGGGCGATGGTCGCGCACTTCGGTACCCAGGCGGCCGCCGCTGACCTGTACGACATCCACGGGCTCGTCCTCGACGTGGCCGAGCGCCGACACCTGCCCCGCGAGAAGGCCGCCGCCCTGCTGAACCTCGGCGATCTCGACGCCCGGACGGGACGTACCCGGGAGGCGCTGGTGCGGTTCCGGGCCGCGCTGGACGCCGGGTGGGAAGCGAATGACCCGTATGCGACCGGCCGCGCGATGGAATCCGTAGGCGGCGCCCATCTGGAGCTCGGGGACTACGACCGGGCCGCCGACTGGTTCGGCCGTGCCCTGGTCCAGCGGCTGGCCCGGGGCGAGCGGCCCGACGCCGCCCGGCTGTACGGCCGTATCGGCGAGGCGCACACCTATGCGGGCCGGTACGGCGACGCGCTGCGCAGCTGGCGGGCCGCCATCGCCGGGCACCGCAAGAACGGCGATGTCGCCGGGCACGCACGGGCGTTGAGCGAGCTGGCGCGGGTCCAGGAGTACGCCGGACGGCCCGAGGAGTCGCTGCGCACCTGCCAGGAGGCGGTGGAGTGGGCGCGGCGCGCCGAGGACGTACGGCTGCAGGGGGCCCTGCATCTGCGGCTCGCCGACACCCTGGACCGCCTCGGTGATTCATCGGCCGCGCAGCTGCACCGCGGCGCGGCCGAGCGGATGCTGAAGGAGGAGCCTCGGGAGTCCGATGCGGCCGAGCCTGAGCCCCAGCAAGACGCTTTCGAGCCGGAACACGGAGCTAACGCCTGCGAAATCCGTAGTACATCCGCTGAAGATTGATGCAATGAAAGGCTAGACAGCGGGAACACCTTCATTAGACTGGCTCTGCCGCACCTTCTCCTGCGGTGTACCCCGGTGTGCCCCCGCATGCCTGGGTATGTCTTGTAATGCCCCACACCCTCTGAGCCAAGGACCGTGATCGACGTGAAGGTCGGCATCCCCCGCGAGGTCAAGAACAACGAGTTCCGGGTGGCCATCACCCCCGCCGGCGTGCTGGAGCTGGTGCGCCACGGCCACCAGGTCGTCATCGAGCAGGGCGCCGGTGTCGGCTCGTCGATCCCGGACAGCGAGTACGTCGCCGCGGGCGCGCAGATCCTGCCGACCGCCGACGAGGTCTGGGCCGCGGCCGACCTGCTGCTCAAGGTCAAGGAGCCCATCGCCGAGGAGTACCACCGCCTCCGCAAGGACCAGACGCTCTTCACCTACCTGCACCTGGCCGCCTCCAAGGAGTGCACGGACGCCCTCGTCGAGTCCGGCACCACGGCGATCGCCTACGAGACGGTCGAGCTGCCCTCCCGGGCCCTGCCGCTGCTCGCCCCCATGTCCGAGGTCGCGGGCCGGCTCGCCCCGCAGGTCGGCGCCTACCACCTGATGCGCGCCAACGGCGGCCGCGGTGTGCTGCCGGGCGGCGTCCCGGGCGTGCTGGCCGGCCGTGCCGTCGTCATCGGCGGTGGCGTCTCCGGCTGGAACGCCGCGCAGATCGCCATCGGCATGGGCTTCCACGTGACCCTGCTCGACAAGGACATCAACAAGCTCAAGGAGGCGGACAAGATCTTCGGTACGAAGATCCAGACCGTCGTCTCCAACGCCCTGGAGCTGGAGAAGGCCTGCCTTGAGGCCGACCTCGTCATCGGCGCCGTCCTCATCCCGGGCGCCAAGGCCCCGAAGCTGGTCACCAACGAGCTGGTCTCCCGGATGAAGCCGGGAAGTGTCCTTGTCGACATCGCGATCGACCAGGGCGGTTGCTTCGAGGACTCGCGTCCCACCACGCACGCCGAGCCGACCTTCCCGGTCCACAACTCGGTCTTCTACTGCGTCGCCAACATGCCGGGCGCGGTGCCCAACACCTCCACCTACGCGCTGACCAACGCCACGCTGCCGTACATCCTCGAACTCGCCGACAAGGGCTGGGTCGAGGCGCTGCGCCGCGACGCCGCGCTGGCCAAGGGCCTCAACACGCATGACGGCAAGGTGGTTTACCGGGAGGTCGCGGAGGCGCACGGCCTGGAGCACGTGGAGCTCGAAACGCTGCTCGGCTGAGCCGTTCGGAAGCCCGATCGGTTAAGTCACTATCTGGTAAAGGCGATACGTCAACACAAGTCGTCAACCGCACGCACCCGGCCGGACCTTGCCCGAAAAGGTCCGGCCGGATGTGTGTATGGTCACTTTGCGACTCTCGGTCAACTCGCCTCGAACGCAACCCTTCGCCCGATTCGCACACCCGTGAAACCTGCTGTGCGACGGCCGTACGCCCTTGACAGCGGGTTGTTTCATTGTCGACACATCTGCTCGGTCCGGCGGATTGTGTTGCTGCGGACCACCGACACGCCATAGAGTCGCCAACCGTCGGCATGGTGCCACGCTGACCTGTCTAGAAGTTTCCTGGTCACCAAGGAGGTAAGACGACTTGTGAATGAGTCGACATTTTCTCCCGGGGGTGGTCAACCAGGAATGCCGGTACGGGGCCAGGGTCCCGCGGGATTCGAGGCTGTCGGCTCCGTTGCGGTGCGCACCTTCGCAGCCCACCAGAGTCACCAGATCTCAGGGTTGACTCAGACAGCACACCAGAGCATGGATGGCCATCACGTGAACGCCATGGCCGGCGACGGAAGTGGCGCGCCCCACAACCAATTCGCCGACTACGACGAACTGCCCGACGGGCACTTCTACGACCCCGACGCGGAGTACGAGCCCGACCCCGAGTACGCGGCCACCCTCGCGCCCGACGCTGCCCGCCAGCGCCGCGAGCGCATCGGCCCGACCGGGCGTCCGCTGCCGTACTTCCCGATCCCGGGTCCGCTGACCGACCACGGCCCCGCGAAGATCATCGCGATGTGCAACCAGAAGGGCGGCGTCGGCAAGACGACGTCGACCATCAACCTGGGTGCGGCTCTCGCGGAATACGGACGCCGGGTCCTGCTCGTCGACTTCGACCCCCAGGGCGCGCTCTCGGTCGGACTCGGCGTCAATCCGATGGAGCTCGACCTCACGGTCTACAACCTGCTCATGGAGCGGGGCATGTCGGCCGACGAGGTGCTCCTGAAGACGGCGGTCCCCAACATGGACCTGCTCCCGAGCAACATCGACCTGTCCGCCGCCGAGGTCCAGCTGGTGAGCGAGGTCGCGCGCGAGTCGACGCTCCAGCGCGCCCTGAAGCCGCTGCTGCCCGACTACGACTTCATCGTGATCGACTGCCAGCCCTCGCTGGGCCTGCTCACGGTGAACGCGCTGACGGCCGCCCACAAGGTGATCGTGCCCCTGGAGTGCGAGTTCTTCGCCCTGCGAGGTGTCGCGCTGCTGACGGAGACCATCGAGAAGGTCCAGGAGCGGCTCAACCCGGAGCTGGAGCTCGACGGGATCCTCGCCACGATGTACGACTCGCGCACGGTCCACAGCCGCGAGGTCCTGGCCCGTGTGGTCGAGGCCTTCGACGACCACGTGTACCACACGGTCATCGGGCGCACGGTCCGGTTCCCGGAGACCACGGTCGCCGGTGAGCCGATCACCACGTACGCCTCCAACTCCGTCGGTGCCGCCGCCTATCGCCAGCTCGCCAGGGAGGTGCTCGCCCGGTGTCACGCCGAGTGAGTCTGCCGGGGGCCGACGAACTGTTCCGTACGACAGGGGGTATGGCGCTCCAGCCGTCCACTCCCCGGCGCCCCGCCAACGGCGAGGCCCGGGTGCCGGCTCCCGCGGGGGAGGGCGATGCCGCTGCCGCCGCGGAGGACGTGCCGCAGTCGGTGCCCGTGCAGGGCGGTGACGGCGACGGCGCGGAACATGTGGCGGCCGACGCGGAGTCGGTCGACGCCGGTGAGTCGCGCAGCCGGGCCGCGGCCGGGGAGCGCTCCGGGCGGCGTCAGGGGGTGCAGGAAGGTTCTGCCGCGGGTGCCTCCGGCGGTTCCGCCGGGTCCGGTGCCGCTGCTTCAGCCTCCGCCGCCGCGCCGCGCAAGCGGGGCCGGAATCCCTCGCGGCGGCCCAGTGGGCGGGAGCGGCATGACGAGAAGATCACCGTGTACGTCTCCGCGGAGGAGCTCATGGATCTGGAGCACGCCCGTCTGGTGCTCCGGGGTGAGCACGGGCTGGCCGTCGACCGCGGGCGGATCGTCCGCGAGGCGGTGGCCGTGGTGCTGGCCGATCTGGAGTCCCGCGGGGACGCGAGCATCCTCGTACGACGGCTGCGCGGGCGGTAGCGGTAGCCTGCGGGGGCCATGACCTCGAACGACGTTCCCGCCTCGGCCTCCGGCGCAGCAGCCGGTCGGCGGCGTGCGCTGGGGCGGGGGCCGGGGGCGGCGCCGGAGGCTCCGCCGGTCGAGCCGGTTCCTGTGGCGGTTCCGGAGCCGGTGAAGCCGGAGCCCCGGATTGCCGTTCCCGAGCCGGAAGTGGTCGTTCCGCAGCCGGATCCCGAGGTCCTCGTACCGGAACCCGAAGTCGTTGAGCCGGAACCGGAACCTCAGGCCGGCGAGCCTGATCCGGCGCCCGCGGCTTCAGCTGCCGAGCCCCGGCCCGCCCCGTCCGAGGAATCCGACGACGGCGTCTTCAAGGTCCGGCTCTCCAACTTCGAGGGCCCCTTCGATCTCCTCCTCCAGCTGATCTCCAAGCACAAGCTCGACGTCACCGAAGTCGCTCTGTCCAAGGTGACCGACGAGTTCATGGCCCACATCCGGGCGATGGGGCCGGACTGGGATCTGGACGAGACGACCGAGTTCCTCGTGGTCGCGGCCACCTTGCTCGATCTGAAGGCGGCCCGGCTGCTGCCCGCCGCCGAGGTGGAGGACGAGGCCGACCTCGCGCTGCTGGAGGCGAGGGACCTGCTGTTCGCGCGGCTGCTGCAGTACCGGGCGTACAAACAGATCGCCGACATCTTCAGCCGGCGGCTCGACGACGAGGCCCGGCGCTATCCGCGGACCGTCGGGCTGGAGCCGCACCACGCCGAGCTGCTGCCCGAAGTCGTCATCAGCATCGGGGCGGAAGGATTCGCCAGGCTCGCGGTCAAGGCGATGCAGCCCAAGCCCAAGCCGCAGGTGTACGTCGATCACATCCACGCGCCGCTGGTGAGCGTGCAGGAGCAGGCCGGGATCGTCGTCGCACGGCTCAAGGAGCTCGGCGAGGCCAGCTTCCGGGCGCTCGTCGAGGACACCGACGACACCCTCACCGTCGTAGCGCGCTTCCTGGCTCTGCTGGAGCTGTACCGGGAGAAGGCCGTGGCCCTCGACCAGGAGACCGCGCTGGGGGAGCTCGTCGTGCGCTGGACCGGTGGCGACGGGGAAGAGGCGCCCACGGTGACCGACGAGTTCGACCGGCCGCCCGAGCTGCCCAAGGAGGAGAAGAAGGCGTGAGTGAGGACACAACCGAGCTTCCGGCCGGGCTGCGTACCGTCGCCGACCTCGACCTCAAGCCCGCCCTGGAGGCGATGCTCATGGTCGTGGACGAACCCGCGACCGAGGAGCGCCTCGCGAAGCTCCTGGAGCGGCCGCGCCGGCAGATCGCCGACGCCCTGCGGGAGCTGGCGGACGACTACGCCGTGCAGGGGCGCGGCTTCGAGCTGCGCTTCGTCGCGGGCGGCTGGCGTTTCTACACCCGCCCCGAGTACGCCGCCGCCGTCGAGCGGCTGGTGCTGGACGGGCAGACCGCCCGGCTCACCCAGGCCGCGCTGGAGACGCTCGCGGTCGTCGCGTACCGCCAGCCGGTGAGCCGCAGCCGGGTCTCGGCCGTGCGCGGAGTGAACTGCGACGGGGTCATGCGCACCCTCCTTCAGCGCGGGCTGGTCGAGGAGGCGGGCACGGAACCCGAAACAGGTGCGATCCTGTACAGGACGACGAACTACTTCCTGGAGCGAATGGGCCTGCGCGGCCTGGACGAGCTCCCGGAGCTCGCGCCCTTCCTCCCGGAGGCGGAGGCGATCGAGGCCGAGACGCTGGAAGGAGTCCCGTCGTTCGATCCGGACGCTCCGGATTCCGAGGACGCAGACGACAAGACGGAACTTTGATGCGAAGCAGCAGCGGCAGGAACAGCAGCGGAAACAACGGCGGGAGCCGTGGTGGCAACAGCGGCGGCCGCGGCGGGAGCAGCGGTGGCCGCGGTAATTACCGCGGCGCTGGTAACAACCGCGACGACAAGCAGGGCGGCCGGCCGAAGAAGCCGCGCCCGGAGGAGAGGCGCTACGACGTAGGCCCCGGCGCCACCCAGGACGGCCCGAAGTCGGGGCGTGGTGCTTCGGCGCGCGGCGGCGCCAAGGGCGGGCCCAAGCAGGGCCAGCAGCGCGGCACCGGCCGGGGCCGCTCGGCTCCGGCGACCTCCCGCGAGTACGACGCCCGTGCCGAGGAGCGCAACCGCGAGCGCTACGCGGGCAAGAAGGACGTCAAGCTGCCCAAGACCTTCCCGGGTGCCGAGCAGGAGGGCGAGCGCCTGCAGAAGGTGCTCGCGCGCGCGGGCTACGGCTCCCGGCGTGCCTGCGAGGAGCTGATCGAGCAGGCGCGGGTCGAGGTCAACGGCGAGATCGTGCTGGAGCAGGGCAAGCGGGTCGACCCGGAGAAGGACGAGGTCAAGGTCGACGGCCTGACGGTCGCCACGCAGTCGTACCAGTTCTTCTCGCTCAACAAGCCCGCCGGTGTCGTCTCGACGATGGAGGACCCCGAGGGCCGTCAGTGCCTCGGCGACTACGTCACCAACCGCGAGACCCGGCTCTTCCACGTCGGGCGCCTCGACACCGAGACCGAGGGCGTCATCCTGCTCACCAACCACGGCGAGCTGGCCCACCGCCTCACCCACCCCAAGTACGGCGTCAAGAAGACCTACCTCGCGGCCATCGTCGGCCCGATCCCGCGCGACCTGGGCAAGAAGCTCAAGGACGGCATCCAGTTGGAGGACGGCTACGCGCGCGCGGACCACTTCCGGGTCGTCGAGCAGACCGGCAAGAACTACCTGGTCGAGGTCACCCTGCACGAGGGCCGCAAGCACATCGTGCGCCGCATGCTGGCGGAGGCGGGCTTCCCCGTCGAGAAGCTGGTGCGCACCTCCTTCGGGCCGATCACCCTCGGCGACCAGAAGTCGGGCTGGCTGCGGCGGCTGTCGAACACCGAGGTCGGCATGCTGATGCAGGAAGTCGATCTGTAGTCCCGTAGTGCTGTAGTCCCGTGGTGCGGTATTTCCCGTAGTCCGTACGCGTGCGTGCAGGCCGGTTCCGGGTGGTGCCCCGGGACCGGCCGATGTGTTTTCGCCCCTGCGCCGGTCTGTATCCGTGACGAAGGGAGCGGGCATGAGGACGACCACGGTGGATCGCGGGGAGTGCGGGCGACCGAAGACCCGGGAGGCGGCCCATACGGCGCCTGAGGGGCCGCTGAGGGCCTTGCGGGGCCTGTCATGAACTCCGGCGAGCTGCTGGAGCGTTCGCTCGCCTACGCGCTCGGCGGCGTCGCGGGTGTGGAGGTGGGGAGCCTGACGCGCGGGACGCCGTGCGCCGAGTGGGATCTGGGGGAGCTGCTCGGGCACCTCGACGACTCGTTGGACGCCTTGTACGAGGGCCTGACCGGCGGGCGGATCGGGCTGTACCCGAGTGCCGACCCCGTCTGCGGCTTCCGTACGCGCGCGTGCGCGGTGCTCGGCGCCTGGGCGGCCGGGCCCGCCGGGGAGCGTGTCCTGGTCGGTGAGCGGCAGCTGGACGTGCGGGTCATGGGAGCCGTGGGCGCCGTCGAGATCGCCGTGCACGGCTGGGACGTCGCCCAGGCATGCGGCCGGCCGAGGCCCATCCCGGTCGCGCTCGCCGCCGAGTTGTTGAACGTCGCCCGCTGTGTGGCCGCGGAGGATGACCGGGGAGTGCGGTTCGCCGCACCGGTCGAGGTGCCGCCACGCGCGCGTGCCGATGTCCGGCTGCTGGCCTTCCTGGGCCGTCGCGAGTCCTTTGCCTGACCGGGGTTGTGCCGTTACCCCCACCCTCTTTATAGTCGCACTGACTATAAAAGCTGTTGAGGGGGTGGGTGCGTTCTCATGGGCATGGACTACGACAAGTACGCGCACGAGCCTTTCGCCGTCACCGCCGACCTCGCCGTCCTCACCCTCCGCGACGGTGTCCTGCACGTCCTGCTCGTGGAGCGCGGGCAGGAGCCGTACCAGGGCCACTGGGCGTTGCCCGGCGGTTTCGTGCAGCCCGACGAGTCGGCGGAGACGGCGGCGCGGCGTGAACTCGCCGAGGAGACCGGCCTGTCGGACGTCTCCGGACTGCACCTGGAGCAGCTGCGGACCTACAGCGAACCCGACCGCGATCCCCGGATGCGGGTCGTGACCGTCGCCTTCGCCGCGCTGCTGCCCCATCCTCCCGAACCGCACGGCGGCAGCGACGCGGCACAGGCGCGCTGGGTGCCGTACGACACGGCGGGACCCCTCGCCTTCGACCACGACCGGATCCTGGCCGACGCCCACGACCGCGTCGGCGCCAAGTTCGAGTACACCTCTCTCGCCACCGCCTTCTGCCCGCCCGAGTTCACGCTCGGCGAGCTGCAACAGGTCTACGAGACGGTGTGGGGCACCGCCCTCGACCGGCCCAACTTCCGCCGCAAGGTCCTCGCCACGCCGGGCTTCGTCGTACCCGTACCCGGCGCCGCCCGGCTCACCGGGGGCCGCGGCAAACCGGCCGCGCTGTACCGCGCCGGCACCGCCGCCACCCTCCACCCGCCCCTGCTCCGGCCGACCTCGGAAGGACGCCCCGCATGACCACGACCACCGTTCGCAAGCGCGCCGCCACCGGCTCCCTGCTCGGCCTCGCCCTCGGGGACGCGCTCGGCTTCCCGACCGAGTTCGACGACGTCCCGTCGATCCTCGCCAAGTGCGGGCCGTGGACCGAGATGGAGCTGCCGACACCCGCGCTCGTCACCGACGACACACAGATGACGCTGGCGCTGGGGAAGGGGCTGCGGACGGCGATGGACCGAGGGCTGCTCGGGCCGAAGCGGCTGGAGCGGCCGGTGCGGGAGGAGTTCGTCGACTGGTACCAGTCACCGGAGAACAACCGGGCGCCGGGCCGGACCTGCCTCGTCGCCTGCAATCTGCTGAAGGACGAGAGCAGGCTCTGGCAGGACGCCGGCCAGATCGGCTCCAAGGGCTGCGGCGCCAACATGCGCGTCGCGCCGATCGGGCTCATCCCCGGCCTGAGCGACGAACAGCGGGCGGGCGCCGCGCAGTTGCAGTCCGGCCTCACCCACGGACATCCGACGGCGCTCGCCGCGTCCGACCTGACCGCGCACGCCGTACGCCTCCTCGCGCAGGGCGCCGAGCCGACCGGACTGGTCGGGCTGCTGCGGTCGTACGCCTACGACAACCGCAGCCACTACCACGAGCGCTGGCTCGGCGACCTGTGGACCCGCAGCCAGGACCCGACTCCCGAGCACTTCATCGCGCGCGGCTGGGACGAGTGCCTGGGAGCCCTGGACCGCCTTCAGGAGGCCGTGCGGACCGCCTCGCCCGAGACCGACCCCTGCCTGGCCACCGGCGAGGGCTGGATCGCCGAGGAGGCCATGGCCACCGGGCTGCTCTGCTTCCTGTGGTTCGTCGACGAGCCGCTGACGGCCCTGCGCCGGGCCGCCTGCACGTCCGGCGACTCGGACTCGATCGCATGCCTGGCCGGCGCGTTCGCGGGCGCCCACCTGGGCGCCGACGCGTGGCCGACGGAGTGGGCGGACCGGATCGAGTACCGGGGTGACCTGCTGACCCTCGGAGCGCTCTGGGACGCTTGACGGATGATCGACGCCCTGGACATCGACCTCGCGCCCGTCGTCGCCGAACAGCCCGACCCGGTGCTGTTCGCGACGGTCTCCGGCGCGCATCTGTACGGTTTCCCGTCGCGTGACTCGGACGTGGACCTGCGGGGCGTGCACCTGCTGCCGACCGCCGACCTCGTCGGGCTGCGGGAACCGGACGAGACGCGGTCGCGGATGTGGGTGCGGGACGGCGTCGAGATGGACCTGGTCACGCACGACCTGCGCAAGTTCGTACGGCTGATGCTGCGCCGCAACGGCTATGTCCTGGAGCAGTTGCTCTCGCCGCTCGTCGTGCACACCACGGACGTCCATCGCGAGCTGGCCGCGCTCGCGCCCGGCGTTCTCACCAGCCATCACGCCCACCACTACCGCGGGTTCGCCAACACCCAGTGGCGGCTGTTCGAGAATACCGGCGAGCTGAAGCCGCTGCTCTACACCTTCCGTGTGCTGCTCACCGGCATCCATCTGATGCGCAGTGGCGAGGTGCAGCCGCATCTGCCGACGTTGATCGGGGGAGGCGACGCGCCCGCCTATCTGCCGGAACTGATCACCGCCAAGGCCGAGCAGGAGCACGGGGCCGCCGACGTCGACCACGCGCGCGTGGCGGCCGACATCGAGCGGCTGCACGGCCTGCTGGACGAGGCGCAGGCGGCCTCAGCGCTTCCCGACGCTCCGGGGGTCTACGACGCCCTGCACGCCTTCGTCGTACGGGTCCGGCTGGAGAGCTGACGCGCGGCGGACGCCGATCAGGAAGTCCTCGACCCGGCTGCGGTCCGGCTCGGCCGGGAGCGGGCTGCGGTCGGCGGCCTCCTCCGCCTCCCGAGCCAGGCGGCTCATCCGGGACTCCACCTCCGTCCAGGGGACCTCACCGCGCTTGACCTCCAGCAGCGGTGCGCGCTGGTCGCCGACGTCGATCGTCAGGTGGCCGGTGCGCAGCAGGTCGCGGGCGCTCGTCAGGAGGCGCAGCAGGTGCATGGCGTGCTTCCAGCGCGGGGCGCCGTGCGAGCGGACGTCCGCCTCCAGCTTCTTGCGCTGACCCAGCGCGTAGCGCGTGAACGTCTCCAGGGCCTGGCGGGACAGGAACGCCTCGCGCAGGGCGAGGAGCTCACGGCCCGTGTCGTCGACGTACTCCACGAGCGGGGAGTGCAGACACTCCAGGATGTTCGGGTTGGCGCGCAGGGCCAGCTCGCAGAAGCGTTCCAGCTCCCAGCTGAACTGCTCCTCCCGTGGGCCGTCGACATGGGTGGGCGGCTTGTCGAAACGCCAGAAGAGGGGCGTGGGAGCGAGGAAGACGCCCCGGCGGTCGGTGTCGCTGTCGTCCGTCGCCAGACCGAAGGCGCGCGAGCCCATCACGCAGGCGTAGATCGTGTGGTCGCGGACCAGGCTCTCGGGGCGCATGCCCGGGAGCGTACGCGGCGGATCACACCAGGCGGATCGAATTTCCGTCCACGGTGATCTTCTTCTCGGGCAGCGGCCTGGTCGCCGGAGGGTGGGCCACCGAGCCGTCCGTGATGTTGAACTTGCTGCCGTGGCAGGGGCAGTTGATCGTCCCGTCCGCAACGGTCGCGACCGTGCACTGCTGATGCGTGCAGATCGCGGAGAAGGCCTTGAACTCGCCCTGCTCGGGCTGGGTCACCACCACCTCGTCGGCCTTGAAGATGGTGCCGCCGCCCACCGGGATCTCGGACGTGGTGGCCAGTTCCTTGCCTTCCTGGCCGGTCTGGCCGTCCTGGCCGGGGGAGGTGGTCGAGGTCGAGTCGCCGTTGCCGTCGGAACCGCCACAGCCCGCGACGAGCGCCGTCGCGCCTGTCGCGCCCGTCGCGATGAGGATCGTGCGCCGCGTCGGACGGTAGGTCATGTCGTCACTCCGAAACCGGCCGGGGAGTCGCTCCGAGCGGAGCAACAGCATCTTTGCACTGAAATCAGCAAAGAAGAAGTAAATCAGGACAGAGTGCAAGAAAACGCATGTTTCGTACATCCGCCAGCCCATCAGGCCGGCCTGCTGAATCCGGCGACCGTCGAGCAGGGCTCACCGCCGGCCAAGCCGGGTCCCGCCGTCTCAGCGGGCGGGCGCGATACGTCCGCCGGACCCGGGCTGACTAGGCTGGACAGTCGAAGAGCCGATCCGTACAGCAAGACATCAGCAAGGAGCAGCGCCGTGGCGGTACGAGCGGTCCGGGGGGCCGTCCAGCTGGAGCGGGACGAAGCCGGCCACATGGACGAGCAGGTCGGGGCCCTGCTCACCGCGATCCTGGAGCGGAACGACCTCACCGCGGACGACCTGATCAGCATCTGGTTCACCGCCACGCCCGATCTGCATTGCGACTTCCCGGCGGCCGCCGCCCGCAAGCTCGGCGACGGCTTCGCCGACGTCCCGCTGATCTGCGCCCAGGAACTGGACATCGAGGGCGCCATGCCCCGTGTCGTACGCGTCCTCGCGCACATCGAGTCCGACAAGCCCCGCGCCGACATCGCGCACGTCTACCTCGGCGCCGCGGCCGCCCTCCGCAAGGACATCGCCCAGTGAGAACCGCACTCGTCATCGGCACCGGCCTCATCGGTACGTCCGCCGCCCTGGCGCTGGCCGGGCGGGGGGTCACCGTCCACCTCTGCGACCACGACCCCGAGCAGGCCCGTACGGCGGCCGCGCTCGGCGCCGGCACGGACGAGGCACCCGAGGGCCCGGTGGACCTCGCGATCGTCGCCGCCCCGCCCGCGCACGTGGCCGGGGTGCTCGCCGACGCCATGCGCCGGGGCGCGGCCCGCGGCTACCTCGACGTGGCCAGCGTCAAGGGCGGGCCGCGCCGTGAGCTGGAGGCGCTCGGGCTCGACCTGTCGTCGTACATCGGTACGCATCCCATGTCGGGCCGGGAGAAGTCCGGGCCGCTGGCCGCGACCGGCGACCTCTTCGAGGGCCGCCCCTGGGTGCTGACGCCGACCCGCGACACCGACACCGAGGTGCTGAACCTCGCCCTGGAGCTGGTCTCGCACTGCCGTGCCGTGCCGGTGGTGATGGACGCCGACGCCCACGACCGTGCGGTCGCGCTCGTGTCCCACATGCCGCATCTGATGTCCAGCATGGTCGCCGCGCGGCTGGAGAACGCCGAGGAGTCGGCCGTTCGGCTGTCCGGCCAGGGCATTCGAGATGTGACGCGGATCGCGGCCTCCGATCCCGGGATGTGGATCGATATCCTCTCCGCGAACCCGGGGCCGGTCGCCGACCTCCTCACGGATGTCGCCGCCGATCTGGAGGAGGCGGTGCGGGCGCTGCGGGCGTTGCAGTCGTCCGACGAGGACAAGCGGGTGGAGGGCGCGGCCGGTATCGCGGGCGTGCTGCGGCGGGGGAACGCCGGGCAGGTCCGGGTTCCCGGCAAGCACGGGGCCGCTCCGCGGGTCTACGAGGTGGTGGCCGTCCTGATCGACGACCAGCCGGGGCAGCTGGCGCGGATCTTCGCGGACGCGGGGCGGGCCGGGGTCAACATCGAGGACGTGCGGATCGAGCATGCGACGGGGCAGCAGGCGGGTCTGGTGCAGCTGATGGTGGAGCCGAAGGCGGCGCCGGTGTTGTCGGCGGCGCTGCGGGAGCGGGGTTGGGCGATCCGCCAGTAGGAGTTTCTCGCCCCCGCCGCCCCTACCCGTCCCACCCTGTGAAGGGGCGTTGCCCCTTCGACCCCGCCAGGGGGCTCCGCCCCCTGGACCCCGATCGGCCCGCGGCCTCGTCCTCGAACGCCGGACGGGCTGGAAGATCGCTCCTGCGGCCTGAAAGATGCTGGAGTGTCCGGCTGAGGAGCGCGCGGCCGGACGAGTGACGCGCACCCAGTAACCTTGTGCGGGGCGCCCTCGCGTCCCCACACTCCCGCCACACCGCATCTGGAAGGTGTCCCCCCGTGGAAAACGGTGCCGCCAAGCCCGTGATTGTCGCCATCGACGGCCCCTCCGGCACGGGCAAGTCGAGCACGTCGAAGGCCGTTGCCGCGCAGCTCGGGCTGAGCTACCTGGACACCGGCGCCCAGTACCGGGCGATCACCTGGTGGATGGTGACCAACGGGATCGACATCGAGGACCCGTCCGCGATCGCCGACGTGGCCGGCAAGGCGGAGATCGTCTCCGGCACCGACCCGGGCAACCCGACGATCACCGTCGACGGCACCGACGTCTCCGGCCCGATCCGCACCCAGGAGGTCACCTCCAAGGTCAGCGCGGTGAGTGCCGTACCGGAGGTGCGGGCGCGGATCACCGAGCTGCAGCGCTCCCTGGCCAAGTCCGCGGAGATCGGCATCGTCGTCGAGGGCCGTGACATCGGTACGACCGTGCTGCCCGACGCCGACCTGAAGATCTTCCTCACCGCCTCCCCGGAGGCCCGCGCGGCCCGCCGCAGCGGCGAGCTGAAGGGCGCCGACGTCAACGCGACGCGGGAGGCGCTGATCAAGCGGGACGCGGCCGACTCCAGCCGTAAGACCTCGCCGCTCGCCAAGGCGGACGACGCGGTCGAGGTGGACACCACCGAGCTCACGCTGTCGCAGGTCATCGAGTGCGTCGTCACGCTCGTCGAGGAGAAGCGGGCCGCGAAGTGAACCATCCGTCCGTGTCTTCGGAGCGGGGCGCCGAGGTAGGGCGGCGCATCGGCGTCGGCCTGATGTACGGGCTGTGGAAGCCGCGCGTGCTCGGCGCCTGGAAGGTGCCCGCGACCGGGCCGGTGATATTCGCCGTCAACCACTCGCACAACATCGACGGCCCGATGGTCATGGGTGTGGCACCCCGGCCGACGCACTTCCTGATCAAGAAAGAGGCGTTCATCGGGCCGCTGGATCCGTTCCTGACCGGGATCGGCCAGCTGAAGGTGGACCGCGAGACCACCGACCGTACGGCGATCACGCGGGCCCTGGACGTCCTGTCGGCCGGCGGAGTCCTCGGTATCTTCCCGGAGGGCACCCGGGGCGAGGGCGACTTCGCCTCCCTGCGCGCCGGGCTCGCCTACTTCGCGGTGCGCAGCGGGGCGCCGATCGTCCCGATCGCCGTGCTGGGAAGTTCCGACCGGCCGGGACGGTTGATAAAGGGGCTGCCTCCGCTGCGCAGCCGTATCGACGTCGTCTTCGGCGACCCCTTCGAGGCGGGCGACGGCAGCGGACGGCGTACGCGCAAGGCGCTGGACGAGGCGACGGAGCGCATCCAGAAGCAGCTCACCGCGCACCTGGAAAACGCCAGGCGGCTGACCGGTCGCCGGGCGACACTGAGTAGCTGAGTAGTGGATCAGCCGGGGGACACCCGGTACTCCACCGATCACCACGATGAACGACGAGGTACGGACTTCATGAACGACCACATCCACTCCGAGGGCTCGCTCGAAGAGCACGACCACGGAGAGCTTGGCGACGCCGAGTACGCGGAGTTCATGGAGCTCGCCGCGGAAGAGGGCTTCGACCCGGAGGACGTCGAGGGGGCGATCGAGGCGGCCGGTCACGGGCCGCTGCCCGTCCTCGCCGTCGTCGGCCGGCCGAATGTCGGCAAGTCGACTCTCGTCAACCGCATCATCGGCCGCCGCGAGGCCGTCGTCGAGGACAAGCCCGGCGTCACCCGCGACCGCGTGACCTACGAGGCCGAGTGGGCCGGCCGCCGCTTCAAGGTCGTCGACACCGGCGGCTGGGAGCAGGACGTCCTCGGCATCGACGCCTCCGTGGCCGCGCAGGCCGAGTACGCCATCGAGGCCGCCGACGCCGTCGTGTTCGTCGTCGACGCCAAGGTGGGCGCCACCGACACCGACGAGGCCGTCGTACGACTGCTGCGCAAGGCCGGCAAGCCCGTGGTGCTGTGCGCCAACAAGGTCGACGGTCCCAGCGGCGAGGCGGACGCCACGTACCTGTGGTCCCTCGGTCTCGGGGAGCCGCACCCCGTGTCCGCCCTGCACGGCCGTGGCACCGGCGACATGCTGGACTCCGTCCTGGAGGCACTGCCGGAGGCGCCGCGCGAGTCGTTCGGCGGGGCCGGCATCGGCGGCCCGCGCCGCATCGCCCTGATCGGCCGTCCGAACGTCGGCAAGTCCTCCCTCCTGAACAAGGTGGCCGGCGAGGAGCGCGTCGTCGTCAACGAGCTGGCCGGCACCACCCGTGACCCGGTCGACGAGCTCATCGAACTGGGCGGCGTGACCTGGAAGTTCGTCGACACGGCGGGCATCCGCAAGCGCGTCCACCTCCAGCAGGGCGCGGACTACTACGCCTCGCTGCGCACCGCGGCCGCCGTCGAGAAGGCCGAGGTGGCGGTCATCCTGATCGACGCCTCCGAGTCCATCTCGGTCCAGGACCAGCGGATCGTGACGATGGCCGTCGAGGCCGGGCGCGCGATGGTCATCGCCTACAACAAGTGGGACACCCTCGACGAGGAGCGCCGCTACTACCTGGAGCGGGAGATCGAGACCGAGTTCGGCCAGGTCGCCTGGGCACCGCGGGTCAACGTCTCCGCGTACACCGGCCGGCACATGGAGAAGCTGGTCCCCGCGATCGAGACCGCCCTCGCCGGCTGGGAGACCCGCGTTCCGACGGGCCGCCTCAACGCCTTCCTCGGCGAGCTGGTCGCCGCCCACCCGCACCCGATCCGGGGCGGCAAGCAGCCGCGCATCCTCTTCGGCACCCAGGCCGGCACCAAGCCCCCGCGGTTCGTGCTCTTCGCCTCCGGCTTCATCGAGGCGGGCTACCGCCGCTTCATCGAACGCCGACTGCGTGAGGAGTTCGGCTTCGAGGGAACGCCGATCCATATCTCGGTACGGGTGCGCGAGAAGCGCGGCAAGAAGAAGTAGCCGTACGAAGCAGTCGCGGACATGACGGAAGGGCGGCCCGGTGAGGGCCGCCCTTCCGTGTGCTCAGCGCCGTGTCTTCAGCCTCTGCGCGCCGGGGGCAGCGCGGCCGGGACGTGCTGCATCCCCGTGTTCCCCTGCGGGCCGATGTGGCCGACGCGCTGCCACTGCGGCTGCTGATGGTTGCCGTGGCGGGCGCTGTGGGCCCCCGCGCTGTAGGCGCTGTACGAGCTGCTGAACGACCCCGGGCGATGGCCGCCGTAGGTGCCCGTGCTCCGCTGGATGTTCCCGAACGCGACGAAGCCCAGGTCCTCCTCACCGCTGCGATCACCCGGCAGCGAACGGAAGGACTTGACGTACTCGGCGTAGAGCGCGTCGTAGATCGGTGTGGGCGAGGGACCGCCCTGATGGCGGGGAACGTCGTATGCATGCACGTATGTCCAAACGACACCGAGCCTGATGAGATGCGGTTCGGCAGCCCCCTTTAGGGGCGCGGGGCTGCATCAGTGTGCGGCTCCGCCGCCCGGGCGCGACCAGCCACGCATCACCCGCGGTCGCCGTACCAGCCGCAGTCCTTCCCCCGTAGGCGCTTTCAGGTTCCCGCCAGAGGCAGAGCGGCTCCGACCAACTTCCCGTTCGCCGCCGCCTTGTCCAGAGCCTCCCGCAGCAGGTCCTCCCGGGGCTGACGCCCGATGGAGCCCACCGGCGCCGCGAACATCAGCACCTGCTGGTGCTTGTTCGCGGCGGCCCGCCAACCGTCGGTCACCTGCAGCGGCTGATGCGCCTGCCACCAGGCGACCGGCTGTCCCCCGGAGGGGCCCGTCCCCGGTTGCAGCACCGCGTGCAGCTGCCCCATGGCCAACAGCACGGACCAGCCGTGCAGCACCGGTGGCACCTCGGCCAGCTCCGTCACCGGCATGAACCCCTGCTCGATGAGCAGCGGGAGGAAGTCGTCCCCGGCGCTGACCGCCCCGGGGCGCACGATGGGGCCGGTCGGCTCCACGACCAGGGCGGGGTGCAGCTCTCCGGCGATCAGGACCAGCCCGCTGGTCACGCCGAGAACGGCCTGCTCCGGCACGATCGCCTCCGGCTCCAGGTCGACCCGGTCGCCGGTGATCGACTTCACGGCACCCCGCAGCTGGTCCTCGGTGACCTGGACGACCTGGGAGGGCAGGCAGGTGGCGTGGGCGAAGGCGAGGACGGCGGTCTCGTCCCCGATGAACAGGACGGTGCTGGTGCGCTCCTGTTCGGAGTCGCCCGGGGTGCGGCAGGAGGTGCAGTCGTAACTGCCCGGGGCGTTCTCTCCGGCGAGCAGCCGGTCGGCTTCTTCGTCGCCGATCTCGGCACGTACCTCGTCGCTGACGTCGAGCATGCGCGGCACGGGTGGCTCCCTCGGGATGTGGCGTGGCGGGACCGGGTGGCTCCCGGCCCGTGAACCGGGCGGGTCCCGGGCTCATGAAGATGACAACGGACGATCTGTGGCGGGAGTCACGCCCCAAGGCGAACGGAATCGAACCATCCATCGCGCACGGTCACGTCGGGTGCGGAATCGCGCACTCACGGTCAAGTCCTCGGAAACCAAAGGAAGTTGGTTGCGTGGGGTGTGTCACAGGTCGTCAGGGTTGGTGGTCGACAAATCCCGAAATCAGCGAATGAAGTGGGTGGCTGAAAATAGCCGATACCCGAGGTAACGGCGAACTGGCCTGGAGTGACAAGGAGTTGGTTGATGCCCAACGGCCGGTGTCCCTAGATTCCTCGGCCGTGTGCAACGAGCACCGCTCGGGTACGTCCGCCGAACAGCACCAGCCAGTTCACAGCACAGCCTCCGGCGGGCGGGGCCGGCGCCCCTCACACGCCCCATGGCGTGGCGGGTGGCGTTCCGCCTTGGGGGACCCCGGGTGTTTCGAGAGGGAACTACATGTCCGAATGTGCCGATAACACTCGCGACAACGCTCGGAAGGCGCCGAAGACTCCGGCTCCGAACGGAAGCCGGGCTCGTACGACGGCGGTCCTCGCCGGGGCGGCACTGCTCGCTCCGCTCGGGCTGCTGGCCGCGACCGGCAACGCCACAGCGGCGGACAGCGGAGTGTGGGACCGCATCGCACAGTGCGAGAGCGGCGGCGACTGGCACATCAACACCGGCAACGGCTACTACGGCGGACTGCAGTTCGCCGCCTCCACCTGGCGCGCCTACGGCGGTACGGCCTACGCCGCGACCGCCGACGGAGCCACCAAGGACCAGCAGATCGCTGTGGCCACCAAGGTCCAGCGCGCCCAGGGATGGGGCGCTTGGCCGACCTGTTCGGCCCGGGCCGGAGCGTCCGGGAGCGCACCCGCGGCTTCCGCCGGCGACTCGGCCTCCTCCTCGGCCAACGCTGCCCCGTCGACTCCGTCGCAGACGCCGGAGCGTTCGTCGGGACACACGAACCGCAGCTCGTCCCGCGGTGACTACACCGTCCGTACGGGCGACACCCTGAGCGGCATCGCCGCCCGGCACGGGACCACCTGGCGACAGCTCCACGACGCCAACAAGTCCGTCATCGGCGCCGATCCCCACCTGATCGTGCCCGGGCAGCGCCTCGAACTCTGAGTAACGCTCCCTGTCCCGGGCATTGAGCCCCACCCGGTCCGCCGACCGGGTGGGGCACTCGCGGTCGTCGGACGCGCCGCCCCGGCAGGCCGCAAGAGGCTGCCTAGCGTGCTCATATGAATTGCACACCGCTCAAGATCGTCCTGGCCGCCGCCCTGTTCACCGCCGTGGCCCCGGGAACGACGCATGCGACACACGGAACGCACGCAACCCACGCAGTGCACGGGGTGCATGCAACCCACGCAGTGCACGCAACGCACGCAGCGCAGGCGGCGTATGCGACACGCGCAAGCCATACGACGCCTCAACCGGCCCCGGGACCGCCGCCCAAACGTGCGAAGTACGACTGTGCGAAGGACCAGTGGCCCTGGGGCTGCGTCGCCAAGTGCGAGAGCGGCGGCGACTGGCACATCAACACAGGCAACGGCCACTACGGGGGACTGCAGTTCTCGCAGCGGACCTGGGAGGGCTTCGGCGGGGGCAGATTCGCCGCGCGCGCGGACCTCGCCACCCGTCAGGAGCAGATCGCGATCGCCCGGAAGGTGGTGGCCTCGCAGGGGTGGGGGGCATGGCCGCACTGCTCCAGACGGTACGGGCTCCAGGGGCACATGGAGTTGAGGAGACCGAGTCTCACGGCGCGGCTGACCGCGAAGACCTCGCTGGTCATCCGGAAGGGCTCAACCCGGTTCGGCGCGCTGCACGGCGCTCCCATTCGCCCGACTCGCCGCTGAACACGACCGCACCACGCCGCAGTTCGTAGACGAGCGCCGCTCGCCCGCGCAGGACGGGCGGCAGCCGTTGCTCGGCTACGACCACGCACGCGTCGAGTTCGCTCAGCAGTCGGTACGTACGGGCGGCGACCGTGGGCGACATGCCCTGCGCGGGTTCGTCCACGAGCACGACACGCGCGCGTGCCAACAGGGCGCGGGAGAGGGCGAGCATGCGCTGCTCGCCGCCGGAGAGGGTGCCGGCGCGGCGTACGAGGAGCGGCTCCAGCCGGGGATAGGCGTCGAGGGCGATGTCGTACGACCCGCCTGCGAGTTCGAGGTGCTCGCGCACGGTGAGGGAGCCGAACACCGCCTGCCGCTCGGGGACCAGGCACAGTCCGCGGCGGGCCCTCTCGTGCGCGGGTACACCGGTCACGTCGGCGCCGTCCCACACCACCGCGCCGCCGGACAGCGGCACGGTTCCCGCCAGGGCGTGCAGGGCGGTCGTACGGCCGGACCCGTTGCGCCCCAGCAGAACGGTGAGGCCGGGGCCGGCGGCGGCGAACGTGATGCCGTGGAGGGCCTCCAGCGGGCCGTAGCGCACGCGCGCGTGGCGCAACGAGATCGTCGTCGTGGACGGGGTCGTGGTCATGCGGGGGTCTCCCGGGAGGTCGCCGCGTCGAGAACGCGGTCGGGAGGGCCCGAGGCGACTATGCGGCCCGCCGTCATGACGTGCACGGTGTCGGCGAGGTCGGCGACCAGGTCCAGGTCGTGCTCGACTACGAGCAACGCCATGCCGTCGGCGGCGAGGGCCTTCAGGATCCGGGCCAGCGCCGTGACTTCGGCGGTGTCGAGGCCGGCGGCGGGTTCGTCGAGGAGCAGCACGCGCGGGTTGCCCGCGAGGGCTCGCGCCAACTCGACGCGTCTCAGTGTGCCGGTGGGGAGGTCTGCGGCCGGTAGGGCTCCGACGGGGCCGTCGAGTTCGAGGAGTCCGAGGTATCGGTGCACGGCTGACGGGTCGCGGGTTCTGCCTTGCTCCGCGCCCACGCGGACGTTCTCGGCCACGGTCAATGAGGGGAACACGGCCAGTTGCTGGAAGGTGCGGGCGATGCCGAGGCGGGTGCGGGCGTGTGCGGGCAGGCGGGTGATGTCACGGGGGCCGAGCAGGACTTGGCCGTGGGTGGGGCGGTGGGTCCCGGCGAGGCAGTGGAACAGGGTCGTTTTGCCCGCGCCGTTGGGGCCGACGATGGCGGTGACCTTGCCGGGTGGGACGGTGAGGGTGACGTCGTCGAGGGCGGTGAAGCCGTTGTAGTGGGCCTGGAGGCGGTGGGCGGTGAGGGGGAGTTGCCGGGGTGCCGGCGGCCCTTGTGGGGGTTCAGCGCCGCCGGCGGCCTCGGCCGGTCGGGTGGTCGCGGGTCCGGCCGACTGCGTCACCCCGGCGCCCGTCACCCCCGTCAGCGGCAGCCCGGACGCACCACTCCGCTCCACCGGGCGCAGCGCCCTCCGCACCCCCGCCCCCAGTGCCGTGAGCGTCGTTCGGCGCCGCAATCGCCACCGCTCCGCCGCCACCCGCAACGCCTCGTACGGCCCCCCGGGAAAGCGGCCCACCAGCACCGCCAGCACTCCGATCAGTGCCGCCGCCACACCGCCCCGGGTGCCCGCGTCCAGGCCGACCAGGAGGGCCGCCGCGGCCAGGGCGCCCAGGGTGCTGTCGGCGCCCAGGACGACGACCGCGGCGAACCAGAGGAGGCCGCGGACGGGGTCGTAGGCGGTCGGGTCGAAGGCGCGCAGGCCCATGCCGAGCATTCCGCCGCCCAGTGCTGCCAGGGCGGCGCCGGCGACGAAGGCCAGGAGTTTGAGGGAGGGGACCCGCACGCCTGCCGCCGACGCCCCGGACTCGTGGTCCCGCATCGCCGCCAGGGCCCGGCCCGTGCGGCCCCGGCGCAGCAGCCAGGTGGTCAGCAGGGCGGCCGTCAGCAGGGACAGTTCCAGGACGTAGTAGGCGCGGTCGCCCTCGAAGCCCGCCGGGCGGCCGAGGGACAGGCCCGAGATCGCGTACGGCTGGGCGAAGACGAAGCGGCTCACGCCGACGCCCACCGCGAAGGTCGCCAGCGCCAGGGCAAGGCCCCTGCGGCTGATCGCCGGCCAGCCGGTGAGGAGGCCCAGCGGGGCCACCAGGGCGACCGCCAACGCCAGTGCCGCCAGCTCCGGCAGGCGCGGCAGGCCAGGGAAGCGGCCGGCCGCCAGCAGTGCCGTGAACAGGGCGCCCAGGCCCGCGTAGGCCGCCTGGCCGAGGGAGATCTGGCCGCCGCGGCCCGTGACGACGACCAGGGAGAGCAGCACCACGGCCAGCGCCGGCACCTGCACGGACGTATGCAGGTCCGAGCCCGCGAAGCCCAGCGGGAGCAGGAAGAGCACGACCGTCACGATCCAGGCGCCCGGAGGCGTCGGCACGCGCGCGGTGGCCGTGCGCGGGAGGGCGTCGCGGGTGCCGACGCGAGGGAGGGCCAGGGCCGCGATCAGCAGGGCGACGACGAAGAGGTTCGTGCTGACGGCCTGCACGAGGGGTGCGGCCCAGCCCGAGGGGTGCAGGCGCGTCAGCTGGCTCTGGGCCACGCCGACGGCCAGCGCCGCCACCACCGCGACCGGCAGGCTGCGCATCCGCGCGGCCACCGCTACCGCGACCACCTCCATGACCAGCAGCGGCATGCCGTACGGGTCCAGGCGCACGTACGGCGCCAGCAGCACGCCCGTCAGACCCGCCGTGAACGCGCCGAACGCCCAGCCCGCCGCCGCCACCCGGTCCGCGTCGATGCCCCCGAGGACGGCCAGCCGGCGATCGTCGACCACGGCACGCAGTTCACGGCCGAAGCGCGTCCAGCGGATGACCGCCGCGACGCCTGCCGCCAGCAGCAGGGCCACCGCCAGCTGGCCCCAGGGGTCCGCCGACACCAGTTCCGGCGCGTCGTCCCGCGCCCCCTGGCCCCACAGCAGCACCGCACCGCCGACCAGCAGCACGAACACCCCGATGGACGCGACCAGGGTCTGCGCCGGGTCACTGCCCAGGACCGCCAGCGGGCGGAAGACGAACCGTTCCAGCACCACCCCGATGCCGGGCGCGAGGACCAGCAGGGTCACCGTCGCGCCCGCCCACAGCGGCCAGCCCCACTCCACCACGCACTGCCGCAGCGCATACGCGCACACCATCGCGATCGCCCCGTGCGCGAAGTTCAGCACGCCCGTCGCGCGGTAGGTGACCACCAGACCGATGCCGGTGAGCGCGGCGGCGCCGCCGACCGACAGACCGGCCAGCGTGAGGTCGTACGTCAGCGAGGACATCGTCGTCCGCCTCAGCCGTCCGCTTCGGCGGGCTCACAGATCGGGCACGGGCCCAGTTCGCCGCTCCGCACCAGCTTCGCGTCGACCGGTACGGCCTCCGTCTTCCCGGCGACCAGCGGGCAGTCCGCGCGGTGCCAGAGGGTGCCGCCGGGCACCATCCGCAGCTCCCCGCTGACCGCCGCCGGCCCCGCGGCCGGCTGCCCCGACTCCTCGGCGTCGGCCGGTTCGACGGCCACCAGAAGGCCGTACAGCTCCTCCACGCGCGCCGCGGCGAGCGCGCCCCGGCCGTGGGTCAGCAGCACCGAACCGGCGATGATCAGCGCGGCGCCGGGGACCGTGCAGGACGCGAGATACGGCAGTTGCCGCTCGGCGAACCGCTCGCCGGAGATGCCGTACCAGCCGATGACGCACAGCACCGCGCCGGCGGCGAGCGCGGCCCAGCCGGCCCACAGGACGGGGTGCACGGTCCGCAGTCGGGCTGTCCGCATCGCTGGCTCCCACACGCCGGGTTTGTGTGCATGCGCGTCGGCTTTCTGCGCATGTGCCCGGCCCTATTCCATGTCTGCCAATGGACTTGCACTATGCCTTCTGCAAGCTGACCCTGAAAGCACCGGGCGCACCCGGCCCGGATCGACACCCCGGCGGTGAGCCAGATGGTTCTCGGGAGCGACCTCAGGCGGAGCAACGCACACGGGCGGCGTGGTCCACGCGCGGCGGGACGGGGGACCGCCCTGGCGGCAGCCCTGCTCCTCTCCCTCGCCCCGGCCCTCGTGGCCTGCAGCGACGACGAGGGAGGCGGCGGCAACGAGACGCCGCCGACACCGACCGTCGAGCGGACGGACGGGACCGAGGGGGCCGAGCGGTCTCCGGCCGCGACGGCGCCCCCCGACGTGGGGGCGGCCGAGACGGAGATCAAGCAGAACTGGCAGAAGTTCTTCGACCCGGATACCTCCATGGAGGCCAAGCAGGCCGTGCTGGAGAACGGCGACCGGATGGGGCCGGTCCTGGAGGCGTTCAGCGGTGACGAGCGCGGCGGGCAGGTCGAGGCGAAGGTCTCCAAGGTCGAGTTCACCTCGCCGACCGAGGCGAACGTGACCTACGACCTGACACTGAAGGGGGCGACCGCCCTGCCCAACGCCTCCGGCACCGCGGTCGAACAGGACGGCACCTGGAAGGTGTCCGTCAATACGCTGTGCGCGCTGGTCCAGTTGAGCGGCAATGGGTCGCCGATCCCCGGTTGCTGAGGCGGCGATCGCCGTGATGCTGCTGACTCTGGGTACGGCATGTGGCAGCCGGCTGCCGGAGAGCGACTTCGAGCACCGTGACCGGGGCGGCTCCTCCGCGCCGGCCGGCGACGGCGCCCCGATCCGTGTCGGCATCATCGCCAGCGCCACCAGCCCGGTCGGCGGCAACGCCTTCACCGGCCCGCGCGACGGCGCCAAGGCATGGTTCGACCGCCTCAACGCGCGCGGCGGCATCGACGGCCGCCGCGTCGAGGTGCGCCTGTGCGACGACGGCGGCAGCGGTGTCGGCAACAACGAGTGCGTGCACCGGCTGATCGACGAGGACGAGGTCGTCGCCCTGGTCGCCACCACCGCCCTGGACTACGCCGGCGCCTCCCGCGTCGCACGCGCGCGCGTGCCCGACATAGGCGGCCAGCCCATCGGGGCCGCCTACGACACCTACCCGCACCTGTACGGCATCTACGGCAGCCTCGCGCCCCGCGAAGGCACCACGGGCTGGGACGGCGAGCAGTACGGCGGCACGGAGGTCTACCGCTACTTCAAGCGCGAGCACGGCGCCCGTACGGCCGCTGTCGTCTCGTACAACCAGCCCACGTCCGCCGCCTACGCCCGGCTCGTCGAGCGGGGCCTGAAGGCCGAGGGCTACGAGGTGGTCACCGAACAGGTCGACTTCTCGCTGCCCAACTTCCGCGCGGTGGCGGCCGATCTGAAGGAGCAGGGCGCCGACCTCGTCTTCGACGCCCTCGACACCCACGGCAACGCCCGGCTGTGCGAGGCGATGGACGACGTCGGCGCCGAGGTCACCGCCAAGGTGACGAACGTACAGAACTGGACGTCCACCGTCGCCGAGGACTACAGGGACGCCCCGCGCTGCCGCAACGCCCTGTGGGCGACCGGGTCGTCCCGCAACCATGAGGACACGGAGCACGGCGCCGTACGGGAGTTCCGGGACGCCACCAAGGGTCTGAAGACGCACTCCCAATGGCAGCTGGAGGGCTGGGCGGCGGCCAGGTGGTTCACGGACGCGGCGAAGTCGTGCGCCGGACAGGGCGTCACGCGCGCGTGCGTCGACGACTACATGAACCACAGCGAGGGCTACACCGCCGACGGTCTGCTGATCCCGGTCAGGTTCGAGCGGCTGGCCGAGCCGCCGAAGGACCGCCGGACCTGTCTGTCGGTGGCCCGCTGGGAGGACGGCCGGGGCTGGGTCTCCCAAGGAGACATGGACACCACCTGCTTCGACGTCCCGCAACTGTCGTACCAGCCGTGACAGGCAACCAAAAGGCCGCGTCACCGGTCCAACTGACGGAGCAGAACAGGGAGTAGACCGAGAAGCCGAGCTCAGGGAGGTACCGCAGCGCATGACGCCCGTGTCGCACGCCGCACCACTGCGCGCCGACTGCATCGCGGATTCGGCCGGCGGACTGACCTTCGACGTCACGGCGGCCGGGGCCACCGAGACGGCCCACCTGGTCCTGCGCCACCGCGAGGGCCGCGAGGAGGTCACCCTGCCCCTGACCCCGGCCACGAAGGGCCGCCTGCGCGCCGCGCTCCCGAGCAGCGTGGCCCTGCCGGAGGGGCACTGGGACGCGTACGCGCGCGTGACGGACGAGGAACCGCACCGCCTGGCACCGGGCGCCATGAAGGTGGACTCCCTGGCTTCCCGGGTCCCGTACGAGACACGCCAGGGAAACCTGAGCGTCGAATGCCGGTTAGCGGCAACGCCGTCAACGGGCGCGGAACTGTGTCGATCTGTGGCTCCGCCGCGGGGCGCGACCAGCCACAATGGACCCGCACTCGCCCTCGAACCCGTACCCCCGAGCTATTAGGCGCCCCATGCTGGACACCTCCGCACGACTGTTGCGACTGCTCTCCCTCCTCCAGTCGCACCGAGAATGGTCCGGCGCCGCACTCGCCGAGCGCCTCGGCGTCACCCCCCGCACGATCCGCCGCGACGTCGACCGCCTGCGCGAACTCGGCTACCCGGTCAACGCCAGCCCCGGCACGGGCGGCGGCTACCAGCTGGGCGCCGGCGCCGAGCTACCACCCCTGTTGCTGGACGACGACGAGGCGGTCGCCGTAGCCGTCGGCCTCCGCACCGCCGCGGGCCAGGGCATCGAGGGCATCGGCGAGACCTCCGTACGGGCCCTCGCCAAGCTGGAGCAGGTCCTGCCGAACCGGCTGCGCCGCCGCGTGGGCGCCCTCAACGCCTTCACCGTGCCGATGCTGCGCGGCCCCCAGCCCTCCGCCGTCGACCCGGCCGTGCTGACCGAACTCGCCCACCTCTGCCGGGACGCCGAGCGGCTGCGCTTCGAGTACCGCGATCACGAGGGCGCACCCACCCGCCGTACCGTCGAGCCGCACCGCCTGGTGTGCAGCGAGCGCCGCTGGTACCTGGTCGCCTGGGATCTCGACCGCGAGGACTGGCGTACGTTCCGCGTCGACCGCGTCCGCCCCATGCCGCCGCACGGCCCGCGGTTCACCCCGCGCACCCCGCCCGCCGAGGACCTCGGCGCCTACGTCTCCCGGGGCGTCTCCACGCGCGCGTACGCCTCGCACGCCGTCGTCCGGCTGCTGGTGCCCCTGGAGGAGGCCGCCGAGCACATCTCGCCCTCCGACGGGCAGTTGGAGGCGGAGGGGCCCGGCAGCTGCCTGTTGCGCACCGGCGCCGGGAACCTCGACGTGATGGTGATCCATGTGATGCTGATGGGCTTCGAGTTCGAGGTCCTGGAGCCGGCCGAGCTGGTGGAGGCGATCAGGACGGCTCACGGCCGGCTTGCTCGCTCTTTGGCTCGGGCTGGGGAGCCTCCAACGCGTGCGCCGGGTGATGCAGGTCGAACGCCGGGGACTCGGAGCGGATCCGCGGCAGCGCGTTGAAGTTGTGCCGCGGGGGTGGGCAGGAGGTCGCCCACTCCAGGGAGCGGCCGTAGCCCCAGGGGTCGTCGACCTCGACCCTCCTGCCGTACTTGGCGGTCTTCCAGACGTTGTAGAGGAACGGCAGGGTCGACAGGCCGAGCAGGAACGCACCGATGGTCGAGACGGTGTTCAGCACCGTGAAGCCGTCGGCGGCGAGATAGTCGGCGTACCGGCGCGGCATGCCCTCCGCGCCCAGCCAGTGCTGCACCAGGAACGTGGTGTGGAAGCCGACGAACAGCGTCCAGAAGTGGATCTTGCCCAGCCGCTCGTCGAGCATCTTCCCGGTGAACTTCGGCCACCAGAAGTGGAACCCGGCGAAGATCGCGAAGACGACGGTGCCGAAGACGACGTAGTGGAAGTGGGCGACGACGAAGTACGAGTCGGAGACGTGGAAGTCCATCGGCGGGGAGGCGAGGATCACCCCGGTCAGGCCGCCGAACAGGAACGTCACCAGGAAGCCGGTCGCCCACAGCATCGGGGTCTCGAAGGACAGCGAGCCCTTGATCATGGTCCCGCTCCAGTTGAAGAACTTCACGCCCGTCGGAACGGCGATCAGGAAGCTCATGAAGGAGAAGAACGGCAGCAGCACCGCGCCCGTGACGAACATGTGGTGCGCCCACACCACGATCGACAGTCCGGTGATCGCCATCGTCGCCCCGACCAGCGTCAGATAGCCGAAGATCGGCTTGCGGCTGAAGACCGGGATGATCTCCGTGATGATGCCGAAGAACGGCAGGGCGATGATGTAGACCTCGGGATGGCCGAAGAACCAGAACAGGTGCTGCCACAGCAGCGCCCCGCCGCTGCCCGCCTCGAACACCACCGAGCCGAACCGGCGGTCCGCCTCCAGCACCAGCAGCGCCGCCGCCAGCACCGGGAACGCCAGCAGGATCAGGATCGACGTGAAGAGCGTGTTCCACACGAAGATCGGCATCCGGAACATCGTCATGCCGGGGGCGCGCATCCCGATGATCGTGGTGATGAAGTTGACCGCGCCGAGGATCGTGCCGAAGCCCGCGAGCGCCAGGCCCATGATCCACAGGTCGGCTCCGATCCCCGGCGAGCGCTCCAGGCTGTTCAGCGGCGCGTAGGCGAACCAACCGTAGGAGGCCGGACCGTCCGGCACGATCAGCGAGCCCATCACGATCAGACCGCCGAACAGGAACAGCCAGTACGAGAACATGTTCAGCCGTGGGAAGGCCACGTCCGGGGCGCCGATCTGGAGCGGCATCAGCTCGTTGGCGAAGCCCGCGAAGGTCGGGGTCGCGAACAGCAGCAGCATGATCGTGCCGTGCATGGTGAACAACTGGTTGAACTGCTCGTTGCTCAGCAACTGCATCCCGGGCCGGGCCAGTTCCGCCCGCATCAGCAGTGCCATGACACCACCGGCCAGGAAGAACCCGAACGACGTGATCAGGTAGAGATGGCCGATCTTCTTGTGGTCGGTGGTGGTCAGCCAGTCGACGACCACACGGCCGCCGGGCTGCTTGCTTCGCATGGGCCGTGCCGCCGCCTGTACGGTCTGCGTCCCCATCGCTCGCTCGCCCCTTCGCTCGTCGCGCCCCGGGCCCGCTGAAGCCCGCGCCGCACACGCCGACGCAGGCTCACGCCATGATGCTCGCGTCGGCTGCGCTCCGACAGGGGGCATACGGGGGTTCTGTGGTGGAACCATGTACTTTCTGTGCGGCACCGGCTCCCGCGGCCCGATGTGAATTCGAGGGAAAAGGGGTCCGGCGGTAGTTCCCCGGGAACTTTTCCTCCGGGTTATTGGGCGGGTCACCGCGACACGCGGAAATTACGATCGAATGCCTGCGGAAGGCCTAGAGAACCGCTCGTCCGTGTGACGAAGAGTGGCCGAAACGCGTGTCGTGATTCTGTGACAAAAGCGTGACCCGAGAGGTACGTGTGACCTGGATGGCAACTACAAAGGTTCCCTGTCCGCACTGGCCCGATCCCTCGCGCAGGCCCTAGCGTGGCGGCATGGCACCCATTCCGAAACCCCCCGCCGAACCCCAGGACAGCCCGGACGCCTATGTCGGTCTCGACGCCGGCCGGGCCGAGCGACTCGCCCGTGACCGGGGGTGGTCGACGGTGCGTTCGCTGCCGCCGGGGGCGATCATCACCATGGAATACCGGAGCGGCCGCCTGAACTTCGAGGTGAAGGACGGCCAGGTGGCGCGGGCCTGGAAGGGCTGACAGCGAGCTGAAAACGGGCTGGCTACGGGCGACGGCCCCGGTTCCTGTCGAGGAACCGGGGCCGTCGCCGTGCGGGGGTGGTGGTGCGTACCGAACCCCGCCGCCGTCCGGGGGGTCAGCCGCCCGTGAGGGGGCGGGCCGGCTGGGGCGCGCCGCGGGTGAGGCGGTCCGGGTGCGGCGGGCGACGGCTGCCGACCGGGGTCACCGGCGTGCGGGCCGTGTGCGGGCCGGGGGCCAGGTAGGCGGGCGGGTGGACGGTCGCCCGGGGTGAGCGGGCGACGGGGGTCGCCTCGCGGGCCGCGGCCTCGTCGCTGCCGGCGGGCACCAGGCGCGGCTTGAGCAGCACCGGGGCCTCGACCGGGGCGGTCGGTACGGCGGCCGTGCGGGCCCGGCGCTCGCGCAGGCGGTCGCGCAGGCTGAAGATCGCGGCCTCGGACCGGGCGATCAGCGGCTCGAACCACGGCAGGGCGAGCAGGATCAGCAGGCCGGCGGCCCAGCCGAGCAGCACATCGCTCAGCCAGTGCGTACCGAGGTACACGGTGGACAGGCCGACGCCCAGTGAGGTCACCGCCGACAGGGCCGACAGCCAGCGGCGCGCTCTCGGGGTCGAGGCCAGATAGGCCAGGATTCCCCAGGTCACCACGGCGTTGGCGGTGTGGCCGCTGGGGAATATATCGCCGCCGAGCCACATCTCGTTGGAGCCGACGGTCGTCGCGTAGTGCGGTCCGAGGCGGCCCATGCCCAGCTTGGCGGCGCCGACCGTGACGTTCAGCAGCAGCAGGGAGACGCCGAGTGCGAGCAGCGGCCGCAGCGTGTGCTGCCGCCAGGAGCGCCAGCCCAGCCAGGCCGCGACCATCACGGCGGTCGGGCCGCGCTGGCCGAGCACCACGTAGTAGTCCACGAAGGCGTGGATCTCGGCCCACTGCTGGTACGGCCGGAAGAACATGACCTGCCAGTCGAACCGGACGAGCCACGAGGTGATGACGATGGCCCACACGATGGCCCCGTAGAAGGCCAGGGTCGAAGCGAACAGCACGATCCGGTGCCGGCTCATCCTCGGCACATCGATGTGGGCCGGACGTTCCGGCTCCCGGTCCAGCCTGGCGAAGACCCGGTCCAGACGGGTCAGCTTTCGTTCGGTACGCACCCAATCGACGTTACAGCGAGTGAGTGCAGTTCAACGGCGATTCCACGGCTTTGTGATGACGATGTGATGTGGGATTCCTCTCAGCGAGGGGTTTATTTCCTCGGAATCCACAATCCTCGGATGCCGTGCCCTTCATTTCCTTTGATCATTCTGATGTGCTTGTTTATGCGGCTTATGAAATTCGTTCACCGAATGCTGGGCCGGAATTATCCGAGTGCTCACCGGCGGCCGGAGGCCGGTCAGGGCGGACCGGAGCCGTTGAGCCAGAAGGCCCCGTACACCGCGGAGGCCGCCGCGATCCCGGCCAGCACCCCGGCTGACCTGCGGGTGCGCAACCGGGCCAGGGAGAGCGCCAGGGGCAGCAGCAGCGGGAAGGCGGGCAGCAGCAGGCGCGGTTTCGAGCCGAAGTAGCTTGAGGCGCACAGGGCGAGCGCGGTGACGACGCCCGTGTACACCAGGAGCGGGAGCGGCTGGCGCTGCCGTACGCAGACGACGTACAGCCACACCACCAGCCCGACCCCGATGATCAGCCCGGCCCCCGCCAGGGCCGACGGAAACGACGTGAACTTTTCGGCGACGAACCGGGCGAAGGCGTAGCCGCCGTCGAAGCCGTTGCGCCAGCCGGCCTGGACGTCGAGATAGCCGAGCGGGCCCTTGCCGGTGCGGTGGCCGACCCAGAGGACGTAGCCGACCATGCCGAGGGGGGCGAGAAGCATGCCGAGGGCGCGCGTCACGTGCCGTGAGCCGTGCGGCCCCGGCGTCGTGCCGTGGTCTCGCACGAAAGAGGCGATGCCCGCCGCCCACACCGCCGCGACCACGGCCAGCCCGACCGGACGGGTCAGCCCGGCCAGCAGGGCCAGGGTGCCCGCCGTGATCCAGCGGCCGGTCAGGACCGCGTACAGCGACCACGCGGCCAGCGCCGTGAACAGTGACTCGCTGTACGCCATCGACTGCACGATCCCGACGGGCAGGACGGCCCACAGCAGCACCGCGCAGACCCCTGCGCGGCGGCCGTACACATGCTCCGCCACCGCGAAGATCCCCCAGGCCGCGGCGAGCGAGGCCAGCAGGCTGACGACGAAGCCGCCATCGGCGTACGACAGCGGGGACACCGCCGCGACCAGCCGCTCCAGCCAGGGCAGGAGCGGGAAGAACGCGAGGTTCGAGTGCACGTCGCCGTTGGGCAGGCGCACCTCGTAGCCGTAGCCCAGCTCGGCGACCCTGGTGTACCAGAGCGCGTCCCAGCGGGCGGTCAGCAGCGTGTACGCGTCCTTGTCGCGCACCGCGCTCCACAGGGCGAGGGCGAGCAGGCCCAGGGCGCGTACGGCCGCATACCCGAGGAGCGCCGGGGCGGCCCGGCGCAGCGCCTCGGCGCGGGCCGGGGCCACGCGCATCGCAAGATCGGTCACGGGCCCGATTATCGGCCGGGTGCGGACGGGGAGGTCGGCCGGAGCGCGACCGAGGGGGACGGGAGTGGCGTACGCCACACTCGTTCCGCAGGCGGGTGAGAGGTCCGCCACTCGGCACGGACGTGGACTCGCGTACTCTGACGAGTCACTCGCCCTTCGTTGCGCGGGCCGGAGACCACCGCTCCTCTCCGGCCAGGTCACGGGGAGTCCCCACCCCGTGTGACCGCCGAGGGCGAGGGAACATCTGGGAGGTACGTACATGTCCGGGACGACCACGGCTGCCGCTGCGCTGCGCCGTCGGGCGGCCGGGGCCGGTGCCAACCGCTGGGTCGTCCTCGTCGTCCTCTGTGTCAGCCTGCTGCTCGTCGCGGTCGACGCGACCGTGCTGCACGTAGCGGTGCCGGCCGTCACCGAGGACCTCAGGCCCGGCGCGATAGAACTGCTCTGGATCGTCGACATCTATCCGCTGGTCTGCGCCTCGCTGCTGATCCTCTTCGGCACGCTCGGCGACCGGGTGGGCCGCAGACGCGTCCTGCTCCTCGGATACGGCCTCTTCGGCCTCGCCTCCGGCCTCGCGGCCCTCGCGCACGACCCACAGGTGCTGATCCTGGCCCGGGCCCTGCTCGGCGTCGGCGGCGCGATGATCATGCCCGCAACCTTGTCGATCCTGCGCCAGGTCTTCCCCGACCGGCGCGAGCGGGCCCTCGCCATCGGCATCTGGAGCGCCGTCGCCGCCGTCGGCGCGGCGGTCGGGCCACTGCTCGGCGGCTTCCTCCTCGAACACTTCTGGTGGGGCTCGGTCTTCCTCGTCAACATCCCGCTGATGCTGGTCAGCCTCCCGGTGGGACGGCTGCTGCTGCCCGAGTCCAAGGGCGACGGCAAGGGCCCGTGGGACGTGGTCGGCGCGCTGCTCGCGGCGGGCGGCCTGTTCGGCATGGTGCTGGGCGTCAAGCGGCTCGGCGGCGGGGAGCCGGTGGGCAGCCTGTTCACCGTGGTGCCGCTGGTGGTCGGCGCGGCGATGCTGGTTCTCTTCGTACGGCGACAGCGGCGCCGCGAGTACCCGCTGGTGGACCTGCGGATGTTCGCGCGGCCTGCGTTCAGTACGTCGGTCGGGTGCATCGTGCTGGCGATGCTCGCGCTCGTGGGTCTGGAACTGATCGCGGCGCAGTATCTCCAGCTGGTGCTGGGACTCTCGCCGCTGGAGACCGGGCTACGGCTGCTGCCGCTGACGTTCGCCGCGATGGCGGCCGGCCTCGCGGGGGCGCGGATGCTGCGGCGGTTCGGACCGCGGCGGATGGTGTGCGCCGGGTTCGTCCTGACGGCCGTCGCGGTGCTGCTGCTGACGGCGATGGGCGGCGAGGACAACCCCGGGCTGCTGCTGTCCGGGTTCGTGCTGCTGGGCTTCGGGCTGGAGACGACGCTCTTCGGGGCGTACGAGTCGATGCTGAGCGAGGCTCCGCAGGAGCAGGCCGGCGGGGCGGCGGCGATCGGCGAGACCTCGTACCAGCTGGGCGCGGGGATCGGCATCGCGCTGCTGGGCAGCGTGATGAACGCGGCGTATGCCCCCGGGCTGGCGAACGTGTCGGGTGTTCCGGCGTCGGCCTCCGCGGCCGCGTCGCACTCGTTGGGTGAGGCGTACGACGTCGCCGCGCGGCTGGGCGGGCCCGCGGGGGTGGCCCTGCAGCGGGCGGCTCGGGACTGTTTTGTGCACGGGCTGCATGTGACGTTGCTGGTGAGTGCGGGGTTGTTGCTGCTGGGGGCGGTGATGGCGTTGCGGTTGCCGCGGGGCATGCAGTGCGAGGCGCCTGCCGTCGAGTTGCCCAAGCCGAGGGAAGTCGCGGAGTCCCGCGTCTCCGCCTGACCAAGCCTTCTCCCACCCACGCACCACCCGTTTCCAGTTCGTCGGCGGCTGCCCCTCTCCTGTGGGGCTGATCGCCGTCGGCGGCTTGCGCCGCGTGGGTGGTGGGGGAGTCGTACTGGACGTGCGCGGTACCGCGTCGTAGCGTCGTGCCCGAGTCGTAACTAGCGGCGCTAGTTTTAATCCTCCCGGAGGGTGTCCCATGTCCGCGTCCTCGAAGTTGCCCCCGTTCGACCCCGCCGACCCCCTCGGCATCGACGACCTCCTGGAGCCCGAGGATCTGGCGATCCGGAGCACCGTGCGGGCGTGGGCGGCGGACCGGGTGGTGCCGTACGTCGCCGAGTGGTACGAGACGGGCGAGCTGCCGGGGATCAGGGAGCTGGCCCGGGAGCTCGGGGAGATCGGCGCGCTCGGGATGTCCCTGAGCGGGTACGGGTGCGCCGGGGCCTCCGCCGTGCAGTACGGGCTCGCCTGTCTGGAGCTGGAGGCCGCCGACTCCGGGATCCGGTCCCTCGTCTCCGTGCAGGGCTCCCTCGCCATGTACGCCATTCACCGGTTCGGGAGCGAGGAGCAGAAGCAGACCTGGCTGCCGCGTATGGCCTCCGGCGAGGTCATCGGGTGCTTCGGGCTGACCGAGCCCGACCACGGGTCCGACCCCGCCTCCATGCGGACGTACGCCAAGCGGGACGGCGGCGACTGGGTGCTGGGCGGGCGGAAGATGTGGATCACCAACGGGTCCGTCGCCGGGGTCGCCGTCGTGTGGGCGCAGACCGACGAGGGGATCCGCGGGTTCGTCGTGCCGACCGACAGTGCCGGGTTCGCCGCCCCGGAGATCAAGCACAAGCTGTCGCTGCGCGCCTCCGTCACCAGTGAGCTCGTGATGGACGACGTACGGCTGCCCGCCGATGCGGTGCTGCCGGAGGTCGTGGGGCTCAAAGGGCCGCTCAGCTGTCTCTCGCACGCCCGGTACGGGATCGTGTGGGGTGCCATGGGGGCGGCGCGGTCCTGTTTCGAGGCCGCTGTCGACTACGCGAAGTCGCGGGAGCAGTTCGGCCGGCCGATCGGGGGCTTCCAGCTCACCCAGGCCAAGCTCGCCGACATGGCGCTCGAACTGCACAAGGGGATTCTGCTCGCCCATCATCTGGGGCGGCGCATGGACGCCGGCCGCCTGCGTCCCGAGCAGGTCAGCTTCGGCAAGCTCAACAACGTCCGCGAAGCCATCGACATCTGCCGTACGGCGCGGACGATCCTCGGTGCCAACGGGATCTCGCTCGAATACCCCGTGATGCGGCACGCGACCAACCTCGAATCGGTGCTCACCTACGAGGGCACCGTCGAGATGCACCAGCTCGTGCTGGGCAAGGCGCTCACCGGGCTCGACGCGTTCCGCTGAACCCCACCGGGCTGAACCCCACCAGGGGGCAGGGCCGGTGAGCGGCCCTGCCTCAGCTCTGGTTGTAGAAGCCGTCCTCGCGGTGCGTCGCCCGCTCGCCGCTGATGATCTCCGTGTCGGCAGGGGTCAGCAGGAACACGCGGTTGGACACGCGGTCGATCGAGCCGCGCAGACCGAAGATGAGTCCCGCCGCGAAGTCGACGACGCGCTTGGCGTCGGCGGGCTCCATGGCCGTGAGGTTCATGATGACCGGGACCCCGTCCCGGAACAGCTCGCCGATGGCGCGGGCGTCCCGGAAGCTGTCCGGGGTGACCGTGCCGATGCGGCGGCCCTTCTCCTCGGCGACGTCGGTGGCCACCTTGACCCGCGGGTCGGTGACCCAGGCTTCCCCGGGCTCGGTCCCTTCCGAGTAGTCGTCGTCGTAGTAACGCTCGTCATCGTTGTCGTCAACGAGGCCCAGCCAGGCACTCGCCTTGCGCACCGATCCCATGGACGCCTCCTCTCACAGCGGTCTCTCTTACTTCCGCATCCCTATGGTCATCCATGATGCGGACGTCGCGCCAAGTGGATAGACGCCGCCCGGGGGGTTTGTGACGGTACTGGTGCACAGCGAATACGTCGAGAGCCCGTGTCCCCCAAGGGGCATGCCACGTACGGCTGCTGACTGTGAGTGAAATATGATTCTTCACGGCGTATGGGTGATGTGGGGTGCGTACGAGTGAACGAGTCGGCCGGTGGCAATCGCTACTCCGGTCGGTACGATGCGGCAGCTCAGCGCCATAAGTACGCAGTGAGAACCTCGGGGGGAACGTCATGTTCGGAATGGTCAGGCCCTGCCGTCATCGACTCGGAGAGAAGCTCACCGGCCAGTGGATGGCGCATTTGTGCGGGCTGTGCCTCGCGTTGCGCGGTGACCACGGCCAGTTCGCGCGGATCGTGACGAACTACGACGGGCTCCTCATCTCCGTGCTGACGGAGGCTCAGGCCGACAAGGGCAGCGGACTGCGACGTACGGCGGGACCGTGTCCGCTGCGCGGTATGCGCACCGCGTCCGTCGCGCAAGGCGAGGGCGCACGACTCGCCGCCGCCGTCTCGCTGGTGCTCGCCTCGGCCAAGGTGCGTGACCATGTGGCCGACGGGGACGGCCTGCTGGCCCGCAGGCCGGTGGCGCTCGCCGCGCGCCGGGTGGCCGCCGGCTGGGGCGCGGCGGGGGCGCGGAGCGGCTCGGCCGTCGGGTTCGACACCGCCGTACTCGTCGACGCCGTGGACCGGCAGGTCGGCATCGAGACGCTGGCCGGGCTCGGGACGCCGATCCTCACCGTCACCGAACCGACCGAGACGGCGACCGCCGCCGCCTTCGCGCACACCGCGATCCTGGCCGGACGGCCGCACAACGCCGCGCCGCTCGCCGAGGCCGGGCGCCTCTTCGGACGGCTGGCACACCTCCTGGACGCCGTGGAGGACCGGGCGGCCGACGCCGAGTCGGGTGCGTGGAACCCGCTCGCCGCGACCGGGACCTCACTCGCCGAGGCGCGACGGCTCGCGGACGACGCCGTGCACGGGGTGCGGCTGGCGCTGCGCGAGGTGGAGTTCACGGACGCCGCACTCGTGCATCTGCTGCTCGTGCACGAACTGCGGCGCTCGGTGGACCGGGCGTTCGGCACGGTGCCGGCCTGTGCGTCTCATGCGTCCCACCCGCCCGGGCCCTATGGGCAGCCGCCACAACAGGGACAGGGCCAACAGGGCCAGGGACCGGTGCAGGGGCCGTACGGGGCGCCGCAGAATCCGTATGCCGGCGGCGCGAATCCGTACGCCGGAGGCAATCCGTACGCGGGTGGCGGCGGCGCGCCCGGCGGCGGCGCCGGTGGCTTCGGCGGAGGTGGCGGCGGTGACTTCGGCGGGTTCGGAGGAGGGCCGGCACCCCAGCCGCCGAAGGGACGGCGCGGGTTCTGGGCCGGCTGCGGGATGTTCTGGCTGCTGTGCTGCACCTGCAAGCTGTGCTGCGCGAAGGAATACGAAGGGCCGTGGTCGCGTAAGAAGCGTGAGGGCTGTTGCCGCGACTGCGACGATTGCGACTGCTGCTGCCCCTGCGACGGCTGCTGAGCGCTCCGCGGGAAGGGTCGCGACAGACAGCCGGTCGTCCGCAGGCCCGTCGTGGCTGGTCGCGCCCACGGCGGAGCCGCATATCGATACAGCCCCGCGCCCCTCGCGGGTCGTTGCCCAACGACTATCCGGAGAGCGACTTCCGGACATCCCTGTGCAGGGGCGGCCGATGGGGAGGAGTCGTCCTCATGGCCGCCGAGGCGGACCGGCTGACCCTGGACGGCTCGCCCTTCGCCAGTGAGGTCGGACTCGCGCGGGCGTTCCGGGGGATCGAGGCCGCGCCGTTCGATCCGCGCTGGTCGGTGGCGGGACGCTTCACGCCGTACGGCGCGGACCGCACCTTACGGTCGAGAACGCCGTGGGCGCGAGCGGGGGCTCGGGCTCGGTGGTGAGCTGGCGGGGGAGGGCATCCTGCGTCGAGGGGCGGGCCGACGGGGCCGCACAGGGGTGCTGACCGGGGCAGAGGCGGCCAACTCACCCAGATGGTTCAAAGCTTGACGGCCGAAAGGCGCCCTTGCGTCTACCGGTCGTTCGGCCGAATACTCCCCCTCAGCGCTTGTCAGGGGCACGGCGTGTTCGGAATCCGGAGACGTTCGGCCAGCTGACTGCGCCTCACGGGCCCCGACCCCCACGCGGGCCCCCGACTTCCCTTGGAGGGAACGAAACGTGAGGATCAAGCGCACCACCCCCCGCAGTGGTATTACGAGACGGACCCGGCTGATCGCCGTATCCTCCGGCCTCGTGGCCGCAGCCGCGATCGCGATCCCCAACGCGACCGCCGCGGAGACTCCCGACACCTTCAGCGCCGCCGAGCTCAAGAGCGTCAGCAGCTCGGTGCTGAAGGCCGACATCCCGGGCACCGCCTGGGCGGTCGACAGCAAGACCAACCGTGTCACGGTGACCGTCGACTCCACGGTCTCCCAGGCGGAGATAGCGAAGATCAAGAAGCAGGCCGGCGCCGACGCCGACGCGCTCACGATCAAGCGCACCGCCGGCAAGTTCAGCAAGTTCATCCAGGGCGGCGACGCCATCTATGCGAGTAGCTGGCGCTGCTCGCTCGGCTTCAACGTCCAGGACAGCAGCGGCAACCAGTACTTCCTGACCGCCGGCCACTGCACCGACGGTGCGGGCACCTGGTACTCCAACTCCGGCCGCACCACGGTCATCGGCTCCACCGCCGGCTCCAGCTTCCCGGGCAACGACTACGGCATCGTGCGCTACTCCGGGTCCGTCAGCCGTCCCGGCACCGCGAACGGCGTGGACATCACCCGCGCGGCCACGCCGAGCGTGGGCACCACCGTCATCCGTGACGGCTCCACCACCGGTACGCACAGCGGCCGGGTCACCGCCCTGAACGCGACCGTCAACTACGGCGGCGGCGACGTCGTCTCCGGTCTGATCCAGACCACCGTCTGCGCCGAGCCCGGCGACTCCGGCGGTTCGCTCTACGGCAGCAACGGCACCGCGTACGGTCTGACCTCCGGCGGTAGCGGCAACTGCTCCTCCGGTGGCACGACCTTCTTCCAGCCGGTCACCGAGGCCCTCAGCGCGTACGGCGTCAGCGTTTACTGACGCCTCGGTCCGGATCTGACCGGTCTGGCCGGCAGTCAGCAGTCAGCAGTCAGCAGTCAGCAGCATGTGAGCCCCCGTACGCAACTGGCGTGCGGGGGCTCGCCCTTGGCCGCGGCGTGGGGTTACCGTCGGAGCACAGGCAGTACTCCGCTGTAATACGCCCACGTCGGACCCCGGGGGTCGGTGATGGTCGAGGAGCTGGTGGCGGCGGGAGTGACGCTCGCGTCCGCCGGTGCGGTCTACATGGCGGCGGCCGCGCGGGTCGTCAAGCAGTACGAACGGGGCGTGGTCTTCCGCCTCGGGAAGCTCCGGCCCCAAGTGCGCGGGCCCGGGTTCACGCTGATCGTGCCGGGTGTCGACAAACTGCGCAAAGTGAACATGCAGATCGTGACGATGCCGGTGCCCGCGCAGGAGGGCATCACCCGGGACAACGTCACCGTGCGCGTCGACGCCGTCGTCTACTTCAAGGTGACCTCGCCGGCCGACGCGGTCGTACGGGTGGAGGACTATCGGTTCGCGGTCTCGCAGATGGCGCAGACGTCGCTGCGGTCCATCATCGGCAAGAGCGAGCTGGACGATCTGCTGTCCAACCGTGAACAGCTCAACCAGGGGCTGGAGTTGATGATCGACAGTCCGGCCGTGGAGTGGGGCGTGACGATCGACCGGGTGGACATCAAGGACGTGTCGCTGCCCGAGACCATGAAGCGGTCGATGGCGCGGCAGGCGGAGGCGGACCGGGAGCGGCGGGCGCGGGTGATCAACGCCGACGCGGAGCTCCAGGCATCCAAGAAGCTGGCGGAGGCGGCGCATCAGATGTCCGACGCGCCCGCGGCTCTTCAGCTGCGGCTGCTCCAGACGGTGATGGCGGTGGCGGCCGAGAAGAACTCCACGCTGGTTCTTCCGATTCCGGTGGAGTTGTTGCGATTTCTGGAGAAAGGGGCGCAGGCTCCGGCGGATGCCGCCGGGGCGCAGCGGGCGCCTGTTGTGGAGTCGCGGGCCGTGCGGGAGGAACCTCCGCCTCTTGAGGCGCGCTTGGATTCGGATCCCGCAGGGTCGATTTCAAGACAGGAGTAGACCTTACGCGTTGCGTATGGTTCGCTCGCTTGCAGTGTTTGCTGTGTGAAGAGACCCCGCCTGACTGTGCACGGTCAAGGTGGGGCGAGGCGGCGGGGGCGTGCAACCGTGTTCTACGCGCGTCCGGAAGTCGACCTTGTGCGCTCCCCAGGGGTCTCGGAATAGTGAGCGTTGTTCAACCGGCACGGGCGTGGCTTTTGTTGTGAGCCGCTCCCGTAGCCGTACGCCTTCCGGTCCGGCGAGGTCCCCACAACCTCTCGGGCCGACCCCCCACAGGAGGACGTGAGTTGAAGCACCGACGCATACCCAAGCGACGTGCAGCCGTGGCAGGTGCGGGCATCGCCGCACTGGTGGCCGCGGGAGTGACCTTGCAGACTGCGAACGCGAGTGAGACGCCCGAGGCGTCCACGCCGAAGACGCTGTCGATCGGCGCGGCCGGAAAGCTCGCCTCGACGCTCGCCAAGGACCTCGGCGGCGACGCCGCGGGCACCTACTACGACGCGCAGACCAAGAACCTTGTCGTGAACGTCCTCGACAAGGCCGCCGCCGACGCCGTCGAGGCCGCCGGCGCCAAGGCCAGAATCGTCGAGAACACGCTCTCCGAGCTGAAGAGCGCGCGAACGACGCTCAAGCAGGACGCGACCATTCCCGGCACCTCGTGGGCGACCGACCCCACGACCAACAAGGTCGTCGTCACCGCGGACCGTACGGTCTCCAAGGCCGAGCTGGCCAAGCTGACCGAGGTCGTCGACGGGCTCGGCGCCAAGGCCGAACTCAAGCGCACGAAGGGGGAGTTCAAGCCCTTCGTCGCGGGTGGCGACGCGATCACCGGTGACGGTGGGCGCTGCTCGCTCGGCTTCAACGTCGTCAAGGGCGGCGAGCCGTTCTTCCTGACCGCCGGGCACTGCACCGAGGGCATCTCGACCTGGTCGGACTCCAGCGGCAACGCGATCGGCACCAACGAGACGTCCAGCTTCCCGGACAACGACTACGGGCTGGTCAAGTACACCGCGGACGTCGACCACCCGAGCGAGGTCAACCTCTACAACGGTTCCTCGCAGGCCATCAGCGGGGCTGCGGACGCCACGGTCGGTATGGAGGTCACCCGTAGCGGGTCGACCACCCAGGTGCACGACGGCAAGGTCACCGGGCTGGACGCCACGGTGAACTACGGCAACGGTGACATCGTCAACGGGCTGATCCAGACCGACGTCTGCGCCGAGCCCGGTGACAGTGGCGGGTCGCTGTTCTCCGGTGACAAGGCGATCGGCCTCACGTCCGGTGGTAGCGGCGACTGCACCTCCGGTGGAGAGACGTTCTTCCAGCCGGTGACCGAGGCGCTGTCCGCCACGGGTACTGAGATCGGCTGACGAACTCGTCGGCTGCTCGATGTGTGAAGTCCCGCCCCTGTGTGTCAGGGGCGGGACTTTCGCGTGCGGTGCGGTGGGTGTGTGTCTGTGCCTGCGGCGGCCTGGTGCAGGTGGGTGGGGGTTCGCGTCTGTGCCTGCGGCGCCTGTGCGGGTTGGGTGGGGGTGCGTGTAGCGCCTGTGGGTTCGTTGTGGGGCGGGGCCGCGTCGGGGGTGTCCGTCCTCGGTCCGGTGGCTCGTGTACTGCCAGGAGGTCCTGTTACTTGACACCGGACTCTGCGGGCGGACACCCCCCGACGCGGCCCCTCACCGCCGTACGCGGGTACGGGTGCGTTCTACGAGGTTTCGGCTCCTGTTCGCAGCCGTGCCGCCAGGAGAGTGATCGCGGTTCCTGCGGCCGCCCAGGCCGAGAGGACCAGGAGTGAGCCGGTTGTGTCGTTGCCCTTGAAGTAGGCGATCGAGCGGGTTGCCCATGTTCCAGCGCCCGGCGGTAGGGCTGGGCCGATGTCTCGCCAGAACGGTGGGAGCAGTGGGGGTGGGAGGGCGCCGCCCGCGCTCGGGTTGCCCAGGATGACGACGATCAGGATGACCAGGCCGATGCCGGCCAGGCCGAAGATGGCCTGGAAGGCGAGTGTGGCCGCGCCTACCGCGAAGACGATCAGGGCACCCACGCCCCAGAGGGCGGCGATGCTGCCGGGCAGTGCGCCCAGGACGGGGCCGACGATGAGGGCGCCGCCCAGTCCGGCCACGAGGGCGACCACGGCCATGGCGATGAGGCGGATCAGCGAGCGTCTCGGGGTGGGGCGGCCGGCGCCCGAGCTGATCGTCATGATCGATGCGCAGAGGTAGCCGCCCACGCACCAGCCCACGGTCACGTAGAACGACGTGAGGCCGTTGGCGTCGTGCCGGTCGGCCGGGACCACGTCGAGGGTGCGGAGGGTGCGGGCCTCGGATTTCTCCAGAGTGGTGAGGAGCGTCTCCAGGGTGGTGGCCAGGACCCGGCCGGCTCCGGTGGCCACCAGGAGGGTGTCGGTGGTGCCGGTCGGGTTGATCAGCAGGGCGCCGTCGATGTCCCGGTTCAGGATCTGGCGGCGGGCTGTCTCCTCGTCGGCCACCGTGCGGGGGGACAGGGGGGCGCCGGGCAGGTTTTCCAGACGGTCCACCGTTTGCTGGGCGGCCACCTCGGGGGCCACGACTCCGATGGGCACGTTCCTGGGCTTCGGGTCGTGGAGGGCGCCCACGTAGGAGGCGATGAAGAGCAGGGCCAGGGCGACCACTCCGGTCACCAGCAGGGTGGCTCGGGGGGTGACGGCGTCCTTCACTTCGGCCAGGAAGGGGCTGGAGGTCATGCCCTCACGGTCGGGGGCTCAGGGCGTTTGTGCAGGTGGGGGGCGGCCGAACGGATGTCGTACGGATGTTCGAGAAATGGTCTATGGTGGAGGTGGGGAGCTGGGAACTGGTGTTCGAGGATTGGCCTCGGGATTGCGGTTGGGAGGTGCGTGTGCCGGGTTTCGCGCATCTGCACACCGTCTCCGGGTTCTCCCTGCGGTACGGCGCCTCACATCCGGAGCGGCTGGCCGAGCGTGCCTCCGAGCGAGGGATGGACGCTCTGGCGCTCACCGATCGGGACTCGCTCGGGGGTGCGGTTCGGTTCGCCAAGGCCTGTGCGGCGGCGGGGGTGCGGCCGTTGTTCGGTGTGGAGCTGGCCGTGGAGGGGTTCGGGCTCTCGGGCGCGGGTGGGTCTGCAGGGCGGCGTCGGGTTCCGGTGCGGGGTGGTGCCTTTGTCGATGAGTCGGCGCCTCGGGTCACCTTTCTTGCCCGGGATGGGGCCCGTGGGTGGGGTGATCTATGCCGGATCGTTTCTGCCGCGCATGCCGGCGAGGGGGCGCCGCTGCTGCCTCGGGTGGACAACCGGGGGGACGGTCTGATCGTCCTGCTTGGTGTCGAGTCCGATGTGGGGCGTGCGCTTGCCGCGGGTCGTCCTGATCGGGCGGCCAGGCTGCTTGAGCCCTGGCGGGAGACCTATGGGGACTCCCTGCGGCTGGAGGCCGTATGGCATGGGCGTCAGGGCACCGGGCCGGGGTCGTTGCGGCTGGCCGCTCGTACTGTGGGCTTCGCCGCCGAGCAGCGGGTGCGGCCTGTGCTGAGCAATGCCGTCCGGTACGCGGATCCTGGGCTGGGTCCGGTCGCCGATGTGCTGGACGCCGCGCGGCGGCTCGTGCCCATCGACTCCACCAAGGAGCTGGACTCCGGTGAGGCCTGGCTCAAGGGTGCGGGTGAGATGGCGCGGGTCGCCGAGCGGGTCGTCGAGGCCGCGGGCTTCCGGCGCGATGCCGCGTACCGGTTGCTGGAGCAGGCCGGGGCTGCTGCTGCCGAGTGTCTTGTCGATCCCGAGGACGATCTCGGTATCGGTACCGTTCACTTCCCCGAGCCGTATCTCGTCGGTGCCGGGCAGCGCACCGCCCAGCGGGCGCTCGCCTCGCGGGCCGTGGCGGGCATGGTGCTGCGGGGCTATGACGGGCGGCGGGCGTACTGGGAGCGGATGCATCAGGAGCTGGACATCATCGCCCATCACGGCTTCGCTTCCTACTTTCTGACGGTCGCTCAGGTTGTTGACGATGTGCGGAGGATGGGGATCCGGGTGGCCGCGCGGGGGTCCGGGGCGGGGTCGCTCGTCAATCATCTGCTCGGCATCGCGCACGCCGACCCCGTGGAGCACGGGCTGTTGATGGAGCGCTTCCTGTCCAAGCGCCGGCCGGTGCTGCCCGACATCGATGTTGATGTGGAGTCGGCGCGGCGGCTGGAGGTCTATCGCGCGATCATCGACCGGTTCGGGCGTGAGCGGGTCGCGACCGTCTCGATGCCGGAGACCTATCGGGTGCGGCACGCGATCCGGGACGTGGGTGCGGCTCTGTCGATGGATCCGGCCGACATCGACCGTATCGCCAAGTCCTTTCCGCACATCCGGGCGCGGGATGCCCGGGCGGCACTGGACGAGCTGCCCGAGCTCAGGCAGCTGGCGGGGGAGCGGGAGAAGTACGGGAAGCTGTGGGAGCTGGCGGAGGCTCTCGACGCCCTGCCGCGGGGGATCGCCATGCATCCGTGTGGGGTGCTGCTGTCCGATGCTTCCTTGTTGTCGCGTACGCCCGTCATGCCGACCAGTGGCGAGGGCTTTCCCATGTCGCAGTTCGACAAGGACGACGTCGAGGACCTCGGGCTGCTCAAGCTCGATGTGCTGGGCGTGCGGATGCAGTCGGCGATGGCGCACGCGGTCTCGGAGGTGGAGCGGGTCGCGGGGGAGCGGATCGATCTGGACGCGCTCGACTTCGAGCGGGGGGACGGTGATTCGGAGACGTATCGGCTTATTCGTTCCGCTGAGACCCTGGGCTGCTTCCAGATCGAGTCGCCGGGGCAGCGGGATCTGATCGGGCGGCTTCAGCCGGCCACCTTTCATGACCTCGTTGTTGACATCTCCCTCTTCCGGCCCGGGCCGGTCGCCGCCGACATGGTGCGGCCGTTCATCGAGGCGCGGCACGGGCGGGCGCCGGTGCGTTATCCGCACAAGGACCTGGAGGGGCCGCTGCGGGAGACGTACGGGGTCGTCGTCTTCCACGAGCAGATCATCGACATCGTGCACATCATGACCGGCTGCGGGCGGGACGAGGCGGACCGGGTGCGGCGGGGGCTGTCGGATCCCGAGTCGCAGGGGCGGATCCGGGTGTGGTTCGCGCAGCATGCCGCGGCGCGTGGGTACGACGCGGAGACCATCGGGCGGACCTGGGAGATCGTCGAGGCCTTCGGGTCGTACGGCTTCTGTAAGGCGCACGCGGTCGCTTTCGCCGTGCCGACCTATCAGTCGGCCTGGCTGAAGGCCCATCACCCGGCCGCCTTCTACGCCGGGCTGCTCACCCATGACCCCGGGATGTATCCGAAGCGGCTGCTGCTGGCGGACGCGCGGCGGCGGGGGGTGCCGATCCTGCCGTTGGACGTGAATGTGTCGGGGGTCGCCCATCGGATCGAACTGGTGTCTGAATCTGGAGGGTCGGGAGGCGTTTGGGGGCTGCGGCTCGCCCTCTCCGATGTGTACGGCATCAGTGAGGCCGAGGCGGCGCGGATCGCGCAGGGGCAGCCGTATGCCTCGCTGCTCGACTTCTGGGAGCGGGGGCGGCCCAGTCGTCCGCTCGCCCAGCGGCTCGCGCAGGTCGGTGCGCTGGACGCCTTCGGGGCCAACCGGCGTGATCTGCAACTGCATCTGACCGAGCTGCACCGGGGCGCCCGGGGCAAGGGGGGTGGTGGGGGTCAACTCCCGCTGAGCGGCGGGCGGAAGACGGCCGCGGCCGGGCTGCCCGACCTCAGCTCGGAGGAGCGGCTCAGTGCCGAGCTGGGTGTGCTGTCCATGGACGCCTCGCGCAATCTGATGGACGACCACCGGGAGTTCCTGGAGGAGCTGGGCGTGGTCAGCGCGCGGCGGCTGCGGGATGCCCGGCACGGGGAGACCGTGCTGGTCGCGGGGGCGAAGGCGGCCACCCAGACGCCGCCCATCCGGTCCGGCAAGCGGGTCATCTTCAGCACGCTGGACGACGGGACGGGCCTTGTGGATCTCGCGTTCTTCGACGACTCGCACGACGCGTGTGCCCACACCGTCTTCCACTCCTGGCTGCTGCTGGTGCGCGGGGTCGTGCAGCGGCGGGGGCCGCGCAGTCTGAGTGTGGTGGGCTCCGCCGCCTGGAACCTCGCCGAGCTGGTCGAGCTGCGCGCCGAGGGCGGGCTTGACGTGGTGGCGGCACGGCTGGCGGAGCCCGTGGGGGAGGGGGACGGAGACGATCCGACGCACGGCAGGCGCATCCACATGCCGACCGGATACGAGATGCACCCGTGGGCCGATCTGCGACCGGCGGGTCAAGAGCCCTCACAGGTACGGAAGTTGTGGCACCAGAGTCCGGGGAGTGCGGGATGACCATCCTCTGCGTACGTTTCCAACTGCCGCCGACCAACGAGGCGGCCCTGCCGGGGCTGCTCGCACTGCTGGAGGACTTCACGCCGGTCGTTCAGGCCCTGCCTCCGGAGGGGGCGCTGGCCGATCTGCGGGGCGCCGAGCGGTACTTCGGGCGCGACGCGATCGAGCTGGCGTCGGTGATCCGGGTGCGGGCCCTCGCCCATCACGGGGTCGACTGCGCGATCGGCGCGGGGCCGGGGCCGATGCTGGCCCGCGTGGCGCTGCGGGACGCCCGGCCCGGGGTGACCTGTGCCGTCCCCGAGGGGCCGGACGCCATCGCGGAGTTCCTCGCCGGGAAGCCCGTCGCCGCGCTGCCCGGCGTCGGCGCCGCCACCGCCCGCACCCTGTGCGAGTACGGCCTCGACACCCTCGGCCTGGTCGCCGCCGCGCCCCTGTCCACGCTCCAACGTCTGGTCGGTGCGAAGGCCGGCCGCGAGCTGCGCGAGAAGGCGAGCGGAGTCGACCGGGGCCGTGTGGTGCCGAACGCCGTCTCGCGATCGCTGGCCACCGAACGCCCCTTCACCCGCGACGAGCTGGACCCCGACCGGCATCGCCGCGCCCTGCTCTCGGCCGCTGACGAGCTGGGCTCCCGGCTCCGCGCCCTGGACAAGGTCTGCCGCACCCTGACCCTCACCGTCCGCTATGCCGACCGGTCCTCGACGACCCGCAGCCATACGCTGAAGGAGCCGACGGCCCACTCGGCGGCGCTGACCAGGGCGGCGTACGGCATGTACGAGGCTCTCGGCCTCCAGCGCGCCCGCGTGCGTGCTCTGGCCCTGCGCGCCGAGGGGCTCGACCCCGCCGAGCGGGCCTCCTACCAGCTCACCTTCGACCCGCTCGACGAGAAGGCCCGCCGTATCGAGGAGGTCGCGGACCGCGCGCGAGCGAAGTTCGGGCCGCGTGCGGTGATGCCGGGGGCGCTCGCCGCGTAGTTCCCCGCGCGGCGGTCAGTTGGCCCACGGCGGCGTGATGAGCGTGCCGTCGGCCAGCTCCGCCGTGAGGCCGATCGAGGTGGTGACCCAGGTGACGGCCGTCCGGTCGGTCGGGTTCTCCACGGTCAGGGTCGCACCGGGGTTGATGATCAGGGTGTCGCCCGCCGTGATCCGGTCGGTGCGGTCGTCGAGCGTGATCAGCAGTTCGCCGTCGAGGAGGTGCAGGATCTCCTCCCGGTTGACGGTGTGGGCAGGGGCCTTGGTCCCTGCGGGGATCTCGCCGCGCCAGGCGCACAGCTCCTTGCTGCCGGTCAAGGGCGTGGCGTACGAGACGAAGCGGGCGCCGTGGATCTCATGGGTGACTGCCTCGGACACGCGGACTACGGGCATGGGTGCCTCCTGGGCGTGGACGGAGATGGGGCAGATGGACAAGGAGCTTGACTATATGAAGCTATGGTCAATCTGCTTGACCAATTCGTCAAGGGTGTTTCAATGCCTGCGTGCAGAACTCCGAAGCCATGGCCCTGTCCGCCGCCCTGCTCGCCGTCGCCGGTGAGCTCACGCAACGCATCAATGACGGCGTGGTCGCCCGGGGCTTCGAAGGGGTGCGACCCGCGCACGGGTTCGCGTTCGCCCGGCTCGCCCCGGGCGGTGCGACGGTCACCGAGCTCGCCGCCCATCTCGGCGTGACCAAGCAGGCCGCGAGCCAGCTCGTCGACGAGATCGTGCGCAAGGGCTACGCCGAGCGTCGGCCTCACCCCGATGACGCGCGCGCCCGGCTGGTCGTGCTGACCGAGCAGGGGTGGGCCTGCACCCGTGCGGCCGAGGAGGCCGCCGCGGATGCCGTTCGGGCGTGGGTCGAGGTGCTCGGTGAGGGTGAAGTGCGGGCGCTGCTCGGGCGGTTGGGGCGCATCGCGCCCTATGGGCCTGTCAGGCCCGCCTGGTGACGGCTCGTCAGGGATGGTGAAGGTCCCCTCACTGCCACTGGGACTGCCCCCGGGGCTACCGCTGGAACTACCACTGGAAGTTTTTACTGACGCGTAACTTCACACCTCTGCTACTCGCCCGTAACTTGACGAGTGAACAGCATCCTCGTGATCCGGATCACAGGGCGTAAGGCCGTCGCACATCCCTTGAGCCGCAAGGAGATCACCCGATGCTGCCCTGGAAAAGAGTGGTCAGACCCCTGACCGCGCTGCTGCTGACCACCGCGGTCGCCGTCGTCCCCGCCGCCACCACCGCCCAGGCGGCCGAGGCGGCGGCGACCTCGCACAGCGGCTGGAACGACTACTCCTGCAAGCCGTCCGCCGCCCATCCCCGCCCCGTCGTCCTCGTGCACGGCACTTTCGCGAACTCCGTCGACAACTGGCTGGGGCTCGCGCCCTATCTGGTGAACCGCGGCTACTGCGTCTTCTCCCTCGACTACGGCCAGCTGCCGGGCGTGCCCTTCTTCCATGCCCTCGGCCCCATCGACAAGTCGGCAGGGCAACTGTCCAGCTACGTCGACACGGTGCTCGCCGCCACCGGCGCCGCCGAGGCCGACCTCGTCGGCCACTCCCAGGGCGGCATGATGCCCCGCTACTACCTCAAGTTCCTCGGCGGTGCCGCCAAGGTGAACGCCCTCGTCGGCATCGCGCCCAACAACCACGGCACCACCCTGGCGGGGCTCACCAACCTGCTGCCGTACTTCCCCGGCGCCGAGGACCTGCTCAGCACCGCCACCCCCGCCCTCGCCCAGCAGGTCGTCGGCTCCGAGTTCATGACCAAGCTCAACGAGGGCGGCGACACCGTTCCCGGCGTCCGCTACACGGTCATCGCCACCAAGTACGACGAGGTGGTCACGCCGTACCGGACCCAGTTCCTGAACGGCCCCGACGTGAGGAACGTCCTGATCCAGGACAAGTGCGCGGTCGATCTGTCCGAGCACGCGCTCCTGGGCCTGACCGACCGGATCGCCTTCCACGAGGTGACCAACGCGCTCGACCCGGCCCGGGCCACGCCCACCACCTGTGCGTCCGTGGTCGGTTGAGCGACCGGGTGAGGGAGCACCGCCGGGGTCTGACCTGCCTGAGCCGCTGGTCAGACCCCGGAGTCCGCGGTCAGCGGCGAGCGCCGCCGGACGCCCGTCGGCGCACCGACGCGAACAGGACCGCCGACCCGAGCGCCAGGGTCGCCGCACCGCCCATCGCGAGATACGCCGTGCTGCTGTCCCCGCCGGTCTCGGCGAGGTTCTCGGTGGCGCCGGCGGCCTTCGGCCGGTTGGCCGGGGCGGAGCCGGGCCCCTGCTCCTCGGTCGCCGCGACCGGCTCCGCCGACGTACCGGCGTCCTGGTCCCCGTGGCCGTGATGCTCGATCGTCGACTGGTCGGCACCGTCCTCGACATGCTCCTCGGAGGGCGCGGAGGCACTCGGGGCGGGCGCGGCCGCCGCGCCGCCGAAGGCCACGTCCGAGCAGGAGTAGAACGCCTCCGGGCTGTCCGAACGCTGCCAGACCGCGTACAGCAGCTGCTTGCCGGAGCGCTCGGGCAGGGTGCCGGAGAACGTGTAGAAGCCGCCCGACGCCGCCGGGTCGGTCGCCGTCGCCACCGGGTTCGCCAGGTCCAAGTCGTCCCAGGCCAGCGGCTTGGTGGGGTCGTAACCCGCCTTGGTGATGTAGACCTTGAAGGTGCCCTTGTGCGGGGCGGTCACGCGGTACTTGAAGGTGTACGACCCACTGCTCACGCTCGTCGCCGGCCAGTCGGCGCGGGCCAGGTCGAGGCCCTTGAAGGCGTCGCTGTTCGCGCTGCACAGCCTGCCGTCCGGGATCAGCTCCTGGTGGCGGCCGGCCGCGTCGCCGATGCGTATGCCGTTCCAGTCGTAGAGGGCCTGCGTACCGCCTGCCGCGACCGCCGCCTTGCACGCGTCGGACTTCGGGCTCTCCGGGCCCTCCGCGTAGCACTGCGAGACCCGGCTGACCGGATCGCCCATCGAACCGTGCGCCGAGGCGGGCGCGGCGGCGAGGGCGGTCAGGGCGAGCGGGGTCAGGCCGAGGACGGCGACGGCGGCGGCCTTGCGGCGTGCGGGCATGGAAGATCTCCTCAAGGGGGCTCTGACGCGTGGGGTGAATCCCGTGGGGGCGATCAGAAGCTAGCCCGAGGAATCCGCGAAATCGCCTGCTGGAGGCGGGTGATGGCGATCTTTAGGGTCGCCTTAAGGGAGTGCTGAGACTGCGATCAGGTAGGTACCGTCGCGGTATGACGGACGACGACATCAGGCTGGCGGCCGCCGCGGACGTACCAGCCGTGAAAGCTGTGACCGATGCCGCCTACGACCGCTACATCGAGCGCATCGGGCGGGCGCCCGTGCCCATGCTGGCGGACCACGCGGCGAACGTGGCCGCGGGGAACGTGTTCGTGACGGGCGATCCCGTGATCGGGCTCGTCGTGCTGGAGGTGCACGAGGACCATCTGTTCCTCGACAGCATCGCCGTCCACCCCGACGCGCACGGCAGGGGCGTGGGGCGACGGCTGCTGCACTTCGTGGACGCACGCGCGCGTGCGCTCGGCCTGCCCGAGGTCAGGCTCTACACGAACGCGCTGATGTGGGAGAACCAGAAGATCTACCCGAAGTACGGCTATGAGGTCGTCGAGCGTCGCGTGGACGGGCCGTACGACCGTGTCCACTACCGCAAGCGGCTCGACTGACCTGTCTCATGGGGGGCCGACGGGCGTTTCAGCCTTCCGGCCACCATGTGCGCGCGATGTCCTTGCGGACCTCGGGTCGTCCCGAGAGGGACTCGTCCGCCTCCTCCCGGAGCCGGCGGGAATCCGTCTTCCTCTTCAGGGGCTTCTGCACGGTCACACGGCGCATGGCTGCCTCCTTCAGTGCCTATCGAGTTCCGCTTTGTCACGGAGATAGACCCTTTTGGGGAGAGTTCCTCATCGCCGCTGGTCCTGTCAGTGGCCGTTGTCACGAATCCGACTGTCAGTGGCGGGTGTCACTCTTGGCTCATGACGAACGGTGAACACGCCATCACAGGTACAGGCACAGACGTGGGCATGGACGTGGACTGGGACGCGGCCGCCGCGGACTTCGACGACGAGCCGGACCACGGCCTGCGCGACCCCGAGGTGCGCCAGGCATGGGCCTCCCGGATGCGGTCCTGGCTGCCCGAGCGCGTGTCCGACGTGCTCGACCTCGGCTGCGGCACCGGCAGCCTGTCGCTCATCGCGGCCGAACAGGGACACCGGGTCACGGGGGTGGACCGCTCCCCGGCGATGGTCGACCTGGCCCGCGCCAAGCTGGCCGGACGGGACGCGGCGTTCCTCGTCGGTGACGCGGCGGCACCGCCGGTCGGGGAGGAGCGGTTCGACGCCGTGCTCGTCCGCCATGTCCTGTGGGCCCTCCCCGATCCCGGCCGGGTCCTGCGGCACTGGCGTGGGCTGCTGCGCCCCGGAGGGCGGTTCGTGCTGGTCGAGGGGGTGTGGGGGACCACAGCGCCGACGGTCGGCATACCGGCGGACCGGCTCACCGCACTCCTCGCGCCGCTCACCGGCGACGTGCGCGTGGAGCGGCTCTCCGAGGACGCGCGGCTGTGGGGGAAGGACGTCGGCGACGAGCGGTACGCGGCCGTGGCGGTGGTGCGCTGACCGGGGCGGACCCAGGCCGGCCGCTAGGCCAGGAGCCCTCCGAAGCCGGTCCCGCGCGCCAGCGCCTCCAGCGCGTCCAGCGCCGACACGGCGGCCGCGGCGGCCTGCGGATCCGTCCGTTCGAGACCGCTCTCGGCGAACTCGTCCTCGTCCAGACGGCGTACGTCCGTGTAGTCGGCGGAGCACCACAGGTCCAGGTCGAGGTCCTCGACGACCAGCTCGGTGCCGGACAGAGTGGCCGGGCGGGTGATGTCGCAGTACCAGCCCTTGAGGGCACCCGTGGCGTCGCGGACCTCCTTCACGGCGTACCAGCGGTCGCGCCAGTAGTACTCGGTGAAGACGTCGCCCGGCTCGAAGCGGACGAAGCCGAAGTCGCGGACCCCGGCCCCGGACCAGGGGGCGCGGACGGCGATGCGGGTGCCGTCGTCGGAGAGCGGTTCGGCCGCGTAACGGATCTTCGTACGGCCGGCCTTGACGAGGACCACGTCCAGCGGACGTCCCTGGTCAGCCGAGTTCGCGGACATAGCGCACCTCCGTCGCGCAGATCTCGTAGCCGAACCACTTGTTGATCGCGAGCATGGGTTCGTTGCCGGTGTCGTTGCCGGTGAACGCCTCCGTGTAGCCGGCGGCGCGGGCGCGGTGCAGGGAGTCGTTCTTGGCGAGCTTGGCGAGGCCACGTCCGCGGAAGGCGCGGGCGGCACCGGTCATGGCGGTGCCGTACCGGGTGCCACCGTCCGTGCGAGCGGCGCTGAAGGCGACGGGGCGGCCGTCCACGACGGCGACCGAGGTCAGCTCGCGGCTGAGGAGGGGGTGGTTCCAGGTCTCCTCCAGCCAGGCCTCGTAGTCCGTGAACTCGTAGGCGACGTCGCTCGGTTCGTCCGACGTCGTCTCCGCGTCCAGCTCGAACAGCGGGCGCGGATCGTCCGCGAAGTCGGCCGCCGTGCGCAGCTCCACGCCCGGGGGTGGGGTCTGGAGCGGTGGCAGTGTGCCGTGCGCCAGGTCCAGGCGGAGGAAGTGCGCCGAGCGGCCCTCGCGGTAGCCGTGCCGTTCGGCGAAGGCGCGGTTGCCCGGTGCGTCGAGGATCCAGGCGAACAGCCTGGTCGCTCCTCGCTCGGCCAGGTACTCCTCGGCCGTGCGGACCAGCAGCGTGCCCGCGCCGCGGCGGGTCCGCTCCGGGTGGACGTACACGTTGACGTAGGCCTGGCCGGGCTCCGGGCTGTCGTTGACGAGCCCGACCTGGGCCGTGCCGATCACCTCGCCGTCCTCCTCCGCGACGAGCGGCCGGTAGTGGGCGTCCGGGTGGGTGTGGGCGACGTCGTAGACGATGGACTCCGGGGTCACCAGAAAGAAGGGGAGGGCGAGATGCCGGACGTGGGCGAAGCCCTCGACGTCGGCTCGGACCTCGGGACGCAGGGGGCGCACGGTGATAGTCATCACGGCGCACGCTACGGGGGAGGCGCGCCGGGGTGCCTCCCATTTTCCGGGGGGTACGGGACAATCGCTGCGTGACCTTGAAGATCCACATCGACGACAGTGCCGCGCCGTACGAGCAGGTGCGGGCGCAGATCTCCGAGCAGGCGCGGTCGGGGGTGCTGCCGGTCGGGTACCGGCTGCCGACCGTGCGGGGGCTGGCGGAGTCGCTGGGGCTGGCGGCCAACACCGTCGCCAAGGCGTACCGGGCGCTGGAGAGCGACGGGGTGATCGAGACCCGGGGGCGCAACGGCACGTTCGTGGCGTCCGCCGGCTCGGCCGCCGAGCGTGAGCTGGCGTCGGCCGCGCAGGCGTACGCCGAGCGGGTGCGACGGTTGGGGTCGGACCAGGAGGCCGGGCTCGCCGCCGTGCGGGACGCCCTGCGGGCGGCTTTCGGGGAGTAGTCAGCGGCGTGCGGCGAGTTCCGGCGTGCGGGTCACCGTCAGGCCCGCTCGGGTCGCCGCTCTCCCGAAGACCACCGCGTCCTCCACCGCCGCCCCGCCAGGGTCGTTGTTGAAATACGCGTACATGTCCTCGGCGTCGGACCAAGTGGTCGCGATGCGGTCGACCCAGGTCTCCAGAGAGCGTCGGCCGTAGCGGGGCCACGGGTGGGCGCGGCCCTCGTGGAAGCGGACATAGCCCCAGTCCGTGGTGCGCCACAGGGGAGTCACCGGACGGGCCTGGACGTCGGCCCAGCACAGGGCGGCCCCCCGGGACTCCAGAACCTCGCGGGTCTCGGATGTCCACCAGGACTCGTGGCGGGGCTCGACCGCGATCCGCGTTCCGGACGGGAAGCAGGCGAGACAGGCGTCCAGCAGTTCGGGGTCCGCCCGCAACGTGGGCGGGAGCTGGAGCAGGACCGGTCCCAGGCGGTCGCCGAGTCCCTCCGCGTGGGTCATCAGGCGGGTCACCGGCTCCTCGGGGTCCCGTAGCCGCTTGATGTGGGTCAGGTAGCGGCTCGCCTTGACCGCGACCACGAAGTCACCCGGCACCCGGTCCCGCCACGCCTCGAAGTTCTCCCGCGTCGGCAGGCGGTAGAAGGCGTTGTTGATCTCGACCGTGGCGAAGCGCTCCGTGTACTCCTCGAGCCACAGCCGCATGGGCACGTCGGCCGGGTACAGGACGTCCTTCCAGTCCCGGTACTGCCACCCGGAGGTGCCGACGAGCAGGGCCATACGACCATGAAAGCACCGGAAGGCTACAGATACAGCCCCGCGTCCGCCCCGTCCCTCGGGTCCGGCAGCGACGTCGGGGACGTGCCCCGCTTCAGCGCGTACAGCTCCGCCAGCGTGGCGCCCTCGCGGCCGATGCCCTCCTCCGTGCCCAGCCAGCTCGCCGCCTCCGGGCGCGTCAGCGCCCCCACCTCGATACGGGCCAGACAGCGCCCGGGGCGCACCACGGCGGGGTGCAGGCGCTCCAGGTCCTCGTTGGTGGTGACGCCGACCAGGACGTTGCGGCCCTGCCCCAGCAGGCCGTCCGTCAGGTTCAGCAACCGCGACAACGCCTGGCCCGCCGTGTGCTTCGCCTCGCCGCGGATCAGCTCGTCGCAGTCCTCCAGGAGCAGCAGCCGCCAGCGGCCCTTGCCCGTCGAGTCGTCCTCGCCGATCGCGATGTCCATCAGGTAGCCGACATCGCTGAACAGCCGCTCCGGGTCCAGGACGCAGTCGACCTGGCACCAGTCCCGCCAGGAGCGCGCCAGGGTGCGCAGCGCCGACGTCTTGCCCGTGCCCGGCGGCCCGTGCAGCAGGAGCAGGCGGCCCGCGATGTCCTCCGGGGTCGTCTTCATCAGGCCGTCCATCGCGTCCGCCACCGGCGCGGTGTAGTTGGCCCGCACCTCGTCCCAGGTGCCCGCGGAGATCTGCCGGGTCGTGCGGTGCGGGCCGCGCCTGGGGGAGACATACCAGAAGCCCATGGTCACGTTCTCCGGCTGCGGCTCGGGCTCGTCCGCCGCGCCGTCCGTCGCCTCGCCCAGGACGCGCGCCGCCAGTTCCTCGCTGGTCGCGGTCACCGTGACGTCGGCTCCCCGGTTCCAGCGGGAGACGAGCAGGGTCCAGCCGTCCCCCTCCGCAAGCGTCGCGCTGCGGTCGTCGTCGCGGGCGGCGCGCAGCACCCGGGCGCCCGGCGGCAGCAGCGTCGCGCCGGACCGTACGCGGTCGATGTTCGCCGCGTGCGAGTACGGCTGCTCGCCCGTCGCGAAGCGGCCGAGGAACAGCGCGTCGACGACGTCGGACGGCGAGTCGCTGTCGTCGACGTTGAGCCGGATCGGCAGAGCGTCGTGTGGGTTCGCAGACATGCGGCCATGATCCGGCACACGGCGGCCCGGTGCACCAGGTTTCCGTGGCACGTACCGCCAACGGTCCAGAGTGACGAAACCCGCCCGCGCGGCTGCCACCCCCGTTACCGTTGTCCTTGATGGGACGTCATGGGTGGAATTCGGGGGCACGGCGGTGGCGGCTCACCGCGCTGCTCGGTGTGGGGGTGGCCGCGCTGGCCCTGGTGGTGACCCTGCTCAACACGCTTCCCGGGAACGGCGCGAGCACCGAGGGCACCACACGCGACGGCGACAAGGTGCACGGCAGCCCGACCGTCACGCCGGACGCCACGAACCCCGAGGTCGGCTGGGGGTTCACCCACACCCAGTACAGCGCCGACGAGGGCGCCGCCGCGGCCGTGAAACGCGTCGAGGGGCGGCTCGCGGACGCCGGAGGACTGCCGCAGATCCAGCACATCATGGGCTGGGGCGCCGACAACCCCGAACCGGTCGAGGGGCGCTACGACTTCGAGGCGATGGACCGCCGTATCGACTTCGTCCGCGCCTCCGGCAGCACCCCGGTCGTCACCCTGTGCTGCGCCCCCGACTGGATGAAGGGCGGCAAGGCCGGCGTCGACCACACCAACTGGAGCCAGGCCGCTCTGGAGACGGCGCCCGAGCCCGAGCACTTCGAGGACTTCGCCGCGCTCGCCGTGACCGTCGCCAAGCGCTATCCCGACGTACGCCACTTCATCGTGTGGAACGAGTTCAAGGGCTTCTGGAACGACGCCGAGGCCCGCTGGGACCACGAGGGTTACACCCGGCTCTACAACCTCGTCTACAAGGCGTTGAAGAAGGTCAACCCGGACATCATGGTCGGCGGGCCGTACCTCGTGATGGACAGTGTCGACCCGCGCGCCGCGGAGGCCTCCACCGCTGTGCGGGGTGCCTGGGGCGCCCTGGACCAGCGCACCGTCGACGCCTTCGGGTACTGGAACGAGCACAAGGCGGGCGCCGACTTCGTCGTCGTGGACGGCTCCAGCTACACCCGGGACGACGAGCTGCTGCCCGACGAGTTCACGGCCACCGACAAGTTCACGGCCGTCAGTCAGTGGGTGCGGAAGCAGACGGGTGACCTGCCGCTGTGGTGGGCCGAGTACTACGTCGAGCCCGCCGACGGCAACGACGACCGCAAGGACTGGTCCGAGGCCCGCCGGGTCGCCGTCCAGGCCACCGGAATGATGGCTCTGGCCAAGGGCGGTACCACCTCCGCCTTCTACTGGAACCCGGAGGAGGAGCAGGGCACCGACTGCGCCGGCTGCCTGTGGACGCCGACCGAGACCGCGCGCGGCGGCGAGAAGCTGCCCATGTACGACCTGCTCTCCCGGTTCGGCAGGGAGTTCCGGCCGGGGACCGGGTACTCGAAGGTGTCCGTGGACAACGCCGACGTCCGGGTCCTGGCCACGGACAAGGCGGTCCTGGCCGTGAACACCCTCGACCGGCAGACCAGCGCGAAGATCGACGGCAGGAAGGTCGAGTTGCAGGCGTACGAGGTGAAGTGGCTCAAGCGCTGAGCCACTTCACCTCCACCGCCCCTACTTGATCGTCAGGAACCGCTGCACCATCGAGGCCAGCAACACCGCCAGCAGCGGCAGCGAGAACCAGAAGCTGCTCTGCAGCCACCGCAGCTGCCGCACGCTCGGCTCCATGGCCACCCGGACGATCTCGCGGGCCATCAGCAGCAGGATCAGCGCGACCGCCGCCAGGCCCCCGACCACCGACCACGGCGTCCAGGTCACCTGCGGCCCGATCGGACCGGGATCGGCCTTCGGAACCTCACCCGCCGGCTGCTTGCGCAGCGCGTACATCGTCACGTCGGCGTTGGCGAAGACCTTCTTCAGCTCCTGCCGCTTGTCCAGGTTCCGGATCAGCCGCGACTCCCAGGTCGCCGAATAGCCCACGTCCATCCGCAGATAGGTGACCTGACCGCGGTTGATCATCAGATACGAGTTCGGACCCGCGTCCTTGAGCGACTTGACCAGGCCCGACACCAGCACCGGGTCGGCCGGCGCCAGCGTCGGCAGGTACTCCACCTTCTCCATGTCCTTCGCGCCCCACGGCATCGACGGCGTCACGACGTTGACCGGGTCGTCACTCAGCCACAGCAGCCGCACGGTCGGATCGTCATGGGCGTACACGTACTCCATGGCGGCGACCTCGCCGGGCCGGATCCGCTCGAACGGCTCGTTGCCCCAACGGGCCACCAGGAAGCCGCCCATGAGCACGAGGCCCGCCATCAGCGCGGCCAGCGGGGCGAGGCTCACCTTGTCCCTGTCGCGCTCCTTGGCGGTGACGCCGGTGCGCGGGAAGAGGGCGAGGCCGGCCAGCAGGGCCGCGCCGGGCAGGGCGAACATGAAGACGCGCAGCGCCATCTCGCCGCCGTACGACTGCATGCCGAAGCCCAGGAACGGCACGAAGGTGAGGACGAGCAGGGAGCGCTCGCGGTAGTGGTGGAAGCGCCGGCGCCACCAGCCCCAGCAGGCGAAGGCCATCACCCCGCCGGCCAGCAGCACGCGCGTGTACAGCACCAGCTTGTGGGTGGAGCTGCCGCCCTCGATCCGGCCGGAGACGGACGACGACACGTTGCCGCCGACGCCGCCGACCCCGCCGAAGAGCTCGTCGAAGTGCCCCGACCAGTACGGCTCGGCCAGGAAGCCGATCCAGACCGTCACCATGACGCCGAACAGGATGGGCAGGCCACGCAGTTCGGACTTGCCGATCAGCACGAGCCCCGTCAGCACGCCCAGCATCACGAACGGCGTGAGCTGGTGGGCCGGGACGCTCGCCGCGAACAGTCCGATCACCACCGTCAGCAGCACGGCCTGCTGCCGCCGGTTCGCCGGCTCGACCTCGACCTCGCCGGGCCGACGCTTCGTCCAGAGCACTCCCGGCGCCCGGAACCAGACCAGCAGGATCGCCGCGAAGACGAGATACAGCAGATACGTGAAGCCCTGCGGCGAGAAGTAGTCCTGGCCCACCCAGCCGCTGAGCACGAAGATCCAGATGCCGGTCCACTTGGCCCGCCAGCTCGCCCGCATCGAGCGCACCAGCAGGAACATCGGGACCAGGTAGAGGAGTTGCATGGCCAGCGGCCACCAGCGGATGACCTCGGTGAGGTCGCCGACCCCGCACGCCTTCGCGGCGAACGCGGCCACCGCGAAGAAGCCCGGCCAGCTCCAGCGCGCGTCCAGGTCGGGCACGGCCGACCCGGTGCGGTCGATGTAGTCGAGGAAGCCGAGGTGCTGCCAGGCCGTCGCGAACCTCGGCTCGACCTCGATCAGCGCGGGCAGGGCGTGCAGCGACACGACCGTCGCGAGCAGGGTGACCAGCAGCAACGCCCGGTGCTCCCGGCCCAGCCACAGCAGCGAGGCGAACACCACCGCGAGCAACGCGGCGCCGAGCAGGGTGGGCGTCGGCAGCACGGAGATCAGCCCGAGCCCGCCCATCCCGTCCAGATCGGCCTCGCCGAGCCGCAGCGCGGGCACCCAGTACAGCAGCAGCGCGGCGACCAGCAGACAGCCGAGGACGACCCCGAGACGGGTCGGCAGCAGCCGCTCACGCCAGGTGAGCGAGGCCGCGTCGGACGGTCGTACGGCTTCCTCGGAGGGCATGGGCGGCTCTTCCCGTACGGCACTCTCCTGCCGTACGACGGCCTCCTCCCGTACGGCAGCCTCCTCGCGCTCCTCCGGTACGGCCTCTTCGCCCCTGCCCGCGTCGAAGTCCGTCTCGAACGGCGCGTCCACCTCGGCGGGCCCCAGCGACGCCTCCGAGCCGGGCTCCCGCTCCTCCACCGGCAGCCCGACCTCCGGCTTGCGCGCCCAGGTCGGCCGGTGGTCCGGGCGGACCGGCGGCGTGCCCGTGGGCGGGGTACCGGGCCCCGGGCGGACGTCGGGCCGGCGTTCCAGGTGGTCGAAGTCGACATGGACGCCGAGCGCGAGGGTGTCGGTGTCGAGCGACCAGGCGGGCCCCCGCCTGCGCGCCCCCTCGGGCACCTCTCGCGCCCCCAGGTCGGCGAGGTCACCGTCGGGGGCCGCGTCCTCGGGCAACTCGGCCGACGTCGCCCGCACGGTCCTGTACAGCTTCGGCGCGGTGATCGTGACGATCACCGCGAGGGAGACGATCTCGGCGACGCCGGCGCCGGTCAGGCCCATCCGGGGGAGCAGCAGAAGTGTCAGACCGAGCACCAGGGCGCACAACAGGCCCTGGAGCCAGGCCAGTCCCGCGGTACGGCTCTGGGCGCGCAGGACCGCGAAGTACGTCTCCATGACGACCCGCAGCAGCGCGCCGACCGCGAACCAGCGCAACAGGGGGGTCGCCGCGTCCGCGTAGCCCTGGCCGAAGACGCCCAGGATCCAGGGCGCCCCGAAGAACAGGACCGCGGCGACCGGCACCATGATCCGCGCCATGCGCCGGAGCGCGGCCCGGGTGTTGGCGGCCAGCCGCCGCGGGTCGTGCGAGCCCTCGACCGTGAGCGAGGCGCCCATGTTGATGGCGAGCAGATTGACGGTGCCGCCGATGGTGGCCGTGATGTAGAAGTACGCGTTGTCCTCGGCGGAGACCTGCGCGGCCACGATCACCGGGATGAGATAGACCACGGCGAGGGAGAACAGCGAGCCGGTGTAGTCGCCCGCCAGGAACCTCCCGATCTCCCGCAGGGACGGCGGGCGCGTGTGGTCCTCGGTCGCCTTCACATGGCGTGGCACCAGACGCCGGAACACCAGCCAGCCCAGCGGCAGCACCGACACCGCGATCGCCGCGACCCACGAGACGAAGACCCCGGCGGTCGGGATCGCCACCGCGAAGGCCACCAGCAGGCCCAGCTTCACCGCGGAGAACACGGTGTTGCCGACCGGCACCCACACCGCGCTGCGCAGCCCGGTCAGCACGCCGTCCTGGAGCGTGAGCAGGTTCCAGGCGATGACGGCCACGACGAAGAAGAGCCCGCCCGCCGCCCCGTTCAGGAACCGGTACGACGGCCCCCACAGGTCCAGCGTCAGCAGGAACACGCCCGCCGCCAGCGCCACCACCACACAACTGCCCGCGTACGTCCGGAAGATCAGGCGGCCGCTGTTGCGGCCCGCCACCGGGATGAACCGGGCCAGCGCACCCGTCAGCGTCACCGCGGTCAGGCCCGCGAGGAACTTCATCGCGGCGATCGCGGCGGAGCCCTGCCCGACCGCGGACTCGGAGTAGTAGCGGGCGGCGGCCAGCCAGAAGCCGAGCCCCAGTACGGCGGAGATGCCCGTGTTGATCATCAGGGCGTAGGCGTTGCGAAACAGCTGACTGCCCCCGGAGGGCCCGCCCATGCCGGGCAGGCGGAGCCGGCGCCCCGACTGCTCGGGCGCCGGCGCGTCGGTCGATGCGGGCTCGGTCGTGGTCGTCGTGTCAGACACGGGAACGGATGGCCTTCCGGCGGACCTGTCGGGCTCTGCGGACCACGGCGTACCCCTTGGTGAGGGCGCGGTCCCGGGCGAAGGTACGGGCGATCGCACGGCCCTCGACCATCCGCCGGAACTCCTCGACGCCGGTGGTGCGGCGCACGGTGAGGCGGGTGAGGGCGTACGGCCCCTGCCGCCGCCGCGCGAGGCCGTTGTTGACGGCGAGCGCCTGGGCGTACCCCGTCTCGTGCACCGCCTCGCGCACCCGGCGGCTGGAGTAGCCGTACGGGTAGGCGAACGAGGCCGGGACGGTGCCGAGTTCGTCGCTGATGATCTCCTTGCAGAGGATCAGCTCGGAGCGCAGCCGGTCGTCCGGGAGCTGGTCGAGCTGCGGATGCGTGTGGCTGTGGCCGCCGATCTCGACGTCCGCCTCCGCGAGTTCGCGGACCTGGGCCCAGTCGAGCATGGTGTCCAGGCCGCCGCCGGTGTCGTGCGGGCCCTTCAGCCAGCCCGTGGAGACGAACACGGTGGCCGGGAAGCCGTGCTTGGCGAGCACGGGCAGGGCGTGCCGGTGCACGCCCTCGTAGCCGTCGTCGAAGGTGATCAGCACCGGCCGCTCCGGCAGTGGCCCGCCCGAGCGCCAGCGTGCCGCGAGATCGGCGGTCCGCACGGGTGTGAGCCCCAGATCGCCGATCAGCGCCATCTGTTCCGCGAACGCCTCCGGCGCCACCGACAGCTCGCGGGTGGCGTCGTTCGGCGAGGTGGAGACGGCGTGGTACATGAGAATCGGTACGCGCCCGTCGGTCATCTGCTGTCCCCCTCTGCGCCGGCCTCCCCCTCGGTGCCGGCTTCCCCTTCGCTCCCCGCCACGGAGTACGCAACGTCGCCTCGGCGGGCCCGGACACTCCCCACGACGTACCCACCGGCCGCCGTCAGCACCCCCGCGACGATCGCGCCCGCCCGCCCCGCGCCGCCTCGCCGGGCCAGTACGGCATCCCGCAGCCCGCGCGCCACCCCGGCCGGCAGGACCCGGGTGGTGTAACGCCGCTCGGACTCAAGTCCCTTGTCCGTACCGACACTTCGGGCCACGAGCGCCTTGGACAGGCCCTCGGCGTACGTCCGTGTACGGAAGTACCGGAAGTGCTCACGCGCCTCGGGCACCCGGTGGTGGATCACCGCCCGGTCGTCGATCAGCAGCACGGCGTCCGGCCTGGCACGCGTCAGCCGGATACACAGCTCCGTCTCCTCGCAGCCCAGCGGCAACCGGTCGCCGTCGCGCCCGATGCCGGTGGCGAAACCGCCCGCGAAGTCGAACGCCGTACGCCGGAAGGAGGCGTTGCCGCCGAGGACGTTGCGCACCTTGACCCGGCCGCGCGGCAGGCCCCGGTAGGTGCAGCCGACGACCCAGTCGAACTCCTCCGGGAACCAGTCCGGCCGCTTCCCCGACGCCCAGATCGGCTCCGTGCGCCCGCCGACGGCCATGACGTGCGGGTCGGCGTACCCGGCCGCGAAGTGCTTCAGCCAGTCGCGCTCGGCCACGGCGTCGTCGTCGAGGAACGCGATGACCTCGCCGTACGAGGCGGCGATGCCGGTGTTGCGGCCGGCGGACAGGCCACGGGGGCCCGCGTTCGCGAGCACCCGTACACCGGTCGTTTCCTTGTACTCCTTGGTCAGCCGGTCCAGGAGCGCCGCGTTGTGGTCGACGACCAGCAGCGTCTCCAGGGCCGGATACGCCTGCGCCCGCACCGAGGAGACCGCCGCGAGGATGTCCTCCCAGCGGTCCTCGGTGTACACGCAGATCACGACGGAGATGTCGGGACCGCTCAAGACGCCTCTCCCCGGACCGAGTCGAGCACCGGGGAGTGGGTCCTACGGCTGCGCAGGGCACGCCGGTTGGACCGCTCCTTGAGGATCACCTTGAGCACCCTGAGCCCGTCCCGCACGGCCCGCAGATTGCTCGTGCCGTGGATGCGGAGGTACTCGTGGCTGGGGATCTCCTGCACCTTCAGCCCCGCCTTGACGACCCGGATGTTCATCAGGGTCTCCACCTCGAAGCCGGTGCAGTCGAGGTCGATCTTGTCCAGGCAGTGCCGCCAGAACGCGTTGTAGCCGTAGCAGAGATCGGTGTAGCGGGCGCCGAACTTGCGGTTGACGGCCGTGCACAGCGCCCAGTTGCCGAGCTTGCGGATGGGCGTCATGTCGTCCGTGCCGCCGCCGTTGGCGAAGCGGGACCCCTTGGCGAAGTCCGCGCCCGAGACCAGGGCGGAGACGTACGACAGGATCTCGTTGCCGTCGGCCGAGCCGTCCGCGTCGACCATCACGATGATGTCGCCGGTGGCCGCCTCGAACCCGGTGATCAGGGCATCCCCCTTGCCCCGCCCGCGCTGTCGCACGACCTTGACGTCCGGCCACAGCTCACGGGCCACTTCGACGGTGTCGTCGGTGGAGTTGCCGTCCACGAGGACGACCTCGTGTATCCAGTCCGGGAGTGTCTTGAAGACGTACGGAAGGTTCTCCGCCTCGTTCATGGCCGGGATCACCACGCTGACCGGTGGCGCGATGGCCAGGTGCATGGAGACGGGCCGGTACTTGCCGGCTGTGGACGGACCTTCGTCCGCGACCGCCGGGCGCAGCACAGAGCTCATGAGTCTGGTCCCTCTCGTCCGGTGGACCGCCCGCCCCTGGGCGGCCCGGTATTTTGTCCGGTTCGAAAGGGGGGTATCTCACCTACGGCACGGTCGAACGGATCTCCGCGCACGCATGGTGAGCTGGCATGTCTGGCCGGCCACCGATAATCGGCGGCCGGTCGCGCGGCACGACTCGGTCACAAGTGCGGACACCGTCACCGAGCACCCCCCTACCGCGCCCCGCGCCGGGCCTGTCGCGGTCTTGAGCCCTCCCCTAGAGCCGCGTTTGACAGTCCGATGCGAGTGAGATGTACGACGGTATTGATGATTGAGCCTGTATGGCAAGAGCTGGAACGAGCTCTCACGTTTTTGTTGGTTTGGCCGTAACCGGCCGTGTTGTCTCGGCCGTCACCGGCGTCCCGAACGGATCTTCCCCATGCCTTTGAGAAGGCGGTCCGCCGGCTCGAACAGCTCCGGCCGTGCCTGCACGGTGTTGCGCAGCGCGCGGACCGGGGCACGCCGTGCCCGGTGTCCGAACGCGACCGGGTGACGCCGGGTCACCCACCCCTCCGACACCGTCAGCTCGCGTGTCTTCAGGGAGTCCTTGTACTCCTTCTGGCCCCGCCCGAGGTCCAGGTAGGCGATGCCGTCGGCGGCGGCCGCCTCGGCCATGCGCAGATGCAGTACCAGGCCCGGCGAGTACTTCGAGAACGCCGGGTCGTAGGCCGGGAACCAGCACGCCAGCACCCGCTCGCCACGCAGCCCGAAGTGCGCGGCGATCGGCTTGCCGCCCGCGTACAGCACCGACAGGATCCCCGCGAACGGCTCGGAACGGGTGTGGAACAGCTGCTCCACGAGCCGGGTGATCCACTCGTGCGCGAAGCGGTCGCTGCGCCCCGTCCTGCGGTACTGCGCCGACTTCCACGCCATCAGCGTGCGCAGGGCCGCCGGATCACGCTCGTCGTGCACATACCGCACGCCGTCGTGGTCCCGGCCCAGCTTGCGCTCCTTGGCGAGCGTCGACTTCGTGAACTTCGGTGACCGCTCCCGCAGTTGGCTCAGATACGCCTCGTACCCCTGGTCGATGTCCATGACCGGGGACGGGAACGAGCCGGAGGCCCCCGCCGCGAACGCCGCCTGGCGCCCCACCAGGTGGTCGAACTCCCAAACGGCGAGTCCGCACGCCTTCAGCAGTTCCCGGGCGTCCCAGGTGAACCCGGGCCGGTGCACGACCCCCTGGGCGTCCGAGACGCCGAGCCCGATGGCCCGGCCCACGCCGGTCGCCGTGCGCTGGAACGGGAAGAACGCGGCCGGCTCGCCGCGCTCCCGTACGACCGCGATCCGCACCCCGCGCCGGCAACGGCCGACGGCGAGCGCGAACTCGGGCGAGAGGAACGGGTTGCCCAGCTCGGGCGCACCCTGAAGATGGGCCTTGGACTGTAAAGAGGTCCATGCCGCCCGGTCGGCGGAGCTGAGCTCGCCGGGGCGGTACACGCTGATGTCCACGTCAGTCAGTCCGCCTTCTCGTCGTACGGCCGCGCAGCCGCCGTACCAGAACCAGCAGGAGAACGAGGGCGCTGATCGTGGTCACGGCCACGATCCCGCCGGGCACCGACCACCGGTGCACGGCCAGCATGCCCTGGGCCACCAGCATGTTGACGACGACCGCGCCCGCCACGGCGGCCACGGTCCGGCCGAAGGGTTCCAGCCCGCGCAGCGCGGCGGCGATCGCCCCGGCCGGCATCGCGAGCAGGAAGAACAGGGTGAACGGACCGCGCAGCGGCGAGTCCGAGTCGACCAGCGCGAGCACCGCGCCGAGTCCCGCCGCAGCCGTCGCGGCGCCCGCGAGCAGCGGCGCCAGGTCCCTCCCCGGCCCTGGCCGCGCACGCTCGGCGCCCTGAGGCGCAGCTGTCCTGATACGTATGGTCTGCATGGGCGACTTTGCCCCCCGAAGCGCCGGATGCCGGGCTTCAATGTGGCTCAGCTCCGTGGGGGCCGTCAAGACGTCCCCTGGAACAGGACGTTCCCCGGAGACGGCGCGCGTCTCCGGGGAACAGTGGGGTTCAGGCCGTGCGGTGCGCCGTTACGGCACGAGCTTCAGGAGCCGGTTGGGCGAACCGCTGCCGGGGCTGGTGACCACGTTGGTCGTGGCGCCGCCGGTCAGGGCCGAGGCGACCGCGGCCGGGGTGGCCGAGGTGTGGCTCGCCAGGTAGACGGCCGCCGCGCCCGCGACGTGCGGGGTCGCCATCGAGGTGCCGGAGATGGTGTTGGTCGCGGTGTCGCTGGTGTACCAGCCCGCCGTGATCGAGGAGCCGGGGGCGAAGATGTCCAGGACCGAGCCGTAGTTGGAGTAGCTGGCGCGGGCGTCGGAGCTGGTGGTGGCGCCCACGGTGATCGCCGCCGGGACCCGGGCCGGGGAGTACGAGGAGGCGTTGGCGCTGCTGTTGCCCGCCGCGACCGCGTAGGTCACCCCGCCGGCGATCGAGTTGGCGACCGCGGTGTCCAGCGAGGCGGAGGCGCCGCCGCCGAGGGACATGTTGGCGACCGAGGGACCGGAGTGGTTGTCGGTCACCCAGTCGATGCCCGCGATCACGCCGGCCGTGGTGCCGGAACCGCTGTTGTCCAGCACCCGGACTGCCACGATGTTCGCCTTCTTGGCGACACCGTAGGTCGAGCCCGCGATCGTGGTGGCCACATGGGTGCCGTGGCCGTTGCCGTCGGCGGCGGTGGTGTCGCCGTCGACCGCGTCGTAGCCGTAGGAAGCGCGGCCGCTGATCTGCTGGTGGGTGATGCGGACGCCGGTGTCGATGACGTACACGGTCACGCCGCTGCCCGCCGTGTCCGGGTAGGTGTAGGTGCCCGACAGCGGGAGCGAGGTCTGGTCGATGCGGTCCAGGCCCCACGGGGCGCTGGACTGCGTGGCGTCCATCCGGACGCGCTGGTTCTGCTCGACGGAGGCGACCGCCGGGTCGGCGGCGAGTCTCTTGGCCTCGGTCGCCGAGAGGGCGGCGGAGTAGCCGTTCAGCGCCTTGGTGAAGGTCTTCTTCACCGTGCCGCCGTACTCCTCGACCAGGTCTTTGCCGGCGGCCGAGGACGCCTTGAGGCCGGCCGTCTTCTTGAGCGTGACGATGTAGCTGTCCTTGATCGCCGTGGGGGAGCCGGCGGCCAGGACCTTGCCCTCGGCCGGGGCGGCCTGGGCGGGCAGGGACGTGAGTCCGCCGACGAGGGCGGCGGTCGCCAGGCTGGTTATCGCGGCGAACCGGATTTTCCTGCTACGCAGTTGTGCCATACGAGGGAGTCCTCCTCTTGGCGGCGCGCATGGGTGGTGCGCGCACATGTGGGGGGTGCGTGCGGGGGCGCACGCACGGCCCGGAACGTCGCGTTCCCGTTCCGGCCGAGGTAAAGGATCTGTGCTCCCGGCATGGAGGACAAGGGAGTTGACGACCTGTCAACAATCCTGTCATGGACACGAAATCAAACGGACGGTCAACTCGCAGGATGAGGCCCTCGATGGGCCGAAAAGTCTTGGCATGGACACTTCCCGTCAACACGCGTAGTTGGTACGACGGTTATGGCAGAGATCCTGCTATAGGGAGGTTCCATGAGACGTTCCCGACTTTCCGTATACGTCGCCTCACTCCTCCTCGCCGTCGGCACCGCCCTCACCGGGGCTGCCACCGCGCAGGCCGCCGACACCGCCGCCGCGGGCGGCTATGTGGCCCTCGGCGACTCCTACTCCTCCGGTCTCGGCGCGGGCAGCTACATCGGCGCCAGCGGCGACTGCAAGCGCAGCACGAAGGCGTACCCGTACCTGTGGGCCGCCGCGAACTCACCCTCGTCCTTCGACTTCACGGCTTGCTCGGGCGCTCAAACGGGTGATGTCACCGCCAGTCAGCTCGGCCCGCTCAGCTCCGCCACCGCACTGGTGTCCATCTCGATCGGCGGCAACGACGCGGGTTTCGCCGACATCATGACGACCTGTGTGCTCCAGGGCGACAACGCCTGTGTCTCCCGCATCAACACCGCTAAGGCGTTCGTCGACTCGACGCTGCCCGGCCGGCTCGACACCGTCTACACCGCCATCCGGAGCAAGGCCCCGTCCGCCCATGTGGTCGTGCTCGGCTACCCCCGCTTCTACAAGCTGGGCGTGTCGGGGTGCATCGGCCTCTCCGAGACCAAGCGGAGGGCGCTCAACGACGCCGCCGACCACATCAACGCCGCCACCGAGAAGCGCGCCCTGGACCACGGCTTCACCTTCGCCGATGTACGGCCTACCTTCACCGGGCACGAGCTCTGCTCCGGCAGCTCGTGGATGCACGCGGTGAACTGGCTCAACATCCCGGAGTCGTACCACCCGACGGCCGCGGGCCAGTCGGGTGGATATCTGCCGGTGCTGGACGCGGCGGCCTGACTCCTAGGCACCCGGTGACTCGGTAGGCGTTGGCGAGACCCCGCCCGTCGGGGTCTCCGTCACACAAGTCACCGAGAACGGCACCGAGTTGGACTTCGTCTCCACCGGGTCGCGCACCTCGACGCTGATTTCGTTCTCGAACGTCCCCGTCTCGTCGTACGTCGTCACGAACGCCCTGTCCTGCTTGGTCCGTCCGCCCCCCTCCGGGAACGAAAGGGTCTTCCACCCCTGGTCCATGACGTCGCCGTCCCTGGACACCCAGCGGTAGCTGACCTGCGCCGGCAGCCGCCCCACGGTGAATGTGGCCGTGAAGGCGGGCGCGTCGCCGCTGGGCGGCGGACAGGCCCCGGAGTACTCGGTCCTGGCGCCCGCCAGCGACACCTGTACGGACTGCGGCGGGGGAGCGCTCGTACGGCTGCCGCTCGGGCTGGGCGTCGGGTTCCGGCCGCCGGCCGCGTTCTCGTCCTCGGACTCGGTCTCGGTCGGCGAGGCCCCGCCACCCGTCTGCGCGGTGGTGCCCCCGCCGCCCGCCTTCCCGCCGTTGTCGTCCCCGCGGTTGAGCAGGGCGTACGTCAGTCCCGCCACAGCCAGCGCGAGGGCGGTGACGCCCGCGATCAGGGCGACCCGGGCGCGGCGGTCGCGGTCGGGACGGACGGGGGCGGTGTCCCGGTCAGGAACGGCGGCCGGTGCGGGCCTGGTGGGTCCGGGCGGCGGGACCGGAGCCGTCGGGGCGGTCGCCGAAGGCGTCGGAAACGCCCCGACGGTCGGGGTGTGAGGAGCCGCGCCCACGGCGTCCGCGCGCGGCGTCCCTCCCGCGCCGATGACCCGCAGGTCCTGCTCGGCCCGGTCGGCCGGCAGCCGCTCGGCCGGGTCCTTGCGCAACAGCCCCTCGATGACGGGGGCGAGCGGCCCGGCCCGGCGGGGCGGGGGCAGCTCCTCGTCGACGATCGCGCGCAGGGTGCTGAGCGGGGTGTTCTGGCGGAACGGGGAGTGGCCCTCCACCGCCGCGTACAGCAGGACGCCGAGCGACCACAGGTCGGACTCCGGGCCGGGTGTGCGGCCCAGCGCCCGCTCCGGGGCCAGGAACTCGGGGGAGCCGATGACCTCGCCGGTCATCGTCAGCGCGGAGCTGCCCTCGACCATGGCGATACCGAAGTCCGTGAGAACGACCCGGCCGTCGTTCGACATCAGCACGTTGGCAGGCTTCACGTCCCGGTGCAGTACCCCGGCCTCGTGCGCGGCCCGCAACGCGGCCAGCACCTCGGCGCCGATGTGCGCGACACGCTGCGGGCTCAGCGGGCCCTCGGCGTCCAGCAACTCGGCCAGCGAGATGCCGCGCACCAGCTCCATCACGATCCAGGGCCGGCCGTCCTGCGTGGCCACGTCGTACACCGTCACGACATTGCGGTTGGCGACCCGCGCCGCCGCCCACGCCTCGCGCTCCAGCCGGGCGTACATCCGCTCGACCTCCGAGGCCGGCAACCCGTGCGGCGCCCGCACCTCCTTGACGGCGACCTCGCGGTACAGCAGCTCGTCACGGGCCCGCCACACGGTGCCCATGCCGCCCTCGCCGAGCGGGGACAGGAGGCGGTAGCGGCCCGCGATCAGACGTTCACTGCCGGATTCTTCGGACACGGGCGTCCCCCAATCGCATCCGTGTGCACTCTCCACTCCGCACGATTTCTACCCAAAAGTAGCTCAGCCGAGTGCGGATGCCGCCCCCTGGAGAACCAATCCGGCCCCGATCAGTACGACGAGCACCGCCGATCCCAGTGGTGCGGTCCTGCGGACGAAGACCGTCAGGGGGTGGGCCATCCAGCGGGGCTGCCTGTCCAGCACCCGCGCCACTCCCGTACCCAGCCGCACGACGGCGAACCCGGCCGCGGTGAGGGTGAGCGCGAGCCCGACGCCGTACGCGACGACGAGCAGCAGCCCGAACCACGCCTTCCCGAGCGCCGCCGCGCCGACGAGCACGACGACCGCGGAGGGACTGGGCACGAGCCCGCCGGCGAAGCCGAGGAGGATCGTGCCGCGCAGGGTGGGGGCGGTGGAGTGGGTGTGGGTGAAGCCGTTGTGGGTGTGGGTGAGAAGGCCGTGGGTGGCGGTTCGGGTGGGGGCGTGGTCGTGCTCGTGGTGGTGTTCGTGCTCGTGCTGGTGGCTGTGATGGTGGTCGTGGGTGTGGCTCGGCGCGGGCGCGGGGGCCTCTGCTGAGGAGGGGGTGTGCGCGGCGACCAGGACCGGTTGGCGCTCGTGGGCGTCAGTGTGGGTGTGGGTGTGGGTGTGGTCGTCGTGATCGTGAGAGTGCCCGTGCGGGTGGCCATGCCCGTGTCCGTGTCCGTGCCCGTGTTTCCGGACGTGCCAGGCGCGCCGTACGAGCGTCGCGCCCGCCGCGATCACCAGGGCGCCGCTCGCGATGCCCAGCCAGGTGATCACCGAGGGTGCCGCCGCCGAGCCGGCCGTGACCAGGAGGCCGAGGGCGACCACGCCCAGGGTGTGCGTGACCGTCACCGAGGCGGCCAGGGGCAGGACGTCCTTCATACGGGCCCGGCCGCCGCGAGCCGCCGCCACCGCGGCCATCAGGGTCTTGCCGTGGCCCGGGGCGAGCGCGTGCATCGCGCCGAGGAAGATCGCGAGGACCAGGGCGAGGGCGGCGAACCCGACGGTGAGGTCCTGGCGGGAGACCAGGCCGTCCAGGGCCCGCGTCCAGCGGTCGGCGCCGCGCGGGAGGACGGAGGAGGCGGGGGTGTCCTGTTCCGCCTCGGCGAGGGCCGGCCCGCCCGGGCGCACGCGCAGGGACGCGGTCCTCGTGTCGGCCGGGGAGGAGAGCAACTCCTCGGGGTACTCGGTCAGTTCACGGGAGACCGAGTCCTTCGGTACGTCCGACGCGGCGAGCGTCATACGGTCCCCGCGCGCCGTGATCTCCCGCCAGCCGGGGCCGGCTTCGGCGCCCGCACCGCGGAAGCCGAGGTCGATCGTGGTGTCCTCGGGGAGCCGCGCCGTCAGCCGGCACTCCACGCGGAGGGTGTCGAGCCCCGCCTGACCGGGCCGCACGCGCGCGTGGCTGCTGTTCAGCGTCAGCCCGACCGTGCGGCCGTCCACGGTGACCTCGCTGTCCCGCGCGGCGTCCTCGCACCGCTGCCGGGCCCACGCCGTCCTGCCCGTCTTCTCGATGTCCGGCTCGGCCTGCGTCGCCGGGATCTCGGCGAGGTCCTCGACATGGTGGACGCGCAGTTCGCCGGGGGCGGCGACGAGCCCGTCGTAGCGGTTGACGGTGAAGTTGCCGAGGGGGTGCGCGCTCGCGGAGCCGGCGGGGAACAGCGTGAGCGAGCAGGCCGCCGTGAGAACGGCCGCGGAGGAGGCGAGCAGACGACGAGCGGTCACTTGGCCGCCTCCAGGTCCTTGAGCGCCGTACGGGCTTCGCGGGCGCCCAGCGGTGAGAAGCCGGGGTTCAGCCTCAGCGCGGCCCGCAGGTGTGCGCGGGCGTCCTCGGCGTGGCCGGTGGCGCGCTCGATGATCCCGCGGTGGTAGAGGAACGCCGCGTTGCGGTAGCCGGTGGCCGTGGCCTTACGGGCGTAGGGGAGCGCTTCGTCGTCCTTGCCGTTGACGTGCAGTGCCCAGGCGAGGGCGTCCGCGGTGTGCACGGTCTGCCTGCGGTCCCACTCGGCGCGGGCGGCGCGCAGGGCGGACGCCTTGTCGCCGTGGTCGGCTGCCGCGAGGGCCGTGTCCAGGTCCGCGTTGACGCCGTTGGCGCGGGCGAGGGCCGTCCAGGCGTCGACCAGGGCGTACTGGTCGTCGGCCTTGACCTTGTCGCCGGCCGCCTCGTACAGCTCGCCGAGTTCGACGAGCGGGCCGGGCAGGGGGTAGCGGGAGACGACGTCCTTGAGGCCCTTGAGCGCGCCGTCCCGGTCACCGCTCGCGGCCTGCGCGCGGGCGCGGCCTTCCAGGGCGGGGACGTAGTTCTCGTCGGCGGCGAGGGCACGGGCGTAGTGGGTGAGGGCGGTGCCGTGGTCGCCCTGGTTCCAGGCGAGTTGGCCGAGCTGGGTGGCGACGTAGGTGATGTCGCCGGGGGTGGTGGCGGCGGAGAGGGCCTGCTTCAGCACCCGCTCGGCTGTCCGTACGTCGCCGCGCAGCTCCTGGACGTATGCGTACCGCGTGAAGACCGGGATGCCCGGGCGGCGGTCGTCGGCCGTCTCGGCGGCCTTGGCGGCGTCGGCGTAGCGGCCGAGTTCGACGAGGGCGTCGGTACGGGTGCACAGGGCGCGTTCGCTGTAGGGGTTCACCTTCAGTGCCTGGTCGGCGTAGTTCAGCGCGTCCTCGAAGTCGTGCCGGGCGGCGGCGAGGGCGGCGCGGCCGGCGAGAGCCTGGTCGTTGTCGGGGCTCAGCTCCAGTGACCGCCCGAAGGCCTGCTCGGCCTGGGGGTAGCGGGAGGGGTCGCCCTTGGTGCGGGCCTGTTCGACGTAGGCCAGTCCCAGGGTCGCCCAGCTGGTGAAGTCCCTCGGCTGGTCGCGGAGATGGGCCTGGAGGGAGGAGATGCCCGTGTCGAGGTCGCCGGTCGCGAGGAGGCCGGGGGAGACGGCGGCGGACGCGGGGGCGACGCTCTGGCCGTTGTTGTCGCGTGCCGCGCTGAGCGCGATGGAGCCGGCGGTGAGGGCTACGGCGAGCAGGGCCGAGCATCCGGCGAGATGGAGTGCCCGGCTGCGGCGTACGGCCGCGGCGACGCGGCGTACGGCGGCGACGCGCTGCTCGCGGGTTGCCTCGCCCCCGCCGCCCCTACCCGTCCCATCCTCAAGGGGCTCCGCCCCTTCGACCCCGCCAGGGGGCTCGGGCTCCGCCCCCTGGACCCCCGTCGGCCTGAACGGCCTCGTCCTCGAACGCCGGACGGGCTGCTGGGGTTCGTTGTCGTTCGTCCGCGGGGCCATGCCCTCTCCTCGATCCGCTTGCCGGCAAAGGCTGTGGTCGCATGCGGCGGCGCGGCCCGCGCCGTGGGGGGATGAGTACTTCGCGGGCCGCGCCAGCTCTGTTGTGGGCCTAGTAGGCCCGGTCCCGCATCCGGCGCCACCACATCAGGGCCCCGCCGATCAGCAGGATCCCCAGTGCGCCGGCGCCCGCCGAACCGGCGATCAGGGTCGTGTCATCCAGGCCGGAGGCACCCGCACCCGCCGGCTGCAGCGCGTCGCCCAGCTGGCTGCGGACGTCGGTCTCGCCGTCCGTGCCCTTGGCGAGCGGGCCGCGGGAACCCTCGGTCGGGAGGGCGACGTACGGGAAGGCCTTCTCGAAGTCCTTGTCGTTCTTGTCGACCGCGTCGCCCAAGTCGTTCTTGGCGCCCAGCAGTTCACCCTCGACGACCTGGAGCGAGGCGTCGATCACGTCGTCGGTGAGGCGACGGCCGTTCGGGAAGCCCGCGTTGTCGCCGTCGAGGACACCGAGCCGCTTGGGTTCGGCGGCCGGTTCGATCGAGGTGTTCAGGCGCAGCATCTCCGACGGTGTCACGTGCGGCGGCTGGTTGAGGTCCTTCACGCCCTTGAGGAAGACGTCGACCAGGTCGTTGCGCGGCTCGTCGGGGGCCGGGATCTTGTAGATCGCCTCGATGAGCTTCGGCAGCTCCGGGTTGGTGACGTTCTTCAGGAACTGGGCGTCGTCCCACGGCGCGGACGCGTTGAACTTGTCCTTGTCCTTGAGGGGGTTGACGACCTCGTTGACCAGCGGCATGCCGAGCCGCGACACCTGGTGGAACTGGCCGTCGGCGCCCTTGCGCTGGGTCGTCGACCAGATGCCCACGACCGGCTGGTCCGCCGACTCGGCGATCATGTGGTTCGGGACCTGCAGGGCGATCGAGTTGACGTTGTAGCCCTTGAGCGTGTCGTTGCCGACCTCGGAGAGGTTCCCGCCGTAGAGGAGGTCGAAGACCCGCAGGTCCAGGAAGAACGGGTCGTCGGCCTGCCCGGCGAACGACGTCGCGTCGCCCGCGAGCTTGTGCACGGCCTGCTCGCGCAGCTTGGCGTAGTCCGGCATCGACGCCTTGCCGACGTTCGACGGGGCCACCGGCACGTCGTTGGCGACCTTCGTCTTCGACACCGGGTACTGGTCCTTGAGCTTGATCAGCTCGATGTCGTACGTCTGCGTGATGTTGAGGTCCTTGTCGTCCAGGCTCTCGACCGGCCCGGTGTTGTACAGGAACGTCTTCTTGTTCTTGATGTGGGTGTCGAAGGTGAAGCGGTAGAGCAACTCGCCCTGCGCGTCACCGTTGTTGTCGATGTGGATGTCGTACTGCGCGTCCTCGGCGAACGTGAAGAAGTTCGGTCCGCCGGCCGGTTCCTCGAAGGGGATCCAGTTCGCGATGATCGTCGTCGAGTCCGGCTTGTCCGGGCTGACGAACGCGTACACGTCCGTGTTGTCGTACTGCGGTGTCCCCGAGATGAGCGGGGCCTCCCGGTGGCTGGAGGCGGAGGCCGCCCCCGGTTCCAGCGCGGTCACGCCGGCGGCTGCGAGCCCTCCGGCGGCCAGCGCACCACACACAAGGGTCGCGAGGCCCCTGCGTCCCGCACCGCTCCTGGAATTAGGTGTCATGCCGTCCGTCCTCAGTGCCAACTTGCCTGACGAACCCGATTCGGAGCCATCGCCAGGGTGGATTGGTGGAATCCCAAGCGTTCTTACGGCCGAACTGAAAAGTTGTTTCATCGAGGGGCGACCCGCGTTTTCGGCCCGCTGATCCGTAACCCCATCCGGAGGTGGGTTCGTTGCGAATGCCTCGCGGGACGAGACGGCCGCGCTGCGGTCTGACTGGAGGGGGAGACGAGTTGGAGGCGGACGAACTGCTGGTGCTCGTGGCGGGCGGTGACCAGAAGGCGTTCGAGGAGCTGTACGGGCTGGTCTCCGGTCCGGTGTACGGGCTCGTGCGACGTGTGCTGCGCGACCCCGCCCAGTCCGAGGAGGTGGCCCAGGAAGTGCTGCTCGAACTGTGGCGGTCCGCCGCGAAGTTCGACCCGCGCCGGGGCAGCGCCCTGTCGTGGGTCCTCACCCTCGCCCACCGACGTGCCGTCGACCGGGTGCGCAGCGCCCGCGCGGCCGGCGAGCGCGAGCAGCGCGAGGCGCTCCGCGCGAACCACCCGGCCTTCGACCACGTCGCCGAGGAGGTCGAGGCCGGACTGGAGCGTGAGTGGGTACGCCGCTGCCTCGACCGGCTCACCGCGCTGCAACGCCAGTCCGTGACCCTCGCCTACTACGACGGCTACACCTACCGTGAAGTGGCCGAGCGGCTCTCGCTGCCGCTGGGCACGGTCAAGACCCGGATGCGCGACGGACTCACCCAGCTGCGCAAGTGCCTGGGAGGTGTCGCATGAGCCTCGCCGACCGTCTTCTCGGCCGTGGGGACCTGCACTCCCTCGCCGCCCCCTACGCCCTGGACGCGCTGGAACCCGCCGAGCGCCACCGCTTCGAGAAGCACCTGAAGAGCTGCGACAGCTGTGCCGCCGAGGTGCGGGCCCTGTCCGAGGACGCCGTCCGGCTCGCCTGGTCGGCGGCCGCCCCGCCGCCGGCCGCGATGCGCGACCGCGTGCTGGCCGCCGTACGCACGACTCCGCAGGAGTCCCCCGGGCGGGAGACGGCACGCGCGCGTGCGCCCCAACTGCCGCCACATGTGTGGGGCACCCAGCCGCCGCCGCGCACCCGTGTGTCCAGGCCACGCCCCTTGCTGGTGCCGTTCGCCACCGCCACGGCCGCCGCGGCCCTCGTCGTCGCCTCCCTCTTCGCCGTCCAGGCGAACAGGACGCAGGAGCAACTGGACGCCCAGCAGGCTCGGGCAAGTGAGATCGCTAACGTTCTCGCGGCACCCGACGCCCGGGCGACCGCCGGCGAGGACGCGGAGGGCCGGACGATCGGAGTGGTCGCCTCCGCATCGAAGGGGCGCGCCATCGTCACTCTGCGCGGATACGGCGAGCTGTCGAGCGGCCGGGTGCACCAGCTCTGGCTGATGCGCCCCGATGTGCAACCGCGCTCCCTCGGGCTCTTCGACGGCGACACGCCCCTGATCGCCTCCGGTCTCGACAAATCGGCGACGTCACTGGCTGTGACCGTCGAGCCCGACGGGGGGTCACCGCAACCCACCACCCAGCCCGTTGTCCAACTCGCCCTGAAATCGGTTGGATTCGGAGAGTAATCATGGATGGGTCGTCAACACCCTTACGGGGAAGGTGAATCCTGTGACCGCGATACACGCGTGCCCCACCGGGGCGATAGGGTTAACCTGCCCGGGCCGGGTGGACTCGTACGGGTGGGGAGTGACATGGATCAGATAACAGTGCGCAGCAGGGCGAGGGTCCCTGCGATCACCTGCGGGAGCAACGCGACCAGTTCGCGTCTCGACCGCCATCTCTCGGTGCTGGCGGGTCCCGCCGTGCCGCAGAGGGAAGCGGCCGAGGCGACCTCGCTGATGCGTGAGCTGACCAGCCGTGACACCACGCAGCGCAGTGACCGGGGTGCGCGGGTTCGCCGTGTCTCGCTCTTCGCCCCGCTGCGTAGGCTCCGCCGTTCGCTGTTCGGCGGCCGCTGAGCCGCACCTGCGACCCTCGAACGACCTCGAAAGCCCGCGCTCGGCAGCTCACCCGTCCCGGAGCCGTACCACGCTGTCCCCGTCCGTCATCCCCACGGCAGGCAGCGGTGGCCCGGAGGGCTACCTGAGCGCGGGCACGTTCCCCACCCCACCCACCACCCCGCTCTTCGGCCCGCGTCCCTTGCGTAACAGGTGTGTCACGAGGTCGGTCACGCAAGGGAGTTGACGGGCACTCGGCACGCGGTGATCGTCACTCGCCGCGCGCGTACCGGCGTACGGCGAGCGGCGCGAACACCGCGAGCAGTACCGCGCACCACGCCAGCGACCCGGCGACGGGATGGGCGACCGGCCAGGCGGCGCCGTCCGGCACGGGCGCGTTGCCGAAGAGGTCGCGCAGGGCCATGGTGACCGCGCTGATCGGATTCCACTCGGCGAGCGTGCGCAGCCAGCCCGGCAGACCCTCGGTCGGAATGTACGCGTTGGACAGCAGCGGCAGAATGAAGGTCGCCCCGCCCAGCTGACCGGCGGCCTCCTCGTTCCGGGTCAGCAGTCCGAGGAATATCCCGACCCACGCCGTCGCGAACCGGAACAGCAGCAACAGCGCCAACGCGCCCACGGCTTCGAGCGCCGACCCCTCGATCCGCCAGCCCACCGCGAGTCCGACCAGCAGGAAGGGCACGGTCCCGGCGGCGGTGACGACGAGATCCGCGGCCGCCTGTCCCAGCGGTACGGCGGCCCGGCTCACCGGCAGCGTCCGGAAGCGGTCCATCACGCCCCGGTGCGTGTCCTGGGCGGCCTGGAACATGCCGGTCATCAGCCCGTTCGCCGCGGTCGCCACCAGCAGACCGGGCACCAGGAAGGACCGGTACTCCGCGCCGGGCATCGCGAGGGCGCTGCCGAAGACGTAGCCGAAGAACAGCAGCATGGTGATCGGCATGGTCTGGGTCAGGATCAGCAGCCCCGGGTTGTTCCGGATCCGCAGCAGCTGACGGCCCAGCATCGCGCCGCCGTCGTACGCCAGGGTGCTCATGCCGCACGCTCCTCTTCCTGGGTGTCCTGGGTCTCCTGAGCTTCCTGGGTGAGTCGCAGGAACGCGTCGTCGAGAGTCGGTGGTTTGAGGCTGGCGTCCAGCAACGGCACGCCCGCCGCGTCGAGTTCGCGCACCAGACGGGGGAGCGTGAGCGTGGCGTCCCGGGTGACCGCGGCGACGGCGCGCCGCTCATGGTCGAACGACGGCTCCGCGCCGGTGAGTTGATCCAGTACGGCCGCCGCCTTCACCAGCACGTCCGGGTCGGTGACGACGACCTCGACATGTGCGCCGATGACCGACTTGAACTGGGCGGGCGAACCCGTGTGCGCGACCCGGCCCCGGTCCACCAGGGCGATGTCGTCGGCGAGTTGGTCGGCCTCCTCCAGATACTGCGTGGTCAGCAGCACCGTCGTGCCGTCGGCGGTCAGCTCCCGTACGCAGTCCCAGATCCGGTTGCGGCTGGCGGGGTCGAGGCCGGTCGTGGGCTCGTCCAGGAACAGCACCTCGGGGCGGCGGACGAGACTCGCCGCGAGGTCGAGGCGGCGCCGCATCCCGCCCGAGTAGGTGGACGCCGGCCGGTCGGCCGCCTCGGCCAGTCCGAAGCGGTCCAGGAGCTCGCCGGCCCGCCCGGCCGGCCCGCGGACCCGGTGCAGCCGGGCGAACAGCTGGAGGTTCTGGCGGCCGGTGAGGTCGCCGTCCACCGAGGCGTACTGGCCGGTGACGCCGATGCTGCCGCGGACGGCGTCCGGGTCGCGGAGCAGGTCGTGCCCGGCCACTCGGGCCGAGCCGGCGTCCGGGCGCAGCAGCGTGGTGAGGAGGCGTACCGCCGTCGTCTTGCCCGCGCCGTTGGGGCCGAGGAGGCCGCAGACGGTGCCCTGCGCGACGGCCAGATCGAGTCCGCGCAGGGCGTGGACCTCGCCGAACCGCTTCTCCAGGCCTTCACTAAGTACAGCGTACGTAGAAGTCATGGGTCGACCATAGCGCACTACGTACGGTGTACGTAACTAGGATGGTGTGCGAGGTGATGATCGATGGCGGGCAAGGCGGCCGAGCCGCAAGTGATCTGGGCGCGTCCCGAGCGGACCGGGCGTGGCCCCAGGCCCGCGTTCACTCGTGCGGACATCGCGGCGGCGGCGGTGCGGATCGCCGACACCGGCGGGCTGGAGGCCGTGTCCATGCGGCATGTCGCGGCCGAGCTGGGCTGCGGGACGATGTCGCTGTACAACTACGTCCCCCGCAAGGAGGACCTCTACGAGCTGATGATCGACGCGATCGGTGCCGAGCACGACATCCGGGAGCCCTCGGGCGACTGGCGTGCCGACATGATCCGCAACGCGCAGGAGACCCGGGCCATCATGCACCGGCACACCTGGGTGCCGCGGCTGATGTCAGGGGTGTACGGCTTCAGCCCCAACACCCTGCGCTACCTGGAGCACTGCCTGGCCTGTCTCGAACCGCTCGACGTGTCCTACAGCGTGAAGATAGAGCTGGTCGCGCTGCTCAACGGCGTCGTGACGACGTACACCGCGAACGAGATCGCCACCGCCGAGCGTACTCGTGCCATGCCCTGGTCCGAGGAGGAGGAGAACGCGGTCCGCATCGCCTACCTGGGCAGCCAGGTCGCCACCGGCAAGTACCCGCGCCTCGCCGCGGCCTTCATGGCGGACAGCGGGCCGATCGACCTGGAGGCGGTGTTCAGACGGGCGCTCGAACGGGTCCTTGACGCCTTCGACCCCGGCCCGCGTTAGATCAGCGCGAGTTGCCCCTCCGGTCCCTCCTCGTGCCCGTCCAGCACCGACGCCGGCCTGCGGGCCGGCTCCGGGACCGGCAGGACGCCGGCCTTGTGCAGGTCGGTTGCCGTGATGGGGGACGTCGACTCGGGGCCAGGCGGCTGGAGTTCGGGTGACTCCGGTTCCGCGAGCAGGGCCAGGACCGTGATCAGCTCCAGCAGTTCCGATGTCCACGGCTGCGGCCAGGTCGCCGGGCGGATCGCCGCCAGCGTGCCCGGTTCCGGCTCGGCGGTGCGCGCCGTGAACCACTGCTCCAGGATCCGCACGCCACCCACCTCGAAGTCCCAGGCCCGCGGCGGCACCGGCGAGATACGGCCCTCGTCGAGGTGGAGGGTCTCCTCGTCACGGTCGTAGTGCAGGGTGAGCGGGCGGGAGGGGAGCGGAGCGCGGACGTACGGGCGGCGGCCTCCCGGCAGCTTCGGGCGGTCACCGTCGCGGCGCATCAGCCAGAGCAGGCGGCGGCCCGACTCCACGCCGCGTGACCAGAGGCCGGGGTCCTCCGTGAGCGGGACGGTGAGGTCGGGGCGGGCGGCGGACAGGATCCAGGCGAGGACGTCCGCGGGCGTGGGGCAGTGGCCCAGCCGGGCGGCCAGGTGCTTCAGCAGGCCCGGGGCGAGGTTGGGTTCCTCGGCCCCCGGACGGCGGTACAGGGGGCGGACGCGGCCCGGGCGGAGCAGGGGGAGCAGCGAGGTCGCCAGCAGCGGGGCGTCGGGCGTCTCCAGGACGAAGACCTGGTGTTCGTCCGCCACTCGCCACAGCTCGGGGCGGGCCGCGTCGATCAGGCGGTGGTCGGGGATCAGCCACTGTTCGTCGAAGGGGGCGCGCAGGACGCGTACCGGCTCCGGGCAGGGGCCGGTGGCGCGGATCAGCTTCTCCGTGCCCGCGGACCCGCCGGGCAGCTGACCGACCGCCGAGTGCAGCGTGCGGGAGCGCGACGGCTCCAGCAGGGCCTCCCGGTCCGGGCCCTCGGCCTTCACGAAGGCGTCCCAGCGGGCTTTCAGGGACGCCGCGTCGGGGCCCGTCGGCCACCCCCGGCCGAGCCGCGGCGGTGCGACGGACCACGGCATGAGGTCCGCCAGCAGCGGAGCGTCGTCGTGCGTCACGCTCGGCATCGTACGACCTGTCCGCGACACGCGGGTCAGTTGGCCTCCAGGGTCACCGTGAAGGAGAAACGGTCGCCCCGGTAGTGGATGACCGCAACGTCCAGCACGCGCCCTTCCGCGTCGTACGTCACGCCGGTGTAGTGCAGAATCGGGCTCAGCAGCGGGACTTGGAGCAGCCGTGCCGTCTCCGGGTCGGCCAGACGGGCCTCGACCGTGTCCGTGATGCGGCTGATGTCCGCCCCGACGGCATCCCGCAGCACCTTGGTCATCGGCCAGCGGACGAGATCGTCGAGGTCGATGCGCGCGGCCAGTTCGGGGCGGACGTAGTTCCGGGCGTGGTTGGTCGGCTCGCCCGTCTTGTCGTCGCTGCGCAGGCGGTGGTACGTCGCCACCTCGTCGATGTCCGGGAAGAACTCGGCGACTTCGGCGGGCACGGGTTCCCTGCCGTGCTCCAGCAGCTCCGTCACCATGCCGGACTGCTGCGCCACGATCGCGTCCACCGAGCCGAGCAGCCGCACGGGGGCGCCCCGTCGGACGTCCGGCTCGATGAACGTGCCCCGTCTGCGGTGGCGCGTGATCAGGCCCTCGTCCTCCAGTTCCTTCAGCGCCTGCCGCATGGTCAGCACGCTCACGCCGTAGTGCTCCGCCAACTGCTCCTCGGTGGGCAGCCGCAGGGGGTCCTGCGGCCGGCGGCCGAGTATCGAGGCGCGCAGCGACTGCGACACCTGGTACCAGAGCGGCAGCTTGCGGTTCAGGACGATGGAGTCCGGGGCGAAGGAGGTCACGGGGCCATCCGTACCGGTCGGGGATCTCTACTGCAAGGGGCGGAAGTGGCGCTCCAGGCTCTGCCAGACGTCGTCGTAGCGCTGTTGCAGGTGCTCCGCACCGGCCGCCTGCGCGGTGAGCGTCACCGGCCAGCGGGTCTCGAACATGAAGGCCAGCCCGTCGTCGATCTTCTGCGGCTTCAGCTCGGCCGCGCTCGCCCGGTCGAACGTCTCCCGGTCGGGGCCGTGCGCCGACATCATGTTGTGCAGCGAGCCACCGCCGGGCACGAAGCCCTCCGCCTTCGCGTCGTAGGCGCCCTCGACCAGGCCCATGTACTCGCTCATCACGTTCCGGTGGAAGTACGGCGGCCGGAAGGTGTCCTCGCCCACCAGCCAGCGCGGCGCGAACACCACGAAGTCGACGCCGGCCAGACCCGGGGTGTCGGACGGGGACGTCAGCACCGTGAAGATCGACGGGTCGGGGTGGTCGTAGGAGATGGTGCCGATCACATTGAAACGGCGCAGGTCATAGATGTACGGCACATGGTTGCCGTGCCAGGCGACCACGTCGAGCGGTGAGTGGTCGTAGGTCGCCGTCCAGAGGTTGCCGCAGAACTTGTTGACCACCTCCACCGGCCCCTCGACGTCCTCGTACGCGGCGACCGGCGCCCGGAAGTCGCGGGCGTTGGCGAGTCCGTTGGCGCCGATCGGGCCGAGGTCGGGGAGGTGGAAGGGGGCCCCATAGTTCTCGCACACATAACCCCGGGCCGAGGCATCCAGTAGCTCCACACGGAAGCGCACCCCACGCGGAATCAGGGCCACATGTGCCGGCTCCACATGCAGTAGCCCGAACTCCGTGTGCAGCAGCAGTCCGCCGCGTTCCGGCACGATCAGCAGCTCGCCGTCCGCGTCGCTGAAGACGCGGTCCATGGAGGAGTTGGCGTGATACAGGTGCACGGCCATGCCGGTGCGCTGGGTCGCGTCGCCGTTGCCGCCCAGGGTCCACAGGCCGGCGAGGAAGTCGGTCCCGGGCGCGGGCTCGGGCCTGGGGTTCCAGCGCAGCCGGTTCGGATCCGGCACGGTCTCCGTGAAGGGCGCCGTACGGATCGCGCCGTTGTCGGTGCGGGTGAAAGCCGGGTGCGCGGCCGACGGGTGGATGCGGTACAGCCACGAGCGGCGGTTGTGTGCCCGCGGTTCGGTGAACGCCGTGCCGCTCAGCTGCTCTGCGTAGAGGCCCAGCGGGGCGCGCTGGGGTGAGTTGCGACCCTCGGGGAGGGCGCCGGGCACCGCCTCCGAGCTGTGCTCGTTGCCGAAACCGGAGAGGTAGGTCAGCCCTTCGGCGGTCTTCCGCGCTCCCCCACGCTCGAACACGCTCGCGCGGGAGGTGCCCCCATCGCTCATGATCGCTCCTTCGAGATCTGATTCCTATGCTTCACCGTAGGATTGCGGTTTCGCAAGCGCAAGAGATCCGCGGTACCTCCCCTGTGAGGACGACGAGAACCGGACGCGAACCAGACTTGAGGGGGATCCGGCTGTCCGGACCGGTGTTCTATTCTCCCGGGCATGTCGTGGACGCGGACCCTGCTCGCCGCGCTCGTGGTCTGTGTCCTGCTGCTGACCGGAACCGTGGGCTGCGGCTCCGGTGCTGCCCGGGACCAGGGAGAGAACGCGGCGTCGCCCTCCCCGGTGGGCAAGGTCCTCGACGACACCGACGACGACGGACGGCACTACCGCGAGGTGGACGAGGGCGAGGCGCCCGAGGTCGGCATCGAGGTGCAGCCGGACCCGGACGGCCGCGGCAGCTGGGACGTACGGCTGACCGTCCGCAACTTCCGTTTCTCGCCCGCCGGCGCGGGGGCGCGGGCGGTGGCCGGGCGCGGCCTCGCGTACCTCTTCGTGGACGACCGCCTCGTCACCAAGCTGCGCACCCCCGGATACCGCCTCCCGGCCGACCTCGTCCCGCGCGGCACGCATCAGGTCACCGCGCGCCTGTACGCCGACGACGGCACGGTGTGGGTCGTGGGCGACAGCCCGGTCGAGAGCACGGCGGACATCACGGCGTCGGAAGCGGAGGCGACCGTGACGCCGTCACCGTCCGCCGCGGCGCTGAGTGTGCCGGGTGCCCGTCTCCGTACTGGGGGTCGATGTTCCCCGGACCGAGCCGGAAAGGCATCATGAAGACCGTGCCCAACCCAGAAACGCTACGCCGGGCGCCCGTGCAGCGGCGCAGCGCCGAACGGCTCACCAGGATCCTCGACGCCTGCGCCGACCTCCTCGACGAGGTCGGCTACGACGACCTGAGCACCCGGGCCGTCGCCCAGCGCGCCGGCGTCCCCATCGGCTCCGTCTACCGGTTCTTCGGCAACAAGCGCCAGATGGCCGACGCCCTCGCCCAGCGCAACCTGGAGCGCTACACCGCCCGCGTCACCGAGCGCCTGAAGGAGGCCGGTGACGGAGGCTGGCAGGTGGCGATGGACGCCGTACTCGACGAGTACCTCGCCATGAAGCGCACCGCGCCCGGGTTCTCCCTCGTCGACTTCGGCAACCAGATCCCCGTCGGCACCCGGGGCGAGCCCAACACCCGCGTCGCCGACCGCCTCACCGACCTGCTCTCCGGCTACCTCGGCCGCGAACCGGACGACGACCTGCGCCGCACCTTCCTCATCGCCGTCGAAACCGCCGACACCCTGGTCCACCTCGCCTTCCGGATGGCCCCGGAGGGCGACGACCGGATCATCGAGGAGGCACGGGAGATGCTGCGGGCGTATCTCGCGCGCGTGCTGGACTGACGGCGTCACGCTGCCGGGTCCGGACCGCCGGCCGTGCGGGCCGGTAGCTGTGTGGGCCCGGTAGCCGTGCGGGCCCGGCAGTCGTGCGGGCCCGGTAGCCGTGCGGGCCCGGCAGTCGTGCGGGCCCGGCATCCGTACGCGGTCACCGCTGACGCCCGTCCAGGCGCCCCCCGACCGACGCCTCGCGGATTTCCGACCTCACCCCCGGTGAGGACTCCCCTCCCGGCATACCGGTCGGTATGCTCGGCCCTGAACCGCGCGCCATCGTTGCCCGCCACCTCCGGGAGGACCCGTGTCCCGCACCGCACTGCGCATCTGCCCCCTGTGCGAGGCCACCTGCGGCCTGGCCCTCACCATCGAGGGGGCCGAGGTCACCCGTGCTCGCGGTGATCGCGACGATGTGTTCAGCAAGGGGTTCATCTGCCCCAAGGGCGCCTCCTTCGGGGCCGTCGACGGCGACCCCGACCGGCTGCGCACCCCGCTCGTGCGCAGGGACGGCGAGCTGCGCGAGGCCACCTGGGAGGAGGCCTTCGACGCGGTCGCCGCCGGTATCCGCCCGGTCGTCGAGCGGTACGGGCCGAACTCGGTGGGCGTCGTGCTCGGCAACCCCAACGTGCACACCGTGGCCGGCGCGCTCTATCCGCCGGTCCTGCTCGCCGGCCTCGGCACCCGCAGCGTCTTCACCGCCTCCACGGTCGACCAGATGCCCAAGCACGTCTCCAGCGGACTGCTCTACGGCGACGCCCTCGCGATCCCCGTACCGGACCTGGACCACACCGACCACCTCCTCCTCATCGGCGCCAACCCGCTGGAGTCCAACGGCAGCCTCTGCACCGCCGCCGATTTCCCGGGCAAGCTGAAGGCGCTCAAGGCCCGCGGCGGCACCCTCACCGTGATCGACCCGCGCCGCACCCGCACCGCCAAGCTCGCCGACCGGCACATCGCGATCAGGCCCGGGACGGATGCGCTACTCCTCGCGGCGATGGCGTACGTCCTCTTCGAGGAGGACCTCGTCGACCTCGGGGATCTCGCGCCCCATGTGGACGGCGTCGACGAACTCCGCGCGGTCATCGGCGACTTCGCTCCCGAAGCCGTCACCGGCGCCTGTGACGTGGAGGCCGGCACGATCCGCCTCCTCGCCCGCGAACTCGCCGGCGCCCCCACCGCCGCCGTCTACGGCCGCATCGGCAGCTGCACCGTCCCGCACGGCACCCTGGCCAGCTGGCTCGTCGACGTCCTCAACATCCTCACCGGCAACCTCGACCGCCCCGGCGGCGCCCTCTTCCCGCAGGCGGCGACCGACAAGACGCCCCGCCCCGCCGGGCCCGGCCACGGCTTCGCGCTCGGGCGCTGGCACTCCCGAGTGAGTCGACACCCCGAGGCCAAGGGCGAGTTGCCGCTCGCCGCGCTCGCCGAGGAGATCGACACCGCGACCGAGGAGGGCGAGCCGATCCGGGCCGTCATCGCCGTCGCCGCCAACCCGGTGCTGTCGTCCCCGGACGGCGACCGGCTCGACAAGGCCCTCGGCTCGCTCGACTTCATGGTCAGCGTCGACCCGTACCTCAACGAGACCTCGCGCCACGCCGACGTCGTACTGCCGCCGCCCCCGCCCTCGCAGAGCCCGCACCACGACTTCGCCCTCAACACCCTCGCCGTCCGCAACCAGGTGCGCTACACCCGCCCCGCCGTCCCGCTGGAGGCCGGGCGGATGGCCGAGTCCGAGATCCTGGCCCGGCTGGTCCTCGCCGCCACCGGTATGCACGGCGCCGACCCGTCCGCCGTCGACGACCTGGTCATCGGCCAGACCCTCGGCAAGGCGGTCAAGGAGCCGCACTCGCCCGTGCACGGCCGGGACCCGGGCGAGCTCGCCGCGCAACTCACCGGCCTCACCGGCCCCGAGCGGCGCCTCGACATGATGCTGCGCCTGGGCCCGTACGGCGACGGCTTCGGCGTACGGCAGGACGGGCTGACCCTGGAGAGGCTGCTCGCGCATCCGCACGGCATCGACCTCGGGCCGCTGGCGTCCCGGCTCCCGCAGCCCCTGAAGACCGTCAGCGGCAAGGTGGAGCTGCTGCCGGGGCCCATCGCCGACGACCTGCCCCGCCTCCGGGCGGCCCTGCGCGAGCGCGCCGACGGACTCGTCCTGGTCGGCCGCCGTCATCTGCGGTCCAACAACAGCTGGATGCACAACGTGCCCGTCCTGACCGGCGGCAGCAACCGCTGCACCCTGCACATCCATCCCGAGGACGCCGAGCGGCTCGGCGTCCGGGACGGGGCGGCCGTACGGCTGAAGGGCGCCGGAGGAGAGGTGACCGCCCCCGCAGAGGTCACCGACGGCGTGCGCCCGGGCGTGGTGAGCCTGCCGCACGGCTGGGGGCACGACCGCCCCGGCACCCGCCTCAGCCACGCCGCGGCCGACCCCGGCGTCAACGTCAACCAGCTCCTCGACGGCAGCCTGCTCGACCCGCTCTCGGGCAACGCGGTGCTCAACGGGGTGCCGGTCGAAGTGGCTTCGGTGGCCGAAAAGATCACGGCTCTGACCTGAGCAAAGCTCTGACCTGGAGTTTTGCGCTTATTGCTCGCATGTCAACGTCTTGTTAACGCTGTTTGAAGGGACCTAACGTCGTCCCACCGCCGGCCCTGGTGGGTCGTTCAAGGGCGAACGTTAGGTATCCACTCATGCTGACCATCCTTGGCTTCGCCATGATCGCGACCTTCCTGGTCCTGATCATGATGAAGAAGATGTCGCCGATCGCGGCGCTCGTGTTGATTCCGGCACTGTTCTGTGTGTTCGTCGGAAAGGGCGCCAAGCTCGGTGACTACGTCATCGAAGGCGTCACCAGCCTCGCCCCGACCGCGGCGATGCTCATGTTCGCGATCGTCTACTTCGGTGTGATGATCGACGTCGGCCTCTTCGACCCGATCGTCCGGGGCATCCTGAAGTTCGCCAAGGCCGACCCGATGCGGATCGTCGTCGGTACGGCGATCCTCGCCGCGATCGTCTCGCTCGACGGCGACGGCTCGACCACCTTCATGATCACCGTCTCGGCGATGTACCCGCTGTACAAGCGCCTGAAGATGAGCCTGGTCGTGATGACCGGTGTGGCCGCGATGGCCAACGGCGTGATGAACACCCTGCCGTGGGGCGGCCCGACCGCCCGCGCCGCCACCGCGCTGAAGGTGGACGCCAGCGAGATCTTCGTCCCGATGATCCCGGCCCTCGCCGTCGGCCTCCTCGCCGTCGTCGTCCTCTCGTACTTCCTCGGTCTGCGCGAGCGCAAGCGGCTCGGCGTGCTCACCCTGGACCAGGTCCTGGTGGAGGAGAAGGCCGAGGAGAAGGCGACCGAGACGGTTCTGGTCGGCGCCGGCTCCGGTGCCGGCGGCACGGGCAAGGACGCGGTCACCACCGGCGGCTCCGGCACCGACGCCGAGGACGAGGACGACGCCGAGGACGAGAAGAAGCGCTTCCAGGTCCTCGACCCGAACCGTCCCACCCTGCGCCCCAAGCTCTACTGGTTCAACGCGCTGCTCACGGTCGCCCTGCTCACCTGCATGATCATGGAGTGGCTGCCGATCCCGGTGCTGTTCCTGCTTGGCGCCGCGCTCGTGCTCACCGTGAACTTCCCGCACATCCCGGACCAGAAGGCCCGCCTCGCCGCCCACGCCGACAACGTCCTCAACGTCTCCGGCATGGTCTTCGCCGCCGCCGTCTTCACCGGCGTCCTCCAGGGCACCGGCATGGTCGACCACATGGCCCGCTGGATGGTCGACGTCATCCCCGAGGGCATGGGTCCGCACATGGCTCTGGTCACCGGCGTCCTGAGCCTCCCGCTCACCTACTTCATGTCGAACGACGGCTTCTACTTCGGCGTCCTGCCGGTCCTCGCCGAGGCCGGCGCCGCGCACGGCGTCACCCCGCTGGAGATGGCCCGCGCCTCCCTGGTCGGCCAGCCGCTGCACATGTCGAGCCCGCTCGTCCCGGCCGTGTACGTCCTGGTCGGCATGGCCAAGGTCGAGTTCGGCGACCACACCAGGTTCGTGGTGAAGTGGGCCGCGCTCACATGCCTCGTCATCCTCGGGGCAGGGATGCTCTTCGGAATCATCTGACTTTTCCACGGAGGATTCGCACATGGCGCCCGGTGGGAACCGCGGCTGGCTGCTCCGCCTCGTCATCGCCTTCAGCTTCGCGCAGGGGGCGGTGTCGATGGCGCGGCCCGCCGTCTCCTACCGGGCCCTGGCGTTGGGTGCGGACGAGCGGGCGATCGGCGTGATCGCGGGGGTCTACGCCCTGCTCCCGCTGTTCGCCGCGGTCCCGCTGGGCCGCCGCACCGACCATGGCCGCTGTGCGCCGCTGCTGCCCGTCGGCGTCGTCCTGATATCCGGGGGCTGCGCGATGAGCGGCCTCGCGAACTCCCTGTGGGCGATGGCGATCTGGAGCGGGGTGATGGGCCTCGGCCACCTCTGCTTCGTCATCGGCGCCCAGTCCCTCGTCGCCCGCCAGTCCGCCCCGCACGAACAGGACCGCAACTTCGGCCACTTCACCATCGGTGCCTCGCTCGGCCAGCTGATCGGGCCGATCGCCGCCGGCGCGCTGATCGGCGGCCGGGACATGGCGGGGACCAGCGCGCTCGCCCTGCTGGTGGCGGGCGCGGGCGGCGCCGTCGCGCTCACCTCGCTGTGGCGCATAGAGCGCCGTACGACGGCCAGGTCCCGCAAGGAGCGAGGCGACCGCGTCCCCGTCCAGCGCATCCTGCGTGCCCGGGGCGTGCCCGCCGGCATCTTCATCAGCCTCGCGGTGCTGTCCGCGACCGACATCCTCACCGCCTACCTCCCGGTGGTCGGCGAGCACCGGGGCATCGCGCCGTCCGTGATCGGCCTCCTGCTCAGCCTGCGCGCGGCGGCCACCATCGCCTGCCGCCTGGTCCTGACGCCCCTGCTGCGGCTGCTGGGCCGGTCCCTGCTGCTGACGGTGACCTGTCTGCTGGCCGCCCTGCTGTGCGCGGGGATCGCGCTGCCGGTGCCCGTGTGGGGGCTCGCCCTGATGCTGGCGGTGCTCGGCTTCTGCCTCGGTGTCGGACAGCCCCTGTCGATGACGACGGTCGTCCAGGCCGCCCCCGACGGCGCCCGCTCCACCGCCCTCGCCCTGCGCCTGACCGGCAACCGCCTCGGCCAGGTCGCCGCCCCGGCGTCGGCGGGCCTGATCGCGGGCCTCGCGGGGGTGGCGGCGCCGTTCGTGATGCTGGGGGCGCTGTTGCTGCTGTCGGCGGGGATAGCGCTGCGGGCGCCGGCGCGGCCGGTGGCGGAGTCGGAGGACCCCGGGGAGCGTGGCCGGTCGAGGTCCGTGTTGCGGCGAAAGAGTGGAATCTAACGGGTCGTAGGGCGCTGCTCCCGCGATTCGGCGCGCACATGTGAAAGAGAGTCAAGCAAAGCGCGATTTGTACGAAAATCGTCTGACTCGGAGGATTCGCATGCCCACCACGCCTCTGCCACGCCGCGCCGGAATGCGCATCGCCGCCGTCACGGCGCTGACCGCCGCGCTCACCCCGCTCTCCGGGCTGCCGGCGGCGGGCGCCGCGCCGATGGCCCCCGGGGACAACGGAACCGTCAAGATCCACACGGCGCCGTGGGACGGGGTCGCGCGCACGCCGTACGGTGACGCGATCGACGAGCCGAGGGTCTGCCGGTTCTACCTCGACGCCGCCAACTTCGAAACCATCACGGCCGTCACCTGGAACATCAGGACCCAGCCCGAGGTCCCGAGTGGTGCCACGCTGCGCGGGACCCTCAATCTCGCGGGTGGCATCGGCCACACCGAGGACCTGAACCTGCCCGACGGGCAATACCGGCTCGCCTGGTCGTTCGCGGGGATGACCGGCAGTGAGCGGGAGAAGACGTTCACGGTCGACTGCCGGTCCTCGATGTCGACTCCTTCGCCCGGCCCCCAGGGCGGTCCGCCCGCCGGAGGTGGCGGGATCGCCCGCGATGAGGCGTTCACCACGGTCGCCGGCGCGGGTGCCGTGGGCCTGGCCGCGGTGGGCGGGGTGATCTGGTTCCGGCTCCGTCGTCGTACGCATGGCGCGTAGAAGGCGGCGCAGGCCCTGGTACCGGAGGCGCGCCTACCGCCTGGCGAGGACGGCCGTACTGACCTTCTTGCTGGTGGTGGGCGGCCTCTGGCTGAGCGAGCGGAGGGAGCCGCCCGCCGGAGCGGTCGCATCGGCGCCGGGCTCTCCCGAGGCCACCGACGTCCGCACCGGCGCCACCGGGGCTGGTGGCGCCGGACCGTCCGGTGGCCGGGGGGAGGACGCCGGTGCCGGTGCCGCCGCCGACGCCCGCCCCGGCACCACCGGCCCAGCCACGGGAGTTCGCGAG
>NZ_LGUR01000026.1 GCF_001270495.1 Streptomyces viridochromogenes
CACCCAAACCACCCCCGTCGGCAACCTCCGCCCCCGCCTCACTTCTTTCGTGGGCCGGGAACTCGAACTCGACGCCATCCGTTCCGAATTGCACAGGGCAAGACTGGTCACGCTCACCGGACCGGGCGGCTCTGGAAAGACCCGCCTCGCCGAGGAGGCCGCGACCGGCCTCCCCCAGGCATGGCTCGTCGAGCTCGCCCCGCTCGACCGGCCGGAGGCGGTGCCGGGCGCGGTGGTCAACGCGCTCGGTCTGCGCGAGACCGTGCTCATGACCAACGAGCTGACGGCCCCGCAGGACGACCCGGTCACCCTGCTGATCGAGTACTGCGCCCCGCGCAGCCAACTCCTGATCCTTGACAACTGCGAACATGTCATCGGCGCCGCCGCCACCCTCGCCGAAACGCTCCTCACCCACTGCCCGGGCCTCACGATCCTCGCCACCAGCCGTGAACCCCTGGGCGTCCCCGGCGAGTCGGTGCGCGCGGTCGAGCCCCTGCTTCCCGACCAGGCGCACCGCCTCTTCGCGGAGCGAGCGGCGGCGGTCCGCCCCGGCACCGACGCCGCGCTGTGTGACGGGCGCGACCAGGAGGCCGTCGCGGAGATCTGCCGCCGCCTCGACGGACTCCCGCTCGCCATCGAGCTGGCGGCCGCCCGGCTACGACTGCTCACCCCCCGGCAGATCGCCGACCGCCTCGACGACCGCTTCCGCCTCCTCACCTCCGGAAGCCGTACGGTCCTGCCCCGCCAGCAGACCCTGCGCGCAGTCGTCGACTGGTCCTGGGACCTGCTCGACGAGCAGGAGCGGACGGTGCTGCGCGAGGTCTCCGTCTTCGCGGGCGGCTGGGACCTCGTGGCGGCTGAGGCCGTGTGCACCGGGCCGGTCGCGGACCTCATGGGCGCGCTGGTCGACAAGTCCCTGGTCGTGGCCACCCCGTGCGAACGGGACGGTTCCGACGGCATGCGGTACCGCATGCTGGAGACGATCCACGAATACGCCGTCGAGCGCGCCGCCGAGCTTCCCGGACCGCGGCTCGCGGCCGAGCGCCGGCACCGCGCGTGGGTGCGCGCACTCGTCGAGGAGGCAGATCCACAGCTGCGCTCGGCCGGCCAACTCCCCTGGATCTCCCGCCTGGAGACGGAGCTGGACAACATCCGGGTGGCGCTCGACCGCGCCCTCGCGGCAGGCGACGAAGCGGATGCCGCGTCCATCGCCCTCGCCATGGGCTGGTTCTGGTGGCTGCGCACCTACCGCCACGAGGGCACAGCCTGGATCGACCGGATCCTGTGTCTGGGTGCCACCTCGGACACCGCCGACCGCGCTCCCGTGGTGGACGGCGCCCCCACCACCTCACACGCCCCCGTGGCGGACGGCGCCGCCCCCACCACCTCGCACACCAACGCCTCCGGCGACCCGATCGACGCCTTCCTCTCCGCCCCGGAACAGGAGGCCCACCACCCGCTGCACGTCCCGCGGATGCAGCTCCGGCTCCTGCATCTCTTCCTCAGGTCCGAGACCGAGCCGATCGACACGCTGCTGGACGAGCGGATGCGGTGCTACATGATCCGTGTGCGGAGCTTCTTCGAGCAGGGCGGCCCGCTGGCCGCGCGGCTGCCGGGGCTCGTCTGGCCGCTGATCGACTTCTTCCTCAGGAGTTCGCGGGAGGTCCAGGGCTCCATGGACGTCGCCATCGCCAACTGCCGTGTCCACGGCACCGACTGGGAGGTCGGCGTCCTGCTCATGTTCCGGACGCACATGGTCGTCGACTCGTCCGGCGGCACGGACGGCCTCGACGACGAGCTCGCGGAACTGAGGCTCCTCAGCCGCCGCTGCGGCGACCGTTGGATGCGGGCCCAGGTGTGCAGCGCGGCCGGTGAGACCGCCATGGCGCGCAGCCGCTTCGAGGAGGCCAGAGGCGAGTACGAGGAGGCGCTGCGCCTCGCCCACGAGGTGGGTGCTCACGCCGAGACGCCGTTCCTCATCACCCGGCTCGCCGAGATCGCCTACCGCAAGGGCGACCGTACGGCGGCACTGACCGCGCTGGACGAGGCGAGCGCCGCCGCCGACCGCTACGGCGTGCCGGACGCACGGGCGTTCGTCAGGCTGATGCGGGCCCAGATCGCGCTGGACGACGAGGACACGGCACGCGCGCGTGCGATGTGCGAAGCGGCCCGCGTGGAGACGGGGCACGGCACGCCACCGCCGCAGTTCATCGTGATGCTGAACGCCATCGACGCCATGGTCGTGACCGCCGAGTCGGGCCCGGAACACGGCCTGCCCCTGCTGGCCGACACATTGCGTGTGGCCGTGGAGAAGGAGTGTGCCGACGTGATCACCGCGGCCCTCACGGACGCCGCCGCGGACCTGTTGACCCGCCTCGGAGACCACCCGCGCGCGGTCCGTCTGCTGGCCGCCTCGGAGCGTCGGCGCGGCGGTCATCCACGCCCCTTGCCGGAGCGGGCACACGCCGAGCGGGCCGAGACCGCTGCCCGCGCCGCCCTGGGCGCCGAACGGTTCACCGCGGAGCGGACGCGGGGCACCGCCCTCACCTACGACGACGTGCTGCACGACCTCGCCGAGGCCGTGCGTGACCTCCACCGCCCCGTCGAGCAGGAGCCATAGGCGTGCCGGCCCGGCTGAACCGCCTCACCCGCAGCTGAACTTCGACTCCGCCCAGTCCGCCAGCAGCAGGGTGTCGAAGGTGCTGTGCGGCTCGACCACCAGCCGGACGGTCTCGCGCCCGGCGAGGTTCACATGGACGGGTACGGCCGGGTCCCCGCCCTTGAGCGCTCCGGACCGCCACAGCCGGACGCCGTCGGCGTAGACGGAGAAGGAGAACTGGCCGAGCCCCAGCGTCGAGTCGTCGACGCCGACCAGTGCGTCGTAGGCGGAGCACTCCCGGTTGAGGTCGATGGTGACGGAGGACCGGCCGTGCACGGTGACGCCGTGCGCGTACCGCTTGTCGCCGATCGACACGCCGTACCGCTGCCACACCCAGCTGCTGCCACCGAGCCGCATCTCGGGCGCGGTGCCGTCGCCGGTGACGTCGTACGACAACTCGCTCCACTGGTAGACGGCCGGGGCGGGCGGAGGCGGCGGAGTCGGCTTGGGTGGAGGCTTCGGGGTCGGTGTGGGGGTCGGAGTCGGCGTCGGGGAGGGCGTGGGCGTCGGACGGGGCGAGCGTGTGGGTGTCGGGGTCGGCGTGGGCGCGGGCTCGGCGGCCGGGACGATCGCCGGCGGTCGCGGAGTGGGCGCCTTCGCAGGCGGTTCCGACGGCTTGGGCGGCGTCGGCCTCGGCGTCTCCTCGACGATGGGGGAGGGGACGGGAGGCTGCTTGGCGTCCGTCTTGTCGGCCGGTTTCTCGTTGCCGGCCAGCGCGAGCGCGATCGCCGCGACCACGCCCACGGCGACCACACCGGCCGCGATACCGGCCTTCACCGGCGCGCCCAGCCCTTCGGAGACCGCCGAGCCGCCCCCGGAGCTCGCCCCGCCGGAGGAACCGCCGCCGGCCGCCGAGGCCGCCCCGGCGGCACCGGCCGCACCCGCCCCGGCACCGCCGGCGATGAGCCCGGCCGCCTTGGCGTACCCGGCGGCGCCGAACCAGCCGATGACCGCGACCGGCACGACGGCCGGGATCCCACCGGCGACTTCCTGGATCTGGCCCGCGGCCAGCCGGCACTTGGCGCACTCCTCCAGGTGCTTGCGCAGACCCCGCTCGGCGCGCGTGCGCAGGCTGCCGCGGGCGTAGGCACCGAGCCGGTCGGCGTGCCGGGCGCACTCCTCGTCGCGGGCGAGGCTGGCGCTGACGTGGGCCTGGAGGTAAGCCTGCTTGAGTCCCTCGCGGGCGCGGCTGGCGAGCACCCGCGTGCCGTTGGCGTCGAGCCCGAAGAGCGTGGCGACCTCGCTCGGCGACTCGTCCTCGACCTCGGTGTGCCAGAGCACGGCCTGCCAGCGCTCCGGCAACGACCGGAAGGCCCGCATGGCCATGGACTGCTCGGCCTCGTGCATCGCACGTACGTCGGCGCCCAGGTCCAGTGTGTCGTCGTCGGACACCTCGGAGACCCGCGTGGACTGCGCGGCGAACAGCGCGAAGTCGTCGACGAGCTGCTCGCGCCGCGCCGACTTCGTCCAGTCCGCCGCGGCCCGCCGGATCGAGGTGAGCAGATACGCGCGTACGGCGTGTTCGGGCCCGGACCCGCCGCGTACGGCCTGGAGCATGCGGGCGAACACCTCGGCCGTCAGGTCGTCCGCGGTGTGGGCGTCGCGGCAGCAGGTGCGCGCGTACCGGCGCACCGCCTCCGCGTGGCGCCGGTACAGCTCCTCGTAGGCGGTGTCGTCACCGGAGCGCATCCGCCCGATCAGGTCGGCGTCCGACGACGGCAGCTCGCGGGGCGGCGGCATGTCGCGCGGCGTCGGCAGCGTGCTGTCCTCGCGCCGGTCGCGCTGTGCCGGGACGCTGCCCTCGGCACGGCTCTCCGCACGGCCCTGTGAGCGGCCCCCCATGGGGTCGCCGCCCGGCGGCAGGTCCGCACGTCCGCCCTGACTCGGTACCTGCGGAGTCGCCGAGTCACCGTCACCGCGTGACTCGTCCCACCCGTCAACGCTCATCGCGGAAAGCCCCCGCTGCCAGCTCTACCAGTCCCGGACACCGGGTCAGGGTGCCATATTGGCTTTTGTTCAGGACCTGCCCGTACGGACATCCACTCGTCCGTGGGGACTTCCCGCAGCGCAGTACTAGCCCTCGTCCGTACAGGGAAGGCTCAACGGGCTTCCGCCAGGCAGGAGTTGAGAGCCGCGCCCCGAAGCGCCCGGCACGCTCCACGACGGTGTTCGAGGCGAGGGCGGCGCGGCACCCCGCCTCGCGGTCACCCCTTCGAATCACTCACCCTTCGAAGTCACGGCCCTCACCCGGGCCGAATCACGCCGAGTCACGCCTGGGGGCGCGACCGCAACCCCTCCAGCAGGATGTCGAGCAACCGCGCCGAGGCCGCCGCCTGCTGCGCCGCATCGGGCAGCGAGGGCGCCGCCGTCGCGATCACCAGCAGGACGTCCGACACCGACACGTCGGCCCGCAGCTCACCCGCCGCGCGCGCCCGCTCCACGAGCTGGCCCACCACGTCGAGCAGCGCCGCCGCCCCGGGGTCGTCCACCGCGTCGACCGTCACCGTCGCCGGCTGATCGGGCACCAACCGCAGCTCACCGGTACCCGGCTGCATCCGCTGCTGCGGCACCCGGGCCTCGTCGAGTACGGAGCCGTCCTCGGCGACCCCGACCCGCAGCACCTGCGGCGGCAGCAGCCGGCCCGCGCCCGAGGCCACCGACGTCCGCAGGAAGCGCGAGAGCGCCGACCACGGCTCGTCCTCCTGGCCGAGCGCCGCACGCGCCTGGTCGGTCAGCCGGGAGGTCTCCTCCTCGGCTATCCGCCGCACCAGGACGTCCTTGCTCGGGAAGCGGCGGTACACCGTCCCGACGCCGACCCGCGCGCGCCGGGCCACGTCCTCCATGGGCGCGCCGTATCCCAGCTCGCCGAAGACCTCACGTGCCGCACGCAGCACGTGCTCCAGATTGCGCTGTGCGTCCACGCGCAGCGGCGCCGTACGCGATGTGTCCCCGCGTCCGTTTCCCGCAGCCGCGCTGATCGTGCCGCCCGCCGCCCCGCCGCCCGATGCGATGGCAGACGCGGTGGACCAACGAGAATCCTGAACATGCATAAGCGATCCCCCGGTAATGACGTCTCCCCCCGGAGACTCCCCGTCATTGCAAAGCCGGAGCGTCACGGAACAAGCCCGGACAACGGGTCCGTTTTGTGTGACTCACGGACCCGATGAGCGCATCCCCCTACACCCCGTCGACACACGAACATAGTTGAGAGGGAGTCAATTCAGAAGGGGGAGGTTCCGCACAGAGCCCCCCTCGATCGGAGTACGGGTCGTTTACGCCCGGATTGCGCCACTCGCGATCCCCCGGCGCACACCCATTGACCTGCGGACTTCCCGAGCACTCCGGCATTTCGGCCAAACCGCTCCGCCGACGGCTTCCGGTCACACAAATGGTCGAGCCTGTGGACAAACGCAAGCGTCGGGTGCGTCATGGGATGGTGAAGGAACGTGCGCGCATTCTCGTTGTCGGCGGCGGCTACGTCGGGATGTACACGGCCCTGCGTCTCCAGCGGAGGCTGAAACAGGAGCTGGGCCGGGGCGAAGCCGAGATCACGGTGGTCACTCCCGACCCGTACATGACCTATCAGCCATTCCTCCCCGAAGCGGCCGCCGGCTCCATCTCCCCGCGCCACGTGGTCGTACCGCTGCGCCGTGTCCTGCCCCGGTGCCGCGTCCTCATCGGCGAGGCCACCGCCATCGACCACGCCAAGCGCACCGCCACCCTCACCACCCTCGCCTCCGAGGAGGAGGGCACCGGCAGCGAACAACTGTCCTACGACGAGCTGGTCCTCGCCCCCGGCTCCATCGCGCGCACCCTCCCCATCCCCGGCCTCGCCGACCACGGCATCGGCTTCAAGACCGTCGAAGAGGCCATCGGCCTGCGCAACCATGTCATCGAGCAGATGGACATCGCCTCCTCCACCCGCGACCCCGGGATCCGCGACGCGGCGCTCACCTTCGTCTTCGTCGGCGGCGGCTACGCCGGCGTCGAGGCACTCGGCGAACTCGAGGACATGGCCCGCTACGCCACGCGCTACTACCACAACGTCCGCCCCGAGGACATGAAGTGGATCCTCGTCGAGGCCTCGGACCGCATCCTGCCCGAGGTCGGCGAGGACATGGGCCGCTACACGGTCACCGAACTGCGCCGCCGCAACATCGACGTACGCCTGCACACCCGCCTGGAGTCCTGCGCGGACCGCGTCGCCGTCCTGAGCGACGGCGCCCGCTTCCCGACCCGTACGGTCGTCTGGACGGCCGGCGTCAAACCCCACCCGATCCTCGCCGCGACCGACCTGCCACTTAATGAGCGCGGCAGGCTGAAGTGCACCCCCGAGCTGACGATCGAGGGCACCACGCACGCGTGGGCCGCGGGAGACGCCGCCGCCGTCCCCGACGTCACCGCGGGCGAGCCCGGCAAGGAGTGCGCCCCCAACGCGCAGCACGCCTTGCGCCAGGCGAAGGTCCTCGGCGACAACATCGTCCATGCCCTGCGCGGCGAACCCCTGGAGACGTACGCCCACAAGTACGCGGGTTCGGTCGCCTCCCTCGGCTTCCACGAGGGTGTCGCACAGGTCTACGGACGCAAGCTCAAGGGCTACCCTGCCTGGTTCATGCACCGCGTCTACCACCTCAGCAGGGTGCCGACCTTCAACCGCAAGGCCCGCGTCCTGGCTGAATGGACCCTCTCGGGACTCTTCAAGAGGGAGGTCGTCTCCCTCGGTTCACTCGAACATCCCCGAGCGGAGTTCGAACTCGCGGCCGGTGGAAAGCCTCCTCTCAAGCCGGAAGACGACCCGAAGGGGTCGTCCTGACCGGACCCAGGAACTCCACCGACGAGGCAGGCGTCTGACGGGTGTCGGCCAGGTCGGCCGCACTGCCAGACTGATCCCGAACCGGACGACGAACCGATCCCCACCCAGGACGCCCTCGGGCGGGCACCCGCCCGCCCCTCGACCCACAAGGCTCTCCCCACAGTGCTGCAATCCGGGGGTGCTGGTGCCGCCCCTCAGACCCCAGGCCGGGTCCGGAGCTGGCCGAAGACGACGACACGAGGCAAGGATTCGTGAACTTCACGCGCTGGAGCGCCCGGCTCCCCGGAACGCAGCGCCGCGCCGCAGCGCGGACCGAAACCGCGGCGGCGGTCACCCAGGACCGCCGGGGAGAGAGCCCGGGCGCCGTCCCCGCGGCCCGCGCCGAACACCTCACCGACGACGCCAAGCCGATCCCCGCCGTGGACGAACTCCCGGTCCGCGAGGTTCTGGACCGGGTCCCGGCCCTGGTGGCCCTGGTCCACGGCACCGACCACCGTCTGGCGTACGTCAACGACGCGTACGTGGCAGCCTTCGGCGTACGCCCCCCGGGCGAACCGGCCCGCGAGGCGCTCCCCGAGCTGGCCGAACTGGGTCTGCTCCCCCTCCTCGACCAGGTCCTGCGCAGCGGCAAGCCCCGCACCCTCAAGTCCCGCAAGGCCCCCGACGGCCGCTCCTACACCTTCACCTGCACCCCCGTCGCGGAGGGCGACGGCGGCGTCCTCGTCTTCGCCACGGACGTCACCGACCACGCGGAAGCCGCCGAACGCCTCCGCGCCAGCGAACGCCGCCAACGCGAAACGGCCGTCACCCTCCAACGCTCCCTCCTCCCCCAGGAGCTCGAAGAACCGGACGACCTGCGCATCGCCGCCACCTACCACCCGGGCGGCACGGAGGCCGCGGTCGGCGGCGACTGGTACGACGTGATCACCCTGGGCGGCGGCCGCACGGCCCTGGTGATCGGCGACGTGATGGGCAGAGGAGTCCGAGCAGCCGCGGTGATGGGCCAGCTCCGTACGGCGGTGAGGGCGTATGCCCGCCTGGACCTCCCCCCGCACGAGGTCCTGCAGCTCCTGGACGGCCTGGCGGCGGAGATCGACGCCAACCAGATCGCCACCTGCGTCTACGCCATCCACGACCCGAACGAGGGCCGCCTCGTCTACGCCTCCGCCGGCCACCTCCCCATCCTGGTCCGCGACGAGAACGGCGAGGTCCAACGCGCCGACGAACCCACCGGCCCGCCCCTCGGCACGGGCGGCTGGATGCACGCGTCCGGCTCGATCGCCCTGAGCCCGGGCTCCACGGCGGTCCTCTACACCGACGGCCTGGTGGAACGCCGGAACGAGGACCTGGACGAGGGAATCGCCTCCCTGGAACGCGCCCTGGCCGGCGCGACCGGCACCCCCCAGGTCATCTGCGACCGCCTGGTCCGAAGCGCCGGCGTCACAGCGGACCACGACGACGACGTGGCGGTCCTCGTCCTCCAGCACCCGGCCCGCACCGGCCCTGACGGCGACCTCTTCCGCAACGCCGCCCTGGAACTCCTGGGCGGCATCGAGGCAGCCCCCCGCGCGCGTGCCTTCGCCTCCGGTGTCCTGACCAGCTGGCGCTTCCCGCCCGACCTCCACGACCTGGGCGTCCTGGCCGCCAGCGAACTGGTCGCCAACTCCCTCCAGCACGGCACCCCACCCATGCGCCTCCGCCTCCGCCGCACCGACCGCCGCCTGATCATCGAGGTGACCGACGGCGACGACCACCTCCCAAGACGCCGCCGCGCAGAACCAGGCGACGAGTCCGGCCGAGGCATCGCCATCGTCGCGACGATCGCCTCGGGCTGGGGTTCCCGACGGACGCCCGGGGGCGGCAAGGCGGTGTGGTGCGAGTTCGTACTACCAAAGACAGCCCTGGACACCCGTTAGCGCGTCTTTCAGCCTGTCCGGCGTTTGAGGACGAGGCCGTAGGCCGACAGGGGTCCAGGGGGCGGAGTCCCTTGGCGGGGTGGAAGGGGCGGAGCAGCCCCTTCAAGGGATGGGACGGGTAGGGGCGGCGGGGGCGAAAACTCAGGCATGCGCCCGAGACTGCCCCGCAGCCGAAGCAGCCCCCTGCGCCACCACCCGACTCTTCCCCAACCACGGCTGATCCTGCACAGCACTCAGCTCCCGCCCCAACCGCACCGCGAGATACGTGATCCCCAGCGAGAACAACAGAAACGTCACCACATACGGGCCATGCAGCGCCGCCCCCATAGGCCCACCCACCGCCGGCCCCACAGCCAACGCAAGCTGCTTCACCAGGGCAAAAGCAGAGTTGTACTGCCCCGCCATCCCCTCCGGCGCAAGGTCCGCCACCAACGGAGCAACCGTCGGCGACAACATCGCCTCACCCAGCCCGAACAGCGCATACGTAGAGACGAAGGCAGCCGTAGCCATCTCCTGGCTCCCATGCCCCAGCCCGGCATACCCCGCCGCGACCCACGCCACGGCCCAGATCAGCCCCACAGCCGCGATCACCCGCGACCGCCTCCGCCGCTCGACGAACTTCAGCACGGCGAACTGCGCCACCACGATCATCGCCGTGTTGGCAGCCAACGCGGTCCCCAGCGCGGACGTGGAAACCCCGGCCGCCTCGACCCCGTAAGCACTCAGCCCCGACTCGAACTGCCCGTAGCAAGCGAAGAACAGCACGAACCCCAGCACACACAGCTGCACCATCGCCCGGTTCTGGAGCAACTGCTTCCAGCTCCCCCTCGCCGACCCGGCCCCCGCCGCCCCCTCGATCCGCGGCGCACGCGGCATCCGTACCGTCGACATCACCACGACGAGCAGCAGGAACATCGCCGCCTCGATGGCGAACAGCAGAGTGAAGGACGAGACGCTGGTCGTATCCACGAGGTGGCCACCGATCAGCCCGCCGACCCCCAGCCCCAGGTTCTGCAGAAAGAACTGCATCGCGAACGCCCGCGACCGAGTCTCAGCCGTGGAGCAGTCCACGATCATCGTCGCGAGCGCCGGCTGCATCACGGCCTGCCCCGCCCCGAGCGCGCCCGCCGACAGCAGTACGGCCACCGCACTCCCCGCCAGCCCCAGGCTCAACGCTCCGAGCGCGGCGGTGACCAGAGCGGTGAGCAGCACCGGCAGCGGGCCGCGCCGGACGATGGCCCGCCCGGCGAACGGCAGCACGACCAGTGCCGCCACGGCGAAGACGGCGAGGACGAGCCCCGCCGTCATGGCACCCAGCCCCCGCACCTGCGCCACATAGACGTACAGGTAGGGGACGGTGAAACCGAGCCCGAACGCGCTGAGTGCGTTGCCCACGTGGATCCGGCGCATCGCTGCGCCCATCGCCCTGGTCACGTTCACCTCTCTCGATGTAGATCTGAAGACTTCAAAGCTAAAGTTCGAAGCTAAACACTACACAGAGAAGGACTTCAACGCCAAGCAGGCCCGTGCCATACTCGCTCCATGGGCGACACCCCCGGCATCAGCGAACCGACCCTCGAAGAACAGATCGCCGCGTACCAGCGCGAGTTCCAGGACCTGGACCCCCAGGTCGAGAAGGTCGTCTCGGCGCTGTCCCGTCTGAACCGCCGTATGAACGTCGCCTACGGCCGCCAGACCGCCGCACTCGGCATCAGCAACGCCGAGTGGGAGGTCCTCAAGGCCCTGGTCCTCTCGGGCGCCCCGTACCGGATGGGCCCCAGCGACCTCGCCAAGCGCCTCGGCCTCACCCCGGCCGCCATGACCCACCGGATCGACCGCATGGTCGCCGAAGGTCTGGTCACCCGGGAGCGCGACGAGTCCAACCGCGTCCGCGTGATCGTCGAGCTCACCGGCGAGGGCAGAGGGAAGTGGCTGGAGGCGATGCGCCTCGCGTCGGTCTTCGAGGAGGACCTGCTCCAGGACCTCTCGGCAGAGGAGCGCACCACCCTCGGCGAGGTCCTCACCCGTCTGCTCCGCAGGGTGGAGCACGCCCAGCCGGACGCCGGCGGACGCCTCAGCGACCTGGACTGACACGAGGCCAGGCACCGCCGGAAAAGATCTTGACAGGGGGTGCTTGACAGCCCTCTCGCGGATCCGTAATGTTCTCCGGGTTGCCGCCGAGCCGTAACGGTTCTGCGACAGCACCTCCCGCCGCGGAAGCGGCAACCCAAACCATCAGCACGATCTCCCTGCGGGGTTGATTTCGGCGTGCCCGAATTCAATTCGAATTGGGACTCGGCGGCCCGATTGGGAATCGCCGAGAGGATCCGCTAAGGTTTGAGACGTCGGAACGGCCCAACGGCCGCGAAGACAAGCCCCGCTGACTGGGGGTCAGGCCCGAAAGGATCTGATAGAGTCGGAACCGCCGGAAAGGGAAACGCGAAAGCGGAAACCTGGAAAGCGCCGAGGAAATCGGATCGGAAAAAGATCTGATAGAGTCGGAAACGCAAGATCGAAGGGAAGCGCCCGGAGGAAAGCCCGAGAGGGTGAGTACAAAGGAAGCGTCCGTTCCTTGAGAACTCAACAGCGTGCCAAAAATCAACGCCAGATAT
>NZ_LGUR01000027.1 GCF_001270495.1 Streptomyces viridochromogenes
GGTTCAGCCAGGGGCTGGGGCTGGGGCTGCGCCTGGTCCGGGGAACGAGGCTGAGCTGCCGGGCGATGAGAAGCCGGCCCCCGACGAGCCTGCACCGAGCCCTGTTGAGCCGGGGGCCGAGACTCCGGTGGAGAAGCCGGGCGGTTCGGAGCATCCGGGTGAGCTGGAGCCCCCGGGGTATCCGGGGTATCCGGGTGAGCCGGGCTATCCGGGTGATTCGGGGTCAGGGGAGGAGCACCCCAAGCCGGAGGCCCCGGTGCCGTCGGAGGACCCGGTACCGCCGGAGGCTCCGGTGCCGCCGGAGGCTCCGGTGCCGGCGGATGGCCCGGGAGCCCCGGAGGTCGAGGCTCCAGAGACGCCCACGCCCATACCCACGCCCACGCCAGAGCCGTCGTCCCCAACTCCCGTAGAGCCGGGTCCGGTTGATGGGACGCCGGAGGTCCCGCAGACTCCGGAGGCCCCACAGGCCCCACAGGCCCCACAGGCCCCACAGGCCCCACAGGCCCCACAGGCCCCAGAGGGCCAGCACCCCCCAGACAGTCAGACCCCGCCGGTGAACACGGACCCCGCGCCCACGCCCCAGCCCACGCCCGGGGCCCCCGGAAACAACTGCGGGCCCTGACCACGACGAAGACGACCGACTGACCCGCCCGAGCCACGCGGGCCACACGGGTCACACGGACCACGTGGGCCGCGCCGAGTGCTACCCCTCGGCGCGGCCCACGTCCGCATTGCGGCCGGGAGACCGGCCGTACGAATTCAGTTGGAGTCGGAACCCGATCCCGACCCCGACCCCGAGTCCGAGCCCCCCAGGACGGAGAGATCCGAGCCCGAGCCCTGACGAGAACGCCCCGACCCCCGCACCAACTTGCCCACACCCAGGGTCACCGCGGCCACCGCGCGCACCCAGCGGGGCCCGCCCCGAGACGCCCATACGACACAGACGCACCCCCCGACGGTGAGCACGAGAACACCGACCAGCGCGAGCACGATCATGCTCATCCCCTTCTTCCACTACGGTCGACGCAATGCTCTCAGCCGATACGGCGCCCGAGCCCCGCTCCCCGGAACCTCCCCGAACCCACTCCCCGAATCCCGCACCTCAGGGCCGCAGCGGCGTGCGCCAGTACTGCCGCTTCTTCTCGTCACGTACGACGACGCCGAGCCTCAGCAACTCCTCGCGCAGTTCCCGGGCTTCCTCGGAGCCCTCCTCCTTCTTCCGGGCCACCTCGCGGGCCCGCAGCAACGCGTCCGCCCCGTCGGGCAGCCCGGGCATGCCGGGAACCCAGCGCCGGAACTCATCCCGATGCGGATCCTCATCGGCCCACCGATGGCCGTGCCCGGCGAAGGCATCGGCCAGCCGTGCCCAGGACAGGTTGCAGCCCTCCCGGGCGATCTCCATACCGTCCGGCCCGAGCAGCACGAGTTGCTTGCCGTCCCGTACCGCCAGGGCGACCTCGTCCCGCCCGAACTCCTGCGAGGAGCCCCGAACGCCGAGGACCACACGGTCGGCCGAAACCCTCACCGACAGCGACTCGTGCACGGCGACGAACCCGACCACCAGCCCCAGACCGGCACCCACCGCGATGCCCCCGATGGTCAGCCAGGGCTCCGGCACGGACGTCACCAGCTTGGCCGGCCCCTGCAAGGGTGCCCAGCGCAGCGTCACAAGCCAGTCGGCGAGAAGGGTGACGAGCCAGCCGACGCCGGCCCCGCAGACCGTGCAAAAGAGTGTCAGGAACCAGGCGGACTCGGCGAGCGAGGTGCTGCCTTCGCGGCCTACGGCCTCGCCCTTCTCCCAACGGAGACCCTCAGCGCTCCGTGCGTCCCCTGCGCTCCGTGCGTTCCCCGTATCCCGCATGTCCCCCGCCCTCATGTCGCTGCCACTCTCCCGCTCTAGCTCAGGTCGTCGGGTCGCCGGTATGGCGTAGCGCCGAGCCTGGCAAGCGTCCGTATGCCTTGTCATCGGCCGATGGTCCAGGACGCTGCGACTTTGGTCGTTGCTGTCGACACCTTCGAGGGCCTGGCATGGCCACTCGGGAAGGCAACGGGCGCCCGACGGGCGCACAAACAGGACCCGGCGCCGGGCTCGTGGCCCAGACGCCGGGTACCCCATTCGGTCAACTACGTGACGGATCCATGTTGCTCAGTGGTGGCAACCGCCGCCAACGTGTTGGTACTGCCCGCCCGGGTGGCCCTCACCATTGGCCAAGTTGCCGGCAAGGCCGTTGAGCAGCCCGACCTGGCCGAGAATGCTGACGTCCAGGTCGTGAGAGTGGCAGTGCCCGTGACCGTGACCGTGACCGTCATACGAGGGCTGGGCGTTCGCGGTGCCGGTGGCTATGAGGCTGAGGGTCCCGACCATCGCGGCCGCGACAGCGGCCTTCTGAAGCTTGCGCATTTCTCCTCCTTGGGTCGAGTAGAGCGCACACCTAAAGATCCTTATTGCGCTCATTTCGGAGGCTAATCCGATATCTCCGTCGGCGCTCATCGGGACTGCCATACGGAGCACGCCCGTGAAGCCCCATCAGCTCCGGCGGCCTCCCCCAGAGAGCGCGGCACCTGTCAGGGCCCACCCACCTTGGCCGGGTGAGGAGGCATCAGCTCTGCCAGATTCCGATACCGCGCTTGCGCCAGTGTCTCCCGAGCCAAGTCCGACGCGGCTGATGCCCGGGTCCTGGCCAACATCCTGCGGACCGACCGGCACACTCACCGCCCCCTGCCTGACGACAGCGAAGCCGGCCAGGCCGTCGCCGTCCTGGCTCGCGCTCACCAGCACGCGATCTGGGATCGGCAGCAGATGATCAACCGGCTCCGCTCACACTTGCGCGAGTACTACCCGGCCGCCCTGACGGCCTTCCACGGCCCTGGAAAACCCGGACTCGACCCGCCACGCGCCCGCGTGATCCTGACTGCCGCACCCACGCCGGCTGACGCCGTCAGACTCACCCGCAGCCAACTGCGCGCACTACTCAAGCGCGGCGAACGTCCACGCTGCGGAATCGAAGCAGAGGTCGAGCGACTTCGGGAGATCTTCCGCGCGGACTACCTCCGACAGCTGCCGCAGGTTGAACAGGCTCTGGACACCAAGCAACAGCGCTCATCCGGCAGGTCGATGCCGCTTGCACCAGCGTCGCCCAGCTCGCGGCGGCGACGGAGGAAGCATTTCTCGCGCACCCAGATGCCGCGATCATCGCCAGCTTCCCGGGGCTGTCCGTGCTCTCCGGAGCCCGTGTCCTCGCAGAGATCGGAGACGACCGCGAACGCTTCGCGGATGCCCGCGCGATGAAGGCATACGCCGGCGCGGCACCCGTTACGCGGGCCTCTGGTCGCAGCCATGTCGTTGTGGCTCGCAACTGCTCGGCTGCCTCTACCACTGCCTACAACGCCGCACGCTATTCGACCCCGATCGTGCCTTCACACCGCCCGTGGACCTCGCCGCCTGATCACCTACTTGACCCACCAGCGACATGAGATGTCTTCGACTGCTCGGCGACGGTGTGGTCGCGGGTGGACACCAGGGTGCCGTCCACGATCAGCACGGTGCCCCTGCGGAACCGCTTGCGAGCCTCCAGCGCAAACGACGGCCCGAGGTGGCGGATGATGCGGTCGCCGCGGACTCGAGATGCCGCACAGCGGGACGAGCTGACGTCGGGTCAGATTCGTACGCCAGTAAGCGGCGACCAATAGGACTCGGTCCTCCTAGCGGTAGTCGCCAGGGTCGGCCTTGTGGGTCGGGTCGGCACCCTCACACGCAACGCGGTGATCAGCCTTGCGAACTTCCGCGGGCTCAGCCCAGTGAAGGGGCTATCCAGGACGGCTCGGACGCCGTGATCACACCAGCCACACGAAGATCATCGCCGGATGGTTAGGGTGCCTTCGTCGAGGTGACGAAGTGGAGACGAATGATGGAGCAGGACGAAGCCCTGAAGCTTGCGGTGGCATTTCTCGCGGACAGCCAGAGCGAGTACGAGCCGCCGCTTGCCATCGACACAGAGCGAGTCCGCCAGAGCAACGGGCTCCTGATCGTGCCCTACAACTCGGTGCAGTACCTAGCCTCGCGTGATGTGAGAGAGCAACTGTTGGACTGCTGGCCCATCCTCGTCGACCTTGAACGCGGAAACGTGCGCTTCGGGACCCTGGACGAGCGCCACCTGTGGAGGATTCACAGCACTTGACGGAGGCTGTGGCTGTCCACAACCACAGTTACGGGACAGCTCTCAGGTACCGAACGGCATCCAGGTTGCTTCGCTGCACGCCGACGATTGATAGCACCAGCCCGAGGAATGCACGGTTGCCTCCATCGAGCCCGAGCGACGTTGTCGTGGACCGCCGCGGCCGTCAAAAGGGGTGCGCCTCATGGTTCGTTACTCCGGAGGAACCAGCCACAGGCGGCAAACGGGGCTGACGTCGTCACACGTCTGTCTCGTCCAGGAACTCACGGAGGTCAACTTCCTCGCGGGCTCCGCGGTTTGTGGTGGTCACGTGGATGCCGGCGATCGCGACGTCTACGCAGGCAGCAATCGCCCGCTGGCAACCTGGTGCGCTCGGTGGGCACCGAATGCACCAGGCATTTGCACACGTCAGGCGCCGAAGAGCCGTGCCAGCAATACCTGGGCGAGGATCCCTCCGCCGGCGAAGGCCGCTCCCTTGAGTAACTGGACTATCAGAGCCCAGCGCAGGAAGCGGACGCGGCGTCGGATCTTCAGCCAGGGCGCGATCGGCTTGGTGCCGTCGGCTGTGCCACGACGGCGCAGCCGAGCAGCCCGAAGCTTCCTGGCGAAAGAGGCCAGGTCGGCCTTACTATTCAATTTGGAACTCCTTGTTGGTCAACGGAACTAACGGGGATGTTCAAGCAGGGGAGGCTCCGGCCGCGGTTTGGCGACCTCTTGGACCGGGCCTTCCCTGCATCTCCGTGCTGGAGGCCCGCGGCAGGTGTCATTAACTGCGAAACAAGATTTTAAAAACATGCTTGGCAAACCTCCAAGATCCTCTCTTCTGGCTCGTTGATGGATTCTCTGAGGGAGGCCTAGCGGGCCTCGCCAAAGGCAATCGTGATTTTCACTGAATCCTTTCCTGCGGATTCCGCAGCGCGAAGAAGGATTTCCATCTCGTGCGGCATCCCCGCACCGGCGAGGGCGCTGACGGTGGCACCGATTTCCTCTTCGTTCAGCGTCGTCCCCAAGCTCCACAGAAGATTGATCTGGTCGACGTGAGGAATCTCCGTGAGGTGCTCTGGAAGGCCTGCCCCCTGCGGGGTGGCGCCAGAGGACCGGCGCAACGCTTCGATGCCGCCCAGGGGCTCCCGCTCGGCCGCCGAGGCAGAGGACCGGCGCAACGATCCGCCGCCGACGACCCGTCCGCGCTGCCTGTCGCGCTCGTTGCAGACACAGCCGTCGCCGCATCGACGGCATGTTGACTTCCGGGCGGCATGAAGCAACTCCTCAAGTTCCGCGAAACTGCAACTCAAAGAGGTGCCCGACGAGTTGAGTACCCCATCGGCCGCCAGGTCGTACAGCTGCCTCAGTGCCTCCGGGGCGGGGAGCCGCCGTCCGGAGAGCCAGTGAGACAGGAGGGACGGTGAGATCGCCAGCGCCGTGGCCTTCACCTTCATGGTGGCGCCGGGGTGGACGTGCGGGATGAGGCCCTTTAGAGCACAGGCAAGTGCCCGCACCTCCTCTGTAGCCCCTGGTACGCAGGCGTCGCTGATGGACCCAAGTGACGGCATGCCAAACGAAACCTTTCGGACGCCCAATACTGCCTCGGATACTGCAAATTGAGAGAACCCTATCCCGTCGCCCCGCGCAACAGGCCTCGTTCGCAGGGTTTCCTGACTACGTTTCAGGTAAACAGCTCGACCGCCGCAAACCCTGAAATAAGCGGAGGAAACGGATCTTTACAAGACCTCAAATTTTCACCCTTGAGTAAAGATCCCCAATTGCTGGAATGGTCACGGACGGTCGTGCTAGTAATGAATCTCCGCAGGCGATTGCTCTGCATCGGCACCTCACACCTCCCGGCGGGAGGGTTCCTCTGCGAATGGAGTCACCATGCCGTCCTGGCAGGATGCCGGCCTCGGAACGATGAAGCGCGTTGCCCTGTGGCTCGTCTCCGAGGTTGGTGAAGGGAACACCTTCACTAAGGAGCAGTTGCGTGAGGCGTTCCCTGGGGTCTCCCAGGTGGACCGGCGGATGCGCGATCTCAGGGACTTTGGCTGGCGGATCCACACAAACAGGGAGGACGCCGGACTGGATTCGCGTGAGCAGCGATTCGTGGAACCTGGTGACCCCGTCTGGGAGCCGGGCCGCGCCACCCGAAGGACCGGCACGATGGCGATCGGAGCCGGTCGTCGGCGCGAAGTCCTGAGTAACGACGGGAACATGTGCCGGTCATGTGGCATCACGCCTGGGGAAGTCCATGCTGGTACCCACGAGACGGCCCAGTTGGACATCGCCCGCAGGGAAGTGGTCAAGCCTGACGGCACCAGGGCTGTCGAGCTGGTCACCGAGTGCAAGCGGTGCCGGGTAGGTGGCCGTTCCCTGACCGCGGACCTAGGCAAGGTTCTGAAGGAGACTGCCGGCCTTAACCCGATCGAGCGCAAGGTACTGTCCGACTGGGTCGCGGCCGACCAGCGCCAGTTCAGCCGCCTGGAGCAGATCTGGAGCGACTACCGCTCCCTGCCGGAAGCTTCGCGGGCCCAGCTCCGTGCGGAACTGGGGCTCGGCTGAGCCCGGCGGACACACGCAGGACAGACCCCCGCGGAAGAACGCGAACGAAAGCAGGAGCGATTACATGGCCAAGGGCTACGGACTGCCGCCGGGAGCCGAGGAGAACCGCGCGCTCGTCCGGTCCCGGCTGGACGAGATGACTGCCGGCGAAGGCCCCCGCGAGACGTTCACCGTCGACTGGAGGGGAGCGCTCGAGCACCTGGAAGTCATCCAGATGCCGGTGGGAAACCTGTACTACAACCCCGCGACCCACCGTATTCGTGCCCAGTCCAGCCATGATCCGAAGCGAGCCGAGGCGCTCACGGAGGAACCCTGGAGCACCGGAAGCCAGGCATATCTGGACCACCTCCTGCAGGCGCTACCTGCGGACCCGACCCGGACCGACCCTGAGTTCGAAGAGTTGGTCGGGAGTCTAAAGGAGTACGGGCAGACCGAGCCGGGTCTGATTACCCATGAAGGCGTCCTGGTCAACGGAAACACCCGCCGCGCGGCGCTGATGCAGCTCTACGGCCCCAATCACGCCATGCGCGTGGCCGTGCTCCCGGCCTCGTGCAGCTGGCAGGACATTGCCGCGGTCGAGCTGTCCCTGCAGCTTCGGAAAACGCACCGACGAGACTATTCGTACATCAACAGGTTGCTCGCAGTGCAGGAACTCGTGGAGCAGGGGACGCCCCTCGCTGTCATCGCCACCACCTTCCGTACGACCACTGATCGCTGCCGACAGGACCAGTGGGTTCTCGCCCGCATCGAGTCCCTGATCGAGCGCAGCGAGGCTGCGGGCGAGCGTCTCTCCCTGGTGGCTTTCGAGGAGCAGGCGGAAAAGTTCCGCGAACTGCACCGCGCGTACACCAAGCAGTACGCCGCTAACCCGGAGAAGGCAGAATTTCTGCTGGAGAACCGGCTGGCAGCCATGCTGTTGGGCTTTGCCAAAACTGATGTCCGGTTCATCGAGCACGACTTCCGGGACCGCTATCTCGCCAAGGTCCTGCCGATCAATGAAGCCCCAGCCGAAGCATCGGTGAGTGTGGCCATCCCCGGTTTGGGGCGAGCGGTGAAGGGACCGTCCGCTGCTCTTAGCGCGGCAAAGGCGCTGACAGACGCAGTCCTGCACGCAAGGGCAGTCAGCCAGCCAGGCAGCACAGCTTCCCAAGCAGTCACCGAGGAAGCGCAGAAGGAGTTCAAGAGGCTCCGCGTAGCCATGGACGAGGCCATTACAGACGCTGGGCGGGAAGCCCGTATCAAGAAGCGAAAGCAGGCCGCACCAGCTCGCTTGGCCGACGCCGGGCGGGACATCGAGCTGTGTGTGACCGACCTCGTCATGTCCAGGGCATCGCAGAGTCTGGATGAGGAGGCATTCGACGACGCCGTCACGGACCTACGGCAGAAGCTGGAGAAGCTTGCGATTGAGGCAAAGCGCACCGTACGTCACCCTGGTGATGGCGTGACCTGGCTCCTCGAGGCGCTCGGGAAGGCTCGCTAGGTGTCCGAACCCAGTCTGACGATTGGCTTTGATGTCACTCGCACTCAGGCCGAACTGCGAACCGTGCCCGAGTGTCGCGCTGCACTCGGGCAGATGATCGCCAGCTTTCCCAGCGGGCGGATGACCGACAAGTTGTCTGCCACTGTCTCGTTGGACAGCTTTGTCGCCAGCATCAGTGCACTGGGCTCCTGGCCTAAGCCCGAAGGCGTCGCCTGGGAAGACGACTTCCGCGTCCTTGTCGAGGAATTGCTCGACACAGCGGACACGGCAGAGCGCCTCCTCAGTGGTACGCCAGACGAGGACACCATCGAGCCGGACGCCGTCCCGGCTTTGTTGGGTGACGGTTGGATCGGCCCTCTCACCCCGTTCCAGAGGCGCGACATCGCCCGTCTTTTGTCCATCGGGCATGGCGCCAACTTCAGCGTCCCTGGCGCCGGCAAGACCCGCGTGTCCCTCGCGGCATTCGCTGCGCTCCGCACCCGCGGGACAGTAGTGCGCATGCTCGTGGTAAGCCCCAAGTCCGCCTACGACGCATGGCGGGAAGAAGCCCGGCAGTGCTTCGCCGTCCCCCTGGACGTGCAGGTGCTGACCAAGGAGGTGCCTGCTGCCGCCGATGTGATCCTCGTCAACTACGAGCGTCTAGACCGTGCTCTCAACGTGCTCTCCCACTGGCTGAAGGCCTCGCCGACGATGCTTGTCCTAGATGAAGCGCACCGCATGAAGTTGGGTGGGGCCGGGGTTTATGGTGCCTCCTGCATGGCACTGGGCCCGCTCAGCCGGGTCCGCATGATTCTCAGCGGGACCCCGGCGCCCAACGGCTCCAAGGACCTGGAGAACTTGCTCTCCTTTGTTTGGCCGGGACATGGGCGGCGGGTGGTCACCCAAGCCGTCGACGGCGGGAACCTGGCGCACGCCAGCCAGGTGTTGCGCCCCCTGTACACCAGAACAACCAAGGTGGAGCTGGGCCTGCCGGCGGTCGATACGCGGATTCGCCGCCTTCCCATGCCGCCCCTGCACCGTGAGATCTATGACGCTCTGAAGGGCAAGTTCTCGCCGCGTGCAGCGGCGGACAAGTCCGACTTCGAGGCGCTCGGCAAGGCCGCGCTACGACTGCTGATGGCCGCCACGAGCCCGGCCCTGCTAGTTGAAGGCTCCGCTCGCCACGAGCCGCTGCACTTCCGGCTCCCACCACTGGAGGTTCCAGAGGGAGATCCTTTGTCTGTACTGCTCCGACAGCTTCCCGACTACGAGCTGTCACCCAAGTACCAAGAGACCCTCTCCATCGTTTCCGCCAATGCAACTGCCGGACGCAAAACCCTGGTGTGGACAAGCTTTGTCCGCAGCATCACCTCGCTTCAGGCGCTGCTGGCACCGTTTCAGCCTGCCGCGGTGCATGGGGGGACACCCGACCGGGCAGCGGAACTGCGCCGCTTCCGGGAGGACCCAAACTGCGCTGTCCTGATCTCCAATCCGGCAACCCTTGGTGAAGGCATCAGCCTCCACCAGGTTTGTCACGACGCTGTCTATGTGGACCGAGACTTCCAGGCGGGCCGGTACCTGCAGAGTCTCGATCGAATCCACCGTCTCGGCCTCCCCCCTGACACGGAGACACGGATTACCGTTCTCGCAGCCGAGGGGAGCGTCGACGACATTGTCGCCATGCGGCTGGCGAAAAAGCTGGATTTCATGGGGCGCATCCTGGACGACCCCGAAGTTCAGCAGCTGGCCGACCCGGAGGAGGAAGTACCAATGGCCGCGGGAATGAACGTCGCCGACGTACAGGCGCTCCTGGAACACTTGGGGACGAGGTAGCGGTCCCTTTACGATCCGTTCCAGAGCTCTGATCGAGAGGGCGTCGACGGGCACGACTCGCTCGTGCCCGTAGAGCTGATCTCCGCCAAGGCGAACTCACACAGCCCTCCGGGATCGGCCTGTGCGGAAGGCCTTCGAACTCTGCAGCATGGCATGAGTGGGATCTGGCAGCCAGAAGGGGAAGGGGGAACGGGTCGTGGTCAGAGTGGCGTTGGAGGCTCGGGTCCACTCGACCGGATCCGCTATGCGGCAGCCTGGTTCGCGCGCCGAGGCCCGCGTTGACGTGCACCGGGACACGTACTACGACCGGCCGGAAGGCTTGTTGGGGAAAGCGGCCGAGGAGATGCACGTCCGGACTGCATGGTGAACGCCAGTCCCGTCCGCCGCGTCCAGGATTCGTCCGTCAGCCGACACGACGTGTGGCCATCAGGAAGCTCCGCCAAGCCTCTGCCGAGATCACGAGGTGAGGTGATTCAGTCCGCTTGGAGTCCCGTACTAGAACACCAAACGGTATGAGAGCGGCTTCTACACACTCGGTTGTGTTGCCGCCGCTGTACGACGACTTGAACCAGACGGGCTCCGAGACGGGCTGAGAGCCAACAGACATTCAAAGCTCCTTGCGGGCGCGATGGATCACGGCGGAGGAAGTCTCCATGTCCAACGCTTGTGCCCTGAGGTACTCGAACGCAAGTCTGTATCGCTCCAGTTCCTCCTCCTTCTCCAAGAAGGGGGAGCCCGTGTGGAAGTCGACGTACACCACGTCGAGAGCCGGCTCGGTGCCGCCGATGATGACAAAGCTGCCAAGTGCTGCGGCGTGGGCTCCTTTGGAGAAGGGGAGCACCTGGAGCGTGATGTGAGGTGACTCGTTCGCTTTGAGTAGCCGATCGAGCTGTTCCTTCATGATCTGTGGCGAGCCGACGACGCGGCGGATGACCGACTCGTCGAGGATCGCCCACAGGTGCAGCGGCTTCGGGCGGTTGAGGATCTCTTGCCGCTTCATGCGGATGTCAACGAGCCGCTCGATCTCCGCTGCTTCCAGGGGAACTTCGTTGGCCTTCTGCAGGGCTGTGCTGTAGGTGCGTGTCTGCAGGAGGCCAGGCACGTAGACGCAGGAGAAGTGGCTTTCGCGTACGGCCTCGTCCTCAAGCGTGAGCAGCAGGTTCATGCTCTCCGGGATGGAGTCGGCGAAGGAGTTCCACCAGCCTTGTTGCTTGGCATCCTTCGCGAGTCCGACAACCGCCCTGCGCTCAGACTCAGTTGCCCCGTACTCCCGGCAAAGAGCATCAATGACGATCCACTTGACCGGCCCAGCCTGGGTCTCGTACCTGCTGACCGTGGCCTTCGATACGCCGACAAGCTGCCCGGCTTCCTCAAGGGTCAGTCCCTTGCGGGCACGCAACTTGCGCATCATCGCGCCCAGTTGGCGGCGGCGGGTTGTGGTCCGTTCGGACATGAAGCTCCTTGCCATGTGCCGGGCGGCAGGCCCGGAGATCCCGTCAGGCTAAGGGTTGTCCCGTAAATGATCTCCGGCATGCTGGATGACCTGTGCGTTTCCCCGTCACCCGGCGAGGGCAAGGTTGTGCAGGCGGGCGATGCCG
>NZ_LGUR01000028.1 GCF_001270495.1 Streptomyces viridochromogenes
ACCCGCTGCTCCTCAGCCGGCTCCTCCTCACCGTCCTCCACGGAATGCTCCGCGCTCTCCCCCGCCACCTGCGCGAACAAATCCTCCTGTGTGTAGTCGGCCAGCCCACTGACCCCGACCCCCAGCAGCCGTACACCACCCGTCGTATCCACGGAATCCAACAGTCGAGCCGCAGCCTCCCGCACCACCGCCGGATCATCCGTGGGCCCACGCAACGTCTCGGAACGAGTCAGCGTGGAGAAGTCGTACCGCCGCACCTTCAGCACGATGGTCCGCCCCGACAACCCGGCCCCCCGCAACCGCCGCACACACCGGTCGGCCAGCCGCTGCACCTCCAGCCCCACCCGCACCCGGTCGTGGATGTCCACGTCATACGTGTCCTCCACCGACACCGACTTGGCCTCCCGCTCGGCCACCACGGGCCGCTCGTCGTGCGCCAGCGCCATGGCGTACAGGGCATGCCCATGAGCCTTGCCCAGCAGCCGTACGAGCTCGTCCTCACCCGCCTCGGCGATCTCCTCGACCGTGTGGATCCCGGCCCGCCTCAGATGGTCCCCGGTCGCCGGCCCCACCCCCGGCAACGTCCGCACCGACATCGGCCCGAGCAACGCCCGCTCCGTCCCCGGCTCGATCAGCACCAGCCCATCGGGCTTGGCCTGCTCCGAGGCGATCTTCGCCAGCATCTTGGACGCGGCCAGGCCGACCGACCCCGCGAGCCCGGTGACGGCCCGTATGTCGGCGCGCAGCCTCGCCCCCACCAACCGCGCCGACGCCTCGTCCCAGGCCGCCCCACCCGCCTCCAGATCCACGAACGCCTCGTCCAGGCTCAGCGGCTCCACCAGCGGCGACAGCTCCCGCAGCAGCCCCATGACCTGCTCGCTGATGTCCCGGTAGATCCCGAAGCGCGGCACGAGATACGCGGCATTCGGCGCCAGCCGACGCGCCTGCGCCATGGGCATGGCCGAGTGCACCCCGAACACCCGAGCCTCATAGGACGCGGTGGCGACGACTCCCCGCGGCCCGAGCCCGCCCACGATGACGGCTTTCCCGCGCAGGCTCGGCTTGGATGCCTGCTCCACCGAGGCGTAGAAGGCATCCATGTCGAGATGCAGGATCGTAGGCGCGTTCCTCACATCTCCGATGCTGCCTCACGCCACTGACAATGCCCTGCTACGACCGTCTGATCCGGCGCCCGCCGCCCTCGGCCGCCCGCCACACCACTACGACATGTGCCTCGGCGGAACCGCTCAGACCGCCCGGTTACGCCGCCGCGCCAGCTCGTCCGTCGGATTGTGCCCGACCAGGGTCTCCCCGGTGTCAATGCGCTCCCCGTGCAGCTGGGACAAGGCACTCTCCACGTCCCGCCACACCACACCCACAGCGATCCCGAAGATTCCCTGCCCGCCCTGGAGCAGCGCGTGCACCTCGTCCGGGGAGGTGCACTCGTACACCGTCGCACCGTCGCTCATCAGCGTCATGCGCTCAAGATCCCGAAAGCCCCGCTCCCGCAGATGCTGGACGGCGGTACGGATGTTCTGCAGCGACACACCGGTGTCGAGGAACCGCTTGACGATCTTCAGGACGACGACGTCCCGGAAGCTGTACAGCCGCTGTGTTCCCGACCCGTACGCGGGCCGCACGCTGGGCTCGACCAGCCCGGTGCGCGCCCAGTAGTCCAGTTGCCGGTAGGTGATGCCGGCGGCCGCACACGCCGTCGGACCCCGGTATCCGATCTGCTCGGTCTCCATGGACGCCGCCCCTCCGCCGCTGCTCGGCACGGCCGTCGGTCGCTGCGGAGCGAGATCGGCCGCGCTGCCCTGAAGCGGGCTGCCATGAAGCGGGTACGGACCGCTCGCCCCGAGACTGCGCCCCGGGGCACCCCCAGCCGTACCGTCGCCGCTGCTGCTCACGCCGACCTCCGTCCTTGACCTGCCTTCTCGACGGTAGGCAGTCACCAGGGGTGCGTCAACGATCGCCACACTCGGCACGCCGAGTGATAATCACCCTAGGAGTGGTTTCCCGCACCCCACCGCGGGGAAAGGCTAGCCGAATGCGCTCGGAGCGGGCCGCAGGACGCTCTCCCTCGCCGCTGGCAAATGCCGGCATTTGCGTAGTAACCGACTGTGCGCCTCACTGACTGCTGGTGCCGAAGTCCTCGGGCGAGATCTGGTCGAGGAACTCGCGGAACTTCTCCACCTCGTCCTCCTGCTCGTCCGGGATCGCGATGCCGGCGTCGTCGAGGACGCCGTCGCTGCCGTAGATCGGCGTTCCGGTGCGCAGGGCCAGCGCTATGGCATCGGACGGACGGGCGCTCACCTCGACACCACTGGCGAAGACCAGCTCGGCGTAGAAGACACCCTCACGCAGGTCCGTGATGCGCACTTCGGTGAGCTCCTGGCCGACGGCCTCCAGCACGTCCTTGAACAGGTCGTGGGTCAGCGGTCGCGCGGGGGCCATGCCCTGCTGGGCGAAGGCGATGGCCGTCGCCTCCCCCGGCCCGATCCAGATGGGGAGGTAGCGGTCGCCTCCCACTTCACGCAGGAGCACGATCGGTTGGTTGGAGGGCATTTCGACCCGGACACCTACGACATCGAGCTCGTTCACACAGCAACCCTAGGCCGTGCTCGGGACGTTTGGGTAGTCGGGCAGAGAACGGGTGGCCGATCCGGCCTCCCTGTGCATGCCCCGCTCAGGGCAGCCGCACCCCGAGAGCGGTCTGCACCAGCGCGGAGTGCAGCTTCACGGTGAGACCCGCCAGCTCCTTCGCGCGCGCCTCGGCGTGAGCCCTGGTCTGCGGGTTGCGGTGGCGGCGCAGCGGCGCCACGACCTGGTCCACGAGCCCGGCCTCCCGGTCCGCGGCGGCCTTCATCACCCGTAGATGCCTTGGCTCGATCCCGAACCGCCCCAGCTCGGCGACGAGCGAGGCCACGGTGACCGCCTCCGCGTCGTACGCCCCGTCCGGCAGCGGGGTGATCAGGCCGTACGACTCCCATTCCGTGAGCTCCTGCTCACCGATCTCGGCAGCTGCAAGCAGCGCGGACCGCCCGATCCGGGCCGGTGCGGGCGGCTCGACGGGCTCCAGGACCGTTTCTCCATCACGCTGACGGCACAGGGCCGGCAGCGGCGCGGCCTCACCGCGCTCCATGGCATCCAGATGCTCGCGGATGACCTTGAGCGGCAGATAGTGGTCCCGCTGCATCCGCAGGACGTGACCGAGCCTCTCGACGTCCCGCGTGCTGAACTTGCGATACCCCGAGGGGGTCCGCTGCGGCTCGACAAGACCCTCCGACTCCAGGAAGCGGATCTTGGAGATGGTGATGTCAGGGAACTCCTCGCGCAGCACGTTCAGCACCGCGCCGATGCTCATCAGCCGACTGTCCGTGGCGGCGATGCCGTAGCCGGCACCGCCGCTCGGTGTTTTCAGCATGGACCTTCCCTGGGTCTCCCCGGACGGGCTCCGGGGGAGGGTCAGTAGCCCCGCTGGCTCGCGTAGAAGACCAGCCGGTACTTGCCGATCTGCACCTCGTCACCGTTGTTCAGAGCGACCCGGTCGATCCGCTCACGGTTGACGTAGGTGCCGTTGAGACTGCCGACGTCGGCCACCGTGAACGAGCCGTCCTGGCCGCGATGGAACTCCACGTGCCGTCGCGAGACCGTGACGTCGTCCAGGAAGATGTCACTCTGCGGGTGACGCCCGGCCGTGGTCAGATCGCCGTCAAGGAGGAAGCGACTGCCCGAGTTCGGCCCACGACGCACCACCAGGAGCGCGGAGCCCATCGGCAGCGCGTCCACGGCGGCCTGTGCCTCGGGCGACAGCGCCGGGATCGGCGTCTGGCCGGTGGCCTCGGCGTCGTAGGCCTCAAGACCGGAGATGGAGATCGTGGACGTCGTCTCGGACGGGCGCTCGGGCGTCGCACCGGCCCGCAGCGGCGCGCCACAGTTGGAACAGAAGCGGCTGTTCTCCGCGTTGCGGTTACCGCACCTCGTACACACCAGGGCCGACATCGGGGAAAACCCTCCACCCGTACTTGAGGTTGACGGTTGCCCGAAACCTATGCCTCCGGACTGGCCAGGGTCAACCGACGGCGCGCCCTGACCTCCGGAAATGTCACCGCCCGGCCCAGACACCTGATCCCGGAACAAGGGACGCTGGCCCTCTTCGTCCCCTTGTGCGCGGTGACGAGAGGTCGCGTTGTCGCTACCCTCTCGCGCGCTCTTGCCGAACAACTTCGCAAACAACTTCACGGGCGATTCCCCTTGACCGAAACAGACCCGCCCGTGGGGCAGGACGAACCCTGACTGCACTCTCTGAACGACCCGGACATCCTCACAACGTCCGTCTCCACCAGACAGTTTCCACCACGCACCACCCATTCGGTGCGCCGACCCCCCGCAACCTCATGCCCTCGCCGGACGTCCCCCATGCACCCCCGGTTCACTGTGAGGACGACCGAGCGTAGTCAGGCCGCTTCGCCGCTCGCAAGGCGTCCACGAGGATCTTGTCCGACCGCTCGATGGTCACGGTGGCCTGCTCCTTCTCAAGGGTCTGCACCACGCCTCCAGGGATGTTGAGCGCCGGTTCGAGGTCCTGCGGCTTGCCGATGACCTTGAAACGATAGGGAGCGTTGATCTTGTTCCCGTCGACGCTCACGCTGTTGCCCGAATCGGTCAGATAGGTGTCGGCGACGACGCGTACGCCGTTCACCTGGATCGCTTCAGCGCCGGCAGCGCGCAGCTCCTGGATCGCGTCGAGCAGCATGTCCGCTTCGACCGTCCCCTTCGTGTCGTCGATGGTCATCGTGATGCCAGGTCCCTGCGCGGCCACGGTGCCCGCCAGAATGCCGAGTTGCTTCTCCTTCTCGACCGTCTGCTTGCGGGCCTCCTCAGCCTGGTTCGAACTGTTCTCCAGTTCGTCCCGCTGTTTTTCGAGACCTTGCTTCTCGTCCTCAAGACGCTGAGTACGGTCGTCCAGTTCATCGAGGATGCGAACCAGATCTTCCTGACGTGCGCCGCGCAGGGCGCTGTCGCCGTCGCTGTTCGACGCTACCTGGACGGCCAGGCCGAAGCCGAGGCCGAACAGCAGCAGGGCGACGATGAGTTGGGCTCTGGTGACCCTGGGCGGCCACAGCCCCTTCGCCAGCCGCTGCCGACCGGTCAACTGGGGCGGCTGCTCCTCGGTGGCGGCGTCCACGGCCTCCGCCTCGTCGGCGGCAGGCACCTCCTCGGGCAGTTCCTTGCGCAACCTGTTCTCCGCGGCCTCGTCGTGGTTGCTCATCGGCCTCACGCCCGGAAGACGTGCCGGCGAATCGCCGCGGCGTTCGAGAAGATCCGGATACCGAGCACGACGACGACACCGGTGGACAGCTGGGCTCCCACGCCCAACTTGTCGCCCAGGAACACGATCAGCGCGGCCACGACCACGTTGGACAGGAACGACACGACGAAGACCTTGTCGTCGAAGATCCCGTCGAGCATGGCCCGTAGACCGCCGAAGACGGCGTCGAGAGCCGCCACGACGGCGATCGGCAGATAAGGCTCGACGACCGCCGGAACCTCGGGCCGGACCAACAGGCCGGCCACGACTCCCACGACGAGGCCCAGTACGGCGATCACGATGTGCCCTTCTCGCTTTTCTCGGTGTTCGGCTGTGCTGTACGTACGATCACACTCGGTGCGGCGGGAAGCCGGAGGTCCTCCTGCACGGAAATGCTGGTCCTGATCCCGAAGTTCTCCTGCAGGGCGTGCAGATACAGCCCGTCGGCGCTGTCCTGGAACCTCGTGCTCAGCCTCTCTCCGTCCCCCACCGCGAGCACCGTGTACGGCGGCACCAGCGGCTTGTTGTCGACCAGTATCGCGTCACCCGCGGCCCTGATCGCCGACAGGGCCGTCAGCCGCTGCCCGTTGATCGAGACGGCCTCGGCGCCCGACTCCCACAGCCCGTTGACCACCCGCTGCATGTCGCGGTCGCGCACCCGGCCGGTGTCGGAGAACCCGGACGTCCCACGCGGGTTGCCGTCGCCTCCGGAGGTGGTCTCCTTGGCGTCGTTCACGACCAGCTTCACACCGGGACCGTGCACCTCGACTGAGCCCGCCAAGATGCCCACGAGCTCCGCCTGATCACCGTCACCAGTCGCTTTCAGCGCTTCCCGCTGCCGGGCACTCACGTCGTCTCGCAGCTTGTCGACGCTCTCCTCCAGCCGGTCCGCAGCCGCGGTCTCGCGGTCGATGCGGTCGACGAGTTCCTCGCGCTCCTTGGCCACGACGGGCGCCGCGACCCGTGCCTGCGCGGCTCCCACGGTCACCACGAGCGCCGCGAGCACCAGGCCGGCCGCCAGCCCGAGCTTCGCTCTGAGTGTCTTCGGCAGGCCTCCGTCGCCTGCGGCCTTCTTACGGGCGGCCGCCTCGGCGTAGCCGTCGTCGAGGCTGTGATCCATGACGTTGGTGAGCAGCGACATGGACGCGTCCGGACGCGTGGGGCGCGTAGGTGTGCTCCGAACGGGGGGCTGCGGCATGCCGCACATCGTCGCACGTCGCCACCGATACCTCCGAATGGCCCCACCGGCGTGCCGAGCAGGCCCCTAAGGATGCCTGTCCGGCACGCACGCGTGGTCCGTGCTTCAGCGGCCGGCGCTGTCCACGACGGCCGCCCATTCATCGAGCAGGGCCTGCGCGGAGGCATCGTCCGGCCCCTCGGCCCAGAGATGCGTGACGGCCTCGGCCGGGTCGGGCAGCACCATCACCCAGCGCCCGTCGGTCTCCACTACCCGCACGCCATCGGTCGTGTCGACAAAGCGATCACCTGCCGCCTCCACGACCCGACGCATCACAAGACCCTTTACGGCCCACGGAGTCGCAAGATCCCGCTTGATGACATGCGCCCGCGGAATCCGCGCGTCGATCTGGCTGAGCGTGAGCTGGGTCCGCGCCACCAGACCGATCAGCCGCACGAAGGCCGCCGTCCCGTCGAAGACGCTGCTGAACTCCGGGACGATGAAACCGCCCTTGCCATCCCCGCCGAAGATCGTCGTGTCATCGCGGCCGACCCGGGTCAGGTCGTCCGGCGAGGTCGTCGTCCATTCCACCTGTGTCCCGTGGTACGCCGCCACCTGCTCGGCGATCCTCGTGGTGGTCACCGGCAGCGCCACACGCCCGCTGCGCCGCTCCGCGGCCACGAGGTCGAGCATGACGAGCAGCGCCCGGTCGTCCTCGACGATCCGCCCCTTCTCGTCGACCAGCGACAACCGCTCGCCGACCGGGTCGAACCGCACCCCGAACGCGGCCCGCGCGGACGCCACGATCTCTCCCAGCCGCACCAGCCCCGACCGCCGCGCATCCGCCGACTCCGTGGGCCTGGACTCGTCAAGACCGGGGTTGATGGTCAACGAGTCCACACCGAGCTTGCCGAGCAGACTCGGCAGCACCAGCCCTGCGCTGCCGTTCGAGGCGTCGACGACAACCTTCAGCCCCGACTCCGAGATCCCCGTCGTATCGACGTTCCGCAGCAGCGACCCGGTGTACGAGTCGAAAACACTGGCCGGGAAGTGCAGATCCCCGATCTCACCCGGGAACGCACGCCGGTACTCCTGCCGCGCGAACACCCGGTCCAGCTTCCGCTGACTGGCCTGCGACAGGTCGGCCCCCCGCCCGTCGAAGAACATGATGTCCACCGAATCCGGCACTCCGGGCGTCGTCCGGATCATGATCCCACCGGCACTACCCCGCGCGGTCTGCTGCCGCGCCACAGGCAGCGGTACGTTCTCCAGGTCGCGTACGTCGATGGCGCTGGCCTGAAGCGCGGAAATGACCGCCCGCTTCAGCGCTCGGGCGCCACGCGAGTGATCGCGGGCCGTCGTGACAGTGGACCCCTTCTTCAGGGTCGTCGCATAAGCGCCGGCGAGGCGCACGGCGAGCTCGGGCGTGATCTCCACGTTCAGGATCCCGGAGACACCACGGGCGCCGAAGAGATGCGCCTGCCCCCTCGACTCCCAGATCACCGAGGTGTTGACGAAGGCGCCGGCCTCGATGGTCTTGAACGGGTAGACGCGCACATTACCCTGGACGATCGATTCTTCACCGATCAGGCATTCATCACCGATGACCGCGCCGTCCTCGATCCGGGCAGCGCGCATGATGTCGGTGTTCTTTCCGACGACGCAACCGCGCAGATTGCTGTGCTGCCCGATGTACACGTTGTCGTGCACCACAGCCTTGTGCAGGAACGCCCCGCTCTTGACGACGACGTTCGAGCCCACGACGGTGTGCTCCCGGATTTCCGCACCGGCTTCGACCTTGGCGTAGTCCCCGATGTACAGAGGGCCGCGAAGCACGGCATCGGGATGCACCTCGGCACCTTCCGCCACCCACACACCCGGGGAGATCTCGAAGCCGTCGATCTCGACGTCGACCTTGCCCTCCAGGACGTCGGCCTGCGCCTTCACGTAACTCTCGTGGGTACCGACGTCCTCCCAGTAGCCCTCCGCGACATACCCATAGATCGGCTTGCCTTCCTTCATCAACTGCGGGAAGACATCGCCGGACCAGTCCACGGGAACGTCGGGCTCGACATAGTCGAAGACCTCGGGCTCCATGACATAGATGCCGGTGTTCACGGTGTCGGAGAAGACCTGCCCCCAGGTCGGCTTCTCGAGGAAGCGTTCGACCTGGCCCTCCTCATCAACGATCGTGATACCGAATTCCAGCGGATTGGGCACACGGGTCAGACAGACCGTGACCATCGCGCCCTTTTCCTTGTGGAAATTGATCAGCTCGGTGAGGTCGAAGTCGGTCAGGGCATCACCGGAGATGACGAGGAAAGCATCGTCCTTCAACGCCTCTTCGGCGTTCTTGACGCTTCCGGCGGTACCGAGTGGCTTCTCCTCATTGGCATAGCTGAGCTCCATTCCGAGCTCTTCACCGTCACCGAAGTAGTTCTTGACCAGGGAGGCCAGGAACTGAACTGTCACGACGGTCTCATTCAGCCCATGCCTTTTGAGCAGCCTCAGAACGTGCTCCATGATCGGCCGGTTGACCACCGGTAGGAGCGGCTTGGGCATGCTTGAGGTCATGGGACGAAGGCGCGTGCCCTCGCCCCCGGCCATCACGACGGCCTTCATGTCGGAAGCGTCCTCCTTGAAGAGACGACGGTCTAGCCGACTTCACCCGTCCAGATTGTCCCGCACTTTTCCACTGCGGGCCATCGAGCCGCTACGCCGGCTTCAATCCGAGAGTTCAATCGGCCATGGCGTCCGCACGAACCAGGCGGCGGACTTGTACCACGTAGAGGACTCCTGCCCACCAGTACAGCGTCGTACCCCATCCGGCGAACGCCCATCCGAAAATAGCAGCCAGTGACGGGATCCACCCACTTCCGTCACTGAGCAACAACAGCGGGAAGGCATACATCAAGTTGAACGTGGCGGCCTTCCCAAGGAAGTTCACCTGCGGCGGCGGATAGCCATGACGCCGGAGGATGCCCACCATCACCAGCAGAACCAGCTCACGCGCCAAAAGTACAGCCGTCAACCAGACTGGCAGAATCTCGCGCCAGGTGAGTCCGACCAAAGTCGAGAGAATGTAGAGCCTGTCAGCCGCGGGGTCGAGAAGCCGGCCGAGGCTGCTGATCTGGTTCCAGCGCCGCGCGAGCTTGCCATCCAGATAGTCACTGACGCCGCTTAGAGCCAGCACCAGCAGTGCCCAGCCGTCACTCTTCGGCCCGCCGAACTCAGGCCTGAGAATCAGCCACAGGAACAGCGGCACGCCAAGCAGCCGCGCCATGCTGAGGATGTTGGGGATGGTGAGTACCCGGTCCGTCTGGACGCGGGTCTCCTGGACCTCCACCCGGGGGCCTCCTGTGGGAAACGTACCTACGATGCCCCCTGACCCTACCTCAACACAAAAAAGCTCTGGCCCTCGGGCTGTATGCCCAAGAGCCAGAGCTCTAAAAGGAGTTCGGCGGCGTCCTACTCTCCCACAGGGTCCCCCCTGCAGTACCATCGGCGCTGTAAGGCTTAGCTTCCGGGTTCGGAATGTAACCGGGC
>NZ_LGUR01000029.1 GCF_001270495.1 Streptomyces viridochromogenes
ACCCGCACCGCGCCCGAACCCGCCCCCGCACCGGCACCCGAATCCGCTGCTGACACGTCGGACACGGGAACGACACCCGCAACGGCCCCCGACCGTCCGGCGTGAACGCATACGGCACCCCCGCCGGCGCCCCGCCCCCCTGGCGGTCCTGAGCGTGACGCCGGTCGCGGGCGTACCGCCGCCGCCCCACCCACCCCGCCGCCGTCAGCGGAGGCTGCTGCTCGTCGCGCCGGGCCTCGGCGAGGCCCTTCGCATACGCCGTGTAGGCCTTCGGACTGGTGAACCACACCGAGGGGTCCTCGGCGAAGACCAGCGCCCGCTTGGCGAGGACGTACCCGAACTCCTCCGGCGTCAGATACCCCAGCTTCTGCGAGGACGCCGCGTCCTCCCGATACGCGTCGAGGAGCAGCCAGCCCGCGCCGAGATACGTCGTCGCCGTGTCCGTGAGGATCTCGTTGTCGCGCGTGCCGGGGAAGGACAGGCCCAGGCGGTGCAGGTACACATGCATCACCTCGTGGGCGAGGGCCGCCCCGATGTCCCGGCGATGCGCGCGGAAGCGGTCGTTGAGCTCGACGAAGTACTCGGGCCCGGCGGCGAGTTCGACGTTCGCCGCGTGGGTCATCTCCCGGAAGCTGACGATCATGCGGGCGTCCGGCAGGTGGTAGTGCCGCACCAGCTCGTGGGCCACCCGCTGCGCGCCCAGATACAGATCGTCCGTGTCGCAGAACGCCACGTCGGCCGGGGCCACACTCGTCGCGAACGTCTGGACGGTGTCGTACGACAGCCGCTTGTAGAGCGCGGTGATCGAGGCCCGCACCGTCTCCAGGTGCGGGAAGCCGTGCTGGACCGGTCCGCCGTTCGCCACGCCCGTACCCCCAAGACGCCTGGAACCCGATTCCACTCTACGGGGAGGTGAGGGGTTTTTCCCCGGTGAGGTTCCACGCCCGAGGCGTGAGATCCGTCCTTGTCAACCATGCCACCTGATCTTCATACTGCGGGCCGCTCAACACGCCATGAAAGGACGTATGTTGACCCACAGCTCGCCGAAGAGAAGCGGCATGACCCTGGCCAAGAGAGCGGCGGCGGTGGGTGCCGTCGCGCTCACGGTCGCCTCCCTCCAGCCCCTCAGCGCGAACGCCGCGTCCACCCGCGTCGTCGGTGGAACGCCCGCCGCGCAGAACGAGTTCCCGTTCATGGTCCATCTCTCCATGGGCTGCGGCGGGGCGCTCTACAAGAAGGACGTCGTCCTGACCGCGGCCCACTGCATGGACGGCTCCGGCAACAACACCAGCATCACCGTCACCGCGGGTGTCAACGACCTCGACTCCTCCGCCGCGATCAAGGTCAAGTCGACGAAGGTCAAGGTGGCCCCCGGCTACGACGGCAACGGCAAGGACTGGGCGCTGATCAAGCTCGCCCGGCCCATCGACAAGCCGACGCTGAAGATCGCCACCACGGACCGCTACAACCGCGGCATGTTCACGATCGCCGGATGGGGCGACACCGTGGAAGGGGGCGGTACGGGCACGACCAAGCTCCGTAAGGCCACCGTTCCCTTCGTCGCCGACCGCGTGTGCAAGCGGCACTACGGGAACCGGCTGGTGTCGAAGGAGGAACTGTGCGCCGGCTGGCAGAGCGGCGGCATCGACACCTGCCAGGGCGACTCCGGCGGCCCCATGTTCCGCAAGGACGACGCCAACAAGTGGATCCAGGTCGGCATAGTCAGCTGGGGCGACGGCTGCGCCCGCACCGGCGTGCCCGGCGTCTACACAGAGGTCAGCACCTTCGCGAAGGACATAGCCCGGGCGGCGAACGCCCTCTAGGCGGCCGCCGCACCAGGAGTGCGTCAGACGGCCCGGAGGACCGGGGCACCGGCCTCGCCGGACCCCGACCGGGCCGTCCCCTCCAGTTCCAGGACCCACACCTCGTTGCCGCCCTCCCGCAGGATGGGACCGGGGACGTACAGCGAGCGCTGCGGTCCGGTGGACCAGTAACGGCCCAGGCCGAAGCCGTTGATCCACACGAATCCACGGGTCCAGCCCGGCAGCTCCAGACGGGCGTCACCGGCGCCGCGCACGGTGACGGTGCCCCGGTACAGCCCGGGGGCGCCGTCCCCCGGCAGCTCCCGCGAGGGCACCGCCCGGACCTTCTCGAAGTCGTCGAGCGCCTCCAGCCGCAGCCCACGCGCGCGTACGTCGTGCAAGTACTGCCGCTCGTGCAGGACGCCCCCGGTGATCCCCTTGCGCTCGCCCAGCCGCGGCCCGTAGTTGACCCTCCCCAGGGACTCCACCCACAGCTCCACGCGCGCGTACCCGGCGACGGGCTCCTTGAGGCACCCGTCGTCCTCGGTCAGCACCCCGGCGCGCTCCCCGTCGACGTACACCACGGCGAGGTCCCGCAGCCCGCGCACCGTCAGCGGATACGGCTGCCGCGGCCCCGGCACCGTCACCTCGTACCGCACCAGGCCCCGCTCGACGCCCAGTTCCTCGAAGGTGGGCGGGACGGGACCGGACGCCTCCGCGCCGCCCAGCGTCTCCAGTACGTCTCCCAGGGACGCCCAGTCGGTCAGGTCCGCCGTGGCCGCGGTGCCCAACGGCACGGGTGCGGGCGGGACTTCGGGCAGAGGACCCTCGGCGTACTCGGCGAGGATCTCGCGGAAGGCCCAGAACTTCGCCGTGGGACGGCCGTACTCATCGATCGGCGCGTCGTAGTCGTACGACGTCACGTCGGGCTCCAACGGCCCGTCGTGCAGCACGCCGCCACCCCGGTTGGCGCCCGCCCAGCCGGCGAAGTTCGTGCCGCCGTGCGCCATGTACAGGTTGACCGACGCCCCGCACTCCAGGATCTCCCGCAGGGCCGCCGCCGCGTCCCGGGGATCCCGTACGACATGCTCGCCGCCCCAGTGGTCGAACCAGCCGCACCAGAACTCCATGCACATCAGCGGACCGTCCGGGCGGTGCCGGCGCAGCGTCTCGAACGCCTCGCGCGCGTGGGAGCCGAAGTTCACCGTCGCCAGGACCCCCGGGACGGAGCCGCCGGACAGCATGTGGTCCTCGGGGCCGTCCGAGGTGAACAGCGGGACCGTGACTTCGAACTCGCGCAGCAGGTCCGCCAGACGACGCGGATACTCCGCGTCCGAGCCGTAGCTGCCGTACTCGTTCTCGACCTGCACCATGATCACCGGTCCGCCGCGATCGATCTGCCGGGGCACGATCTCGTGCCGCAGCCGCCGGAACCAGCTCGCCACGTACCCCAGGTAGCGCTCGTCACGGGTCCGCGCGCGTGCGCCGACCTCGGCCGTCAGCCAGTGCGGCAGCCCGCCGTTCTCCCACTCGGCGCAGATGTACGGCCCCGGCCGCACGATCGCCCACAGCCCCGCCTCCCGGGCCGCGTCCAGGAACCGGCCGAGCGACTGCACATCCCGGCTGTGGCCCGGCGCCGGCTCGTGCAGGTTCCACGGCACATATGTCTCCACGCAGTTGAGGCCCATCGCCCGCAGCATCGCCAGCCGGTGCCCCCACTGCGCCTCGTGCACCCGGAAGTAGTGCAGCGCGCCGGACAACAGCCGCACCGGCCGCCCGTCCAGCAGGAAGTCCTCGTCCCCCACCCTGAACTCGCTCATGCGCCCCACCCTCGCCCCTGGCGCAGGTCAGGGTCCATGGACAAAGATCGGCGCTGCTTGGACGGAAACCGCACGCAGTGGGAAGGGCCGCGGATGTACCACACCTGGATGCGGTTCTTCACGCCCGGCCCGGCCCATCACCGGCTCGGCCTCGTCTGCCTCGGCGTCGGCCTCCAGTACGGCGCCCTGCCCACCGTCGGGCCCCGGGTCCTCGACCACCACGTCGCCGTGGTCATCAACGCGGGCGGCGGCTGGTACGAGGGCCCCGACGGCCGAAGTACGACCGTCACCGCGCCCGCGCTGCTGTGGCTCACCCCAGGTGTCCCGCACCACTACGCGCCCGACCCGGGCACCGGCTGGGACGAGGGCTTCGTCGACTTCACCGGGCCCGCCACCGCCTCGTACACCGAACTCGGCTACATCGAGCCGGACCGCCCCGTGGTGCCCCTCTCCGACGCCTCCGGCCCGCGTGCCGTCATCGGGCGCATGGCGCGTGCCGCCCGCCGGGACAACCCCCTCCTGGAGGTCGAGACCGGCGCCGCCGTCCATGAACTCCTCGTCGCCCTGCGTCGCGCGCGTGCCGACCTCGCGCCCGACGGCGACCAGGTCCTCAAGGCCCTCGCCCGCGACGCGTGCCTGCCGCTGACCGTCGCCGACCACGCCGCCCGGCACGGCATGACCCTCGCCGAACTGCGCACCGCCGTACGGCGCGGCGCCGGATGCAGCCCCAAGGACTACCTGCTCGGCATCCGCCTGGGCCGGGCCAAGGAACTGCTCGCCGCCACCGAGCTGCCCGTCGCCGCCGTCGCCCGCCGCGTCGGCTACGACGACCCCGCCTACTTCTCCCGCCTGTTCACCCGCCGCGTCGGCATGGCCCCGGTCCGCTTCCGCGCCCAGCAGAGCCGCGTCGTCCCCGGCGGCTGGAGCAACCAGGTCCCCGATCCCGACGATCCACCCGTGATCGAACGAACGATCACCTGAAGGGGCCCCGTAGGCTGGGCGCTCATGACCAGCAACACGTCCCCCAGCGGCGTCGACCCCGCTGTCCGCGAGGAACTCGCCCGGCTGCGCGACAGCATCGACAACATCGACGCGGCCGTCGTCCACATGCTCGCCGAACGCTTCAAGTGCACCCAACAGGTCGGTCATCTCAAGGCCAAGCACCAGCTCCCGCCCGCCGACCCCACGCGCGAGGCCAGCCAGATCGCCCGCCTGCGCACCCTGGCCGAAAACGCCAAGCTGGACCCCGCGTTCGCGGAGAAGTTCCTCAACTTCATCATCGCCGAAGTGATCAGGCACCACGAGAGCATCGCCGAGGACGCCCTCAACGGCACCGGGCCGACCGCGCATCGCCCCTAGGGCCCCGCCCCCGACGCGAACGACGCAAATGTGACGACAGGATGTACACAGACCCTCCCGAGGGAGTGACACGGCGGCCCGGGCGGGGCATGCTGCGCTGTGCACCGCATGCCAGCTGACACGCACTCCCCGTCAGCGCCCCCGGACATACTCTGGATGTCCACGCGGGAGGGACGTCGGGCCATGCCGTCGGATGCCAAGATCCTCATCGTCGACGACCACGAGGACACGCTGTACGCGCTGGAGAGCGCCCTGGCCCCGCTGGGCTACCGACTGGCCCGTGCCACCAGCGGTGACGAGGCGCTCAAGCAGGTGCTCCGCGGGCAGGTCGGCCTGCTGCTCCTGGACGTCCGTATGCCCGGCGTCAGCGGGCTGGATGTGGTGCGCTACATGCGGCGAGTGGAACAGACCCAGCACATACCGGTCATCCTGCTCACCGGCTTCGGAGCGGACCAGGAACTCACCTCCGCCGCCTTCGGGCTCGGCGTCGCCGACCTGGTCATGAAGCCCATCGACCCCTGGGCGCTGCGCACCAAGGTCCGCTACCTGTACGACGCCCACGAGCGCCACCGTGCCCTGGAGCTGGAGGTCCGCGCGTTACGGGCCCTGGTCAAGGACGACGACACCGAGACCGAGGAACCCCAGCCGCGCCCCGCCCTGCCCCACCCCGACGCCCGCGTCCCGCCCCAGCGGGACTGCCCGGCGGCCACGCCGGCCCAGGAACGGACATAGGGCACGTACTGATCCGCCTCTGTGCCTTGTCAGCGCCATCAGGCAGCATGTCCTGCATGTCCGTACTCACGCGCGACGAAGCGCAGACCCGTGCCCAGCTACTCGACGTTCACCGCTACACGATCGAACTCGATCTGACCACCGGGGACGAGACCTTCGAGTCGCGTACCGTCATCACGTTCACCACGCGCGCCGACGCGGACACGTTCGTCGAGATCAAGCCGGCCCAGATGCGCTCCGTCACGCTGGACGGACACCCCCTCGACCCGGAGACCCTGGACGACAACCGGCTGCACCTGAAGGACCTCACCGCAGGCGAGCACGAACTGCGCGTCGACGCGGCCATGTGCTACTCCCGCACCGGCGAGGGCATGCACCGCTTCACCGACCCCGTCGACGGCGAGACGTACCTCTACACGCAGTTGTGCATGGACGACGCCCAGCGCGTCTTCGCCGCCTTCGACCAGCCCGACCTCAAGGCCGTCTTCGACCTGTCCGTCAAGGCGCCCGAGGGCTGGACCGTCCTCGCCAACGGCATCACCGAACACCTCGGCGACGGCCGCTGGCAGGCCGCACCCACCCCGCGGATCTCCACCTACCTCGCCGCCGTCGCCGCCGGCCCCTGGCACTCCGTGCGCGCCGAACACCGCGGCCTGCCCTTCGGCCTGCACTGCCGCCGCTCGCTCGCCCCCTACCTCGACACGGACATCGACGAGCTCTTCGAGGTCACGCGCGCGTGCTTCGACCGCTACCACGAGAAGTTCGACGAGCCCTACCCCTTCGACTCCTACGACCAGGCGTTCGTCCCCGAGTTCAACGCCGGCGCCATGGAGAACCCCGGACTGGTCACCTTCCGCGACGAGTTCGTGTACCGCTCAGCCGTCCCGGACACCGAGCGGCAGACCCGCGCCGTGGTCATCGCCCACGAGATGGCCCACATGTGGTTCGGCGACCTCGTCACCCTGCGCTGGTGGGACGACATCTGGCTCAACGAGTCCTTCGCCGAGTACATGGGCTACCAGACCTGCGCCGAGGCCACCCGCTTCACCGACACCTGGACCGACTTCGGCACCGCCCGCAAGGCGTGGGGCTACGACGCCGACCATCGCCCCTCCACCCACCCCGTCGCCCCCGAGACCGTCGACGACACCGCCTCCGCCATGCTCAACTTCGACGGCATCTCGTACGCCAAGGGTGCCTCCGCGCTACGGCAACTGGTGGCCTGGCTCGGCGAGAAGGACTTCCTCGCCGGCATCAACACCCACTTCGCGCGCCACAAGTTCGGCAACGCCACCCTCGCCGACTTCATCGACTCCCTCGCCACGGCCACCGAACGCGACGTCCACGCCTGGGCCGACGCCTGGCTGCGCACCACCGGCGTCGACCTGCTCACCCCGGCCGTCACCCGCGGCGACAACGGCACCTACACGCTCGCCGTCGACCACGCCGGCAGCCGCACCCACCGCATCGCCGTCGGCCTGTACGACCAGGACCTCGGCGACGGCGAGGGTCACCTCACCCTGCGCGAACGCCTCGATCTCGACGTGCCGCAGGCCACTCCGCAGCCCATCGGCAAGCGCCCGGCGCTGCTGCTGCTCAACGACGGCGACCTGACCTACGCCAAGGTCCGCTTCGACGCCGAATCCTTCGAGACCGTCCGTACGAGCCTCGCCGGCCTGCCCGACCCGCTCACCCGCGCGGTGGTGTGGAACGCACTACGCGACGCCGTCCGCGACGGCGAACTGGCCGCCACCGCCTACCTGGCGGCCGCCCGCGCCCACCTCCCGCGCGAGACCGAACTCGCCATCGTCCAGGCCGTCCTCGCCTTCGCCGCCGCCCAGGTCACCGACTGCTACCTCGCCCCCGAGGAGCGGCCCGCCGCCCTGGTCACCCTCTCCGCCCTGTGCCGCGACCTCATCCGCCGCACCGAGGACGGCGACAACCCCGGCCTGCGCCTGATCGCCGTACGCCGCTTCATCGACGTCGCCGCCCACCCCGACACCATCGCCGCCTGGCTCGCCGACGGCACCGTGCCCGGCGGACCCGAACTCGACCCCGACCTGCGCTGGCGCGTCCTGGGCCGGCTGGCCGTCCTCGGCGCGGTCGACGAGGCGGCCATCACCGCCGAGCTGGAGCGGGACCCGAGCGCCACCGGCCAGGAGGGCGCGGCGCGCTGCCGGGCCGCCCTGCCGGACGAGGACGCCAAGGCGAAGGCATGGGACGCCATGTTCGGCGGCGACGGCCGCGCCGATCTGTCCAACTACCTCTTCATCGCCACGGCCCAGGGCTTCTGGCAGCCCGAACAGGCCGACCTGCTCCGGCAGTACGTGCCGCGCTACTACAAGGACGCGGTCGCTGTCGGCGCCCGCCGCGGCCCCGCCATCGCCGACGCCGCCGGCCGCTACGCCTTCCCGGCGTACGCCGTCGACGCCGACGCCCTGCGGCTGGGCGAGGAGTGCCTGCGCGACGGCGAGCCGGTCCCGGCGCTGCGACGCAGGCTCGCCGACCAACTCGACGACCTGGCACGGGCGTTGCGGGTGAGGGAGGGCTAGGGGGTGTTTCGAAGGTCCTGTGCTGTGCGGGATTTGAAACACCCCTAGTCCTTCCGACGTAGGGCCGCGCTGGTTCCCAAGGCCGATGCGTGGGCTGACCTTCCTTCCTAGGCTCGACAGGCCCAAGGAAGATCAGCCCTCGGCCCAGGAGGAACCCTGTGATCGTCGTGACCGGCGCCACCGGCAACGTCGGACGTGCCCTCGTCGAGCGTCTCGTCGACGCGGGCCGGCCCGTGCGGGCGCTCACCCGTGACCCCCAGCGGGCCGGACTCCCCGCGCGTGCCGAGGCCGTCCGGTTCGACCCCGGTCGGCCCGCCGCGCTGTTCGAGGGCGCGACCAAGCTGTTCCTGTACGTCCAGGCCGCCGGTGAGCAGGCCGAGACCTTGCTGGCGGCCGCTCGCGCCGCGGGCGTCCGGCATGTCGTCCTCCTCTCCTCCGGGATCATCCAGGAAGGCGCCGACGAGGCCCGCGCGTCCCACTCGATCCACGTCATCCACGCCACCGTCGAGCGGCAGATCCGCGACAGCGGCCTCGCGTGGACCTTCCTACGCCCGAACGCCTTCGCGGTGAACGCCCTGCACTGGGCCCCTCAGATCCGCGTCGGCGACCGGGTCCGGGGCGTGTTCGCCGACGGGCTGGGCGCGCCGATCCACGAGGACGACATCGCGGCCGTCGCCGAACGCGCCCTTCTCGACGACGGTCACGAGGGGGCCGTGCACCGGCTCACCGGACCCGAGGCGATCTCCAACGCCGGTCAGGTCGAGGAGATCGGCCGGGCTGTCGGCCGTCCCCTGGAGTTCGTGGAAATGCCGCCGGAGCAGGCGGGCCCGGAGCTCTTCCCGTCCCTGCCGCCGCAGATGCTCCAGCCCCTGCTCAAGGCCTTCGAGGCCACGGTCGGCGTCACACCGGAGATCACCGACACGGTGCAGAAGATCACCGGCGAACCCGCCCGCACCTTCGCCCGATGGGCCGAGGACCACGCGGACGACTTCCGGAACTGAGGAGCCGGGACCGCCCCACCCGAGCCCTCTACTCCGCGACCCGCGGCGCGCATCATCCGACACGCGTTCCCCGTACGGAAATACCCCCTTTCGGGTTCCGATCATTGGGCTTTTCGGGCGCGAACGCGCATCGGCGTACAAGCTGGAAGTCCTTCTTGCCCAGCGCCCGGGAGGACACGATGAGCACACCGCCGTCGCTCGCTTCAGGCCCGGAAGGCCCCCACGCCCTGCGGCCGTTGCTCGACACCGTGCTCGACGCGCTGAGTGAGGGCGCCGGGGCACGCGGGGGCGCACTGCCCCGGGGCGGCCCGGAAGCGGTGGCCGCGCGCATGCGGGACGCGGTCGGCGACGTACTGCCGGTCGAGGGCGACCCGAACGCCCTCCACACCGTCGTCCGCGCCCTCGCGGAGACCGCCGCCGACCCCGCCGACCCCCTCTGCACCGCCCACCTCCACTGCCCGCCCCTCGCGATCGCCTCCGCCGCCGACCTCGCCGCCTCCACCCTCAACCCCTCGCTGGACTCCTGGGACCAGGCGCCGGGTGCCTCGGAGTTGGAGGCGCTGGTGACGGGGGCGCTGGCGCGGGAGGTCTTCGGCACCGAGACCGCCGAGACCGCCG
>NZ_LGUR01000030.1 GCF_001270495.1 Streptomyces viridochromogenes
GTTGAGTTCTCAAGGAACGGACGCTTCCTTTGTACTCACCCTCTCGGGCTTTCCTCCGGGCGCTTCCCTTCGGTCTTGCGTTTCCGACTCTATCAGATCGTTTTCCGATCCGATTCTCTGTCGGCGGGATTGCCTTGGGCTCTGGGCTTTCGCCTGTCGGCCTTTCGACATTCACTACGTTAGCCGATTCCCCCGCCCGATTCATAATCGGGGTTCCGCGGATTCGAATTCGGGCATGCGGGCACGCCAGAATCGACCCCGCCGAGGGGTGTCGTAGGTAGTGGGTTGGCCGCTCCGGCTGCTGACTTCGCAGTACCCGGTTCAGCGGCTCAGGCCACGTTACGCGCCCCGTCATGGCGCGTCAACTTGAGCGACGCCTGGGGACATGGGCCCGATAGGGGCTGACCGTAGGGTCGTTGGCGATCCAGTAGCGCCAGGGGTGGACGTCGCCGTTGCCTCCGTCACCTGCCACTCCGGTGCGGGGACCGTTCCGTACCTGGTCGGAGGGGACCGGGGTGCCGGTGAGAATCCTCAGCGGGGTCTCGCCGGCGGTGCACGCGTCCGTGCCGTCCAAGGAGCGGTCCACGTCCAGGGCGGTGGCCAGGCGGGCCGGGCCTTTGGCCAGTTCCTTGTCGTTGCGGGCCGAGAGTCGACGGGTGCGGGCGAGCTCGGCGCCCTCGATGATCTCGCCGGCGCGCAGCAGGACCGCGCATGCCTGGCCGTCGGGGCCGCACACCAGGTTCATGCAGTGCCACATGCCGTAGGTGAAGTAGACATAGACGTGGCCGGGGGGACCGAACATCACGTCGTTGCGGGGTGTACGGCCGCGATAGGCATGGGAGCCGGGGTCGTTCGGGCCGTCGTAGGCCTCGACCTCTGTGAGGCGGAGGGCGATCGGACCGTCCGGAGTGGTGCGTACCAGGATGCGGCCGAGGAGGTCGGGGGCGACTTCCAGGACGGGCCGGTCGAAGAAGTCCCGGGACAGGGGCGTACGGTCGGGGATCGCGATCATGCCGTCCGAGGGTAATGCAGACGGGTGGTCGCAACGGGGTGGTCAGGGGGCGTGCGCCTTGCCAGGGTGGGGACCCGGAACCGGCCACGGCCGGATCGCGTTTGTATGGATCAAGGATCCACTCTGAATAGAGGAGAGTCATGGCGTTCAAGAAGCTGCTCGCGAGCCTGGGGGCCGGTGGGGCTTCGGTCGAGACGGTGCTGACGGAGGTCAACGTCGTCCCGGGCGGTGTCGTCCAGGGTGAGGTGCGGATTCAGGGCGGGTCCGTGAACCAGAACATCGAGGGCCTGTCCGTGGGCCTTCAGGCGCGCGTCGAGGTCGAGGGCCAGGACTCGGAGTACAAGCAGGACATCGAGTTCACGAAGATGCCGCTCGGTGGTGCCTTCGAGCTCCAGGCCGGGGCCGTGCACGCGGTGCCCTTCGGGCTGGAGATCCCGTGGGAGACGCCGATCACGACGATCGACGGTCAGACGCTGCGCGGCATGAACATCGGTGTGACGACGGAGCTGTCGATCGCGCGGGCCGTGGACTCCACCGACCTGGACCCGATCAACGTGCACCCGCTGCCCGCGCAGAAGGCGATCCTCGACGCCTTCATCCAGCTGGGCTTCCGTTTCAAGAACGCGGACATGGAGCGCGGCCACATCCGGGGCACGGGGCAGCGCTTGTTGGCCAGGAACAGGGCTCCGATGACCTCTTCGCCGTCGCGGATCGGCAGGCCCAGGAAGTCGGACATGTCGGGGTGCGCCGACGGCCAGCCCTCGAAGCGGGAGTCCTTGCGGACGTCGGCGAGGCGCTCGACCTTGGCCTCCTGGAGCATGGCGGCGAGGATGCCGTGCTGGCGCGGGAGCGGGCCGATCGCCTTCCACTGGTCGTCGCTGACCCCGTCGACCACGAACTGGGCGAAGCCTCCGTGGTCGTCCGGGACGCCGAGCGCGGCGTACTGCGCGTCGAGCAGTTCGCGGGCCGAGGCGACGATCGTCTTGAGGACGTCGCGCACCTCGAGGTGCCTGCTCATGGCCAGCAGCGCGGAACTCACCGCGGCGAGGCCGGACCTGGGGCCTTGACTCATGCCCTCACGGTACCGGCGGGCTCTGACAACCGGATCGGACCAGTGGCGGCGGCCGACTGCGGCGCGGGACCTAGTCCTGCGGTCGCAGGCACGGCGGCGTAGGGCGGAAGGACCGGGTGCACGGCGTAGGACCAAGGGCCCTGCGGCTTTGCGGCCCGCGTCCGAGGCGGGGCGGGCGGCCCCGTTCCTACGTTGAGGGGGTACCGCCGAGCGGAGGCGGCCAGGGACGAGGGGACGGGTGTCATGCCGGTGGCGATCATCACGGGGGCCTCGAAGGGACTGGGGCGGGCGCTCGCCGGGGCGCTGGCGGCGCGGGGCTGGGACCTGGTGCTCGACGCCAGGACCGCGGAGGTCCTCCAGGAGACGGCGGCCGGCCTCGCTGTGCACGGCACGCGCGTGACGGCCGTTGCGGGGGACGTCACGGACGCCGGGCACCGGTCCGGGCTGGTGGCGGCCGCCTGGCGGCTGAGCGGCGTCGATCTGCTGGTCAGCAATGCGAGCGCGCTGGGCGCCGAGCCGCTCGTGCGGCTGGACGAGCTGCCCCTGGAAGGGCTGCGGCGGGCGCTGGAGGTGAACGTGGTCGCGGCGTTGGCCCTCGTCCAGGAGGCGCTGCCGCTGCTGCGGGCGTCCGGGACGGGCACGGTGATCACGGTCAGCTCGGACGCGGCCGCCGAGGCATATGAGACGTGGGGCGGTTATGGGGCGTCGAAGGCCGCCCTGGACCATCTCGCGGCGGTGCTCGGCGAGGAGGAGCCGGGGCTGCGGGTCTGGGCGGTGGATCCCGGGGACATGGCCACGGACCTGTACGCGGCGGCCGTACCGGACGACGAGGATCCGCGGCCGACGCCGGCCAGTGTGGTGCCGGCCTTCCTGCGGTTGCTGGACGAACGGCCGGCTAGCGGCCGCTACGGGGCTCCGTCCCTGCTGGAGGGGCGGTGATGACCCCTGCGATGGGGGTCCCCCTGTTCGAGCGCGGTCGAGCGGGGTGGAGCGTGCCGGAGGAGCTGTCGGCGCGGATTCCGGCCGAGCAGCGTGGGACTGGGCTGGACCGGGACGCCGTACGGCTGCTGGTGTCGCGGGGCAGGGAGGTGTCGCATCACACGTTCGGCGCGTTGCCGCGGCTGCTGCGGGCCGGGGATCTGCTGGTCGTCAACACGTCGCGGACGCTGGCCGCCGCCGTGGACGGCTCGGTCGGGCACGCGCGCGTAGTGGTGCATTTCTCCACGCACGGGGACGACGGGCGGTGGGCGGTCGAGCTGCGGGATCCCGACGGGCGGGGCACTACGCGCGCGCGTGCGGGTGCGCCGGGGATGAGGGTGTGGTTGCCCGGGGGTGTGCGGCTGCTGCTGGAGGAGCCGCTGGAGCCGGGGAGCGGGCGGCTGTGGTGGGCGCGGGTGTCCCCTGCCGGGGTCGCCGGGACTGACGGGGTCGCCGGGCTGATGCGGGAGCACGGGCGGCCGATTCGCTACTCCTATACGGAGCGGGACCAGCCGCTGTCCGTCTACCAGACGGTGTTCGCGCTGCCGTCGACCGACGGGGCGGGCAGCGCGGAGATGCCGAGTGCGGCGCGGCCTTTCACGGCGCGGATGGTGACGGAGCTGGTCAGCCGGGGTGTGCGGTTCGCGCCGATCACGCTGCACACCGGGGTGGCCTCGACGGAGATGCACCAGCCGCCGTATCCGGAGCGGTTCGCGGTGCCGGGGGCCTCGGCGCGGCTGATCAACGCGGTCAAGGCGGGGGACGGCAGGGTCGTCGCGGTCGGGACGACGGCCGTGCGGGCCGTGGAGTCGGCGGTGGGCGCCGACGGGGTCGTACGCGCGCGTGAGGGGTGGACGGATCTCGTCGTCACGCCGGAGCGCGGGGTGCGGGTGGTGGACGGTCTGCTGACCGGGCTGCACGAGCCGGAGGCCTCGCATCTGCTGATGCTGGAGGCGGTCGCGGGGCGCGCGGCGATCGACCGCGGCTACGAGGCGGCGCTGCGCGGGCTCTACCTGTGGCACGAGTTCGGCGACGTGCACCTCATCCTGCCGACGGAGGCCCCTCACTCAGAGCATTGCGTCAGCAACTGCCGGTAAGACTGTTACGCGGCCGATGTGAGCCCGCGCATAGGGTCCAGGTCACGTACGAAAGTCCGTAGTAGGTAGTGACGTCCCTTTTGAGCGGGACAGACGGTCCTGTCTGTCCCGATTTGCCCTTCCCGGGTCCACTACCGGGGATCGTACGTCACACCTTTGCCACGCAATTTTGCGGCCGCTAAGAATTGCTCTCGTCGCTCAGCGCCGCGGGTCTTCCCCGCGGCGTTTGTGCAGGAAGCACCCGTGTCCCCCGACGGACAGCGAGCGACCTCCGCGCAATTCGAAGAGGTCCCACTGCCATGCTCAAGAACACCAAGAACCGTCTCAGTCGTACGCTGACCAAGCGCCACAAGATCGCGATTGCCGGTGTCGGCACGCTCGGTGCCGCCGCTCTGGCCCTGTCCGCCGTCCCCGGCAACGCCCAGACGGCCACGGCCGAGGCCCCCACGGGCAAGGTTGCGTACAGCAATGAGCAGATCAAGGACGTCAAGGGCAACGTCACCGACCAGCTCGCTTCCGCCAGCGTGAAGGCCGAGGAGATCGCGGCCAAGAAGGCCCAGGAGGCCGCGGCCAAGAAGGCCCAGGAGGCCGCGGCCAAGAAGAAGGCAGCCGCCGACGCCGCCGCCAAGAAGAAGGCCGCCGCTGAGGCCGCGAAGAAGAAGGCCGAGGCCGAGCGCAAGGCGAAGGAGGCCGCGAGCCGGTCCGCCAAGCGCGTCCAGGTCAAGCAGGTCGCCGCCAAGACCTACGCGAACAACCTCGACGGCTGGATCCGCGAGGCGCTCGACATCATGAAGAAGCACAACATCCCGGGCACCTACAACGGCCTGCACAAGAACATCATGCGGGAGTCCTCGGGCAACCCGAACGCGATCAACAACTGGGACATCAACGCCCAGAACGGCGTTCCGTCGATCGGTCTGCTCCAGGTCATCAAGCCGACCTTCGACGCGTACCACGTCCCGGGCACGGCGTGGAGCCAGTACGACCCGGTCGCCAACCTCACCGCCGCCGCCAACTACGCGGCCGACCGGTACGGCTCGATCGACAACGTCAACAGCGCGTACTGAGCGAGGTAGGCGCGGGCCTCTGATCCGTACGCCGAAGGGCGGCACCCTCCTGACGGGGTGCCGCCCTTCGGGCGTCGTACGACGGGCTGGCTACTTGCGCATGACCTCGGGCTCGTGGCGGCGCAGGAAGCGGGCCACGAAGAGGCCGCAGATCACGCCGAGGACGACCAGGGCGACCATGTCCATGCTCCAGGCGCCGACCGTGTGCTCCCACAGCGGGTCGTTGCTGTCGCCCTTGGCGGGCGGACTGATCTGGTTGAAGTCGAGCGTGGCACCCGCGGCGGCCACCGCCCAGCGCGACGGCATCAGGTACGAGAGCTCGTTGACGCCGATGGAGCCGGCCAGGGGGAACAGGCAGCCGGTGAAGACGACCTGGACGATCGCGAACATGACCAGCAGCGGCATGGTCTTCTCGGCGGTCTTCACCAGGGCGGAGATGATCAGGCCGAACATCATCGCGGTGAAGCCCAGCGCCATGATCGGAATGCACAGCTCCAGCAGGATCTGGCTGCCGAGGATCAGGCCCTCGTCCGGGATGGTGCGGCTGGAGAAGCCGATGACACCGACCATCAGGCCCTGCAGCACGGTGATCAGCCCGAGCACGAACACCTTGGACATCAGATACGCGGACCGGGACAGGCCGGTCGCGCGCTCCCGCTCGTAGATGACCCGTTCCTTGATCAGCTCACGGACGGAGTTGGCTGCGCCGGCGAAGCAGGCGCCCACCGCGAGGATCAGCAGGACGGTGAGGGCGGTGCCGTTGGCGACCGGCTTGCCGGTGTTCGGGTTGATCTCCGTGTTGACCAGGAGGTCCTTGCCGGAGTCGATGAGCAGGCTCACCGAGCCGAGGACGAGCGGCAGGATCACCGTCAGGGCCAGGAAGCCCTTGTCGGAGGCGATGACCGAGACATAGCGGCGCACCAGGGTCAGGAACTGCGACATCCAGCCCTGCGGCTTGGGCGGCTTCATCGCCTGCATCGGAGGCATCTGTACGGACTGCGGGGCAATCGCGTCGATGTCCGCGGCGTACATCTGGTAGTGCTGCGAGCCCTTCCAGCGTCCGGCCCAGTCGTAGTCCCGGTAGTTCTCGAAGGCGGAGAAGACGTCGGCCCAGGTGTCGTAGCCGAAGAAGTTCAGGGCCTCCTCCGGCGGACCGAAGTAGGCGACCGCGCCGCCCGGTGCCATCACCAGGAGCTTGTCGCACAGCGCCAGCTCGGCCACGGAGTGGGTGACGACGAGGACCGTACGGCCGTCGTCGGCGAGGCCGCGCAGCAGCTGCATGACGTCGCGGTCCATGCCCGGGTCGAGGCCGGAGGTCGGCTCGTCCAGGAAGATCAGCGACGGCTTGGTCAGCAGCTCCAGGGCCACCGAGACGCGCTTGCGCTGGCCGCCGGAGAGGGAGGTGACCTTCTTCTCCTTGTGGATGTCCAGCTTCAGCTCGCGCAGCACCTCGTCGATACGGGCCTCGCGCTCGGCGCCGGTGGTGTCGGCGGGGAAGCGGAGCTTGGCCGCGTACTTGAGGGCCTTCTTGACGGTCAGCTCCTTGTGCAGGATGTCGTCCTGCGGGACCAGACCGATGCGCTGGCGGAGCTCGGCGAACTGCTTGTAGAGGTTCCGGTTGTCGTAGAGGACGTCACCCTGGTTGGCGGGGCGGTAGCCGGTGAGCGCCTTGAGCAGGGTCGACTTGCCGGAACCGGACGGTCCGATGACCGCGATCAGCGACTTCTCCGGGACGCCGAAGGAGACGTCCTTGAGGATCTGCTTGCCGCCGTCGACCGTGACGGTCAGGTGGCGGGCGGAGAAGGAGACCTCACCGGTGTCGACGAACTCCTCAAGACGGTCGCCGACGATCCGGAACGTGGAGTGGCCGACGCCGACGACGTCGGTCGGGCCGAGCAGCTGCGAGCCGCCCTTGGCGATCGGCTGACCGTTGACATAGGTGCCGTTGTGGGAGCCGAGGTCACGGATCTCCATGCGGCCGTCGGGCGTCGAGTGGAACTCGGCGTGGTGCCGGGAGACCTGGAGGTCGGAGACGACCAGCTCGTTCTCCAGGGCACGGCCGATGCGCATGACACGGCCGACGGCGAACTGGTGGAACGTGGTGGGGCTGCGGTCGCCGTAGACCGGCGGCGCCCCCGCGCCACCACCGGGTCCCGCCTGCTGCGGGATGTGCGCGGCGGCCTGCTGCGGCTGCTGCCAGCCGGCCTGCGGGGCCTGCTGCGGCTGGGCCTGCTGGTGCGGCGCCTGCTGAGCGGGGGCCTGCGGTGCCCAGCCGGGGTTCGCGCCCTGCGCGGCGTACGGCTGCTGCTGCGGCTGGGCCTGCGGCGAGGCGACGGCGCCCGCGCTGCCGGAGAGGTTCAGGCGGGGTCCGTCGGTCGCGTTGCCCAGGTGCACGGCCGCACCGGGGCCGATCTCCAGGTGATGGATCCGCTGCCCCTGCGCGAAGGTGCCGTTGGTGCTGCCGTGGTCCTCGATGACCCAACTGCGGCCGCTCCAGCTGATCGTGGCGTGCCGCCAGGACACTCTGGCGTCGTCGAGCACGATGTCACCCTGCGGATCGCGTCCGAGGGTGTAGGACCTGGACGCGTCGAGCGTCCAGGTCCGTCCATTCAATTCCAGTACGAGTTCCGGCACTCCATGCCCCACTGAGTAGTCCCCCGAGTTACCCCCAACACAGGGAGTCTAGGGATGTCGAACATCGTCGGGAACTATTTCAGGCTCCGCCCCCTGACCGAAAGTCGGGCCTTGTGAGGAGCACGCGCACGCGCCTCGACTGGTTCCGTTGACGGGGTTGAAATCAGTCCGGAGAGTGGTAATCCACGCGAGGGGGACATGCGCGGCGAACAGTCGCCGCACCGCGGATCGGGGGGTCTGCCATGAGCGCGTCCACGAACGTCGAGACCGCGAGGCACGGCAAGCGGCTGCCGTGGGGGGACATCCTGTTGTCCGCGATCGCCTGCGTGAGCTGGGCGTTGATCGGAATGGCGGGCACGGCGGCACTCGGACTGCATCTGCTGGAGGCGGACACCACGAGTTCGCTTGGCCCGATGACCGCGGCGGTGGTGGCCCTTGGGGCGGGTGGTTCTGTCACGCCGTCCGGCGATGTGTCCGCTTTCGGGCTGACGGGCGCGGAGGCGGTCACCGCCATCGAGATCACGCCACTGGGAGTGAGCCTGGTCGGAGCGGTGCTGCTGTCGTGGTTCTTCTTACGGTCCTTACGGGGCGCGGGAGTTGTGATCGCGCCGGCCGAACTCCTCGCGCGCGGGGGCGCGGTGGTCACCCTGTTCGTGGCGACCCTGGGCGGACTGGCCTGGGCGGGGCACGACGTCATCACGATCGACGGGAGCTCGCTGGGGCTGGACGACCTGCCGGGGGGCGGCGGGGGCGGGCTGGAGATCCCCGGAGTGGGGGACATCGGCGGGCTGCTGCCCGACCAGATCGGCGACCTCATCGATGCGAAGGCGGCGGTCGGCTTCACGGTGGACATCGCGCCGACGCTGCTCGGCGGCCTGGGCTGGTCCGCCGGCATCCTGCTGATCGCCCTGCTGGCCTCACGCCGCACCCCGCTGCCGCGCGGCTGGGAAGCCGTGCACCGCGTCGTACGGCCCGCAGTGTCCGCCCTCGTCACGGTGCTGCTGGTGGCGGTCGCGGCCGGGCTCGCGGCGGCGGCCTACGCGGCGATCGGCGACGCCCACCCCAAGCGGATCGCGGGCGCCGCCCTGCTCGGTGCCCCGAACGGCGTGTGGCTCGGCATCCCGATCGGCCTGCTCGTCCCGTTCGACGGCAAGGCGACAGGCGTGCTGGTGGGCCTGTTGCCGGACCCCCTGGACGACCTGCTGAACAGCGACGCCGACCAGTCCGTGACGCTGGGCAGGCTTGCGGAGCTGGACGGACGGGTGTGGCTGCTGGGGGTCGCGGCGGCGCTGATGATGCTGCTCGCAGGGGTGCTGACGGCGGTGCGGACGCCGGTGGAGGGCCCGGGTGGTCCCGGGGGCGTACGGGATCCGGGGGCCCTCCGTTTCGCCGGGCGGTGTGCGCTGCGGCTCGGGATCGCCACGGCGTTGACGCTGCCGTTGCTCGCCTGGCTGACGGAGCTGTCCGTGGACGCGTCGCTGTCTGTGCTGGGCTTCGACGCGTTCGGTGCGGGTGTGGAGCTGCGGGGGAACCTCGGTATGGCGCTGGTTCTCGGGGCGGTGTGGGGCGAGGGGCAGATCACACAG
>NZ_LGUR01000031.1 GCF_001270495.1 Streptomyces viridochromogenes
CCCCCGCCCCGCCCGCGCGGCGACCACCGTGGCCAACGCCCCCAAAGTGGCCACCACCCCCGAGAACTGATGGCACAGCAGAATCACCGCCCACAGCCCGCCGAGCCCGATCCACACCCCCCACCCGGCCACCACCGGCGCCACAGGCGCCACAGGCGCCACAGGCGCCACAGGCGCCACAGGCGCCACCCGCACAGCCCTCGCCAGCCAGGCCCAGAAGTGAAAGGCCAGCCCGAGCGCGAACACACTCGGATACGACACGGTCAACGCCAGCGAGTTCAGCCCGAGAAACCCGCTCCAGGCGAACAGCGAGGTCCCCCACAGAAACACCAGGCACAACACGGCGAGCGCGGGCGCGGCCGGATGCGCGCTCAGCGTCCGCACGTACCGCCACACCCCGCTGACGAGCAGCCCGAGCCCCACCACCGCCCCGATCCGCAGCACGACGAAGACCGAGAACCCGGTCAGCCGGGCGACGCACCCGAGCACCAGCATCCACGGCGAGTAGTACGGACTCGGCGTGTCCGCGTCGACCAGCGGATTACCGGGGTCGACCAGGCTGTGCCGCAGACGCTCGACCGTCGCCGCGTGCATCCCGAGGTCACCGGCCCACGGAAGCCGGACGATCACCAGCAGGAGCAGCACGACGACCAGCACGGCAGCGACCTGCGGAGCAACCGTGGTTCTTCGCAGCGCGGCCCGCATCGTGCTCACGCGAGCACTGTAATTCCCATTTTGCCCCATATGCACGAGCGCCCCGGACTGTCACAGTCCGGGGCGCCCTGACACACGTACGGCTTGAGAACCGTTACGGCCTACGGCCTAGGTGTGCGACCGCAGCAGCGTCCGCATCGTCCGCATCGCCACCGACAGGTTGGCCAGGTCGAACGCCTCCGACCCCTGGATCTCCTCCAGGGTCGTCCGCGCCCGCCCCAGAATCGCCGCGTTCTTCTGCTCCCACGCCTTGAAGCGCTGCTCCGGCGTCGCGGTGCCGTTGCCGGCGGCCAGGACGTCCGAGGTCAGGGCCGCGTGGGCGGCGTAGAGGTCCTCGCGGATGGAGGCGCGGGCCATGGACTGCCAGCGGTCCGCACGGGGCAGCTCGATGATGCGGTCCATGAGCTGGGTGATGCGCAGGCGGTCGGCGAGGTCGTAGTAGACCTCGGCGACGTCCATCGGCTCCTTGCCCATGCGGTCGGCCACCGAGACGATGTCCAGCGTCGGGAAGGCGGAGGAGAAGCCCGCCACCCGCGTGGCCAGTTCGGCCGGGACGCCGGCACCGGTCAGCTCGTCGTAGATCTGCTGGTACCACTCCAGGTCCGCGCCCTTGAGCAGCTTCGGCAGCTCCGACCACACCTGCTCCACCCGGTCGGCGAAGAAGTCCACGGTCTCGGCGAGCTCCAGCGGCTGCGGCCGGTTGTTGAGCAGCCAGCGCGTGCCGCGCTCGACGAGGCGGCGCGAGTGCAGCCGGATCCTGGTCTGGACGGCTGCCTCGACCTTGTTGTCGAGCGCCTCGACCGCGTCCCACACGACCGCCGAGCGGAAGATCGCGCGGGCCACGGTCTGCGCCCGGACGATCTCCTCCAGCGAGGCGCCGGTCTCCTCGCGCAGCCGGTGCAGATACGTCGTACCGCCCGTGTTGACCGTGTCGTTGACCAGCACGGTCGTGGTGATCTCACGGCGCAGCGGGTGACTGACGAGGTACTCCGGGAACCGCTCGCGGAGCGCGGTCGGGAAGTACGCGTGCAGCAGGGTGCTCAGGTACGGGTCGTCGGGCAGCGAGGTGTGCAGCAGCTCGTCGGCGACCGTGATCTTCGTGTACGCCATCAGGACGGCCGTCTCCGGGCCGGTCAGGCCATGGTCGGCGTTGAGGCGTTCGCGGATCTGACGGTCGGTGGGCAGGAACTCCAGCGCGCGGTCCAGGTGCCCCTCCCTGGCCAGGTGCTTCATGAAGCGCTGCTGGGCGTGGAGCATGGCGCCGGACTGGGCGAGGGCGTTGGCGATCGCCGTGTTCTGGGCGTAGTTGTTGCGCAGGACCAGGCGGCCGACCTCGTCGGTCATCTCGGCGAGCAGCTTGTTGCGCTGCTTGACCGTCATGTCGCCGTCGGCGACCAGGGCGTTGAGCAGGATCTTGATGTTCACCTCGTGGTCGGAGGTGTCCACGCCCGCGCTGTTGTCGATGGCATCGGTGTTGATCTTGCCGCCGTGCCGCGCGAACTCGATCCGGCCGAGCTGGGTCAGCCCGAGGTTGCCGCCCTCGCCGACGACCTTGACGCGCAGGTCGGCGCCGTCGACGCGGATGACGTCGTTGGCCTTGTCACCGACGTCCGCGTGCGACTCGGTCGAGGCCTTGACGTACGTACCGATGCCGCCGTTCCACAGCAGGTCCACCGGCGACTGGAGGATGGCCTTCATCAGCTCGGCCGGCGTCATCTTGGCGACCTTGCCCTCGATGCCGAGGGCCTCGCGGATGTGCGCGTTGACCGGGATCGCCTTGGCGGTACGGGGGAAGACGCCGCCACCGGCCGAGATCAGCTCGGTGTTGTAGTCCTCCCAGCTGGAGCGCGGCAGCTCGAAGACGCGGCGGCGCTCGGCGTAGGAGGTGGCCGCGTCGGGCTTCGGGTCGATGAAGATGTGCCGGTGGTCGAAGGCGGCGACCAGGCGGATGTGCTCGCTGAGCAGCATGCCGTTGCCGAACACGTCACCGGACATGTCGCCGATGCCGACGACCGTGAAGTCCTCGCTCTGCGTGTCCACGCCCAGCTCGCGGAAGTGCCGCTTGACGGACTCCCAGGCGCCGCGGGCGGTGATGCCCATGCCCTTGTGGTCGTAGCCGGCCGAGCCGCCCGAGGCGAAGGCGTCACCGAGCCAGAAGTTGTACTGCTCGGCGACCCCGTTGGCGATGTCGGAGAAGGTCGCGGTGCCCTTGTCGGCGGCGACGACGAGGTAGGTGTCGTCCTCGTCGTGCCGGACGACGTCCGCCGGGGGCACGACCTCGCCGGCGACCATGTTGTCGGTGATGTCGAGCAGTGCCGAGATGAACGTCCTGTAGCTCGCGACCCCCTCCGCCAGCCACGCGTCCCGGTCCACGGACGGGTCGGGCAGCTGCTTGGCGACGAAGCCGCCCTTGGCGCCGACCGGCACGATGACGGTGTTCTTCACCATCTGCGCCTTGACCAGGCCGAGGATCTCGGTCCGGAAGTCCTCACGCCGGTCGGACCAGCGCAGGCCGCCTCGCGCGACCTTGCCGAAACGCAGGTGCACGCCCTCGACGCGCGGCGAGTAGACCCAGATCTCGTACGCCGGTCGCGGCGCGGGCAGGTCGGGGATGGCCTGCGGGTCGAACTTCATGGAGACGTAGTCGTGGTGCTTGCCGCCCGCGGCCTCCTGGAAGAAGTTCGTGCGGAGCGTCGCCTTGATGACGGTGAGGAAGGACCGCAGGATCCGGTCCTCGTCGAGGCTCGCCACCTGGTCGAGCGCCGCGTCGACCTCTTCGAGCAGCGCGTCCACGATCTCGCGGCCGGCGGCCTGCCGGTCCGGCGACATCCGCGCCTCGAACAGGGAGACGAGGAGGCGGGTGGTGTGGACGTTGTTGCGGAGGGTGTCCTCCATGTAGTCCTGCGAGAAGGTGGAGCCGGCCTGGCGCAGGTACTTCGCGTACGCCCGCAGCACCATCGCCTGCCGCCAGGACAGCCCGGCGCTCAGCACCAGGGCGTTGAAGCCGTCGTTCTCCGCCTTGCCGGTCCAGGTCGCGGCGAACGCCTCCGAGAACCGCTCGCGCGCGTCGTCACCGACATAGTCGACGGCGCCGCCCGCCCTGGGCATACGCAGGCCGAAGTCGTAGATCCAGGCGACGCTGCGGTCGGAGCAGCGCAGTTCGTACGGCCGCTCGTCCACGACCTCGACGCCGAGCCGGGTGAGGACCGGCAGGACGGCGGACAGGGAGACGGCCGCGCCCTTGCGGTAGATCTTGAACCGGCGCTCCTCGGGGGCGGCGCCGACCGGCTCGTACAGGCTCAGTGAGAAGTTGTTCTCCTCGGTGAGCTGTTCGATGTGGACGAGGTCGGAGACCGCGGAGCGCGGGGTGTGGTCGGCCTTGTAGCCCTCGGGGAAGGCGTTGGAGTAGCGGCGCAGCAGCTCGGCGGCGCGCTCCTCGCCGAGCTCGGCGTTCAGCGCGTCGGCGAACCCGTCGGCCCAGGAGCGGGCGGCCTCGACGAGCCGCGCCTCGATGCGCTCCTTGTCCAGGTCGCTGAGCTGCGGCAGCTCGGTGCCCTGCGGGACCCGGACGACGAAGTGCAGCCGGGAGAGGATCGACTCGGTGTTCCAGGCGGTGAAGTCGACGCTGGTGCCGCCGAGCTCCTCCTTCAGGATGTCGATGATCCGCAGCCGCACCCCCGTGGTGTAGCGGTCGCGGGGGAGGTAGACGAGGGCGGAGTAGTAGCGCCCGTACTCGTCCTGCCGCAGGTAGAGCCGCAGCCGACGGCGTTCCTGCAGGTAGAGCACGGAGGTGGCGATCTGCTGGAGCTCGGGGACCGGGGTCTGGAAGAGCTCGTCGCGCGGGTAGGTCTCCAGGATCTGGAGCAGGTCGCGCCCGTCGTGGCTGTTGGGCGAGAACCCGGCGACCTCCAGCACCTCGTCCACCTTGCGCCGGATGACCGGCACCCGGCGGACGGACTCGGTGTAGGCAGCCGAGGAGAACAGGCCCAGGTAGCGCCGCTCGCCGACGACCTCGCCGTGCTCGTTGAACTTCTTCACCCCGACGTAGTCGAGGTACGACGGCCGGTGCACGGTCGCCCGGCTGTTGGCCTTGGTGAGAATGAGGAGCTTGTGCTCGCGGGCCTTGGCGCGGGCGTCGGCGGGCAGCCGCTCGAATGACGGGCTGACGGGGTGGCTGTCGCCCTCGGCGTGGTGCGGGTCGGCGCGCAGGATGCCGAGCCCGGTCCCCGGCACGGCGGCCAGCGAGTCGTCCTCGCGCAGCTCGTACTCGCGGTAGCCGAGGAAGGTGAAGTGGTCGTCGGCCAGCCAGCGCAGCAGCTCGCGGGCCTCCTCGAACTCCTGCTCCCGCAGGTCGGAATGGGGCTCCTGGACCAGCTCGTCGGCCATGCGCAGGGCCAGGTCCCGCATCTTGCTCCAGTCCTCGACGGCCTCGCGGACATCGGACAGGACGCGCAGCAGGTCGGCGGTGATCTGCTTCAGGTCGCCGCGGTCGGTCTCCCGGTCGAACTCGACGTGGATCCAGGACTCGGTGTGCGTGTCGTGCGCCAGCTCACCGGCGGGCGGCGCGGTGAACACCTCGATGAGCTTGCCGGTGACGTCGCGGCGGACGAAGACCTGCGGGTGGATGACGACATGGATGCCGCGCCCCTGCCGGGTCAGCTCATTCGTCACCGAATCGACCAGGAAGGGCATGTCGTCGGTGACGACTTCCACGACGGAGTGGCTGCAGGTCCACCCGTTCTCTTCCACGGTGGGTGTGTGCACCCGCACGTTGGCCGTGCCCTGGGGGCGGTTCTCGGCCAGCCGGTAGTGCGAGAAGGCGGCTCCGAAGATGTCGACCGGGTCGCGGTCGCTGAGGTCCTCCGGGGCGGTGTGCAGGTAGTAGCGCTGGAGGAACGAGAGCACGGTGTCGTGGTCCGGGGTGCCGGGGCTGCTCTCGTCCGTCGTCCCAGTCGGTAGGTGCCCCCCGACCGGGCTGTTCTCAGCTACCCGGGCGGCCCTCTCGAGCAGCTCGGCCTTGGCTTCGTCCAGCTTGGTCTGCATTGTCCTCTGGCTCCTGTCGCGCGCCGTTGCGTGACGTAGAAGGAAGTACGGTCTCTTCCCCTCCGGTATAACGCCGCGACGCGGGGTGTCCGGTCTGCTTCGACGCTATGCCGCGAGGTGAGATGAGCGGGGATATATGAGCCAATCTTGAGCTGCCCAAGGGGTGTGACGCTGCTCTCTGCGACGTCCGGGCCCGGGGTGTGCTCGATGCCCCGGGGGCCCTTACGCCCCCCTCCCGCCCGCGAAGACCAGCGACCGCCGCCCGGTCACGGATGTCGTCCGTGCTCCCCGGGCGCAGGGCAGGGGCCACAATGCCCCCGCGAGCTATCGCACTGATCACGCCACCAAGGCTATCGCTCCTTACAGGGGGCCCGTCATGAGCCGTATGTGTACAAAACCGGGGGTAGAACTTTGACGTTCTGCACAGGGGCAAACAGGGCGGGAAGGGCGTAACTGGCGGGGTGGGGCATGGAGGGGGAGGCTGAGATGTGGGACCGGCCCCGAACCACAAACAAGAAACCGAGGCGAAACCACACCCTCGGCAGTACGCGCGTGTCCGAAAACAACCGTGCCCGGCCCACACCGGGAACACCTACGTGCACAGCGAGAACGGCGGCGGCACAGCAGCAGCGAAGTGCGGCGGAGCGGACGGTCTCTGGCCGTCGCACGACGGCAGCGAGTGCGGCGGACGGCCACCGGCCATCGCACGACGGCAGCGAGTGCGGCGGACGCTCACCGGCCATCGCACGGCTGGGGGGCATCCCCACCCGCCCAGCCACAGCAGGTGCGGACGGTCACCGGCCACCGCGCGGCTCGGGGCATCCCCACCCGCCCAGTCTGCGGGCGGTCGTGCCGCTGGGGCGGCACGGTTGGGCGCAGGCGGCACCCCGTAAGCGCCGGGCTGCGCGACCCACCCCGCCTCAGCCGCCACGCCGCGCACCCACCAACCACCGGCAACCGAAACCCACCCTCCCGGCACCCTCACGCCGCCCAGCCCCTTGGCAAGACCCCGCCCCCGAGGCACGTTGCCCCTAAGGCCCGACGGAGACGCACACCACGGCCAAAAGAGGAGCGCACCCGACATGACAGCGAAAATCCTCATCGTCACCGGCGACGCCGCAGAGTCACTGGAGGTCCTCTACCCCTACCAGCGCCTCCGCGAAGAGGGCTACGACGTGCACATCGCGGCCCCCACCCGCAAGCAGCTCCAGTTCGTCGTCCACGACTTCGAACCCGGCTTCGACACCTACACCGAGAAACCCGGCTACACCTGGCCCGCAGACCTCGCCTTCTCCGAGGTCGACCCGGGCGACTACGCCGCCGTCGTCATCCCCGGCGGCCGAGCCCCCGAGTACCTCCGCAACGACCCCGAACTCCGCAAGATCCTCAAGTCGTTCTTCGACGCCGACAAGCCGGTCGCCCAGATCTGCCACGGCCCCCTGCTCACCGCCGCGATCGACAGCCTCCGCGGCCGCCGCGTCACGGCGTACCCCGCCCTGGAACTGGACATGCAGGCGGCCGGCGCCACCTTCCAGGACGCCGAGGCGGTGGTCGACGGCACCCTGGTCAGCTCCCGCGCCTGGCCGGACCACTCCAGCTGGATGCGTGAGTTCCTGACGGTGCTGCGAGCTAAGGCACCGGTGGCCTGACGTCCACAGCCCCGAGGACCCGGGGCGCGCACCGGACGTAGCCACGAGCCCACGTCGGCCTGAGCGCGGAGCACCCCATCACCGGGTACCTCACCGCCAGGCGTCTCACCGCCGGGCGCCCACCGCCAGGCACCTCACACCGCCGGGCACCTCGTCATTCGTGCCCGGCTCCCGACTCCCGGCCAGCCGCTCAGCTACGCCGCCAACCGCTCCGCCTCCGCGACCGCCTCCCCCAGCGTGTCCACCACCGGCACCCCCACCCCTTCGAGGCTCGCCCGGCTGTGCGACCCCCCGGTGTAGAGCACGGCCCGCGCCCCCACATGCAGCGCCGCCACCGCGTCGTCGGCGGCGTCCCCGATCACCACCGTGCGAGCGGGATCCACGCTCGCGAGCGCCTTGATGTGCCGCACCATGTGCTCGGTCTTGCTGCCGCCCGACGGCCCGGTCCGCCCGTCGACACGTATGAAGTGCTCCTCGATCCCGAACCCCCGCACCAGCGGCACGAGTTCGTCATGCCCGTACATGCTGAGGATCGACTGGCTGCGCCCCGCCGACCGCCATTCCACCAGCAGTTCCGACGCACCCTCGGTGAGCCCGCACGTCACCCGGTGCTCGGTGTAGTACCGGTGGAAGGTCTCGTCCATGACCTCCCACTCGGCGTCGGTCGGCAGCCGCCCCAGCAACCGCTCGTAGAACTTCGGCACCGGTACGCAGTACAGCGACCGGTACTGCTCCATCGTGATCGGGGCGAGCCCCAGCTCACCGAACGCCGCGTTCGTCGCCCCGATGATCGCGTCATTGTCGTGGAACAGGGTCCCGTTCCAGTCCCAGACGATGTGCGCCCCTACGTGCTTCCCCATGTCGAAAACCGTACCCGCCACCACTGACAATCAAGAGAACAGCGAGTCAACGAGGCACCTGGGACCGAGTCCCGGAGTCAGCCCGCCAGCCCCACCAGATTCGGGATCTCCTGCGTGGCGTACCACAACAGCTCATGATCCTCGGCTCCGTCCACGACGAACTGCGCGTCGTCGTCCCCGCCGTCCGCCGCCGCGAGCGCCTCCGCGGCCGCCGCCACATCCGCCTCCGCGTCACCCGAGTCGACATGCACGGAGGCCGCCTTGGCCAGCGCCACGCCCCCGGCGATCCGCACCTCGCCCAGCGCCGACGGGTCCAGCCCTCGGTCCGGGTCGGCGACGGCCGCCCCGTCGGGCACGTCGACGGCGACCACGACCCGGCGCCTCATCGCCCCCGTGTCCGCCGCCAGCAGCCGCAGCGAGGCCAGCGCGGCCCGGTTCAACGCCGCGTACTCCAACTCCTCGATGTCGTCGGAGAGATACCACTCCCGCAAGGCTGGCGTGACGGCGTACGCGACGAGCGGCTCGGCCCCCAGCTCGCCCCCCTTGTACGCCTCGGCGAGACCGGGGAGGGTCAGGGGGACGTAGACGCGCATGGCTGACCGCTTTCGTACTCGTAAGGCTCCGCACGGACCCGAGGAGGGCGGTCGGGTCCCGCACCTCCCGGAGGGCTTCAGGATACGTGCGGGCGTCCCCTTTCGAGTCCCCCGCACCCCGTCACCCGGCGTCCACTCCGGTCCGGAAACTCACCCGGTGCAGGCCCGCCGTTCCGGCCTTCCGCGCCCGCCCATCACCCAGATAAGTGAAGATTCCGCCCGCCCGACCGAGGCCCCCGCTTCCTTGCCGTCGGCACCCGGAACCCCGTACAAGATCACCAACCTCGAAGTTACCGCCCGGTATCAACCGGGCCCCTCGAACGGGGACCCCATGAACAAGGTCATGACCAGGACGCAGCAACGCCCCGGCCCCCGCCCGCCGAGCCGCCGCGACACCCGCCGCCCCGGCGGCGCCCCGCCCCGCACGCCGACCGGCGCATCCCGTACGGCGACTCCCGGCGGCCGCCCACCCGGCTCACCGGGCACGCCGGGCCCCCGCGCCCGCACCGGCCCCGCCG
>NZ_LGUR01000032.1 GCF_001270495.1 Streptomyces viridochromogenes
GTCCCATCCCCAGGGGCTCCGCCCCTTCAACCCCACCAGGGGGCTCCGCCCCCTGGACCCCCATCGGCCCTGAAGGGGCCTCGTCCTCAAACGCCGGACGGGCTGGAGAATCCGGACCGGCGCCCAAAGGCGACCGCCAGCCGCCCCGAGACGAAGCCGACTGCGGGTGGGTGGCGGTCCTAGGCCTCAAACGCCGGACCGGCTGAAGAAGCCCACACCGGCGCCCAAAGGCGACCACCGACCGCCCTGAGGCGAAGCCAACTGCAGGTGGGCGGGGGCTGGGGACGGCAGTCCTCGGCCTCAAACGCCGGACCGGCTGAAGAAGCCCACACCGGCGCCCAAAAGCAACGACCGACCACCCTGAGGCGAAGCCAACTGCAGGTGGGCGGGGGGGTAGGGACGGCAGTCCCCGTCCTCAAACGCCAGACCGGCCGAAGATGCCCGAACCCGCCGCGGAAGCGCCCGCCGACGGCGCGAGGTGAAGCCCGTTGGGCGGAGGATGGGCTCGCAGACGCCGGCGGCGCGGATGAGGAATGGCGCGCAGCCCCACCGCCCCGCAGTCGCGTACGGCGGCGAGGGGACGTGTCGGGGGGTGTCCGCCCGCAGAGTCCGGTGTCAAGAAACGGCACCTCCTGGCAGTACGCCAGCCACCGGACCGAGGACGGACACCCCCGGCACGGCCCCGACCCACAACCCACCCGCAGGCGCTACACGCACCCCCACCCAACCCGCACAGGCGCCGCAGGCATGCCGTGGCGCGCACCCCCAAGAGCCGTCAGCGCGTGCTCGCGAAGTGGTCTGCCACCAACGTGCGCACCACATCCACATTCCCGGCGATCAGCGCGTCCAGCAGCGCCGTGTGTTCCGCCGCGTCCGCGAGAAGGTCCACGTGGCAGCGGCCCGACGGGCGGGCGGGGGTCTCCAGCGGCCACTGGGCGCGGCGGTGGAGGTCGTCGGCGATCTGAACGAGTTGTTCGTTGCCGCAGAGGGAGAGCACAGCCCGGTGGAAGGTACGGTCCGTCTCCGCGTAGGTCGCCCGGCAGCCGGTCGACGCCGCGCGGGCCGTCGCCTCGGCCAACGGCCGTAGCTCCGCCCAGCGTTCGGCGGGAACCGTACGGGCCAGCCGCAGCATCACCGGGACTTCGATGAGCGCCCGGACCTCGGCGAGTTCGGCCAGTTCCCGCGCGCCGCGTTCGACCACCCGGAACCCCCGGTTGGGGACGACCTCGACGGCACCTTCCTGCGCGAGCTGCTGCATGGCCTCACGGACCGGCGTCGCGGAGACGCCGAAGCGTTCGCCGAGCGCGGGGGCCGAGTAGACCGCCCCGGGCGCCAGCTCACCGGTGACCAGCGCGGTGCGCAGGGCGTCGAGGATCTGTCCCCGCACCGAGGCCCGCTGGACGACGGCACGCGGCCGCGGGATGGGCGGCTCGCTGTGGATGTGCTCACCACGAGCCGTCGGCGCCGGGACACCCCGGCCCGTGCCCCCGCCCCCGCCCCCGCTCCGGTCCACGTCCGCGGGCCGCGCCTGCGACGGCACCCGCGCCTCGCCGGGGCCGGCACTCACACCCGTGCCCACACCCACACCCACACCCGTTCCCCCACATGTGTCCGACACCTGCGAAATCCCCGTTCCCGCGGAGCCCTGCGCGCCCTGCTTCACGGGTCCTCCTCCGGACGTATCGGTACTTGGGGTCATTACGGCTGGTTGTTACTCGCCCGTCAAGCACCTTAGGCGCAGAACGCGACAGTTCAAATCACAGCGATCTTGGGTAAGGTAAGCCTTACCTTTGAATCCTCGCGGATCGGTGGTCCGGAATGCCTGTGCCCCCCTCGGCCCTAGCGGACGCGTACACCCGTCTCACCAAGGTCTTCCCGGGGCTCGACATCACCCAGCCGCCCGCCGGCACACCGGTCCCCCAGCACGGCGGCTGGATCACCGCCGCCGCGCTCGCCGAGGGCGACACCGGCCTCGACACCTTCCTGGCCTGGGACGACGCGCAGATACTGCGGGACTACGGACAGTCCGCACGCACGGACGTCGTCGCCAGCTTCGGCCTGCACCGGTACGCCTGGCCCGCCTGCCTGCTGATCACCGTGCCCTGGTTCCTGCTCCGCCGCGTCCCCCGCTTCCCCGTGACGCATGTCTCCTACGACCGCACGGCCCCTGGCCTCCCCATAGGCCGCCTGGCGGCCCGCCCCACCACGTTCGCCTGCCTTCCCGGCGACCCGGCCGCCACCCTGCCCGGCGCACGGGTCGTACCCGACGAGGAGGCCCTGCGCACCGAGGTGCGGGCCGCTGTCGCGGAGCACCTCGAACCCGTCCTCGCGGGCTTCGGCCCGCGCATGCGGCGGCGCGGGCGGGCACTGTGGGGCATGGCGACCGACGAGGTCGTCGAGGGCCTGTGGTACGTCGCCCACCTGTTCGGCGACGGGGAACAGGAGCGAGCGCGGCGCGAGCTGGAGCTGCTGCTGCCGGGCGCGACGAAGCCGTACGTCGGCTCGGCCGCCTTCCGTGAACTCACCGGCCCGAACGGCGAGTCCCTGCCCACCCGGGACCGGGCGAGCTGCTGCATGTTCTACACACTGCGCCCCGCGGACACCTGCCCCACCTGCCCGCGCACCTGCGACGCGGACCGGGTCACCAGGCTTCTGGCCGCCGCCAGTTGAGGCACCCTCAGGCACGGCCGAAAGCCGCCGTGCCGTAAGATCACCCGCGAGCAGGGCACCCGTCACGGTTACAGGCGTTTCACAATTTCCTCACTCCGCGCAGGAACTTTCCGTGGAACCACCCGCACGGGTAGTGTTGCTCGAACTCAACTCCCGCCCCTCAAGCGGCAGTTCGAGCAGAACGCCGCCCTGGGCATTCCCTTGCACTTCCTTGGCGGCCTCTTGCCCCGAAACCCCCTGAGGGCCAGTGAGATTGGGCCACTATGGCGGGCGTTACGCCCTATCCCAATGCAAGGGACCCCAGATGAGATTGACCGACATATCGCTGAACTGGTTGCTTCCGGGCGCCGTCCTGCTCCTGGGCCTGCTGGCGGCGATAGCGGTGCTCCGGCGCGGGAAGACCGTGGGGAAGGACGCGAGCGCGGACGACTCGTGGGAGCGCAGCGAGGAGCGCCGTAGGCGCAAGGAAGCCATCTACGGCACCGTCTCCTATGTCCTGCTGTTCTGCTGTGCGGCGGTGGCCGCGGCCCTCTCCTTCCATGGCCTGGTCGGCTTCGGTGAGCAGAACCTCGGCCTCACCAACGGCTGGCAGTACCTCGTGCCGTTCGGCCTCGACGGGGCGGCGATGTTCTGCTCCGTGCTCGCCGTCCGCGAGGCCAGCCACGGTGACGCGGCCCTCGGCTCCCGGATACTCGTGTGGACGTTCGCGTTCGCCGCGGCCTGGTTCAACTGGGTGCACGCGCCCAGGGGCATCGGCCACGACGGCGCCCCGCACTTCTTCGCCGGCATGTCCCTCTCCGCGGCGGTGCTGTTCGACCGGGCGCTGAAGCAGACCCGCCGCGCCGCCCTGCGTGAGCAGGGTCTGGTGCCGAGGCCCCTCCCGCAGATCCGCATCGTCCGCTGGCTGCGGGCCCCTCGCGAGACCTACAAGGCCTGGTCGCTGATGCTCCTGGAGGGCGTGCGCAGCCTGGACGAGGCGGTCGACGAGGTCCGCGAGGACAAGCGGCAGAAGGAAGAGACCCGGCTGCGCCGCCGCGACCAGCAGCGCATGGAGCGGGCCCAGTTGAAGGCGATCAGCCGGGGCCACCGAGGCTTCGTGGGCCGTGGCGGCCGACAGGTCGAGACGCAGGCTCTGGAGCGTGCCTCGGCCCAAGTCACCGCGGAGCCTGCCATATCCACGGCGGAGCAGCTGCCCGTACGCTCGCGTCCCTCCCTTCAGCCCGTTCGCACCGGTTCTGACCCGGTCTCCGTCGACCTCACCGCGGAGGACGACACAATGGCGCTGCCGCGGCTCGACTCCCTGGAGCGCAAGCTCAAGGATCTTGAGCAGCAGTTCGGCTGAGAACGCCTCTCATCGACGGGAAGGGGCGCGACCCGGGGCTCGGGTCGCGCCCCTTCCCGTCTTCTCGTACGGCGTCATGCGGCACTGGCGCCGAGTTCGAACCACACCGCCTTCCCCACCCCGTGCGGCTGCACACCCCAGGCGTCCGCGAGGGACTCGACCAGGACCAGACCTCTGCCGTTCGTACCGTCGTCGGCGATCGGTACGCGCAGTCTGGGCCGGCGGGCCACGAAGTCCCGTACCTCCACTCGGAGTCCGTCCGGTCCGACGGTCGCCGTCAGGACCGCCTCATGGTCGGTGTGGACGATCGCGTTGGTGACGAGCTCGCTGGTGAGCAGTTCGGCTATGTCCGATCGTCCGGGCCTCCCCCATTGCCGCAACAGGTCGCGCAGGGCCCTGCGTGCCTCCGGTACGGCCCGTAGGTCCGCCCGCCCGAGTCTGCGCCTGAGTTGAGGCTTCTGCGCGAGCTCCCCCGCACTCGCGGCCTCGTCCTCCGCTGTCTCCACAGAGGAGGCCCCGTACGCTATGGGACCGCCTCCTCGTGCCTGCCTCTTCATGACCCCCGCCCGCGTGCCGATGTCGGTTCCCCTCCTGGCTCGAACACGTTCACGGGAAGCATTTCCCAAGGCTGCGGCGCGCCAGTCATGTCGAATCGTCAACGACCAGGTGTTCGGCCATGGTTGGGGCGGCGCACGCCGGGTGCATGAAACCCGGAACGGCGCCCACCGGACGCCCGGAAGCCGCCGTGCGCGACGACCGAACCGAGTCGGTCACCGGCCGTCGGCCCGGTTTCCGGGCCGACGGCCGGCATCCGGCGAGAGGAGGCGGGGCGGTGCATCCGCTCCGGCCGCGAGCGGCCGACCAGGGCAGTCCCGCACGGCTTCGAGCCGACCCGCGCACGGGCGTCGTGACCGGAGGGGATCGGCCCGGCTGCCGATGCCCCGCTGCCGTTCCGGCCGTATGTGACGCGGGCATGGGGCAGTTGAGGGCTCGGCATCGGGGTTCCGTCGACGCGGACGCCCCGTGCCGAGCCCCGCGGCCGACGAAACTGGCCGGAACTCGCTTGTTCAGCCCTGGTTCCGCCGTGGTGAGAGCGGATGAGTGAGGGTGAGTGCGGGTGAGTGCGGGGCCGCCCGCCCGACCCCCGTCCGGGAGGGCGGCCCCGCTGGTGTGGTGGTCAGTAGAGCTTGTTGACCGCGGTGGTGGTCGTCTTCCTGAAGTCCTTCACCGGCGCGTGCGTGAAGTCGCCCATCTGCCCCCACTGCACGACGGTGACGGTGCCGCCGTCCCGGCCGACGGAGAGGAGGTGGACGTCCATGGCCCCCCACGAGGCGCGGGTCGCGAAGCCGTGGACGCGGGCGCCCTCCTCGACCGGCAGAGTGCCGTAGCTCTTGTAGTCGGCCTCGACGTCCGGGGCGGCGTCCATGCGGGCGACGCAGCGCTTGGCCTCCTTGTCGAGGCGGGTGGCGAGGGCCTTGGCCTTGGCGCTGTCACCGACGACGACGTTGAGCTGCTGGGCGTTGGTCTCCAGCTCGGTGCGGAAAGTGCGGTAGCGGGAGTCGTAGGCGAGCAGCGCCTCGCCGAAGCAGTACTGCATCTCCTCCGGGACACCGTCGGTGACCTTGTCGGCGGTCCAGTCGGAGGAGGGGTGCGGCGGGAGTTGGGACGCGGACAGGAACTTCGGCGCGGGCGCCTTCGTCGCGGCGCCGGCCGGCGCGGCGGTGAGTGCGGCACCGGCGGCGAGAGTGGCGACGGCGAGTGCGACGAGCGTGCCGGTCCGAGTGTGCTTGGACATGGGTGTACCCCCGTGAATGAGATGAGTGCGATGAGCGAGATGAGAGCGTGAACGATCGAAAGTGGTCGTCACCTATGGCGGATTGGTCCGTCCGGCCCTGGTCGGTGCGACACCAAGAGCATCAGCCGTCACAGCGGACGGCCGCAAGCTCCCACACCCGATCCGCGACGGTGGAACCATCCCAGCCCTTCTGACGTGCAGGTATATGGAGTGCCTGGGATGCCGTCCCGGGACGGTGAGGACACGGGGGAACGGTGTCTGCAGCACAGGACGACGACGTCCAGGAGTTCGCGGCGCTGCTCAGGCGTCTGAAGGACCGCACCGACCGCAGCTACGGTCAGCTGGCCCGCCGCCTGAACATGAACACCTCCACGCTGCACCGCTACTGCGCCGGTGACGCGGTCCCGCTCGACTTCGCCCCCGTGGAACGCTTCGCCGCCCTGTGCGAGGCGACGCCGGAGGAGCGGCTGGAGCTGCACCGGCGCTGGATCCTGGCGGTGGCGGCGCGCCAGCGGTCGCGTACGGCGGGTCCTGCGGCAACGGACCGCGCGGACGGGGCCCCGTCCTCTGCGGCCGCCTGTCCTCCGGCCGACTCCTCCACGGAGGCGGCCGAAGGGCCGACACCGGGCGCACCTGCCCACCGCCCCTGGTACCGCCGCCGGCGCCTCCTGGTCTCCGCGGCCGTGGCGACGGCGCTTCTCGCCACTCTCGGCAGTCTCTCCGCCCTGCCGGACGACGACCGTTCCCGAGCGAGCGACTCCGTCCAGGGCGCCGATCCGACGCGTACGCCGACGGCCGGCACTCCCGGCCCGACCTCGACCGCGTCGCCGAAGCACTCCCCCACCACGCCGACTCCCTCGGACGGCGCACCGACATCGAAGAAGCCCTCGGCGAAGCCCACGGGACCCTCCGACCGCCCCTCGGAGAAGTCCGGTGCGCAGCAGCCCCCGGCCGGCGCGCCCCTCACCTGGAGCGCCAACTCCCATGTCTGGCAGGCCGGCTGCGGCCACGACTACGTCATCACCAAGCCCTCGCAGCAGGTGCCCCCGCCGCCGCCCCCGCAGGACGCCGAGATTTGGGCGAGATCGCAGGGCGCGGTGCACGGCGGGCAGACGATGGTGGAGATCACCGTGCAGGGGCGGACGTCCACGGCCGTGGTCCTGGAGGCCTTGCGCGTGCGCGTCGCCGGCCGCGCGGCACCCGTCCAGGGCACGTCGTACGCCATGGACCACGGCTGTGGCGGAGCGCTGACGCCCCGCTACTTCGACGTCGACCTGGACAAGGACCGGCCCATCGCCCGCCCGGCCGACGGCAACGACTCGGGCACCACGATCCCGGCGATGAAGCTGCCGTACCGCGTGTCCGCCGAGGACCCGGAGGTGCTGCTGGTCGACGCGCGGACGGACGGCTGCGACTGCAACTGGTATCTCGAACTGGACTGGTCCTCGCAGGGCCGCACCGGCACGGCCCGCATCGACGACCACGGCCGCCCGTTCCGCACGACCAGCACCAAGGGCCTGCCGAACTACGCCTACGACACCTCGGCGCGTGAGTGGGCGCCGTACGAGTGAGCCGTACCGCGGCGGGCTACGCCTCCCACACCGCCGCGGCCGTACGGTCGTCGGCGTACCCCTTCACCCGGACCTGGGCGTCGGCGAGGAACTCGGCGAGCCCCGGCGGCTCCGGGTCGGACCATCGTCCGGTGAGGTGGGCGGCGAGTTCGGGTTCGCCGCGCAGGGGGTCGGCCAGGCCGCCGGTGCACATCAGGAGGGTGTCGCCCGGGCGGGCCACGGAGGCGCGGAAGCGGAAGGGCTCGCGGGGCGGCTCGGGGGCCGGGTCGTAAGGGCTCGGGGGTGTGGTGATGCCGAGGTCCATGGTGAGGCGGTCGCCCTCGGGGGTCTCGGCGGGGAGTGAGCCGAAGCCGACGACGGGCTCGCCGGTGATCTCGGTGACGCGGGGCTCGATGTCCTGCCATTCGCCGTCCCGCAGGCGGAAGAGTCCGCCCGCGCCGACGCCGAAGAAGACGCGCGTACGGCACTCCGGGTCGGCGGGGAGGAGGAGGCAGCGCAGGGTCGCCGCGTACTCCTCGGGTTCGATGCCCTGTTCCGCTGCGCTGGCGCGGAGTTTGCCGAGGCTGCGGTCGGTGAGGCGGTGCAGGCCCGACTTCAGGTCGCCGCGCCTGGCGGCCCTTATGTCCGCCGCGAGCTTCGGGTGACTGCGGCCGACGGCGCGCCCGATCCAGTGACATGCCTCGGCCGCGGCGCGGTGTGCGCCCGGGGTGGCTCGGGCGCCGGTGGCCATCGCCACCAGGATCAGCGCGTGTTCGCCGGTGCCGAAGCGGGCGGTGAGGAGGGAGTCGCGGCGGGGTTCACCCCGGTAGCGGGCGGAGTCCCCGCGCAGGGACACGGCGCGCAGGGTGCAGGCGCCGTACCGGGCGCCGTCGAGGACGGTGTCGGCGACCAGGTCGTCCAGGTCGTCGGGGTCCGCCGGCGGGAGAGCGGTGGGTGCGGCGGCGTAGGTGGGAGGGCCGTCGCCCACGTAGTCGAGGGGCCGGGGGGCGGGGATGGAGGTGGGG
>NZ_LGUR01000033.1 GCF_001270495.1 Streptomyces viridochromogenes
GGGTGGAAGTGGGCGTGCGGGGTATTGCTCACCAGGGTGGGTGGGGGGGCCGGGGGAGGAAGGCTTGCCCGCGCCAGCGGGGTGCCGCTGCGCCCACCCGTGCCGCCCCAGCGGCACGACTGCCCGCAGCTACGCTTGTTGTGGGGCGGGCGCGCGTGCTGCGGGCCGCGGCAGCTATGTCTGTGGGGCCGGGCCGTTCGGGCGTCCGACCGTTGCTGGGGCCGATGGGGCGGGCTGTCGTGGGCGGCTGCGCAGGCTGGGGTGGGCCGCCTGAGGTGGCGTCCGCCGCTGTGTCGGTGGGGTGGCTGTTCCTGCGGTGGTGTCGACGGGAGCGTAGGCCGGGTGGTGGTCCGTCCTGGGGGTGCCGGTCGCTGTGTCGGTGGGGTGGCCGTTCCTGGAGTGGTGTCGACAGGCGCGCAGGCTGGGTGGGCGTTCTGGGGGTGTCCGGCGCTGTGCCGGTGGGCTGCCTGTCCTGTTGGGTGTCCGTGCTGTGGCGGGGGGACGGGCCGTCTTGGGGTGGTTTCGGCAGTCGTGCTGGTGGTGCGGTCCGTGCTCGAGGCGTGTGTGCGGCTGTGGGCCTCGGGCGGTCGGGTCTGAGGTGGTGTGCTGGTGTGGCGGCGGGTGGCGCAGCCTGAGGTGGTGCTGCAGCTTCGCACGCTGTGAGGTGGTCCGAGTTCAGGTGCCTGCGGGCGCGCGTGCTGGAGGCGGGTCTGCGGCTGTGCATGGCGGGGAGTCGGGGCTGTGGCGGCGGGGCGGCGCAGCACGAGGTGGGGCCGCAGCCTTGGGTCCTGGGGCGGGACGGCTGGAGGTGGGTCCGTGGGTGGGCTGCTCGTCCTGCAGGGGGCGGCCGTAGCTGTGCCGGTGGGTGGTGGTCAGGGGTGTGGGTGGGTTGGTCTGGGGCCGTTGTCTTCTGGGGTCTCCGTGCCTGCCAGGTTGCCGAAGTCGTGGTCCGGGGGTGGGGACGGAGGGGCTACGTCGAGGCCGTAGTGGTGGTAGAGCTGGAGTTCCTGTTCGGGGGAGAGGTGGCGGCCGACGCCGAAGTCGGGGGCGTCCTTGATCAGGGCGCGGTCGAAGGGGACCTGGAGGGCGCCCTCCACCAGTTCGCTGGGCTCCAGGGGGACGAAGGCGTCCCGGGAGAAGAGGCCGGTGCGTATCGCGGCCCATTCCGGGACTCCGGTCGCGTCGTCGAGGTAGACCTCGTCGATGGTGCCGATCTTGGTGCCGTTGCGGTCGAAGGCCTTGCGGCCGATCAGATTGCGCGGATCGATGTCGGTCTGCACGGGCCCTCCACTGGTCGCAACTCATCCGTAAGCACTACGAAAAGGCACATTGGGGAGCGCGGCCACTCGAAGGTTCGTGCGTTGACCCCGCTGGTAGGCTTGCTAGCGGCTGCTGACCCCGTGCGGGAGAGTCCTCCGGACACCATCCGGAGGCGCCGAAGGAGCAAATCCTCCCCGGAATCTCTCAGGCACACGTACCGCACGGACGAGGTCACTCTGGAAAGCAGGGCGGGTGTCGATGGCCTCCGCTCTCACCGACGGTGAAAACCGGGAACCCTGTGGTGACCCGGTGAAGCTCTCAGGTTGAGATGACAGAGGGGGAGGCCGTCCGGGTACCCGCGCCGTGGTGCCCCTCGAAGGTCGTGTCAGACCAGGAGGCCTCCGCAATGACCGCCCATCGCATTCCGCTCTCCGAGCTCGAACAGGGGATCCCTTTCGAGCAGCGCCACATTGGTCCTGATCATGAGGCTCGGGCCAAGATGCTCGCGCATGTCGGGTACGGCTCGCTCGACGAGCTCACCGCCGCCGCCGTGCCGGATGTGATCAAGAACGCCGACTCTCTTGATCTGCCGGGGGCGCGGACCGAGGCCGAGGTGCTCGCCGAGCTGCGGTCGCTCGCCGATCGCAATCAGGTGCTCGATTCCATGATCGGGCTCGGGTACTACGGGACCTTCACGCCGCCGGTCATCCTGCGGAACGTCATGGAGAATCCGGCCTGGTACACGGCCTACACGCCGTACCAGCCCGAGATCTCGCAGGGGCGGCTCGAGGCGCTTCTCAACTTCCAGACCGTGGTCGCCGACCTCACCGGGCTGCCGACCTCCGGCGCCTCGCTGCTCGACGAGGGGACGGCGGCGGCCGAGGCCATGTCCCTGTCCCGGCGCATGGGCAAGAACAAGAAGGGGCTGTTCCTGGTCGACGCGGATGTGCTGCCGCAGACTGTCGCCGTGATCGAGACCCGGGCCGAGCCCACGGGGGTCGAGGTTGTCGTCGCTGACCTGAGCGGCGGGATTCCGGCCGACCTCGCCTCGCGTGAGATCAACGGTGTGCTCCTGCAGTACCCGGGCGCGTCCGGTGCCGTACGGGACATCAAGCCCGTCATCGAGCAGGCCCATGAGCTTGGCGCTCTCGTCACCGTCGCCGCCGATCTGCTCGCGCTCACGCTGCTGAAGTCGCCCGGTGAGCTCGGGGCGGACATCGCGGTCGGGACGACGCAGCGGTTCGGTGTGCCGATGGGCTTCGGCGGTCCGCACGCCGGCTACATGGCCGTACAGGAGAAGTTCGCGCGCAGCCTGCCGGGGCGGCTCGTGGGTGTGTCCGTGGACGCCGATGGGAACAAGGCCTACCGGCTGGCGCTGCAGACGCGTGAGCAGCACATCCGGCGGGAGAAGGCGACCAGCAACATCTGTACGGCGCAGGTGCTGCTCGCTGTCATGGCCGGGATGTACGCCGTCTACCACGGGCCCGAGGGGCTGCGCGGCATCGCCCGGCGCACTCATCGGTATGCCGCCGTTCTGGCCGCCGGGCTCGCTGCCGGTGGCGTCGAGGTCGTGCATGGCTCCTACTTCGACACGGTGACCGTACGGGTGCCCTCGAAGGCCGCCGAGATCGTCGCCGCAGCTCGGCAGAACGGCGTCAATCTGCACCTCGTCGACGCCGACCACGTGTCCGTCGCCTGCGACGAGACCACGAACCGGGCCCAGCTGGGTGCCGTATGGACGGCGTTCGGGGTCGAGGGGGACATCGAGGCGCTGGACGCGGGGACCGAGGACGCTCTTGCGGGCGGGCTGCTGCGCAGCGACGAGTACCTCACGCACCCCGTCTTCCACCAGTACCGTTCCGAGACCGCGATGCTGCGCTACCTGCGCAGGCTCGCCGACCGCGACTACGCGCTGGACCGGGGCATGATCCCGCTGGGGTCCTGCACGATGAAGCTGAACGCGACCACCGAGATGGAGCCGGTCACCTGGCCGGAGTTCGGGCAGCTGCACCCCTTCGCCCCCGCGGAGCAGGCGCAGGGCTATCTGACGCTCATCCGCGAGCTGGAGGAACGTCTCGCCGAGGTCACCGGCTACGACAAGGTGTCGTTGCAGCCCAACGCAGGGTCCCAGGGTGAGCTGGCCGGTCTGCTCGCCGTACGCGGGTACCACCGGGCCAACGGGGACGAGCAGCGGACCGTGTGTCTGATTCCGTCCTCCGCTCATGGCACCAATGCCGCGAGCGCCGTCATGGCCGGCATGAAGGTCGTCGTCGTGAAGACCGCCGGGGACGGTGAGATCGACGTCGAGGATCTGCGGGCGAAGATCGAGCAGTACCGCGACGAGCTGTCGGTGCTGATGATCACGTATCCGTCGACGCACGGTGTGTTCGAGGAACACGTCGCCGACATCTGTGCGCAGGTGCACGAGGCCGGCGGGCAGGTGTACGTCGACGGCGCCAACCTCAACGCCCTTGTGGGACTTGCCAAGCCGGGCCACTTCGGCGGCGACGTCTCGCATCTGAATCTGCACAAGACCTTCTGCATTCCCCATGGCGGTGGCGGTCCGGGTGTCGGGCCGGTCGGTGTGCGGGCGCATCTGGCGCCGTATCTGCCGAACCACCCGATGCAGCCTGCCGCCGGTCCGGAGACGGGTGTCGGGCCGATCTCGGCCGCGCCCTGGGGTTCCGCGGGGATCCTGCCGATCTCTTGGGCGTACGTACGGCTCATGGGTGGCGAGGGGCTCAAGCGGGCCACGCAGGTGGCCGTGCTGTCCGCCAACTACATCGCCAAGCGGCTGGAGCCGCACTACCCGGTGCTCTACACGGGGCCGGGCGGGCTCGTCGCGCACGAGTGCATCATCGATCTGCGGCCGCTGACCAAGGCGACCGGGGTGAGCGTGGACGACGTGGCCAAGCGGCTCATCGACTACGGCTTCCACGCGCCGACGATGTCGTTCCCGGTGGCCGGGACTCTGATGATCGAGCCGACCGAGTCCGAGGACCTGAACGAACTCGACCGTTTCTGCGAGGCGATGATCGCCATCCGTGCGGAGATCGAGAAGGTCGGGTCGGGTGACTGGCCGGCCGACGACAACCCGCTGCGGAACGCTCCGCACACCGCGGGCGCGCTGGGCGGCGAGTGGGAGCACGGGTACAGCCGGGAGGAGGCCGTGTTCCCGGCCGGTGTGTCGGTCGCCGACAAGTACTGGCCGCCGGTGCGCCGGATCGACCAGGCTTTCGGTGACCGGAATCTGGTGTGCTCCTGCCCGCCGATGGATGCGTACGAAGGCTGATGTACAGGCGTTAGGCATACGAAGGGCTCCGCCCCGGCCGCAGGTGGCCGGGGCGGAGCCCTTGTGCGTTCATGCCGTGGTCAGCGCCACCTCCGTCGCCTTGACCAGCGCGACGACCGGCATTCCGGGGGAGAGGGCCAGGTCGGTGGTGGCGTCCCTGGTGATGGCCGCCGTCAGAGCGGCGCCCTCCACGGCGATCTTGACCGATGCCATCGCGCCGCCCGTGGCGATGCCGGTGACCGTGCCGGGGAGTTGGTTGCGGATGGACAGGCCCTTGATCGGGGTGGTGGAGAGGGAGATCTCCGTTGCCTTCACCAAAGCGGTGACGGCGGTTCCTTCGGCCAGGCCGAGGTCTTCGACGGCGTCGAGGGTGATCGCCGCGGTGAGGTCCTGGCCGCCGTTGAGGTGGACCTTGACGGTGGCCATGACCTCGCCGGGGGTGATGGCCGTGACCGTGCCGGGGAGCTGGTTGCGGGTGCTCAGGCTCATGTGGGACGCCTCGCAGACGGTGGGGTATCGCGCGGTACGTAGGAATTATGTGGATTTGCGGACGCTCGTCCCTACCGTAGTGGCGTCGGGCGCCCGGTCACGTGCGGTGGCCGCCATTGCGGCGCACGCCGTTCAGAAGAAGCCCGACGCTCTCAGCACCGCCTGCACCGTCGCGTCGTCGATCTGGTGCCCCAGCCGCTCCAGTACGTCCGTGCCTTCGAGCAGCGTGCCGCGTTCCCGTGAGCGGCGTACCCCGGTGTCCAACTCGTGCCACAGCAAGGGGTTGGCGACCAGGATCCGTGGGTCCAGGTCCAGGCGGCAGCCGTCCGTGTCGCGCAGGGTCAGGAGGGCGGAGACGCGGCCGTGCTGACGTACGGCCACCAGCTCGTCCGTGCGCACCGCCTGCCGTCGTACGAGGCCACGGACCTCCAGCCAGCCGGGGCCGGCGGTCACGCGCTGGGGGAGGAGGATGGTGAAGAGTACGGCGGTCAGGGCCAGCCACAGCAGGGTGCGTGCCGGCGTCAGGCTCTCCCCGTCCAGGTCGACCAGCAGGGTCATGCCGAGGAACGCCAGGGCGCAGCCCAGGGCGAACCGGGCGCTGCCACGCCAGTGGCGGTCGCCGGTCGCGGCCGGACGCGGTCCGCTTCCCTGCACAGTGCAGACGGTAGGGGCCACAGCGTCGGAACGGCCCTGTCCCTGCGGCGCTCTGACGCCTTACGGCGCAACCTTGACGCGATCCTGATGGCCGCGGCCGTTTCAGCCGGTGTGCACCCGGGGCCTGCGTTCCCGGTCGGGTTCGGCCTCGCGCAGCACCTCGCGGGTGACCGGGGCGACCTCGCCCTGGCCGAAGAGGAAGAAGCGCAGGAAGTTGGCGAAGGGGGTGCCCTCGGTCCACTCGAAGTAGATGTGCGGGATGCAGCCGGTGGTGTCGCGGACGTGCAGGAGCAGCGCGGCCAGGGCGTTGGAGATGGAGGAGGACTCCAGGGTCAGGACGCGGTAGCGGTTGTGCAGGACCTCGCCGCGTACGGTCAGGCCGGCCTCGAACTCGGACGGGTCGGTGACCGTCACCTCGACGAAGACGAAGTCCTCCTGGCCGGGGACGTCGTTGTCGGCCCGGATCTGCTCGATCTTGTCGCGGTACTCCGCCTTGTCCCGCCGGTCGGGCTCGTTGGCGATGAACCGGATCTTGCGGCTGGCCATGTCCCTGACGAAACGTTCCGCCATGTCGTCCAGCGTCACGTCGGTCACGCGGAGCTCGAAGGCGCGGGCCAGCCGGGACAGGAGCGAGACCAGGATGATGCCGGCGATGAAGCAGGCGCCGATCTTCACACCGTCGGGGCGTTCGATGACGTTCACCACGGTCGTGTAGAGGAACACCGCCGAGATGACCGCGAAGCCGATGAACCAGTTCCGCTGGCCGGCCTCGCGGGCCGCGATGGTCACGGCGATCGCGGCGGAGCTGATGAGGACCAGCACGCCCGTGGCGTAGGCGCCGCCCTGGGCGTCGACGTCGGCGTCGAAGATCCAGGTGACCAGGAAGGCGACCAGGGTGAAGACGATGACCATGGGGCGCACGGCCCTGGCCCAGTGCGGTGCCATGCCGTAGCGCGGGAGATAGCGGGGCATCAGGTTGAGCAGCCCGGCCATGGCGGAGGCGCCGGCGAACCACAGGATGGCGATCGTCGAGACGTCGTAGACCGTGCCGAAGGCGCCACCGAGGTATTCGTGGGCGAGGAACGCCAGCGCGCGGCCGTTGGCCTGGCCGCCCGACTCGAACTCCTTCTCAGGGATCAGCAGTGTGGTGATGAAGCTCGTCGCGATCAGGAAGCAGCTCATGATCACGGCGGCGGTGGTGAGCAGCTTCTTCGTGTCCCGGATCCGGCCCTTGGGCTGCTCCTCGGTCTCGCCGGGGTCGCCCTTGACGTGCGGCATCACGGCGACGCCGGTCTCGAATCCGGAGAGGCCGAGCGCGAGTTTGGGGAAGACGATCAGTGCCACGCCGATCATGACGAAGACATTGCCGTGTTCGGCTGTGAGGGCGTTGGACCAGTCGGTGACCACGTGTCCCTCGGTGGCGACGTGATACAGGCCGACGGCCACGACGACGGCGTTCAGCACGAGGTAGGCGCCGACCAGGGCGACGGCGACGCCGATCGCCTCCAGGAAGCCCTTGAGGAAGACCGCGCCGAGGAGAGCCACGAGGATGAGGGTGATCAGCATCTGCTTGTCGTGCAGTGCGCTGTTCAGGTGCGGGTTCTCGACCAGGTGGGTGGAGGCGTCGGCCGCCGACAGGGTGATGGTGATCAGGAAGTCGGTGGCGGCGAAGCCGAGCAGGGTCAGGACGAAGAGCTTGCCCTTCCAGAAGGTCAGGAGCCGCTCCAGCATCGCGATCGAGCCCTGGCCGTGAGGGCTCTCCTCGGCCACCCGCCGGTACACGGGCAGGGCTCCCGCCAGAGTGACGATCACGAGCACGATCGTGGCGATGGGGGACAGCAGGCCCGCCGCGAGGGCCGCGATGCCCGGCTGGTAGCCGAGGGTCGAGAAGTAGTCGACGCCGGTGAGACACATGACGCGGTACCAGGGCTGGCCCTTGTGCTCCAGCTTGGACTCGGTCGGCTCTTCCTCCGCTCGGCCCTGGCCCTTGCCCATGTCGGACAGACCCTCCAGCATCCAGGCGCGCACGCGACTGGGCGGGGGGTGTTCGGTCGTGGCCATCGGCGTGCTCCTGATGTGCGGGTCGACGCGGGTCGGCGTGTGGTTCCGGCCATCACGCGGACGGCGGCACCAGCGTAAGCAGAGAGTGACGCACGGGCCCATGGATCGGAGGGTTGGTGGCGTCAAGCTTCCGTTAAGACTCGCCATGTCGGAGCGGGTCGCACAGCAAGATGCGAGTTCCGGGGGTCGTTGGGCGGTGGTTGTGCGGTGGGTGGGCGGTGGATGGGCTGTATGCGGGATGCAGGGCTGTCTTGCGGGGGTGGATACGCAGAGTCACGCCGTGTGCGCTTTGCGGCGGTGGCGGTGGCGGCGGTGTCGCTGTCGACGGGGCCGGGGCGGGCGGGCCGGGGCGGGGCATGGGG
>NZ_LGUR01000034.1 GCF_001270495.1 Streptomyces viridochromogenes
CAGACGCAGCCACGCGCTACGCCCGCGGCACCGAGGAACTACGCCTCTCCCCCGAACTCCCCGAAAACTGGCGGGAGATCATCACCGACTGCCTCGCCCGTACGCACGCGGAACGCGTCGCCGCGGCGGCGCTGCTGCCGCGCGTGACGAAGGCCGCGGACGTCGCCACGCCGGCCCGTCTGCCCCGTCTGCGCCCCCGCTTCTGGCAGCGGCGCCCCGTACTGGCGACGGTGCTCGCGTTGGTCCTGCTCACCACGACGACGTCGACGGTCTCGGCCTACCGGCATGTGACCGCGGACGACGGAACACCGGTGTACGCGGCCCTGCCCAGAGAGCTGGCGTTCCCCACCAACTCCCGCGGCGAGGTGGTCTACGGCTATGACCGCTGCCCGGAGGACAGCGTCTGCTTCTTCAGTGAGCACAACGGCAACGGCGACCTGTGCTTCTGGCAGGGCGACGACCCGGACTGGCAGTCGGGCGAGGACACCTGTGACTGGGCCGCCGACGCCCCGGTGCGCTCGATCTTCAACAACATCGACGACACCCATGAGGAGAGTGCCGTCGCGTACTTCCGGGGAACCGACTTCTCCCCCGCGGACGCGGACCGCCGCCGCTTGGCACAACGCACCGGGTGCAGTGCGGTGAACAGCATGGGCAACCTGGCGGGGACGTACGCACCACGCTCCCACGAGCTGATCGACAGCTGCTCGTCGTTCACGGCGGTGATGGATGTCCTGACGCCGTGGTGAGCGGGCCGAGGGACGTGAGAAGAGCGTGACGAGGCGTACCTGAAATGTTCCAGGTTCCCCCCGTCCTGCGTGGCTCCCAGACTGCGGCAGGCGAACACGATCGTCACCGTCTGATCAACCCTCCGAAGGGGAACCCATGCGCATGGCACGCTCAACTCTCGCTGCCCTGCCGGTGCGGCGGTCGCCGCCACTCTCGCTCTGGCCGGTACCGCCAGCGCGGCGGCGCCCTCAGGCTGTTCGGAGAAGCACGTCTGCTTCTGCACGGGCAAGGACTACAGCGGGAAGGTGTGCATGTGGAGCGCAGCCGACCCGGACTGGCAAGGGGGCGCGATCAAGTGCTCCTGGTCCAAGGACACCGTCGTGAAGTCGATCTTCAACAACGGTACGAGCAGCAACTGGTCCGGTGTCGCCTACTACCTCGAGAAGGACTACGAGGACCGCGTCGGCTGCACCAAGCAGGGCAATGGCGGCAACCTCGCCGGCACGTACAAGGTGCGCTCCCACCAGTGGATCAAGGGATCGTGCGGCAGCTGAGGTAGGCCCCCACCGTGGCCAAGGGCGCGGCCACGGTGGGCGTCCCGTCCCACGCGCCCGCCCCGACCGCGATAGCCTCGCACCAACTCACGTGACGTGAGAGCGCGTTGAGGAAGGAAACCAGTCGGGGGATCCATGACAGACCATCGACAGCCCGGGCCGTCCGACGCTCCGGCGTTCGACCACGCCACCCTGAAGCAGGCGGGCACCACCCCGCTTCAGCCCGCCGATCCCGGGCGTATCGGCCCCTATGTCCCCCTCGGGCGTCTCGGCAGCGGCGGCATGGGCCGGGTGTATCTGGCCCGCCCCGCCGACGCCGCCCCCGGCCTCGCCGCCGTCAAGGTGATCCGTCCCGAGTACGCCGAGGACCCCCGCTTCCGGCGGCGCTTCGAGCGGGAGGCCGCCCTGCACTCCCGGGTCCACAGCCCGCGAGCGCCACAGCTGCTCGGCACCGGGTTCGACGACACGCTGCTGTGGATGGCCACGCAGTACGTGCCCGGCCTCAACCTCGCCGACGCCGTCCGTGACTGCGGCACGCTGGCACCGGCCGGCGTGTGGCGGCTGGTGGCAGACCTCGGGCAGGCACTGTCGGCGATGGCCGCCGCCGATGTCGTACACCGGGATCTCAAGCCGTCCAACGTGATCCTGTCCCCGCAGGGCGCGCACGTCATCGACTTCGGCATCGCCCAGGCCGCCGACAGCAGCGCGATCACCTCGACCGGGAGCAGGGTCGGCACGCCCGCCTTCATGGCGCCCGAGTATCTGCGCGAGGGCCGCTGCGACACCGCCTCCGACGTCTTCTCGCTGGCCGGGAGCCTGATCTACGCCGCCACCGGGCACGCCCCGTTCGGGGACGGGACGGGCGTCGACGTGATGCACCGGGTCGCGTTCGAGGAGCCCAAGTCGGAGATCATGGCCGAACTCGCCGCCGTGGACCCGGCGTTGGCCGCCCTGCTGGCCGCCTGCCTCGCCAAGGACCCCGCCGGGCGCCCCACCCCGCGGCAGTTCATCGACGCCGCCACGGCCGCCGGTCACGGTCACGACCGTGCCGCCTCCTGGCACGAGCCGTTGCACGGCCGGTTGCTGGCCCGAGGGCATGCCTGCGAAGTGCTGGAACGTGTCGCCGTCCAGGAAGCCGGCCGGCAGGCCGGGCACGAGACCGTCCAGTTGCGTACGCCGTCGGAGGGCACGGCCTTCCCTGCCCGTGGCCCCGTGGTCGGAACACCCACACCACCCGAGCCGTACGCCACCGCGCCCACCACCTCCGCGCAGGCCCCGGCCCCCGAGGGCGGCGGGCGCGGGAAGCGGAAGGCATACCTCGGCGTCGTCGCCGGTCTCGCGGTGTGCGCCGTCGCCGTGGGCGCCTTCTTCCTCACCCGCCCGTCTGTCGACGAAACGGCCTCGGCCGCGGCGACGGCCACCGAAAGCACCGCCCCCGACGACGCACCGGCCTCCCCTCTCCCCACGTCCTCCGCCTCGCCCTCCGACGACAAGGAGAAGGCGGAGGGGGAGGAGAAGGGCACCGACTCCAAGGGCACGGAGGACGAGGAGTCCGCGGACCCGGACGCATCCGCCGGCGGGACGGGCGGCGGGGCAGTGGCCACTCCCGCCGACGACAAGACCTCCGCCCCGCCCGGCGGCGACGCGAGCGGCGGCAGCGGTAGTGGCGGCACCGCCCCGACCGCCACGCCCACCAAGACCGCCACCACGCCCGCCACCCCGCCCTGGCTCTCCGACTGCACCTCCTACTCCGGCACCGAACTCACCGTCCGGGGCGACAGGGGGCAGCGCGTCGTCCAGGTGCAGTGCATGCTCACCAAGCGCGGCTACAGCGTCGGCGGGTCGGGGGTGGACGGCCAGTTCGGCGCGGACACGGAGTCCGCGGTCCGGCTGTTCCAGAGCGACAAGGGGCTGGCTGTCGACGGCGAGGTCGGGCCCGACACCTGGGGTGCGCTGCGCAGGTCGACATGACGCAGGGCCCGCCGTTCGCTGAACGGCGGGCCCTGCGACTTGTTCGCGGCTCAGTGGAAGAAGTGCCGCGTGCCCGTGAAGTACATCGTGATGCCGGCCTTCCGCGCCGCCTCGACGACCTGCTCGTCGCGGACCGAACCGCCGGGCTGGACCACTGCCTTCACACCGGCCTCGGTCAGGATCTCCAGACCGTCCGGGAAGGGGAAGAAGGCGTCGGACGCAGCGTACGAACCCTGCGCACGCTCGGCGCCGGCCCGCTCGACGGCCAGCTTCGCGGAGTCGACCCGGTTGACCTGGCCCATGCCCACGCCCACCGAGGCGCCGTCCTTGGCGAGCAGGATGGCGTTGGACTTGACGGCCCGGCAGGCCCGCCAGGCGAAGGCCAGCTCGGCGAGTTCGCCGGCGGACAGTGCTTCGCCGGTGGCCAGCGTCCAGTTGGCCGGGTCGTCGCCCTCGGCCTGGAACGCGTCGGTGATCTGGGCGAGCCCGCCGCCGTCGATCGGCTTGAACTCCGCGGACGCCTCGGGTGCCTCGGGGCAGCGCAGAACGCGGATGTTCTTCTTCTTCGCGAGGGCGTCGACCGCGCCCGGCTCGTAGTCCGGGGCGACGATGACCTCGGTGAAGATCTCGGCGACCTGCTCCGCCATCTCCTTGCTGACCGGCCGGTTGACCGCGATCACGCCGCCGAACGCGGACAGCGGGTCACAGGCGTGCGCCTTGCGGTGCGCCTCGGCGACGTCCGCGCCGATCGCGATGCCGCAGGGGTTGGCGTGCTTGATGATCGCGACGCACGGCTCGTCGTGGTCGTACGCGGCACGGCGGGCGGCATCCGTGTCGGTGTAGTTGTTGTACGACATCTCCTTGCCGTGCAGCTGCTCGGCCTGGGCCAGGCCGCCGCAGCCACCGGTGTAGAGGGCGGCGGGCTGGTGCGGGTTCTCGCCGTAGCGCAGGACCTGCTTGCGCTGGTACGTCACGCCGAGGAACTCGGGGAACTCCGCGCCGTCGCCCGCGTAGTCCGCGGCGAACCAGGCGGCGACCGCCACGTCGTACTCGGCGGTGTGCCGGAACGCCTCGGCGGCGAGCTTCTTGCGGGCGCCCAGGTCGAACCCGCCGGAGGCGACCGCGGTGAGGACGTCGGAGTATCGGGCCGGGCTGGTGACGACCGCCACCGAGGGGTGGTTCTTGGCGGCGGCACGGACCATCGACGGACCGCCGATGTCGATCTGCTCGACGCACTCGTCGGGCGAGGCACCGGAGGCGACGGTCGCCTCGAACGGATAGAGGTTGACCACGACCAGGTCGAACGGCTCGACACCCAGCTCGGCCAGCTGCCGCTGGTGGTCCTCCAGCCGCAGGTCGGCGAGGATGCCGGCGTGTACGCGCGGGTGCAGCGTCTTGACGCGGCCGTCCAGGCACTCGGGGAAGCCGGTGAGCTCCTCGACCTTGGTGACCGGGACACCGGCGGCGGCGATCTTCGCGGCCGTGGACCCGGTGGAGACGAGTTCGACGCCCGACTCGTGCAGACCGCGCGCGAGGTCTTCGAGGCCCGTCTTGTCGTAGACACTGACGAGCGCGCGACGGATGGCCCGCTGGGTGCTCTCGGCCGTGACAGTGCTGTCGGCGGTCACTGGATAACTACCTTTCGTCCCTCAATGCGATAGCCGTTGCGGGCGAGCCGCCCCACGACCTCGACGAGCAGCCTTCGCTCGACTTCCTTGATGCGCTCGTGCAGAGCGCTCTCGTCGTCCTCGTCCCGGATCTCCACCACGCCCTGGGCGATGATCGGTCCGGTGTCGACGCCGTCGTCGACGAAGTGGACGGTGCAGCCGGTGACCCTGGCGCCGTACGCGAGGGCGTCGCGGACGCCGTGGGCGCCGGGAAAACTGGGGAGAAGGGCCGGGTGGGTGTTGACGAACCGGCCGCCGAAGCGCGCGAGGAACTCCTTGCCCACGATCTTCATGAACCCGGCGGAGATCACGAGGTCGGGCTCGTGGGCGGACACCGCGTCGGCGAGCGCGGCGTCCCACTCCTCGCGGCTGCCGTGGTCCTTGACCTTCCGCACGAAGGTGGGCAGACCGGCGCGCTCGGCCCGCGCGAGCCCCTCGATGTTCTCGCGGTCCGCGCCGACGGCCACGACCTCCGCACCGTACGCCTCGGGGCCGACTGCGGCGATCTCGTCGAGCAGCGCCTGAAGGTTGGTGCCGGATCCGGAGACCAGCACGACAAGGCGCTTGACACGCTCGGCCACGGGCTTGGCGGCCACGGTGGGGCCCTTTCTCGGGGGTGCGTTCTTCATGCGGCCGACGCTTTGTATATTCGTACGAATGCATCGCGCCCCGGGATACGGGGAAGTCTACGAAGCAGCCGACCGTCAGCAACGATACCGGCACTCCCGACGGCCCCCACGGGACGGGGGCGTGGCCGGAAGGTAGCGTCTGGGGGAGCTGGACCGGGAACGCGGTGGTGGTGCGGTGCGTTCACGAAGCGACAGCTCATACCGGATCAGTCGTTCACCATGTCGTTCACCACGTCGTTTCATCATGTCGTTCACCAAGGGGAAGACGCTCACTTGATGTCGGACCGCAGCCTGCGACTCCTCACACTCCCTCCGCAGTCCGCGCAGGGAGGGAAGAGTGGCGCCGTCCTGCTGCGAGAGCGGCCCGCCTCGCCTCCCGACGCGCCCTCGGACAAGAAGTCCGGCGACGAACAGAGCGGTGGCGCCCAGGACGACAACCCCTTCGCCCCGCCCCCGGAGGGCACGCCGGACCGCCCCTGGCAGCCGCGGCGCCCGGCGGGCGAGGACGGCTCACAGGGATCCGACCAGGGCGGCGGCCGGTCGCCGTGGGGCAACCAGTGGAGCGACCGCCAGCCGGGCCGCTCCCCCGACGGCTTCGGCGACCACCCCCGAGACGGCCAGGACGGCCCCGGAAACGGCGCCCCCGGTACCGGCATGCGCTGGGACCCCACCGACCCCGCCCAGCGCCGCGCTCGCTACGCCCTGCTCTCCGGCATGTGGGCCTTCTTCTTCGCCCTGTTCAGCTGGCCGTACGTGGCTCTGCTGCTGGGCGCGCTGGCCCTCTACTGGGGCATCAGCAGCCTGCGCACCAAGCCCCGCACCCCCGACCCGGACACCCCGGCCGCCCCCCGGCCCACCGGTCGCCCCCAGACGACAGCGGCGGTGAGCGGCCTGGTCACGGCGTCACTCGCCATCGCGGTGGTCGCCGCCGGGTTCACGGCGCAGGTGGTCTACAGCGACTACTACACGTGCACGAGCGACGCGCTGACGAACGAGGCGAAGCAGTCGTGCAATGAGCTGCTGCCGGAGGAGTTGCGGGGGGTTCTGGGCGCGGAGAGCTGAGGGGTTCCTCAGCACCTCAGCACCCGAGGGTTCACTGTGATGACGGCGGCTGAAGGACGTCAGAGGGCTCAGCGGTCTCAGGGGCCGCCAGCGACTCCGGCGGTTCCGGTAGGTCCGGCGGTTCCGGTAGGCCCGACGGTTCCGGTGGGTCCGACGCCTCCTTCATCGCCGCCCAGCGCTCGGCACGCGAGTCATCGTCGTACCAGGGCGAGGGCGAGTGCGGGGACGGCGATTGCGGTGACGGCTCGGCGGACTGGGAGTCGTCCGGCTCCCTCGGCCCGGTGGGCGCGAAGTCGTCCGGCTCGAAGGTCGTGTCGTGGTCGTACGCCCCGTACGGAACGTCCTGGTCGCCGGCCTCGTAGGGCCCGTCCTCGTCGTACGCCCCGGGCCCGGCATCCTGGTCCGTTCCCTGCCGCGGAGCGGCCTGGTCCTGCGCCAACGCCGTGAACGGCCCTTCCTCGCCGTAGGCCGAGTGCCGCGTCTTCGAATCCGTCGACGCACCGTCGCTCGCCCCCGACTCCGCCGCCTCGACCCGGGGCTTGCCGATCCGGGCCTCCTGCGTCCCGCCCACCCGAGCGTCCCGCGGCACCCGGCCCGTCCGGCACCGCCACCCCCGCACCACCACCGCCACGGGAACGGCCATCACCACGACCCAGGCCAGCGTCGCCGCCCCCACCTGCCACCACACCGGCCCGAACTCCGCCAGCACCCCACGGCCCAGCGGCCCGCCCGACAGCGCGGCCAGCAAAGCGACCGTGACCGCGCAGAGCAGGGCCGCCAGGGGGGCGCCCCCGGCGGTCCGGCGGGGCCCCCAGACCCCCGCGGACCCCTGCCCCGCCGGTGACCGCTCCGTCGCGGCGCCCGCGGATGTCCGCCCGCTCCGGAATCCGCCGCCCTCGGTTGCCCGTCCACCCGGACCCCATCC
>NZ_LGUR01000035.1 GCF_001270495.1 Streptomyces viridochromogenes
GGCCGGAGGTGGCGTGGTTGCGGTGGTCGTTCGGGGGCGGGCCGGGAGGGTTCTCGCCCCCGCCGCCCCTACCCGTCCCATCCCTTGAAGGGGCTCCGCCCCTTCCACCCCGCCAAGGGGGCTCCGCCCCCTGGACCCCCATCGGCCTACGGCCTCGTCCTCAAACGCCGGACGGGCTGAAAGATCGGGGATCGGGACGGCAATCGCCTCGTCCTCAAACTCCCCCAGAGGGGGTGCCCCCAGACGGGCTGAAATACCTGGGCCTGCGCTGGTCAGTGACCGAGGGGGTCAGCCCCGTCGTGCCGCCCCCGCGCCCAGTGCCCCCCGTTGCGGCTTGATCCCCGCCGGTACCGCTCGTTGGCGGGCGGGGGTGCCCGTCCAGCAGGTGCCTCGGCGGGACAGTAGGCGGTGTAGCCAGAGTTCCAGGGAGACCAGGTCGGCGAGGCCGTCCAGGGGGAGGGGTTCGCCCTCGGCGGCCGCGCGGAGGGCCTTGCGGACCACTCGGGCCTCCACCAGGCCCGCCTGGGCCAGGAGGGGCGTGCCGAACAGGTCCATCAGGGAGTCGGCCGCAACTCGCAGGCCCGTGCGCGCGGCCACCGCCGCCGGTGCGTGGGACGGGGCGCCCCAGCCGGGCGGGAGGTCGGCCACTCCGGCGCCCTCCAGGACCGTGCGGAGGATGGCGGCGCGGGCGCCGGGCTGGACGCGGAGGGCCTCCGGGAGGGCGCGGCAGGCGCGGACGACCTGGTTGTCGAGGAACGGGGTGTGCAGGCGTTGGGAGCGGATCTCGGCGGCTTGCTCCAGGACGCGGATGTCCGCGGCGTGGCGGGCGAGGGCCGCACGCGCGCGGTAGTCGCCCGGGCGCTGGCCGGGGCCTACGCCGTTGCGGCTCGTCGCCGCCTGCAGGCGAACCGATACTTCAGCCAGGGCCTCGCCGGTCAGCCAGCGGGCCGCCGGGCCTGGTCTGGCCCAGGTGAGCGCGGCGAGCGACGCCCCTACGGCACCTCCGGGTTCGTCGAAGCGGCGGTCCATCAGGCGGGCGGCCAGGGACTCCAGGCCAGTGCGGTACGGCGTGCGGGCCAGCTTTCTCGCCGCGCCGTACACGCGCGCGGGGACCAGCACCGAGCCGTCCGCCTTGGCCAGCGCCGCGACCGGGCGGACCAGATGGCGGCGTTTGCGGTCCATCAGGAGGTCGGCCAGGCGGGCCGGATGGGCGTCCAGGACCTGGCGGGCGCCGTAGCCCGTGAAGTGGTCGGCGCTGCCGGAGGCGAGGCGCGCGCGGTGCCGCGCGGCCGTCACCAGGCTCGGGCCCGGCTCGTCCGTCAGCGGGCCGTCCAGGTCGGCGTAGGGCAGTGTCTCCTCGCCGCCCGTCACCACCACGTGGTGCAGACGGGGGTTGGCCGCCAGGGTTCCGGCGCGTTCCAGCTCTGCCTCGCGGCCGCCCACCGCGAGGTCGTTGAAGGTGACCGCCAGGAGGCGCTCTCCCGCGCCCGTGCCGTGGCCCAGGACCGTGCCCGGCATCCCGGGGAGGCCGGCGGCGAGGAGCGCCAGGGTGCCCGACGCGGGGCCGCCGGAGAGGTCCGCGCCGATGCCCGGAACCGGCATCCCGCGCGCGGCACGCCGTTCGGCGGGCCCCATTCCCGGGACCGGGCCCGGGTCTATGTCGGCGCCGGGGACATGGCGAGGCGCGGACAGACGCGCGCGTACCGCCTCCACCAGGGCGTCGCGTACGGCGTCCACCGCGCTGTCCGGATCGGCGGTCGGCGCCGCCACCGCCAGGGAGGCGACCGGCTCGTACCCGGCGATCTCGCGCGCCCCGGTGCGCAGGATCAGCGCATGCCCCGGCGGAATGCGCCGTACGCCGTCGTACGGCGTGGAGTCGTGCAGCGCGGCCGGTACGTCGGGGGCGGCCAGCAGCGCGGCGAGGTGGCCGAAGTCAAGGTTGGCCTCGATGAGGTCGGCGAGGGGGAGCGCGGCGGTCGCATAGGCCGTACCGCCCGCCCAGGGGGTGTAGAACACGGGCCGCGCGCCCGCCAGATCGCCGCACACGGTGACCCGGCGGCCGACCTGGACGACGGCCGTGTAGCTGCCGGACCAGGCGGTCAGATGCCGAAGTGCGCCTCCGCGCGCGGCGAACAGAGCGAGGCGCAGCTGCTCGTCACTCGCCCCGCATGTCCCCAGTACGGCGATCCGGGTCTGCGCGTCGGCCTTCACCACGCGCACCTCGTCCGGGCGCCAGTCGCCGACCGCCCACAGCGGATCGGGGTCGCCCCACAGGAGTTGGGACCCGACCGGGTGCACCGTCTCGCCGTCGCTTCCGGTGGCCCCCGCGGCGCCGATACCGGCGGCCACCGCGGTGGTGCTGCTCCATCCCACCAACCACCGCATCGCCGCCTCCACAGGCTGTGGACAACCAGTGCACCGCACGAACCGGTCACCATGCTGCCATGAAGGACGCGCGCCGGAGCGGCGGCGGAGCCGCTCGGGATCCCGGACTTGTACGCGCGCGTGGATCGTCACGGGGTCCGAACACCCGGACGAGGCAAGGCGATCGCTCGACTTCCGCGACGCGAATGCGCCCCCGGTGCGCTCCCCGAAAACGCCCTTCGCGCCCTCAAGTTCCATGGTCGGAGCGGTAATTACCCCAGGGAGGCGGGGTCGATTTTCAGCCAAATCGGCGACGTAAGGACAGGCTCGCGCACACTCCGTGCAAGTACCACGCACTACTCGGTGTGCTCGCCGTGCGCGCAGTCCGGGGAACGGTGTACGCCCCCCGGACCGTTCCGCCGCCCGCGGGGATGTAGGCGGCGGAATCCCCCAGCCCACTGGATCCAGTACAGCGGGCCGACCCACGCATGAGCCATGGAACCGCTCCCCCGATGGCTGGAGAAGAGCGCACGGACGGGCGCACGGCCACACAACGGGAGCACGTCACAACTGTGCGTAGGGGGTGCGCACTTGAGTACGGACCACAATCCCGCCATCCGGAAGAATGCCCCTTAACGCTTGGGATGCGGCGAACTACGCTGGGTTTACGAATGCCGCATGGTTATGCCAGCGCGGCAGCCGTCTGTGTCGAGGGGTGGCGCATGTCCAGGGAGCAACGCGGGCCGAACGAAAAACTCGGCGCCGTTCTCGCCCTCGCGGGAATCAGCAACGCAGGACTCGCCCGACGCGTCAACGATCTTGGCGCTCAACGAGGACTGACTCTTCGCTACGACAAGACGTCGGTGGCGCGCTGGGTGTCGAAGGGCATGGTGCCGCAGGGCGCCGCGCCGCATCTCATCGCCGCTGCCATCGGCCAGAAGCTGGGCCGTCCGGTGCCGCTCCACGAGATCGGCCTGGCGGATGCGGACCCCGCGCCCGAAGTGGGCCTCGCCTTCCCCCGGGACGTCGGACAGGCGGTGAAGTCGGCGACGGAGCTGTACCGTCTCGACCTCGCCGGCCGTCGCACCGGCACCGGTGGCATCTGGCAGTCGCTGGCCGGCTCGTTCGCGGTAAGCGCATATGCAACGCCTGCCTCACGATGGCTGATAACCCCGGCCGACAGCTCGGTGGCGCGCGAGGTGAACTCCGCGGAGGACTCCGGCGCACCGCTCAAAGTCGGCCACAGCGATGTGCAGAAGCTGCGGGAGGCCGCCGACGACGCCAGGCGCTGGGACTCCAAGTACGGAGGCGGCGACTGGCGCTCGTCCATGGTGCCGGAGTGCCTACGGGTGGAGGCGGCGCCGCTGCTGCTCGGCTCGTACTCCGACGAAGTCGGGCGGGCGCTGTTCGGGGCGAGTGCCGAACTCACGCGTCTCGCCGGGTGGATGGCCTTCGACACCGGGCAACAGGAGGCCGCCCAGCGGTACTACATCCAGGCGCTGCGCCTCGCGCGAGCCGCCGCGGACGTACCTCTCGGCGGGTACGTCCTCGCGTCGATGTCGCTCCAGGCGACCTACCGGGGCTTCGGCGACGAGGGCGTCGACCTCGCCCAGGCCGCTCTGGAACGCAACCGGGGGCTGGCCACGGCCCGCACCATGAGCTTCTTCCGTCTCGTCGAGGCACGCGCGCACGCGCGCGCTGGTGACGCCCAGGCCGCCGGCGCGGCGCTGAAGGCGGCGGAGGGCTGGCTGGAGCGGTCCAGAGAGGGCGACAACGACCCTTCGTGGCTCGGCTTCTACTCCTACGACCGCTTCGCCGCGGACGCCGCCGAGTGCTACCGGGACCTGAAGGCACCGCGTCAGGTACGGCGGTTCACGGAGCAGGCGCTGTCGAAGCCGACGGAGGAGTTCGTGCGCTCGCACGGGCTGCGGCTGGTCGTCTCGGCGGTCGCCGAGCTCGAGTCGGGCAACCTCGATGCGGCGTGCGAGCAGGGCGTGCGGGCGGTGGAGGTCGCGGGGCGGATATCGTCCGCGCGCACCACGGAGTACGTGAAGGACCTGCTGCACCGCCTGGAGCCGTACGGCGACGAGCCGCGGGTGGTCGAACTGCGGGAACGTGCACGGCCGCTGCTGATGGCTCCGGCGTAGGTGGAGATCCTCGGCACGCGCGCGTGAGCGGGCGGCGGCTCAGCGAGCCTGAGCCGGCGCCCGTTGCGGCGTCACGATCACGACGTCATCACCGCGCCACGGTCACGGCGTCACGACGCGCTGTCGGTGCGCCCGAAGCAGCGCTCCAGCTCGTCGAGCTTGTAGAAGGTGCTGCCCTTGGAGATCGGCGTGCAGCCGGCCTTGAAGGCGGTCTCCTGCTCGTTGTAGAGCATCCGCACCAGGTAGGTGTCGCCCTTGCGGAAGACGTCCCACTGGATGTTCGAGCCGAGCGGCGCCACGGACGCGCCCCGCCAGGCGTTGTCGGCGTAGGTGTACGGCTGCTCGGCGGTGGCGCCCTTCGTGCTGCCGGGCAAGCCCATCAGCGCGGCCAGCGGGATGATCTCCTCGGCATGGGTGAAGCGCAGCTCGGCGCCCAGGTCGCTGGTGCCGGCGCGCTTGGCCTCGATCTGCCGGAAGAAGTCGTCCAGCAGAACGTCCGCCATCTTGTACGTGATGTCGCTGCCGGCGAAGCCGGGGCCCTTCTCGTAGAAGTCCTCGACGTCGCTCAGGTACCCGAACCAGGCCGCGTCCCGCTCGGAGATGAACCGCTCCAAGCCCCAGCCCTTGCCGCCGGGGCTCTCGTCGCTCATGGCGGGCGCGATGGCGTACAGGTTGTAGACGGCCGTGGCGGCGGCCACCCGGTCGCCGTCGGAGAGCCGGTCGACGAAGTCGCCCTTGAAGAGCTTCTTCAGTACGTCGCGGGCGGCGCAGTGGGTGGTGGGCTGGCCGGTGATCGACTTGAGGGTGCTCGCGAGGCGCTGGTCGTTCGCGATGTAGTCCCGGTAGGCCGCGCCGCCGGCCGCCTTGTGGAAGTACAGGAGGTCGACGTCCGTGCGGGTCGGGCCGATGAGTGGCTTCAGGTCGGGGTCGGCCTCGGCCAGCCCGGCGGCGTACAGGTTCGCGCTGTCGACGGCGCGCCCCTGCCCCGAGCTGACGACGTCGATCTTCTCCTTGTCACCGGCGATGCGCTGGAACAGTCCCGGCAGCCGCTGCTCCATCCGTACGGCCGTGTCGTGGATCTCGCGCTCGCCCCGCCCGCTGAGGTCGCCGTAGCCCACACTGCTCATGGCGGTGCGGAGTGCCCGCACCTTGGGCCCGAACTGCTTCCCCTTGGCGGTGAGCCGGCCGGCGGCCTCGGCCTTCTGCCACAGCGCGAGAACCAGGTCGGCGTCCTCGCCGTCGGTCGCGGCGCGGGAGCCGTGCCGGGAGACGTTCTCCGTGAAGACGGGGGTGAAGCCGGCCGGGGGCCGCTGGTAGGTGCGGGTGTTCTGGCCGGGGGTGTACGTCGCTTTGGTGCCGTAGCTGTCCCTGGTGCTCGTGTTCGTGGCGGCGCCGGCCGGAGCGGCGGCCAGCAGGGTGGCCAGGCCGAGGGCCAGAGCCGAGGCCAGGACAGGAGCGAAGGCGGGGGCGAGGGCCGGGGTCGGGCGTCTCATGGAGGTGCCGCTTCTTTCAGTGCCGCTGCATCGCACCGATGCGGCAGTCCGGGTGATCTGCCGCATCGTCGGAGCGGTGCGTGAACTCCCCGTGGCTGGATCACGGCGGACGAGTGGCCGGATCTACCGCCCTTGCCCAAGGTTCCCCCTGGGAATCGTCACGCCGGGGTGCACGGGCCCCGCTTCCCGTCGGAACGCGGTGCTCCCTCGGGTTTGAGTGCGTTGTCAGTGGCGCAGTGCATTATCGAAACCGGGAGGTGGAGCAGGTGCGGACGATCGCTTACGACTGTGACGTGCTCGTGGTCGGTGGTGGGATCGTCGGGCTGTCCACGGCGTACGCGATCACACGTGCCGCGCCGGGGACGCGGGTGACCGTGCTGGAGAAGGAGCCGGGTCCCGCCCGGCATCAGACGGGGCGCAACAGCGGGGTCATCCACAGCGGGATCTACTACCGGCCGGGCTCGCTGAAGGCGCGGTACGCGGTGCGCGGCGCCGCCGAGATGGTCAAGTTCTGCGCGGAGTACGGCATCGCGCACGCCGTCACCGGCAAGCTGATCGTCGCGACGGAGCGTGCGGAGCTGCCACGGCTGCACGCGCTGGTGCAGCGCGGCCGGGAGAACGGCATTCCGGTACGGGAGCTGGGCGTCGCCCAGATCGCCGAGTACGAGCCGGAGGTGCGCGGGCTCGCCGCCATACACGTCGGGACGACGGGCGTCTGTGACTTCGTCGGGGTCGCCCGGCAGCTGGCCGAGGCATCCGGGGCGGAGATCCGGTACGGGGCGGAGGTCGAGCGCGTCGACCGGCGGGCGGAGCTGGGGGTCGCCGTACGGACCACACGCGGTGACGTCGTGCGGGGGCGGGTGCTGGTGAACTGTGCCGGGCTGTACTGCGACGAGGTGGCCCGGATGACGGGGGACGAGCCCGAGGTGCGGATCGTGCCCTTCCGGGGCGAGTACTACTCGCTGGCTAGGCCCGAGCTGGTGCGGGGGCTGGTGTATCCGGTGCCGGACCCGGCGTTTCCGTTCCTCGGGGTGCATCTCACGCGCGGGATCGACGGGGATGTGCACATCGGGCCCAACGCGGTGCCGGCGCTGGCCCGGGAGGGGTACGGGTGGGGCGTGGTACGACCGCGGGAGGTCGCGGCGACGGTGGCGTGGCCCGGGGTGTGGCGGATGGCGCGACAGCACTGGCGGTACGGGGCGGGGGAGCTGCGGCGGTCGGTGTCCCGGGGGGCGTTCACGGAGGCGGTGCGGAGGCTGTTGCCCGCGGTGAACGCGGATGATCTGGTGCCGGCTGCGGCGGGGGTGCGGGCGCAGGCGGTGTTGCGGGACGGGGCGCTGGTGGACGACTTCCTGATACGGGAGGGGGCGCGGGCCGTGCATGTGCTGAACGCGCCGAGCCCTGCGGCTACCGCTTCGCTGCCGATCGGGCGGGAGGTTGCGCGGAGGGCGTTGGCGGTGTTGGAGGG
>NZ_LGUR01000036.1 GCF_001270495.1 Streptomyces viridochromogenes
CTCGGCATCGCCCGCCTGCACAACCTTGCCCTCGCCGGGTGACGGGGAAACGCACAGGTCATCCAGCATGCCGGAGATCATTTACGGGACAACCCTTAGGGTTCACATCTCATCCACAATTGCTCTCGGCGGGGGTCTTGTTCGTGTCGCGGATTGCTGCTCGTCGTGCTTCGGACCCGGCCCGGATCGGGCGTTTCCGGGTGGTCGGGGTGCTGGGCGCGGGCGGGATGGGCACGGTGTACGCCGCGGTGGGGGAGCGGGGCGAGCAGGTGGTGGTGACGGCTGTGCACGCGGGGCAGGCGGCGGATGACCAGTTCCGGGCCCGGTTCCGGCGCGAGGTCACGGTGCTGCGGCGGGTTTCGGGGCCGTGCCTGGTGCCGTTGCTGGAGGCCGATCCCGAAGCGGACATCCCGTGGCTGGCGACTGCCTATGTACCCGGCTTGACGCTCGGCGATCACACGGCGGTGCACGGGCCGCTGGCCGGGATTCAGCTGCATATGTTCGCCGCGGGTACGGCTGGGGCGCTCGCGGCGGTGCACGCCGCCGGGGTGGTCCACCGCGACCTCAAGCCCGCGAACGTGATCTGGCCCCGGACGGGCCGCGGGTGCTGGACTTCGGCATCGCCCACGTCGTCGACGGTACTGCGGTCACCCGCACCGGCATGCTGACCGGGACTCCGGGCTGGCTGAGCCCCGAGTACTACCGGGACGGCACTACCGGGCCGCCCGGGGACGTTTTCGCCTGGGGTGCTCTGCTGCTTTCGCGGCCACCGGCCGTCACCCTTTCGGCACCGGCAACGCCGAGGCCGTCGCGTTCCGCGTCCTCAGCGCCGAGCCGGACCTCGCCGGCGTCCCCGATGACTTGCTCAGTCTGGTGACGGCGTGTCTCGCCAAAGACCCGGGCTACCGGCCGTCGTCCGCCGTCGTGGCACAGAAGACTGGCGAACTGCTCGACGTGTAGGCGACCCAGGTCATCGGAGATGTCCACGACCGGCCGACCGAGGTCCCGAACCTGATCGCCGAGCAGTGGCACCCTCCGACCGTGGAAGGCCCTGCCTGGCCCGCTCCCGACATACGCCGTCCCGGCAGGCGCGCCTGGCTCATCGTGGCCGCGGCTGCCGTGTTTGCCTCGGCCGCGGCGGGCACCTGGTTCGTTCTGGCGTCGGGCCACGCCCCAGCGCGCGGCACCCACTCCCCACAGGCAACTGCGGCCCGTTCCACGCCTGCCGCCGAACCGGCAGCGACCACGTCACGCCTCGCTCGTTCAGCCACCAGCGAGTCACAGACCCCGACCGCTGTGGCCTCGTCCGCGTCGGCGCAGACCCAGGTGGTCACCCTCAGTCCCTGGTCACCGGGCGGTACTCCGGCAACCGGTATCACCATCATGAACCGGGCCAGCGGCTCCTGCTCCGGGGCTGCCGAGTCCACCATGCGCACAGAGGCCTGGCGCTGTACCGCTGGCGACCGGATCCTCGACCCGTGTTTCTCCCCGGACTCCAACCCTGCAGCCACCAGAGCCCTGTGCTTGGACGGAGCCCCCGACCGCATGGTCGAGCTGTCTGTCGCCGAGAGCTTTCCCGGTAACAACAACCACATGCCGGGCGGACCCGACGTCGAGCCGATCGTCCTTGTCCTGGCCAACGGCGCCCGCTGCTCGTTCGCCGGTGGCGGCACCGCGATGCTGGCAGGACAGCGCCTGAACTACGGCTGCGACAACGGCGGCTACCTGTACGGCTACCCGAACAAGACAGCCACGCTGTGGACCATCTCCTACGCAGCCCCCGGCAGCGGAGCCAGCGTCTCCACGCCGATCACCACGGTCTACCAGTAGCCCGCCGACGGCCACGCCGCTGAAGCGGCGAGTGGTGGCGTTTGGCCCGCGATCAACGCCGCAATGCGGCCCGAATATCCAAGCTCAGCAGGTGGCGGAAGCGCCAGCCGGGCTCGTCCAGAAGAGTCGCAGCGAAGTACGAACGGCGTCCCTGTGGCGTCCCGGTCGTGTCTCCTGAGAGACGCCACCCGGCATCCCTGCACAGGTGAGTCCTTCGAAGGCTCTGCCTGCGGCGCCAGTGCGGCACTGCCGGGGCGCGCACGAGACACAGCGAGGACGCACGCAGAACTCCAAGAGGTACACCGGCATCAGTCAGCGTCCTATCGGTGTCCCCGCCGAGTCTCGTTCGTGTACTGATGAGTCACCTCGGCGCGCTTCCTTGGTCACATGGTTCCGCTCGTTCTCCTCACGCCGCTGGGTCTTCAGCGCCCTCCTGGCCGCGACCTCCCGCATCTGCTTCGCCCGCACCCGCCGCACGTGGTGGGCGTCGTCGTCCAGGACGACACCGTCGGCGAGCGCCGCCTCAGTCAACGCTGCGACGTACGAGTCACGTGGTAGTCAGCTGCTGCTCGAACGATGGTCGGTTGCTACAGGTTCCGCCGCTGGAAAACTGGTGCCCCGATGCGACAGGGGCCGCTAGTTTCAATCCGTATGAGCAAGCATCTCTCCCTGCGTGAGGCCGTGTTGTCGTGGCTTGAGTACGCGGGCGGTCTGTCCCCAACACCCCAGTCCATCGTGGTACTGATGCTCCAGCCCCACTGGGAGGACGTGGTGAGTGAGGTGGCCGCCGCGGCGCCTAGGGAAGAGCACCCCGACCTCTACACAAGGGTCGACGGAGACTGGGCCCCAAACCCCCTGACGCTGCTGGAGGAGTCGGGCCTGTCTGCGGCGGCACGTCTGATTGCCCAGGGCGCACCGGTCCCTGTCTCCGAGGTCGCGGACAGCTTCGTCACCTTCTGCACAGGCCCGGCACCGATCACTGAGCAATGGCTGCTCCTCAACGGCACCTTCCCCCAGGGAACACGGATTCCGCTCGGGCGGCACACCCTTCAGACCTTCACCGCGGACGAGCTTCGTCAGACGGTCCCGATGCCGGCGCTGAGCAGCTTGGAGCCCTGGAGCCGCGATCTCGACCTGATCACCGGCGCACCCTTCCTCCATGCTCCCGATCCCGGCCGCACGGTCACCCGCCGTCCGACCTGGTTCGACTTCACCGGCCCGCGTGCGGAAGCCCAGCACTGGCAAGCCCTTCTTCCGTTGATGCTGTGGGACAGCGAACTGCTCCGGGTGGACTCGGTCTTCACCGTCGCGCGCGGACGCCGCTTCGATCTGAACCCCAGAAATGTGCCGACGACTATCCGGGTCTATGAAGGGCGGCACGGGAGAGAAGAGGAGGTCGAGGTCCGCGACACCGGCGAATTCCATGTCCCGGCCGCATGTCTACCGGCCCTGGCTGACTTCTGCGCCGCGATCTCGGCGAAGATCGACGCGGTCATGGCAGGCGCTACCCACGACCGGAAAATCGTCAACCGGCGAGCCAGGCGCCTCGAACGCGCCGCCCGGCACCTCCTGGCCGCCTACCAGCGCACCTACAACGACGACGGTGTATGGGACGTGGAGGCGGACGAACTGCATCTCGACTACGTCATCGCCCTGGAAGCCCTGCTGATCAGCCCCAACGACAAACGCGAAGGCATCGCCGACAACATCCGCTCCCGCGCGGCCGCACTGTTTCTCGCCCCTGACCACCAAGAAGAGGCCACGGAGATCGTCCGACGTGCCTACAAGGCTCGATCCGCTTACGTGCACGGTGACGTGATCAAAGACCAGATAGGGCAGGAGCAGCTGCGAACCCTCCGGCTCCTCACACTGCAGGTCATCCTGCGCTGGCTCATCCTGACCCCTTCCGACACCGAGGACCTGGCGCCCCTGCTCGATGCTGCCGCCCAGGACACAGTCCGCGAAAACCACATCAGCCAGCCCCTGCGCGCCTTCTTCACCACTACCCCGCCACGCAACCGGCCCGCCGACGTCACCGCCACATGACCCCTGGGGGAAGCCGCCATAACGGTGTACGAGGCACAGGTCCGCACGGTGAGACAGTCGAGGTGACGCACACGTGGGAGGACATGGAAGCGCGCCTCGGCCGGCTCATCCTCACGGGCGCCGCGCTGGACGACCTCACCGGGTGCTGCCTGGGACACTGTGGACGAGCGGCTGCGTTTCCGCGTGGCGAGGGTCGCGGACTTGGCCGGACATGATCCTCAGCTGACCCGCTCTACCCTCTGCGCGGAAGGGTCCGCACGGACGTGCGGGCCCTTCCGCGTCATCCCCTGGGAGATGAGTGGGAGACAAGTGGGAGATGATCATGGCGTGGTGCTGCAATCAGGCGCTAGGAAATGTTAGATAGCGCTGTCTGTGCGGCCCTGGTTCAGCCCCCGGATTCGGCCGCGTGAGGAGACAGCACACCCGCGCTGACCAGCACAATGATGACGATGCCGAGGGCGATGCGGTACCAGACGAACGGCATGAAGCTCTTGGTCGAGATGAACTTCATGAACCGGTTCATACGTCGAGGTCATGAGCCGCTTTGGCCAGCGTGGGTGCTCCCTGCCCCCGCTCCGACTCCGCAGGCTACCCCGCGTGGGGTGCGCGGGACCACGGGAGGGTCTTCTGGTAGGTGTGAAGCGCGGCGTACAGCTCGGCTGCCTCACGGTGCTTCGCGAGAAGGTCGGCGGGGAACGGGTGCCGACCCCTGCGGACGCAATCCCGGCAAGCCCCGGCGGCCCGGCACCTCCACGGTGGTCTCCCGGACGGCCTCCACCACCTCGATGCGAGTCATCGCGGCCCGCCGCGCGGCCTTGACCTCCTCGGCCAAGACCTCCGCGGGGTGCATGACCCACTTCGCCTCGATACTCGCGGCCCGCGCCAGCTCCTCCGCCGGAAGCGCCAGCCGGACCCTTCCAGGAGAGGCGTAGCGAAGTACGAACGGCGTCCCTGTGGTGTCCCGGTCGTGTCTCCTGGGAGGCGCCACCCGGTACCCCTGCACAGGTGAGTCCTCCGAAGGCTTTGGGTGCGACGCCAGTGCGGCACTGCCAGGACGCGCAGGAGACACCGTGAGGGCGTGCGCAGAACTCCAAGAGGTACACCTGCATCAGCCGGTGTCCTATGTGTTCCCAGTGGCGTCCCCTGCGTGTCCCGATGGGCCACCTCGGCGCGCTTCCTTGGCCAGCCGGTTCCGCTCGTTCTCCTCACGTCCGGGGAGAGGAGCTGCCGCAAGCGGATGGCCGCGCTGGCCTGCGTCTACGACCCCGCCCCGGCGTCCCGGCGCCCGCACGATGTGATCGCCGTGCCCGGTGGCCGGACCGGCGGCCGTGCGTTGCGCAAGGGACCGCGTGCCCGGGCCAAATGGCTGACCGCTTCGGTCGACCATGACGCCGCCACGGTGATCGCCGCCGCGTTCGACCAGGCCGAGGCCCGCGACCCCGCCCACCGGCGGTGCGGGGTGGTGCTGGTGGACGGCGACCGCCACCAGATTGAACTGGCCGAGGCCGCTCGCCGGAAGGTGACGATCCATCTGATCGTGGATCTGATCCACGTGATCGAGTATCTCTGGAAGGCGTCCCGGTGCTTGCACGCCAAAGACGATCCGGCCGCCGAAGACTGGGTTGCCGAGCATGCGCTGGCCCTCCTGCACGGCCGTTGTGCCGAGGCGGCCGCCAGCATCGCGCGGCAGGCCGACGACTTGGGGCTGACGACCGAGCGGCGCGGGGGCGTCGAGGAGTGCGTGCGCTACCTCGCGACCAAGGAGGCCCTACCTGGGGCTACGCGCAGGCCCTGGAGCAGGGCTGGCCGATCGCGACCGGGGTGGCGGAGGGCGCCTGCCGCCACTTGATCGCGGACCGCTTCGACATCACAGGATCCCGGTGGAGCGTCGAGGGTGCCGAAGCCCTCCTCGTGCTCCGCGCCGTGATCGTCAACGGAGACTTCGAAGAATACTGGCTCCACCACATCGAACAAGAACATCTCCGCACTCGGCAGGCCCGCCACCAGGACGGATACGCCCTTACCGCTTGACCGAGCAGGTCACTACGAAAGAGCCGCACCCACCGGGGTTTCGTGTTTCTACGTCACGACGACGTCACCCCCCGACCGGCGCGGCAGTGCGCACAGCGCTGGTCGCACTGTGGTCGCATACGCGCGTGAAGTGGGGTGTTGTCGGGTGTAGTCGGGTGCAGTATCCGTGCAGGTCAGACCCGGTTTCCCGGGTTACGCTGCTGGTGGCGAAACCGCGTGTCTGAAAACGACGGCTTCTTCGACCACGTGGTGCCGCCGCTCCCGCCGAAGGACGCCTCCCGCGGCAAGTCCACCGTCGACGTCTCGCTCGACCTCTACAAGGGCGACAGCAACCGCCCGGCCGGCCCCTACGGCCTCGGTCCGCGGGTCCCGATGCTGGTCGTCTCACCGTGGAGCAAGGGCGGCTACGTCAACTCCGAGACCCTCGACCACACCTCGATCCTGCGGTTCATGGAGCGCCGCTTCGGCGTCGAGGAGACGAACATCTCGCCTTGGCGCCGGGCCATCTGCGGCGACCTGACCTCGGCCTTCGACTTCTCCCGCAAGGACAGCCGCCCGGCCGCGCTGCCGGGGACGGACGAGTACGAGCCGCAGGACCGCGAGCGGCACCCCGACTACAAGCCGACCCCGCCGGCCGACCCGGACATGCCCCGGCAGGAGCGTGGCCTGCGCCCGACCCGGCCGCTGAGGTACGCCCCGTACGTGGACGGCTCCGTCGACGCCGCGGCCGGCAAGTTCACGCTCGCCTTCGCCTCCGGCGCCAAGGCCGGTGCCGCCTTCCATGTCACGTCCGGCAACCGCACCGACGGCCCCTGGACGTACACCACCGAGGCCGGCAAGAGCATCGCGGACACCTGGAACTCGGCGTACTCGAACGGCTCGTACGACCTGACCGTGCACGGCCCGGCCGGCTTCGTGCGCTGGTTCAAGGGCTCGAACAAGGCGGCCGGCCCCGAGGTCACCGCCCGGCACACCGGTAACGACATCGAGCTGACCTTCACCAACAAGGGACCGGCGAGCGTTCGTCTGAAGATCGGCAACGGGTACGGCGGTCGCGCCACGACGGTGACCGTGCGGCCCGGCGCCACCGTCTGCCGCACGGTCGACCTCGCGGGGAGCCGGCGCTGGTACGACCTGACCGTCACCGCGGACGCCGACCCGGCGTTCCTGCGGCGGTTCGCCGGGCACGTCGAGAACGGGCGGCCGGGTGTGAGCGACCCCGCGATCATCACGGAGTAGCCGGGTTCAGAGCGGTGTGAGGTGCCCCGGCCGCGGTTGCCGGGGCATCAACGCCGGCTCCTGTGCCGCCGACTCGGGCTCCAGGGCCAGTACGGCGGCCACCGGGTGCTCGTCGTCGGTCCCGTGGGAGCGCGTGACATCCGGGGCCGGGGCGTGCGTGACGGCGGGCTCGGGCGTCGCCCGGCTGAGCAGCACCACGCCCCAGGACGCCAGCCCCGCCCCGGCCAGCGCGAGCAGGATGCCTGCCGCGCCGCCCTGCAACCGCTCGCCGAGCAGGACGAGCCCGATCACCGCGGCCGCCAGCGGGTTGGCCAGCGTCACCACTGCCAGCGGGGCGCCCAGGCCACCCCGGTAGGCGGTCTGCGACAGCAGCAGTCCGCTCGCCGCGAGGGCCGCGACCAGCAGCGCCACGCCGGCCACCTGGAGGCTGAGCAGCGGGGCGGAGTGGTCCGTCACGGCCACCGTCACGGTCTGCGTGAGCGCCGAGCCGACCCCGGAGGCGAAGCCGGACGCGGTCGCGTGCCGCAGTCCCGGCCGGGCGCCCGGCCGGGACAGCATGCCGATCAGCGTCACCGTCACCGCCGCCACCGCCAGGGCCTCGGACGTGCTCAGTACCTCGTCGGGCGCGTGCCCGGACGCCGTGACGAGGATCGCGGCCAGGCCGACGAGCGTCAGCGCGGTACCGCGCCACTCGACCGCGCTGACCCGCCGCCCCGCGATGCGCGCACCCAGCGGCACCGCGACCACGAGGGTGAGCGCACCGAGGGGCTGCACCACGGTCAGCGGACCGTACTTCAGGGCCACCACGTGCAGCAGGGCGCCGGAGCCGTTGAGGAGGACCGATCCCCACCAGGCGCCGGAGCCCACCAGCTGGAGCAGTCCCGACCCGGCTGCGCGGGAGGCCAGTCGCTCCTGGGCGACGGCCGCGGCGGCGTAGGCGGCGGCGGAGAACAGAGACAGGACGACGGCGAGAAGGGTGGCGTTCATCGGCCCGCTCCCACGAGTACGGATTCCTCGTCCCGGGCTGCCGGCACGAGCTTGTCGGCGCCGCGTCCGGCCGTGGTCGCCGTGTGCTGCGGCAGGTTGATCACCGAGAGCGCGACGCCGAGCATGGCCGTCGCCACGATCGCGTCGAGCCAGTAGTGGTTGGCCGTGCCGAGAATGACCAGCAGGGTCAGCAGCGGGTGGAGCAGCCACAGCCACCGCCACCTGGACCGGGTCGCCATGATCAGGCCGATCGCCACCATCAGGGCCCAGCCGAAGTGCAGCGAGGGCATCGCCGCGAACTGGTTCGAGAGGTGGTCGGTCTCGGGTGGGCCGTACACGGAGGGGCCGTAGACCTGACCGGTGTCGATCAGGCCGGTCGCGGCGAGCATCCGCGGCGGGGCCAGCGGGAACGCCAGATGCACCACCAGGGCGGCGGCGGTGACCACGGCGAGAACGCGGCGGGCCCAGACGTAGTGGGCGGGGCGGCGCAGATACAGCCAGATCAGGAAGGCCGCGGTGGCCGGGAAGTGGACGGTCGCGTAGTAGATGTTCGCGACGTGTATGAGCGTGTCGCCGTGCAGCAGGAGATGTTGCACCGAGCCCTCGCCGGGCAGATGGACGGCTCGTTCCAGGTCCCATACGCGGTCGGCGTTGCGAAACGCCTCGCCGGTGTGGCCCGTGGCGAGCTGCCGGCCGAACTTGTAGACGAGGAAGAGTCCTACGACGAGCAGGAGCTCCCGGACGAGCGGAGGCCGCGCTATCGCGTCGGTATCCGCCTGGGCAGGCTCGGTGCGGCCATTCATTCCCCCGGACCTTTCGCTGAACGGGTGGGTGGTGCGAACCAATCGATACGGCAGCGTACCGAAACGTCTCTGTACCGAAACGCCTCTGTACCGATACGACACTGTACCGATACGGAAGCGTTCCGGTACAGTGACGTATCGATAGACGTGCGACACACTGGAAGCGCGGTCTCGGACAACGCGAGGCCGCCACACCCGAGTGAGGAGAAGAGCCGATGACGTCGCAGGCTGCGGACGGACCGGAAACGGTCGTCGCCTCGCGCCGCTCCAAGATCACGCCCCAGCGTGAGCAGGAGTTCTTCGACGCCGTGCTCGAACAGATCCGCGCCTGCGGCTACGACGCCGTCACCATGGAGGGCGTCGCCAGCAGCACGCGGTGCAGCAAGTCCACGCTGTACCGGCAGTGGAAGACCAAGCCCCAGTTCGTGGCGGCGGCCCTGCGCGCGAGCCGCCTCACCCGCTTCGAGGGCATCGACACCGGCACGCTCTCCGGTGACCTGCGCGAGGCGGCGCGGGCCGCGGGGGCGTGGTCCGGCAAGGACACGCGGCTGTTCCAGGCGCTGGGACACGCCGTGATGGAGGACCCGGAACTCAAGTGCGCTCTGCGTGAGGCGCTCGTCGACCCCGAGATCGAGGCGCTGCGGCAGATTCTTCGGCGTGGCGTCGAGCGCGGGGAGGTCGCCGCCGACCATCCCGCGCTGGAGTACGTCCCCGCCCAGATCTTCGGCGTGCTGCGCGCCCGGCCCGTACTGGAGGGTGAGGACGCCGATCCCGACTACCTCGTCCGCTTCGTGGAGGCCGCCGTGCTGCCGGCACTGGGCCTCACCTGATGCTCAGGCCGCCGTCCACGGGATGACTGGACGGTGACCTGTTCCGCGCCGCACCGTGGGGACGGGGGCGGCGCGCACCCCCGGCCGGGTGGGGTGCCTCTTGAGCGGAGGGGCGCCCCACCCGGCCGCATCACGTCCGGGGTGCGTGGGATCCGGGGTGCGTCAGATGTCCTGGCCGTTGCCGCCGCCCGTGGACACCTTGATGCCCTTGGCGATCTCGTCGAGGACCGACTGCCCCTCGTCGACGTCGACGCCGAGCCGGACCACGACGATCTGCTGCTCACTCGCGGGTGAGGGGAAGGCGAGCGACTCGACGTAGCCGTCGGAGCCCTTGCTCGTCACCGCCTTCCAGCGGACCAGGTAGCCCTTCTGCCCGGCCACGGTGACCGCCTTCGAGGCCAGCACCTCGTGCGAGGTGATCTCGCCGTACCCCTTGCCGTACGACTCCTCGGCGTTCGCCGCGATGTCCGCCTTGGCGACTTCCTCGGCCGTGTCGCCCTTGGTGCGCAGCGCGAGCGCGGGTGCCGAGTAGGCGCCGCCCTTCATGCAGGTCTGGGAGGTGTCGGAGGGGCACTTGTACGTCTTGTCCGACCCGACGTGCGCACCCCAGCTGATCTGCTGGCCGTACCAGCCGTCCGGGATGGGGAGGCTGATCCCGCTCACCGCGTCGGTCACCGAACCGCTGTCCACCTTCGGTGCCTCGGACTGGCCGGGCGCGGGCGACTGCCCGCCGGAACCGCCGTCACCGCCCCCGGAACCGCCGTCACCACCGCCGGAACCGCCGTTGCCGCCGCCGGAGTCGCCGAAGGGGCCGCCCTGGCCCCCACCGGGCCCGCCCTGGCCGCCCTGCCCGCCCGGCCCCTGCTGCTGGGAGTTGGCGCTGCCGCCGCCCGAGCCGTCGTCGGCCGTCAGCGCGTACACGCCGACGCCGATGCTCGCGAGGACCACCGCGGCCACTCCCACGGCTATGCCGGTGCGCAGACCGCGCCGCCCGCCCTGCTGCGGCAGGCCGGGATACCCGGGATGCACCGGATACGCCCCGCCGGCCGCCAACTGCTCCGGAGGACCCCATACGTCGGTCGCCCCCGCGGGCCGGACCTGGTCCGTCCATGCCTTGCCGTCCCACCAGCGCTCGGTGGGCGGACCATCACTTTTCTGCCCCGGGTCGGGGTACCAGCCGGGAGGAGTCACCTGCGTCATGCGCCCACCGTATGAGGTGTCGGTGAAAGTCGGATGAGAGGAACCGGCCCCAGAACCACGGAATCCGGCCCCGCACCCCGCACTTTCGGCCGACCTCACTCCATGACGAGCCGCACCGGACGCCTCTCGGCGGGCGGGGTCGGTGCCTGGGAGTGTGCGGCCGGGGGTCCGGGGTGGTGATGGTGTGGGGCTGTTCGCGGCTTGCTCGCGGCGGTGTTCGGCCGGGTCACTCCAGGACTAGCCGTACCGGACCCTTCTCGGTGGGCGGAGGAAGGCGCAGCCCGTCCCGGCCCGGGGTGAGGGAACCGAGGACGCGTGCGTGGCGGGCGCCGGTGGCCGACGGGGCGGTGCCGGGGAGGCCGTGTGCGGTCAGGAAGCCCAGCACGGCGAAGGCGTACGCCTCCTTCGCCGTGGCCGGCAGCCCCAGCGCGTCGGACGTGCGCAGCGCGACCCCGGCCAGCCGCTGCCCGAGCATCGCCATCAGGACGGGGTTGCGGGTGCCGCCACCCGAGGCGATCACCTCCGTGGCGCCCACCGCGCCCACGGCGTCGGCGACCGTGCTTGCCGTGAGCATGGTCAGCGTGGCGACGACGTCCTCGGCGGGCAGGGTTCCGAACCTGGCCAGCGCGTCCCGCAGATGGCCCAGGTGGAACAGCTCCTTGCCGGTCGTCTTGGGGGCGGGCAGCGCGTAGTACGGCTCCTCCAGCAGCCGCCGCAGCAGCGGTTCATGGACGGTGCCGCGACCGGCCAGCGCCCCGTCCACGTCGTACGCCAGCCGTCCGCCGCTGAACCCCCGGGCCGCCGCGTCGATCAGCGCGCAGCCGGGCCCGGTGTCGAGGGCGGTGCCGTCGGGCGCGGTGAGGTTGGCGATCCCGCCGATGTTGAGGGCGACGGGCGTGCCGGGCCGGCCGCGCAGCCACAGCAGGTCGACCAGGCTGACCAGCGGGGCGCCCTGTCCGCCGACTGTGATGTCGCGTGGCCTGAAGTCGGCCACCACGGGCAGCCCGGTCGTCTCCGCGATCCACGCGGGCTGCCCGAGTTGCAGCGTGCCGTATGCCTTCCCGTCCTCGGCCCAGTGATAGACCGTCTGCCCGTGCGAGGCGACCAACTCGGCCTGTCCGTCGCATAGTTCACGGTCCGCACGGGCGGCCGCCGACGCGAAGGCCCGGCCGATCCGGGTGTCGAGCCGGCACACCTCGGCCATCGAGGTCGTCCCCGGCGGCAGCGCCGCCGCGAGCGCCTCCCGCAGCACCTCGTCGTATCCCTCGCTCACCAGGCCCAGCGGCTTGAGGACCAGGCTGTCGCCGACGAGGCTCAGGTCGGCGGCCGCGGCGTCGATGGCGTCGTACGAGGTGCCCGACATCAGACCGATCACCCGCATCCGATCACCCGCATCCGCTCAACCTGCCTTCTCCTTCGCTTTCCAGGCCGGAGTCGCCGTCAGGGCGAGGACGCTCACCGCGCAGGCCGCGGCCGCGTAATACGCGGGGATGTCCAGGTTCCCGGTCCGTTCGATCGTCTCCGTGATGATGAGCCCGGCACAGCCCGAGAACACCGCATTGGACAGGGCGTAGGCGAGTCCCAGCCCCGTGTAGCGGACGTTCGTCGGGAACAGCTCCGCGAGCATCGCCGGACCCGGCCCCGCCATCAGCCCCACCACGGCACCCGCGCCCCACACCGCCGCACCCTTCACGGTGAGGGAAACGCCCGGGCCCTGGAGAAGGTTGAGCAGCGGCACCGCGAGGACCACGACCAGCACCGCCCCCGTCAGCATCACCGGCCGCCGCCCGACCCGGTCGCTGAGCCACCCCGCCGGCACGATCGTCACCGCGAAACCGAGGTTGGCCAGCACCGTGGCGATCAGCGCCTGCTGGAAGGACGCGCCCAGCGCGGACTGGAGATACGACGGCAGCACGACCAGGAACGTGTACCCGGCCGCCGCCCACCCCATGATCCGCCCGGCGCCCAGCGCGATCGCCCCCGCGACCGCACGCCCCGGTGGCCGCTCGGCCTCCCGCTCCTCCCGGAACGCCGGCGTCTCGTCCAGCCGCAGCCGCAACCACAGGGCGCCCAGCCCCAGCGGCAACGTCAGCAGGAACGGCAACCGCCAGCCCCAGTCGCCCAGTTGCCGCTCCGTGAGCACCGTGGCCAGCAGCGCCGCCGCCCCCGCACCGCCGAGCAGTCCCAGAGCCACGGTGAACGACTGCCACGAACCGTACAGACCGCGCCGCCCGGGTGGCGCGAACTCGGTCATCACCGACACCGCACCCCCGAACTCCCCGCCCGCGGACAGACCTTGCAGCACCCTCAGGAACGTCAGCAGCCACGGGGCGAGGGCGCCGACCGTGTCGTACGTGGGCAGCGCGCCGATCAATGTCGTGGCCCCGGTCATCAGCGTGATCACGAGGATCAGCACCGGACGCCGGCCGACCCGGTCGCCGAGCCGGCCGAACACGGCCGCTCCGACCGGCCGGAAGAAGAACGCCAGCGCGAACGACGCGTACGTCTTCACCAGCGCCTCGACCTCGCTGCCGCCCTCCGGCGTGAAGAAGCGCGCCGCGATGATCGTCGCGAAGTAGCCGTAGACACCGAACTCGTACCACTCGATGAAGTTGCCGACCGAACCCGCGACCAGTGCCTTGCGGGACCGGGCCGGGACCCGGTCGGAGAATTCGGAGACGGTCGACGTCATGTCCGTGCCTCTCTGAGTCGTGAAGGCCGGTCGGGCGGCCGGCTTTTGACTGTGGGTCAGTTTCGCCGGGGCAGGTCGCGGGCCCTTCGCGTCGCCCCGGCACACCCCTTGTCACCCATCACGGCAACAGCTGCCCGGACCCGCCTCCACTTAGGCAATCGGACGGCTACGCTCGAGGTCTGTACGTCGTTCGGGCGACTTGGGGAGGTAGCGGGATGACGGAGGTACGGCCCACACAGGCCGCCTCGGCCTCCCTGTGGGAGCGCGACGAGGAAGTCGCCGCCGTCGAGCGGGTACTCGACACCCTGTGCGCGGACAAGTCCTCCTCGGGCAACCTCCTGGTGCTCCGGGGCGAGGCGGGACTCGGCAAGACCGCCTTACTGGCCGAAACACGCCGCATCGCCGAGGCCCGCGGCTGCCAGGTGTGGTCCGCCCGGGGCAGCGAGACCCTGAGTTCCGTTCCCTTCAACGTCGTACGGCAGCTGCTCCAGCCCGCGCTGCTGTCGCTGATGCCGGAAGAGGCGCGGGAGTACCTCGGCGACTGGTACGACATCGCCGGACCGGCCCTCGGCATCACGGAACCCGGCGAGCGCCAGGCCGACCCGCAAGGTGTGTGCGACGGGCTGGTGGCGGCCGTACGCCGACTGGCCCGGCGCGACTGGCCGCTGGTGCTGCTGATCGACGACGCGCACTGGGCCGACCAGGAGAGCCTGCGCTGGCTCGCCGCCTTCGCCGAACGCCTCGGCGAGCAGAACGTCCTGGTCGTGGTGGCCCGGCGCCCCGGCGAGGTCAGCGGCGACAGCGCCCGCCACCTCGACGCGGTCGCCGCCGCGGGCGGCTCCGTCGCCACCCTGAGCGCCCTCACCCCGGACGCGACCGCCGGCCTCACCCGCGCCACCCTGGGCCCGCACGCCGACGCCCCGTTCTGCCGCGAGGTCTGGGCGGTGACCGGCGGCAACCCGTACGAGACCGTCGAACTCCTCGCCAAGGTGCAGGACAGCGAGTTCGAGCCGACCGAGTCCGCCGCCGGCGAGCTGCGCGCCCTGAACCGCGCGGCGCGCGGCGGCGGCCTGGTCGCCCGCCTTGAGACGCTCGGCATCGAGGCCACCCGGTTCGCCTGGGCGGCCGCGATCCTCGGCACCGGCATCTCGGTCGACCTGGTGGCCGAGCTCGCCACCATGAGCGTGGACGAGGCCGTGCGCTGCGCCGACCTGCTGCGCACCGCCCGCATCCTCACCGAACCCGACCCGGCGGGTGCCCAACCGGACGACGGCGACCTCGAGTTCGTCCACCCGCTGATCGCGACGGCCGTCTACAACTCCATCCCCGACGCCCTGCGCACCGCGATGCACGGCATCGCCGCCCGTGTCGTCACCGACAACGGCCGCGGCGCCGCGGTCGCCGCCCGCCACCTCCTGGAGGTCCACCCGGACAACGACGCGGAACTCGTCGAGCAGTTGCGCGAGGCGGCCCGCGAACACCTCGCCGTGGGCGCCCCCGACGCGGCCCGCCGCTGTCTGGAGCGTGCCCTGCTGGAGCCGCCCCTGCCCGAGGTCCACGCCCGCGTGCTCCACGAACTGGGCGGCGCCACCCTCCTCACCGCGCCCGCCACCACCATCGACCATCTCCAGACCGCCCTCGGCATGCCCGGTCTCGACGGCGACGAACGCGTCGACGCCGTCTACCGCCTCTCCCAGGCCCTGCTCCACAACGACCAGCTGGAGGAGGCCGTCCGCACCGTCGAGGCGGAGGCCGCCCGGCACCAGGCCGGCCCCGCCAGGCTGCGGCTCCAGGCCGTGCAGTTCATGTGGGAGGGCATCCACGCGGGCGAGGCCGCCTCCCCGGGACGCTCCGCACGCCTCGCCGAACTCGCCGGGACCTGCACCGGCCGCGACAACTCCGAGCGTGCCGTGCTCATCCTGCGCGGCTTCGACGTCATGGCCCGCGGCGAGAACGCCGAGGAGGTCGCCGAGCTGTGCGACCGCGCCCTCGTCAACGGCCGCCTCGCCCCCGGACTCGGCTGGACCGACCCGGAGTGGGGCATCGAGCTGCTGATGATGCTCGCCAACTCCTACGCCTTCACCGACCGCCTCGACCGGGCCGAGTCCCTCTACAACGAGGCCCTGCGCGCCTACGAGTCCGCCGGCTGGAGCGGCGGCCACCTCGCCCTGGCCCACGCCTACGTGGGCGTCGGACACCGCAGGCGCGGCCGGCTCCGCGAGGCCGAGGCATCCCTGCGCAAGTCCCTGGCCCTCGCCGAGCGCGTCGGCCGCCGACTGCCCCTGTACTGGTCCGCGACCTGCAACCTCGTCGACACGCTGCTCGCCCGCGGGCACGTCGACGCGGCCTGGGAGATCGCCGAGCAGCACGGCTTCGCCCCGCCCTACCCGTCCACCATCGTGCTACCGGACCCGCGCTCGGTCCGCGGCCGACTCCTCCTCGCCGTCGGCCGCACGAAGGACGGCGTCAACGAACTGGAGGCGGCGGAGAAGGCGGCCGCCGTACGGGGCCACTACAACCCGGTGCTGGTCCCCTGGGCCGTCGACCTGGCCCGCGCCCTCGCGAACGAGGACCCGCCGCGCGCCGCCCGGCTGGCCACCGAAGTCCGCCGGCACGCCGAGCGCCTCGGCACCGACACCGCCATCGGCGAGGCCCTGCGCTGCGCCGCCGCCCTGGAGACCGGCCAGCGCGCGGTACGCCTCGCCGAACAGGCCGTCACCTATCTGGAAGCCTCGCCCTGCCAGTACGAACACGCGGCCGCCCGCGTCGAGTACGGCATCGCCGCCCGCTCGGCCACGGAACTCCAGCGCGGGCTGACGCTGGCGCGGTCATGCGGGGCGGACGGGCTGGTGGCGCAGGCACAGGCGGAGACGGCGTTGCTGTCGGGCGTGGGGTGAGAGCCGGGCATGTGGTGAGCGCGACCGCGAGAGTCACCCTTCCTCTTCCGCGAGGACGCGTTGCGCCGCCGCGAAGGCCGAGTTCGCCGCCGGAACCCCGCAGTACACGGCCGTCTGGAGCAGTACGGCCCCGATCTCGTCCGGGGTCAGCCCGTTGCGCCGGGCCGCGCGCACATGCATGGCCAGCTCGTCGTAGTGGCCGTGGGCGACCAGCGCCGTCAGGGTGATCATGCTGCGCTCGCGGCGGCTGAGCGTCGGGTCGGTCCAGATCTCGCCCCAGGCGTAGCGCGAGATGAAGTCCTGGAAGCGTGCGGTGAACGGCGTCTGCCGGGCCTGTGCCCGGTCGACGTGGGCGTCACCGAGCACCTCACGCCGTACCTCCATGCCGCGCTGGGCGACGCCGCCGAAGTGTGCGCGCAGGGCGGTCAGCACGGCCTCCGGACACTGCGCCGGGGCCAGATGCGAGGCCCCCGGGAGCTCGACGAGCGCGGCACCGGGAACGGCGTCCGCGATCTCCCGCAGATGGCCCGGCGGCGTCGCCGGATCTTCCCGCCCCGCGATCAGCAGCGTGGGCGAGGAGATCTCGGGCAGCCGTTCGCGCAGGTCGAAGGCGGCGAGCGCGTCACAGCAGGCGGCGTACGCGCCCGGATCGGCGTCGCGGTGGTCCTGCACCAGTTCCGGCGCGGTGAAGCCGGACGTGAACCAGCGGTCGTTCGCGCTCGCGGCGAGCCTCGCCAGCCCTTGGCTCCGCACCAGCGCGGCCCGCTCCTCCCACGGCTTCGCACCGTTGAAGTGCGCTGACGAACAGATCACCGCCAGCGAGGAGACCCGCTCGGGATGGTGCACGGCCAGGTGCAGCCCCACCGCACCACCCAGAGACACCCCCGCGTATGCGAACCGCCCGATGCCCAGCGAGTCGGCGAGCGCGAGTACCAGGCCGGCGAGGTCACCGACCGTCGCGCCCGCTCCGATGAGATCGGCCGCGGAACCGCCGTGCCCCGGCAGATCCCAGCGGACCACCCGGTGGGTGATCGACAGCTCGGGCGCGACCCTGTCCCAGAGGGCGTACGAGGTGCCGAGCGAAGGGCCGAGAAGCAGTGAGGGAGCGGAAGTGGGGCCCTCGGCACGGTGGTTGAGGAGTTTCTCGGTCAACGTCGCTCCAGAGCACGGTCGGTGAGGGCTCCGGCGGAGCCGGTGTAGTGGGTGGGATCGAGGTCGACGTCCGTCAGCTCCGGCGCCTCGGCCAGCGGGCGGCCCTCGGATGCCAGTCGGGTGAGCAGTTCCTTGGCGCGGGCCCGGCCCAGCACCGGGGCCAGCTCGGCGGACAGCCGCTCGGACACGATCAGCCCATGGGTGAGGTCGAGGTGTTCGCGCATGACGGCAGGTCTGACCCGCAGCCCCTCGGTCAGTTCCACGGCGTCCCTGGCGGCCCCGCCGACCAGCCGCAGCAGCTCCCGCAGCGGCTCCCACTCGGCGTGCCAGGCACCGGCCGGCCGTTCGTCCTCCGCCGCCAGCGACCCGTAGAGACCGACCGCGAGGTGAGGCGCCCGCCGCGCCGCGGAGGCGATCAGCGTGGACCGTACCGGATTGGACTTGTGCGGCATCGCGGACGAGCCCCCGCCGCTGCCCTCCGCGAGTTCCGCGATCTCGGTGCGCGAGAGCGTGAGGACGTCCACGGCGACCTTGCCGAGCGCTCCCGCCGTGAAGGCCAGGCACCCGGCGAGATCGGCGACGGGCGTGCGCAGCGTGTGCCACGGCAACTGAGGTGCGCGCAGGCTGAGTTCGCGGGCGTACACCGCCGTCAGCTCGACCGGATCGGACGCGCCGTATGCCCCGAAGGCCGCCAACGTCCCTGCGGCGCCCCCGAGTTGGGCGGGCAGCGAGTTTCGTACGGCCGTCACCCGGTCCCGCGCGTCCAGCACCAGCGACCGCCATCCGGCCGCCTTCAGCCCGAACGTCGTCGGTACGGCGTGCTGGGTGAGCGTCCGCCCCGCCATCGCGGTGTCGCGGTGCTCTGCGGCCAGCCGCGACAGCGCCCGCTGCCCACGGTCGAGGTCGCCGAGGACCAGGTCGAGGGTGCGCGCGGCGACCAGTATCGTCGCCGTGTCCATGATGTCCTGGCTGGTCGCGCCTCGGTGCACATAGGGGCCGTACTCGCCGCCGACCGCCTTCGTCAGATCCGCGACCAGGGGGATCACCGGGTTGCCGCCGGCGCGGGCGCGCTCGGCGAGGGAGCGGACGTCGAAGCGGCCGGCGTCCGCCGCCGCCGTCACCGCGGACGCGGCTTCGGCCGGGGCGAGGCCCAGGGTGGCCTGGGCGCGGGTGAGGGCGGCCTCCGCGTCGAGCAGGGCCTGCAGATAGGCCGCGTCGGAGGTGGCCGACGCGGCGGGGGAGCCGGCCCACCCGGGGGCGAGCAGGCCGGTGTCCGGATCGGGAGAAGTCACTGGAACTCCAGGAAGACCGTTTCGCCTTCGCCCTGAAGGCGGATGTCGAAACGGTAGGTGCCGTCGCGCCGCTCCCGCGCGATCAGCGTGTCGCGCCGCTCGGCCGGCACCCGGGCGAGCAGCGGGTCCGCGGCGAGGGCCGCCTCGTCGCCCGGCAGGTAGATCCGTGTGTACAGATGCACCAGCAGGCCACGCGCGAACACGCACACGCTGATGTACGGGGCGCTCCGCCCGCGTGCGCCCGGCCGCAAGGTCCGCGCCGTCCAGTGCCCGTTGGCGTCGGTCTGGATGCGGCCCCACCCGGTGAACTCCACGCCGTTGCGGCCCAGATAGCCGCCGCTCGCCGGGTCGCGCCGGATCGAGCCGTCGACCTGCGGGACGTCGCCGTCGGGGTCGGCGCTCCACAGCTCCACGAACGCGTCGGGCAGCGGGTTGCCCTCGCCGTCGTAGACGTAGCCCTGGAGGGCGATGCTCTCCGGGTGTCCGACGGGCGCGATGTCGCCGCCGCCGGGGAAGGGCAGGGCGTGGCCGTAGAAGGGGCCGACCGTGTGCGACGGGGTGGGGAGCACGGTCTCCGGGCGGCTTGTGTCGATCTTCGTCATGGCGGGTCAGCGTCCCTCTTCGATCCAGGTGGCGTTCGGTCCGTCGAGGACGATGTCCCAGTGGTAGCCCATCGAGAACTCCGGCACCGACAGGCTGTGGTCGTACGTCGCGACCAGCCGCTGCCGGGCCGCGTCGTCCGTCACGGACTGGATGATCGGGTCGTACGGGAACAGCGGGTCGCTCGGGAAGTACATCTGTGTCACCAGCCGCTGGGTGAACGCCGTACCGAAGAGCGAGAAGTGGATGTGGGCCGGCCGCCAGGCGTTGACGTGCTGGCGCCACGGGTACGGGCCCGGCTGGATGGTGGTGAAGCGGTAGAAGCCGCTGTCGTCGGTCAGGGTGCGGCCGACGCCCGTGAAGTTCGGGTCCAGCGGGGCGTCGTGCTGCTCGCGCTGGTGGGCGTAGCGGCCGGCCGAGTTCGCCTGCCAGACCTCGATCAGCTGGCCGCGCAGCGGACGGCCGTCGCGGTCGAGGAGTCGGCCCTCGACGGTGATGCGCTCGCCGATCGGCTCGCCGTTGTGCTGCCGGGTGAGGTCGTTGTCGATCTCGGTGATGTCCCGCTCGCCGAAGGCGGGGGAGTGCAGCTCCACCAGCTCCGGGTCCTTGCTGACGTCGATCGTGATCGGAGGCTGTTTCGGGTGGCGCAGCACCGAGGAGCGGTACGGGGTGTAGTCCCGGCGCGGGTGGTGCTCGACGGGGGCACCGTCGGCGACGCGCTTCTCGTACGCGGCGTGCTCGGCCGCGATCTCCCGGTCGATGTCGTGCTGAGTGAGAGTCATGGGGGATCCCGCGTTTCGTTAACGTTCGAGGACGAGGGCGAGGCCCTGGCCGACGCCGATGCAGAGGGTGGCGACGCCGACTCCGCTGCCCTTGCGGGCGAGCTGGTGGGCGACGGTGCCGGCGAGGCGGGCACCGGAGGCGCCGAGGGGGTGGCCGAGGGCGATGGCGCCGCCCCGGGGGTTGAGGATCGCCGGGTCGAACTCGGGCCATTCGGCGACACAGCCCAGCACCTGGGCGGCGAAGGCCTCGTTGAGTTCGAGGACGGACAGGTCGTCGAATGCCTTGCCTGCTTTGGCGAGAGCGCGGTTGACGGCTTCGACGGGGGCGAGCCCGAAGTAGTCGGGGTCGAGGGCGTGCACGCCGGTGGCGGAGATCCGGGCGAGCGGTTCGCGGCCGGTGGCCTTCAGTCCCTCCTCGTCGACGAGCAGCAGGGCGGCGGCGCCGTCGTTGAGCGGTGAGGCGTTGCCCGCGGTGACGGTGCCGTCCTCCGTGCGGAAGGAGGGCTTCAGCTTCGCCATCGCCGCGAGGGAGGCGTCGGCCCGTACGGACTCGTCGGCGGCGAAGAGGAGCGGGTCGCCCTTGCGCCGCGGGACGGACACGGGGGCGAGCTCGGCGTCGAAGAGACCCTGCTGCTGTGCCGCGGCCGCCTTCTGGTGCGAGGCCAGCGCGAACTCGTCCTGCTGCTCGCGGCTGATCTTGTGCTTCTCGGCGATGAGTTCGGCCGACTCGCCCAGCGGGATGGTCCACTGCGGTGCCATCCTCGGGTTGACCATGCGCCAGCCCAGGGTGGTGGAGTACAGCTCCGTGTGCGCGGCGGGGAAGGGCTTGTCGGACTTGGGGAGCACGTACGGGGCCCTGGTCATCGACTCGACGCCGCCGGCCACGGCGATGTGGGCGTCGCCGGCGGCGATGGCGCGGGCGGCCTGGATGACCGCCTCCAGGCCGGAGGCGCACAGCCGGTTGACGGTGACGCCGGGCACGGAGGTGGGCAGGCCGGCCAGCAGCGCGGCCATCCGGCCGACGTTCCGGTTCTCCTCCCCGGCCCCGTTGGCGTTGCCGAGGTAGACGTCCTCGATGAGGGCCGGGTCCAGGTCGGGGGTGCGGGCGAGGAGTTCGCGGAGGGCGTGGGCGGCCAGGTCGTCCGGGCGGACGGAGGCGAGGGTGCTGTTGTAGCGTCCGATCGGGGTGCGGACCGCGTCGACGACGTAGACGGTGTTCACAGCAGATTCTCCGCGACGGTGAGTTTTGCGTCGGTCTTGGCGATGATCTCGTCAACGGTCACGCCGGGTGCGGTCTCGACGAGGGCGAGCCCGTCCTGGGCCACGTCGAGCACGCCCAGGTCGGTGATGACCCGGTTCACACACGCCTTGCCCGTGAGCGGCAGCGCGCACTCGGTGAGGATCTTCGCCGAGCCGTCCTTGGCGGTGTGGGTCATCACCACGATGACCGTGCGGGCCCCGTGGACGAGGTCCATCGCCCCGCCGATCCCGGTGATCATCTTGCCGGGGATGGCCCAGTTCGCCAGGTCACCGGAGGCGGAGACCTGCATGGCGCCCAGCACGGCGACATCGATGTGCCCGCCCCGGATCATCGAGAACGAGAGCGCCGAGTCGAAGAAGGACGCGCCCGGCAGGACGGTGACGGTCTCCTTCCCGGCGTTGATCAGGTCCGGGTCGACCTGGTCCTCGGTGGGGTAGGGGCCGGTGCCCAGGATGCCGTTCTCCGACTCCAGGATCACCTCAACCCCTTCGGGGAGGTAGTTCGGGATCAGCGTCGGCAGACCGATGCCGAGATTGACGTACTGCCCGTCCTGGAGTTCGCGCGCAGCACGCGCGGCCATCTCTTCCCGCGTCCACGCCATGGCTAGCCCACCGTCCCTCGTGCCTCGGGCGCGGAGACCGTGCGCCGTTCGATGCCCTTGTCCGCCGCCTGCTCCGGGGTGAGAGCGACGACATGCTGCACGAAGATCCCCGGCAGATGGACCGCGTCCGGATCTATCTCGCCGGGCTCGACGAGTTCCTCGACCTCGGCGATCGTGACCTTGCCCGCCATCGCCGCGAGGGGGTTGAAGTTCCGGGAGGCCTTGTTGAACACCAGGTTCCCGTGCCGGTCACCCCTGGCCGCCCGCACCAGAGCGAAGTCGGTACGGATGCCGCGCTCCAGCACGTAGTCGGTGCCCTCGAACTCCCGCACCTCCTTCGGCGGCGAGGCGAGCGCGATCCCGCCGGAGCCGTCGTAGCGCCAGGGCAGTCCGCCGTCGGCGACCTGCGTGCCCACTCCGGCGGGGGTGTAGAAGGCGGGGATGCCGGCACCGCCTGCCCGCAGCCGCTCGGCGAGCGTGCCCTGCGGGATCATCTCGACCTCCAGCTCGCCGGCCAGGTACTGGCGGGCGAACTCCTTGTTCGCCCCGATGTAGGAGCCGGTCACCCGGGCGATCCGCCCTGCCGAGAGCAGCACGGCCAGGCCGGACTCCATCGCCCCGCAGTTGTTGGAGACGACCGACAGCCCGGCCACGCCGCGCTCGTACAGTGCCTGGATCAGCACGTTCGGCACACCGCTCAGCCCGAAGCCACCCACCGCGAGCGACGCGCCGTCACCCACATCGGCCACCGCCTCAAGGGCCGTGGCGACCACCTTGTCCATCCGAGATGCCCCATCTCTTCCGAGCCCTCAGCACCCGGATTACTCAGGGAACTGATTATCTGTACGAGGTTGCCTCTCACGCTGCCACTGGAGCGAGAAGCCGTCAAGACCTCGGAAAATGCGAAACGTGCGACTCGTTCACCCCGAAGACGGTCCCGCATGGGTCCGGTATTGTTCAGTGCACCGACGATTACGACCAAGGAGCGCGCATGGGCGCCGTGGACCTCACCACCCACCCCGGGCATCTGGCCCGGCGGCTCCAGCAGGCGCACTACCTGCTGTGGAACACGATGGTCTCCGAGGAGATCACGTCGCCCCAGTTCGCCGTCCTCAACGCGCTCGTCGCCGAGCCGGGTCTGGACCAGCGGACGGTGGGGGAGCGGGTGGGGCTCGACCGGTCCACGATCGCCGAGGTGATCAGCCGGCTCGGCCGCCGCGGGCTGCTCGACAAGGTCCGCGATCCGCAGGACGGCCGTCGCTTCCTGCTGCGCCTCACGGACGAGGGGCTGCGTACGCACAAGAAGCTGACCGTGCGCACGGCTCGGATGAACCAGGTCTTCCTGGCCCCGCTCGCCACCGATGAGCAGGTGCTGTTCTTCGATCTGATCCGGCGCGTCGCGGACGCGGCCGAGGGGCTCCGCAACCCGTCGGAACCCCTCGTCGCACCATCCTGATCCTCGGTCGGGACGGTCACGCGTCCGCTCGTGCGCCCGCCTGCGGAGGGATACTCAGGATGCGTTCGCGTACACCACCCACACCTGGCCGTGCTGGAAGTTCACCCGCTTCCCGTCCTTGGTCGTGAACGTCGTGCCGTCCGTCGCCTTCGGACGCTTCCAGTTGACGTCGTAGGCGCGCCCGTCGCGCAGCACCCGCGCCTTCCCGGAGCCCACCGTCTCGGTGAACGGCGTGTTCTTGCCGAGGGAGTCATGGAAGGCGGACTTGCGCACCTTGACGTACTGCACGACGACCGTCCCGGCCGCGACCCGCTTCCCGTCCGTCGTCGCGGCGGCCTTGCCGTCCATGGCGACGAGCCAGCGGTGCCGGCTCTCGGACCAGGTGAAGGTGTACCGGGCCGCGAAGTAGCGCACCGTCTGCGAGGTGGTGGCCTTGCCGCCGGCCGGGGCGGCGCCGAAGCGGAAGCCGGTCGTCAGGGCATGCGCGCCCGGGGCGGAGGCCATCAGCCGATGGGGCCGTAGGTACAGGTTGTGCGGCGAGCGCCGGTACTTGCCGCGGAAGTACGCGTCGGCCGCATTGCCGGGTGTCACCGCCTGCAACGGAGCATTGTCGATCAGGGGCAGGAGCTTGCCCTGCGCCCCGGAGAAGGCCAGCGTCGGCCGGTTGAACTGGCGCAGCAGCTCCAGGTCGCTCTCGCGTGCGCTGCGCACCGGCCCGATGGCCTTGGGCAGCTTCGTCGCGTACACCGCCATCAGGCGGCTCAGTCCGCCCTCGACCTGCTCGACGTACACGACGTCGGCGGCGTTCAGGCCCGTGTGGGGCCGGGCGGCACGGGCGTTGTCGATCTTCACGGCGAGCACCGAGGCGCTGTTCGCCCGGCTCTCGTTCCCGCCTCCGCCCTCGTTCGACGACGAGAGCGGAGACGTCCTGCCGCGGCCGTCGTCGCGCCGTTCGTCGGATGTCGTACAGCCCGCCGCGAGGGAAGCCGTCAGCGCGGCGGCCAGCAGTCCCGCCATGGTCGTGGCGCGTCTCGTGCGCGCCCCTTGTCGCCTGCCCACCGTCGCCACCCGCAGCCACCCGCCCAGTCCGTGTCAGCAATTGTGCGCTTATCTGTTCATAGGTTCACATACCCGCTCGGTCCCGACCGGCCCCGTGAATCCGCCGATCGGCCCACACCGCCGACCGCCGACCGTCGACCGCCGGTCCGTCCGAGCGATTCGGCGCGGGAGCGCAGGGGTACCCGGCGCCCACCGCACCAGCGGACGCACACGCCACGGAGGGAGCGCGGGGCGATGAGGGCAGTGACCTGGCAGGGCAAGCGCGACGTACGCGTGGAGAACGTGCCCGATCCGACGATCCAGGAGCCGACCGACGCGGTCATCCGCATCACGTCCACCGGACTGTGCGGCTCCGACCTGCACTTGTACGAGGTACTGACGCCGTTCATGACACCGGGCGACATCCTCGGGCACGAGCCGATGGGCATCGTCGAGGAGGTCGGCGCCGGGGTGCCGGACCTTCAGGCGGGCGACCGGGTCGTGGTGCCGTTCCAGATCGCCTGCGGCAACTGCTGGATGTGCTTGACCGGGCTGCCCACCCAGTGCGAGACCACCCAGGTCACCGGCGAGGGCATGGGCGCGGCCCTGTTCGGCTACACCCGTCTGTACGGCTCGGTGCCCGGCGCCCAGGCCGAGTACCTGCGCGTCCCGCAGGCGCAGTTCGGCCCGATCAAGATCCCGGAAGGGCCGGCCGACGACCGCTTCGTCTACCTCTCCGACGTCCTGCCCACCGCCTGGCAGGCGGTCCGCTACGCCGAGGTCCCGGAAGGCGGCAGCGTCGCCGTGCTCGGCCTCGGCCCCATCGGCGACATGGCCTGCCGGGTCGCCCAAGTACAGGGCGCCGGGCGGGTGTTCGGCGTGGACCTGGTGTCCGAGCGGCTACGGCGGGCACGCGAGCGGGGCGTCGAGACGTACGACCTGAGGAGCTTCGACGACGAGAAGGAACTCGTGGCCGCCATCCGCGACGCCACGGACGGCCGCGGCCCCGACGCCGTCATCGACGCGGTCGGCACGGAGGCCCACGGCAGCGCCGCCGCCAGGCTGGCCCAGTCGGCCTCGGCGATGCTGCCCCGCAAGATCAGCGGGCCGTTCGCCGAACGCTTCAGCGTCGACCGGCTCGCCGCCCTCTACACCGCCATCGACCTGGTGCGGCGCGGCGGCACGATCTCCCTGTCCGGCGTGTACGGCGGCATGGCGGACCCGCTACCGCTGCTCACCCTGTTCGACAAGCAGATCCAGATCCGCATGGGGCAGGCCAACGTGCGCCGCTGGAGCGACGACATCCTGCCGTACCTGACGGACGAGGACCCCCTCGGCGTCGACGACTTCGCCACGCACCGCCTGCCGCTGAGCGACGCCCCGCACGCGTACGAGATGTTCCAGCGCAAGCAGGAGGGCGCGGTCAAGGTGCTGATGAAGCCCTGACGCGGACGAACACGCCCGTCAGGCCGGCGGCGCGAAGATCTCCGCCAGGTCGTAGCGGACCGGCTCCTCCAACTGCGCGTAGGTGCAGCTCTCGGGGGTGCGGTCCGGGCGCCAGCGGCGGAAGCGGGCCGTGTGCCGGAAACGGGCGCCGTTCTCCATGTGGTCGTACGCCACCTCGGCCACCCACTCCGGTCGGAGCGGCACCCAGGACAGGTCCTTCTTGCCCGACCAGCGGCTCGGCGCGCCCGGCAGCCGGGCCGACTCGTGAGCCGCCTCGTCGGCCCAGGCCCCCCAGGGATGCCCCGCGACATCCTCCATGCGCAGCGGCTCCAGCTCCTCGATCAGTTCGGCGCGCCGCTTCATGGGGAAGGCCGCCGACACGCCCACGTGCTGGAGGGCACCCCGGTCGTCGTAGAGGCCGAGCAGCAGGGACCCCACGATCGGCCCGCTCTTGTGCAGGCGGTAACCCGCGACGACGACGTCCGCCGTCCGCTCGTGCTTGATCTTGAACATGGCCCGCTCGTCCTGGAGGTAGCGCAGCGTGAGCGGCTTGGCGATGACACCGTCGAGTCCCGCCCCCTCGTACTGCTCGAACCACCCCTGAGCCGTGTCGATGTCGGTCGTCGCCGGGGCCACATGGACCGGCGCCGTCACCCCGGAGAGCGCCATGGTGAGCCTCGACCGCCGATCCGTCAGCGGCACCTCCAGCAGCGACTCGTCCGCCAGCGCCAGCAGGTCGAAGGCCACGAAGGACGCCGGGGTCCGCTCGGCCAGCATCCGCACCCGGGAGTCGGCCGGGTGGATGCGCTCGGTGAGCGCGTCGAAGTCCAGCCGACCCTCCCGCGCGATGACGATCTCCCCGTCCAGTACGCACCGCTGCGGCAACCGCTCCTTCAGCCCCGCCACCAACTCCGGAAAGTACCTGGTCAGCGGCTTCCCGGTACGGCTCCCCAGCTCGACCTCGTCCCGGTCGCGGAACACGATCGCCCGGAACCCGTCCCACTTCGCCTCGTACTGCATGCCCGGCGGGATCTTCGCCACCGACTTGGCGAGCATCGGCTTCACGGGCGGCATCACCGGCAGGTCCATGCTGTCGATTCTGCTCGCATACGGCCGCCGCCGCCCGGTGTGCGAGGTGTGCCGGGTCCGCCTACCGTGGCTCGCATGGGCGAAGCGGTGGAACTGGAAGCGGGCGGCCGGACCGTTCGCCTGTCCAACCCGGGCAAGGTCTTCTTCCCCGAGCGCGGCTTCACCAAGCTGGACCTCGCCCGCTACTACATCGCCGTCGGCCCCGGCATCCTGCGTGCCCTGCGCGACCGCCCCACCACCCTGGAGCGCTACCCGGACGGCGTCACCGGCGAGTGGTTCTACCAGAAGCGGGCGCCCAAGAGCATGCCCGACTGGATCCCCACCGCCCACATCACCTTCCCCAGCGGCCGCAGCGCCGACGAGATGTGCCCCACCGAGGAGGCCGCCGTCCTGTGGGCCGCGCAGTACGGCACGCTCACCTTCCACCCCTGGCCGGTCCGCCGGGACGACGTCGACCGTCCCGACGAACTCCGCATCGACCTGGACCCGCAGCCCGGCACCGACTTCGACGACGCCGTCCGGGCCGCCCACGAACTGCGCGCCGTACTCGACGAGTTCGGCGGCCTGCGCGGCTGGCCCAAGACCTCCGGCGGGCGCGGTCTGCACGTCTTCGTGCCCATCGAGCCGCGCTGGACCTTCACCCAGGTCCGGCGGGCCGCCATCGCGGTGGGGCGGGAGCTGGAGCGCCGGATGCCGGAACAGGTGACGATCAAGTGGTGGAAGGAGGAGCGGGGCGAGCGCATCTTCGTCGACTACAACCAGACGGCCCGCGACCGCACCATCGCATCCGCCTACTCCGTACGTCCCCACCCGCACGCCCCTGTCTCGGCGCCCCTGCGCTGGGAGGAGGTGGGTGTCGCCCACCCCCAGGACTTCGACATCGCGACCATGCCCGCGCGCTTCGCCGAACTCGGCGACGTACACGCCGCCATGGACGACCACCGCTTCTCGTTGGACGCGCTGCTGGAGCTGGCCAACAAGGACGAACGCGACCACGGACTGGGCGATCTGCCGTATCCGCCCGAGTATCCGAAGATGCCGGGGGAGCCGAAGAGGGTGCAGCCGAGCCGGGCGAAGAAGGAGGCGCCCCCGTCGGAGGCGCCTCCCGCGGAACCTACAGCTCCTTGATCTACAGCTCGCTCAGCTACAGTTCCTTGATCCGGATGTCCCGGTACGAGACCACATCCGTCGTGCCGTGCACCTGGAGACCGACATAGCCGGAGGCGAACCGGCGCCCGTCCGTGCCCGGGTCGTCCGAGCGGGGCGGCACGAAGTCCTGACCACCGTTGTTGTCGAACTCGTTGATCAGCACGCCGTTGCGGTAGACCGAGTAGTGCTGGTCGACCACGCGGATCTCGTAGTCGTTCCAGGTGCCCTTCTGGGTGACTCCGGCGCCGGCGAGCCCCACCCGGTCGAAGCCGTAGACCGAGCCCGTCTTGTACATGTCGCCGTCAGGACGGTCGAGCACCTGCACCTCGTGCCCGTACTTGATGGCGACCCACTCCGGCCGGGACTCCTCGGGGTGGTCGTGGACCCACGGGAAGCGGACGAAGACACCGGAGTTGGCGTTGCCGGTGCCCGGAGCGTCGTCGCGCCACTGGAGCTTGAGCGAGAAGTCGCCGTACTTGCGCTCGGGGAACCACAGCATGCCCAGCCCCGGCTTGCTGGTGCCGCTGGTGATCGAGCCGTCGCCGTTCGGCGCGAACGAACCACCGCCCACCTGCTGCCACTTGGCGAACGACTCCGCGCTGCCGTCGAGGATCGTGCGGTAGCCCTCGGTCTGGCCGGGCTTGCCGATCCCGGACTGCCGGGCCGCCTTGCGGACGGCGTTGTACTCGCGCTGGTCGACGACGCCATCCTTCAGGAGCTTGTCCAGGACCGTCGTCACATGCTTGAGGAACAGCGCGTGGGACGTCCACTCCTTCTCGTCCTCGATCAACTCGTTGATCCGGCACCGGCTGTTGGTGAGCCGGTTCGGGACACCCGAGTCGACCGTGCCGACGATCACCGTCAACCGCTCGTCGAACTCGGGGCAGTTGGGGGAGGGGACCTGACTGGACACGACGGTGAAGGTCACCGTGCGGGCCGCCGAGGTGTTGCCCGCCTTGTCCGTCGCCCGGTAGCCGAGCGTGTGCGTGCCCGCGCGGTCGACGACCACCGGGGCGCCGTACGCGAGGTACGGCCCGCCATCGATCGAGTACTCGATCCGGTCGACACCCGAGCCGTGGTGCTCGTCGGTCGCCGTGACCGTCACCTTGGCGTTGCCGATGTACGCCCCGTCGGAGTTCTTCGCGCCCTCGACGGTCACACCGGTCACCGGCGGGGTCGTGTCCGGCTGGGGTGCCGCCACGACCGTGAACCGCACGCTCTTCTCCGCCGCGACGTTCCCCGCCTTGTCGGTGGCCCGGTAGCGCACCGTATGGCTGCCGGCCTCGTGCACCATCACGGGCGCGGTGTACGGCTGCCAGGCGCCGGAGCCGATCGCGTACTCGACGGTGTTGACGCCGGAACCGGTGTCGGAGGCCCAGACGGTGACGGTCGCCATGTCGACATATGTACCGTCGGGGTTCTGCTCGCCGCTCACCGTCGCCGAGGTCTCCGGCGCGGTCGTGTCGTCGGTGGCTGGCGGCACCACCGTGAACTGCACGCTCTTCTCCGCGGAGACGTTCCCCGCCTTGTCGAGAGCGCGATAGCGGACCTTGTGGTCTCCGACCTGGTCGACGACGACCGGGGTGGTGTACGGCTGCCAGGCCCCCGTGTCACCGATGGCGTACTCGACGCGGTCGACCCCGGAGCCGCCCGCCTCGTCGGTGGCGTGGATCGCCACGCTCGCCGAACCGACGTACTGGCCCTGCGAGTTCTGTGTCCCGCTGACGTGCGCCGACGCCTCGGGCGCGGTGGTGTCCTCGCCGCTGCCCTCGGTCACCACCAGGATGCCCTGCATCTGCCCGTGGCCGGGGATCGTGCAGTAGTAGCGGTAGCGGCCGGGGGTGAGCGTGACCTCGGCCGTGTGGCGGCCGCCCTGGTCGTCGTTCGGGTTGGCGAGGATGTTGAGCTGGACGTCGTTGTTGAACTCGGGGTCGGACGTGTCGAACGTCAACGTGTGCGGCATTCCGGTGGTGTTGCCGGTCGCCTTGCTGTTCTCGAAGACGATCGTCGTCGTGCCTTCCACCGCGGTCGCGGGTGCCGAGGTGTACTTCGTGATGTCGTCACCGGCCGTCCAGGTGAGGACCTGCGCGGCGGCTGCCAGTGGCTGTGGCGGTGACTGCGGCTGCCCGGTCGCGGGCAACGCCTGCAGCCCCAGCACCGCGAGCAGCGCGGCCAACAGGGCCACCCACATTCCTCGTTGCTGTGTCACCGCGTCCCCCTCGCCAGCTGGTCGGCGGCCGGAGTCGGTGCGCCGCCCGTGTAAGTGACCCGCCACAGCGCCGACTTGGCGTCCGAGGTGAAGAAGCCGCGGCCGTAGTCGAGGACATACAGCGCGCCGTCCGGACCAAACTTCCAGTCCATGAGGTTCTTGATGCCGTCGTTGCCGATCGGCACGATCTTCTTCAGCGACTCCGAGTGGACCGGCAGACCGCCGTCACCCTGCGTCTTCGGGTCGGTGATCACCGCGTTGCGCGGCTGGTCGGCGTCGTAGAAGTCGCCGACGAACCACTTGCCGTCCCAGTAGGCCGGCCATCTACTCTCGCCACCGCCCGCCGCGTCGTACCGGTACACCGGCCCGTTCATCGCCGCCTGGCCGCCGCCCTTGAGCCACGGCAGCCCGTAGGTGGCCTCCTCCTGCTTGTACGACGGGACGCCGTTCGCGTCGCGCGGGAAGTCCGGGGCGCCGCCCTGGGGCGAGTACCAGATGTTGTTGCCGGTGACCGGCGGGAGGTTGACGAGGCCGTCGTTGTTCGGCGACTCGTTCTTCGGGTGGTCGCAGTCGTACCAGCCCAGCGGCTTGGTCGGATCGGGCAGGTTGCGGTCCCGGTAGGGCTGCTTGTTGCCCATGCAGTACGGCCAGCCCCGGTTGCTCGCCTTGGTGATGACGGCGAACGTGTCGTACTTCGCCGGGCCCCAGGTGGTGGAGGGCGCCGAGGCGTCCGGGCCGACCCAGCCCGCGTACAGGACGTCGGTCTGCTGGTCGACGGAGATGCGCGCGGGGTTCCTGACACCCATCACATAGATCTCACCGCGCGTCTTGCCGCCGCCCTCGTCGGTCTCCTCGCCGGTGAAGAGGTTGCCCTCGGGCAGCGTGTACGTCCCGTCCGGCTCCGGGTGGATGCGCAGGATCTTGCCGTTGAGGTTGTTGGTGTTGCCGGCGGTGCGGCGCGCGTCGGCGAAGGACACGCCCTTGTAGTCGGGCTCGGGGTTGTTGCCCGAGTACCCGTCGCTGAAGCGGCTGGAGTTGTTGTCGCCGGTCGCGATGTACAGGTTGCCCTTGGAGTCCCAGGCCATCCCGCCGCCCGCGTGGCAGCAGCTGTGGACCTGTACCGGCCACTTGAGCAGCGCCTTCTCGCTGCCCGGGTCCAGCTTGTTCGTCGCCAGGTCGAGTGTGAAGCGGGAGACGCGCCGCTCGGCCATCCGCGTGTCGCGGTTGATCTGCGAGTGCGGGGTGTAGTGCAGATACACCCAGCCGTTCTGCTCGAAGCGTGGATCGAGCTCGATGCCGAGGAGCCCCTCCTCGACCTTGATCAGCTCGTCACCGCCACCCTTGTTGCCGAAGACGGTCAACGCCCCGGCCAGAGTGACCTTCCTGGTCTTCGGGTCGTAGACGTGGATCTCGCCCTTGCCCTTGCCGATGTCCGGGTTGTTCCAGTCGGTGATCACCGGCTGGGAGGAGTCGGCGCCGCCCCGGCCGATGTAGAGCACCCGGCCGTCGGGCGCGGTGACCAGGCCGTGCGGCTCCCCGATCTGGTCGTTCTGGCCCGGCTGGTTGGGCTGGGTGAGGCGCTCGGCCTTGTAGTTGCCGGTGATGGTGGCCTTGCAGTCGGCCTGGACCAGCCGCGTCGTCCACAGCAGAGCGCCGCGCAGATGCGTACGGAAGTCGGTCTCGTCGTACGACGACACCGTGCCGCCCATGCCGGTGTAGAAGGAGCGGCCGCCGTCGTAGTCACGGCACCAACTCACCGGGTGGTCCCAGCCGTTGGCGCCCGTGCCCGGCTGGTAGCTCGACTCGCGTACCCGGGCGACGGTGTGCACCGCACCCGACGGGTTCTTCACCCAGTTCAGCCACTTGTCCGGCCGTTTCCACTGCACCGGCAGTTCCTTGGTGGCCGGGTGCTTCCGGTCACCGACCTCGACGACGGCCCGCTGTACGTTCGTCGGGCCGCCGGCCGCCGGGCGGGCGCCGACGAGGCCGGTGAACCAGTCCGAGTACGGTTCGGCGCGGGCAGCGTCATGGATGCCGACGAAACCGCCGCCCGCCTCCATGTAGGTCTCCAGGCCCGCCTCCTGCTCGGGGTCGAGGGCGTCGCCGCCGCCGGTCAGGAACACGATGGCGTTGAAACGGCCCAGCCTGGTCTCATCGGTGAAGACCGAGGCGTCGTTCGTGGCCTCGACCTTGAAGCGCTGGTCGGCCGGCCCGGACAGGCCGATCTTCTCGATCGCCCCGATACCGGCGTTCACCAGAGGCGACTCGTCCCCGGCGGCCGCGGACCCGTGGAAGATGAGCACGCGAACATTCGCGCCGCCCGGCGGCGACTTGACGGACATCGTTGTCAGGGGTGGCTCCGGGACCGGGCGCGCGTCGGCGGCCGGGGCGGACATCAGCCCGGCGGCGACGATCCCGGTGGTCACAGCGGCCACCCAGGTCTGTCTTCTCGTGCTCAACCCTCGTAAGCGCATGGGCACCTCCACGGTCACAGCAACAGCGACAAGGAAGCTAGACCCCTTTGAACGACTCGCCAATACCTATGGCCGACCTGGGACCAACTTTGTCCTGAGTGTGGATAAACGGGAGATCGACCGGTACCGTCGCACCGGTTCATCCCCGCAATCTCCGTACCGCCGCTGGGAGTTCGGCATGAACAGACGCAGCTTCAACAGGCGTACCTTCAACAGACGCGTGCTGCTGGGTGGTGCGACCGCCGCGACATCGTTGTCCCTGGCGTCGGTGCCCGAAGCCGTGAGCGCCGACACGCCCCCGAGGACCGCCCCGGCCGGCGGCGAGGTCAGGCACCTCAAGCTGTACGCCGAGAAGCTCGCTGACGGGCAGATGGGCTACGGCTTCGAGAAGGGCAAGGCGACGATCCCCGGCCCGCTGATCGAGCTCAACGAGGGCGACACCGTGCACATCGAGTTCGAGAACACGATGGACATACCGGTGAGCCTGCATGTCCACGGCCTCGACTACGAGATCACCAGCGACGGCACGAAGCTGAACAAGAGCGACGTCGAGCCCGGCGGTACCCGCACCTACACCTGGCGCACCCACGCCCCCGGCCGCCGCAAGGACGGCACCTGGCGGGCGGGCAGCGCCGGTTACTGGCACTACCACGACCATGTCGTCGGCACCGAGCACGGCACGGGCGGCATCCGCAAGGGCCTCTACGGGCCGGTGGTCGTCCGGCGCAAGGGCGACATCCTCCCGGACGCGACCCACACCATCGTCTTCAACGACATGTTGATCAACAACAAGCCGGCGCACAGCGGTCCCGACTTCGAGGCCACGGTGGGCGATCGCGTCGAGTTCGTGGTGATCACCCACGGCGAGTACTACCACACCTTCCATATGCACGGGCACCGCTGGGCCGACAACCGCACGGGCATGCTCACCGGCCCGGACGACCCCAGCCAGGTCATCGATAACAAGATCGTGGGCCCCGCGGACTCCTTCGGTTTCCAGGTGGTCGCGGGCGAGGGCGTCGGGGCGGGCGCGTGGATGTACCACTGCCATGTCCAGAGCCATTCGGACATGGGGATGGTGGGGCTGTTCCTGGTGAAGAAGACGGACGGGACGATCCCCGGGTACGAGCCGCACGAGCACGGTCATGAGGCGGCGTCGGGGTCGGCGCACCAGCACTGACGGATCATCCGAGAGCGCTCTCACCTCCTCCTCTCACCACGGCTATCCTGATCCGCAGCCGCCGACGAGGAGCCCGAAAGTGACCGAAACCGCCCCGCGTCCCACCCTGGAGGCCGTGGCCGCCCGGGCCGGGGTCTCGCGGGCCACCGTGTCCCGGGTCGTCAACGGCGGGGACGGGGTGCGGGAGCCCCTCGTGGAGCGGGTCCGCAAGGCGGTGGAGGAACTCGGGTACGTGCCCAACCAGGCTGCCCGCAGCCTCGTGACCCGGCGGCACGACGCCATCGCCGTCGTGGTCGCCGAACCCGAGACCCGCGTCTTCGCCGACCCCTTCTTCGCGCTGCAACTCCGCGGAATCAGCAAGGAGTTGACGGCCCATGACAACCAACTCGTGCTGCTCCTCACGGAAGGCCGCGACGACCATGCCCGAGTCGGCCGCTACCTCGCCGGCGGCCATGTCGACGGGGCGCTCGTCTTCTCGCTGCACCTGGACGACCCGCTGCCCGGACTGATCCAGCACGCCGGCGTCCCCACGGTGTTCGGCGGACGGCCCGGCTGGAGCGGCGACCGGCGTGGTGTGGTGTACGTCGACAGCGACAACCGAGGCGGCGCCCGCGACGCCGTACGGCATCTCGCCGGCCTCGGCCGCACCCGGATCGCGCACATCACCGGCGCCCTCGACCAGACGTCGGCGGTGGACCGCCTCGACGGATACCGGGACGTCATGGTCGACGCCGACCCACAGCTGATCGTCGAGGGCGACTTCACGCCGACCGGTGGTGAACGGGCCATGCGCGAGCTTCTCGAACGCTGCCCCGACCTGGACGCCGTCTTCGCCGCCAACGACCTCACCGCGGCCGGTGCGCTGCGTGTGCTGCGTGCGTCGGGGCGGCAGGTGCCGGACGACGTCGCGGTCGTCGGGTTCGACGACATGCTCCCGGTGGCCGAGCAGACCGACCCCCCGCTTACGACGGTCCGTCAGGACATCGAGGAGATGGGCCGGTTGATGGCCCGGCTGCTGCTGCGCGGCGTCGACCGCCGGGCCGGTGAGCGGGTGGGAGGGGCGCCGTCCAGCGTGGTTCTGCCCACCACGCTGGTCCGACGCGCTTCCGCCTAGAGCCCGTCGTCTGGATCAGGCCGGCCGTGAGGTGCGGCGCTTTTCAGCCGACCCGAGCGGGGTCTGGTGTGTGCAGCTGCAAGGCGAGCCGGTTCGAGCGGGGGGGGGAGAGAGAGTCGGCGAGTGACGACAACGCGGCAGATGCGGGCCGAGATGCTCGTCAGACCGGTCCGAGATGCCCGTCGCCGTCCCCCTCAGCCCCGCGTCGGCGCGCTCTTGATCACCGCGAAGCGCGCCCCGTACGGGTCGGTGAGCTTGGCGACACGGCCTACGTCCGGCAGATCCGTGCCCGGCATCCGGACCGTGCCGCCCAGCTCCTGGGCCTTGGCGACCATGGCGTCCGTGTCGGTGACCTCGAAGTACGGCAGCCAGTACGCCGGGCCCTCCGCCTCCGCCGGGTCGTCGGCCTTGTCGACGACGCCGCCGAACATGGCCTCCTCCCCGGCCGCGGCCGGGCTGAACGTCGTATAGGTGCCGCCGTAGAAGTCGAGGGCGAAGGTCTCCATGCCGAGCGTCGCGTTGTAGAACCCCGCCGCGGCCGGCACGTCCGTCGTGTACAGCTCCAGCCAGCACAGCGATCCGGGTTCCTGGACGACGTCGAGTCCCTTGTTGGTGCCGGGCTGCCACAGGCCGAAGCCCACGCCGGCCTTGTCGGCGAGGATGGCCATACGGCCCATGTCCATCACGTCCATGGGTTGCACCAGCACCGCGCCGTGCGCCTGCTCGGCCGCCTTGGCCGTGGCGTCCGCGTCCGGTGTCTGGAAGTACACCGTCCAGGACGGCGGGCCCTGCTCCTCGGTGGTCTGCATACCGCCGGCCACCGTCCTGCCGTCGAGCTGGAAGAGGCCGTAGCCGCCGGTCTCTGGTCCGCCCGGCTGGAACCGCCAGCTGAACAGGCCGCCGTAGAAGGAACCGGCGCCCTCGATGTCGGGTGTGCCGACATCGATCCAGTTCGGCGCGCCGGTGACATAGCGGGTGGTGAGCATCATCGCCCTCCTCGGATGGGTCCCCTTGTCGGCTCTGCCGGTGTCTGCTCTGCCGAGTCTTCCACCGCCCACTGACAATCGCTGCCGGAGCGCGGCGGTCGGCTCAGTCGGCCTGATCGGCCTGATCGGCCTGATCGGCCTGATCGGCTTGAGCGAAGGCTGCCATGACCGTGAGCGACAGGAGCGAATCTCCTCGACTTTCACCGTTTCCGCGCGCCGCCGTGCGCCGCGCGGCCCGGAGGGGGACCATCGAGTCGGCCGGGGGCCCTGCGGTGCGGCGTTGATCCCGCGTTGATCGAACGTTTTTCGCGGCCCGGCACGATCCTGCGCATGCACATCGACACGATCACAACGATCACCTCGCCCGACCTGGACTGGCAGCAGGAGGCGTTGTGCGCGCAGACCGGGGCGGACTTCTTCTTCCCCGAGCCGGGCAGCTCCGTACGCGAGGCGAAGCGGATCTGCGGCATGTGCCCGATCCGCTCGGCCTGCCTGGAGTACGCGCTCGACAACGACGAACGCTTCGGCGTCTGGGGCGGCCTGTCGGAGAAGGAACGGCTGGAGCTCAGGCGGACGGCACGCTGAACACATCGACAGCGCCGACGGGCGGCTGAATCGGCGACGGGGCACGTTCCGTGCCCCGCCTGTGCCCCACGCCCCCATGCCGGCGATGTCGAATTCCCGGAGAGCGGCGCCCCCTCGGCCAGCTCCGGGGGTGGCCGAGGGGGCGACCCCCGTCACTGAGACCCGGAGTGGCCCCCTCGGCCCCCGGCGGCGTACGTCAGCCCGCGGCCCGAGCCGCCATGCGTGCCTTGCGGGCCGCCAGCCTCTCGTCGAACTTCAGGGCCTCCGCGTCCAGGCCGCCCATGAACAGGCCCAGTTCCTCCTGGGCCTTCTGGCCGTCGGGGCCGAGGCCGTCGATCTCCATGATCTTCAGGAAGCGCAGGACGGGCTGGAGGACGTCGTCGTGGTGGATGCGCATGTTGTAGACCTCGCCGATGGCCATCTGGGCGGCGGCGCGCTCGAAGCCGGGGATGCCGTGGCCCGGCATACGGAAGTTGACCACCACGTCGCGCACGGCCTGCATGGTCAGGTCCGGGGCGAGCTCGAAGGCCGCCTTCAGCAGATTCCGGTAGAAGACCATGTGCAGGTTCTCGTCGGTCGCGATGCGCGCCAGCATGCGGTCGCAGACCGGGTCACCGGACTGGTGGCCGGTGTTGCGGTGCGAGATGCGGGTCGCGAGCTCCTGGAAGGCGACGTAGGCGACGGAGTGCAGCATCGAGTGCCGGTTGTCCGACTCGAAGCCCTCGCTCATGTGGGACATGCGGAACTGCTCCAGCTTGTCCGGGTCCACCGCGCGCGAGGTGAGCAGGTAGTCGCGCATCACGATGCCGTGCCGGCCCTCCTCGGCGGTCCAGCGGTGCACCCACGTGCCCCAGGCTCCGTCGCGGCCGAAGAGCGAGGCGATCTCGTGGTGGTAGCTGGGGAGGTTGTCCTCGGTGAGAAGGTTCACCACCAGGGCGATCCGGCCGATCTCGGTGACCTTGGAGTGCTCCTTCTCCCAGGCCTCGCCGTCCTCGAAGAGGCCGGGGAAGTTACGGCCGTCCGTCCACGGCACGTACTCGTGCGGCATCCAGTCCTTGGCGACCTTCAGATGCCGGTTGAGTTCTGTCTCGACCACTTCCTCCAAGGCGTACAGCAGCCGGGCGTCGGTCCAGACGGCAGGACTACCGAGGTGCGGGGAAGCGATCGTCACGGGAACTCCAGGGGGACGCACTACAGAGGTAACGGTGACCGGCGAGCGGTTGCCGGGAACCTACGGGATCGTAGGCTACGAACCCGTAGGTTACGAAGCCGTAGGTTAAGAACGGTGTAAAGACCGCTGCTCAGCGCCCGTTCCGCCGGGAATTCCCGGGGTGCGCGAAAAGCCCCAGGACGCGCAGGTCCCGGGGCTGAACGAGGGTTCCAATCGGCCGGTCAGGCGTACAGATCACGCATCCGGACCGAGAGACATGTCACACATCCCTCCAGCTTCTCGAACTCGCTGATGTCCACCTGCACCGGTTCATGGCCCAGGTCGGCGAGCAGCTCCGCCGTCTTCGGCGCGCTCGCGGCCATGAGCAGCTTGCCGCCGCCGAGCAGCACCACGTGCGCCCCGGACTCCTCGGGCACCGGCAGGAAGCGGGGGAAGAGGGAGGGGACGTCCAGCTGCGGGATGCGCCCCAGAATCGTTCCGTCGGGCAGCGCCGTGATCGCCGACTTCAGGTGCAGCACCTTGCTCACCGGTACGGCGACGACCCGCGCCCCCAACGGCTCGAAGGCGGCCCGCAGCTGCTGGACGCCGACCGCGTTGGTACGGCCGCCCCGGCCGACGTAGATCGTGTCGCCGACCTTCAGCACGTCGCCGCCGTCCAGCGTGCCCGGCTCCCAGATCCAGTTCACGGAGCAGCCGAGCGACGCCACGGCCTCCTCCACGCCGAGGGTCTCGTCGCGCCGGGACTCGGCGCCGGGCCGGGTGATCAGCGCGACGTTCTTGTACATGACGACCGTGTCCTCGACGAACACCGAGTCGGGGCAGTCGTCGGCCGGGTCCACCTCGATCGTCTCCCAGCCGTGCGTGCGCAGGGCCTCCGCGTACGCCTCCCACTGCTCGACCGCGAGGTCGACGTCGACCTCCTCCCGGTCGATGTGCGTCACCAGTCCGTCGGCGAGGCGGGGGCTGGGGCGGCGGATGAGGGCCTTCTTGCTGGGCACGGGGATCTCCGGGTCGGTGGCGGGTGTCGGCGCCCTGATGCGAGGGGCACCGACCCGCCATCATGCAGGGGTTACCCGCCCGTACAAAACCCCCGTGGCCAGGCTGTAGCCCTCCTGAGACGCTCCGCGGTGAAGGAGCCGCGTGCTGCGAGGAGCCGTCGCGGGGTTCCATCGAAGATCACCCGGCCCCCGTCGCCGGCTTTGGTGCGCTGACGTTCACCGCCGGAGAGGGCGGAGAGGAGCTGGCTCAGCGTGCGATACGTCAGCCCCACCTCCCGCAGCGCGCACCTCGTCCCTGAAACGCCGCCCCTCGCCGAAGCTAGGCGGGATACCCGACAGCTTCCGGCGTGGTCTCCTTGAACTCTCCGTCCTCCACCATCAGCCAGCGCGTGATGCCGATCGACTCCAGGAACGGCAGGTCGTGACTGGCCACGAGCAGCGCCCCCTCGTACGACTCCAGGGCCGTGGTGAGCTGCCGTACGCTCGCCATGTCCAGGTTGTTCGTCGGCTCGTCCAGCATCAGCAGCTGCGGCGCGGGCTCCGCCAGCATCAGCGCGGCCAGCGCCGCCCGGAAGCGCTCACCGCCGGACAGCGTCGCCGCCTTCTGGTCGGCGCGGGCGCCCCGGAACAGGAAGCGGGCCAGCCGCGCCCGGACCCGGTTGTTGGTGGCGCCCGGCGCGAACCGGGCCACGTTCTCGGCGACCGACAATTCCTCGTCGAGCACGTCGAGCCGCTGCGGCAGGAAGCGGTGCGGGACATGTGCCGTCGCCTCACCCGACACCGGCGGCAGCTCCCCGGCGATCGTGCGCAGCAGCGTCGTCTTGCCGGCGCCGTTGCGCCCGATGAGGGCGACCCGCTCCGGCCCGCGCAGATCGATACCGCCGGTCACGCGCGCGCCGTACGCCAGCTCCAGGTCCAGCAGCGTGAGGACGTTCCGCCCCGGAGGCACGGCCGTGTACGGCAGGTCGACGCGGATCTCGTCGTCGTCCCGTACGGCGTCCACCGCCTCGTTGAGCCGCTCCTTGGCCTCGGCGAGCCTCTCCTCGTGCATGATGCGGTGCTTGCCGGCGGACTCCTGCGCCGCCCGCTTGCGCGCACCCATGACGATCTTCGGCTCGCGCTTCTGGTCCCACATCTTCTGCCCGTACCGCTTGCGCCGGGCCAACTTGACCTGGGCGTCGACCAGTTCGCGCTTCTGCTTCTTCAGGTCGGCCTCGGCGACCCGCAGCATGCGCTCGGCCGCCTCCTGCTCGATGGCGAGCGCCTCCTCATAGGCGGAGAAGTTGCCGCCGAACCAGGTGACCTCCCCGGAACGCAGATCGGCGATCTGGTCGACGAGGTCCAGGAGTTCACGGTCGTGGCTGACCACCACCATCACCCCGGGCCAGGACGCGACGGCCGCGTACAGCCGCCTGCGTGCGTACAGGTCGAGATTGTTGGTGGGCTCGTCGAGCAGCAGGACGTCCGGGCGGCGCAGCAGCAGCGCGGCCAGCCGCAGCAGCACCGACTCGCCGCCCGACACCTCGCCGATGGTGCGGTCCAACTCGATGTGGCCCAGCCCGAGTTCGCCGAGGGTGGCGACGGCCCGCTCCTCCACGTCCCAGTCGTCGCCGACGGTCTCGAAGTGCTCCTCGGCCACGTCGCCCGCCTCGATGGCGTGCAGCGCGGCCCGCCGGTCCGCGATACCGAGGGCCTCGTCGACCTTCAGGCCGGTGTCGAGGGTGACGTTCTGCGGGAGATAGCCGACCTCACCCGCGACGCGTACCGCGCCGTCGGCCGGGGTGAGCTCACCGGCGATGAGCTTCAACAGGGTTGACTTTCCTGACCCGTTGACGCCGACGAGTCCGGTCCGGCCGGGGCCGAACGCGACGTCGAGGCCCTCCAGGACGGGGGTGCCGTCGGGCCAGGTGAAGGAAAGGGACGTACAGGTGATGGAAGTAGACATACGGGCCTCCGCGGATGCTCGAAGCGATCAGGGGCAAACGCGTTTCGAGACACCGGCGACCGACGGGGAGGCCTCGGAGGGCTCAGGGAAATGAGAAAAGCCCTGTTCCGGAGGACGGCTCGAACGCCGAGGTCGCACGCAGCGCAAACACACCTCAGGTGTGGCGCGGTGTCTCAGGACCTCAGACGAGCAACGTCCTTCTCCAATCGACGGCAACAGGACCGCTGTACACCGTAGGAGGGGGCGGAGAGGGTGTCAACGCAATTAAAAGCTCGACAGCCGTCGGCACTGGCGGCTGTCGAGCAGATGCCGCGGGGCGGGGGTGTGGACGCCTCACGGGCCTCACTGGCGGGGGTAGAAGTTGGGGCGCTGGTCGACGTTGTCGTAGTAGCGGTGGAAGACGGGGGTGATCCCGCCGGACAGCGGGGGGACGATCCAGCTCCAGTCCGCGGGTACGGTACGGCCCTGGCGTTCCTCCTTGGCCAGGTGGGCGAGGAAGCGCCGGGACTCCTCGTGGTGGTCGCTGATGCGGACGCCCGCGGCCTCGAAGGAGTGCAGGACGGCGACGTTGAGCTCGACCAGGGCGCGGTCGCGGCACAGGGTGGACTCGCTGCTGGTGTCCAGTCGGAGGCAGGCGGCGATGGCGGGGAGCAGGTTGTAGCGGTCCTCGTCGACGAAGTTGCGGGCGCCGATCTCCGTGCCCATGTACCAGCCGTTGAACGGGGCGAGAGGGTAGTCCATCCCGCCGATGCGCAGGCGCATGTTGGAGATGACGGGTACGGCGTGCCAGCGCAGGCCCAGTTCGGCCAGGCGTGGGACGTCGGGGTGGGTGATCGGGACCTCCAGGACCACCTCCCGCGGCAGCTCGAAGAGCCGGGGTTTGTCATCGGGGGTGTCGATGACCAGGGGCAGGACGTCGAACGGCCCTTGGGGGCCGCGCTGCCAGCCGAGGCCGAGGCCGAGGACGGATTCGGTGAGGTCGTCGCTTCCAGCACTTCCGTCCCCCGGTCGGCGGTGAACCGGGGATCCTTCAGTCCTGCGGCGCAGTCGGCGTACGTCAGGACCGCCCAGGCGTTCAGACGCTCGACCCAGTGGACGGGCTCCCGCCGGGCCAGGCCGGCGTAGACGGGGTAGGGGTCGGGCACGATGGACAGGTCCGCGAGCGGCGATGAGGCGGTCACGGGGGCTCCTTGGGGTAGTCGAAAAGGGATGCGGAGAGGGGGGAACGCGGCAGGGATGTCGGGGATGGGAGGCGAGCACCTCGATCCCGTGGTCGTCAGCCACGGCGCATACGTAAACCGGGGCGGGCAGCGCGACATCGCCGGCGGAATGTCCAGCGAGGGGGTGAACCCGGCCCGTCGGTGGAGGCCCGACGAGACGAAGCGGGCTGGAGAAGAACCACGCTCACATGGTTTGTCCGCCTTGGTGGCGGGGGCGCCGTGGCACCGCGATTCCTCTCTCTTGAAGGTCGTGCGCTGGCACGCCTTCATCATGGAGGGGCATACCCGACGAAATCGTGTCGATCGGTGACCGATGCCTAGCTCTTGGATGCCAGGTCCGCTATGCGCGTTGTGCTGCGGAGATGGACAGCCGGACGGAAGCTGGTAGCGGGTCGGCCGGTCCTGCCGGACGATGAACTTCCGGATTCCATGGGTGAGATGGCGCGCTGGACAACCTCGTCGGGCTGTTCGCCAACAGTGTCGTCCTTCGCGTGGACACCTCGGGCGACCCGACGTTCCGCACCCTGCTCGCCCGTACCCGTGCCGTGGACCTCGATGCCTTCACCCATCAGGAGGTCCCGTTCGACCAGGTGGTGGATCTCGTCAACCCGGCACGCCATCCGGCGCGTCACCCGCTGTACCAGACGGCCCTCGTCGTGCACGCGCCGCCCGGTGACGGCCATCGGGCCGACCTCGTCACCATCACCCCCGAACCGCCCCCGAACACCGGAACGGCCCGCTTCGACCTGATGTTCGACTGGGACGAGAGCCGGGACGGCGCCGGCCATGCCCAGGGCCTCACCGGCCGCACCGAGTACAGCTCGGACCTCTTTACCCAGGACACCGTGGAACTCCTCCTCCAGCGGTACCTCCTGCTGCTGTCCGCCGCGGTACGTGACCCGGACGCAACGCTTCACACCCTGGACATCCTCACCGATTCGGAACGGCGGGCCTCCTCACCGCGGCCGTAGCCGTCCGCCCCTCCCCAACACCGAGCCGGAGCTAGGAGAAACTCACCGTGCCCTCACCCTTCGACGACCACGACGGGCAGTTCCACGTACTCCGCAACGAGGAAGGCCAGTTCTCACTGTGGCCGAACTTCGCCGACATTCCCTCCGGGTGGCGTTCCGTGAACGGGCCGAGCCCCCGCGACAGCACCCTTGAGTACATCGAGAAGGAGTGGACGGACATGCGCCCGGCGTCCGTCCGTGAATGATCCGCCGCCACGACTCCGTACGGCCCCGGCCCCGCGGTCCTGAAAGGAAACGACACCATGGAATCTCCGGCCACCCGGGCGCACCCGGCGGACTCGCCGTTGGAGCCCTATCACATCTACCCCGAGGCCAAGTCCTGCCCGGTGGCGAAGGTCGGTCTGTGGAACGGCACACCGGCGCATGTGTTCTCCAAGTACGAGGATGTGCGGACCCTGCTGCAGGACAGGCGGTTCAGCTCGGACTCGCGTCGGCCCGACTTCACCGAACTCACTCCGACGCTTCAGTCGCAGGCCGCGGCACCGCCGTTCGTACGCACCGACAACCCCGACCACCGGCGCCTGCGGGGCACCGTCGCACGGGAGTTCCTGCCCAAGCGCATCGAGCTGCTGCGCCCCGCGATCCGCGAGATCGTCCACGGTGTGCTCGACGGGCTCGCCGAGACCGCGCCTCCCCAGGACATACTTGAGGCCTTCGCCGTCCCGGTCGCCTCCGCGACCGTCTTCCGGCTTTTGGGGATTCCGGCCGGGGACCGCGCGTTGCTCACCCGGTGCGTCAAGGGCGTGGTCTCGGCGGTGGGGAGCGAGGACGAGGGCGCCGAGGTGTTCCGGACACTGGGCGAGTACATCGCCGGACTCGTCCAGGACTTCTCCGCACTGCCCGAGGACAGCCTGATCCGGCGCCTGGTGACGGGCCCCTACCAGGAGAAGCAGCTCACCTTCCACGAGACCATCGGCGTCATCCTCATGCTCATCGTCGGGGGCTACGACACGACGGCCAGCACCATCTCGCTGTCCTTGGTGAGTTATGCGCTGCACCCGGAGAAGTTCTCCGTCGTCCACGAACACCCGGAGCGGATCCCCCTGCTCGTCGAGGAGTTGCTGCGCTACCACACCGTCACACAGCTCGGACTGGGCAGGATCGCCACCGAGGACGTCGAGGTGGGCGGCGTCACGGTGCACGCCGGCGAGATGGTGGTGGCGGCGCTCCCGCTGGCCAACCGGGATGAGAGCGTCTTCCCCAACCCGGACGAACTCGACTTCGACCGCCCGTCCGTGCCCCATGTCGGCTTCGGCTACGGCTCCCACCAGTGCGTCGGCCAGGCACTGGCCCGAGTCGAACTCCAGGAAGCCATTCCCGCGGTGATCCGGCGGTTGCCCGGCCTGCGGCTCGCCCGCGCTCTGGAAGACCTGCCGTTCCGGCACGACATGGCCATCTACGGCGTCCATGAACTGCCCATGACCTGGAGACCGGGCCTGCCGCCAGGGGCTGTCGTCCGAACCGCCCCGCCGCGGTGGTTCACCGGCTGGGACGGCCTCGATGCCGACGTCTCCTTCACGGGAGAGGACGGCCGCATCGGCCGCACACCCCGCACCAGGACGCTCCGGGAGACCTCAGCAGGCGTCCCGCATCAGCTCCGCCAGGTCCCGGTCCAGGTCCAGCTGAAGGTGCTCCAGCCCCAGCGGCACCAGCTCGCTCGTCGCCTCCAGGAACCGCCGGACCTCACCCGAGCGGATGTGCACGACCGCCGTGCCCTCCGGCGCGTGGAACTCCAGTACCGTGCGGTCGTACCCGTACGGCCGCACCCGGACGTCGCCGTGTCCCTCGGGCCCTTCCAGGCCGGTCAGGAGCAGCTCACGGCTGAAGGTCCAGCAGACCTCCACACCCTCCAGCGTGGCCGGGGCCGGGAAGGTCATGCGGACGGCGAACGGATCGCGCCGGTCGTAGTGCAGGGTCGCGGGAATGCTCGGCATCCGCGGCGCGGCGGCGACGAGTCGGGCCTCAACGGGCTGCTCGATGACGGAGGACAACGCCTTGCTCCCTTGTGACAGCTGGACGAACATCCGGGCGGACGAGACCGGGCACCGGTAGAGACGATGGAATCGGCCAATCGGTGCACACGGAGGGCGAGTGACCTCTGTCACCGCCTTCATGCACAGGGGTGACTCGTACGTCCCCCTGTGCCGGGAAAGTCACCTGTGACTGTTGTGGCCGTCTGGACGCCGCCGGGGCGCTGGGCTAGCTTCGCCCGCCATGAGGCGTTCGGGGATCACGCGACGGTCGGGGCGTACGTTTCGGACAGTGGCCGCGGGGGTGGCCTGCGGGGCGGCGCTGGCCGCGCTGACGGCCGTACCCGCGCAGGCGCGCGAGCCGGAGCGCCGGGCGCCGCACTGGGAACTCAAGGACAGCGGCACGCCCGAGGTGCGCTTCCGCGGTCTGTCCGCGGTCAGCCGGAACACCGCGTGGCTGGCCGGAACCGAGGGCACCGTCCTGCGCACCACCGACGGCGGCGGAACCTGGCGGAACGTCTCTCCGCCCGACGCCGGCGAGCTTCAGTTCCGGGACGTCGAGGCGTTCGACGCGCGCCGCGCCGTGGTGCTGGCCATCGGAGAGGGCGAGGCGTCCCGCGTGTACCGCACGGACGACGGCGGCGCGACCTGGACGGAGTCCTTCCGCAACACCGACGCGCGGGCCTTCTACGACTGCATGACCTTCTTCGACCGCCGCCACGGACTGGCGATGAGCGACCCGGTCGACGGCAGGTTCCGCATCCTGTCGACCAGTGACGGCGGCCGCTCCTGGGAGGTGCTGCCCGACGACGGGATGCCCGCCGCCCTGGCGGGTGAGGCGGGCTTCGCGGCGAGCGGGCAGTGTCTGGTCGCCTCCGGGCCGAAGGACGTCTGGCTGGCCACCGGCGGAGCCGCACGCGCGCGTGTGCTGCACTCCCGCGACCGAGGGCTGACCTGGACGGCCTCCGACACACCGATCCCGGCGGGCGACCCGGCCCGCGGTGTCTTCGCCCTCGCCTTCCGCGACCGTACGCACGGACTTGCGGTCGGCGGCGACTACCGCCCCGAGCAGGTATCCCCGCAGGCCGCCGCACGCACCCACGAAGCCGGTCACCGCTGGCAGCCCGCCGCCACGCCTCCGCCCGCCTACCGGTCCGGCGTCGCCTGGCTCCCGCACAGCCGCACCGCCGCCCTCGCGGTCGGCCCCACCGGCACCGACCTGACGACCGACGGCGGCCGCACCTGGCGGACCGTCGACACCGGCTCGTACGACACCGTGGACTGCACGCCGGACCTGGGCTGCTGGGCCGCGGGGGAGAAGGGCAGGGTCGCCCGTCTGGAGAGCTGACGCCGGAAAGTGGGTACTCGGGCGCCGACTGCGAGAGGAGTGACCCGACATGCCACGCGGTTCGAGCCCCAAGCGGGAACGCCAGTACGAGCACATCAAGGAGAGCGCCCAGGACCGGGGCGAGAGCACGAAGCGCGCCAAGGAGATCGCGGCGCGGACGGTGAACAAGGAGCGTGCCCGGTCCGGCGAGTCCAAGTCCGCCAGCCGCACGTCCACCCAGGACATGTCCTCGGGCAAGCGCGGCGGTCAGCGGTCGGGCCAGGGCTCCCAGGGACCCACGAAGGACCAGTTGTACGAGGAGGCCAAGAAGCGCAACATCCACGGGCGTTCGGACATGAACAAGAGCCAGCTCAAGCAGGCGCTGGGCAAGTGAGGTTCAGCGGGGTGTCTCGCGGTACCGCTGAAGTTCCGGTGCCGTCTTCGTGGCGACGAACTCGGTGATGCGGTAGGCGCAGACCCCGGCGGTGACGAACGGATCCCCCGCGGCGATCTCCTCGATGCGACCGCGGTCCTCCGCGACGGCGAGGATCACCCCGCCGTCGCGGGGGTTCTTGCGTCCGGACGCGAGGAACACCCCCTGCTCGTACCGCTCGTCGAGCCACGCCACATGCGCCTCCAGCACGGCGTCGACGGCCTCGATCGGGGCGGTGTAGGTCAGCTCCAGCACGAACATGATCGCGAGCCTACCCCTGGGCCCGCCGCATCCGGCGCCGTCCCCGTACGCTCGTGCCCACCATGACGACCGTAAGCATTCCCGCGGGCTGGCCCGCGACCGAGGAAGAGGCCCGCGCCGTCCAGGACGGACTACGGAAGCGGGTGGTCCTCGACGAGCCGGGCCCGCCGCCCGGATCCGGCCACGTGACCGGCGTCGACGTGGCCTACGACGACGAACGGGACGTGGTCGCGGCCGCGGCGGTCGTGCTGGACGCCGCGACCCTGGAGGTGGTCGCCGAGGCCACGGCCGTCGGCCGGATCTCCTTCCCGTACGTCCCCGGCCTGCTCGCCTTCCGTGAGATCCCCACGGTGCTGGCCGCCCTCGACGCCCTGCCCTGCCCACCCGGCCTGGTCGTCTGCGACGGCTACGGCCTCGCCCACCCCCGCCGCTTCGGCCTCGCCAGCCACCTCGGCGTCCTCACCGGCCTGCCGACGATCGGCGTCGCGAAGAACCCGTTCACCTTCACGTACGACGACCCGGGCCCCGAGCGCGGCGCCGCCGCGCCCCTCCTCGCGGGCGCCGAGGAGGTCGGCCGCGCCCTGCGCACCCGCGACACCGTCAAGCCGGTCTTCGTCTCGGTCGGCCACCGGACGAGCCTCGACAACGCCTGCGCCCACACACTCGCCCTCACCCCCGAGTACCGCCTGCCGGAGACGACCCGCCGTGCGGACTCCTTGTGCCGGCAGGCGCTGAAGAGGGTGAGTGCCGGTCCCGGCTGAGTACGTCGTCTGAGTACCTGTACGGATGCCGGTCCCCGCCATGATCGGCAGGCTGTGACGCATGACGACGCACCGTGCCCCGAAGCCCCTCGCCGACCCCGACCGTCCCGTCGAGCGTGCCGTGACGGCCGCGCTGGTTCTCGCCGTGGTGGCGGGGCTCGCCTGGATCGGCGGGATGATCTTCACCGTGGCGGGATGGACCCTGTAGGGCCCGTCCCGCGGGTCGTGCGGGGCCGGTTCAGCGGGTCGCGGCCACCCGGAAGGTGATCCCCGCCGTCCGCAGCCGCTCCGTCAGCGCGTCCCCCATCGCGACCGCCGTGGTGACCTGACCGGCCGTCGGCGGCAGGTCGTCGAAGGCCAGGGACAGGGCCGACTCGGCGAACATCTTCGCCGTCTCGCCGTACCCGGGGTCACCGCCCGCCACCTCGGTGAAGACGCGCCGGCCACCGCCCTCGCCGACGAAGCGGACGGAGAACCAGCTCTTCGCGCGCTTCTCGGGGCCCGGCCCCTCGCCGGGCTTGAGCCGGTCGGACAACCAGCGCCGGGCGGGCGGCAGTTGGGCGGCCGTGGCGAGCGCGCCGACCGCCGCGACCCCGCCGAGCGCGACGGGCAGATGCCGTACGGCGGCGTAGTGGCGGTAGCGGAAGTCGGGGCCGTACCGATCGAGGGCCCGCGCGGAGCGCTTGACGATCTGCGGGTCGATCGTCGGCAGCGGTACCGCCCAGGAGCCGACCTCCTTGGCGAACCTGGGCGCACCCGAGGGCGCCTGCGCCCGGCGCCCCATCAGCCGCGGCTCGTGGCGGGCCCGGTCACGCGCGGCGGACAGCATCTGGCGCCCACGCGAGAACTGGTTCAGCGCCGACGCGAACGTGCCGCCCGAGAACATGGCGTCGGCGGTCACGAACCCGTCCACCGTCAGCGGCACGCCCTCCGGCAGCTGCTGGACGGTGAAGTACGCGCCCAGGTCGTGCGGAATCGAGTCGAAGCCGCAGGCGTGCACCAGCCGCGCACCGGTCTCACGCGCGCGTGCGTCGTGCCGGACGTACGTCAGGTCCACGAACTCCGGCTCACCGCAGAGGTCGAGATAGTCGGCCCCGGTCTCCGCGCAGGCCGCGACGAGGTCCTCGCCGTACTTCACGTACGGCCCCACCGTGCTGGCCACCACGCGCGCGTGCTCGGCGAGTCGGCGCATCGAGGCCGGATCCGCGACATCCGCCTCCAGCAACCCGACCTCATCGCCGCCCGGCAGCCGCTCGCGCAGTCGCTCCAGCTTCTCCTTGCTGCGCCCGGCGATCGCCCAGCGCAGCCCCTCGGGCGCCTGAGCGGCCAGGTACTCCGCGGTGAGGACCCCGACGAAGCCCGTCGCTCCGAAGAGCACGACGTCGTACGGGCGATCCGCCCTTTTCAGCCTGGTCATGACACCCCTCGGTCTCGCAGCACGCGCCGTTGTCGGTGGCCGAGGCTAGCGTGAGGTGTGCGGAGCCCGACGACGAGCCCGGAGGTAAGCGGTGGCCGTGCCCAGGTCTGCCCTGAAGAAGTGGGAAAAAGTGCGCGAGTTCGCGCTCGGGATGCCGGGTGCCGTCGAGGAGCACCCGTGGGGCGAGACGGTCGCGAAGGTCAACAAGAAGGTGTTCGTCTTCCTCGGCGTCGACGACGGCAGCCATCCACTGGGCGTCACGGTGAAGCTCAAGGACGAGTCCGCCCACGCCCACGCCCTGACCTGCCCCGGCGCCGAACCCGCCGGCTACGGCCTGGGCAAGGCGGGCTGGGTCAGCATCCCGCTGGAGCAGAAGGGCTCCCCGGCGGCGGAGCTGCTGTGCGACTGGGTGGAGGAGAGCTACCGCACGATCGCGCCGAAGCGGCTGACAGTGGAGCTGGACGGGCGCTGATTGCGCCGCGGCGGGTTCGCGGCCGGGCTTCCGGCGGGTAACTTCCTAAGCGCTTGCTCTTGTGTCCGTCGGTGCATGTTCTTAGCATCGCTGGTGTTACAGCAGTAGTGTCATACCCCTGGGGGCAGCATGGCGACGACGCCAGGACAGGGCCCGCTCACCGGCGTGCGCGTGGTCGAGCTGGCCGGAATCGGGCCCGGCCCGTTCGCCGCCATGCTCCTCGCCGACCTGGGCGCGGACGTGGTCCGTGTGGACCGTCCCGGCGGCACGGGACTCGCCATCGACACCGCGTACGACATCACCAACCGCAACAAGCGCTCGGTGATCGTCGACCTGAAGTCCCCCGACGGCCCCGCGCGCGTCCTCGACCTCGCCACCCGCGCCGACATCCTCATCGAGGGCAACCGCCCCGGCGTCGCCGAACGCCTCGGCGTCGGTCCCGGGGCCTGCCACGCCCGCAACCCGAAGCTCGTCTACGGCCGCATGACCGGCTGGGGCCAGGACGGGCCGCTCGCCGACCGCGCCGGCCACGACATCGCGTACATCGCCCTCACCGGCACCCTCGGCATGATCGGCAGCCCCGACGAACCGCCCGCCGTCCCCGCCAACCTGGTCGGCGACTACGCGGGCGGCTCCCTCTACCTCGTCGTCGGCGTCCTCGCCGCCCTCCACCACGCGCGCGCGACCGGCACCGGCCAGGTCGTCGACGCCGCCATCGTCGACGGCACCTCCCACCTGGCCGCGATGATCCACGGCATGCTCGCCGCCGGCGGCTGGCAGGACCGGCGCGGCGCCAACCTCCTCGACGGCGGCTGCCCCTACTACGGCACCTACGAGACGGCCGACGGGAAGTACATGGCGGTCGGCGCCCTGGAGCCGCAGTTCTACGCCGAGTTCCTGCGGCTGCTCGACATCGAGGAGCACGCGGACGCCCGTAAGGACTGGTCCCGCTGGGGCGAGCTGCGCGAGGCGGTCGCGGCCCGCTTCAAGTCCCGTACCCGGGACGAGTGGACGGCCGCCTTCGAGGGCTCCGACGCCTGTGTGGCCCCCGTCCTGTCCCTGCGCGAGGCCCCGCACCACCCGCACCTCGCCGCCCGCGGCACCTTCACCGACCACGGCGGCATCACCCAGCCCGCCCCCGCGCCCCGCTTCTCCGCCACCCCGACGGCCGTACGGACCGGCCCGGCCCGGCCCGGCGCGGACACCGCCGACGTGGCACGCGACTGGGACGTACCCGACCTGATGAAGGGCCTCGCATGAAGCGGCAGATCTTCGCCCCCGAGCACGACGCGTTCCGCGCGACCGTGCGCAGCTTCCTGGCCAAGGAGGTGCTGCCGCACTACGAGCAGTGGGAGAAGGACGGCATCGTCTCCCGCGACGCCTGGCGCGCCGCCGGAAAGCAGGGCCTGCTCGGCTTCGCCGTCCCCGAGGAGTACGGAGGCGGCGGCACCCCGGACTTCCGCTACAGCGCCGTCCTCGCCGAGGAGTTCACGCGCGCGGGCGCCCCGGGCCTCGCCCTCGGCCTGCACAACGACATCATCGGCCCGTACCTCACCTCGCTCGCCACCGACGAGCAGAAGCAGCGCTGGCTGCCCGGCTTCTGCGACGGCTCGCTGATCACGGCCATCGCCATGACCGAGCCCGGCGCCGGCTCCGACCTCCAGGGCATCCGCACCCACGCCGAGGACCGCGGCGACCACTGGGTCCTCAACGGCTCCAAGACCTTCATCTCCAACGGCATCCTCGCCGACCTGGTGATCGTCGTCGCGAAGACGACTCCCGAGGGCGGTGCGCACGGGCTGTCGCTGCTCGTCGTCGAGCGCGGCATGGACGGCTTCGAGCGCGGGCGCAACCTCGACAAGATCGGCCAGAAGGCGCAGGACACCGCCGAGCTGTTCTTCCACGACGTCCGCGTGCCCAAGGAGAACCTCCTCGGCGTCCTCGACGGCGCCTTCGTCCATCTGATGACGAACCTCGCGCAGGAGCGGCTGAGCATCGCGGTCTCCGCGATCGCCGCCGCCGAGCACCTGCTGGAGATCACCACGGAGTACGTCAAGGAGCGCGAGGCCTTCGGCCGGCCGCTGGCGACCAAGCAGCACATCCGCTTCGAGGTGGCCGAGATGGCCACCGAGTGCGCCGTCACCCGCACCTTCCTCGACCGCTGCATAGCGGACCACGACAACGGCGAGCTCGACGCCGTGCACGCCTCCATGGCCAAGTGGTGGGCGACCGAGCTGCAGAAGCGGGTCGCGGACCGCTGCCTCCAACTGCACGGCGGCTACGGCTATATGAGCGAATTCCCCGTCGCCCGGGCCTTCACCGACGGCCGTATCCAGACCATCTACGGCGGGACGACCGAGATCATGAAGGAGATCATCGGCCGTTCCCTCCTCGGCTAGGGCTCGCCTGCTCGGCCAAAGCCCCTTGCTCGGCAGACCCTCACCTCGAAAGGCCTCCCTGTGAGCACCGAAGCGTACGTGTACGACGCGATCCGCACCCCGCGCGGCCGCGGCAAGGCCAACGGCGCCCTGCACGGCACCAAGCCGATCGACCTGGTCGTCGGCCTCATCCACGAGATCCGCGACCGCTTCCCCGGCCTCGACCCGGCCGCCGTCGACGACATCGTGCTCGGCGTCGTCGGCCCGGTCGGTGACCAGGGCTCCGACATCGCCCGGATCGCCGCGATCGCCGCCGGGCTGCCGGACACGGTGGCCGGCGTACAGGAGAACCGCTTCTGCGCCTCGGGCCTGGAAGCCGTCAACCTGGCCGCCGCCAAGGTGCGCTCGGGCTGGGAGGACCTCGTCCTCGCGGGCGGCGTCGAGTCCATGTCCCGGGTGCCGATGGCCTCGGACGGCGGCGCCTGGTTCAACGACCCGATGACCAACCTCGCCGTCAACTTCGTCCCGCAGGGCATCGGCGCCGACCTCATCGCCACCATCGGGGGCTTCTCGCGCCGCGACGTAGACGAGTACGCGGCGCTCTCCCAGGAGCGGGCGGCGACGGCCTGGAAGGAAGGCCGCTTCGACCGCTCCGTCGTCCCGGTGAAGGACCGCAGCGGCCTGGTCGTCCTCGACCACGACGAGCACCTGCGCCCGGGCACCACCGCCGACTCACTGGCCAAGCTGAAGCCGTCCTTCGCGGACATCGGCGACCTCGGCGGCTTCGACGCCGTCGCGCTCCAGAAGTACCACTGGGTCGAGAAGATCGACCACGTCCACCACGCGGGCAACTCCTCCGGCATCGTCGACGGCGCCTCCCTGGTCGCCATCGGCTCCCCGGAGGTCGGCGAGCGCTACGGACTCACGCCCCGCGCGCGGATCGTCTCCGCCGCCGTCTCCGGCTCCGAGCCCACCATCATGCTCACCGGCCCCGCGCCCGCCACCCGCAAGGCGCTCGCCAAGGCCGGGCTGACCATCGACGACATCGACCTCGTCGAGATCAACGAGGCCTTCGCCGCGGTCGTCCTGCGCTTCGTGCGGGACATGGGCCTGTCCCTGGACAAGGTCAACGTCAACGGCGGCGCGATCGCCCTGGGCCACCCGCTCGGCGCGACCGGCGCGATGATCCTGGGCACCCTGATCGACGAACTGGAGCGCCAGGACAAGCGGTACGGCCTCGCGACCCTGTGCGTCGGCGGCGGCATGGGCGTCGCGACCGTCATCGAGCGCATCTGAACTTCCGGCGGAACCAAGAGACTTCAGAGACTTCTACGGAGACCCCCGTCATGACTCAGAGCACCACCATCCGCTGGGAACAGGACCGCACCGGCGTCGTCACCCTCGTCCTGGACGACCCCAACCAGTCCGCGAACACCATGAACCAGGCGTTCCGCGACTCCCTCGCCGTGATCACGGACCGGCTGGAGGCGGAGAAGGACACCATCCGCGGTGTCATCGTCACCTCCGCCAAGAAGACGTTCTTCGCCGGCGGTGACCTGCGCGACCTGATCCGCGTCACGCCCGAAACGGCACAGGAGCTGTTCGACGGCGGCCTGGCCATCAAGCGCAACCTGCGGCGCATCGAGACCCTGGGCAAGCCGGTCGTCGCCGCGATGAACGGCGCGGCCCTGGGCGGCGGTTACGAGATCGCGCTCGCCTGCCACCACCGCATCGCCCTCGACGCGCCCGGCTCCAAGATCGGCTGCCCCGAGGTCACCCTCGGCCTGCTGCCGGGCGGAGGCGGCGTCGTCCGCACCGTCCGCCTCCTCGGCATCGCCGACGCGCTCCTGAAGGTCCTCCTCCAGGGCACCCAGTACAACCCGCAGCGCGCCCTGCAGAACGGCCTGATCGACGACGTGGCCGCCACCCAGGAGGAACTGCTCGCCAAGGCCCGCGCCTTCATCGAGGCCCACCCCGAGTCGCAGCAGCCCTGGGACAAGCCGGGCTACAAGATCCCCGGCGGCACGCCGGCCAACCCCAAGTTCGCGGCGAACCTGCCCGCCTTCCCGGCCACCCTGCGCAAGCAGACGAACGGCGCCCCCTACCCGGCGCCGCGCAACATCCTCGCGGCCGCCGTCGAGGGCTCGCAGGTCGACTTCGAGACGGCGCAGGTCATCGAGGCCCGCTACTTCGTGGAGCTGGCGGCCGGCCAGACCTCCAAGAACATGATCCAGGCGTTCTTCTTCGACCTCCAGGCCGTCAACTCCGGCGCCAACCGCCCCAAGGGCATCGAGTCGCGCCCGGTCCGCAGGGTCGCCGTCCTCGGCGCCGGGATGATGGGCGCGGGCATCGCCTACTCGTGCGCCCGCGCGGGCATCGACGTGGTCCTCAAGGACGTCTCGGCGGAGGCGGCGCGCAAGGGCAAGGCATACTCCGAGAAGTTGTGCGCCAAGGCCGTCTCCAGGGGCCGTACGACACAGGAGAAGGCGGACGCCCTGCTGGCCCGCATCACACCGACGGCCGATCCGCAGGACGTGGCCGGCTGCGACGCGGTCATCGAGGCGGTCTTCGAGAACCCCGAGCTCAAGCACAAGGTGTTCCAGGAGATCCAGAACATCGTCGAGCCGGACGCGCTGCTGTGCTCCAACACCTCCACGCTGCCGATCACCGCGCTGGCGGAGGGCGTCGAGCGCCAGTCCGACTTCATCGGACTGCACTTCTTCTCGCCCGTCGACAAGATGCCGCTGGTCGAGATCATCAAGGGCGAGCGGACGGGTGACGAGGCCCTGGCCCGCGCCTTCGACCTGGTCCGGCAGATCAAGAAGACACCGATCGTCGTGAACGACTCCCGTGGCTTCTTCACCTCCCGCGTCATCGGCCACTTCATCAACGAGGGCGTGGCGATGGTCGGCGAGGGCATCGAGCCCGCGTCGGTCGAACAGGCGGCGGCGCAGGCGGGCTACCCCGCCAAGGTCCTGTCCCTGATGGACGAACTGACGCTCACGCTGCCGCGCAAGATCCGCAACGAGTCCAAGCGGGCCGTGGAGGAGGCGGGCGGCACCTGGACGTCCCACCCCGCCGAGGCGGTCATCGACCGCATGGTCGACGAGTTCGACCGCCCGGGCCGCAGCGGCGGGGCCGGCTTCTACGACTACGACGCCGACGGCAAGCGGACGGCTCTGTGGCCCGGCCTGCGCGAGCACTTCACGCGCGAGGGCGCGCAGATCCCGTTCCGGGACATGCAGGAACGCATGCTGTTCGCCGAGGCCCTGGACACGGTCAGGCTCCTGGAGGAGGGCGTCCTGACGTCCGTCGCCGACGCCAACATCGGCTCCATCTTCGGCATCGGCTTCCCCGGCTGGACCGGCGGTGTCCTGCAGTACGTCAACGGCTACGAGGGCGGCGTCCCCGGCTTCACGGCACGCGCGCGTGAGCTGGCGGAATGGTACGGGGAGCGGTTCGCGCCGCCGGCGCTGCTGGTGGAGAAGGCGGAGAAGGGGGAGCGGTTCGGGGACGCGTGACGCCGGGCGCGGGGGAGTTTCCTCGCCCCCGCCGCCCCTACCCGTCCCATCCTTCTGGGACTCCGCCCCAGACCCGCTCCTCGAACGCCGGAGGGGCTGGATTCGCCAGGCATTTTCAGCCCGTCCGGCGTTTGAGGACGAGGCCCCTTCAGGGCCGAAGCGGGGTCTGGGGCAGCAGCCCCAGTGGGGGCGAAGGGGCAGCGCCCCTGGGGATGGGACGGGTAGGGGCGGCGGGGGCGAGAACTGTCAGGGGGATCCGGGGTCCTCCGGCATGCCGCCCAGCCACTCCCGCAGCTCCCCGCGCAACGACCGCTGAAAGGTCGTCAACAGTGCCTGCACGACCACGGGTTGCATGTATGCGGACAGCGACCTCACGTCCTGCGCGGCACGCTCCGACACCTCGCCGCGAAAGAGCCGCGCCAACTCGTGCGCGGCGGCACGCGAGTGCTCGATGAGGACCTTGCGCGCCGCGAGGATCGCCTCCTGCGACAGAGGCACGTCCAGCAGCCCGACCCCCAGCCGCAGCAACCCGAGATCGACGCGGTAGTCACCGCCACCGTCGCCCGAGTCGACCACCCCCATCGCGGCCAGCCGCTCCACGTCCTCGTCGCCGAGCCCACGCCCCGCCCGCCGCTCCAGCTCCTCCCGCGTCACCGTCTCCACGGCGTCCGGCGCCCATGAGGCCACCACGGCCCGGTGAATGGCGAGGTCATGGGCGTCCAGGTCCGGCGGCAGCTGCTGCAGATACCGCTCGATCGCCGCCAGCGTCATCCCCTGCTGCTGCAGCTCCTCGATGAGCGCCAGCCGGGCCAGGTGCTCACGCCCGTAGTGGCCCACTCTGCGCGGACCGAGCACCGGAGGCGGCAGCAGCCCCTTGGTGCCGTAGAACCGCACCGTGCGGACCGTCACACCCGCCCGCGCGGCCAGCTCGTCGATCGTGAGGGTCGTCCCCTCGGTGCCGGTCGTCATGTGCAGCAGTATCGCTGTCTCACCAGTGCTGTGACACCTCCGGTGACCGGTGAGGACGGTGCGGAAGTGCCCTGTGAGAAGTAACGCTCTGTGACATGCGCCACCGCGTGAGCCGCGCCTCTGGGGGAAGGTGACCCCTTGGTCTGCGCCTTTACCGAGGGCGCGGGCCATACGTACGTCCGGACACCCGAGCGCGACCCGCTCGGGCGCACCAGAGAGTGGTACTCCCGTGAGCAAGGACGCCGTGAACACGGCAGTGGCCGCACCCCGCACCGACGCGGCCTCGATGCCCGCGGACGCGGGCGACGCCGGTTACAGCAAGGACCTCAAGGCCCGCCACGTCAACATGATCGCCATCGGCGGGGCCATCGGCACCGGCCTCTTCCTCGGCGCCGGCGGCCGCCTCCACAACGCGGGCCCGGCGCTGGCGATCGCCTACCTGGTCTGCGGCATCTTCGCCTTCTTCGTCGTCCGCGCCCTCGGCGAACTCGTGCTCTACCGCCCGTCGTCCGGTTCCTTCGTGTCGTACGCGCGGGAGTTCCTCGGCGAGAAGGGCGCGTACGTCGCCGGCTGGATGTACTTCCTGAACTGGTCGACGACCGGGATCGCCGACATCACCGCGATCGCGCTCTACACCCACTACTGGAGCATGTTCACGGACATCCCCCAGTGGGTCCTGGCCCTGGCCGCCCTCGCGGTGGTACTGGCCGTGAACCTCATCTCGGTGAAGATCTTCGGCGAGATGGAGTTCTGGTTCGCGATCATCAAGGTCGCCACGCTCGTCGCCTTCATGTTCGTGGGCATCTTCCTGCTCGCCACCCAGCACGAGGTCGGCGGCCAGACCCCGGGCCTGGACGTGATCACCGACAACGGCGGTGTCTTCCCGCACGGCCTGATGCCCGTCGTCCTCGTCATGCAGGGCGTGATCTTCGCGTACGCCGCGCTGGAACTGGTCGGTGTCGCCGCGGGTGAGACCGCCGAGCCGGAGAAGGTCGTCCCCCGCGCGGTGAACTCGATCATGTGGCGCGTCGGCCTCTTCTACGTCGGCTCGGTCGTCCTCCTCGCCCTCCTCCTCCCCGGCTCGGTCTACTCGGCCGACGAGAGTCCCTTCGTCACGGTCCTGTCGAAGATCGGCGTCGAGGGCGCCGGCGACGTGATGAACCTGGTGGTCCTGACCGCGGCGATGTCCTCCCTCAACTCCGGCCTGTACTCCACGGGCCGAATCCTCCGCTCCATGGCGATGGCGGGTTCGGCTCCGAAGTTCACGGCCCGCATGAACCGCAGCCAGGTTCCCTACGGCGGCATCCTGCTGACCTGCGCCGTGTGCGTCCTCGGCGTCGGCCTGAACTACCTCATGCCCAGCCAGGCATTCGAGATCGTGCTGAACGTCGCCTCGCTCGGCATCATCTCGACCTGGGTGATCATCATGATCTGCCACCTGCTCTTCGTCCGCCGCGCCAAGGCGGGCCTGGTCACCCGGCCCGGCTTCCGCCTCCCGGGCAGCCCGGTCACCGAGATCGTGACCATCGCCTTCCTGGTCGCCGTACTCGGCCTGATGTGGAACGACCCCGAGGTCGGCCGCAAGACCCTCCTCCTCATCCCCGTCATCGCCCTGATGCTGATCGGCGGCTGGTTCGCCGTCCGCCGCCGCGTCGCTCGCGCGGAGGACCGGGAGCTGGCCGACCTCACGAAGTAGTCAGGAGTAATGCACGGGCCGTTGTCAGTGGCGGGCCCTACGGTGGCGTCATGTCGGAGATCACGTATGTCCGGGGTGACGCCACCGTTCCGTCGGTGAAGGGCGTCAAGGTGATCGCCCATGTCTGCAACGACATAGGGGGGTGGGGGAAGGGGTTCGTCCTGGCCGTATCGCGCCGCTGGCCGGAGCCGGAGAAGTCCTACCGCGCATGGCACCGCGAGCGCGCCGCGAACGACTTCGGGCTGGGCGCGGTCCAGTTCGTCCAGGTCGAGCCGTACGTCTGGGTGGCCAACATGGTCGGGCAGCGCGGCATCCGCACCGGAAGCAAGGGCGTGCCCGTGCGCTATGAGGCGATCGGTACTGCGTTGGAACGGCTCGCCGACAAGGCTGCCGAACTCGGAGCCTCCGTGCACATGCCGCGGATAGGGTGCGGGCTGGCCGGGGGCAAGTGGTCCCGCGTAGAGCCGCTGATCACCGAGCGGTTGGTGCGACAGGGAATCGCCGTCACGGTCTACGACCACGGGGAGGGCGCAAGTTGAGCCGCGACATCGACGTGCTCGTGCTGGGCGGGGCCGGGGTGGACACCATCGTGTACGTCCCCGAGCTGCCGCTTCCGTACGCCGACAGCTACATGATCGACAGCGGGATCCGCGCCCGCGCCGGTCAGACCGGGGATTTCGTCGCCGTCGGACTCAGCGGCCTCGGCCTGCGCACCCACCACGTCGACTTCCTCGGCGACGACCCCGAGGGCGAGCTCGTCCGTGCCCTGCACCAGGAGCACGGCATCGCCCTGACCGCGATCCCGCAGCCCGCCGGGACCAAGCGCGCGGTCAACCTCGTCGGGCCCGACGGACGCCGACTGTCCCTGTACGACACCAGCCGGGCCCACGCGGACGACAGGTTCCCCGAGGACACACTGCGGACCCTCGCCGGGGCGAGCCGGCACGCGCATGTGTCGATCACCCACCCCTGCGCCCATGCCCTGCCCCTCCTGCGCGAGGCAGGCGTCACCCTCTCCACCGACCTCCACAACTGGGACGGCGAGAACCCGCACCACGAGCCCTTCGCGTACGCCGCCGACATGGTGTTCCTCTCCGCGGCCGCCCTGACCCACCCGGAGCGGACCATGCGCCGCATCGCCGAGCGGGGGAGGGCCGAGGTGGTCGTCGCCACCGCCGGAGCCGAGGGCGCGTACCTCCTGACCGACGGAGAGGTCACACACGTCCCCCCGGTGGCTCCACCGGCGCCGGTGGTCGACTCCAACGGCGCCGGCGACGCCTTCGCGGCCGCCTTCCTCTTCGGTCGGCTGGCCGGCGAGCCACCGCACCGGTGCGCTGTGTACGGCGCGGTGGCCGGCGCCCACGCCTGCACGGTGCCGTCGACGGAGACAGCTCCCATAGACCTGACCGGACTGCTCAGGCGCACTGCCACGCCCTGAGGGGCGCGGACTCAGTGCTCGTGCACGTCATTCGTCGCGGCGATCTTCTTCCAGGACTCGGGCTGCCCGGGAACTCCGGACACCCGCGCGATCGAAGCCGCCCCCGCCGCGGCAGCGCCCGGCTTCGACGGCTGGAACAGCCAGGTGTCGAAGAGCGCCGCCAGCGGCTTGCCGGACACCTCCTCGGCGTACCGCTGGAAGTCGGCCACCGACGCGTTGCCGTAGGCGTACTTCTGCGTCCAGCCCTTGAGGACGGCGAAGAACGCGTCGTCACCGATCTCGTTGCGCAGGGCCTGAAGCGTCAGCGCACCCCGGTCGTAGACCGCGAGGTGGAACTGGTTCTCCGGCCCGGGATCACCGGGCCGCACCTGCCAGAAGGCATCGTCGGCCGCACGCGAGGCGTACACGTAGTCGGCGATCTCCTGCGCCGTCCCCTCGCCCTCGTGCTCCGACCACAGCCACTGCGCGTACCGCGCGAAGCCCTCGCTGATCCAGATGTCCTTCCAGCCCTTGACGGACACCAGGTCGCCGTACCACTGGTGGGCCAGCTCATGGACGACGAGGGTGGTGTTCGACCCGTTCGCGAAGTTCCGCGGGCTGTAGTACGGCCGGGTCTGCGTCTCCAGCGCGTACCCGGTGTCGGTGTTCGGCACATACCCGCCGAGCGCGTTGTAGGGGTACGGCCCGAAGTACTCGCTCAGCCAGTCGGCGATCTCCCCGGTCCGCTCGATGCTCGCCTTCGCCGCACCGGTCTTGTCGCCCAGGTCCTTGCTGTAGGCGTTGATGACCGGAATGCCGCTCTCGCTCGTGCCCGTCGTCACGTCGAACCTGCCGACCGCGAGCGTGGCGAGATACGTCGCCTGCGGTTTGTCGGAGCGCCAGTTGTAGCGGGTCCAGCCCAGCCGTGAACTCGTCGACTGGAGCGTGCCGTTGGAGATGGCCTGCGTACCGTCCGGCACCTGCACCGACACGTCGAACGTCGCCTTGTCGAGCGGGTGGTCGTTGCTCGGGAACCACCACCAGGCGGCCTCCGGCTCGTTGGCCCCGGCACCGCCGTCCGGGGTGCGGTGCCAGCTGGTGAAGCCGTACGCCTCCTTCGACGACGGCACACCGCGGTAGCGCACGACGACCGTGATGGCCGCGCCCTTGGCCAGCGGGGCCTTCGGTGTGATCTCCAGCTCGTGTTCGCCGGACGTCACGAACGACGCCTTCGCGCCGTTGACCCGGACCTCGCTGACGTCCAGCAGGAAGTCCAGATTGAACCGGGACAGGTCCTGCGTGGTCCGCGCGAGCAGGGTCGCCGTTCCCTCCAGCTCGTCCGTGGCCGGCTGGTACTTCAGCCGGAGGTCGTAGTGGGAGACGTCGTATCCGCCGTTGCCGTAGGCCGGGTAGTAGGGGTCGCCGATGCCCGGGGCGCCGGGGGAGTGGCTCGCGGCCGACGCCGGGATCGCCAGCATCAGAGAGGCGGCTGCGAGTGCGCCCGGCGCCATGATTCTGCGGTGCACGAAAGCTCCAAGTCGTAGGGGCCCGAAGTCTGTCCGGAGCTTATTCGGTACCTGTGGACTCCGGTGTGTCCATGACCACCGCTGTCACGCAATCGGCATTCGGCCGCAATGGACCGACCCGTCCCAGGGGCGTTTATCGGCCACCCGGACCTCACACGCCATCAGCCGCCCTCTTCTGCACGGGAGTTCACCGATGTACCGTCCGCGCATGCCGAAACGCATGCGCTTCACGATCTGGAGACAGCTCGCGGCGGTGGCCGCAGCCGCCCTGCTGGCCACGTTCCTCGCCCCCGCCACGGCGCACGCCGCCGCCCCGCGGGAGAGCAGGCCCGTCTACTCGTACGAGAACGCCATCCGCGAGGCCGTATGGGTGGACACGGGACTCGATCTCGACCGCGACGGCAGGAAGGACCGCGTCGCCGTCGATGTCGTCCGGCCCCGCGAAGCGGCCGCGCAGGGCCGCAAGGTGCCCGTCATCATGGACGCCAGCCCGTACTACTCGTGTTGTGGGCGCGGCAACGAAAGCCAGAAGAAGACGTACGACGCGAGCGGCGACGTAGTCCAGATGCCGCTGTTCTACGACAACTACTTTGTGCCCCGCGGCTACGCGTTCGTCGGCGTCGACCTGGCCGGCACCAACCGCTCCGACGGCTGCGTGGACGTCGGCGGCCGTTCCGACATCCTCTCCGCGAAGGCCGTCGTCGACTGGCTGAACGGCCGCGCCAAGGCGTACACGACCCGCACCGGCAGCACCAAGGCCACAGCGACGTGGACCAACGGCCGTACCGGAATGATCGGCAAGAGCTGGGACGGCACCATCGCCAACGGTGTCGCCGCCACCGGGGTCGAGGGCCTGAAGACCATCGTCCCGATCAGCGCCATCTCCTCCTGGTACGACTACTACTTCCAGCAGGGCGCCCCGCTGTACGACTCCGGCCCCGACGCCCTGTCCGACTACGTCGACAGCCCCGACGCCCGCGCCCGGTGCGGCGCCGTCCAGCAGATGCTCGTCGACGGTGCCCCGCGCACCGGCGACTGGACGCCCCTGTGGACCGAACGCGACTACGTGAAGGACGCCCGCAAGGTCCGGGCGAGCGTCTTCCTCATCCACGGCATGCAGGACCTCAACGTGCGGATGAAGCACGTCGGACAGTGGTGGGACGCCCTCGCGAAGAACGGCGTCGAGCGCAAGATCTGGCTCTCCCAGACCGGTCACGTCGACCCCTTCGACTTCCGCCGCGCCGAGTGGGTGGAGACCCTGCACCGTTGGTTCGACCACGAACTCCTCGGCTACGACAACGGCGTCGACCGCGAGCCCATGGCCGATATCGAGCGCCACCCCGACCAGTGGGTCACCTCGAAGGTCTGGCCGCCGCGCGGCACCGACACCACCACCCTGCGCCCCGCCGGGGGAGCGCAGCCGGGCGTCGGCACCCTGGGCCTGCGCAAGGGCAAGGGCACCGAGACCTTCACCGACGACCCGCAGCACGGCGAGACCGACTGGGCCGCGCACATCGACCGGCCCACCCCCGACAAGGCCGGCTTCGTGACCAAGCCGCTCACCCGCGACCTGCGCCTGTCCGGCTCGTCCGAGGTCACCGTCACCGCGACCCCGACCACCTCCACGGCACACCTCTCCGCCGTCCTGGTCGACCTCGGCCCCGACACCATCCGCGACTACGCGGCGAGCGGCGAGGGAATCGCCACGCTCACCGAACGCACCTGCTGGGGCGTGAGCACGACCGGTGACAGCGCCTGCTTCAAGCAGACCAAGGCAAAGACCGCCGACGTCGACTACACGGTCGTCAGCCGCGGCTGGGCCGACCTGGGCAACCACGCCTCGGACCGCGAGGGCCTGCCGCTCACCCCGGGCAAGGCGTACACGATCACCCTCGACCTGGCGGCCACCGACCACGTCGTCCCGGCCGGACACCGCCTCGCCCTGATCGTCGCGGGCACGGACAAGGACCTGATCGACCCGCCGTCGACCAAGCCGACCCTCACCCTCGATCTCTCCCGTACGAAGGCACTCGTCCCGCTGGTCGGCGGCGCCCCCGCCTTCGCCCGCGCCACGGCGGGCTCCGTCGCCGTGGCCCCCGCGGCCACGCCTCTCGACGGCGTGTCCCCGCCGCGCACCACACACCGCATCCCGGAGGGAGGCCAGTGACCCGCACCCGCGTCCGCACCCTGACCCTTGCCGCGGCGGCCCTCGCCGCGTCCCTCGTGGCGGTCCCCGCCCATGCCGCCGACTCCCCGCCGCGCACCGGCTTCGAGCAGTCGAACGGCGCCCGCTGGACCAGCCAGCCCGAGGAGCAGAGCTTCCTCAGGGCCGTCGACAAGGCGAGCGACCGGGTCGCCGTCACCCGCATCGGCACGACCAAGCAGAACCGCCCGCTCCAACTGGTCCGGATCGGCACGCGCCCCACCCCGAACAAGGTGCTGCTGGTGTGCAGCCAGCACGGCGACGAGCCCTCCGGCCGCGAGGCCTGCCTGTCCACCATCCGCGACCTGGCCTACGCCGACGACCGGCAGACCCGGCGCTTCCTGGAGCGCACCACCCTGCTGGTCGTGCCCACCGCCAACCCCGACGGCCGGGCCGCCGACACCCGGGGCAACGGCGACGGCGTGGACATCAACCGCGACCACCTCGCGCTGGCGACCGCCGAGGGCCGCGCCATGGCCGCGGTCGTCCGCGACCAACGCCCCGACGTGATCTACGACCTGCACGAGTACGGCGCCACACCGCAGTACTACGACAAGGACCTGTTCGACCTGTGGCCGCGCAACCTCAACACGGACGCCCACGTCCACGACGAGGCGCGGACCCTGTCCCAGGCGTATGTGCGCCCCGCCGCGACAGGCTCCGGCTACTCGACGGGCACGTACGGCATCTGGACCGACCCCGTGACGGGCGAACCGATCAAGCAGGTCGCCGGTGACGGCCAGGAACGCATCCTGCGGAACATGTCCGGTATCAAGCACTCGGTGGGCCTGCTCATAGAGAGCCGCGTCGATCCCCTGACCGACGAGGAGCAGGCCGACGAGTCGCTCAACAACCGGCGTCGGGTCTCCTCCCAACTGGCCGCGCTGGACGGCCTGTTCGAGTTCAGCGACGTCCGCCGCGGACAGGTCGAGACGGCGACCGGCAGGGCCCGGCTTGCGGGCTTCGCCGACACCGGGCCCGTCTATGTCGGCGGCGCCGACAACGACCAGCCGGAACCCGCCGAGGTGATCCAGGACCCGCCCTGCGGCTACCGGCTCACCACCGACCAGTACCGGCAGGTGAAGGACGAACTGGCGCTGCACGGAGTGAAGTCGAAGGCGACCTCCACGGGCGCCCTGGTCCCGCTCCGCCAGTCCCTGCGCGCCCTCGTCCCACTGCTCCTCGACGAGCGCGCCCCGTACCGCATCACGGCCGGTGAGCCCGACACCGACTGCTGAAACGGCTGAGATCGACGGGATCTGTGGTAGGTCCTGGGAGACGACGTGGAACCGGCGTATCCACCGTTCACCGGGGAAGGTGCCGCAGATGACTGAGGATCTGAAGAAGAGAGGTGGCCGGGAGGGTCCGTCGGACGCTTCCGGCCACGGCAGCACGGACCGAGTGGTGTTCGGCGTCACCGCCGTCATCACCGTGGCCTTCGTGATCTGGGGCTGGGCGGGCACGGACTCGCTGGAGAGCGTGTCCACGAAGATGCTGAACGGCCTGATCCACAACGGCGGCTGGGCCTTCATGCTCGCCGCCTCGTGTTTCGTCGTCTTCGCGCTCTGGCTGGCGGTCAGCCGCTACGGCCGCATCCACCTGGGCGCCGAGGGCGAGGAGCCCGAGTTCAAGACCGTCTCCTGGGTCGCGATGATGTTCAGCGCCGGCATGGGCATCGGCCTGATGTTCTACGGCGTCAGCGAGCCGCTCTCGCACTACACGACCCCGCCCCCGGGCACGAACCCCGCCAACTCCGGCGAACGCATGGAGACGGCGATGGCGACCACCCTCTTCCACTGGACGCTGCACCCCTGGGCGATCTACGCGGTGGTCGGCCTCGGCATCGCCTACAGCACCTTCCGCAAGCGCCGGCGCCAGACCATCAGCGCGGTGTTCACCCCGCTGATCGGGGAGAAGCACGCCAACGGCGCCGGGGGACGGGTGATCGACATCCTCGCGATCATCGCCACCGTCTTCGGCTCCGCCGCCTCGCTGGGCCTGGGCGCCCTCCAGATCGGCTCCGGCTTCCAGGAGCTGAACTGGATGGACGACGTGAGCACCGGTCTGCTCGTCGCGATCATCGCCGTGCTGACCCTCGCCTTCGTGGCCTCCGCCATCTCCGGCATCGAGCGGGGCATCCAGTGGCTGTCCAACACCAACATGGTGCTCGCCCTGATCCTCGCGGTCTTCGTGTTCATCGCGGGCCCCACGATCATCGTGCTCGACCTGCTGCCCACCTCGATCTTCGCCTACCTCGGCGACCTGCCCCAGCTCGCCGGCCGCACCGAGGCCAGCGGTGGCGCGGGCGTCGCGGACTGGCTCGGCAGCTGGACCGTCTTCTACTGGGCCTGGTGGATCTCCTGGACGCCCTTCGTCGGCATGTTCATCGCCCGGATCAGCCGGGGCCGCACCATCCGGCAGTTCGTCGGCGGCGTCATCCTCGTGCCCAGCACCGTCAGCCTCGTCTGGTTCGCGATCTTCGGTGGTACGGCCATGAAGCTGAAGGAGGGCGGTGGGCTCGCCGGCGAGGACACCCCCGAGGGTCAACTCTTCGCCCTCCTCCAGGAGTTCCCCATCGCGACAGCCACCAGCCTGCTGGTGATGATCCTGGTCGGCATCTTCTTCGTCTCCGGAGCCGACGCCGCCTCCATCGTGATGGGCACGCTCTCCCAGCGGGGCGCCCTGGAACCCGGCCGCTTCGTCGTCGTGTTCTGGGGTGTGGTGACCGGAGCCGTCGCCGCCATCATGCTGCTCGTCGGCAGCGGCCAGGGCGACGCGCTCACCGGCCTGCAGAACCTCACGATCCTGGCCGCCGCGCCGTTCGTCCTCGTGATGATCGGCATGTGCGTCGCCCTCATGCGCGACCTGCGCCGGGACCCCATCATCGTGCGCGGCGAGATGGGCTCCGAGGCCGTCGAACTCGCCGTGATCGAGGGCCACAAGAGGTACGACGGCGACTTCGAGATCAGGGTCGGCCCGGGAGCCGGCACGGAGACGGAGGGCGACCCGCTGGGCCACGACCACGGCTGAGCGGGGCACCTGGGGGCGCAGGAGGCGAGCAGGACTGCCTCCTGCGCCCCCAGGTCCGTCAATGCGCCCCCGGCAACCCCTGAGGTGGAGCAGGGGCGTTTAGCGGAATATGTCATGCCGCGCTCATATCGGTCCCGCCGTGGGGATACTCACAGCATGTCTGCCGAGTACGCGACCTTCGGCCTGGCACCGGCGATGCGTGCCGGTGGCGTCCTCGCCAACGGTGACTACCAGGTGCACCGGGACTTCGTCGACTTCATCGTCGACGGACGCCCGCTGCTGTTCCAGCTCTCCGACCTCGACGCCGTCTCCCCGCTCGCCTCCGACGTCCCGCCCGCCATCTTCACCGCACAGGTCCGCAGCCTGCTCCTGGAGGCGGAAGCCCCGCTTCCGGGCGGCCGGTACGTCATCTACGGCTGCCCGGACTGCGAGGACCTCGCCTGCGGCGCCGTCACCGCGCTCATCGACAAGGACGGCGACGACTACATCTGGCGGGACTTCGCCTGGCAGACCGACGAACACGCCGACCTGGAGCTGAACGGCTACCACGGCATCGGCCCCTTCCGGTTCCGCGCCACCGAGTACCGTGCGGCGCTCGGCTCCCTGCTCGACCCCGACTCCGCGGCACCGCGGCGCCGCGTACTCCTCATCGGCGCCCGCGTCGCCGTCCTGGCCAAGCTCGCCGCCGCCCTGCGCACCATCGGCATCGGCGCCGAGATCACCCACGACGTGAGCGGCGTCGCCGCCGACGAACTGCGCACCTACGGCGCCGTGGCCTTCGGCCGCGGGATCGGCGCGGAGCAGCGCGCCGCCGTACGCCGCGCTTTCGCGGACGCCGGGGCCGAGGTGGCGTACGTCGACGGCCTCGCGCCGATCGTGCCGCTGCTGGTCGCGCAGATCGAACACGCCCTGGACCGCAGCCCCGCCGAACAGCGTCGCCTGACCCGGCTGGTTGCCGCCGACGGGGAGGCGGGCGTCGAGGTCACCTCTCCCTGCCGGGTCCGCCTCACCGCGTACCGCCTCGACCGTCTGTACCGCACCCACACCCACGAGGTCTTCGACGGTGTCCTGGAGGCGGGGCGGCACCGGATCGCGCTGGACGCGAAGGCGGTGAAGGGGGAGTCGTTCGTGGTGGCCCGGACGTCGGGGAGTGTGCTGGTGGAAGCGGTAGCGCTCCGCTAGGAGCGCCGCGACGAAGGTGGGTGCCGCTCTATGCCGTCGGTCGTCTGCGCCCCTCAGGGGGCGTCAAGCGCCCCGGCGATCGCGCCCCCGGAATCTCGACGCGTCCAAGGCGCTGCGGGCACTAGGATCGCCCTCTGTGACCGCAACCCTCGTCGTCAAGAACCTCGCCGCCGGCCACGGCGACCACTCCCTGTTCAGCGGGCTCGATCTCGTCGTGGCCCCCGGAGACGTGATCGGCCTGGTCGGGGCCAACGGCGCGGGCAAGTCCACGCTGCTCCGCCTGCTCGCCGGGCTGCTCGCACCGGAGGAGGGCGAGCTGCGGCTCTCCCCGCCGACGGCGACCGTCGGTCACCTCCCGCAGGAGCCCGAGCGGCGCCCCGGCGAGACCGTCCGCGCGTTCCTGGCCCGCCGCACCGGCGTCACCGAGGCCCAGCGGGTGATGGACGAGGCGACGCAGGCCCTCGTCGACGGCGCACCGGGTGCGGACGACGCGTACGCCACGAGCCTGGAGCGCTGGCTCGACCTGGGCGGCGCTGACCTCGACGAGCGGGCGGAGGAGGTCGCCGACTCGCTGGGCCTGGCGGTGGACCTGGACCAGCCCATGACGTCCCTGTCAGGCGGCCAGGCGGCGCGCGCCGGACTGGCCTCGCTGCTGCTCTCGCGCTACGACGTCTTCCTCCTCGACGAGCCGACGAACGACCTCGACCTCGACGGCCTGGAGCGCCTGGAGCGCTTCGTCGGCGGCCTGCGCGCCGGGACGGTGGTCGTCAGCCACGACCGCGAGTTCCTCACCCGCACCGTCACCAAGGTCCTCGAACTCGACCTCGCCCAGCGGCAGATCAACCTCTACGGCGGTGGCTACGAGGCCTACCTGGAGGAGCGCGAGGTGGCCCGTCGGCACGCCCGCGACGACTTCGAGGAGTACGCCGACAAGCGCGCCGCCCTCCAGGACCGGGCGCAGATGCAGCGCTCCTGGATGGACAAGGGCGTCAAGAACGCCCGCCGCAAGGCGAACAACGACAACGACAAGATCGGCCGCAAGTTCCGCAGCGAGGCCAGCGAGAAGCAGGCCGCCAAGGCCCGCCAGACCCAGCGCATGATCGAGCGCCTGGACGTCGTCGAGGAGCCGCGCAAGGAGTGGGAACTGCGCATGGAGATCGCGTCGGCGCCGCGCTCGGGCGCCGTGGTCGCGACCCTGCGGGACGCCGAGGTGAGCCGCGGCGACTTCACCCTGGGCCCGGTGACCCTCCAGATCGACTGGGCGGACCGGGTGGCGGTCACCGGCGCCAACGGCGCGGGCAAGTCGACGCTGCTGGGCGCCCTGCTGGGCCGCGTCCCCCTGACCGCGGGGCAGGCCACGCTCGGCTCCGGCGTGCTGATCGGCGAGGTCGACCAGGCCCGCAAGCTCTTCCACGGCGAGGAGTCCCTGCTGGACGCCTTCTGCGCGGCGGTCCCCGACACGGAACCGGCGGAAGTGCGCACCCTCCTGGCCAAGTTCGGCCTGAAGGCGGACCACGTCCTGCGCTCGGCGGCCACCCTCTCCCCGGGCGAACGGACCCGCGCGGCCCTCGCCCTCCTCCAGGGCAGGGGCGTCAACCTCCTCGTCCTGGACGAGCCCACGAACCACCTCGATCTGCCCGCCATCGAGCAACTGGAATCGGCCCTGGACGCCTACGAGGGCACCCTGCTCCTGGTCACCCACGACCGGCGCATGCTCGACGCGGTCCACGTCACCCGCCGCCTGGAGGTCGCCGACGGCAAGGTGACCGAACGCTAGGGCGGGTCAGCCGGAGCCGTGTGCGTCAGCGCCTGGGGTTCAGCAGGGCGCAGACGAAGTTCTCCTGCACGGCGCGCAGCTTCCGCAGCAGGCCGGGTTTCATGGCCTCGGTGATCTGGGTGGTGGCGGAGAAGGTCAGCGACCGGCGCCCGTCCGGCGTCGCGGCGATCAGCTGCGTGTAGCCGAGGGTGTTGCCGGTGTGCCCCAGCACCACACCGCACCGGGTGGTGTACCGGAAGATGGCGAGCCCCGCGGCGTTGCGCCCCGGCCCGGCGGGCTCGGACGCCGCCCCGGGGATCCAGCGCCGCTGCTCCCGTACGACATGAGGGCCGTACAACCGGCCGCCGGCGTAGCCCCGGATGAAGCGCGTCATGTCGGCCGGCGTGGAGACGATGCCGCCCGACGCCCACACGCCGGACATGCTGAGGACCTCGCTGACGTCCTCCGGCGGCTCGGGCGGGCTCACGTCATAGCCGTGCAGATAGGGCCTCGGCATCCGGTAGCCCTGCGGCAGGCTGGTCTGGCGCAGGCCCAGCGGCCGGTACACCAGCTCCTCCAGCAGCCGCTCGTACGGGGTGCGGGTGACCGCTTCGGCCATCAGGGCGACGGCGATGTTGTCGGAGTTGGAGTACTCGTACCGGGAGCCGGGCCGGAAGCGCAGGGGCTGGCCGGCGACGTAGTCGAGCAGCCGGCGGGAGTCGAACTGGTGCCGGGGGTTCGCCATGAGGATGTTCAGGAACGCCGGGGCCCGCGAGTAGTCGGGCAGGCCGCTGGTGTGGTTGAGCAGCTGGCGCAGTGTCACGGCGCCCCAGGCCCTGGGCAGGCGGGGAAGCCGCTCGCGCAAGGTGTCGTCGAGACTCAGGTAGCGGCGGTCGACGAGGGACAGCGCCACCGCGCCGCTGAACGCCTTGGCCGTACTGGCGATGCGCATGTGGTCGTGGGCGCTGGGCCTGCGGCCCGTCCTCAGGTCCGCGACGCCGGCCCGCACGACCCGGCTGCCCCTGCCGTCGTTCAGGACGGCGATGACGCCGGGCGGGCCACCCGGCGTGCGGACCAGGTCGTCGAGCTGGGACTGGAGCGCGGCGTCGGTGTGCGGTCCGGGCGCAGTGCCGGCACCCGCGGTGGCCGGGGCCAGCAGGGCCAGACAGACGGTGATCAGGGAGACCGCGCCCAGACGGGGCCCGAGCGGGGAACGGCGGCGGCGTGGGACAGGGGTCGGCATCGGTTCTCCCTGAGCGGGCGGCGGGCGGCGGGTGCCGGGCAGGCGGACTGGGCGTCCAGCTTCGCCCGCCCGGCTCCGGTCAGCCGCTCGTGCTACCGCACTCGGCCCAACGGGCCGTGCCCTCCGGATCCGCCGAGCCGCGTCGCCGCCAGCCCTGGGTAGTCGACGACCAGGCCGTCGTCGTCGAACCCGATGTCGCTGCGGAAGTCGCCGGAGACGAAGCGGACGCGGTGCCGCCCCAGGTGGGTGTAGGTCTGCCGCGAGGGGAGCACCGCCAGATCGGGTACCGACACCCAGGCCATCAGCAACTCCCGTTCCCCGGGCGCCAGATGGAGACCGTGCCGCAGCACCGGCATCGTGTTGGTGAGCGGGCACAGGCCCAGGTCGCAGTCGAGGGCGCCGTCGACTGCGGGCACGTGCTGACCGTTCGCCGTCCACCGGCCCGCTCCGTCGTGCCGCAGATCGAGCGTGCGCACGCCGCCCGCCGACTCGGCGGTCACCTGGAGCCGACGCGTCACGAAGGCGTCGGTCGTGTCGAGCTCGTACGAGATCCAGTACGGCTCCGGCACCGTACCGACCGCTCGGCCACGCCCGCGCAGGGTGTCGTCGCCGAGCTCGATCCAGGCGGTCTCGACGCCCTGGCTCTCCGCCACTTCCCAGGTGATGACATGCGACGTCGGCATGTCGTCACCCTACGGGCGAACCGGCCCGGACCGTCCGTCTCGTACCGGAGAGTCCGGGCCCGTGTGTCGGCTCAGCGCTTGCCCTTCTTGGGGTCGACCAGACCCGCGCGGCGCAGCGCGTCGGCCATGGCGCTGTTGGCGGGAGGCGGCGCCTGACGAGAGCCGCCACCGCCACCGCGGCCCTGCCGCTGCTGTGGTGGGCGTCCGCCCCGCTGCCGGCGTTCGCCGCCGCCCCCGCCGCCCTGCTGCCCCTGGGGAGCCGCCTCGTCGTCGAGACGCAGCGTCAGGGAGATCCTCTTGCGCGGAATGTCGACGTCGAGGACCTTCACCTTGACGATGTCACCGGGCTTGACCACGTCCCGCGGGTCCTTGACGAACGTCTTCGACAGCGCGGAGACATGCGCCAGACCGTCCTGGTGGACACCGACGTCGATGAACGCCCCGAAGGCCGCCACGTTCGTCACGACGCCTTCCAGGACCATCCCGGACGACAGGTCGGAGATCTTCTCGACGCCCTCCTTGAAGGTGGCGGTCTTGAAGGCGGGCCGAGGGTCGCGCCCGGGCTTCTCCAGTTCCTTGAGGATGTCGGTCACGGTCGGCAGACCGAACGTCTCGTCCACGAAGTCGTTCGCCTTCAACGACCGCAGCACGCCCGTGTTGCCGACGAGCGCGGCCACCTCCTGACCGGTGGTCTTCACCATGCGCCGGACGACCGGGTACGCCTCGGGGTGCACGCTGGACGCGTCCAGCGGGTCGTCGCCGCCGCGGATCCGCAGGAAGCCGGCGCACTGCTCGTACGCCTTCGGGCCCAGGCGGGCCACGCCCTTGAGCTGCTGCCGGGACTTGAACGGGCCGTTCGCGTCCCGGTGCGCCACGATGTTCTCCGCCAGCCCGGAGGTGATGCCGGAGACGCGGGAGAGCAGCGGCGCGGAAGCGGTGTTGACATCGACGCCGACGCCGTTCACACAGTCCTCCACCACCGCGTCCAGCGAGCGTGACAGCTTCACCTCGGACAGGTCGTGCTGGTACTGGCCGACGCCGATCGACTTCGGGTCGATCTTCACCAGCTCGGCCAGCGGGTCCTGGAGCCGGCGCGCGATGGAGACCGCGCCGCGCAGCGACACGTCCATGTCGGGCAGCTCCTGCGAGGCGAAGGCCGAGGCCGAGTACACGGACGCGCCCGCCTCGGACACCATCACCTTGGTGAGCTTCAACTCCGGGTGCTTGGTGATGAGTTCACCGGCGAGCTTGTCCGTCTCACGGGACGCCGTGCCGTTGCCGATCGCGATCAGTTCGACCGCGTGCTCCTTCGCCAGCCGGGCCAGCTTGGCGATCGCCTCGTCCCACTTGTTGGCAGGGACGTGCGGGTAGATGACGTCGGTGGCCACCACCTTGCCGGTCGCGTCGACCACGGCGACCTTGACGCCCGTACGGAAGCCCGGGTCCAGGCCGAGCGTCGCACGCGTGCCGGCCGGGGCGGCGAGGAGCAGGTCGCGGAGGTTCGCCGCGAACACGCCCACGGCCTCGTCCTCGGCGGCCGTGCGCAGCCGCAGCCGCAGGTCGATTCCGAGGTGGACGAGGATGCGGGTGCGCCAGGCCCAGCGGACCGTGTCCTTCAGCCACTTGTCGGCGGCGCGGCCACGGTCGGCGATCCCGAACTTCCCGGCGACGATCCCCTCGTACGACGAAGGACCCTCGGTCGGCTCCTCCGGCTCCAGGACGAGGTCGAGGACCTCCTCCTTCTCACCGCGCAGCATCGCCAGGACGCGGTGCGAGGGCAGTTCGGTGAACGGCTCGGCGAAGTCGAAGTAGTCGGCGAACTTCGCGCCCGCCTCCTCCTTGCCGTCGCGCACCTTGGCGGCCAGCCGCCCGTGCACCCACATGCGTTCGCGCAGTTCGCCGATCAGGTCGGCGTCCTCCGAGAACCGCTCGGTGAGGATGGCCCGGGCGCCCTCCAGGGCGGCCTGCGCGTCGGCCACGCCCTTGTCGGCGTCGACGAAGGCGGCGGCAGCGGCCGACGGCTCGACGGTCGGGTCACCGAGCAGCCCCTCGGCGAGGGGCTCCAGCCCGGCCTCCCGCGCGATCTGCGCCTTGGTCCTGCGCTTGGGCTTGAACGGCAGGTAGATGTCCTCCAGCCGCGCCTTGGTCTCGGCGCCGCGGATCCGGGCCTCCAGCTCGTCGGTGAGCTTGCCCTGCTCGCGCACCGATTCGAGGATCGCCGTCCGCCGCTCCTCCAGCTCCCGCAGATAGCGCAGCCGCTCCTCGAGCGTGCGCAGCTGCGCGTCGTCGAGCATCTCGGTCGCTTCCTTGCGGTAGCGGGCGATGAAAGGCACCGTCGAACCGCCGTCGAGTAGCTCCACGGCAGCCTTCACCTGCCGCTCTCGTACGCCGAGCTCCGCGGCGATCCTGCCTTCGATGGACCCTACGAGGGGTGTCGTCACGATCCCGTCCCGCCTTCTGACTGAGGTTGCGCGGCAATTGTGGCAGGTAGCACCGACAACCGGGGATCAGGGCGGCGACTCGGCCGGTCGTGGCGGGACGGAATCAGGCCCTGCGACTGCGTGTACTGCTCGAGGCACCGCCGAAGAGCCGGGCGAGAGCCCGGAACGGCAGCGTCACGACGGTGGCGATCGCGCCGCCGATCTGCCGGAGCACGTCTGCGATTGCACGAAACACGTGAATACTCCTTCCTCGGGTCGAGGACCGAGTACCGCGCTCCGGGCCCTCTATTCAGCCCGTCCGGCGCTTGAGGACGAGGCCGTTCTCAGCCCTTGCCGATCAGGTCCGCCGGAAACGCCCCCGCCACCACCGCCGCCCGAGCGAACTCCCCACCGAGTTCCGTCAGCCGTGCGACCCCCTCCGCCCCGAGGTGCTCGTACGGTGCTTGATCGAGGCGGTCCGTCTCGGACTCGATCTCCTCGCGCAGGGCCACCCCCTCCGGCGTCAGGTCACCGGTCTCGTCCAGCAGACCGCGCTCACGCAGCCGACCGGATGCCGCGTCCCAGTCCTCCTGGCTCCAGCCGCGCGTGGTGAACACCCACTTCGGCGTCATGCCCTTGCCGGTCGCCGTGTGGGTGACGACGGCCTCCAGTCCGTCGAGCCCAGCCGCCATCAGCACGGCGAGATGCCCGTCACCCCGGTGCTCGCGCAGCAGCGTGGTGGCGTGGAAGTACGCCAGGTGCGGCTCCTTCGGGACCGGCAGGTCCGCGTGGGCCGAGTACAGCGGCCGTGCGTTGCGCGAACAGGCCTCCGTGGCCCGGAGCGCGAGCCGCGCGGCATCCGCCATCTCCGGGGACGCCACGCAGTCCTCGCCCAGCAGCCGCCGCAGCGCCGCGTCGACCGCACGCGCGCGTGCCGTCAGTACGGCCTCGGGTGAGGCGATCGCCCAGACCGCGGGTACGTGCCGGGCCACCAGTTCGTGCTTGTAGTTGTAGAACGTCGCCGTCACCGCGCCCGCGCCGACCGGTCCCAGCGCGGCGGACCGTACCGCGAAATTGACGGCCTTGGGATGCGTGATCCCGAGCGCGCCCAGCTCCTTGCCCAGCTCGGGGGCGAAGTAGGACGTCGCGTGCAGGGAGTTGAGCATGTGGTGGCAGCGGCGGCCGGCACGGGGTTCCAGGGCGGCAGTAGTCATTCCAGGAGGTTACCAACCGCTTGGTATGTCGTTTCCCGTGCGCGAGGGCCCATGGCAGAAAAGGTGGGGAGCTCGTCATTGTGGTCATGCCGCCGCTCTCGAAGAATCGAAGGCATGGCGCAGCGAACCGTTCTCTTCGTTCTCTTCGACGGTGTACAGAGCCTCGACCTGACCGGCCCGCTGGAGGTCTTCACGGGGGCCGAGAAGCACCGCCCGGGCACCTACCGCCTCCGCACGGCCTCCGTGGACGGCGGCCCCGTCCGCACCTCCAGCGGCCTGACCGTCGTACCGGACGCAGCCCTCGCCGACGTGTCAGACCCGCACACCCTCCTCGTCCCCGGCGGCGAGGGAACGCGCGGTCCCCAGCCTGCGCTGACCGACTGGCTGCGCGAGCACGGGCCCCGTGCCGAGCGCCTGGTCTCCGTCTGCACCGGCGCGATCCTGCTCGCCGCGGCGGGCCTGCTCGACGGCCGCCGGGCCACGACCCACTGGGCGTACTGCGACAAGCTCGCCCGTGACCACCCCGCGGTCGAGGTCGACCCCGACCCCATCTACGTACGTGACGGGCGCGTGGCGACCTCCGCCGGCGTCACCTCCGGCATCGACCTCGCCCTCGCCCTGGTCGAGGACGACCTGGGCCGCGACGTCGCCCTCGGCATCGCCCGCCACCTGGTGGTCTTCCTGCGCCGCCCCGGAAACCAGGCCCAGTTCAGCGCCCAGCTCGTCGCGCAGACCGCCCAGCGCGAGCCCCTCCGGGACGTCCAGCGCTGGATCACCGAGCACCCCGACGCCGACCTGAGCGTCGAGGCACTCGCCGCCCGCGCCAGCCTCTCCCCGCGCCACTTCGCCCGCGCCTTCCAGACCGAGACCGGTATGACCCCGGGCCGCTATGTGGACCGGGTCCGTCTAGAACACGCCCGCCGTCTCCTGGAGGACTCCGCCGACGGCGTCGAGGAGATCTCCCGCGCCAGTGGCTACGGCACTCCGGAGGCGATGCGCCGCGCCTTCGTCAAGGCCCTCGGAACGGCCCCCGCCGAGTACCGCCGCCGCTTCCGCCCCGCACCGGCCCACTGAGACCCCTGCTGAAAGGAAGCACCATGCAGATCGCGATGGTCCTCTACGACCGCTTCACCGCCCTCGACATCGTGGGGCCCTACGAGGCGTTGAGCCGTCTCCCCGACGCGCGGGTCGACTTCGTCGCCGAGACTGCGGGGCCCGTGCGTGCCGACACGGGGTTCCTCGCGCTCATGGCCGACAAGGCCCTCGCGGACGTGCCGCACCCCGATGTGGTCGTGCTCCCGGGCGGACCCGGCACCTTCGCCGAGATCGAGAACGAGGTCCTTCTGGAGTGGCTCAGGACAGCCGACGGCACGAGCACCTGGACGACCTCGGTCTGTAGCGGTTCGCTGCTCCTCGGCGCCGCGGGACTCCTGGCGGGCCGCCGCGCCACGTCCCACTGGCTCGCGCTGGACTTCCTGCCGCAGTACGGCGCCGAGCCCACGGGTGACCGGGTCGTCGCGGACGGCAAGTACATCACCGCGGCCGGTGTCTCCTCCGGCATCGACATGGGCCTGACCCTGGTCGGGAAGATCGCCGGTGACGAACACGCCCAGGCCGTACAGCTGTTGACCGAGTACGACCCGCAGCCGCCCTACGACGCAGGTTCCCCGCAGAAGGCGCCCGCGTACCTCGTCGAGGAGTTCCGCACGAACAGCCGCTTCAGCCTGATGTAGGGACGTTCCAGGTGAAGCGGGGCTGCCGGCGCTCCAGGAACGCGGCGACGCCCTCAGCCCGGTCGCCGCTTCCGCGCGCCTGCTCCGCCCAGTGATCGTCGCGATCGGTGCGCCCGTCCGCGAACTCCTTCGCCGCGGCCTGCGTCAGCTGCGAGCGCGACACCAGGATCCGGGTGAACTCCGTGACCCGCCCGCCGAGTTCACCCTCGGGCAGCACCTCGTCCACCAGGCCCGTACGCAGGGCGCGCTCCGCGTCGATCAACTCGCCCGAGAACAACAGGTACTTGGTGGTGGACGGCCCCACCAGCGACGCCAACCGCCGTGTGGAGGACGCCGCATACACGATCCCGAGCTTCGCCGGCGTCACCCCGAACAGCGCCCCCTCCTCGGCGAACCGCAGATCGCACGCCGCCGCCAACTGCGAACCGCCGCCCACACAATGCCCCCGGATCGCCGCCAGCGTCGGCTTCGGGAACGCGGCCAGCGCCTCCTCCGCGGCCACCGCAAGCCCTTGCGCCTCCTGGGCGGACCCCTGGAGCGTGGAGATGTCGGCCCCCGCGCAGAACGTGCCGCCCTCGCCGGTCAGCACCAGCACCCGTACGGCAGGATCGGCGGCCAGCGTGCCGAGCAGCGGCGGCAGCGCCCGCCACATCGCCGCCGTCATGGCATTGCGCTTGGCCGGATGGTGGATGACCACGGTGGCGACCGAGTCGGTGACGCTGTGCGGCAGCTGGGGCTCCATGCTCGGATGCTAGCCGTACCGCCCGACCGTACGATCAAGAAGGGGGTCGTAGCCGGAGGAGGCCCCGGATGCCGGGAGACAGGGACGAGACCGCCAGGTTGAGCCGCGGCTTCGGCTGGCTCGCCGCGCTCGGCGTGATCCTGGTCCTCGCGGGTCTCGTCGGCCTCGTCTACACCGGCCTGGCCACGCTGACCTCGATGATCCTTTTCGGCTGGCTGCTGCTGATCGGCGGCGTCGTGGGGCTGCTGCACGCGATCCAGGCGCGGGGCAACAGCTTCTTCTGGCTCGGGGTCGTGGTCGCGGCGCTGAACATCGCGGCCGGGGTGGTCGTGATCCGCACCCCGGAGGCGGCGGCCGAGGCGCTCACCATGTTCGCCGCTCTGCTGTTCCTCACCGGAGGGGTGTTCCGGCTGGCCGGCAGTCTGGTGGTACGCGGTCCGCAGTTCGGCTGGACGCTGGTGCAGGGCGCCTTCGGCCTGCTGCTGGGCATTCTGGTGCTGGCCGACTGGCCGAGCAGCAGCAAGTACGTGATCGGGACCTTCTTCTCCCTCGCCCTGCTCTTCGACGGCCTCGGCCTGATCGCGACCGGCTACGGTGGACGCCGTGTCGTCAGCATGGTCTCCGAGCAGCTGGCCACGGAGAGTGACGGGCGGGACGAGCCGGACGGCGGCGGCGCCAAACCCGTACAACCCGAATAGTTCGTGAAGTCGGCACAAGCGGCGCCAGAGCGGTCCCACAACTGACCGTGTCATACGCCAACGGTCAGAAACGCTCGATACCCGCTGACTTCTGTTCAGTTCTACGGTCCGGACCTGCGCGTTACCAACACTCTACGTGTGGTGACAATCGAGCGCGAGGGTGGCGACCGGACGATGGAGAACCACGGGCGCGGGTCCGGCCCACGCCCAGGAGTTGGCGCGGACGAGCCTCTCGTCCAGCGGCCGCCGAATCCCCTGCCGTACGAGGGCGTCTGGCGGTTCACCGCCCCAGCCGTCGACGCCTCGGTCCCGCAGGCCCGGCACGCCGTACGGGACCTGCTGTACCGCCAGGGCGTGCCGGTTTCCGACGATCTGGTGCAGGGAGTGTTGCTGATCGTGTCGGAGCTGGTCACGAACGCCGTCCGGCACGCGGCGCTGCTGTCGCCGACACTGGCCGTGGAGGTCGCCGTCGGCGCCGAGTGGCTGCGGGTGTCGGTGGAGGACAACCACCCCTACCGCCCGACCGCCCTGGAGGCCGACCACGGCCAGACCGGCGGACGCGGACTGCTCCTGGTCCGCGAGGTGACCCGGGAGGCGGGCGGCGTGTGCGACGTCGAGCACACGGCGACCGGCGGCAAGGTGATCTGGGCCGCCGTCCCGCTCAAGCCCGTGCGCGTGCCCTAGGCGTGTTGCGCAAGTCGTCGTCGGCGCTGGTCACCAGCCGGCCGACGGGCCCGTCAGCTCCCTGACCGCGGGGCGGGCCGCGTCGAGGACGGTCATGAACCAGGACGAGAAGGTGTCCTTCGCGTGCCGCTCCGCCAGTTCGGCCGGGGTCACGAAGGCCGTCTCGCCGACCTCCTCCGGGTCCGGCCGCGGCGGGGACTGCACCAGGCCGACGAAGAGGTGGTTGTACTCCTGCTCCACCAGGCCCGAGTCCGGGTCCGGGTGGTTGTAGCGGACCGTGCCCGCCTCGGCGAGCAGCGACGGGGAGACACCGAGCTCCTCGTGCGTCCGGCGGGCCGCGGCCGCGAAGGGGGCCTCGCCGGGGTAGGGGTGGCCGCAGCAGGTGTTGGACCAGACGCCGGGGGAGTGGTACTTGCCGAGGGCCCGCTGCTGGAGCAGCAGTCGGCCCTGCTCGTCGAAGAGGAACACGGAGAAGGCGCGGTGCAGCTGTCCGGGAGGCTGATGGGCGGCGAGCTTCTCGGCGGTGCCGATCGTCACACCGTTCTCGTCGACTAGTTCCAGCAAAATCGCGTCTGCGGTGCCGTTCGACGGACTGTGCGTCGCGGTGGCAGGTGTGATCGGCATACCCATCCTTCGCCTCGGTTGCGCCCCAAGTGTGCCGTACGAATCCGGCACTCCCGGCAGTTGATCGTGCCCGGCGCGGCGGGTACGGAACCGCACAAAGGGGCGCTGTGGGCATGAGGACGCCACCGACCACCGGATCGCTGCATTCCGTCCGTACTGACGTCTTGTCGGACCGTACGGTTGTTTCAGTGACAGAGCCGGGCCTCGTGCTCCGCGTGCCCGACCGGCTCCAGCTGGAAGGTGCAGTGCTCCACGTCGAAGTGGTCGCCGAGGCAGCCCTGGAGCTCGTGCAGCATCTTCTCGTGGCCGATCGCGTTCAGGGCGTCGGAGCGCACCACCACATGGGCGGACAGCACCGGCATGCCGGAGGTGATCGTCCAGGCGTGCAGATCGTGAACGTCCTCGACGCCGTCCAACGCGAGTATGTGGGCCCGTACCTCCGCCATGTCGACGTCCTTCGGGGCCGACTCCAGCAGTACGTCGAGGGTCTCGCGCAGCAGCTTGAAGGTGCGCGGCACGATCATCAGGCCGATGACCAGCGAGGCGATCGGGTCGGCGGCCTGCCAGCCGGTGGTGAGGATCACCGCCGCCGAGATCAGCACCGCGAGCGAGCCCAGCGCGTCCGCGGCCACCTCCAGGAAGGCACCGCGCACGTTCAGGCTCTCCTTCTGGCCCCGCATCAGCAGCGTCAGCGAGACCATGTTCGCGACCAGGCCGATCGCGCCGAAGACGATCATCAGGCCGCCCTCGGTGTCCGCGGGCGTGAAGAACCGCTGGATCGCCTCGTACAGGACGTAGCCGCCGACGCCGAGCAGGAGCAGACAGTTGGCGAGGGCGGCGAGGATCTCCGCGCGGGCGAAGCCGAAGGTGCGTGTCGTGCTCGGCGGCCGGTTCGCGAAGTGGATGGCGAGCAGGGCCATGGACAGGCCGAGCGCGTCGGTCGCCATGTGCGCCGCGTCCGCGATCAGGGCGAGCGAGTCCGCGGCCACACCGCCGACGATCTCGACCACCATGACGCCGAGCGTGATCGACAGCGCGACGCGCAGCCTTCCGCGGTACGCGGCAGCCGCCGTACCGGTCGTCGGCACGTGCGAGTGCCCGTGCCCGTGATCGTGCCCAGCCCCCATGAGAAAGCCGCCCTTCCGCGGTCCGTGCGACGATCGGAATTTCCGTCCGGGGTCACAGTCAACTACGGGTGGGGGGTATCGGGCAACGCGGCACTGAACACCGTTGTCATGTGCTCTGACCTGCGGAAACGATCCGCAGGTCAGGACGTTGCATGATCAGCCGCCCGCCCGGCCGCCGTGGTGCAGCAGCCACCCCTGCCACGCCGACTCGACCATCTCGCGTACCCCGCGCCGAGCCGTCCAGCCGAGCTTCTCGGCGGCCAGCGCGGCCGAGGCTACGGCGCGCGGCGCGTCCCCCGGGCGCCGGGGCTCGACGACGGCGGGGCGCGCGTCGCCGGTGACCTCGCCGATGACGGTGATCAGCTCACGGACGGAGACGCCCGCACCGCTGCCGATGTTGACCGTCAGATCACCGCTCGCGTCCGCCCCGGTGAGCCGCCGGGCCGCCGCCAGGTGGGCCTCGGCGAGGTCGGCGACATGGATGTAGTCGCGGATGCAGGTGCCGTCCGGCGTCGGATAGTCGTCGCCGAAGATCCGCGGGGCCTCGTCGCGGGTGAGCCGGTCGAAGACCATGGGGACGATGTTGAAGACGCCCGTATCGGCCAGCTCGGGCGAAGCGGCGCCCGCGACGTTGAAATAGCGCAGGCACACGGTCGCGATGCCGTGCGCCTGACCCGCCGCCCGTACCAGCCACTCGCCGGTGAGCTTGGTCTCGCCGTACGGGTTCACCGGCGCGCACCGAGTGTCCTCCGTGATGAGATCCACATCCGGGTTGCCGTACACGGCGGCGGACGACGAGAACAGGAACCGCTTGACCCCCGCCTCGGCGACCGTTTCGAGGAGCGTGCCGAGACCGCCCACGTTCTCCCGGTAGTAGCGCGTCGGCTGCGCCACCGACTCGGCGACCTGCTTGCGCGCCGCGAGATGCACCACACCCGTCACCCCGTGCTCGGCGAACACCCGCTTCAGCAGGTCACCGTCCAGCGAGGAACCCTCGACGAGGGGGAGGTGGGCCGGGAGCCGCGCGGGCCGGCCGGCCGAGAGATCGTCCAGTACGACGACCCGCTCCCCGGCGTCGGTCATGGCCCGCGCCACATGTGCTCCGATGTAGCCGGCTCCGCCTGTGATCAGCCATGTCATGGTCGACCACCCTATGCCGGGGCACCGGCGCGGCACGCAATGTCCTCGATGCCCCGGTCTGGTAGCGCGAGTTTGTGGGCAGGCCCCGCAATCCCCGATGATGATCGCGGCAAGGCTCTGGGCAAACCACGTTGATCGTTCCGCCGAACGGCCGGTGAACGTCGGCTTCCCATCATCCGATAGCCTCTGCCGACACGCCGCCCGGCGGGCCCTGTCGTCCAGTTGACGTCGGCCGGGCGACGCCCGGCACGCCAGAGCCCCCGGCAAGGGGCGCCGCCACCATGAACATGACCGGCGCGGACGCGTCGGCACCCAGGGAGTGAGTTCGGTTGTCGACCGCCATCCTCACCGGTCAGCCGGTCCCCGGATCGTCGATCGAGGGCGATCTGCGGTCCCTCGGCTACGACGTGCGGGTCGCTGCCGACGCCGCCGACGCCGAGACGCTCCTCGCCCAGGTGCCCGGCGACCAGCGGGTCGCCGTCGTCGATGCCCGCTTCGTCGGCCACCAGCACGCGCTGCGCCTCGGCCTGACCGACCCCCGCTTCCCGCTCGCCGCGATCCCGGGCGCCGTGACGGCCCAGCCGGCCGGCCGCCAGGCCCTGACCCGTGCGATGGCCCGCGAGAACTCCGCGGGCGGCGGCACGGCGGTGGCCGTCGACAGCCTCGCCGACCGCATCGTCACCGCCCTCGAGGACGAAGGCACCGACGTCCACCGTCCCGAGCTCGGCAGCCTGGTCGCCGCCGTCCCGGCCGACCCGCAGGCCCGCAACGAGGCACGGCAGTCCGTCGCCGCCGTCGACGACGAGGCCGTACGCCTGAAGTCGGCAGTGAAGTCCCGCGACGGCTTCTTCACCACCTTCTGCATCAGCCCGTACTCCCGCTACATCGCCCGTTGGTGCGCCCGCCGGGGCCTGACCCCCAACCAGGTCACGACCGCCTCCCTGGTCACCGCGCTCATCGCGGCGGGCTGCGCGGCCACGGGCACCCGGGGCGGGTTCATCGCGGCCGGCTTCCTGCTGATCTTCTCGTTCGTCCTGGACTGCGCCGACGGCCAGCTCGCCCGCTACTCCCTCCAGTACTCCACGCTCGGCGCCTGGCTGGACGCCACCTTCGACCGGGCCAAGGAGTACGCCTACTACGCCGGCCTCGCGCTCGGCGCGGCCCGCGGCGGCGACGACGTCTGGGCCCTCGCCCTCGGCGCGATGGTCCTGCAGGCATGCCGGCACGTCGTCGACTTCTCCTTCAACGAGGCCAATCACGACGCCACCGCCAACACCAGCCCCACGGCCGCCCTCTCCGACAAGCTCGACAGCGTCGGCTGGACGGTGTGGGCGCGCCGGATGATCGTCCTTCCGATCGGCGAGCGCTGGGCGATGATGGCGCTGCTGACGGCGGTCACGACGCCCCGGATCACCTTCTACGTCCTCCTCGTCGGGTGCGCCTTCGCAGCGACCTACACGACGGCGGGCCGGGTGCTGCGGTCGCTGACGCGCAAGGCGCAGCGGACCGACCGGGCCGCGCAGGCGTTGGCGGACCTGGCGGACAGCGGGCCGATCGCCGAGGCGCTGGCACGCGTACTGTCCAAGCTTCCCGCCAAGCCGCCGTTCGGCGCCCGGATCCTCGTCGCGGTGCCCGGCGCGGCCCTGCTGGTTCTCGCGGCGGTGCTGGAGCCGTACGGCAGCGTGCTGCCGGTCGCGGCGGCCGCCCTGTACGCGCTGACCTCGGCCGCCGCCGTCGCGCTGCCCCTCAAGGGCGCCCTCGACTGGCTGGTCCCCCCGATCTTCCGCGCCGCCGAATACGGCACCGTCCTGGTCCTCGCAGCCAAAGCGGACGTGAACGGAGCCCTCCCTGCGGCTTTCGGGCTGGTGTCGGCTGTCGCCTACCATCACTACGACACGGTCTATCGCATCCGCGGCAACGCGGGCGCGCCCCCGCGCTGGCTGGTGCGGTCGATCGGGGGACACGAGGGCCGCACGCTGGTGGTGGCCGTACTGGCGGCGCTGCTCACCGCCTCACAGTTCAAGGTCGCGCTCACGGTCCTGGCCGTGGCCGTGGCCCTGGTGGTGCTCGTCGAGAGCATCCGCTTCTGGGTGTCCTCCGGGGCGCCCGCCGTACACGATGAAGGAGAACCCGCATGATCGGCCTCGTGCTGGCGGCCGGCGCCGGACGGCGTCTGCGCCCCTACACCGACAGCCTTCCCAAGGCTCTGGTGCCGGTGGGGCCCGCGGGCATAGAGGGCGAACCCACGGTTCTCGATCTGACCCTCGGCAACTTCGCCGAGATCGGTCTCACCGAGGTCGCGATCATCGTCGGCTACCGCAAGGAGGCCGTCTACGAGCGCAAGGAAGCGCTGGAGCAGAAGTACGGCCTGAAGCTCACGCTCATCGACAACGACAAGGCCGAGGAGTGGAACAACGCCTACTCCCTGTGGTGCGGTCGTGACGCCCTAAAGGACGGCGTGATCCTCGCCAACGGCGACACCGTGCACCCGGTCTCCGTCGAGAAGACGCTGCTCGCCGCCCGCGGTGACGGCAAGAAGATCATCCTCGCCCTGGACACGGTGAAGAGCCTGGCCGACGAGGAGATGAAGGTCGTCGTCGATCCCGAGAAGGGCATGACGAAGATCACCAAGCTGATGGACCCCGCCGAGGCCACCGGCGAGTACATCGGCGTCACCCTCATCGAGGGCGATGCCGCCCCCGAGCTGGCCGACGCGCTGAAGACCGTGTGGGAGACCGACCCGCAGCAGTTCTACGAGCACGGCTACCAGGAGCTCGTCAACCGCGGCTTCAGGATCGACGTGGCGCCGATCGGCGACGTCAAGTGGGTGGAGATCGACAATCACGACGATCTCGCCCGTGGACGGGAGATCGCGTGCCAGTACTGACCCGGCTCATTCCCTCGCCGGTCGTCGTGGACATCCGCCCGGGTGCCCTCGACGACCTGGCCTGTGTGCTCGCCGACGAGCGCATCTCGCACTCCGGCAAGCTGGCCATCGCGGTCAGCAACGGTTCGGGTGCCCGGCTCAAGGAGCGGCTCGCTCCGGCGCTGCCCGGCGCCAGCTGGTACGAGGTCGGCGGCGGCACCCTGGACGACGCGATCCGGCTGGCCGGTGACATAAAGGCCGGCCACTACGACGCGGTCGTCGGACTCGGCGGCGGCAAGATCATCGACTGCGCCAAGTTCGCCGCGGCACGCGTCGGCCTGCCCCTGGTCGCCGTACCGACGAACCTCGCGCACGACGGCCTGTGCTCCCCGGTCGCCACCCTCGACAACGACGCGGGCCGCGGCTCGTACGGTGTGCCGAACCCGATCGCGGTCGTCATCGACCTCGATGTCATCCACGAGGCCCCGGCCCGTTTCGTGCGGGCCGGCATCGGCGACGCGATCTCCAACATCTCCGCCATCGCCGACTGGGAGCTCGCCCACCGCGTCAAGGGCGAGAAGATCGACGGCCTCGCCGCCGCGATCGCCCGGCAGGCGGGCGAGGCGGTACTGCGGCACCCCGGCGGTATAGGGGACACCGGCTTCCTCCAGGTGCTCGCCGAGGCGCTGGTGCTCAGCGGTATCGCGATGTCGGTGTCGGGCGACTCCCGCCCGTCCTCCGGTGCGTGCCACGAGATCAACCACGCCTTCGACCTGCTGTTCCCCCAGCGCGCCGCCGCCCACGGCGAGCAGTGCGGGCTGGGCGCGGCCTTCGCGATGTACCTGCGCGGAGCCCACGAGGAGTCGGCCTACATGGCCGAGGTGCTGCGTCGGCACGGGCTGCCGGTACTGCCGGCGGAGATCGGCTTCACGGACGACGAGTTCGTCCGCGTCGTGGAGTTCGCTCCGCAGACCCGGCCCGGCCGCTACACGATCCTCGAACACCTCGACCTGACAACCGACCAGATCAAGGACATCTACGCCGACTATGTCAAGGCCATCGGTAGCTGAACTCCGCCCCGTCGTTCACCCCGCGGGGGTGAAGGACCGGCGCAGCGGTGAGCACTGGATGGGACGCCTCTACATGCGCGAGGTGTCCCTGCGGGTCGACCGCTACCTGGTGAACACCAGGGTCACGCCCAACCAGCTCACGTACCTGATGACCGTCTGTGGTGTCCTCGCGGCCCCGGCACTCCTGGTGCCGGGGATCCCGGGGGCGGTGCTCGGCGTGGTCATGGTCCAGCTCTATCTGCTGCTGGACTGTGTCGACGGCGAGATCGCGCGCTGGAGGAAGCAGTACTCGCTCGGCGGGGTCTACATGGACCGCGTCGGCGCCTACCTCACCGACGCCGCGGTACTCGTCGGCTTCGGTCTGCGCGCCGCAGACCTGTGGGGCAGCGGCCGTATCGACTGGCTGTGGGCGTTCCTCGGCACCCTGGCCGCGCTCGGCGCGATCCTGATCAAGGCGGAGACCGACCTCGTCGGTGTCGCCCGGCACCAGAACGGGCTGGCCCCGGTCAAGGAGGCCGCCTCCGAGATGCGCTCCTCCGGCATGGCGCTGGCCCGCAAGGCCGCCGCCGCGTTCAAGTTCCACCGTCTCATCCTCGGCATCGAGGCGTCCCTGCTGATCCTGGCCCTGGCGATCGCCGACCAGGTCCGTGGCGACCTGTTCTTCTCCCGGCTCGGCGTCGCGGTGCTGGCCGGCATCGCGCTGCTGCAGACCCTGCTGCACCTCGTGTCCATCCTCGCGTCGAGCAGGCTGAAGTGAGCGGCATGGGCTCAGCACCCGGACCCTCACCGAAGGTCGGCGCGGTCATCATCACGATGGGCAACCGCCCCGACGAGCTGCGTGCCCTCCTCGACTCGGTCGCCAAGCAGGACGGCGATCCGGTCGAGGTGGTCGTGGTCGGCAACGGCTCACCGGTGCCGGACGTCCCCGAGGGCGTCCGCACGATCGAGCTGCCCGAGAACCTCGGCATCCCCGGTGGCCGCAACGTGGGCATCGAGGCATTCGGCCCCAGCGGTCGTGATGTCGACATATTGCTCTTCCTCGACGACGACGGCCTCCTCGCCCACCACGACACCGCCGAGCTGTGCCGCAAGGCGTTCGACGCCGACCCGAAGCTCGGGATCGTCAGCTTCCGCATCGCCGATCCGGAGACCGGCGTCACCCAGCGCCGCCATGTGCCGCGGCTGCGGGCGTCCGACCCGATGCGCTCGTCCCGGGTCACCACGTTCCTGGGCGGCGCCAACGCCGTCCGCACCCAGGTCTTCGCCGAAGTCGGCGGGCTGCCGGACGAATTTTTCTACGCCCACGAGGAAACCGACCTGGCATGGCGGGCCCTCGACGCGGGCTGGATGATCGACTACCGGTCCGACATGGTGCTGTACCACCCGACGACCGCGCCCTCGCGGCACGCGGTCTACCACCGCATGGTCGCCCGCAACCGCGTCTGGCTGGCCCGCCGAAACCTTCCGGCTCCCCTTGTCCCGGTCTATCTGGGCGTCTGGATGCTGCTCACCCTCGCCCGCCGCCCGTCCCGACCCGCCCTCAAGGCATGGTTCGGCGGTTTCCGGGAAGGCTGGACCACTTCGTGCGGTCCCCGCCGGCCCATGAAGTGGCGTACGGTGTGGCGGCTGACTCGACTGGGCCGACCTCCCGTCATCTGAGAGGCTCGGTCCTTGAGAGCCCCCGGGCCCCGTCCGGGCCCCAGGTTCATGCCCATGCCCGCACAGGCTGCGCATCTCGAAGACGAAAGTTTCCACTGGTGAGTGAGACAACGCACGACGGCGGAGTCGCGGTGAGCGCGCCTCCGTCGCCCGACGAGGGACTCGCGGCGGCCGAGCTGGCCGCCAAGTACGGGCTGACCGTGAGCGGCGCCCGCCCCTCGCTGTTCGAGTACGTCCGCCAGCTCTGGGACCGGCGGCACTTCATCCTCGCGTTCTCGCGGGCGAAGCTGACCGCCCAGTACAGCCAGGCGAAGCTCGGCCAGCTCTGGCAGGTGGCCACCCCGCTGCTGAACGCGGCCGTGTACTTCTTCATCTTCGGCCTCATCCTGAACGCCGACAAGGGCATGCCCAAGGAGGTGTACATCCCGTTCCTGGTGACGGGCGTGTTCGTGTTCACCTTCACTCAGAGCTCGGTGATGGCCGGCGTCCGCGCGATCTCCGGCAACCTCGGTCTGGTCCGCGCCCTGCACTTCCCGCGCGCCTCACTGCCGATCTCCTTCGCGCTCCAGCAGCTCCAGCAGCTGCTGTTCTCGATGATCGTGCTGTTCGCGGTGGCCCTGATCTTCGGCAGTTACCCGGCCCTGTCCTGGCTGCTGATCGTCCCGGTGCTCCTCCTGCAGTTCTTCTTCAACACCGGCCTCGCGATGATCATGGCCCGGGCAGGAGCCAAGACGCCGGACCTGGCGCAGCTCATGCCGTTCGTGATGCGTACGTGGATGTACGCGTCCGGCGTGATGTTCTCCATCCCGATCATGCTGGAGGACAAGCCGGACTGGATCGCCACCGTCCTCCAGTGGAACCCGGCCGCGATCTATATGGACCTGATGCGCTTCGCCCTCATCGACGGCTACGGCTCCTCGAACCTGCCCGACCACGTCTGGGCCGCCGCCCTCGGCTGGGCGCTGCTGTTCGTCGTCGGCGGCTTCGTGTACTTCTGGAAGGCGGAGGAGAGGTACGGCCGTGGCTGAACAGAAGACGGATGCTCCCATCCCCACCGTCATCGCGGACGAGCTGCACATCGTCTACCGCGTCAACGGCGCCAAGTCCGGCAAGGGCAGCGCCACCGCCGCCCTCAGCCGCATCGTCAAGCGTGGCGAGGAGCGGGGCGTGCGCAAGGTGCACGCCGTCAAAGGCGTCTCCTTCGTCGCCTACCGCGGTGAGGCGATCGGCCTGATCGGTTCCAACGGCTCCGGCAAGTCCACCCTGCTGCGCGCCATCGCCGGCCTGCTCCCGGCCGAGAAGGGCAAGGTCTACACCGACGGCCAGCCCTCTCTGCTCGGTGTGAACGCGGCGCTGATGAACGACCTCACCGGCGAACGCAACGTCATATTGGGCGGGCTCGCCATGGGCATGTCCCGTGAGCAGATCAAGGAGCGCTACCAGGAGATCGTCGACTTCTCGGGCATCAACGAGAAGGGCGACTTCATCACGCTGCCCATGCGCACGTACTCGTCCGGCATGGCGGCCCGGCTCCGCTTCTCCATCGCCGCCGCCAAGGACCACGACGTCCTCATGATCGACGAGGCGCTCGCCACCGGCGACCGCAAGTTCCAGAAGCGCTCCGAGGAACGCATCCGCGAGCTGCGCAAGGAAGCGGGCACCGTGTTCCTCGTCAGCCACAACAACAAGTCGATCCGCGACACCTGCGACCGCGTCCTGTGGCTGGAACGCGGCGAGCTGCGGATGGACGGACCGACGGACGAGGTCCTCAAGGAGTACGAGAAGTTCACGGGCAAGTAGTCCACCCGGACATGGGTCGTGCGGCCCAGGACGCTTGGCAGGGCCCTGCCGGAACTGCCCCGGCGGGGCCCCGCGTCTGCAAAGGAAACGTCAACTCCTGCTGGCCCCGGGAACCTTGACGCCAATCGGTGTGTTGTTGTGATGTGCAGGACACCCCCACGGGCCCGGCCCCGTTGTACAACGTAAGCTGTACCGGTACCGAAACGCGGCAAGTGGGGCGATAAGGAACGACACCCCCACCCCGGGCTGCGGCGCGGACGACCGGGCGGCGTGTCCGAAATAGTGTGCATTGGGTCTGCGGTGTAGAACGGGAGATGTGACGGCAATGGCTACGGAAACTCCCCGGCTCCACGCAGCATGTGCCGTCCCCGCCCCGGGCAGTCCACGGTGACGGGAACCGGCGCGCGCACAGGTGATCCGGAGCGTGGCACGCTCGACAAGGCCGCTGCGGAGAACTTCCCCGTGGCGCCTTTCTTTCTGCCCAGGGCCTGGCGCACCGACCTCATGGCCGTCTACGGCTTCGCCCGCCTCGTCGACGACATCGGTGACGGCGATCTCGCTCCCGGCGGCGCCGACGCCCGGCTGCTCGGCGTGTCGCCCGAGGAGGCCGACGACCGCCTGGTCCTCCTCGACGCCTTCGAGACCGACCTGCGCCGCGTCTTCGACGGAACCCCGCACCACCCCCTGCTGCGCCGACTGCAGCCGACCGTCCGCCGCCGTTCGCTGACCCCCGAGCCCTTCCTCGGCCTGATCGCCGCGAACCGTCAGGATCAGCTGGTGGGGCGGTACGAGACCTACGACGATCTCCTTGCCTACTGCGAACTGTCCGCCAACCCCGTCGGCCGTCTCGTCCTCGCCGTCACCGGCACCGGGACGCCCGAGCGGATCCGCCGCTCCGACGCGGTGTGCACGGCGCTCCAGATCATCGAGCACCTCCAGGACGTCGCCGAGGACCTCGGCCGTGACCGGATCTATCTGCCCGCGGCGGACATGAAACGCTTTCACGTCCAGGAAACCGACCTGGCGGCAAAAACAGCAGGCGCGTCGGTGCGCGCACTGGTTGCATATGAAGCCGAACGCGCCCAAACCCTCCTGAATGAAGGCACCCCGCTGGTGGGTAGCGTCCACGGCAGGCTGAAGCTGCTGCTCGCGGGATTCGTGGCGGGGGGAAAGGCGGCGATCCGTGCGATCTCCGCCGCCGAATACGACGTACTTCCCGGCCCGCCCAAGGCAAGCAGGCTCCAGCTGCTGCGCGAGGTGGGCGTGACTCTGCGAGGAGAGGGGTGATCCGGACCGTGGAGTCTGCACCACACGCGTCCGCACCGGTACTCGCCGCCTACAGCTACTGCGAGGCCGTCACAGGGCGGCAGGCCCGTAACTTCGCCTACGGCATCAGGCTGCTGCCCACGCCCAAGCGCCGGGCGATGTCGGCGCTGTACGCGTTCTCGCGCCGCGTCGACGACATTGGCGACGGCGCCCTGACCGACGACGTCAAGATCGCCAGACTCGAGGACACCCGGGAGTTGCTGACCCGGATCCGCGACCGGGCGGTCGACGAGGACGACATCGACCCCGTGGCCGTCGCACTGGCCCACGCCGCCGACACCTTCCCGATCCCGCTCGGCGGCCTGGACGAGCTCATCGACGGCGTCCTGATGGACGTGCGCGGTGAGACCTACGAGACCTGGGACGACCTGAAGGTCTACTGCCGCTGTGTGGCGGGCGCCATCGGGCGGCTCTCGCTCGGCGTGTTCGGCACGGAACCCGGCGCGCGCGGCGCCGAGCGCGCGCCCGAGTACGCCGACACGCTCGGGCTGGCCCTGCAGCTCACCAACATCCTGCGGGACGTCCGCGAGGACGCCGAGGGCGGTCGTACCTATCTGCCCTCCGACGACCTCGCCAAATTCGGCTGCTCGACCGGCTTCAGCGGGGCGACACCACCGGAGGGCTCCGACTTCGCGGGCCTTGTGCACTTCGAAGTGCGTCGGGCCCGCGCCCTTTTCGCTGAGGGCTACCGGCTGCTTCCCATGCTGGACCGGCGCAGCGGCGCCTGTGTCGCCGCCATGGCCGGCATCTACCTCCGTCTTCTCGACCGCATCGAGCGCGACCCGCAGGCCGTGCTGCGCGGCCGGGTCTCCCTGCCCGGGCGCGAGAAGGCGTACGTCGCCGTGCGCGGCCTGTCCGGTCTGGACGCCCGGCATGTGACCCGGCGAACCGTCAGGAGGCGCGCCTGATGGACATTCGGGCCCAAGGTGATGCCACCGGCGAAAAGCGGCGGGCAACCCTCCGCTGCCGGGTCGCGTCCCTGACTGAGACGACCGGCCGTGCACCGTTCAAGTACCCGCACGGCGGTCGCGCAGGGGAGGGTGCACGATGACCGACGGCACGCGGCCGCAAGCGCCGCTCGCGGACATCCCCGGACGCCCCGGGAAGGACGCCGTCGTGGTCGGCGGCGGGCTGGCCGGCATCACCGCCGCGCTCGCGCTCGCCGACGCCGGAGTGCGCGTGACCCTGATCGAGGGCCGGCCGCGGCTCGGTGGCCTCGCCTTCTCCTTCCAGCGCGGCGACCTGACCGTCGACAACGGACAGCACGTCTATCTGCGCTGCTGCACCGCCTACCGCTGGTTCCTCGACCGCGTCGAGGGGACGGCGCTGGCACCGCTGCAGGAGCGTCTCGACGTGCCCGTGGTCGACCTCGCGCGGCCCGAGGGACGACGGCTCGGCAGGCTGCGGCGCGACGCGCTGCCCGTACCCCTGCATCTGGGCCGGAGCCTGGCGACGTATCCGCATCTGTCGCTCGCCGATCGCGCCAAGGTCGGGCGTGCCGCGCTCGCGCTCAAGGGGCTCGACCTCGCCGATCCGAGCCTGGACGCACAGGACTTCGGCAGCTGGCTGACCGCGCACGGTCAGTCGGCGCGTGCCGTCGAGGCCCTGTGGGACCTGGTCGGGGTCGCCACCCTCAACGCGGTCGCGGGCGACGCCTCGCTGGGGCTCGCCGCGATGGTGTTCAAGACCGGTCTGCTGTCCGACCCGGGCGCGGCCGACATCGGATGGGCGCACGTCCCGCTGGGTGAACTGCATGACCGGCTGGCCCGCAAGGCGCTCGACTCCGCGGGCGTCCGTACCGAGGTCCGAACACGCGTCACCTCCATCTCTACCGACGAGAACGGGCGTTGGAGCGTTCAGGTTCCCGGCGAGACGCTGCGGGCGGACGCGATCGTGCTCGCGGTGGCCCAGCGCGAGGCGTACGACCTGCTGCCCGAGGGTGCCCTCGACGCCCCGGAACGGCTGCTGGAGATCGGCACCGCGCCGATCCTCAACGTCCATGTCGTGTACGACCGCAAGGTGCTCGGCAGGCCGTTCTTCGCGGCGCTCGGCACCCCGGTGCAGTGGGTGTTCGACCGCACCGACGCCTCCGGGCTCAGGGACGGCGGCCAGTACCTCGCCCTGTCCCAGTCGGCCGCGCAGGACGAGATCGACGAACCGGTCGCCACGCTGCGCGAGCGGTATCTGCCCGAGCTGGAGCGGCTGTTGCCCAGGGCGCGCGGTGCGCGGGTGAAGGACTTCTTCGTGACCCGGGAGCGCTCCGCGACGTTCGCTCCCACCCCCGGCGTCGGGCGGCTGCGGCCCGGCGCCCGTACCAAGGCACCCGGCCTCTGTCTGGCCGGAGCGTGGACCGCCACTGGGTGGCCCGCGACCATGGAGAGTGCGGTCCGCAGTGGCGTGAGTGCGGCGGGAGCCGCGCTGAGCGCCCTGGGCCGGCCCCGCCCCCACCACCTCTTCGACGTCGAGGAGGCGGCGTGATGCTGAACGAGCGCCCGGCGGCAGGCCCCCGCACCCCCGGTACCGCAACAAGAGGAGAGACCGTGCCCACTGTGCCCCCGGCCGAGAAGGCCGCTCGAGAGACCGCGGTGGACGTGACCGCGCTCCTGGAGCGCGGGAGGACCCTGGCCACACCGGTACTGCGGGCGGCGATCGACCGCCTGGCCGCTCCCATGGACACCGTTTCCGCCTACCACTTCGGCTGGATCGACGCCGCCGGCAACCCCACGGCCGGCGACGGCGGCAAGGCCGTACGCCCCGCCCTCGCGGTACTCTCCGCCGAGGTCACCGGTGCCGCGCCCGAGGTCGGCATCCCCGGTGCCGTCGCCGTCGAGCTGGTCCACAACTTCTCCCTGCTGCACGACGACCTGATGGACGGCGACGAACAACGCCGCCACCGCGACACCGTCTGGAAGGTGCACGGCCCCGCCCAGGCCATCCTCGTCGGCGACGCCCTGTTCGCCCTCGCCAACGAGGTCCTGCTGGAACTCGGCACCGTCGAGGCCGGCCGCGCCACCCGCCGTCTGACCACCGCCACCCGCGCCCTCATCGACGGCCAGGCACAGGACATCTCCTACGAGCACCGCGACCGCGTCAGCGTCGAGGAGTGCCTGGAGATGGAGGGCAACAAGACCGGTGCCCTGCTCGCCTGCGCCTGCTCCATCGGCGCGGTGCTCGGCGGCGCGGACGACCGCACCGCCGACACCCTGGAGAAGTACGGCTACCACCTGGGCCTCGCCTTCCAGGCCGTCGACGACCTCCTCGGCATCTGGGGCGATCCCGTCTCCACCGGCAAGCAGACCTGGAGCGACTTGCGCCAGCGCAAGAAGTCCCTGCCGGTCGTGGCCGCGCTCGCGGCGGGCGGCTCCGCCTCCGAGCGGCTCGGTGAGATCCTCGCCGCCGACGCCAAGAGCAGCGACTTCGAGAACTTCTCCGAGGAGGAGTTCGCGGCCCGCGCGGCCCTGATCGAGGAGGCGGGCGGCCGCGAGTGGACCGCCGACGAGGCGCGCCGTCAGCACGCCGTCGCCGTCGAGGCGCTGGACACGGTCGACATGCCCGACCGGGTGCGGGCGCAGTTCACGGCACTCGCCGACTTCGTCGTCGTACGGAAGAGATGAGCACCACCGGGCGAAAAGAGATGATCAGTATCGGTCGAATAGCCCTCGCGTAGTCGCCGGCCGGTGTGGCGGGAACCAGCGCACCGGCCGACGGCGGACCCACAGCAGACGCACTACAGGAGCACTGCACGAAGGGGAAGCCATGACAGCGACGACCGACGGAAGCACCGGGGCTCTCCCGCCCCGGGCAGCCGCGGCCAGCGACACCGACAGCGAGACCCCCGTGGCGGCCGGGGTGCACGAAGCCGCCCGGCGCGCGGTCCAGCGCGCCACCGAGTTCCTGCTGAGCCGGCAGGACGCCCGGGGCTGGTGGAAGGGCGACCTCGAGACGAACGTCACCATGGACGCCGAGGACCTGCTGCTCCGTCAGTTTCTGGGCATCCGCGACGAGAAGACCACCCGGGCCGCCGCGCTCTTCATCCGCGGCGAGCAGCGCCACGACGGCGCCTGGGCCACCTTCTACGGCGGTCCGGGCGAACTCTCCGCCACCATCGAGGCGTACGTCGCGCTCCGTCTGGCCGGCGACGCGCCGGACGCGGCGCACATGGCGAAGGCGTCGGCCTGGATCCGTGAGCGGGGCGGCATCGCCGCCGCCCGGGTGTTCACCCGGATCTGGCTGGCCCTGTTCGGCTGGTGGAAGTGGGAGGACCTGCCCGAACTCCCGCCGGAGCTCATCTACTTCCCCAAGTGGATGCCGCTCAACATCTACGACTTCGGGTGCTGGGCCCGGCAGACCATCGTCCCGCTGACGATCGTCTCCGCGAAGCGGCCGGTACGGCCCGCGCCCTTCCCGCTCGACGAACTGCACACCGACCCGAGCGACCCCAACCCGGTCAAGCCCCTCGCGCCGACGGCGAGTTGGGACGGCGCCTTCCAGCGGCTCGACAAGGCGCTGCACCAGCTGCGCAAGGTCGCCCCGCGCGGACTGCGCAGAGCCGCCATGAACAGCGCCGCACGCTGGATCATCGAGCGCCAGGAGAACGACGGCTGCTGGGGCGGCATCCAGCCCCCGGCGGTGTACTCGATCATCGCCCTGCACCTGCTCGGCTACGACCTCGAACACCCCGTCATGCGCGAGGGGTTGGCGTCGCTGGACCGCTTCGCCGTCTGGCGCGAGGACGGGGCCCGGATGATCGAGGCGTGCCAGTCGCCGGTCTGGGACACCTGCCTGGCGACCATCGCGCTCGTGGACGCGGGCGTGCCCGCCGACCATCCGCAGCTCGTCAAGGCCGCGGACTGGATGCTGGGCGAGGAGATCGTCCGGTCCGGCGACTGGGCGGTCAAGCGACCCCAACTTCCGCCGGGCGGCTGGGCGTTCGAGTTCCACAACGACAACTACCCCGACATCGACGACACCGCCGAGGTGGTCCTCGCGCTGCGCCGGGTGAAGCACCACGACCCGGAGCGGGTCGAGAAGGCCATCGGACGCGGGGTGCGCTGGAACCTCGGGATGCAGTCGAGGAACGGGGCGTGGGGCGCCTTCGACGTCGACAACACCAGCCCCTTCCCGAACCGCCTGCCGTTCTGCGACTTCGGCGAGGTCATCGACCCGCCGTCCGCCGACGTCACCGCGCACGTGGTGGAGATGCTGGCCGTCGAGGGGCTCGCCCACGACCCGCGCACCCGGCGCGGCATCCAGTGGCTGCTCGCCGAGCAGGAGCCGGACGGCTCGTGGTTCGGGCGCTGGGGCGTCAACTACGTCTACGGCACCGGATCAGTCGTACCCGCCCTGGTGGCGGCCGGCTTCCCTGGCTCGCACCCGGCGATCCGCCGCGCCGTGACCTGGCTGGAGTCGGTCCAGAACGACGACGGCGGCTGGGGCGAGGACCTGCGCTCCTACAGGTACGTCAAGGAGTGGAGCGGCAAGGGCGCCTCGACCGCCTCGCAGACCGCGTGGGCGCTGATGGCCCTGCTCGCCGCGGGGGAGAAGGACTCCAAGGCCGTCGAGCGCGGCATCGAGTGGCTGGCGGCCGCCCAGCGCGAGGACGGCTCCTGGGACGAGCCGTACTTCACCGGCACCGGCTTCCCCTGGGACTTCTCGATCAACTACCACCTCTACCGTCAGGTCTTCCCGCTCACCGCGCTCGGCCGGTACGTCCACGGAGAGCCCTTCGCCGAGCAGCCACGGACGAACGAGGCGCCCGGGAAGTCGCTCGCCGAGGCCAAGGGGAGCTGATGAGCCCACAGCCCGCCGCGGCCCCGCTGCTGATCGCCTGCGCGCTCGGCATCGAGCAGCTCGCCCTGCGCACCAGCGACCGCGGCGGCGCCGGCGGGCCCGTCACCGTGCTCCGTACGGGCATGGGGCCCCGGGCGGCCGAACGCTCCGTCACCCGGATGCTGGCCGATCCGGCCCTGAGCGGGGCCGCCGTCCTCGCCACGGGGTTCTGCGCGGGGCTCGCCCCCGACATGCACCCCGGTGACCTGGTCGTCGCCGAGGAGACCCGGGATCCGGGTGGAACCATTCCGTGCGTAGGGACCGACCTACTCGTCAAAGAGCTGGTGCGCGCCGCCCCCGGCCGCACCGTCCACACCGGACCGCTCATCGGCTCGGATCACATCATCCGAGGTCAGGAAAGGTCCGATCTGCTCGCGACCGGCGCGATCGCGGTCGACATGGAGTCGGCGGCCACGCTCCTGAGCGCCGTGCGCGCGGGTGAGCGCCCGGTTGCGGCCGTACGGGTGGTCGTGGACGCTCCAGAACATGAACTCGTCCGGATCGGCACGTTGCGCGGTGGAATATCGGCCTTCCGCGTCCTTCGTGTCGTTCTACCCGCATTCTATGAATGGCACCGTTCTTTGCTGCTCCCCAGGAGGTGAGCCAGATGGCCATGCCGCTGCGTCAGTCCATCAAGGTCGCTACTTACTTGGCCGAACAGAAGCTCCGCCGGCGGGACAAGTTTCCGCTCATCGTCGAGCTGGAACCGCTTTTCGCCTGCAACCTCAAATGCGAGGGCTGCGGCAAGATCCAGCACCCGGCCGGCGTACTCAAGCAGCGCATGCCGGTCGCCCAGGCTGTGGGAGCGGTTCTCGAATCAGGCGCGCCGATGGTGTCCATCGCCGGCGGCGAGCCCCTGATGCACCCTCAGATCGACGAGATCGTGCGGCAGTTGGTGGCCAAGCGGAAGTACGTCTTCCTGTGCACCAACGCCATGCTGCTGCGCAAGAAGATGGACAAGTTCACGCCCTCGCCCTACTTCGCCTTCGCCGTGCACATCGACGGCCTGCGCGAGCGCCACGACGAGTCGGTGGCGAAGGAGGGGGTGTTCGACGAGGCGGTGGAGGCGATCAAGGAGGCCAAGCGGCGCGGCTTCCGGGTCACCACCAACTCGACCTTCTTCAACACCGACACCCCGCAGACCATCATCGAGGTGCTCAACTTCCTCAACGACGACCTCAAGGTCGACGAGATGATGATCTCGCCCGCCTACGCCTACGAGAAGGCCCCCGACCAGGAGCACTTCCTGGGCGTCGAGCAGACCCGCGAGCTGTTCAAGAAGGCCTTCGCGGGCGGCAACCGCAGGAAGTGGCGGCTCAACCACTCGCCGCTGTTCCTCGACTTCCTCGAGGGCAAGGTCGACTTCCCGTGCACCGCCTGGGCCATCCCGAACTACTCGCTGTTCGGCTGGCAGCGCCCCTGCTACCTGATGAGCGACGGGTACGTCCCCACGTACCGCGAGCTGATCGAGGAGACCGACTGGGACAAGTACGGCCGCGGCAAGGACCCGCGCTGCGCCAACTGCATGGCGCACTGCGGCTACGAGCCCACCGCCGTCCTCGCCACCATGGGCTCGCTCAAGGAGTCGCTGCGCGCCATGCGCGAGACGGTCTCCGGGAACCGGGAGTGACGCCGTGACCGCCATCTCCCTGGGTGTCCCCGAGGTACCCCTCCGGCCGGTCGCCGAGCGGCGTGTGTCGCGGCGGATCCAGGTCGGCCCGGTGGCGGTCGGGGGCGGTGCCCCCGTGTCGGTGCAGTCGATGACGACGACCCGTACGTCCGACATCGGCGCCACCCTCCAGCAGATCGCCGAGCTCACGGCCTCCGGCTGCCAGATCGTGCGGGTGGCCTGCGGCCTCCGGCTGCCAGATCGTGCGGGTGGCCTGCCCGACGCAGGACGACGCTGACGCCCTCTCGACCATCGCCCGCAAGTCGCAGATCCCGGTGATCGCGGACATCCACTTCCAGCCCAAGTACGTCTTCGCGGCGATCGAGGCGGGCTGTGCGGCCGTACGGGTCAATCCCGGCAACATCAAGCAGTTCGACGACAAGGTCAAGGAGATCGCGCGGGCCGCCAAGGACCACGGCACGCCGATCCGCATCGGCGTCAACGCGGGCTCTCTCGACCGGCGCCTGCTCCAGAAGTACGGCAAGGCGACGCCGGAGGCCCTGGTCGAGTCGGCGCTCTGGGAGGCGTCCCTCTTCGAGGAGCACGACTTCCGGGACATCAAGATCTCGGTCAAGCACAACGACCCGGTCGTGATGATCGAGGCGTACACGCAGCTGGCCGCCCAGTGCGACTACCCGCTCCACCTCGGGGTGACCGAGGCCGGTCCCGCGTTCCAGGGCACGATCAAGTCGGCCGTCGCCTTCGGGGCGCTGCTCTCGCAGGGCATCGGCGACACGATCCGGGTGTCGCTGAGTGCCCCGCCCGCCGAGGAGGTCAAGGTCGGCCTGCAGATCCTGGAGTCGCTGAACCTCAAGCAGCGGCGGCTGGAGATCGTCTCCTGTCCGTCGTGCGGGCGGGCGCAGGTCGACGTCTACAAGCTGGCAGACGAGGTCACGGCGGGCCTCGAAGGCATGGAAGTGCCGTTGCGCGTCGCCGTAATGGGGTGTGTGGTGAACGGCCCCGGTGAGGCGCGGGAGGCGGACCTGGGGGTCGCCTCCGGCAACGGCAAGGGCCAGATCTTCGTGAAGGGCGAGGTCATCAAGACCGTCCCCGAGTCGAAGATCGTGGAGACCCTGATCGAGGAGGCGATGAAGATCGCCGAGCAGATGGAGCAGGACGAGCAGGACGGGGCCGCATCGGGCGCCCCCACCGTCACGGGGAAACCAGAAGTGACTGTGAGCTGAACCAAGGCACGGACCGAGAGGGGGCCCGAGCGTGACGATTCTGGAGAGCATCCGGGGACCACGTGACCTGAAGGCGCTGTCCGAGGCGGAACTCGGTGAACTGTCCGACGAGATCAGGGAGTTCCTGGTGCACGCGGTCGCCAGGACCGGCGGACACCTCGGGCCCAATCTGGGGGTGGTGGAACTCTCCATCGCGCTCCACCGGGTCTTCGAGTCGCCGGTCGACCGCATCGTCTGGGACACCGGTCACCAGAGCTACGTGCACAAGCTTCTGACGGGACGTCAGGACTTCTCGAAGCTGCGCGGCAAGGGCGGCCTGTCCGGCTATCCCTCGCGCGAGGAGTCCGAGCACGACATCGTCGAGAACAGCCACGCCTCCACCGCGCTCGGCTGGGCCGACGGGCTCGCCAAGGCCCGTGCGGTGCAAGGAGAGAAGGGCCATGTCGTCGCGGTGATCGGCGACGGGGCCCTGACCGGCGGTATGGCGTGGGAGGCGCTGAACAACATCGCGGCGGCCAAGGACCGGCCGCTGATCATCGTCGTCAACGACAACGAACGGTCGTACGCCCCGACCATCGGAGGGCTCGCCAACCACCTCGCGACCCTGCGCACGACCGACGGCTACGAGAAGGTGCTGGCCTGGGGCAAGGACGTACTGCTGCGGACCCCGCTCGTGGGCAACACGATCTACGAGTCGCTGCACGGCGCGAAGAAGGGGTTCAAGGACGCTTTCGCGCCGCAGGGCATGTTCGAGGATCTGGGACTGAAGTACGTCGGCCCGATCGACGGACATGACATCGGGGCCGTCGAGTCCGCGCTGCGGCGGGCCAAGCGCTTCCACGGGCCGGTGCTGATCCACTGCCTCACGGAGAAGGGGCGCGGCTATGAACCCGCCCTCGCCCACGAGGAGGACCACTTCCACACTGTCGGCGTGATGGACCCGCTGACCTGCGAGCCGCTCGCGCCGTCCAACGGGCCGTCCTGGACTTCGGTGTTCGGCGAGGAGATCGTGCGGATCGGTGAGGAGCGGGAGGACGTCGTGGCGATCACGGCGGCCATGCTGCACCCGGTCGGGCTCGGCAAGTTCGCGGAGCGGTTCCCCGGCCGGGTCTGGGACGTCGGGATCGCCGAGCAGCACGCGGCCGTGTCGGCGGCGGGGCTCGCGACGGGCGGGCTGCATCCGGTCGTCGCCGTCTACGCCACCTTCCTCAACCGGGCCTTCGACCAGCTGCTGATGGACGTCGCGCTGCACCGGTGCGGGGTGACGTTCGTGCTGGACCGGGCCGGTGTCACGGGCGTCGACGGGGCTTCCCACAACGGCATGTGGGATATGTCGATCCTCCAGGTCGTGCCGGGACTGCGGATCGCCGCACCGCGCGACGCCGACCAGCTGCGGGCGCAGCTGCGGGAGGCGGTGGCCGTCGACGACGCGCCGACGCTGGTGCGGTTCCCGAAGGAGTCGGTCGGGCCGTCGATCCCGGCCGTCGACCGGGTGGGCGGGCTGGACGTACTGCATCCGGGGGCGGGTGAGCCGGAGGTCCTCCTCGTCGCCGTCGGGGTCATGGCTCCGGTGTGCCTCCAGGCGGCCGAGCTGCTGGAGGCACGCGGCATCAGCTGCACTGTCGTCGACCCACGGTGGGTGAAACCCGTCGACCCCGCACTCGCGCCCCTCGCCGCACAGCACCGGTTGGTGGCCGTCGTCGAGGACAACAGCCGCTCGTCCGGAGTCGGCGCCGCCGTGGCACTGGCGCTCGGCGACGCCGATGTCGACGTACCCGTGCGGCGGTTCGGCATCCCGGAGCAGTTCCTCGCGCACGCCAAGCGGGGCGAGGTGCTCGCCGACATCGGGCTCACGCCCGTCGAGGTCGCCGGACGGATCAGCGCGAGCCTCGCTCTCAAGGACGCCGAGGGCGGCCTGGCCGGCACCGGGCAGACCGGCGGTGGCCAGGACGGACGTACCGTCGTGCCAGTCAAGGAGAAAGCCGAATGACCACGGAGTTCGACCTCGGCAGACTCCTCGCCGAGCGCGGAGCCGAGCGCTACGAGCTGCACGGCAAGTACCTGAACCACCAGCTCCCGCGCATGCTGCACACCATCGGCTTCGACAAGGTCTACGAGCGGGCCGAGGGCGCCTACTTCTGGGACGCGGACGGCGACGACTACCTGGACATGCTCGCCGGGTTCGGGGTGATGGGCCTGGGGCGCCACCACCCCGTCGTCCGCAAGGCGTTGCACGACGTACTCGACGCGCAGCTCGCCGACCTCACCCGCTTCGACTGCCAGCCGCTGCCCGGCCTGCTGGCCGAGAAGCTGCTCGCGCACAGCCCGCACCTGGACCGGGTGTTCTTCGGCAACAGCGGCACGGAGGCGGTCGAGGGCGCGCTGAAATTCGCCCGGTACGCCACCGGCAGGCCCAGGGTCCTCTACTGCGACCACGCCTTCCACGGGCTGACCACCGGTTCCCTGTCCGTCAACGGCGAGTCCGGCTTCCGTGACGGCTTCGCGCCGCTGCTCCCGGACACGGCCGTACCGCTCGGCGATCTCGACGCCCTGGCAAGGGAGTTGAAGAAGGGTGACGTGGCCGCCCTGATCGTCGAGCCGATCCAGGGCAAGGGGGTGCACGAGTCTCCACCGGGCTATCTGCGCGCCGCCCAGGAGCTGTTGCACAAGCACAAGGCGCTGCTGATCGTCGACGAGGTGCAGACGGGGCTGGGCCGTACCGGCGACTTCTACGCCTACCAGCACGAGGACGGTGTCGAGCCGGACCTGGTGTGCGTGGCCAAGGCGCTCTCCGGCGGCTATGTGCCGGTGGGCGCCACGCTCGGCAAGGAGTGGATCTTCAAGAAGGTCTACTCGTCGATGGACCGGGTGCTGGTCCACTCGGCGAGCTTCGGGGCCAACGCGCAGGCCATGGCGGCCGGGCTCGCCGTGCTGTCCGTCATGGAGAACGAGCAGATCGTCGCGAACGCGCGGGCGACCGGGGAGCAGCTGAAGTCCCGGCTCATGGCCCTGACCGACAAGTACGAGCTGCTCGCCGACGTGCGTGGCCGGGGTCTCATGGTCGGCATCGAGTTCGGCCGGCCCGACTCGCTGAAGCTGCGGAGCCGCTGGACCATGCTCCAGGCCGCGCGCAAGGGACTGTTCGCGCAGATGGTCGTCGTACCACTGCTGCGCCGGCACCGGATCCTCACCCAGGTCTCCGGCGACCACCTGGAGGTGATCAAACTGATCCCGCCGCTCATCATCGGCGAGCGGGAGGTGGACCGGTTCGTCGACGCCTTCACGGATGTGATGGACGACGCGCACAGTGGTGGCGGGCTGATGTGGGACTTCGGCAAGATGTTGATCAAGCAGGCGGTCGCCAACCGCTAGAGACGGTCTGAGTCCGAGCCGGGTTCTTTGCCTCTGAGGCAAGAAATTTGCCGGAGAGGCAACCCTCGGGCTGAATGGAGAGCATGAGCTCTCCCGATGTCGAGCCCGGGCCCAAGGGTGGGCCCGGGAGTGGGCCCGAGGCCGGGCCCGGTGCCGAGGCGGCGGCCGGGCCGGACGGAGTCCTGCCTGCCGTCGCGCCCCAGCTCCGCGCGCTGCGCCGCCGCGCCTCCCTCACCCTGGAGGCCGCGGCCCGCTCAGCAGGGCTGTCGCCCGCGCACCTCTCCCGACTGGAGACCGGGCAGCGCCAGCCCTCGCTGCCGATGCTGCTGGCGCTCGCGCGCATCTACGGTACGACGGTCTCCGAGCTGCTCGGCGAGACGGTCGCCGACCGGGACGCCGTGGTGCGCGCGGCCGACATGGAGCCGACGTCGGCCGGCGGCTGGACCTACTGGCAGGCCGGCGCCCCCGGGCGCGGGATGCAGGCCCTGCGCGTCCATGTGCCGTACGGCTCGCAGGGCGACATCGTGCGGGTGCACCCCGGGGAGGAGTGGCTCCATGTCCTCGACGGACGGCTGCGGCTGCGTCTCGGGGACACCACGCACCGGCTCGGGCCCGGCGACAGCGCGCACTTCGATTCGCTCACCCCGCACCGCATCGCCGCCCAGGACCCGGGCGGGGTCGAGCTCCTCTTCGTCCACACCCTGCTGCAGAGCCCCACGGCCACGCTGTGCCTGGGCCCCACCCCTGGAGAGGCGCCATGAGCAACCTGGAGGAGAAGTTCCCGCGTGCCTTGTGGGTGCGGCTCATCATCTACATCGCGGTGGGGCACGTCTTCGCGGCCTTCATCTACTTGCTGTTCGAGGTGGGCGCGAAGTAGGCACGGGCGCGTGGCGGCGTCCGAGGTCAGTCGAGCAGCCGCTCCCGCAGTCGCTCCCGGAGCTCCGGGGTGACCCGCAGGCCCTGCTCCAGGTAGGTGTCGACGCCGCCCCATGTCTCGTCGATCGTCTCGAAGGCCGCCGCCAGATACTCGGCCCGGGCGTCGAACAGCGGGCTGAGCAGCTCCATGACCTCGGGTGAGTACGCCGACGCGTCGCTGCCGCTGCGGCGCACCTTGTAGCGGCGGTGCTTGGCGTTGGACTCCAGGTAGTCGGCGGTGATCGCCTCGCGCTCGACACCGAGGGCGAGCAGCGTCACGGCGATGGACAGACCGGCACGGTCCTTGCCGGCCGCGCAGTGCATCAGGGCGGGGACGCTGTCCTCCCCGAGCGCGTGCAGCACGTGGGAGTGCTCGGCGGTGCGCTCCTTGATGATCGTGCGGTAGGAGGCGATCATCCGGCCCGCGGCCTTGCCGTCCGCCAGTATCTCCCGCAGCTGTTCGATGTCGCCGTCGCGGACCATCTTCCAGAACTCCGCGCCGTCCGCGGGATCGGACAGCGGCAGGTTCACATTGCGCACGCCCGGCAGCGCGACATCGGCCCCTTCGAGCTTCTGATCCGCCGCGTTGCGGAAGTCGAAGATCGTGTGCAGCCCGAGGGAGCCGAGGAAGGTCGCGTCGTCCTCGGTCGCGTGCGCGAGGTGGCCGCTGCGGAACAGGACCCCGTACCGCACCCGCCGTCCGTCCACGGTCGGCAGTCCGCCCACATCGCGGAAATTGCGAACTCCGGCCAGTTCGGGCTCGGTCGACGGGATCTGCTGCGTCACGGGGGCTCCTCCCAGTCGGCCCCGGCGGCGCGGCTCGATGATGCGGCCGACGGGGTGCGCTCTCGACCATACGACATGGATTCCTGGGGCAATGAGTTGTCCACAGGCGTTGCCGCAGAAGCGCGCGAGCCTTGATGATGTTGGTGCTTGATCGCACCTGTTCGTCTCTGTGGGGGCTTGATGCTGGAGATCTCCGACAACGGCCGTACGTGGCTCCTCTCCGGGCCCACCAGCAGTTACGCCGTTCATCTGGCCGACGGCGACGAGCTGCTGCATCTCCACTGGGGGCCGCGGATCACGCTCGCCGACGCCGAGGCCCTCGCCGTACGCCCGCTGCCCGAGTACTGGCCCTTCGAGTCCCCGCTCGACGGACGCGAGGAGTACCCGGTCGAGGGCGGCCCTCGCTTCGTCCGGCCCGCCCTGTCCGTGCGCACCGAGGAGCGGCGCGGCACCGAGTGGGGTTTCGAGCGGTACGAGGCCGAGGGCGACGAGCTGCGGTTGCGGTTCTGTGACGACGGGCTGACCGTCACCCTGCACTACCGGATGCGCGGGGACGTCGTGGAGCGCTGGGTCACCCTGGACAACCAGGGGCCCGTCCTGGAGCTGCTGCGCGCCGACTCGGCCACCTGGACGCTGCCCGACCGGGAGGACTGGCGGCTGTCCCAGCTGCACGGCCGCTGGGGCGCCGAGTCCCGGCTGGCGCGCTCCCCCCTCGCCTACGGTGAGAAGGTCATCGGCAGCCGCCGCGGACACACCGGGCACCAGCACCTGCCATGGGTCGCGCTCGACACGGACGCCACCGAGGAACACGGCGAGGTCTACGGCTGCGCCCTCGGCTGGTCCGGGTCCTGGCGCATCGCCGTCGCCCAACTCCCGGACGCGCGCGTGCAGATCACGGGTGGTGCCGGATACGACGACTCGGGCCTGCTGCGGCTGGCGGCGGGGGAGTCCTTCACCACGCCCGTCTTCGCCGGCCTGTGGAGCGACGGCGGCTTCGGCGGGGCCAGCCGCGCCTGGCACGCGTACCAGCGCGCGTACGTGATCCCGGACGCCGACCAGGACCGGCCCGTGCTGTTCAACTCCTGGGAGGCGACGGAGTTCGACATCTCCGAGGAGCAGCAGAGTGTGCTCGCGCGGCGGGCCGCGGCCATCGGCGTCGAACTGTTCGTCGTCGACGACGGGTGGTTCGGGACGCGCACCAGTGACCGCGCCGGGCTCGGCGACTGGACGCCCAACCCCGACCGCTTCCCGTCCGGCCTCAAGCCGCTCGCCGAGTACGTGCACGCGCTCGGCATGCAGTTCGGCATCTGGGTCGAACCGGAAATGGTCAATCCGGACAGCGAGTTGTATAGGGCCCACCCGGAATGGGTTCAGCATCAAACGGGACGAAAGCGGACGGAGTTCCGCAATCAGCTCGTTCTGAACCTCGCGCGCGGCGACGTCCAGGAGTATCTCTGGGAGCAGCTCGACGGCCTCCTCTCCAGTGCCCCGATCGACTATGTGAAGTGGGACTTCAACCGCTGCTTCACCGACGCCGGCTGGCCGGGTGAGCCGTACCCGCAGCGTCTGTGGGTCGACCACGTGCTCGCCCTGTACGGCCTGCTGGACCGGCTGCGCGCGGCCCACCCGGGCGTGGCCTTCGAGTCCTGCTCGGGCGGCGGCGGACGGATCGACCTCGGCGTGCTGGGGCGCACGGACCAGGTGTGGACCTCGGACAACACCGACCCCCTCGACCGGCTCACCATCCAGCACGGCTTCACCCAGATCCACCCGGCCCGGGCCATGGCCGCCTGGGTCACCGACAGTCCGAACGCCATGCTCAACCACCGCGCCAGCTCCCTGCGCTTCCGGTTCGTGAGCGCCATGGCCGGGGTGCTCGGGGTCGGTGGCGACCTCGCCCGGTGGACCGAGGAGGAGCTCGCCGAGGCGCGGGAGTGGGTGACTCTCTACAAGGAGATCCGGCCCCTGGTGCAGCGTGGGGACCTCTACCGGCTGCGGGCTCCGCGGGGCGGACTCAGCGCGGTGCAGTACGTGCTCGGGGACGAGACGGTCGTCCTCGCCTGGCTCCAGGCTCAGAGCTTCGGGGAGCCCGTCCCGGCGCTGCGACTGCGCGCCCTGGACCCGGCAGCGTCGTATGAATGCCTTGAAACGGGCGAAATTCACCGAGGTGCCGTACTGGGGCATCACGGACTTCGTGTCGGCTTGCGAGGTGACCTCGATGCGATGGTTATCCGTCTGCGTCGCATCTAGGGTTTCTGTCCGTATTCACGCCTTAATTCCAACTCGCTCTGGAGTAAAGGAAGGTGGAGCAGTGTCACGTGAGGAGCGTCATATCCGTGACGGTGCGTCGCCCGTCATGTTCATGTAATTAACATGCTTTTCAAGGGGTTTTGAGCCGGGCGACGCCTGATAATTCACGCAGGGTGACGGGTAATTCCCACAAGGGATCAACAGGAACGCATTCGGACGGAACCCCTTACTTGTTCCCTTGCGTCTTCCTCGCTTACGTTCGCCACCAATCCGGACGGACGCCGAATCCTGCCGCCGACCGGATCCCGCGCAAACTCACCCGTGTACGGCAGGAGCGGGGGACCCACAGGCACAACTGCCTGTTCCGGTCTCCGGAACAGGCTTGGGGTTTAGTCGCGTCTCCACGTGACCGGGCATCTCCAGCCCGAACCCGACAGCTCACCTCGCAGGCGCCGGAGAGGAATTCGCCATGCCCGCGAAGGGTAAGCACCGCCGCCCGAAGTCTCTGCGCTTCACCCGCTCCATCGCCGTCGCCGGAACCGGTGGCGCCGCTCTCGCTCTCCCGCTCATCGGTGCCACCGGCGCCCACGCCGCCCCCTCGCAGTCCGTTTCGGAAAAGGCCGTTCAGTCCCTTCCGGCCGCCGAGAAGAAGGCGGTCGAGAAGAAGGACGCCGAGCAGAAGACGGGTCTGCGGACCTATTCGGTGAAGGTCGGCGACTACCTTTCGAAGATCGCCGACGACCAGAACGTCAGCGGCGGCTGGAAGCAGCTCTACGCCGACAACCGTGAGGCCGTCGGCGACGACCCGTCGCTGATCCACCCCGGCCTGAAGCTCTCGATCGGCGGCAAGAAGGCGACGACGAGCACCCCCAAGTCGTCGTCCTCCCCCTCCTCTTCCTCCTCCGCGCCTTCCAAGTCGTCCTCCGACTCGACCGCCTCGAAGTCCAGCGCGTCGAAGACGACCACGACCACCAAGAGCGCCGAGAACGCCGGCACCTCCAGCGGCTTCTCCGCCCCTGTCGAGGGTGCCGCCGTCGCCACCGCGTACAAGGTGGCGGGCAGCATGTGGTCGAGCGGCTACCACACCGGTGTCGACTTCGCCGCTGCCACCGGAACCCCGCTGAAGGCGGTCGGCGCGGGCACCGTCGTCTCGGCCGGCTGGGGCGGTGCGTACGGCAACCAGGTCGTCATCCAGCTCGCCGACGGCTACTACGCGCAGTACGCCCACCTGTCCTCGCTCTCCGTCTCGAGCGGCCAGACCGTGACCGCGGGCCAGCAGATAGGCCTCTCCGGCGCGACCGGCAACGTCACCGGCCCGCACCTCCACTTCGAGATCCGCACCACGCCGGACTACGGCTCGGACCTGGACCCGGTCGCCTACCTCCGCTCGAAGGGCGTCGGCATCGGCTGACACCGGCTCCTCGCGAGAGCCACCTGCCTGACACGCAACCGAAGGCCGGACCCCGATCCCCGGGTCCGGCCTTCGGTGTGTCCTGGGGTGTCGACAGCGCGGGGGTGATGGGGGGAGAGTGATCTCCGTTTCAGTTTGCGCAAGCGCTTTCTAGTCATCGCCCCAGCGAAGGAGCCCTATCCGTGTCGACCACGCGCAGAGCATTCGGAATCCTGGCCGCGGGCGCCGCCCTGGGGGCAATGGCTCCCGCGGGTACGGCGAGTGCGGCCTCCCCTCGCCCCGGTGCCCACCGTCGGCTCATCGCCCGCGACGACTTCTGCCACGGCCTCGGCCAGTGGGCGACCGAGCTGCAGAACGGCGGCACCGTCACCGCCTCGCACGGTGTGCTGGAGATCGACGTGCCGAGCGGGGCGACGGTGTGGTTCAAGCAGCGGCTCGAAGGCCCGTACGTCCTCGAGTACACGGCCACCGCCGTCTCGGCCGGCGGCCCCAACGACCGGGTCTCCGACCTCAACAACTTCTGGAACGCCGTCGACGTCCGCTCCCCGGACGACCTCTTCGCCACGCGGCGGGGCGGCGCGCTGGAGGAGTACGACTACCTCAAGACGTACTACGCCGGTTACGGAGCCAACTACAACACCACGACACGACTGCGCCGGTACGTCGGCGAGGCCGGGGTCCGCCCGCTGGTCTTCGACTACACGGAGCCGCTGCTGGTGGCCAACCAGCCGAACCGGGTCCGTATCGTCTCCGACGGGTCGACCGTCCAGTGGTGGAACAACGGGCGGCTGGTCTTCGACCACATCGACCAGGAGCCGTACACCAGTGGGCACTTCGCCTTCCGGACCGTGTGGAGTCACTTCCGGGTCAGCGACTTCCGGGTATGGCGGCTGCGCCCACAACGCGCCTGATCAGAGGGTTATTCCGAGTTTGGTGAACACTTTAGAAGTGGCTTATCTCACCGCTCGTCAACCCTTGCCTACGGTCGCGTAGGTCACATTCGAAGGTGAATCATGTGCCGATGTGGCAGACGATTCGAAGAGTGACAGCAGATCAGTGATCGGGTCGTACGTCGCGGTGGGGGACAGCTTCACCGAGGGCGTCGGCGACCCCGGCCCCGACGGGGCGTTCGTCGGTTGGGCCGACCGGTTCGCGGTCCTGCTCGCGGACCGGCGTCCCGAGGGCGACTTCGACTACGCGAACCTCGCCGTGCGCGGCAAACTGCTCGACCAGATCGTCGAGGACCAGCTTCCGAGGGCCGTCGAACTGGCCCCGGACCTGGTCTCGTTCTGTGCGGGCGGCAACGACATCATCCGACCCGGAACCGACCCCGACGAGGTCGCCGAGCGCTTCGAGCGGGCGATCATCCGGCTTACCTCCGCCGTCGGCACCGTCATGGTGACGACCGGCTTCGACACCCGTGGCGTGCCCGTGCTGAAGCATCTGCGCGGCAAGATCGCCACCTACAACGGTCATGTGCGGGCCATCGCCGACCGGTACGGCTGCCCGGTGCTCGACCTGTGGTCCCTGAAGACCGTTCAGGACCGCCGGGCCTGGGACGACGACCGGCTCCATCTGTCTGCAGAGGGGCACACGCGCGTGGCGCTCCGTGCGGGACAGGTCCTCGGCCTGGAGGTCCCGGCCGACCCGGACCAGCCCTGGCCGCCGCTCCCGGCCCGCGGCACCCTGGAGATCCGCCGGGACGACGTCCACTGGGCGCGTGAGTACCTGGTGCCGTGGATCGGGCGGCGCCTGCGGGGCGAGTCGTCGGGGGACCATGTGACCGCCAAGGGCGCGTTGTCCCCGGACGACATCAAGATGCGGATCGAATCGGTGGCTTGAGGCGTGCCAGGCGGTGTGGGCCGTGCCCTGTTCGGGGGCGCGGCCCACACGGCTGTCGTGGCCGAGGCTCTCACGGCTGTGGTGGCCGTGGTGCACCGACCGCCCGGCGATCGACGACCTCACCGCGCCGACGCCGTCAACGCCTCCCGCTCCAGCTCCAGTTCCCGGGCGAGCGCCTCGTCCACCCACTCCTGGGCACGCGCGCGTGACACCGCGCCGCGGTACGACGTCAGCTGCACGGCGAGCCCGTCGAGGAGGGCCGTGAGGCGCAGGGCCGTGCCGGTGGGGTCGGGGCAGGCGAACTCGCCCGCGGCCACCCCCTCCGCGATGACCTCGGCGATGGCGCCCTTCCACTGCCGGTCGAGATCCCGAGTGACGTCCTGGAGCGCGGGCTCGCGCAAGGCCCCCGCCCAGCCCTCGATCCACAGCCGCCAGCCCTTGGCCTGGCCGGTCGGCGCGTACCAGCGCACGGCCGCCCGCAGCCGTCGTAGCGCCGTCGTGCGGCGGCCGAGGATCCTTCGCAGCCTGGCCAGGTCGCCCTCGGCCGCGTGGGTGAAAGCTGCGGCGACCAGCTTCTCCTTCGTGGCGAAGTGATAGAGCACCAGCGCGTTGCTCACCCCGAGCGCCGAGGCCACGTCGGCGATCCTGACCGCCGCCACGCCCCGCGCCTCTATCTGCTCGACGGCGGCCCGCAGCAACTCCTCGCGCCGCTCCGCCACGCTCAACCGCACTCTCGCCACTCGGTCACCCTAAGGCCTCGCCCACGGGCCGCTCCCGGGCCGCTGGTCGAGCGACCGGCCCTCGTCCGCGGTCACCGGTACCGGCCGAACCGCTCGGCGATCACCGGCAACCGTTCCTCGGCGATGGCGTGTGCGGCGGCCCGGGGCGTCGTCCCGTCGGCCTCGGCGCGGGCCAGCGTCAGATCGGTCAAGGCGCGCATCGAGCGTCGCGTGTGGGCGAACGCCTCGTCCGCGGACGGGCCGATGTCGCCGAACAGCGTCCACCACCACCAGGCGTTCGTGGCCGAATTGACCACGACGTCCGGCAGCACTGTGACGCCCCGCGCGGACAGCAGCCGCTCCGCGTCCGGCCGTACGGGCATGTTGGCCGCCTCGGCGATCCAGCGGGCACTGATCCGGGCCTGGTTCGCGGTATCGATCACATACGAGACGGCCGCCGGCACCAGCACCTCGGCCTCGACCGACAGCCAGGCGTCACCCGGCAGTTCGCGGTCACCGCGACGCAGTGCCGCGCGGTCGATCGTGCCATACGCGTCCCGCGCCGCCAGCAGGGCCTCGATGTCGAGGCCCGCGGGGTTGGCGATCGTGCCCTTGATGTCGGCGACGGCCACGACGGTGAGCCCCGCGCGGGTGAGGAAGCGTGCCGTGGCCCCACCCATGGTCCCGAGGCCCTGCACGGCGACGCGCGTCCGCCAGCACGGGAGACCGGCCCGGTCCAGCGCGGTGAGCACCGACTCGGCGACCCCGCAGCCGCCGACCAGCTCGTCGAGCCCGATCCCGTCCACCTCGGCCGCGAACGCGTCAGCGAGCCGTCTACGCGCCCCGTCCTCGTCGTCGAGCAGCGGATACACGGCCTGCACGGACGAGACGAGCCCCGCCTCGGAGGCCGCCCGGTCGACCACGTCCAGGGTGAGCCCGAGGTCCTCGCCCGTGGTCCAGAAGCTCTCGATGTACGGCCGCATGGTCCGCAGGTAGCGCACCAGGAGCCCGTACGCCTCTGGATCGCGGGGATCGCAGTCGATGCCGCCCTTGGCGCCGCCCAGGGGGACGTACCGGGCCTCGGGGTCGTAGTGCAGGGCTTCTTTCAGGCTCATGCCGTGGGCGAGCCCGGCGACCTCGTCCAGCGTGCATCCCGGCCGCATGCGCAGCCCACCGCTGGACACGCCGCGAACCAGCCGGTCGATGACCAGGAAGCCCTGGCGGCCGGTGACGTCGTCGGTCCAGGTCAGCGACAGCAGGGGGGTGGTCATGGTTTCTCCGGGGGAAGGGGTGGCGAGGGTCGCGTGCCGCGCGCGGTTACTGAACGACGGGTCAGTATCGAAGTGAGGGCGAGGACATGTCAACGTGCGGAATGGATCAGGGGGCGTACGGGGTTGTCGGAGGGGCCGACCATAATGGACTACTCACCGACTCCACCTGGAGGTACCGTGGCCGGTTTCCGTTTCCCGAACTCCGGGCTCCGTGCCCTGCGGCCCGAATCCTTCGGCGTGGACCCGAGCGGTGAGCGCATGGCGCGCATCCGCAGATCCCCGCACTTCCGGGACGGGGTGTTCCAGAATCCCGGGGGCACCGCCCGGACCAGACCCTCCGGATCGACGCTGGAGTTCGCCAAGGTCTTCTTCGACCGGGACGCCCGGCCCCGCCGTGCCCCCAAGAGCACCGTGCCGGTCCACCCCACCACATACGCCGACCTGGCCAAACCGCCCGCCGGCGGGCTGCGCCTGACCTGGATGGGACATTCGAGCGTCCTTGCGGAGATCGACGGGCACCGGGTGCTCTTCGACCCCGTGTGGGGCGATCGCTGCTCACCGTTCCCCTTCGCCGGACCCAAGCGGCTGCACCCCGTGCCGTTGCCGCTGGCCGCGCTGGGGCCGGTCGACGTCGTCGTCATCTCGCACGACCACTACGACCACCTGGACCTGCCCACGATCAAGGCGCTGGTCGACACGGACACGCTCTTCGCCGTACCGCTCGGCGTCGGCGCGCACCTCGAACACTGGGGCGTGTCGGCAGACCGGCTGCGCGAGCTGGACTGGCACGAGACGACGAAGGTCGGCGGACTCACCCTGACGGCCACCCCGGCCCGCCACTTCTGCGGCCGCGGCCTGCGCAACACGCAGCACACCCTCTGGGCGTCCTGGGTCGTTGCCTCCGACGAGCACCGGATCTACCACAGCGGTGACACCGGATATTTCGAGGGCTTCAAGGACATCGGCGCCGAGCACGGCCCCTTCGACGCCACGATGATCCAGCTCGGTGCCTACTCCGACTTCTGGCCCGACATCCACATGACCCCGGACGAGGGCGTCCGGGCCCACCTCGACCTTCAGGGCGGCGATCCGGCCGCGGGCGTCCTGCTGCCCATCCACTGGGGCACCTTCAACCTGGCGACCCATCCGTGGGCGGAGCCGGGGGAGTGGACGATGCGCGCCACGCACAAGGCCGGGGTCACGATGGCGACTCCCCTCTGTGGTGAGCCCTTCGAACCCGCCTCGGTGCGGCCCGTGACGCCGTGGTGGCGTGAGGCCGCCGAAGAGCCCGCCGGGGGATGGCCGACCTGGCCGCCGGTCGCGTCGGGGCCGGACAGCGTGGCGGTCGGCTAGAGCGACCGCGACTTCGCGGGCGGTTGTGGAGCGGGGCCGGCCCGCCGTGGCGCGCCACGGATTGCCCGTGGGGTACGACGAACTGCCCATGGCGTACGACGAACTGCCCGCGGCGCGCGATGAACTCGCCGTGGCGTACGAGGAACTCGCCGGGGCGGGCGACCGAACAGTGCGGGTGTCCACCGAGTTGCGCGCGCCCTTGGGGGCGGTTCGCGCGGGGCGCGTGGGAGCGCGGGAGGGCGCTTCGGAGCGCGCGCTGAGCACTGCGCGCCGATACGGCCGGTGACAGCCCCGACGCGGGGGACGGGTGTGCGCCGTGCTGAATCGTCCCGGCCAGGGCGGTCCCGGGCGAGGGAATCGAGAGTGCGCGTGGCCTGCGGCGGCTGGAGTGCCCCGCCGCTCGACCTTTCTTCATGACCACTTCTGACCAGGTCCGATCGTTCGACCGCCCCTTATGGGCGAACGGTGGAGCGGGTTATCGGTCTGTCGTACGAGACCTCATACCAGAGCGGGACGCTGCCTGCGGGACTTTGTCAACTGCCCACCGCACTTGATGCAGAGGCGACTACTGTCAGTGTCCGTCGGGCGACACGGAGCCGCATTCGTGGGCCTTGTCGACCGACATCGCGATGGCGCATGCCCCGGGCCGCGCAGACCGCGCGCACTCCCAAGGCCCCGACCGACGGACCAGTACGAGGACCCCGATGTCTCCACTCCGCGCCCCGGCCGCACGCGCAGACCGCCGTGAGGGCGGGCGGCACGGGCGCCCGACCGCCCGCACCGCGACCGCGCTGCCCGAGACCCATATACGGCCCCAACTCCTGCGTCTGGCCGTGCTGCCGCCCGTCGCCGTGAGTCTCAGTGCCTGTGCGGCCGTACTGTTCGTCGTGCGCTCCACCGGGGCCCGGCCGAGTCTCACCCTGTGGGCCGTGCTCGCCGGTGCGTTCTCGGTGACCGTGGCGGGCATCCTGATCGCCGCGGTGGCCGCCAACCGCACCGCCAAGGCCGTGAGCGACCGGATCGGCGCACTCCGCCGCAGCAGCGCACGCGGCGAGGCCGATCTACGAGCCCTCGTCGAGACACTGCGGCGCGGCGACGGTCCGCCGAAGCGCAAGCAGCGCAGCGGTCCGCCCGAGGGCGCCGACGACTTCGAACTGCTCGCCGCGGATCTGGCCCGCGCCCATGACGGGGCTGTCACCGCCGTCGTCCAGGCCTCCCAGCTCTCCAGTCAGGCGGGCAGCGAACAGAAGCTCGAGGTCTTCGTCAACCTCGCCCGGCGTCTCCAGTCGCTGGTCCACCGCGAGATCTCGATCCTCGACGAGCTGGAGAACGAGATCGAGGACCCCGACCTGCTCAAGGGCCTCTTCCATGTCGACCATCTCGCCACCCGCATCCGCCGCCACTCCGAGAACCTCGCGGTGCTCGGCGGCGCCGTGTCCCGCCGGCAGTGGAGCAACCCGGTCTCCATGACCGAGGTGCTGCGCTCGGCCATCGCGGAGGTCGAGCAGTACTCGCGGGTCAAGCTCGTGCCGCCCATCGACGGCACCCTGCGTGGACACGCCGTCGCCGACGTCATCCACCTGCTGGCCGAACTGGTCGAGAACGCCACGGTGTTCTCCGCCCCGCACACCCAGGTCCTGCTCCGGGCCAACCTCGTGACCTCGGGGCTCGCCGTCGAGGTCGAGGACCGCGGGCTGGGCATGCCGGTCGGCGAGCAGAACCGCATGAACGCCCTGCTCGCCGACCCGGACCAGGTCAACGTGGCCAGCCTGCTGGCGGACGGACGCATCGGACTGTTCGTCGTTTCGCAGCTCGCGAAGCGGCACGGCATCCATGTGCGGCTCCAGACCAACATCTACGGCGGTGTCCAGGCCGTACTCGTCGTGCCGCAGGGGTTGTTGGGGACGGAGCCGGGAGCCCACGGCGGTGCGCCGCGGGCGCAGGCTCCCGAACAGTCTGCGGGCGCTGCCGTACCGCCGCACTCCTCGCGGCAGGCGAGTCCGCAGCAGGCGCCGGTGCCTCCGCAGCAGCTTCGGCAGCCCGCGCCGGCCGCACGCGCCGCACCGGCCGCCTCGGTGGCGTCGGCCGCGTCGGAGGGTGGGCAACGAGGGGCGGCGGAGGCGTCGGCGGACGCGCCGCGTCGGCAGCAGCCGGAGTCCGGCGGCTGGGGCATGCCCTCCGGGGCGAATGGCGCCGCGCCGGCACCGCTGCCCGTGCGTGGCGCTCGCGGAGAGCGGGCGAACCCGGCGGAGGCCGTGCCCGGCATCAGGCCCGACGAACGTCGGCTCGTGGAGGAGAACGCCGCCACACCGCCGACCCCGCGTACCGGCACCGTCCGCGGCACCATGGGCAAGCCCCAACTGCCCCAACTGCCCCGACGCCGGGCCCAGGAACACATCGTGCCCCAGCTGCGGAGCGCGCCCGCGCCGCGCCAGGAATCCGACCAGCTCGCCGGGCACGACCCGGGGCTGATGGCTGCCTTTCAACGGGGCATCGGACTCGCCGAGACGCAGCAGCACATGGAGTCGGCGCACATGGAGGCCGGGCCTGTGGAGGTCGGGCACATGGATGCCGGGCGTGTGGACGTCGGGCCCGTGGATGTCGGGCACGTGGAGACCGGACGGATGGATGCCGGACCTACGGATGCGGAGCACATGGGGGGCGGGCACATGGATGCGGGGCATCTGGGTGCAGGCCACACGGGCGCTCCGCACATGGTGTCCGGCTACGTGGTGTCCGGCCACATGGCCTCGGGGCACACGGCGTTCGGCCACACAGCCTCCGGCCACGTGAGCTCGGGCCACCTGGACGCGACCCACATGGATGCGACCCACACGGACGCAGCCCACATGGACTCGGCACACACCGCCAGCACCCACGGCACCACATCCGCCTACACCCCCTCACCGCACAAGTCCTCCGACACGACGTCAACCGACCCGGACCCCGCGCGCCCGAACCCCACGCGCCTGGAGTCCATGCGCCCGGCAACGATCCGCCTGGAGCCGACGAGCCTCGACGCAGGTCGGGTGCAGCCCACCCGCCTGCACCCGACATCCCTGGACGCGCTCCACACGGACGTGACCTCCATGCCTCCCCGGCCCGCCATGGACGTATCGCCCATGGACCCGGCCCACACGAACGAGACCCACCCCGGGCCCCCGCCCGGCAGCGACCACACCCCCTGGCACGACGGGAGCGCACCAGCCGGATGACCACGACCGTGACCAGCTCGACATCCGCCTGGAAGTCCACCCCCACCCCCAGCACTCCCGCCGACCTTCGTACCTCAAGGAGTCGATCCATCATGGCGAGCGAAGCGCCGACCGCCCATGTCTCCGACCTCGACTGGCTGATGAGCGGCCTCGTGCAGCGTGTACCGCACACCACCAGCGCGGTACTCCTCTCCTGCGACGGGCTTGTGAAGTCGGTTCACGGCCTCGACCCGGACAGCGCGGACCACATGGCCGCCCTGGCTTCCGGCCTCTACTCCCTGGGCCGCAGCGCCGGGGTCCGGTTCGGCGACGGCGGAGACGTGCGCCAGGTCGTCGTCGAACTCGACTCGATGCTGCTCTTCGTGACGACGGCAGGTTCCGGCACCTGTCTCGCCGTGCTGGCCGGCCGCGAGGCCGACGCGGCGGTGCTCGGCTACGAGATGGCGATGCTGGTCAAGAGCGTCCGCCCGTATCTCGTCACCGCTCCCCGGCAGCACTCCGTCGAACCCTCGGCGCTGAGGCCTTGAACGTGACGGCGACCGGCGACGGGCCCTGGCTCGACGACGCGGCCGGACGGCTGGTGCGCCCTTTCACGGTCAGCAACGGCCGTACCCGACCCACCATCGCGCTCGATCTCATGTCGCAGGTCATGGCCACCGGGGCGACCCCCCTCGGCTACCTCGGCCCCGAGCACGAGCAGGCGCTCGACCTGTGCCGCGGTCCCGTCTCGATCGCCGAGGTCGCCGCCCATCTGAAGCTGCCGGCGGCGGTCACCAAGGTGCTGCTGTCGGACCTCGTCGACTGCGGGGCGCTCACCACCAAGCCCCCCGAGTTCCACCACAACCCGACTGACCGGGCCCTTCTGGAGGCAGTGCTCGATGGACTACGACGACAGCTCTGACCCCTTCCCCACCGCACTGAAGATCTTGGTGGCGGGAGGGTTCGGGGTCGGCAAGACGACCTTCGTCGGCGCGGTGAGCGAGATCGCGCCGCTCAGCACGGAGGAGCTGCTCACCACGGTCAGCGCAGCGACCGACAACCTGGAAGGCATCGAGAACAAGGTCGAGACGACGGTGGCCATGGACTTCGGCCGCATCACCCTCGATCCGGAACACGTCCTGTATCTGTTCGGCACGCCCGGACAGGAACGGTTCTGGTTCATGTGGGACGAACTCTCGGAGGGCGCGCTGGGCGCGGTCATCCTCGCCGACACCCGGCGCCTGGAGGACTGCTTCGCCGCCGTCGACTTCTTCGAGCAGCGGGGCCTCGGCTTCATCGTCGCGATCAACGAGTTCGACGGCGGCTACCGGTACGACCCGGAGGAGGTCCGAGCCGCGATCGACCTCGACCCGCAGATCCCCGTCGTCCGCTGCGACGCCCGGATCTCCAGCTCCGGTGTCCAGACCCTGCTGACCTTGGTACGGCACCTCATCGCCCACGCACCGGCACCCGCGCCGAGCCACGGTGCCCACATGTGACATCCGCACCCACCAGCACGGAGCCGCATATGACCCACGCCCACAGCGACGGAATCCGCCCATGAGCTACGGCCCACCCCACCCGGTCGCTCGCCTGCTGCTCACCCCCGAGGACAAGGAGGCCCCAGCCCGCGCACGGCGACTGTTCCAACTGGGCCTGGGGGAGTACCCCGATCCGGCCCTGGATGTCTTCGCGGACCATCTCGCCGAGCTCACCGGGGCGCCGTACGCCATGGTCAACTTCATCGGCGAGAGTCGGCAGTTCTTCGCCGGCCTGCATGTGCGGCCGACCGTGAGCCTCGCGCGGACCGACGACTCCAAGCCGGAGCTGGGCCGCCCTATGGAGCGCGACCATGGGTTCTGCCCCCATGTGGTGGTCCGACACAAGGCGTTGGTTCTGGAGGACGTCCGCGACTATCCGCGGTTCGCCGGGAACCCGATCGTCGACGAGTTCGGCATCCGCTCCTATCTGGGTGCCCCGCTCATCGACTCCACGGGAATGGCGCTGGGCACGGTGTGCGTCGTCGACGTGGAGCCGCGGCCGTGGGGGAAGGCCGGCCTGGAGACCATCAAGGCATCCGCGGCGGACTTGGCGATGCGGCTGGAGCGACGGGCGGCGGACGGGCTGCCCCTCTAGCCCCTGCCGGTGACGGAGGGCGTGAAGGAAAGCTGTGGCGCCGCTTAAGAAATCCTCGATGGACCTGGGCGCCGCCGTACGGCAGATTCATCTGCGATCCCACCCCCCTCCCCGGCCGCGGGCGCTTTCGGCATGCCCGCGGCCGGAACTCACTCTCAGGAGCCGTACCGTTGAAGGCGCTGGTCAAGGAGAAGGCGGAGCCCGGGCTCTGGCTCGCGGACGTCCCGGAACCGGCTGTCGGACCCGGTGACGTACTGATCAAGGTGTTGCGCACCGGCATCTGCGGCACCGATCTGCACATCCGGGCCTGGGACGGCTGGGCGCAGCAGGCGATCCGCACCCCACTCGTGCTCGGGCACGAGTTCGTGGGCGAGATCGTCGAGGTCGGGCGCGATGTCAGTGACATCGCCGTCGGCGACCGGGTCAGCGGCGAGGGTCATCTGGTGTGCGGCAAGTGCCGCAACTGCCTGGCCGGGCGCCGGCATCTCTGCCGGGCCACGATCGGCCTCGGCGTGGGGCGGGACGGCGCCTTCGCCGAGTACGTCGCCCTGCCGGCCGCCAATGTGTGGGTGCACCGTGTGCCCGTCGACCTCGACGTCGCCGCGATCTTCGACCCGTTCGGCAACGCCGTGCACACCGCGCTGTCGTTCCCGCTGGTCGGGGAGGACGTCCTGATCACCGGCGCGGGCCCGATCGGTCTGATGGCGGCGGCCGTGGCCCGGCACGCGGGCGCGCGCAACGTCGTGATCACCGATGTGAGCGAGGAACGGCTGGAGCTGGCCCGCAAGGTGGGCGTGAGCCTCGCGCTGAATGTGTCGGAGGCGACCATCGGCGACGGACAGCGCGCACTCGGCCTGCGCGAGGGCTTCGACATCGGTCTGGAGATGTCCGGCCGACCCGAGGCGATGCGCGACATGATCGCCAACATGACGCACGGCGGCCGTATCGCCATGCTCGGCCTGCCGGCGCAGGACTTCCCGGTCGACTGGGCCCGGATCGTCACCTCGATGATCACCATCAAGGGCATCTACGGCCGCGAGATGTTCGAGACCTGGTACGCGATGTCCGTGCTGCTGGAAGGCGGCCTCGACCTCGCCCCAGTGATCACCGGCCGGTACGGCTACCGCGACTACGAGGCGGCGTTCGCCGACGCGGCGAGCGGTCGCGGCGGCAAGGTCATCCTCGACTGGACCGCCTGAGTCACCGCGTAAGCCTCCGCGTGAGTTCCCGCGTAAGTCATCTGCTTTTCTAGGAGCTTTCTGATGTTCGACTCCGTGCGCGACGACCTGCGCGCCACCCTCGACGAGATCCGCGCCGCCGGCCTGCACAAGCCCGAGCGGGTCATCGGCACCCCGCAGTCCGCGACGGTGAACGTCACCGCGGGCGGTCGCCCCGGCGAGGTCCTCAACTTCTGCGCCAACAACTACCTGGGCCTCGCAGATCACCCCGAGGTCGTCGCCGCCGCCCATGAGGCTCTTGACCGCTGGGGTTACGGCATGGCGTCGGTCCGCTTCATCTGCGGCACGCAGGAGGTGCACAAGGAACTGGAGGCACGGCTCTCCGCGTTCCTCGGCCAGGAGGACACGATCCTGTACTCCTCCTGCTTCGACGCCAACGGCGGGGTGTTCGAGACGCTGCTCGGCCCGGAGGACGCGGTGATCTCCGACGCGCTGAACCATGCGTCGATCATCGACGGCATCCGGCTGTCCAAGGCCCGCCGCTTCCGGTACGCCAACCGCGATCTGGCCGATCTGGAAAGGCAGTTGAAGGACGCGTCCGACGCCCGGCGCCGGCTGATCGTCACCGACGGCGTGTTCTCCATGGACGGCTATGTGGCCCCGCTGCGTGAGATCTGCGACCTCGCGGACCGCTACGACGCCATGGTCATGGTCGACGACTCGCATGCCGTCGGCTTCGTCGGCCCCGGCGGCCGCGGCACGCCCGAGTTGCACGGCGTCATGGACCGCGTCGACATCATCACCGGCACCCTTGGCAAGGCGCTCGGCGGCGCGTCCGGCGGCTATGTCGCGGCCCGCGCCGAGATCGTCGCCCTGCTGCGCCAGCGTTCCCGGCCGTACCTGTTCTCCAACACCCTGGCCCCGGTGATCGCGGCGGCCTCGCTCAAGGTCCTCGACCTGCTGGAGTCGGCGGACGACCTGCGGGTCCGGCTGGCCGAGAACACCGCGCTGTTCCGTCGGCGCATGACCGAGGAGGGCTTCGACATCCTCTCCGGCGACCACGCGATCGCGCCCGTGATGATCGGTGACGCCGCCGTCGCCGGTCGGATGGCGGAGCTGCTGCTGGAACGCGGTGTGTACGTGATCGGCTTCTCGTACCCGGTGGTGCCGCAGGGCCAGGCACGCATCCGCGTGCAGCTGTCCGCCGCGCACTCGACGGACGACGTCAACCGTGCCGTCGACGCCTTCGTCGCGGCCCGGGCGGAACTGGAAGGCTGACCTCCGGCCGGCCCGGACATATTGCGATAATCGATCTCATGATCGAAGCGCGGCGGCTCCACATCCTCCGTGCGGTGGCCGACCACCGCACGGTGACGGCGGCTGCCGCCGCGCTGTATCTGACCCCGTCGGCGGTCTCCCAGCAGCTCACGGCCCTGGAGCAGGAGACGGGTCACCGCCTCGTCGAGCGCGGCGCCAAGGGCGTACGGCTGACCCCGGCCGGCGAGATCCTGCTCAACCACACCAACGCCGTCCTCGCCCAGCTGGAGCGGGCCGAAGCGGAGCTGGCCGCGTACAGCTCGGGCGCGGCCGGCACGGTCACGGTCGCCTCGTTCGCGACCGGTATCGCCTTGGTCGTCGCGCCCGCGGTGACCCGCCTCGCGCGGACGTCCCCCGGCATTCGCATCCGCGTCCAGGACACCGAGGGCGACGCCAGCCTGCCGATGGTGCTGGACCGGCAGGTCGACATCGCGGTGGCCGTCGAGTACCGGGGGGCGCCGCCCGCCGACGACCCCCGCCTGGCGCACGTACCGCTGTACGCCGAGCCCTTCGACGCGGTCGTCCCGGTGCGCCACCGGCTGGCCGACTCGGCCGAGGTCCCCCTCGCGGAGCTGGCCAAGGATCCGTGGATCGGGCCGTACCCCGGCAACCCCTGCCATGACGTCGTCGTCCTGGCCTGCGAGAACGCCGGCTTCCAGCCCCGGCTCGAACACTCCTCGGACGACTTCCGCGCGGTCGTCGCCCTCGCCTCGGCCGACGCGGGCGTGGCGCTCGTACCGCGCTCGGCGTTGCGCGGCATGGACCTCACAGGGGTCGTCGTGCGGCCTGTGGACGGGGTGGCGCCCACGCGTCGGGTGTTCGCGGCCGTACGACGGGGCGCCGAGGAGCACCCGCTGATCCGGCCGGTCCTGGAGGCGCTCGGGGAGGCGGCGGGGGCGTGGGCCGGGGTGTGAGCCGCCCGTAACCACCGCGTTTCATATATGGGATAGCGTCCCGGATATGAAACTCTCGCTGGATGGTGGTGATCCCCAGGACACGGTCGACGCTCGCCTCGGCGTCCGCCTGGCCGAGCTGCGGGCCGAACGCGGCTGGTCGCTCGGTGAGTTGGCGGAACGCAGCGGCGTGAGCCGCTCGACCCTGTCGCGGGCCGAGCACGCGGAGATCAGCCCCACGGCCTCACTGCTGAACCGCCTGTGCCATGTGTACGGCCGGACCATGTCCCAGCTGCTCAGCGAGGTCGAGGCCGAGCCCGCGCTGCTGGTGCGGGCGGCCGAGCAGCCGGTGTGGGAGGACCGTTCCTCCGGGTTCGTCCGAAGGTCCGTGTCGCCGCCGCACGCCGGGCTGCGCGCCGAGGTCGTCGAGGGACGGCTCACCGCGGGCGCCGACATCGCGTACGACCGGCCGCCGGTGCCGGGACTGGAGCAGCACATCTGGGTGCTGGAAGGAGCGCTCGACGTGACGGTGCAGGAGACCGAGCACCATCTGGACGCCGGGGACTGTCTGCGGATGCGGGTCTGGGGATCCACGCGGTTCCGGTGCGCGGGGCCCGGCGCGGTGCGGTACGTACTGGCGGTGGTGCTGCCGTGACCCCGACGAGACTGGACGCAGCCCAACTGCTGGAGCTGGTCGAGGACTTGGCCGATCTGCTGGTGGACACCGTGGCGGACGGTGCCTCCGTCGGATTCCTCGCCCCACTGGACCGTACGGCGGCACTGGCCTGGTGGAGGGAGCGTGCGGCCGCCGTGGCCGCCGGGCAGTTGGCCGTGTGGGCGGTACGCGAGGACGGGCGAGCCGTCGGTACCGTCAGCCTGGCCTTCGCCGACAAGCCCAACAGCCGGCACCGGGCCGAGGTGATCAAACTGATGGTGCACCGGGACGTGCGGGGCCAGGGCCTCGGCCGCAGCCTCCTGACGACCGCCGAAGAGGCGGCGACCAGGGCCGGGGTCACCCTCCTCCACCTGGACACCGAGACCGACAGTCGCGCCGAGCAGCTGTACGGCTCGGCCGGCTGGACCCGGGCCGGGGTCATACCCGACTACGCGGCGAACCAGGACGGGATACTGCGGCCGACGACGATCTACTACAAGCATGTGTGACCGGTCGCGACAGGTGGGCGTCGAACAAGCGCCACATCAAGGGGACTGCCTGTCATGGGCGTGAGCATCTCGTTCGTCAGCGCGACGACGGAGGAACTGGACAGGGCGGAGAAGGACCCGAGTTGGGCCGGTCAGTTCCTCGAGTTCGCGTTGGACGGGTTCCAGATCCAGGAGGGCGGCACGCTGTTCGGGTGGACCGCGGAGCAGATCGCCGGCACGGCACGGGAACTGCGGGAGGCCCCGTGGGAGAAGTTGGCGGCCCACTACGACCCGGAGCGGACGGCGAACGAGGACGTGTACCCCAACTTCAGCTTCTGGGGTGCGTTCGCGGATCCCCGTCACCAGGCGCGGGAATGTCCCTCTCACCAGGTGATTGTCAGTGCCGGCCGCTACCGTGCGTCTCATGCCGGATGCTGAAGACGTACGCCGTATCGCCCTTTCCCTGCCGGACACGACGGAGAAGATCGCCTGGGGCATGCCCACCTTCCGGGTGGCGGGCAAGATGTTCGCCACACTGCCCGAGGAGGAGACCTCCCTCGCCGTGCGCTGTCCCAAGGAGGAGCGCGACGAACTGGTCATCGCCGAGCCGGGGAAGTTCTGGATCGCCGACCACGAGGCGCAGTTCGCCTGGGTGAGGGCCAGGCTCGCCGCCTTGGAGGACGAGGACGAGCTGCGCGACATCCTCGCCGATTCCTGGCGTCAGGCGGCGCCGCCGAGGCTGCTGGACGCGTATCCGGACTTGGGGTTGCCGACGGGGGAGTGAAACCCGTGGGGCGTTGTCAGTGCCCCGTGCCATGATCCGAAGGTGTGAGGGTGGGAGCCGGGGTGGAGGGGGCTTGGGGGGGATGGGCGGAACGCAGGCGCGGCCATCGCGAGCTGATCCGCCCGGAGTGCACCCGGTGTGGTCGCGCGACTTCGGTCTGTTCTTCGCCGCGCGGGCCGTCGCCCAGCTCGGTGACAGCATGCTGCCCGTGGCCCTCGCCGCGGGCCTGCTCCAGCACGGTCACGGCGCGGGCGCCGTCGGCCTCGCGTTGGCCGCGACGTCGGCCGCCCTCGCCGGGCTCATCATCTTCGGCGGGGTCGTCGCCGACCGTTTCAACACCCGCAAGCTGATGGTCGGCGCCGATCTGGTCCGCGTCGGCACCCAGTCCCCGGCCGCCGCGCTCTTCTTCTCCGGGCACGTGGTGCTGTGGCAGATCTGCGCGATCGGCTTCGTCAACGGGGTGGCGGCCGCCGTGTTCCAGCCGGGGGTCGCCGGCACGGTGCCCCGGCTCGCCAAAGACGTCCAGGGCGCGAACGGCGCCATCCCGCTCGTGGCGACGGAGGTGGTCCAGCGACACGGTCCGGGCGCCTACGGCCTGATCAACTCCGCGCTCGGCGCGGGCACCGCTCCTGGGCGGCCTGCTCGCCCTGCGGCTGCGCCCCCGCCGGATGCTCCGCGCCGGCGCGATCGCCCTGTTCGCCTTCGCCGGCTTCCCCGTGACGGTCGGCGCGGGCCTCGACGTCGCGGCCATGGCGGCCGGAGCCGCCGTCGCCGGGGCGGGGATGGCCTTCTGGAGCGTGATGTGGGCGACCAGTGTCCAGACCCAGGTCCCGGCCGACGTCCTCAACCGCATCCACGCGTACGACGTGGCGGGCTCCCTGGCCATGATGCCGGTCGGCCAGGCCCTCGCGGGCCCGGCCGCGGCGACCCTGGGCGCCGACCGTGTGCTCCTGGTCGCCGGAGGGATGAGCCTCGTCGTCGTGGGTGCGCTGCTCTCGGTGCGGGCGATACGGGACCTGGTGCGTGGACGCGCCGACGACGCTCAGGTCGGTTCCCGCCGAGACCGGCGAGAGCGTGTGTCCGGAGCGGAACTGAAGCCGGTGGGCACGCATAAACGAGTGCGCGACCACCGACCCGAGTGCGGTATTGTTTCCATGCACGTTCGGCCGGGGGAAACCCCAGGTCAGACGGACACCGGGACGTGGCGCAGCTTGGTAGCGCACTTGACTGGGGGTCAAGGGGTCGCAGGTTCAAATCCTGTCGTCCCGACGGTGTGAAGGGTCTTCGCAGGCGAGAGTCTGTGAGGGCCCTTCTTCTGTGTGGGCCGTTTCCGGCTCCGAGGTTGAGCATGCCCGGATCCGTCGGCCGTGACGGATCCGGGCGTCTGCTTGCGGCACCGGCGGCGAAGTGGGCGGGCGTCTGCCGGACGGGGTGGGACGCGATGCCCCTGCTACCCGGCGTCCATGCACGTCACGTTTCCGCTGGTGACATCACCTCAGCGGACCTCCCGTGCGTACGGGGCGACGGTGATCCGGTCGATCAGCGGCGCGTAGCGGGAACGGAGCAGCACTCCGGGAAAGGTGTCCGAGGCGTAGGTGGTTCCGTCGAAGTTCGGCAGTTCCTCGGAGCGGAAGGCGATCGTGTTCTGCCCCTTCTTGAGCCGGACGGGGACGGTCAGTTCCCAGAAGTTGTTCTGGTGGAAACTGTGCGGGAAGCCGACGCGCGTCGTCTCACCGCCGTTGACGGTGATGTCGGCGTGGCGGGCGAGCGGGTCCGGGTTGTAGTGGGTGGCTTCGGACTGCTCGGGGTTGGAGTAGCGGATGCGGAGCGCGTACAGGCCCGCGCGGTCCGCGGCGACGGTGAACGTCGCGGTGTTGCCGTTGCCCGGCTCGCCGCCGATGCCGGTGATCGCCGTACCGTCGGTGGCCAGGGAGAGCGGGGCCAGCGTGGCCGAGCCCGCGAGCCTGGCGTCCTTCGCCTCGTACGTACGCGCCGGGAGGGCGCCCTCCGTGGGCGTGACCGTCAGTCGATCGACGAGCGTGGTGGACGAACCTCCGGTCACTGTCACCTTGTTGACGCCGCCCGAGAGGGAGACCGCGACGCTGCTCCTGCCCTTGGCCAGGCGCAGGACGTCATGCCCGTTGACGGAGAGCCGGCTGCCCGAGCCACCGAGGGTTTCCACGTCGAGGGTGGCCTCGCGGTCGGCGGGGGAGTAGACCCAGAACGTGGCGGTCTGGCCCTTCGCCAGGCGGGCCGTACCCGACCCCGTCAGCGGGGTTCCGGCCTGCTTCGGCAGGTCGTAGACGGGCCGCGCCCCGCCGTCCAGCCAGGCCAGTTCGCCTTCGTACACCTGGGTGGCGGCCGAGGCGTCCGGCAAGGACAGGGTGAGGCGGTCGACGATGGCGTCGCCCTTGGTGGCGCGCTTGCCGTCGAGGCTCTTCGCCGCGAGCGTCAGGGTGTGCTTGCCCTTGGTGAGCTTGACCTTGGTGTCGGTGTGGTCCCACACCACCCACTTGTACGCCAGCGGCAGGTGCAGCTCCTGCTCGCTGTCCGCCCTGCCGTCCACGCGCAGGAAGACGTTGGTGGAGCCCTGCTCCTTCACCTTGTCGAAGGTGTTGAGGGAGTTGGCGAAGGCACTCAGGTCGTAGGTGCCGTCCTCGGGCACGTCCACGGCGAAGTCGAGCGTGACATCCGAGCCGGTGCGCAGGCCGCCGACGTCGTAGCCGCCGGAGGTGTAGAACTTCGACACGTCGCGCGGCGACCCCTCCGGGCCGTTCTTCGAGTAGCCGGATCCGCTGTGGGCGGCGTCCTCGGCCTCGTACGAGCCCTGCCAGCGCACGGACGGGGACTGCGTGCGCTTCGCCTTCCCGGCGGGGCTGAGGACGATCTCGTACGCCGAGGACTCCTTCAGCGTCGGCAGCGCGCCGTCGCCGAAGTCGACGACGACCTGGCCGTCGTCACCGACCTTCAGGTTCGTCTCCCCCAGTAGCCTCGGGCCGGAGCTGTCACCGACCTGTCCGCTCCATTCGATCTCCCGCACCCAGGCGTGCACGCGGTCCCCGAAGACCTTCTTGGGGACGCCCGTGAAGGTGATGTGGCCCTTGCCGGCGGAACCGCCGAAGACCAGCCGGGACTGCTTCTTCTTCTCGTCGAGCGTGGCCACACCCTGCATGGTGTAGTTCTGGCCGGGGAACGGCGGGGTCACCTTCACCGTGTGGCCGCTCATCGAGGCGTACGAGTTGAGCAGCCACCACTGGCCGTTGCCGCGGCCCGACTGCACCGCGGAGTCGGAGAGGTTGCCGTCGATGTTCCAGTAGGCGATGTCGGCGTCCACCTTGGACTCCTCGATCGCGGACACCCACTGGATCATCTGGCCGGGGACGGAGGTGTGGTAGTTGAAGGCGTACTCGTTGATGTTGACGGGGAGCTCGGTGCCCTCCTTGTCAGTGCCCTTGAACAACTCCCTCTCCCACGCCCGGTACTCGGCGACGCTCTCGCGCACCGCCTCGGGGTGGCTCAGCTCGTGCCAGGTGATCACCTCGGGGAGGGTGCCGGCGGCGAGGGTGTGGGTGAGGAAGCCCTTCACCTGGTCGAAGAGGACACTGGTGTTGGGGCCGGCTATGCGGGCCTCGGGCATCCTGCCCTTGATGAGCTTGTAGGCGGAGTCCCAGGCGGCGAAGAAGTCGTCGGGGTCGTTCAGCCAGCTGACCTTGTTGTAGCTCCATTCGCCCGTGCCGAACATGTTGCCCTCGGGCTCGTTGAACGGCACGAAGACGATGTTGTCCTGGTACTGCCTGGGCAGCTTCAGGACCTGGTCGACCTGCTGGGCGATCTTCTCCTCGTAGAGTTTGACCTTCTCCGCGGGGGTGTCGCCCGGCCACTGGTACGGGAAGCCGCGGTGGATGTCGGTCATGTAGATGTACACGTCACCGTCGGTGGAGTCGGCCAGGGGCTTGACCACCTCCAGCGCGTCGGCACCGGGGTGCTGCGGACCGTCCTGAGCCTTCGTGGAGACCGTGCGCAGGCCCATGCCCTCCATGAGGTTGTTGGTGGGGACGTCCGGTCCGTACACGCCGTAGAGGGTGCCGGAGGCGCCGCCGTGGAACGTGCCGGTGTCCGAGCCGAGGTCGACGGTGAGCGCCCCTTCGCGGACCACGGTGACGGTCGCCTTCACGGCGCGCCCGGCCGCCGTTCCCGCCACGGTGAACGTCCCGGGCCGCGCGTACTGATCGGACGGTACGGCGTCCCAGGTGATCGCTGTGTCCCGGTCATAGCCGTCGGAGAAGGAGGAGCGGACGGCGGCCGGGAGGGACGGGGCGGTCCCGGTGGTGGTACGGACCTCGAAGGTCGTCTTGGAGAGCTCCTGGACGGTCGGCACGGAGCCGACGGTACCGGCCACCTGTTCCGCGCTCAGTGCCGAGTGCCACACGGTGAAGTCGTCGACCGCACCCTTGAGCAGCGGGTCCGGCCAGAAGGACTTGCCGATGTAACCGGCGACCGTGGCCGAACTGTCGAGCAGCTCCCTGGCCTTGATGCCGGTGGCGGAGGAGGAGATCGCCACGCCGTCGAGGTAGGTGGTGAGCCGGCCGGCGGTGGTGTCGAGGGTGACCGTCACCGTCCGCCACTGGTCCGCGGGAAGCATCGCGTAGCCGCGGACCTGTGTTTCCGCCCCGCCTCCGCCCGTGGTCACGGAGGTCTGGAACAGCCCGTTGTTGTTGTACGGGGTGCTGAAGAGGTACTTGGTGGTGTTGGTACCCAGGTCGAAGATCCGCTGCCAGGGCGACTTGTCGCCGCTCCACTTCACGCGGGCGGAGACCGTCAGGTCGGTCGCGTCGCTGAGGACTTCGCGGGGCAGTCGGACGTACGCGCCGTCGGAGGTGGGCGCCCCGCCGGGCAGGGCCAGCGCCTTTCCTCCGTCGGTGCCTGCCACGGACCGGGCGGTGGAGCCGTTCACCAGGGTCGCCGTCAGGCCGTTGCCGGACGTGTCCGTGATCGTGCCGGAGGCGAGGTCGTCCTGGTCGAAGGTGTAGTGGGCGGCGGGCTGGGGCGGCTCGGCTGCCTGCGCGGGGGCGGCGGGAGCGGTCAGCAGGCCCGCGCCGAGAGCGACGGCCACGGCGGCCGGGGCTCGGCGCCGGGCTGATCTGTCAGCGGATGGCATGGGATTGCGTCCTCAATCCTTGAGTAACGGGGTCCTTGTGGGCCCGCCCCGGTCGGCTGCTCGTCCACGCGCCGTGCTGCGCGCGAAACTCTGAGGCGGACAACTAGAACCGGTTCGATCGCAGGCACCGACGGCAAGGGCAATTTCGAGGCGGCGAGGTTGGCGACCCCTGTGCTGCGGGGACAGCGGGCGTCGGGCCCGCCCGTGGCCGAAGGGATCACTTCATCGAACCGGTTCGGCGAAGCTAGCACTAGAAAAACCCGGCCAGCAATCCCTCGGACACAAGGTCTCGCGGCTGCGTTCCGGTGCCGCGAAAGTGGCGTCAGGGGTGTTGACAGGCGTACGGGCAGTTCCTACCGTCGCTTCACGCGAACCGGTTCGACAGGCCGGGATCGTCCCTCGCCCCGCCCCACATCCGCACGACCGGCAGACGCTTCCGCATCTGAGGTGTCGAACCGGTTCGAGCAAGGAGTAGCCGTGAACATCGGTGAGATCGCCCGCAGGGCCGGTGTTTCACGGAGCACCGTGTCCTACGCGCTGAGCGGCAAGCGTCCGGTCTCGGAGGACACCCGCCGGAGAATCCAGCAGGTCGTCGACGAGCTGGGCTACCGGCCCAGCGCCAGTGCCCGGGCCCTGGCCAACGGGCGGACCAGCACGATCGGTCTGGTCTTCCCGCCGGCCGGGAATCACTACACCGGGATGCAGCTGGACTTCATCGGCAGTGTCGTGGAGGCCGCCGCAGCCCACGACTACGACGTGCTGCTGTCGCCGAGCGGTGTGGACAGCGACCGTTCGTTCCAGCGGCTGCTGGGGGAGCGGCGGGTCGACGGCGCCATCCTGATGGAGATCAGGCTGGAGGACGACCGGGTCGACCACCTGGCCGCGCTGGACTTCCCGGCCGTGGCCATCGGCCGCACCGCCCATCCGGAGCGCGGCTGGTGGGTCGGCCTGGACCACACCGCACTGGCGGCGGCGTGCGTCCACCATCTCGCGGATCTCGGCCACCGCCGGGTCGCGTTCGTCAACCGGCCGGAACAGCTGCTGCGGGCGGGATATGAGTCGGCGCACCGCGGGCTGGACGGCTTCACGAAGGCCGCCGCCGAGCGGGGGCTGACGGTGCGGACGTACTGCTGCGGGGACGACGCCGCGTCCGGCCAGGCATGCCTGGAACAGATCCTGCACGACGATCCGGCCACGACGGCCGTGGTCACGCTGAACGAGGCCGCTCTGGGGGGCCTGTACGGAGGGCTCGCCAAGGCGGGCCGTCATGTTCCGCGTGACTTCTCCGTCACCGGGGTCGTGGCCAGCCGGTGGGCGGAGACGGTGACCCCGCAGCTCACCGCGGCGGACGTGCCGGCGGCGGAGCTGGGCCGACGCGCCGTCGACCTGCTCGTCGAACGGCTCGACCACCCCGGCGCCTCACCCCGGCACCACCTGCTCGCACCACCGATCTCGCTGCGGGCCAGCACCGGGCCCGCAGGCGGGACGTCCTTCGCCCAGGCCCAGACCCCGACGCATCCGTACTCCTGAGTCCTGACTCCTGATCGCAGATCACGGGCATCCCGTTCCCCTCTCCGCACCGGCCACCCGAGCCCCATCACCGCTCACCCGTGCCCGTTCGGCGTGCCCGCATGCCCGTCTCCACCCCTCTCACGGCACACCTGTGCCAGGAACCAAGGAACCCGCCATGCGCAGAACCACCGGACGCCGTCTCACCTCCGCAGCCCTGACGACCGTGGTCGCCGTCGTCGGCACCGCCTGTTCCTCCGGCTCGGGCAGCAGCAGTGCCAAGGGCGCGGACAGCGGCACGTACACCATCTGGGACCCGTACCCGCAGTTCGCCAAGGGCTCGGCCTGGGCGAAGCTGCTGGACGGCTGCGGCACCAAGGCCGGCGTGAAGGTCAAGCGGACCGCGTTCGACACCAGCGACCTGTCGAACAAGGCGCTGCTGGCGGCGCAGCAGGACAACTCCGCGGACGTCCTCATCGTCGACAACCCGGTCGTCTCGACCCTGGCCGAGGCGGGTGTGCTCACCACGACCGAAGAGAACAAGCTGGACACGTCCAAGGTGGACCCCAACCTGCTCGCGGCCGGCCAGTCGGGCGGGAAGACGTACGGCACGCCGGTCGGAGCCAACACCCTCGCCCTCTACTACAACAAGAAGGTCCTGAAGGAAGCCGGGGTGGACATCGCCTCGGTCGAGGACTGGCCGTCGCTGACGGCGGCGCTGGCGAAGGTGAAGGGGGCAGGCAAGAAGGGGATCACGTTCTCGGCGATCGGCACCGAGGAGGGGAGCTTCCAGTTCCTGCCGTGGTTCTGGGGCTCGGGTGCCGAGCTGACCGAACTCGACTCCGCCCAGGCCGAGTCGGCGCTGTCGCTGTGGAAGGACTGGCTGACGCAGGGGTACGCCCCCAACTCGGTCATCAACAACACCCAGACCACCAGCTGGCAGGAGTTCGCGAGCGGTGACTACGCCTTCGCCGAGAACGGCACCTGGCAGCTCGCCAACGCGGAGAAGGCCGGCTTCGACTACGGTGTCCTGCCCATCCCGGCCTCCGGAGGGGGCAACGCAGCGTCGCCGACCGGCGGCGAGTTCGTCACCATCCCGGTCCAGGGCGACACCGGCCGCTACGCCGTCTCGCAGAAGCTGGCGACCTGCCTGACCAGCACCCAGAACCTGTACGACACCGACAACACCCTGTCCTACGTGGCCCCCACCGGTGAGGTCCAGGACAAGCAGGTGGCGGCGAACGCCGCACTGAGGCCCTGGGTCGACGCGGTCAAGTCGGCCAAGGGACGCACCAGCGACGACCTGGGCACCAAGTACCCGAAGATCTCCGAGCAGATGTGGAAGGCCGTCCAGGCCGCGCTCAGCGGTGCCCAGTCCCCGAAGGACGCGCTGGCCAAGGCGCAGTCCGCCGCCCAGTAGCCGACGATCCCCGGTCTGAGGATGAACCACACGACGCAGCTGTCGGACCGCCGGTCCGCGCACGGCGGGAACGGGGCGGCGACCGCCGTCCCGCCCCCGGCCGCCGCGCGGGCAGGTCGCCGTCCGGCCTCCCAGCAGTGGGCCGCCTGGGGCTTCCTCGCCCCGGTGACCCTCTACCTCGCCCTCTTCTACGCCTATCCGCTCTACCGCAACATCGACCTGAGCCTGCGCAACTACACGGTCCGCTCCTTCGTCCAGGGCGACGCGCCGTTCACCGGCCCGCAGAACTACCTGACCGTCTTCGACGACCCGACCTTCGCCCCCGCCCTGTTCCACACCGTGGTGTTCACCGCCGTGTGCCTGGTCGCCCAGTACACACTCGGTCTGGTGCTCGCGGTCTTCTTCAACCAGCACTTCCGGCTCTCCGCCACGCTGCGGGCCCTGTTCCTGGTGCCCTGGCTGCTGCCGCTGATCGTGTCGGCCTCCACCTGGTCCTGGATGCTCAACAGCGACTCGGGTGTCGTCAACGCCTTGCTGGGTGCCGTCGGGATCGGCCCGGTGAACTGGCTGACCTCGCCGTCCTGGTCGCTGACCTCGGTGATCATCGCGAACATCTGGATCGGCGTCCCGTTCAACCTCGTGGTGCTCTACAGCGGTCTGCAGTCCATCCCCGCGAGCCTGTACGAGGCCGCCGCCCTCGACGGGGCGAACGCCTGGCAGCGCTTCTGGCGCATCACCTTCCCGCTCCTGCGCCCGGTCTCCGCGATCACCCTGCTCCTCGGCCTCGTCTACACGCTCAAGGTCTTCGACATCATCTGGATCATGACCAAGGGCGGTCCGGCCGACTCGTCCACCACCTTCGCCACCTGGTCCTACCAGCTCGGCTTCGGCAACCTGCTGCCCGCCTTCGGCCCCGGCGCGGCCGTCGGCAACCTGCTCGTCGTCGCCGCCCTGGTCTTCGGCCTGATCTACGTGAAGGTCCAGCGAAAGCAGGCACTGTCATGAACCGAAGCGCCTCCCGCTCCTGGTGGAAGACGGCCGCCGGTCTGCTGCTGACCGCGATCATGCTCTTCCCGGTCTACTGGATGCTGAACGTGTCCTTCACCCGCGACCAGGACATGCGCAAGAGCCCGCCGGACCTGTTCCCCGTGAACGGCACGCTGGACGGCTACCGCAAGGTGCTGGACGAGCAGTTGCCGTATCTCGGCACCAGCCTCGTCATCGGCCTGGGTACGGTCCTGCTGACCGTGGCCCTGTCCGCCCCCGCCGGCTACGCGCTGGCCAAGCTGCGCCCGCGCGGCGGCGGGGTCCTGAACTTCGTCCTGCTGGCCGCGCAGATGATCCCCGGCATCATCATGGCGATGGGTTTCTACGCCATCTACCTTCAGCTCGGCCTGCTCCAGTCCGTCCCCGGCCTGATCGTCGCCGACTCCACCCTGGCCGTCCCTTTCGGCGTGCTCATCTTCACCGCATTCATGTCCGGCATCCCCGGCGAACTGCTCCAGGCCGCGAAGACGGACGGCGCCGGAGCGCTGCGCACCTTCTGGTCGATCGTGCTGCCGATGAGCCGCAACGCCGTCGTCACGGTGTCGCTGTTCGCGTTCCTGTGGTCCTGGTCCGACTTCGTCCTCGCCAGCACCCTCGCGGGCGGCGGCGCCCACGAACCGATCACCCTCGGCATCTACCACTACATCGGCAACAACAACCAGGAGTGGAACGCCATCATGGCCACCGCCGTCGTGGCCTCGCTGCCCGCCGCGGTCATCCTCGTCCTCGCCCAGAGGTACGTCGCCGCCGGCGTGACCGCCGGTGCCGTCAAGGACTGACAACCTCAGGGGCCGACTGCCTCAAGGACCGACTGCCTCAACTGACTGTCTCAAGGACCGACTTCCTTGATGGCGAGCCGCCCACCCCGTCAAACCACCGCACCGGCTGCCCTCAGTCGGCCGGTGCCCCCTGCCCGAGAAACGAGTGCCGCTTCATGACCGCCGACCGATCCGGCCCGGCCTTCTCCGTCCACGACATCCCGTTCAGCACGTACGGGTCCTGGTTCGACATCTCGCCCGTGGTGGCGGAGAAGACCTACGCCGAGGACCTCCACCTCGTCTCGCACCAGAACGGCATGCACGCCGTGTTGCGCCTGGTCCCCCTGGACGCGGCGACCGGCGACCGCGCCGAGACGCGCGTCGAGGCGGCACCGGCCCTGCTCAGCTGGGTCGGCCCGGCCGGGCGGGTCGACCTCGCCTACGAGTCGCCGGACACCGTACGCCTGCGGGGCAGCGGCCTCACCCTCGGCGTCCGGGCGGCCGCGCGGACCCTGACCCCGTTCAGCGGCACCTACTTCTACCGGGAACCCGGTACCGAGGCGTACGTGTTCACCTCGTACGAGACCGGGCGGCGCTACCGCATCACCCTCCTCTCCGGGACCGTGACCGAGGCGTCCGGCACGCAGGCGCTGGGCGGCGCCGATCGCGGTGTCACCATCGGCGGCGAGACCGGCCAGGTCTGGGAGGTCGCGGTCGAGGAGTACGAGACCGCACGCCGCCCCTACACCTCGACGACCGACTTCGACGGGGTCGTGGGCGCCGCGCGCGCCGCCTTCGCCGCCTTCACCGACGCGGTTGCGCCCTGGCGTTCGTCCGCCACTCCCGCCGCTGAACTCGCCGCCTATGTGCTGTGGTCCGCGACCGTCCGGCCGAAGGGCTTCGTGACCCGACCGGCGGTGCTGATGTCCAAGCACTGGATGGACAAGGTCTGGAGCTGGGACCACTGCTTCAACGCCCTCGCCCTGGCACCGGGTTCCCCGGACCTGGCCTGGGACCAGTTCTCCCTGCCCTTCGACCACCAGGACGAGGCCGGGGCCCTGCCCGACTCCGTCACCCACTCCGAGGTCCTGCACAACTTCGTCAAGCCCCCCATCCACGGCTGGGCCCTCGGCCTGCTCCGCAGACGGCTCCCCGCACCGCTCAGCCCGGCACACCTGACCGAGGCGTACGACCGGCTGGAACGCTGGACGAACTTCTGGCTCACCGCTCGCCGCGCGCCCGGCTCCGCGCTGCCCCACTACCAGCACGGCAACGACAGCGGCTGGGACAACGCCACCACCTTCGACCCCGACCGCATGGCCGTCACCGCGGACCTGGCCGCCTTCCTCACCCTGCAACTACGTGAACTCGCCGACATGGCAGATGAGTTGGGGCTACCGGACGTCGCGCGCCGCTGGACGCGAACGGCCGACGCGACACAGTCGGCGATGCTCGGCGAACTGTGGAACGGCGACCGGTTCGTCGCCAGATCGGCCGGCGGCGCAGAGACCTGGACCAGCGCGAGCCTCCTCGACCTGATGCCCATCGCGCTGGGCGAGCACCTGCCGGAGGCCGTCAGCAGCGTACTGGCCGACCGGATCGAGACCCACCTCACCTCGCACGGCCTGGCCACCGAACAACCCACGTCACCGCACTACCTCTCCGACGGCTACTGGCGCGGCCCGATCTGGGCGCCGTCCACCGTTCTCGTCGAGGACGGCCTGCGCCGCGCCGGCCACTACCGGCTCGCGGACGAGATCAGCACCCGTTTCCGGGCCCTGTGCGAGACCCACGGCTTCGCCGAGAACTTCGACGCCCTCACCGGCGAGGGCCTGCGGGACCGTGCCTACACGTGGACTGCCGCCGGCTACCTCCTCCTCGCGGAAGCCCACGAACTGCGGCACACCGCACCCGCCACGCACGCCGGCGGCTGACAGACCCCCTGGGGCGCCCGCATACGTTGCCTCGGGGACGGTCCACGGGATGACCCCGGACGGCTCGCTCGCTGCAGCATGCCCACTTCGGGCCGGGTCCGCCTGCTGGTGGCCGGGTTGAGCTGCGAGGCCGAAAGGACGAGACCGGGAAGAGGGCGGGTCTCGTCGATATGAAGTGCCTCTTGCCGGTGAGGAGAGGGGGAGTGGCTCGCGGTGTCCCCGTTTTCCGGGCGCTTTCCACAGGTCGACGGTTACATCACGCTCTCGATGGACATCGCGGGCCGCACACCGGACCAGCAGTGGCTGGACACGGATGACCGGCCTCTCCAGCCGGCTCGGTCACCGCCCCGCCCAGCTCTCCGGCGGCCAGCAACAGCGTGTCGCCGTCGCCCGGGCGCTCCGGGGGCGACCGCGCGCTCAGGCGGTGGCGGCGCCGAACCACTCGGGCAGACGGCCGAGCAGATCCTGCTGATCTTCACCGACCCACGCCATGTGGCCGTCCGGCCGCAGCAGCACCGCGGGCGCGTCCAGTTCATCGCTGACGTCGACGACATGGTCGACCCGGTCCGACCAGCCCGGCACCGAGAGCCGGCCGGTCTGGTCGAGCAGCAGGCCGCGGCCGTGGTGCATCAGCTCGTAGAGGCGACGCCGCTTCAGCCGCACGTCCCGCAGCCGTCGGCCGAGCAGTTCGTGGCCCTCGCCGAAGTCGTAGCGGATCCCGGTCGCGATGATCTTCTCGGTCAGATGCCGGTTCACCTCCTCGAAGTCCATCAACTCCGACAGCAGTCGGCGCACCGCCTGAGGGCCCGGCTCGGGGGACATCAGCTCCATCTGTGCCCGGGTGTTGTCCAGCACGTCGGCGGCCACCGGACGCCGTTCGGTGCCGTAGCTGTCCAGCAGCCCTTCCGGTGCCCAGCCGTTCACCGTGGCGGCGAGCTTCCAGCCGAGGTTGAACGCGTCCTGGATACCGAGGTTGAGCCCCTGCCCGCCGACCGGTGGATGGATGTGTGCCGCGTCGCCGGCCAGCAGCACCCGGCCGACCCGGTAGCGCTCGGCCAGCCGGGTGGCGTCGCCGAAGCGGGACAGCCAGCGCGGTGAGTGCACACCGAAGTCGGTGCCGGCGAACACCCGCAGCTGGCGCTTGACCTCCTCCAGGGTCGGCGGGACCGAGCGGTCCTCGGCCACCCCCTCGGCGGGCACGACGACGCGGAACACGCCCTCCCCGAAGGGCCCGACGCCGAACCGCTTCTGGGTCTTGCGGACTTCGGCGACCACGGCCGCCACCGTCTCCGGCGGCGCGGTCACCTCCATCTCGCCCAGCAGGGTCTCCACCCTGGTCGGCTCGCCGGGGAAGCCGACGCCGATCAGCTTGCGCACCGTGCTGCGTCCGCCGTCGCAGCCGACGAGGTAACGCGAGCGCAGCCGAGTGCCGTCGGCCAGTTCGGCGGTGACCCCGTGCTCGTCCTGGCTCAGCCCGACCAGCTCGCGGCCACGCCGGATCTCGGCGCCGAGCTCGATGGCGCGCTCGGCCAGGAGGCGGTCGGTGATGGTCTGCGGGATGCCGAGGACGTAGGCATGCGCGGTGTCCAGCCGGTCGGGCGCGGTCTTGCTGATACCGGCGAAGTAGCCGCCGACCGGGTGCTGCCGCCCCCGCGAGAGGAACCGCTCCAGCAGGCCGCGCTGGGCCATCACCTCGATGCTGCGCGCATGGAGGCCCAGCGCGCGCACGAACGGCGCCGGCTCCGCGTCCCTCTCCAGCACGACCACGTGCACGCCGTGCAGCCGCAACTCGGCGGTGAGCATCAAGCCGGTCGGCCCACCGCCGGCCACGATCACGTCGATCATCGCAACACTCATTTCCGCAGATACGGGCTTCGGCCGGAGATTCTGCGGGACGAGGGGGGTCTTGCCGCAAGGCCCCCGGTGCGCTATAGGTTGAGAGTGGCAAGGAGTGGGTGACCTCCTTGCCCTTGTCTTTGTCGCTTCCTTGTCGCTCCGAAGCCCGCGTCGTCGCCGACCGCCCGCAGCGCTACGCCAGGCCCCGATCACAACGACGGGCATGCCCCCGGCCCCCGCGACGGGTCAGACCACGCAGCCCACATGGGCCAGCGCCTGCTTCAGCAGCACCCCGTGCCCGCCCGGCATCTCGCTCTGCACCGCCGGCGACAGGGCCTCCTGCGGGCTGAACCAGACCAGGTCGAGGGCGTCCTGGCGGGGGCGGCAGTCACCCGTGACCGGGACGACGTAGGCGAGGGAGACCGCGTGCTGGCGCGGGTCGTGGTACGCCGTGACGCCCTGCGTCGGGAAGTACTCCGCGACGGTGAACGGCTGCAGGGAGGTCGGGACCCGGGGGAGCGCCATCGGGCCGAGGTCCTTCTCCAGGTGGCGCAGGAGGGCGTCGCGGACTCGCTCGTGGTGCAGGACGCGGCCGGAGACCAGGGTCCGGCTCACCGTTCCGTCCGCTCCGATGCGCAGCAGGAGGCCGATGCTGGTGACCTCGCCGCTGTCGTCGACGCGCACGGGCACGGCCTCGACGTACAAGATCGGCATGCGGGCGCGTGCCTGCTCCAGCTCGTCGCTTGTCAGCCAGCCGGGCGTGGTTTCGGTCATGTCAGACATTGCTTGATCATACTTTCCGGGAATTGCGACCGCTCAGTCGCGGTGCGGGCGGGGTTCGGGGGTGGGGGCGGGTTCGGGTAACGGCAGTCCATAGAGGCGGCGGGCGTTGTCGCCGGCCGTCCACGCCGCGATCCGCAGCGCGTCCGGCAGGCTCAGCTCGTCGGCGTCCACAAGGTCCTGGAGCAGCTCGCCCAGGCCGCGGCGGAACGCCACTGCGCCGAGCAGGTGGAACTCGGGCAGACCATAGGCGTCGGAGCTGTACAGCAGTTTGCGGAACGGGGTGATCTCCAGCGCCTCCGCCAGGACCGCCCGGGACCGGGCAGGGCCGACATGGTGCAGGGTGAGGCCCACGTCCAGGTACACCTGCTCGAAGACCGCCGCCAGAAACGCGGCCTGGCGCTGGTAGGGCCAGCAGTGCAGGAACAGGACGGGGATCGTGCCCTTGGTGAGGTGCAGCCAGTCCGTCAGGTGGGTGGGGTCCACCCGGTGCAGGCGGATGTCGTTGTCGCCGAAACCCGTGTGCAGCTGGAGGGGCAGGCCGAGATCGACGGCGGTCCACAGCAGATGCCGTACGAGGACCGGGTCGGTCAGTCGGCCGCCCCGCGCCGACCAGCGCCGGGCCGCCTCGGTGACCTCCGCGTCCGAGGGGCGCGCCGGGTCCAGGTCGAAGCCGGTGCGGTAGGCGGCCACCGACTTCACGGCCACCACGCCCGGCCGCCGTACGGCTTCCTCGGCGGCCGTGCGGACCGCGACGGCGTACGCGTCCGGTTCGACTCCCCCCGCCGCCACCGCTTCGGCGACCACTTCCAGCCGTACGACTTCGTACGCGGTCGCGTCGACGGTCTCCGCCAGTTCCCGGGGCGTGGTGAGGAGCTGCGGGGTGTACCCGGTGTCGACGCAGAACACCTCCGTTCCGGCGGCGGTCAGGAACCGTCGGTTCACCTCGTCCCGGCCCAGCTCCGCGCGCCGGCCCAGATACGCCCCGGCGGTGGCGTGGCGCGGCAGATCCAGCAGGGGGGCGCAGTGGCGGCGTACGGCCACGCCGACCGGAGTGTCGAAGGGCGAGCTGCCGGGCCAGGGCTCGCCTTCGGTGAGCAGGGACTCGAAGCCGTCCCTGTCCAGGTCGGTGGTGACGACCCCGTGGCAGTGATGGTCCACCAGCGGCAGCGCCGCGAGCGCCTCGTGGACCGGCCCGGTGGCGCTCATGTCAGTACTTCCAGCGGTACGCCGCCGCCACCTGGTCGTCGTCCAGCCCGGCCACGGCGGCGGCTTCTCCCTGGCGTACGGCGATGACGGCGTCGGCGAGGACCGGGCCGAGCGCGGCACGCAGGGGCTCGTTCGTACGGAACTCCTCGACTGCCTCGTCCAGGGAGGCCGGCAGTCTGCGGACACCTCTCGCGTCCGCCTCCTCCGCATCCAGGTGGGCCGGGTCGCCGGTGATCTCCGGTGGTAGCCGTGCGTCCGACGCCAGCCCGTCCAGCCCGGCGGCGATCAGACAGCCGAGCGCGAGGTACGGGTTGGCGGCCAGGTCCACAGGCTTGACCTCCAGGTTGGCCGCCTGGTCGCGGTGGCCCGCCGTGCCGGTGATGACGCGCAGCCCCGCCTCGCGCGTCTCCCGGCCCCATGCGGTGAACACCCCGGCCCACTGCGAGGGCTTGAGCCGCAGATGGCTCGCCGGGCTGGGTGCGGTCACCGCGGTGAGGGCGGGGAGGTGGGCGAGCACGCCGGCCGCGAAGGACTCGGCCTCGGGCCGCATGCCGTGCCGCCGGTCGCCGCCCGCGTGCAGGTTGACGCCGTCGCGCCAGGCGGAGAGGTGGACGTGACCGCCGTTGCCGACGCCCTGCCCGAGGACCGCCGGGGCGAAGGACACCGCGAGGCCGTGACGCCGCGCCACCGCCCGGATCGTCTGCCGCACCAGCACGCTGCGGTCGGCCGCCGCCACCGGGTCGAGCGCGCTCACCGACAGCTCGAACTGCCCGGCCGCGTACTCGGGATGGAGCTGGTCGACCCCCACGCCCTGTCGTGCGAGCGCCGCCAGCAGATCGGCGGCGCAGTCGCTCAACTCGACCTGGCGGGTGGCGCCGTACGCCGGGCCCGTGACCGCGGGCACGAACTCGCCGTCGGTGTCCGGAGGTTGAGCGACGGACCACTCGATCTCGATGCTCGCCCTGAAGGTGATGCCGTGCCGCCCGGCGGCCTCCTGGACGGTCCGGCGCAGGAAGGTGCGGCTGCACGCGGGATGCCGCTCGCCCTCCTGGGTGATCCGGTCGACCGGCGCCCACGCCCAGCCGGGCTGTCCGGACAGTTCCACCAGCTGGTCGAGGTCGGGGTAGAGGCGCAGATCGCCGTCCGGGGATCCGAGGACATCGGTGGTGACGATGGAGTCGTTCGCGAGGAACGTGTCGAACACCGGTGACATCCCCACACCCCAGGCCGCCGCCGAGGTGAGCCTCGCCGTCGGGATCGTCTTCACCCGGGCGATGCCCGCCGTGTCGACGTAGGCCAGGACGATCCCGTGCACGCCCCGCCCGGACAGCTCGTCGCTCAGCGCGCCGGCCCGCTCGACGTCACCGGGACGCCCTCCCGGGACGGGATCGGCAAGGGTGGTCATACGGTCTCCCGGTCTCCTCGACGAGCTCGGCCGGTCGGGCCGGGTCGTTCCGGTTCGTGCGGTCCCTGCTGGGCGTCAGGGTTTCACGGCCACCGCGCCGTACTGCGGCACCGGAACGGGAGAGTCGGGGGCCCGCCATTGCGCGCAGGACACCATGCCCGGCTCCAGCAGCTCCAGGCCCTCGAAGAAGGCGGCGATGTCGGTGCCGCTGCGGGCGGTGATCGGCGGCGTGGCGTTCTCGTTCCAGAACTTCATCGCCGGGATCTGGCCCTCGCCGCCGAGCTCGGAGTCGAAGGTCGGGTGCGTCAGGACGAGGTGGCTGCCGGAGGGTACGGCGGCCAGGACGCGCCGTACGATCTCGCGGGCCTTGTCGTAGTCGAGGACGAAGTTGAGGATGCCCAGCATCATCACGGCGACGGGCTTCGTGAAGTCCAGGGTCCGCGCGGCGCGTTCCACGATGGCGTCCGGGTCGTGCACGTCCGCGTCGATGTAGGCGGTGGTGCCCTCGCGGGTGCCGGTCAGCAGGGTGCGGGCGTGCACCAGGACGATCGGGTCGTTGTCGACGTACACGATCCGCGAGTCGGGTGCGACGCGCTGGGCGATCTCGTGGGTGTTGTCCGCCGTCGGCAGCCCGGTGCCGATGTCCAGGAACTGCCGCACGCCGCGCTCCTCGGCCACGAAGCGCACGGCCCGGCCGAGGAAGTCGCGGTCCGCGCGGGCGATGTCGCGGATGATCGGGAACATCCCGGCGACCTGCTCGCCGACCTGCTGGTCGACCTCGTAGTTGTCCTTGCCGCCGATCCAGTAGTTCCACACGCGCGCGTTGTGCGCCACACCGGTGTTCAGCTTCGCCGACCCGCCCGACGGGGTGTGGCCATCACTCACGACTTGTCCTCTCCTCGCACGAACGACCGAAACCGGCCATCGCCGCCATTGTGCCGCCCCGTTGATCACGTTGTCCCGGGAATCGGCAGAGCCGGCAGGGCGGTTGGCGTGCGCGAGGGAGACGTCGGCCGTGCTACTCGATCTCGCTGGGGGTCGCGGCCGGCGACTTCCCGGCCAGGACGTCCTCGAGGCGCTGGGTGCCGAGTTGCACCGCCTGCTCGACGGAGTCGTGCTCGTCCCCGTCGAGGCCGCCCGCCGTGACGGTGATCGCGTTGTTGCCGACGCGCACGGCGGCGACGTCCAGGGTCAGCGTGGCGTCCTCGCCCCCGGTCTCGCCCTTCACCGTGACACGCAGGCCCTCACGGGCGTCGCCCACGTCGGGCAGCGCGGGCTCGATGACCTGGACCGTGCGCTGCTCGCCGTCGTCGGTCACGGTGAACTCGTCGCACTTCTCCGGCAGGGTCGCCATCCAGTCCAAGGACTCCTGCGGGTCGGTCCGTTCATAGGAGGCGACCTGGTACAGCAGCCGGGAGTCACCCTCCTGGAAGCCGCGCAGCGCGGACGCTCCCGACGGCCTGCCCAGCAGGTCGTCGTCGAAGAGGGAGTCCATGAGCCGCTGGCAGTCGGCGGCGTCGGCCTTGGCGCTGAGGAAGTCCGAGACGTCGACCGTGCCGATGAGCAGGCTGTCGCGCCAGTTCTCGGCCTCCGTGTCCCTGACCTGCGTCCAGTCGTCCTCGATGTCCGCCGCGGTGATCAGCGCGGTCTGCGCACCCGACTCGGTGAGGGTGGCGGTGGGCGAGGCGGTCGGCTGCTTCCTGGCCGCGGGTGACGCGGTGACGCCCGAGCCACGTGAACCGTCGCTGTCGCCGTCGGACGAGCAGGCGGCGGTGGTCGCCAGCGCGCCTGCGGCCAGAGCCGAGGAGAGGACGCGGACAAGCCGGGTCGGACGACGGGTCATCGTGGTGCCTCCAGAGAACGTGACGAATGTCCTCAGCGCACCACCGGACCCGAGGGCCCACCACCGGCACAGGCCCGTTCGAGTGACCGCCACCGGCAGGGTCGGCGCCTCACCCGCCGGGCTGTCCGTACCCGTGCTGCCAGGCCCAGGCCGCGATCTCGACACGGTTCCGGGCGGACAGTTTCAGCTGGACGCTGGACAGATGCGTCTTGACCGTGGACAGGGAGACGTACAGCTCGGCGGCGATCTCGGCGTTCGTACGGCCGAGTGCGACCAGGCGGACGACGTCGAGTTCACGGTCGGTGAGGGGTTCCGTGGGAGGGGCCGTGGGCTTCACCGGGGCGGCGGAGACGACCTGGGGGGCGGTGACGTGCTTGAGGAGGCGGACCGTGACCGACGGCGAGACCAGTGAGTCACCGGCCGCGGCGGCGCGCACCGCCTCCGCGAGGAGGGTGGGCCCCGAGTCCTTCAGCAGGAACCCGCACGCACCGCCGCGCAGCGCCCCGTACACGTACTCGTCGAGGTCGAAGGTGGTCACCACGACGACCCGCATCGGGTCGGCCACGTCGGGCCCCGCCAGCAGCCGGGTCGCCTCCAGGCCGTCCAGCTTCGGCATCCGGATGTCCAGCAGACACACGTCCGGCCGCTCCCGCCGGGCCAGCGCCACCGCCTCCTCACCGTCGGCCGCCTCGGCGACCACGGTGATGTCGGGCTGGGCGTTGAGGAAGAAGCGGAAGCCGGTGCGGACCATCTCCTGGTCGTCGGCGATGAGGACGCGGATGGGTGCGCCGGGCGGGGGCGGGACGGTCATGGCTCGATCATGCCTTACGGAATTCACGGAGGGGCCCGCCGCCCTTGGCAATGGGCAGGCCCCTCGGAGGTCGGTCGGCGGTCAGTCGGCCGTCTGTGCCGGGTCGGCGGTGACCTTGCGCAGCAGCGGTCGGCTGCCGGAGATCGCGGCGAACATGGCCACGGCGCCGATGACGACACAGACGACGAGTTCGATCGCCCCGGAGGTGTTGATCGTGGCGCCGGCCGCCTTGTTCAGCTGGTAGGAGCCGTATGCCCCCATGGCGGTGGTGCCGCCGGCCAGGACGACCAGGGGGATGACGGTTTCGCGCACGCGCGCCCGGTCCAGCACCTTCAACGGGGTTCCCGCCAGCCGCAGCAGACCGTAGACGCGACGCCGGTCCAGCACGTTCGCGGCGGCGGTCAGACCGGCCGAGGCGGCGGCGACGAGGAAGCTCAGCGCCAGGGTGCCGAAGGCGACGGCGTCCAGGCGGTCGAAGGCCGCCTTGTCCGACCCGCCGGCGTAGTCCTGGCCGTAGGGGAACCGGCCGTCGCCGAGCGGTGTGAGGGCGGTGACGGCCGTGTCCAGCTGCTCCTGGCCGCCCTCGACATGGGCGATCACGCCGGGGCCACCGCTGAGAAGGTTGTCGTAGACGTCGGCGCGGCCGGTGGTGACGGTCGCGGTCACGCCCGCCCGGCTCAGGAGGGTGCGCGCCTCGGTGGCCGCGTGCCGGGCCTCGGAGGCGTTGGCCGTGCTCACGGCGATCTGGCCCCGGTACTGGGAGGTGTCGGTGCCGAGCATGCTGACGGAGAAGAACCCGGCGGCGAACCCGGCCAGCACCAGCCCGCTGACGGTGCGCCAGGCGCCGCGCGGGTCGTCGCTGAGCCGGCGGCCGGCCAGCAGGGTCGCCGGTCGCTTGGCGAAGCGGCTCACCAGGCGGCCGAGCCGGTCCACCACCCAGGGGCCGAACAGCCAGAACGCGCCGTAGAACAGCAGGAGCAGGGCGACTGCCTGCTTCGCCTCCAGACCTCCGCCGCTGAACAGGAAGATGACGGCCAGGGACGCCGCGAAGAAGGCGAGGCGGATCATGCGGGTGCGCCGGGGGTCGGCCTGCTGGGCGACGCCGAGCGGCGAGTTCGCGACCTGGCGCAGCATCGACACTGCGCTGACGGTGATGAGGGCGGTGACCGCGACGACGACGGTCGCCAGCCAGGGCAGTCCGACCCACAGCGTGTCGACGTACCAGGTGCCCACGCCGAACGGCACCTGCGCGAGCGCGGGCAGCAGCACCACGTACGCGAGCGCACCCGTCAGGGCCCCGACGGCGCCGAGTGCCGTCGCTTCCAGGGCGGTCATGGCGATGATCTGGCGCGGGGTCGCGCCGGCCAGCCGCAGGGCGGCGAGCCGCTGTTCGCGCCGGGCCGCGCCGAGGCGTCCGGCGGCCGCCGACAGTACGACCACGGGCATCGCGAGCAGGATGACGCCCATGACGGCGATTCCCTGGTCGCCGGAGGTGAACATGCTCGGCGTATCGCCGGTGAACCCGGAGATCTTCGCGCGCTCCGTCTGGCCGAAGTCGAACCAGGAGGAGGTGTCCCCGGCCGCCTTGGAGACGGCAGGGGCGTTCGGCGTCCGCCCGACGATGGCGACGAGCTCGTCCGGGGCGGCGAGACCGGCGGTGCCGATCGTGCCGTACGACTTCACCTTCGGGAGGCGGTCGGCGAGTTGGTTCACGGGCAGTTCGCGCAGCAGGTCGGCCAGCGCGGGGGAGACGTACACCTCGCCCTGCTTCGGGAAGGAGTTCAGGCCGGGCGGCGCGGGGGTCTGCTCGCGGTCGGGCAGCTGGGCCAGCGAGACGACCGTGACCGGCTCGTGGCGGACGTAGGTCGTGGCGAGGGCCTGGACGGCGGTGGCCTGCTTCGCCGGTACGGCGTCAGGGGTGCGCCACTTGGTGTGGTCGGCGCGCGTGCCGGCGCCGAGGGTCGCGGCGACGATCACCAGCATCACGAACGCGCCGACGGCCGCGGCTCCGGCTGCCAGGAGGTGGCTCTGCAGGCCGCGGCGGCCGGAGGACTTGGTGAGGTGCCAGGTCAGGGGCAGGACGGGGGAGGACATGGGGCGGGCTCCGGGGGCGTCGGGCGGCGGGGCGAGGTCAGGCGACCGTGAACTGGCTGTAGTTGCTGATCCGGCCGTCCCGGACCTGGAGGATCCGGTCGCAGTGGGCGGCGACGTCGGCGTCGTGGGTGACCATCACCAGGGCGGCTCCGGAGGCGCGGGTGACCGAGGTCAGCAGCCGGATCACCTCCTCGCTGGTGCGCTGGTCCAGGGCGCCGGTCGGTTCGTCGGCGAAGACCACGTCGGGCTCGGCGACCAGGGCGCGGGCGATGGCGACGCGCTGGGCCTGGCCGCCGGAGAGCTGGCCGGGGCGGCGCTGCTCCAGGCCCTCCAGGCCCAGCGGCGCGAACCAGCGGCGGGCGCGGTCGACGGCCTGCCGGCGCGGGGTGCCCTCCAGCATCAGCGGCAGGGCGACGTTCTCCTCGGCGGGCAGCTCCGGCAGCAGTTGGCCGAACTGGAACACGAACCCGAACCGCTTGCGGCGCAACGCGCTGAGCCGGTTCTCGCCCAGGTTGTCGACGCGCTCGCCGCGCAGCAGCACCTGGCCCTCGTTCGGCCGGATGATCCCGGCGAGGGTGTGCAGCAGGGTCGACTTGCCCGACCCCGACGGCCCCATGATCGCCAGCGAGTCGCGCTCGCGGACCTCCACGTCCACGCCGGCCAGGGCGGTGGTGGGGCCGTACTTCTTGACGAGGCCGTAACCGGCCAGGACGGTGCTCATGATGTGTCGTCGCCCTCTCTCAGCGCTCGAACTTCCAGGTGACGCTCTTGGCGTCGGCCTGGGTCACACGGACGGGGATGCGGACGACCTCGCCGTCGCTCTTCTTGCCGGTGCAGATGATGGAGGCTCCGGCCACGGCCTTGAGGCCGGTCGGGCAGGAGACGCCGGTCAGCTTGTCGCCGACCCAGGGCAGCGGGTGGTACTTGCTCTCGGTGCGGCCCGCGACGACCCATTCGGCGAGCGCCCGGTGGCCGCCCACCGTCGCCGTGCTGTGGTCGTCCAGACCGCTGGTCGACTCGGTGCCGGAGAACAGCCAGGTGCCGAGGCCGCCCAGCGCGACCACGGCGGTCACACCGCCCGCGACGCCGATCGCGAACCGGTTGCTCTGCATCACTTGCTCCTGATGTCCGTGGTGACGATGTGGCACCACCCTCGCCCGCACGCCCGGGCGCGCGCCTCGGCCATAAGGCCCGCGTCAGCGCCGGGCCCCTCGGCCGATCGGCCGATCCCGCCGGGTCCGTCCTCGCCTACCGTGATCGGCATGAAGTCCGTGTCCCCCCGCAGCTGCGCCCGGGGCTTCGCCGTGGGCGTCCTGCTGGCCGCCTGCGTCGTCGACGTCCTCTTCTCCGGTTCCGACGGGACGAGCGTCCTGCCGACGGCGAGCCCGGTCTGGCCGACCCTGGGCGTCCTGCTGGTGGGCCTGGCCGCAGTGCTGTGGCCGGAGGGACGGCGGCCGGACCGGCTCACGCCCCAGGTGCGCACCGCCGTGCCCGCCCTCGTCTCCGCCCTGTACTCGGTGGGGTCGCTGGTGACCCTGAGGACGAACGTCTTCGGTCCCGGTGAGGTCGTGATCCTGCTGTGCCTGTTGTTCATCGCGGTACGGCAGTGCCCGCCGCGTGCGGCCTGGTGGTGCGGCGCCCTCGACGTGGTCGCACTGTTGCTGTTGCCGGTTCGGTTGCTCGGGCCGCTGGACCCCGGCGTGCTGGGCTTCATGGTGGCCGCTCTGGTACTGATCGCCCTCTTCGCCGGGCTCGCCGTGTACCTGCGCACGATGGACTACCGGCGGACCCTCGCCGTCAGCGAGACCCGGCGCGCCGAACGCGTCGCCATCGCCGCCGATCTGCACGACTTCGTCGCCCACCATGTCACCGGGATCCTCGTGCAGACGCAGATGGCCCGCATGATGGCGCGGACCCAGCCGCAGGACATCGACCCGGTCCTGGCCGGTATCGAACGCGCGGCCACCGAGGCCCTCGCCTCGATGCGTCGCACGGTCGGCGTGCTGCGCGACACCGGCGAGGATGCCGACCGCCGCCCGGTCGGCGACCTGGCGGGCATCGTCGACCTGACGGACGGCTTCGCGAGCCCGGTCCAGCGGGTCACCCTGCACCGCGACCCCGCCGTGTCGGACGACCTGCCCCATGAGGTGCAGACCTCGGCTTTCCGGGTCGTCCAGGAGGCCCTGACCAACATTCGCCGTCACGCGGCCGATGCCGCGCATGTCGAGGTCCTGCTGCGGGACGACGCCGGCCGCCTGGTGGTGTCGGTGGCGGACGACGGCCGGGGCGGCACGCAGCTGCCGGCCGCCGCGCACGGGGGCGGCTTCGGACTGGTCGGCCTGAAGGAGCGGGTGACCGCGCTGGGCGGCGAACTGCACGCCGGGCCGCGGGGCGGCGTGGGGTGGGAGGTGCGGGCGGTGATTCCGGCGGGGAAGCGCTGAGCCTCGGTGGCGGTGGCGGTGGCGTTGGCGCCCGGCGGGGCCGTCGGCCTGTCACGCTGGCGCAGTGGACCGACCCCGCTGTTCAATGAGGCTGCACACCGCAGACCCAGCGGTCCAGTGGCCCGGCGGCCCAGGCCCGGCGGCCCACGAGAACCGGGGGAGGATCCGTCCGTGTCACCCGCCGACGCACCACCCGTCGGAGCGCGCATCCGGCACGCACGCCTCGCGCGCGGGATGAGCCTGCGCGCCCTGGCCCGCGAGGTCGGGGTGTCGGCGAGCCTGATCTCGCAGATCGAGACCGGCAAGACGCAGCCCTCCGTGAGCACGTTGTACGCGATCACCACGGCCCTCGCGATCTCCGTCGAGTCACTCTTCGAGGTGGGTGAGGCCGCAGCCGTGCCCCCCTCGGTCGCGCCCCCCGCAGCCGTTTCCCCCGTGGCGGCGGCCTCCGGCACCGTCCTGCACGCCCTCGCCGCCTTCGCCGCCGACCCCGGCCGCCGCATCGGCCCGCTGGTCACGCCGGACGAGCGGGAGGTGCTGGAGCTGGACTCGGGTGTGGTGTGGGAGCGTCTCGGCCATGTTCCCGGCGCGGACGTCGACTTCCTCCAGGTGACCTACCGGCCCGGCGGCGCCTCCTCCAGCTCCGGCGGCCTCATGCGTCACACGGGCACCGAGTACGGCTGCCTGACCTCGGGCGAGCTGGTCCTCACCCTCGGCTTCGAGGAGTACACCCTGCGCCCCGGCGACGCGGTCTGCTTCGAGTCGACGACTCCGCACCGCTACCGCAATGATGGTGACGTACCGGCCGTGGGCGTCTGGTTCGTGTTCAGTGACACTTGACACTCGCGGCGCGCGGTCGTTCACTCCGAAGTGGGGGTGTTCGCCATGGCGATCCGCACATTCGGACCCAATGCCGTCGACTGGGAAGAGCGCGTCGATCTGGACCGGCTGCGCAAGCGGCGGCTGGCCCGCCTGAACGAGACCCTGAACCGCTCCGAGCTGGGCGCGGTGCTCAGCTTCGACTTCGCCAACATCCGCTACATGACCGCCACGCACATCGGCACCTGGGCGATGGACAAGCTGATCCGCTTCGCCCTGCTGGTGCGCGGCGGGGAGCCGGTCGTCTGGGACTTCGGTTCCGCCGCCCGCCACCACCAGCTCTACAACCCGTGGCTCGACTACGGCGACGGCAAGGAAGGCAGCCCGCCCACCGGGGCCCGTGCCGGTATCTCCACACTCCGCGGGGCCTTCCACCCGGACGCCGGGATCGCCCAGGACGTCGCCGCGAAGATCGCCGCCGAGCTGCGCGAGCACGGTCTGGCCGGCGAGCCGCTGGGCATCGACGTCGCCGAGATGCCGATCCTCACCGCGCTGCGCGCCGAGGGTATCGAGGTCGTCGACGGACAGCAGGTCTTCCTGGAGGCGCGCCGCATCAAGACCCCGGACGAGATCTCCCTGCTCACCCAGGCCTGCGCGATGGTGGACGCCGCCTACGAGGAGTTGTACGGCTATCTGCGCCCCGGCGTGCGCGAGAACGAGTGTGTCGGCGTGGTCAGCAAGGTGCTGTACGACCTCGGCAGCGAGTACGTCGAGGGGGTCAACGCGATCTCAGGCGAACGCTGTTCACCCCACCCGCACGTCTACAGCGACCGCCTGATCCGCCCGGGCGACCCCGCCTTCTTCGACATCCTGCACAGCCACCTCGGCTACCGCACCTGCTACTACCGCACCTTCGCCGTCGGCAGCGCGTCCCGTGCCCAGCGCGACGCCTACGTCCGCTGCCGCGAGTACATGGACCAGGCCATCGCCCTCGTCCGCCCCGGGGCCACCACCGCCGCCATCGTCCAGGTCTGGCCGCGCGCCGAGGAGTTCGGGTTCGCCGACGAGACCGCCGCGTTCGCCCTGCAGTACGGGCACGGCGTCGGTCTGTCGATCTGGGAGAAGCCGATCTTCAGCCGGCTGGTCTCCCTCGACCACCCCGAGGTCCTCGAAGAGGGCATGGTGTTCGCCCTGGAGACCTACTGGCCGGCCGCCGACGGCTGGTCCGCCGCCCGCATCGAGGAGGAACTGGTCGTCACCGCCGACGGCTGCGAGGTCATCACCAAGTTCCCGGCGGAGGAACTGCTGGTGGCGGGCCGCAAGTACTGGACGGTGGGCGGGGAGCTCAACACCCGGCGCGAGTCGCAGTCCCACCTCAACACCTCCCTCGGCACCTCTCCCAACACCTCCGTCAGCACCTCTCATGGCGACGGGGCGCGCTGATGGACCCGGCCGAACTCCTCGCCGCCTACGAGCAGATGGCCGTCATCCGCCGTACGGAGAAGGCCGCCCACGACCTGTTCCTCCAGGGCCTCGTCAAGGGCACCACCCACCTCGCCGCCGGACAGGAGGCCGTCGCCGTCGGAGCGAGCGCCGCCCTGCGCCCCGACGACTACGTCTTCGCCACCTACCGGGGCCACCATCACGCGATGGCCCGGGGCGCCACCCCGCAGGAGTGCCTCGCCGAACTCATGAGCCGGGCCACGGGGTTGTGCAAGGCCAAGGGCGGCTCCATGCACCTGACCAAGGCGTCCACCGGCATGCTCGGCTCCTACGCCATCGTCGGTGCCCACCTCCCGATGGCGGCCGGCGCCGCCTGGTCGGCCAAGCTGCGCGGCACCGAGCAGATCGCCGTCGCCTTCTTCGGCGACGGCGCCACCAACATCGGCGCCTTCCACGAGGCGCTCAACCTGGCCGCCGTATGGAAGCTGCCGGTGCTGTTCGTCTGCGAGAACAACCTGTACATGGAGTACACCCCGATCGCCGACGTCACGGCCGTGCCCCGGCCAGCGGCCGACCGGGCGCCCGCGTACGGCGTCCCGGGCGAGGTCGTGGACGGCAACGACGTCGTCGCCGTGGAGGACGCGGTGGCCCGGCTCGCGCGGCGGGCCCGGGCGGGAGACGGGCCCGCACTGCTGGAGGCGCAGACCTACCGCCACTTCGGGCACAGTCGCGCCGACCCGGCCACCTACCGCCCGGCCGAGGAGGTCGAACGCTGGCTGAAGCACGACCCGTTGGACCTGGCACGCGGGCGGCTCGTCGAGATGGGGGTACCGGAGGCGGTGGTCGCCGAGGCGGATGAGCGAGCGACGTCCCTCGTGCAGAAGGCCGTTGAGGCAGCGAAGGCGGGCCCCGAACCCGATCCGCGCGAGGCGCTGACCGACGTATGGGCGGACGGGGGTGCGGCGTGGCGGACGTGATCAGCTACCGGGAGGCGGTCGCCGAGGGCATCGCGCGGGAGATGCGGCGCGATCCGACCGTCGTGTGCCTGGGCGAGGACATCGGCGAGGCCGGCGGGGTGTTCAAGACGACGGTCGGGCTGCGTGAGGAGTTCGGGGCCGGGCGGGTGTGGGACACGCCCATCTCCGAGCAGGCCATCGTGGGGGCCGCCATGGGCGCCGCGATGACCGGGATGCGGCCGGTCGCCGAGATCATGTTCTCCGACTTCCTGGCCTGCTGCTGGGACTATCTCGCCAACGAGATCCCCAAAGTGCGGTACATGACGGGCGGTCAGGTCACCGTGCCGCTCGTCGTGCGCACCGCCAACGGCGGCGGGCTCGGCTTCGGGGCCCAGCACTCCCAGGCCACCGAGAACTGGGCGTTCACCGTGCCCGGCCTGAAGATCGCCGCACCGGCGACCCCCGCCGACGTGATCGGCATGATGGCGGCGGCGATCCGCAGCGACGACCCGGTCGTCTTCTTCGAGCACAAGGGGCTGCTCGCCACCAAAGGCGCGCCCCCGCCGCCGGACCACGTCGTCGAGCTGGGCCGCGCCGCCGTCGTGCGTGAGGGCGCCGACGTCACGCTCGTCGCGCTTGCCTCGATGGTGCCGGTCGCGCTGAAGGCCGCCGAGCTCCTGGCCGGCGAGGGCATCGAGGCCGAGGTCGTCGACCTGCGCTGTCTGGTGCCGCTGGACATGAGCACCGTGCTCGCCTCGCTCGGCAGGACCTCGCGGCTCGTCACCGTCGAGGAGAACCCGTACCAGGGCGGCTGGGGTGCGACGGTCGTCTCCGTCGTCGCCGACGAGGGGTTCGCCCTGCTGGACGCACCGGTCCGGCGGGTGGCGGGGGAGTGCGTCCCGCTGCCGTTCGCCGACGCCCTCGAAGAGGAGGTCATCCCCACCGTCGACAAGGTCGTGGCGGCCGTACGCGGCCTGGCCGCCTACTGAACCCCCATGGGAGGAAGAACGATGCCCCATCGGATACTCCTGCGCGCAGGACACGTGCTGTCGATGGACCCCGACATCGGGGACCTCCCGCAAGGGGACGTCCTCATCGAGGACGGGAAGATCACGGCGGTGCGGCCGGAGATCAGCGCCGACGCCGAAGTGCTCGACATGACCGGCCGGATCGTGATCCCCGGATTCGTCGACACCCACCGCCACACCTGGGAGGCGCCGATCCGCAATGTCGCCCCCGACGCCACCCTGGACGACTACTTCGTCGACATCCTGGACACCTTCGCACCGCTCTACACCCCCGAGGACGTGTACGCGGGCAACCTCGCGGGATCGCTGGAGTGCCTGAACGCCGGCATCACGACCCTTGTCGACTGGTCGCACATCAACAACACGCCCGCCCACCCGGACGCCGCGATCCAGGGGCTCACCGAGTCCGGCATCCGCGCCCAGTACGCGTACGGCAGCGCCAACACCTCCCTCGCCGACTACTGGTTCGAGAGCAAGATCACGATCCCCGGCGACGACGTACGACGGATCCGCGGCACCTACTTCCCCTCCGACGACGGCCTGCTGACCATGGCCCTGGCCACCCGCGGCCCCGGCTTCTGCACCGACGACGTCGTCACCGCCGAGTGGGCCCTCGCCCGCGAGCTGGACATCCCGATCACCGTGCACGTGGCGATGGGCCGCCTGGCGGGCCGCTTCGGCATGGTCAAGCAGCTCCACGGCCTGGGACTCCTCGGCGCCGACACCACCTACGTCCACTGCTGCTACTTCCACGAGGACGAGTGGCAGATGGTCGCCGACAGCGGCGGTACGGTCTCGATCGCACCGCAGGTCGAGCTGCAGATGGGGCACGGCTGGCCGCCCGTGATGAAGGCCATCGAGTACGGGCTGCGGCCGTCCCTCAGCATCGACGTCGTCACCACCGTGCCCGGCGACATGTTCACCCAGATCCGCGCGGCCTTCGGCGCCGAACGCGCCCGCGTCAACGCCGACTGCTGGAAGGCCAACCTGCCGGTACCCGAAACGATGTTGACGGCGCGTCAGCTGCTGGAGATCGCGACGCGCAACGGCGCCCACGTCGCCGGCGTCGAGGACCGCACCGGCTCGCTGACCCCAGGCAAGCGCGCCGACGTCGTCGCGATCGACGCCACCGCGCTGAACGTCGCCCCCGTGCACGACGCGGCAGCCGCCGTGACCCTGTCGGCGGACGTCTCCAACGTCGACACGGTCATCGTCGACGGCGTGATCCGCAAGCGCGACGGCAGGCTGCTGGCCGACGTCGACCGGGCCCGGCGCCTGGTCCAGGAGTCCCGCGACCGGCTCCTGGCCGCGAAGGAGGCGAGGAGCGCGGCATGACCCGACACCTGGTGCGCCGGGCCGTCGACGCCCCGGAGCCGCCGTACGACGAACTCGGTTACCGGCGGCGGACGTTGGTCGGCGAGGACGACGGAAGTGTGCACACCGGCTTCGGCCTGTGCGGGATACGGCCCGACGGCCGGGTCGAGGCCCATGTGCACTCGTACGAGGAGAGCTTCCATGTGCTCTACGGGGCCGTGATCCTCGATGTGCCCGAGGGGTCCTACCTGCTCGAAGAGGGCGACTACGGCCTCCTCCCGACCGGCGTCCCGCACGCCTGGCGCGGCGCCGGGCACGTCGCCGGACGCTGGGCCGACATGCTCGCCCCCGTGCCGCGGGCCCGCTACGGGTACGACACCCAGGCGGTGCCCGCGCTGCCCGAGCGCGACCCCGTCCGCATCGACGTCCGCGACCCGCGCACCCGGTCGTTCGGCCACTTCGAGCCCGTGCAGATGGATCGCGGCAAGCAGTCGCAGGACCTGCTCGCGGTCTCGGCGAGCATGCGGACCGCGCTGCTCGTCTACAGCGGGATCACGGTGAAGATGATGGTCGACAGCGACCTGGGCGCGGTCGCCTCGACCATGTTCATGGTGCAGTACGCGCCGGACGGAGTGGCCGGCACGCACGACCACCCCTTCGAGGAGACGTACCTGTTCCTCGAAGGGGAGGCGGACGCGGTGTTCGACGGCGAGCGGTACCGGCTCGGCCCCGGCGACTGCGCCTGGGCGGGCGCCGGTTGCGTGCACGGCTTCGCCAACGCCGGTCAGGGACCGCTGCGTTGGCTGGAGACCCAGGCGCCGCAGCCGCCGCCGCGCCACTCCTACCGGTTCACGCGGGACTGGGAGTACCTGAAGGAGGCCCTGGAGTCATGAGCAACGTCCTCGTTGTGGGCGGTACGTCCGGGATCGGCCTGGAGTTCGCCCGGATGCGGGCCGGGCGTGGGGACGAGGTCGTCCTGACCGGCCGTGACACTCACCGCGCCGACACCCTGGCCAAGGAATTCGGTGCCCGCGGACTCGGCCTCGACCTCGCGCGGCCGATGGAGATCGCCGCCGCGCTGGCCGATGTCGGGCGCGTCGACCACCTCGTGCTCGCGGGCGTCTCCCGCGACGACAACAAGGTCACCGAGTACGACATCGACGCCGCCCTGCAACTCGTCACCCTCAAACTCGTCGGCTACACCGAGGTCGTGCACACCCTGGTGTCCCGGCTGCACGACGACAGCGCGATCGTGCTCTTCGGCGGGCAGGCCAAGGAACGCCCCTACCCGGGCGGGACGACCGTCGCGACGGTCAACGCGGGCGTGGGCGGACTGGTGAACACCCTCGCCGTCGAACTCGCCCCGATCCGGGTGAACGCCATCCACCCGGGCGTCGTCGGCGACAGTCCCTACTGGCGGGACAAGCCGGAGAAGGTACTCGCCGCCCTGCGCACCGAGACCCCCACCGGGCGCCTCGCCTCCATGGCCGACGTGGTCGACGCCGTGGACTTCCTGCTGCGCAACGGGTCGGTCAACGCGGTCGAACTCAGCGTGGACGGGGGATGGTTGCTCGGCTGACGAAGGGGGTTGCCCGGCTGAGGCAGGGTGCGGGGCGGGTGATGGGTCAGCGCTTGAAGCCGACTGCGCCGTACAGCGACACGGGCTCTTCCCTCTCCTGGCCCTCCGCCGTGGGCGGCCGCCAGTCCGACAGGGAGACGATGCCCGGCTCCAGCAGCTCAAGTCCCCTGAAGAGTCGGCCCACTTCGGCGTGCGAACGGGCCACGAGCGTCACCCCGCTCGCGGTGTAGGCCTCGATGCCCCGCCGGACGTTCTCCGGATCGAAGTCCGCCGTCATCGCCGACAGCACCAGACAGCTGCCCGGCGCCAGCGCGCCGACCAACGTGTCCACGAGCCGGTGGGCGCCGTCGTCGTCCGCGATGAAGTGCAGCAGCGCGATCAGGGACAGGGCGACGGGCCGGTCGAGGTCGAGGACGGACGCGGCCTCTTCGAGAATCCGCTCCGGCTCACGCGCGTCGGCCTGCACATACTCCGTCACGCCCTCCGGAGTGCCGCGCAGCAGGGCCGCCGCGTGGGCGAGCACGATCGGGTCGTTGTCGACGTACAACACCCGTGCGTCCGGTACGACGGACTGGGCGATCTGGTGCAGATTGGGCTCGGTCGGGATGCCGGAACCGACATCGAGGAACTGCCGGATCCCCGATTCCCGGACGACCGCCCGGGTGGCCCGCTCCATGAACCGGCGGTTGGCCCGCGCGTGCCGCGGAGCGTCCCCCGGCATCGCGGCGATCTGCCGCCCGAGCTCCTCGTCGACGGGGTAGTTGTCCTTGCCTCCGAGGAACCAGTCGTACACCCGGGCCGGATGCGGCCTGCTCGTGTCGATACGCGATACGGCCGGCTCGGACCCGGTCACACAGTCCTCCAGTGCTCGACAACGGAGTGTCCGAGCAGTCTTTCACGATCATGCGGCCCGGCTGAGGCTGTCTTCGGCCACCTCCGGCCGGCAAGGGCGGCGAGCATCGCCGGCCTTGCCGGCGCCGCTCTTGCCGGGTTCCTCTCGGGGAGTGTCCGAGGCGCTCGCCGCTCACGGCCTCAGCGGATCGTGGCCGATCGTCATCAACTGATGCCTGCGGCGGGTCTGTTCGGGCTCGGGCTCGTTCTCCAGGTCCGCCTCTTCGGTGACGGTGTCCACGACGTCGTACATCGTCTGGATGTCGTCGTCCGTGAGGTCCGTGCGCCGCTTCTGGAGGATCGCGAGGACGTGCTGCCCGGTCGGCGTGCCCGCCTGGTCCGGCAGCGGCTCGGTCTCCTCGTCCGCGTCACTGATCCGCAGCCAGGCGGCCAGCTCCTGCGAGGTCATGTTCACCACGCGGTGGAAGTCCGCCCACAGCGTGTCGAGTTCGAGGGCGTCGGTCATGGTGCCCCTCCTGGGCGAGTTCGGCTCTTCGCGTGGGTCTGCGTCACTCGTCGCGCGGCCAGTTCTCGGCGTCGAACATCCAGCGCTGCTTCTCCAGCTCGCTCGTGATGGAGATCAGCAGGTCCTGTGTCACCGGGTCCGGCTCGGCGGTCGCGTCGATGCGCTCACGCAGTCGCTCTATGGCCGCCGCCAGGGTGTCGACGACCAGTTGGACGGCCTCCGTGTCGCGCACCCAGCCCTCCTTGGGGCCGGGCAGTGTGTAGGCCGCGGCTATGGTCTCTGGCCGGCCGTCGGGCGGCAGGCCGAGCGCCGCGGAGCGTTCGGCGACCGTGTCGGCGAACGAGCGGGCCACCGACACCACGTCGTCGAGTTGCAGATGGATCGACCGGAAGCGCGGGCCCACGATGTTCCAGTGCGCCTGCTTTCCGATCAGCGAGAGTCCGACGAGATCGACGAGCGTGCTCTGCAGGGCCTCCCCGGCGACCCGGCGGGCCGGTTCGGGCAGCGTGCTCCTGACGACAGTCATACCGGGCTCCTCCTTCTGGTCGTTCTGGTCCCTCTGGCTTGGTCATGGCCGGTACGGCGTGGTGCGGCGTCCGCGACCACCCCATGCCGGCGCGGGTGCCCCGGGGCGAATCGCACAAACGCGTCGCGTCTCAGTGCGCGAGCACGCCGTCCAGGAAGTGGACCAGGTCCGCGAAGACGTCCGCCTTGTTCGTCTCGTGGAAGACCTCGTGCCGGGCGCCCGGGTAGATCCGCTCGGTCGTCTTGTCCGCGCGCAGCTCCTCGATGCCGACGCGGCTGCCGGGGAGCGGGACGAGGCGGTCGTCGTCCCCGTGCAGCCAGAGCAGCGGCAGCTTCCCGATGCCGCCGCCCTTGGGCTCACCGGCCAAGGGGGACTCCCTGGACACGGTGTCCAGCATCCGGGCGAACGCCTCCACCGTCGGTCGCTTCATCGGCCCGTGCCAGACCAGCGGATCCGCCACGTACGCCGCGCCCACCTCGGGGTCGCGGGAGAGCGCGGCCGGGCTGATGGGGGCGTCGGGGATCTCGTCCAGCGCGAGCAGTCGGCGGGGCAGCTCCCAGTCGCCGATCACAGGTCCGGACAGCACCAGAGCGGCGAGGCCGTCGCCGTGGAGCTGGGCATGGCGGGCCGCGATCATGCCGCCCATGGAGTGGCCGATCACGACGACCGGCACGCCCGGATGCGCGGCCCGGGCCAGCCCGACGACCGAGTGCACATCGGCGACCACGTCCTCGAAGTCCTCGATCACCACGCGCTCGCCCGCCGACCTGCCATGACCGGCGTGATCGGGCCCGAACACGGCCGCACCGTGCGCGACCAGGACCTCCGCCAGCCCGGCGTACCGGCCGACATGCTCGCCGTAGCCGTGGACCAGGAGTGCCAGGTAGCGGGGTCGAGGGAGCGGCCACTCACGTACGACGACCGGTCCCCGGCGTCCCTCGATGACGTGCTCGCGGTCGTCGGCCATGTCTCCTCGTCCCCTCCGGCTGCTGCGGTGAAGGCTTTCAGGGGATCTTCCCAGGGCGCGGCGGGTCGGTCTATAGTCCAAAACTAGCGGTGCTAATTAATGCGGTATCGACACGGTGCCGATTCGTACAGCCCGGTCAGGAGTCCTGTCGTGCGTCCCGTCCACTTCGCGGCCGCCCGCCGCACCCCCATCGGCAAACTGCGCGGAGCCCTGTCGTCGGTCCGTCCCGACGACCTCGCCGCGACCGTGATCCGGGGCCTCGTCGCGGAAGTGCCCGCGCTGGATCCGGCCCGTATCGACGACGTCTACTGGGGCGCCGCCAACCAGGCCGGCGAGGACAACCGCAACGTCGCCCGCATGGCCGCGCTCCTCGCCGGCCTGCCGGAATCGGTACCGGGCGCCACGGTCAACCGCCTCTGCGCCTCCGGCCTCGAAGCGGTCACCACCGCCGCCCGGACCATCGCGGCCGGCGAGGCCGACATCGTCCTCGCCGGCGGCTCCGAGTCGATGAGCCGCGCGCCCTTCGTCCTGCCCCGCCCCGACGAGGCGCTGCCCCACCGCATCGAGACCGTCGACACCCGGCTCGGCTGGCGCCTGGTCAACCCGGCGATGAGGGAACTGCACGGCCTGCTGTCCATGGGCGAGACGGCCGAGGAGGTCGCCGAACGCCACGGCGTCCCGCGCGAGCGGCAGGACGACTTCGCGCTGCGCAGCCACCAACGGGCCGCCGACGCCCGCAAGAACGGCCACTTCGACGACGAGCTGCTCCCGGTGCGGCGCCCCGACGGGGTGCTCGTCGACAGCGACGAGTGCGTCCGCGAGGACACGTCGTACGAGAAGCTGTCCCGGCTGAAGCCGGTCTTCCGGGAGGGCGGCACCGTCACCGCGGGCAACGCCTCACCGATGAACGACGGTGCGGCCGGACTGCTCCTGGTCAGCGAGGAGGCGCTCAACGAGCTCGGCCTGGAGTCCCTCGGCCGCTATGTCGCCGGCGCCTCCGCCGGCGTCCACCCCGACGTGATGGGCATCGGTCCCGTCCCCGCCACCCGCAAGGCCCTCGCCCGCGCCGACTGGACGATCGCCGATATCCAGGAGGCCGAGTTCAACGAGGCGTTCGCGGCGCAGGCCCTGGCGTGCGTGGACGAACTCGGCATCGACCCCGAGCTGGTGAACCCCAGCGGCGGTGCGATCGCGTTGGGGCACCCGCTGGGCTGCTCGGGCGCGCGGATCCTCACGACGCTGCTGCACCGGATGCGGCGGACCGGAGCGGAGCGGGGACTCGCGACGATGTGCGTGGGCGTGGGGCAGGGAAGCGCGGTGCTGGTGGAGAGGCACTAGCGATCTCGCGAAGCAATCTCCCAACTGGCGAGACGCTCCTTACGGGCATCGGTTAGGTGCGCATAGCATCGGTCTCCGCATGGACACGATGACTCTCTGGCACATCACGGGATGGGAGTTCGCCGCACTCGCCTTCGCGGCCCTGCTGGTCGGCTTCTCGAAGACGGCCGTGAGCGGGGCCAACACGGTCAGTCTCGCGATCTTCGCCGCTGTGCTCCCGGCCCGCGCCTCCACCGGCGTCCTGTTGCCGATCCTGATCGCCGGCGACGTGCTCGCCGTCCTCACCTACCGACGGCACGCCCACTGGCCCACGCTGTGGCGGCTGTTCCCCGCGGTCGCGGCGGGCGTCGTCTTCGGCACGCTGTTCCTGATGTGGGCGGACGACGGGATCGTCCGGACGTCGATCGGCGCGATTCTGCTGCTGATGGCGGGGGTGACGGTGTGGCGCCGCCGTACCGCCGAGCAGGAGGCGGAGCCGGACTCGGTCACCAGCCGGGCCGGCCGGGTCAAGGCCCGCTCGTACGGGGTCCTGGGCGGCTTCACCACGATGGTCGCCAACGCGGGCGGCCCGGTGATGTCGATGTACCTCCTGTCGGCCGGCTTCCGGAAGCTCGGCTTCCTGGGCACCTCCGCCTTCTTCTTCCTCATCGTCAACGTCTCCAAGGTGCCCTTCAGCGCCGGACTCGGCCTGATCGACGGGCCCTCACTGCTGCTTGACGCGGCGCTCGTGGCCTTCGTCGTGCCCGGTGCGTTGCTCGGCAAATGGGCCGTGAACCGAATCAACCAGCGACTGTTCGAGCAACTGGTCATCGCGGCGACCGTCGTGGGCGGCCTCCAGCTACTCCTGCGCTGACTCCCTCGGTTCCCCCGGCTCCCGCAGCTCCGCCAGCAGAGCGGGCAGACCGGCGAAGGAGTCGATCACATGGTCGGGCGTACCGCTCGCGTCGCGGTGCGTCTCCGGCAGGTACTTCCCGGTCCTGACGAGCACGCCCTGCACCCCGGCCCGCTGCGCCGCCAGCACATCGGACTCGATGTCGTCCCCGACCATCACCGCCTCGTCCGCACCGGCCCCCACATGCGCCAGCGCCGCCTCGAAGAACGCGGCCGACGGCTTCCCCGTGATCTCCGCCTCGACCCGCGCGGCCTTCTCCAGACCGGCCAGGAACGCGCCGGTGTCGAGCTGTAACCCGTCCTCGGTACGCCAGTACAGATTCCGGTGCATGGCCACCAGCCGCGCCCCGCGCTGCAGATACCCGAAGGCCCGGTTGAGCGCCGCGTAACCGAACTCGGGCCCGGCGCCCCCGACGACCACGACGTCCGGTGCGGGGCCGCCGCCCTCGTACTCGCCGTCGCACTCGTCCTCGTCCAAGGCGACGACGGTGACCCCGCCCAGATCCTCCGCGATGTCCCCGCTGTTCAGCAGCGCACACCGCGCCCCCGGACAGTGCTCCGCGAGATACGCGGCGGTGACGGCCGGCGCGGTCAGGATGTCGTCGGCGGACACCGCGAACCCCGCGTCCGCCAGTGTCCGCGCGATCGACGCCCGCGTCCGCGAGGTCGTGTTCGTGACCAGCGCGACCCCGAGCCCGGCCTCGCGGATGTCCCGCAGCGCCTCGACCGCCCCCGGCAGCGGTTGCCAGGAGACGGTGAGCACGCCGTCGATGTCGATCAGGACGGCACGCACGGATGTCCCACCGGACGCCGGTCCCTGTCCACGTACGGATTCCCTGCCAGAGTCCATGTCAGGACCCTAGCCATCGATCGGCCCGGCACCCCTCAGGGCGCGATCCCGACACCGTCGATCCTGCTCCAGGCCCGCTCCTGATCGGCTGTCATCGCGGGCCACCGCAGCCCGCCCGGACGCGGCTCGACACGCGAGGCGTACGGAGCGGGACGGAACGCCGGGTCGTAGAAGCAACCGGTGCCGTACGTGCCGTCGAACGCCGCGCACGAGGCGGCGACCGACCCGGCCGTCGGCTTCCGGCCCTTCCGCACCCACGCGTCCAGGGCCGCCATGGAGTTGGCGTACTCGGCGTCGCTCAGCTCGCTGTGCTCGCTCTCCCGCGTGAACGTCTGCACCAGGTGCCCGTCCCGCCGGGCCCCGTGCAGCGTGGCCCGGTAGGCCGCCTCGTGCTCCACGAACGCCGTCGGGTCGTCGATCGCGTGCAGCGTCAGCACCGGGATCGAGACCTTGCCGGTGAGATCACTGTCGTAGGACAGATCGCGTACGGCCGTGGGGTCGGGGGCGAAACGCTCGACCCCGGCGTTGAGCGCCGCGTCGTCATGGGACCCGGAGTACCGGACGCCCTGGTTGCCGAACGGGTTCCGCCCGCCGAGGCGGTCGTGCACGATGTCCCGGAACGTGAAGGTCGCGAACCGCAGATGCGACTCCAGCGTGCGTTCCGGGATCCGGGTGACGGCCAGGATGTCGTCGAGGTTGCGCTGCTGGAGCGCGGTCCGCTCCTGTGCTGGGTAGGCGTAGCCCGTGCACTCCTGGAGCCGGGCGCGCAGCACGGCCGACGTCATGGTCGAGCCGGCCCGCAGGCCCTGCCACAGCGGGTACTGCGGCTCGGTCGGGCGGGGGTGGTTGGCGCAGTAGTACTGGTAGACGACGCGCAGGTCGACGCGGTAGTCGTAGCCGCGCGAGCCACCGCCGAGGACCCCGTTGGTGAGCAGCGCCCCGTCATAGGCCCCGTGCCGTCCGCGATCCCCGGCCCCGTAGGTCTCCACGACCTTCGCGGCGACGTTCCCGCCCCACGACTGGCCGTGCGCATACGTCCGCCGCGGCGTGCCGAACTCCTCGACGAACAGCCGCCGCACGCTCTCCGTGTCGGCGGCCGCCATCCGTGTCCCGTAGCCGCCCCGGCGGTACGACGAGCCCGCCCAGGCGTAGCCCTCCTTCACCATCACCGACCAGCGGCCCAGATCGTCGAGGCTGCGGGTGGGGTCGGACTCCGCACCGAGGTCGGGGCCGCCGTGGGCGTGCACGACGAGGGAGCCGTTCCAGTCGGCGGGCACGGCTATCGCGTAGTAGGCACCGTTGGCGTCGCGGCCGGTGTAGCAAGTCGCCTTACCAGCAAGGTCGGCGGGGCATTCGGCGCGAGCCGGTCCCGCCGTCTCTCCCCGGGCGTTCGACGCGCCGACGAGGAAGCCGACGGCGAGGGCACCGGCCAGCACGGCGGTGAGCGTCGTACGCCGCCGAGTCGCCGGTGGAACAGACCTGCGGATCAGTGCGGGGGTTCTCGTCCAGTCCAAGACGCTGCTCCTCGTTCCTCGTCGGCGCGTCGTCGAGCCGTGCGCGGCGATGCTAGGGAGCGAGGGGGTGAGGAACCACGGTCTGACCGTTGTGTTCATAGTGTTCGCGGGCCGGCGAGCGGGACTTGGCCGCCTCGCGCACACCGCCCGCCCCGCGAGCCGCCGTTCAACGCGGCTCGAACCAGGTGAGGCGATCGGTGAACAGGGCGCCGGCAGCGGTCCGATGACCGCCGCCACCCCGAACACCGCGCCGATCGCGCCCTGTCACCTGCCGCGCTCCCGGAGCGGGATGACGTCCGCGATCAGGGCCATCGCCGTCACGATCAGACCGTCGGCCCCACGCCCTGCATCGCCCGCCAGACGATCAGCAGGGTCATGTTGGAGGCCGGACCGCGCAGGAAGGAGCCCGTGATGAACACGATCGCGGCGACCTGGAAGACCAGCTTGCGGCCGAACCGGTGGCCGAACTCGCCGACCAGGACCGTCGCGACGGTCTCCCCGAGCAGGTACGACGTCACCACGCAGGACATGTGCTCGACCCCACCCAGGTCCGACACGATCGTCGGCAGCGCCGTGCCCACGATCGACTGGTCGAGCGCCGCGAGCAGCATCCCCAGCGTGATCGTCACGAAGACGACATTGCGCCGACGCCTGTCCAGGACGGCGGCTGGGAGGCGGCGGGCGGCGCGGATTCCGCGGCGAACGTCACGGGACACGATCACAGCGGCGGCTCGGCGGCTCGGCGGCTCGGCGGCGCATGCGGGAACGGTCCGGGCGGGTGCCGCGCGCGGGCCCGGCGGGGCGCAAGCGGCTTACCCGGGCTACCCGTGGCGGTACCGGACGCGGTCCTACCGGTACCGGCCCTCCGGGTTCCGTGGCTCGGTGTTCTGGCCCTCCGGCTTCTGGCCCTCGGGGTCCCGGTGCTCCGGGTTCCGGCGCAGCAGATACGTGTCCATGATCCAGCCCTTGCGCTCCCGGGCCTCGGCGCGCAGTCGCTCGATGCGGGGTGCGGCCTCGGCGATCGGGCCCGAGGTGAGGATCTCGTCCGGGGTGCCTATGTACGCGCCCCAGTAGATGTCGATGTCCTGGTCGACGTACCGGCGGAAGGCCTGGTGGGCGTCGAGCATCACGACCACGTCGTCCACGGCCTCCGGGAACCCTTCGGCCAGCCGCCGCCCGGTGGTGATCTGCACGGCGCCGGCGACCCGGTTGAGCCCCGTCCGATGCCGGGCGACGAGCGCGGAGACGCTGCTGATGCCGGGCACGACGTCGTACTCGAACTCCACCGCCCCCCGGTCCAGGACCGCCCCCAGGATCCCGAGCGTGCTGTCGTACAGCGCGGGGTCGCCCCACACCAGGAACGCGCCGGTCTCCTCCTCGCCCAGCTCCTCCGCGATCAGCCGCTCGTAGATACCGGCGCGCGCACCGCGCCAGTCCTCCACGGCGGGCGCGTACGCGGCGCCCCCGGCGGACCGGTCCCGTTCGGGATCCCGCGCCTCGACGACCCGATACGTCCCCTCGGGTATGTGCGCGTCCAGCATGTCCCGGCGCAGCTGCGTGAGGTCCGACTTCACCTCGCCCTTGTCGAGGACGAAGAACACGTCCGTACTCCGCAGCGCCCTGACCGCCTGAAGGGTCAGCTGCTCAGGGTCGCCCGACCCGATCCCGATGACATGAATCTTTCGCACGCCATCGAGTCTGCCGCACGCCACTGACAACGCGACGACGCGCTGACGCGACCAAGCGACGATACGGGCAGCGCGGCCACGGCGACCGCGGCGCGGGTCGAGGACGTGCCCCTGACCTGCCCTGCCCTCCCTCTACGCCGTTACATCCGCTACGTCCGTCCGCGCAGTCTCGGCGCACGCCCCCTCGCGTCCACGGCCTCGCCGCTCTCCTCCACGACCCCCGCCAGCTCCCGCGCCCACGCGACCAACCCCGCGAGATCCATCCCGTACGGCTGTGGCCCCCCGGCCCCGGCCGCCCACTCCTCCACGGCCCCGGCCCCCCGCCGCAGCAGCCTTGTCCCGCCCGTCACATTCCCCCGGGCCGAGTGAGTGAGCCCCACCGCGAGCTGGGCCAGCCCGCGCCACAGGGCCCGCTCCTCCTCCGGCCCCGACTTCCAGGCGTCCTCGAAGACCTCGTGCGCATGGAACGGCTTCCCCGCGTCCAGCAGCTCCTGCGCCTCAGTGACGCTCTGCGCCGGGGCGCGCACGACGCCCTCGGGCTGGCGGTCGACGCCGTCCGCGCCGTACGGCAGCGGACGCCCGAGCCCGTCCCGGGGTCGCGCGTTGCGCGCCCGCCCCTCGCTGTCGCGGTCCCGTGCGTCGCTCTGCCGTCCTGACGGTGTGGTGCCCATACACCGATTGTCTCCCCGCCTTGTCCCTCGCCGAACGCCCCCTGTCGGCTTGGCAGACGACGTGGGGTAAAGTGCTGTTCGCCGATCACGCGGTTCACCGCGCGAGACGCACCGGGACGTGGCGCAGCTTGGTAGCGCACTTGACTGGGGGTCAAGGGGTCGCAGGTTCAAATCCTGTCGTCCCGACTTGTGGAAGTCGCAGGCAAGGGGCCGTTTCAGAGCGATCTGAAACGGCCCCTTGATCATTCTTGGGGTCAGCGCTCCGTGGTCGGCGAGCTTCAAGGCGGCCGGGCGCGGGGTAAGACCGGTCTCTACGGTCCCGGATGATGGCTTGAATCCATACCAGCGTTTCTTCCTCGCCGCCTAGGGCACGGTGAAGAGGACCTTGTCCTCGTCCGCGGCGGGGTCCGCCTGCTTGAGCCTGGCCCTGATGCTGGATCCGAGCTGGAGGTCCAGGCCGTTGGTCGAGACGACCTTGGCCAGCACGGCGGGGTCGGCCAGGAACACTTTGCCCTCGCGCGGTCTGCCCCGCTCCGCGTCGGTGTCGATGACCGCGGCGTCGAACACCTCGCCCACGCGGTCCTTGAGCACCGCGGCCTCGGCCAGGTCCACGGTCTGCCGGTCCGCCAGGCCGCCCTTCCCCCGTGCCATGTCGCACGGGATGCAGGACAGGGCGTCGAGCACCCAGTTCGGCGGGGCCTTGTCCGCGCACGCCATCACGCACAGCTCACCGGTGTACCGGTCGACCATGCGCCGCAGCGGAGCCGTGCAATGGGTGTACGGGGCCGCGATCGCTGCGTGCATCGTGTACGCCGGCTTCTGGTTGTCGCGGAAGACGGTGTACTCCGCCTTGAGCATCGTGCTCGCGGCCTCGGTGAGGAAGGCCATGTGCTGCTGGTTCTGGGGATCGAGCTTGCGGACCAGCGTGGCGTACGAGATGCCGGGCCGCCAGACGATGCCCAGGGCCTTCGCGATGTCGTGCAGGCGCTTGATCACGTTCTGATCGGCCTGCTCCTTCTGGGTCCGCAGGATGCCGGTACCCGTGTCGAGCATGATCTGGGCCGCGGACATCCCGGTCATGAGGGAGATCTGCTCGTTCCAGCCCTCGACCGGCAGCGTCGCCAGGTAGCGCAGCCGGAACGATCCGTCCTCGAGGGTGACTTCCTGGTCCGGCAGATTCACCGAGATGCCGCCACGCGCGATTTCGACGGCCTCCCGCAGCTCGCCGATCTCGCGCAGCAGGGCGAGGGACTCCTCCGCCGTGCCGTTCTCGATGGCCTGCTGGGCGCCGGCGTAGTCGAGCTGGGCCCGACTTCGGATCATGGCCCGGCTCACGGACGAGTCGGTCAGATTGCCGTGGGCGTCGAGGTCGTGCTGCCACAACAGGGCGGGGCGGTCCTTGTTCGGCAGCAGGCTGGCCGCGCCCTCGGAGAGGACGGGCGGGTGCAGGGGCACCTTGAGGTCGGGGAAGTACAGCGTTTCGATCCTGTCGTGCGCCTCGATGTCCAGAGGGCTGCCCGCCCTGACGAAGGTCGCCACGTCCGCGATGGCGTAGTACACCCGGTAGCCGCCACCGGGCCGCCGTTCCAGGTGCATGGCCTGGTCGAGGTCCTTCGAGGTCGGCGGATCGATCGTGAAGAACGGCAGGTGGGTGGCGTCCTTGTCGGGCAAGCGCGCCTCCCGCGCGGCCTTGTCGGCCGCTTTGAGTACGCGCTTGGGGAAGCTCAGGGGGACCTTCAGCTCCGCGCGGAGTTCCTCCAGCGCGGTGCGCAGAGCGTCCTGGGCCTCGGCAGACATGTGCATCTGGCTGCGTTGCATGCCCCGAGCGTAGGGCGGCGGTCACGAACCGGCGCGGCGAGCGGGGCCGGACGGCGGAGGGGACCGGGGCGACGGCGGCCGCGCGGGGAGGGGACATCGCCGGAGGGCGCGCGACGACAGCTACGGAGGGCGCGCGACGACAGCTACGGCACCTCGCCGCGTTGTCGGATCGCCCGAATACGCCCAGTATGAGGACGACCCTCCGCCTTGCGATGCACCGCATCTGACGCCGCGCGCTGATCCACCGGGGATTACGGGACAGCCCTTAACTCGCAGAAAGCGATTTCTGATCCTTGGCTGCTGCATCGAACGGGCGGACTTGAGTGCCGGAGGGGTTCGCTCAGGTGGGCTTGTATTCGACGTCAGCGGGGCGATACACGCCGATGCGCACGGTTTCTACTCGGGCCGCCAGACCGTCTGCCGGGGAGTGACGCGACGCTTGCTCAGTCATTCTTCGCCGTTGTGCGCTGTTCATGACGACGCGCTCGGCGATGGAGACGAAGGGCGGTCCCAGAGGCGGCTCAACAGGGCGTCGGCCACTCAGGGGCGAGGCGTCCACATGCGGATGACCGGCAAGTCCATTGCCGAGTACCAGGTGTGGGCAAAGGCGGCTGATCTCCGGGATACGGAAAACAGATAATTTTTCAGCGTGGCCACCGATCGGGTGAGGGATCGGTACCCGTGGCGGACAAAGTTCCCGTGCCGTTGAGGGAGATGTTCGACGCCTCAACTCGCCTGCACAGAAACCTCGTTGGCCTACCGTCCTGCCACGCTCGACCTCTCTCACACGCTGGTCGAACGGGGGCGCATCGGCACCTCGGAGGTGACCGTCGCCGCAAGCTCCTGGCGCGCCAGCGTGCGCCAGCTTGTCCGGTCTACCTGCGCCGACGTCTCTCCGCCGCGCCGGTCGCGGTCGGCTTCGGTACCTCCGTCGGGGTTGCCCGGGCCCAGTCGACGGTCGACATCGAGCTGCTCGCCGATCGCGCGCCCGGCCTGCCGGCCGCGGTGCCCCGATCCTCGCCGACCGCCCTTACCGGGACGCCGTCCAGCGGGATGTAGTCGGGATCGGCTTCGCGCAGAACACGCAATCGAATGGGGCCTATCTCCGTGGCCGACCTCACCCTGGAGCGGCAGCGATGAAAAGGCTCGATCTGTCGAATGACTGAAAACCGCCCTTGCCCGAGGATGTGCACCGACCTGACCATGGATGGATAACCGACATCGCCCATCGCGTCCAGTATCGAGACAGAGGAAAATTGGCCCGATCGAACTGGCCTTCGGCATGATCGGCGTGATGGGCCGGTCTGGCGGTGTCCTGCCGGGCACCTTTTGCTCAAGGGGGGTGAGGTGCGATGACGTGCGGATGACGAGAGTTGTCCACTACGTTGCGAATGCCCCCTCAAGGGTGCAAGTGTCTATTTTTTTGAATTTCTCCAAAATGCGCGAATCGGCCAGGGTTTTCTTCGATGAAATCCATCTGGTCGACGCATCTGGTTCGCCGCGCTAAGGCGCATCGACCTACCGCCAGAGGGTGCCGGAATGGCGCCTTTGGCAATGAACACACGGGGTGAAAAATTAAGATGAAGAGCGTAGAGAAACCTCTTCAGTCAGCGGTCGCCATCTCTGACCCGGTGGTGGCCGCTCGGGCTGTGATCGCCGTCCGGGACGAAGGCGCGCTCGATGAGCGCGGCCGCAGCGAGGCGTTGGACCTCGCCCCCGGATCGCCCAGTCGACCAGCCGCATTTTCAGCCACCTGACCGGTCCTGTTCAGGACAGCCCGATAGATCGCCGCAGCCGGTGATCCCATCGGGGATTTCTCAGTGACGCCGCCGCGTCGACTGCTCGGCATGAACGCGTAGCAACCGACAGGCGCCGGCGTTTCAAGATCGTCTCGGCAGCCAGTGTGCATGAGGTGAGCGGTGGGTGGCCGCGTATCCGGAGCCGGGACGAGGCGGGCTCGAGCCCGCCCATGGGGCGCGCGTGGCCAACCGCGCGCTCGTGCACCGCGGGTGAAACAGACGGTCGAGGGAGGCGACCGATTTCGCAGCGAGGCAAAAAGGCTGGCTGGAGATCCGGTACTTCCCGGCTACTCGCCGGACGTGAATCCGCAGGAGGGCATCCAGATCCTCCTGAAGCGCTCCATCTCCCTTCTTTTCCTCCTGCAGTGTCAACGGACATGCTGATCGGCACCGGGTCCGCCTTGAAACCCCCACAAGTGGTCGAGGAAGACAGGAAGACGCTCTTCATGCACACCAAGATCGAAGCCGATGTAGAAGTGATCGTGACCTGGCGGAACAAGACCCGCCATCCTGGCGGACCCAGCGCCAAGGAACGGATCAACCTGAAGGTCGGCGATCGACTGAACTTCGGCATATCAAGCTACACCGGAGAATTCCAGCCCGGGGCTACGCCCAGCATCGGCGCATTCGAGGTTTCCGACCATCACCTCCTCTTCTCGAACTTCACGACCAGTACCACCTTCGTCATCGAGAATTTGGAGGGCGGCACGGAACTGGTCAAGGCGCGCCCCCGTCAGCTGGGCATGGTGATCCCGTTCGAGATGTCGCGCGTTCTGATCCCGTCCGGCGAGAACATCAGCGAACTCACCGTCTTCACTCCGCCGCCGCGCCTGCTCGGGCCTGACCAGGCCGCCACGGTAGCCGAGTCCGCGATGTCCAAGCTGGACCCGGCGAGCAAGTACTTCGCCGTTCTCGTCGCACTGTGCGAGCCGCGTCTGCGCGGTTCCTCCATGGCAGCCGTTCCCTCCGTTCAGGAGGTGGTCGAGAGGCTGAAGGGAATCAAGCAGTTCAGGGGGGCAAACCGCAGCAGTATCAACTACCACATCGACTATCTGACGGATCAGAAGCTTCCGGTCAGTCAGTGGGCCAAGTACGTGGACGAAGGCCGCATGCACTCCAAGCGCGAGGCCCTGGTCGCGTTCTCACTCCGGTTCGACCTGGTGCGGGAGGAACACCTCGGTCTGCTGCCCGACCTCAAGCGTTCGAGGACGCAGCCTTCGTGAAGTGATGGTCTCCCGCCGTGCGGCCGCTTCTCCATGGCTGCCGGCGGGTACCAGCCGTCTCCCTCTTATGATCCGCTGTAGGCAAGTCGCTTCGTCTCGGCCCTGCTGAGGACTCCGCCGTACAAGGTCTCGAACGCCGCTCCCCGCAGCGCCTTCGGAGTCTCCGCCTTGGAGCCGAGACGGATGTGATCGATACCCCGAGCCCGCGCGTACTGGATGGGCAGGTGAAAGAGCAGGTTGAGGTACAGCGCAAAGCGCTCGTCGCTCTCTTCGCCGGATATTCCGACCTCGTAGACCTCCAACTCGTTTTCCCAGAGAAGGATCGTCTCCACGCCGCGCAATCCGGCCGACTGGGCCGTGAACGCCAGAAGGCCGATGTCGGGATTATCCCGCCAGCCGGAGTAACGGAAACTCACGAACTCGGGATGCTCGTGGGTGCCCTTGCCGGAGTTGTGGTGGGCGATCAACTCGGAGGCCCAGGCGTCGACTTCGTCCCAGGACTCTTCGCCCACGGTCATGGGTACAGCTGCGATCTTGCGCTGGTCCTGGCGGAGCCGATAGCGGATCCTGGACGAGAGACTGCTCTCCCAATCAGGGTCGGACAGACCGAACAGGTGGGCTTCACGGCCCAGTTCGGCCCACACGATGCGGTCATCGGTCGCGGCGTCCAGCGCGCTCTTTGCATCGGCGTACATGTAAGGGAATGTCAGACACAGATCCTCGTCGGCGGCATGCTTGGCGATTTCGACAAGGAGTCTGTGCAACTCGCGCGGCGTCCTGGCTTCCGCGTCGACATGAAAACCGGTGCGTCGGTCGACGCATCCGCCGACCATCAGCGAGGTCCTGGGCGAGCACTCGTCAGCGATTCCGTCCGGAAGACCCCATGAATGGGGGTCATAAGACGGGTCGGGCCACGATCGCATGCGATACCGGTAGACCGGGACGGCCGCCCTCACCTCGTCGCCGTCGAACCATCCGAGGTAGCGACTGACCCACCTGGCGTCCTGCTCATGCTGACGCAGTCGGCTGTAGGAGGATGCGGCACCGGCCGTTGTATCGAGAGCGTCGAACTGCTTCTGGTCGAAGTCCGCGATAGCCGAGGTAAAACCAATAGCCATGTATCAGCCCTCATGATCTAGTGTCCAACCAGCGAGCGCCGACGAGCTTCAGCAGCCTTCGAAGCCGCCGGCGCTGCCCCGACTTTCAGGCCGTCGGCCACGAGCCGTTCTCCGGAGCGGAGTTCGGGACAGCGCCGGCGACCTCGACGACTCCTGCCGATGACGGATACTCGGCGCCGACCGTGCCGGGAGCGGTCGCGTGCTCACCGTCAATCCGTGGTGCTCTGGGGGATGTCGCGAATGTGGCGGAGCGGGGAGAAGAACACGAACCAGCCGGCCGCCCAGGAGCCGATGAAGGCCACCATCAGGGCGGGGCGCACGCCGATCAGGGTGCCGAGTGCGCCGCCGAGGATGCTGCCGAGCGGCAGCGTGCCCCACACGACCCAGCGGACGGCCGCGTTCATCCGGCCCATCAGCTCGGGCGGGGTGACCGACTGCCGGTAGCTGACCTGGGCGACGTTGTAGACCATGAACGCGAAGCCCGTGACGCCCCAGCCCAGCGGGAACAGCAGCACTCCCCAGCCCTGCCAGGCGGCCGCCGCGATGACCTGCGGCGCGCTGAAGACCAGCATCGACATCCAGATGATGCGCGCCGAGCCGACCTTCTTGGCGAGCTGGCCGGCGAACAACCCGCCGGCGATCGCGCCGATCGCTGAGCCCGCCATGATCAGGCCGGTCAGCGCGGGACTCACGTGCAGGACGCGGATCAGGAACACCATGGCCAGCGCCGAGGTCATACCGGAGAACAGGTTCCCGGCGCCGGTGCAGATCACGACCCGCCGCAGGATCGGGTGTCCGAAGACGAAGCGCAGGCCCTCGGTGATCCGGCGGCGCAACGGCTCGTCGGCCGGCGGCGGGGGCGGCGGCTCCTCCCGCCGCCGGATGCCGAGAATCGCCAGCATCGAGACGGCGTATGACAGCGCGTCAGCGACCACCGCACCGGCGGCGCCCACCAGCCCGACCAGGCCGCCGCCCAGGCTCGGTCCGCCGAGCTGCGCGAACGCCTGGGTGGTCCCGAGCTTGCCGTTGGCGGCCATGAGGTCCTCGGTGCGGACCAGGGAGGGCAGGTAGCTCTGGTAGGCGACGTCGAAGAACACGGTGCACACACCGGCCGCGATCGCGACCAGGTACAGCTGAGTCATCGTCAGGACGTCGAACGCGCCCGCCACCGGGATCGAGCCGAGGATCAGCAGGCGCAGCAGATCGCAGACGATCATGATGGAGCGCTTGGGGCGGCGGTCCACGATCGCGCCGGCGGGCAGTGCGATCACCGCGAACGCCAGGGTGGTCGCGGCGGTCAGCAACCCGACCTGGAAGGTGCTCGCCTGGAGCGCGACGACCGCGACCAGCGGCAGAGCCACCCGCGTGACTGCCGATCCAATCTCACTGACCGTCTGACCACTCCACAGCAGGAGGAAATCCCGCTGCCGCCATAGGCTCGGACCATCAGTCTTCGACTCTACATCCTGTAAATCCCTCGCTACTTCAGTCACGGCGCCAACCTAGCAGGACCGGTTCAACCGAGTCAGACCCTCCGGTCCTGTTACCTGTTAGGACTTCAGAGAGCCAAGGTCCGTGCAAACTGAGTTCAAGTTGCAGCGGGCAGGAGTGTGGTGCTGCGGTTATTCCACCTCCCGTCGTATAACGACAGGCTCGCTGACCGGCCGGTAGTACTCGGCCGCCTTTTTGGATTCTCAGCATCGAGCCAGTCCGAGGCCGCCGAACACGACTCACGGCCGAAAACGGGGGGAGACCACATGACCGACAGGCTTCCCTTGTTGAGCGCACAGCTGACCTTCGGTCTGGACGCGCAGCGCGCGGGTCGGAGAGGGACCGTCACCATGATGTTCCGTGCGTCGCCAGGTCACCTGTCGACGGCAGACGTGCGTCAGGTGCTGCAATCCGTGGTGCTCCGAAACCCGGCACTGTCCTACCGGATCCGGTTCTCGCGCGGCGCCGCCTACCAGGAGTGGTACCCGGAAGAATGCGATTTCGCCGAACTCCACACAGCGGGCGCGGATGCCGTTCCGGGATGCGTGACCGAGGTGATCGAGGAATTCGAGACCTCGTTGGACGGTGCGCCGATGGCCGCGCGTCTCATACGCTCGCCCGAGAGCGACAACCTGCTGCTGGTTCTCGATCACGCATTGGTCGACGAACAGTCGATGCTGCTCATCAAGCGGCAGCTGGCTGCCCCGTCGGCCCCGGACGACAGCCAGCTGGCGCGTTATCAAGCCGCCATCCACGACCGGAAGGCATTCGAGGACGCCGCCGCGAACGGCCCGGGAATCAAATTCTGGGCGGACCGTCTGGAAGCCGCCGGTGAATTCCCCCGGGCGACGGGGAGAACCACCCGGGTCATTCCCATCGACACGCTCCCGAGCGTCGCCATCCCGCGTTCCTTTCGCGGGTCCCTGTTCCCCTACGTTCTCTTCTCGATCCATCGCGCCCTGCGAGACGTCGCGGAGCCGGGGCCGAGCGTCATCGGCTACCCGTGGGGCGGGCGGAACGGCGCGTACGCCGACGTCGTCGGGTGCTTCATGAACACCGTCATCTCGCTCGACCCGCCCGGGGCGCGACAGGCACCGGACGCCGCGGGCGACTTCGTCAGGGGTTGGTACCGGGAGATCGACCACGCGGACGTGCCGTTCCCCGCGGTCACCGCTCTCGGATCCACGTTCTCCGGCTCGGTCACGGCGCTGCTCAGCTACACGCACGCCGGTGAGCGCACGGTGCGCATCGCGGGGGTTCCGGTCGTCGAAGTCACGTCGACTCACAGCCGTCCCCCCGAGGTGTGCTCGTTCATGGCCGCCGCACAGGTCCGCGACGAAGAACTTCACCTCCGGCTCCTCCTCGACGAGGAGATCGCTGGTTACGGAGCCCAGGAGTTCGGCTCCCGCTGGCGCCACTGGCTCACCACGGCAATCTCGAGCTTTCCCGAGCGGAAACCCTGAAGACCCGACGACTGGTCCCTGGAGAGTTAAGACATGCACAGTTCCACTTCAACGAGTTCACTGTGGCGACCTTGGACGCCGATCACCCAGCAGGCCGGCTCGCTGCGGATCGTCGAGGCACGGGGCAATCGCGTCCGCGACGCGGAGGGCAACTGGTACCTGGACGCCATCTCCGGTGTTCTGAACGCGTCCTGCGGGCACGGACATCCGCGGCTGATCGAAGCCGCGACCCGACAGTTCGAGCAGCTGGTCCACTACGACCCCATGGTGTCGAGCCACGACCCCGCGGAAACGCTGGCGTCGCGGCTGGCCGAGCTCCTGCCGGGCGAGCTGAACGAGACCTGCCTGCTCAACAGTGGCTCGGAGGCCACCGAAGCGGCCCTCAGGATCGCCCTGCAGTACTGGCGCAACATCGGTGAGGACCGCAACCGGGTCATCACCTTCGAGGCGGCGTACCACGGCACGACCTACCTGGCCCAGCAGCTCTCGGGGCTGCCGTTCACCGCCAGCGAATGGGCCCCGCCCTTCCCGATCGAGCACATCGCCCTGCCCGCCGAACCGCGCGCGATGCGGACCGAGGAAAGCGCCGACGCGCTGATCGCGCTGTTCGCCAAGGCACTTGAGACCGGCCCGCCCGCCGCGGCGGTCATGGTCGAGCCGCTGCTGGGCCTAGGCGGTTGCGTCGTGCTTCCGGCCGGATTCCTCGCCAGGCTCCGGCAGCTGTGCGACCGGCACGGAGCGCTGCTCATCCTCGACGAGGTGTTCTGCGGGTTCGGCCGCACCGGCCGGATGTTCGGATTCGACCACGACGGGATCACGCCGGACATCGTCACCATGAGCAAGGGAATCAGCGGCGGGTACCTTCCGCTGGCCGCGGTGACGGTCACCTCGTCGATCAAGGAGACCTTCGTCCGGGAGCCCATCGCCCAGGGCCTGCGCTATGGGCACACGACGGGCGGGCACGCCGTCGCGAGCAATGTCGCGAACGCCGTGCTCGACGTCATGGCCGACGAGAAGCTCGTCGAGAACTCGGCGGCGCAGGGCGCCACACTGCTGGAGGGCCTGCGGAAGCTCGAGTCGAGCCCGCTGATCACCGATGTCCGCGGACTCGGACTGGTGGTCGCCATCGAGGCCGACAGTCCGGAGTCCGCTGCCGCCGTCGCGACCGCCGCGGCCCAGGCGGGAGTGATGACGCGTCACGAGCGCGGGGTGATCCGGATCGCGCCCCCGCTGACGATCACCGACGACGACACGGCAGAGGTGCTCCAGAAGATCAGCGGCGCCGTCGACGTCGCCGCCGCAGCACATCGCTGAACCGATCGGTTGACGCGGCGGGTGGCGGGGCCGGCGGAGTTCTGGTTGTGAGCGGGATTTCAAACAGGAGGAGATCAAGTGAGCGAGACCGTCCCCATGCGGCAGGAAGTACTCATTTCTTCCTTCGGTGCCCCGGGCGACTCGCCGTTCTCGTGGCTGCACGACATGGCGACGACCATTCGTGACCACATGCTGCTCCGGGGAGCGGTTCTCGTCCACGGCCTCCCCATGGACGGACCGGACAGTCTCGCCCAGGCACGAGATGCCCTGGGTATCGCCGGCCACACGCCCACCGAGGCGTTCAACAATCGCAGCGACTTCGGAAACGGCATCCTCTCGCCGATCAACTGGCCGAACGACCGGGTCATTTGCCCGTTCCAGGAGAGCTCCTTCAGCAGGACGTTCCCCTCGGTGGTACTCACCGCGTGCGTCACCCCGCCGGACGGCGACGGGCAAACGCACCTCAGTGACACCCGTCGGATGGCCGATCACCTGCCGGCGCACCTCGCCGATCGTGTCCGGACGGGTGGCTGGACCATGGCCCGGTCCTTCCACGAAGGGTTCGGAATCACCTGGCAGGAAGCGTTCTCCGTGGCGGACCGCGCGGCACTCGACGAGCTTTTCGAGACCTCGGGAATCAAACCCGAGTGGCTCCCCAACGGCACGCTGCACACGGTGCGCCACCGGCCCGGCTTCATCGATCATCCGACGACCGGGGAGGAGTGCTGGTTCAACCAGATCTCCTTCCTCAACGCCGGCAACCTCGATCCGGTCGAGCGTGCCATCATGACCGACGCATTCGGGGAATACCTCCCGATGAACACGTTCTTCGGTGACGGATCGCCGCTGTCCGATGAGGACTTGACCGCCATTCAGCATGCCTACGACTCGGTGCGGATCGATGTCCCGTGGCGTCGCGGCGACCTGCTGGTCACCGACAACATCATCATGGCCCAAGGCCGATCGAAGTTCGAAGGCTCCCCTGAATTCCTGATCGCCCTCGGCGGGGAGTAGCACCCCGGATCGGTTCGCAGGCCCCAGAAGCAGAAGGCGACCGTTGCACAGGGTCTTGCCTTTCCATACCCATCAAGTGGCTGGATCGCCAGCACCCAGAAAGGGAGATACAGGTCATGGCGCAGGTTCTAGCAGAGGCGACCCTGCAGGAAATCAAGGAACACCTGGAAGTGGTCGTGGACAGCGGACGCGGCACGACTTTCCAGGGCTCGGAGTCGGTGGTCCGCAATCTTGCCGAACCGAAGGAACTACGGTCCCTGATCGGTCAGATCATCTCTGACGACGCTGCCCTCGCCGACATAGCCGCCCGCTCGTACTACCACGCGAACAACTTCCTGAAGGTCGTGCTCCTGGCCGGCGACAAGAACCCCTGGAAGCTGCGCCTCCACATGTGGCATCCGCAGCCGAACGCCTCGGGGACCATCACGGAGGACATCCACTCGCATCGCTGGGACTTCACGACCGCGCTCGTGGTCGGCGAGTACTTTGCCCAGGAGTTCAAGATCGGCCCCGGCACTGAGTACTACCACTTCAAGTACCTGCCGATCGGCCAGGGGAAGACCTTCTCCCTGGAAGCACAGGGCAAGGAAGAGTTGTGCAGCGTGTTCGAGGCGGTCCTGCCGGCCGGAACCGTCTACCACATCAACCACGAGGTTCTGCACTGCATCTCTCGATCTGCCGGCAAGGCCGCGGCCTCGCTCGTCCTGCAGCAGCCCGCCGAGGAGGACTTCACGAACGTCTACCGGACGTCACCTGCCGGCGAGCAGGCCAAGACCGAGATCGAGGTGCAGCGGCCGTCCGTCGCTCAACTGCGGGAAGAGCTGGAGCACTTCCTGACCTGGCTCGACTGACGCCGGTCGGCCTCACGACCAAGGACGAATGTCTAGGAGAGTGCGCCGGTGCAGCAAGCTCATGAGACTTCACCTACTCCACGCGCGCTTCCTGCCCGTGGATCCGCCGCCTCGATTCCTTCGAGTCCCAGCGACTACGATCGGGGCGCGATAGAGGAGCTCGGACGGGCGCCTACCGTTGAATCAGCTCGGTTGTTCAAGAATGCCGCGCAGCGGCGGAACCTCTCCAGGGAAGATCTGGCCCTGGTCCGCGCGGCGCGAGAAGCAATCAAGCAGCGCGCACACAGTATTGCCGCACTGGTCGAGAGGGTGGAGTGCCTCTCGCTCACCGCGGACGAGTGCTCCGTTCTGCGACCACCTTACGGTCGTGCCAAGCACCTTCCCAGTCCCGATCGCCCGTATGTGTATCTGGCCGTTCACACCGGACAGGGCGGCGTAAGCGTCACGCCGGTCTGGGCGGCCACGGTCGGTGGGAACGTGGTCATGAGCACGGTGGAGAACAGGATCAAGGCAAGGGCCACCGCCCTTGATCCGATGGTCGCGCTCTCCGTGCCGGCCGGGATCGGGAGCCAAATATCCTTCGAAGTGGGCGGCTTCGTAAGACAGTCGCCGGACCCCGAGCGCAAACTGATCCGTACGCTCGCCGAAATGTACAGCACTCGAAAGATCGGCGAGCAGACAGACGGCAATTACACGAGTTGGGACCAGCGCGAACGGAACGAGCGGATTCAACTGGAGGTCCTGGCCTACCACGTTCGTAATGAACTCGGGGACGAGCCCGTATCCCGATCCGCTCCTTACGTCCAGGCGTTGGCGCCGAGGTACAGCAACGACAGCCTGCCTCAGTCGTCCGGGCGAAGCGGGCACGACAGCTTCTGGGGGCCGGACGAGAACTACACGGAAGACGAGCCGGAGCTGCGCGAGGCCCGTGACGAGCTGGTCATCCTCGGCATGGCGCGTCAGGCCACGGAAAACAAGTATCGCTCTCTGACCGCCACCTACGGACATCTCGCTTGCTTCGGCCACCAAGGCCTTCTGCGCTGTCGCCAGATCGGGTTCGACGTGATCGACGTCAAGGAAGAGGCTCGTATTGCGTTTCTTGTCGACAAGCGCGACTGCGATGTTCTTCGGAGGAACCCGGCGGCTGCGATGTCTGCTGCGAAGTATCGCAGCGGGAGTGTGTGGCTGCAGTCCCAGGGGCTGATTCAGCTGCACGACGACCCGGGTCCGGTCCGGGAGGCGATCCGACGCCTTGAGAGCCGGTACAACCGTGTTCACCATCGACTGGCGCTCGACCTGAGTTCGTGTGAGCGCACTCCTGGGGATTATGTGCTGGCGACCCTGTCTCACCAGCGGCTCAGCAGTCGATACCGTGAGGCGGAGCGATCGTTGCGCTCGGCAATTCTATAAATGTTCTCCCTCTCCCCGTAGGATGCATTTATGAGGCCCACACTCCTGAAGCTCGCCACCTGGAACATTGGGGGAGGAATCCTTGGGGAGTCTCATCAGCGCGGCGTAAGTCCGTCGCTCGACTACTATGCCTCGATACTGAAAGACCACGTGCCCGACGTGGTCTGTCTGCAAGAGGCCCATGATTATCACGGACGCCGAGAGGGCCAGTCGGAATATCTGGCGAGATATGCCGGGTATCCGTACGTAACGTCGTTCCCCACCAGCGCATCACATATGGCGGAGAACGCTTCCCTGGCACTCGGCATCCTGTCCCGGTTCCCCATCGAGGACGTGGTCTACAAGCAGTTTCCCAATCCCCGGCTGGAGGGTACCAGCCCGAACGGTGAGCCCTGGCAGCTCCACGACAAGGGCTATGTGGTCGCATCGATAGATCTGGGTGATCGGAAACTCGGTCTCATCAACGGGCACTGCTTTCCCCTGCATCACTTCGGAGCGAGCCCCACCGAGCCGGTATTTGCGGAGATGTGGGAGATGCTCACGGAGGATCTACTGGCGATCGGCGGTGCTGGTACGGCGTTTGCCGCCCTTGACGCGAACTATGGGCGGATAGAAGAGCTGCTCAAGGAAGTCTTGCTTCCGGGAAATTATCTGAGTGCGTTCGAGGGAACTCCAACGACCCCCAAGGGCGTTCAGAAGGACCATATTCTCTACGGTCATTCGGTGCGGCTGCTTACGACGACGGTAGCGGCTACCGAGTCCGACCATTCATATTGCCAGGTGAGTGTTCTGGTGTAATTCCGCCGGCTTCGGCGAACGGGGGAGCCTGTCACGCGCGGGGCAACCACACGTCACACCACCCCAGCGGGCACGGCTTCGCACCGTCCCGGTGTGCCCCACTTTGTGTAGATATTCGAGACGTCTAACGCGGCGGAAAGTGTTGTCGTGCCCGGGGCGGCTGCGGGCGATGTCGGCATGATCCTGACTGGTGTCAGTACAGGCGCATCCTGTCGATCGGTAGCTTATGGTTCCGCCGCAACCTGCAAGTTGTCGTACCAGAAAATCGCGCAGAAGTCGTGAGGAGCTCCCGACGTGAATCTACAGGATCAAAAGGCGCCGGATCGGGTTGAGGTCCTGACCGAGATCTGGCGGAAGGTTCTTGGCAAGCCGGACCTCGACGAGAACTCGGATCTCTTTGAGAGCGACGGGTCGTCATTGCATGTCCTACAGATCACCGGCATGATTCATGATGCTCTCGGTGTCGATGTGAAGCTGCGGCATGTGTTCTCCTACACGTCGCCGCGAAGCCTTTCGGATTTCCTGGAAGGTGAGCTGGGGCAAGGGGACGTTGCTGCGAATGGAACCAATCCCTGATACCGGAAAGTTTCACTCGCCCGGAGGTAGAAAATGACAGTATCCCAGGTCAAGGCCTCCCGGGGTCCGACTTCGCTCACAGAAATGGCCCGGCTGACCGGAGAGTTCGCCGACTGGCACAATCTGCACTACATGGCGATGTGGCTCACCGGGGAACTGAACATTGCCGCGCTGCGCGATGCCTGGTGGCGGGTCTGCCTGCGTCACGACGTCCTGCGTCGGACCTACCTTTCGGCGGATGAAGCATGCACGCACGATGACGCGCTGAGCGAGGTGGAATTCCACACCGCCGAAACGGACGCAGAGGCGATCGAGCTGATGCGCCGGTTCATCGGCACCCCCTTCAGCCTGGACGGACCGGGGTTCTCGCGCATCGCCATCGTGCAGCGCGGCGAGCGAAGGCATCTCTTCGGGATCGCGATGGACCACATCATCAGCGATCAGGCATCCTGGGCCCGTATCCGGGCGGATTTCACCGAATTCTACGACCGTGCTCTGGCCGGCGATTCCGGCGACGTCACGAACGTGAGCAGCTACCAGAGTTTCGCCTCGGAGGAACGTCGGTTGTTCTCCGGCGCGTGGGGGGAGGAGCGCAGGGCGTTCTGGCGCTCCTACGTCGGGGAGTTCGGGACGTTTCCTCCGTCCTTTCCGGTCGGCGCGGAGCACACGGGGGAGTATCAACCCAGGCGGGTCACCCGTGAACTTCCGGAGGATGCGAAGTCGCGGGTACACAAATTCTCGCTGGCGGCCCGGGCGACCCCTTTCGCAGTGGTCACCTCCAGTGTGCTCGCCGCCATGCGGGAAGTGACCGGCGATCCGCTGCCGGGGATCTCCGTCAACCAGCACGGTCGTGTGCTGCCCGGCACGTCGGAGACCGCCGGGCTGTTCGTCCAGACCGTCCCGCTGCACCTCGGGCGGCAGACCAGGAGCCCGCTCGAAACGGTCCGGGACGTGTTCCTCCGGACCCATGACGTCTTCGAGTACAGCATTCCGCTCCTCGTGGCCGGAAGGTTCTGGAACGAGACACTGATGGTGGCGGACCGGCAGGCGGGACTGTACGTCAGTCTCAACGAACACCCGCCGTCCACGTTCAACCTGCGGGCGTTCACCGGAACCGAGGGGGAGTACGTCGAACTGGACTTCCCCGGCGGGAAGCGCTTCGTGGAGACCGTGGTCGTCGCGTGGAACCTGTACGAGACGGGGCCGGAGCTCGTCGCGCACTACAACGAGAACTACTTCCCCGGCGCGGCCGTGGAAAAGGTTCTCGAGGCGGCTGAACGGTTCGCACTGACTCCAGGCAGCTAGGGAGCCTGGCAGTTGGGAGGGCCCGGCAGCTGGGAAGCCCTTCGAACCGGCCCAAGGAGTCGCGGATCCGGCGTGCAATGACGAACCGTTCCCCGAAACCGGGGAACGGCGACCGTTTTTCTGGCGCATCACGGTGATGGTGTCGGCCACGGAAAGCCTGAGGAGTGGCATGTTCGACGACGAGGGACACGAGTTCTGCGTAGTGCGGAACGGCGAGGAGCAGTACTCGATCTGGCCGGCCGGGCGGGAGCTGCCCGCCGGCTGGGTCGAAGTCGGGACGCGGGGCCCGAAGGCCGAATGCCTCGCCTACCTCGACCGTACCTGGACGGACATGCGGCCCGCGAGCCTGCGCCGGAGCCTGTCCGCCGACGAGGGATCAGCCGCCTGACGGCCGATCGGTCACGCAGTGGCGGCGGGCCGCGCCCGGCTCGCCGCCAACTCCACGACCTGGCCGACATCCACTCGCATGTTCGGCCAGGCGGCCCTGGAGCAGCCCGAACGTGCGCCAACTGATCTGCACCGTGTGCAGACCGACTTGGGGATCGCGTACTGATGACTGCTTTCACCGGGGCCTTCTGGCGGAGCGGCGACACCGGGTTCGCCGACGCCACGACCTCGCGCGTCTTCAACCACCGGCGGCCGTCGCGCCGACCGGCGGCGGTGCTGCGTGCCGCTCACGCCGCTGATGTGGCGGCAGGAGTGAAGCTGGCGGCGGCAGAGGGCTGGAAGGTCGCCGTCCGCTCCGGCGGGCACAGTTGGGCTGCCTGGTCGTTGCGAGAGGACACCCTGCTCATCGACCTGGCCCTGCTCACCGGGATGTCCTACGACCCGGCCGACGCAACCGTGGCGGTCGGTCCGGCGGTGCGTGGCGGCCTGGACCTGGACCCGTATCTCGCCGGGCACGGGCGGTTCTTCGCCGTGGGCCACGCCCCCACCGTCGGCATGGGCGGCTTCCTGCTACAGGGTGGCATCGGCTGGAACTGCCGCGGATGGGGCTGGGCCGCGGAGTCCATCGAGTCCATGGACGTGGTGACCGCCGCCGGTGAGCTGGTCCGGTGCTCCGAGACGGAGAACGCCGACCTGTTCTGGGCGGCGCGCGGGTCGGGGCCCGGCTTCTTCGGCGTGGTCACCGAGTTCCGGCTGCGGACCCGCCCCCGGTTCCGGGAACTGACCCAGTCCACCTACGTCTTCCCCGCCGAGTTCGCCTCGGAGGTCCTCACCTGGTACCACACGGCGCGCCACGAACTGCCGCCGTCCGTCGAGCTGGCTGCCGTCGGCTGCACTCCGCCCGGGTCCGACTCGCCGGCGCTGATCATCGACGCGGTCTCGTTCGACGGCGGCCCGGCCTCGCTGGCCGCGCTCGACACCTGTCCGGTGGTCGACAAGGCCGTGGCGACCAAGGTCGCCCAGCCGGTGGAGTTCGCCGACCTCCAGGCCGCGCAGCTGCGGTCCAACCCCGACTACCACCGCTACTTCGCGGACAACGCCTTCCTCGCCGGTGCCACCTCCGAGCTGGTCCCGGCGCTGATGCCCGCCTTCACCGAGCTGCCCACGTCCAAGACATTCACGGTCCTGGGCGACTTCACCCCCCTGGTGTCCCGCCGTCCGCCGGACATGGCCCTGTCGGTGCAGACCGACCTGTACTTCGCCGCGTACGTGATCGGCGAGGCCCCGGAAGAGGACGCCGGGTGCCGCTCCTGGCTGGACGGGACCATGGAGCGGGCGGCACCGTACTCGGCCGGTTGCTACCTGGGCGACAGCGACCTCACCGTACGACCCGACCGGATCATGTCCGACGCGGCCTGGTCGAAGTTCCAGCAGATCCGCGCCGTACGCGACCCTGAAGGCCGCTTCGCCGGCTACCTGGGCACCCCCGCCCAATAGCCCGCGGTCCCGCCGATCCAGTCCTTCCGCTTCCCTCAGGTGCGGTCCCACGAGGACCGCACGCCGAAGGCGCCACCCCGACCGGGGCGGCGCCTTTTCCATGGCAAACGCGTGGCGAGAGGGCCGTCACGGGCGTGGCACGAGGTCAGATCAGCGCCGCGAGCTCCGCTACGGTCGGATTCCGGACCAGTATCTGCGCCTTGAGGTTCACGCCGAGGTCTGTCCGGATCCTGTTCCTCAGCCGGGCCGCCAGCAGCGAGTCCCCACCCAGCGTGAAGAACCCTTCGTCGACGCTGACGCGGTCGAGGCCCAGAATCTCGGCGAACATGCCGCACAGCTGTTCCTCGCCGGCCGTGCGGGGGCCGCGGCCGGCACCGCCGCCGTAGTCCGGCGCCGGCAGGGCGGCACGGTCCAGCTTCCCGTTGGGCGTCAGCGGCAGTTCGGACAGCGTGACGAAGGCGGAGGGCACCATGTATTCGGGCAGTGTCCGCCGGATCTGTTCGGCCAGCGCCGCCGGGTCCAGTGCCCGGCCCGCGCTCGGCACCACGTACGCCACCAGGCGCTCGTCGCCCGGCTGGTCCTGCCTGACGATCACCGCGACCTTCCGGACGCCGTCCTGCCGGGCCAGTACGGTCTCGACCTCGCCCAGCTCGATGCGGTACCCGCGCACCTTGACCTGGTCGTCGGTCCGGCCCACGAACATCAGAAGGCCGTCGCGAGTCCAGCGGCCCAGGTCTCCCGACCGGTACATCCGTGCACCCTCACCGTGGAACGGATCGGGGACGAACCGCTCCGCGGTCAGGGCCGGGTTGTCGAAGTAGCCGCGGGCCAGGCCCGCGCCGCCGAGGTACAACTCGCCGACCGTGCCGGGCGGTACCGGATTCAGGTGCTCATCCAGCACGTAGATCCGCCTGTTGTCCATCGGCCTGCCGATGGGGACATCACCCGGCACCTGTTCTGCCCGCTCCAGGCAGTGGTAGGTGACGGCCAAGGTGGCCTCGGTGGGTCCGTACTGGGGGCGCACGGCAAGACCGGGAGCCGCGTCGAGCGCCTTCCGCAAGGCGACCGCCGAGAGCACCTCACCGCCCGTGTACACATCGTGCATCCCGGCGAAGACGTCGGCCGATTCATCGACGAGCATCCGGAACAAGCCGCCGGAGAATATGGCACCGGTCACCCCGTGGCGCCCGACGAGTTCCTTCATGCCCTGCGCGTCCAGGTCACCGGGCGGGGCGATCACCAACTGCCCCTTCCTGAGCAGCGGAGACCAGATCTCACCCGTCGACGGGTCGAACGCCAGCGGCGATTGCACCAGCATCCGTTCCAGCGCCGTGTCCTTCATGGAGCTGTCGAGTGCCAGGCACACCGCACTCTGGTGGGACACCAGGATCCCCTTGGGAACTCCGGTCGAGCCCGAGGTGTACAGGATGTAGGCGGCCTGCTCGGGCAGCGGCTTGCGGTCGAGGTTGTCCGTGCCCACGCCGTCAGCGCTGTCCTCCGTCACGAGGACCGCCTCCGGGGCCCCCTGCGCCGCCTCGTGGTCGGCGTGCGTCGCGTCGGTCAGCAGGATCCGGACGTCCGCGGCCGCCATGATGCCGAGCATGCGTTCCGCCGGATGCGCCAGGTGCAGCGGAAGGTAGCAGCCGCCTGCCTTGAGCGTCGCCAGGACCGCGACGATGAGCTGCGCCGACCGGTCCATCAGGAGGGCCACCGGCTCCTCACGCCGGATGCCGGCCCCGACCAGCCGCCGGGCGAGCGTGTTGGCCCGGGAGTTCAGTTCGGCGAAGGTCAGCGAGATCTCGCCGCTTACCACCGCCACCGCATCCGGCGTCGCCAGGACCCGTGTCTCGAAGAGTTCGACCAGCGTGTGCTCGCCGACCGCGTACTCGGCGCCGCTGGAGGTCTCCAGCCAGGCTTTGCGCTCCTGGCCGGACAGCAACTCCACACGGGACAGCGCGGTGTCCGGTTCGGTGGCGAACGCCGTCAGCACCCGGACCAGACGATCCGCCAGCGACGCGACCGTGGCGGGGTCGAACAGATCGGCGTCGTACGCGATCTCACCGACGATCCCCGCCGGTCCCTGACCGCCCTGCTGACGCTCGGTCAGGGCGATCGAGAGATCGAACCTGGAGGTGCCCGTCGAGCCGGCCCCGGTTGTGGCCTCGTCGTTCACGCGCACACTCACCTGGACCAACGAGCTCCGCCCGGCGTACTGCGCCAGGTCGACGACCTCTGCCAGCCGCTCCACGGACACGTCATGAATCGCGCGAGCCGCACGGTCGGCCCCGCGTGTCCGCTCCACCAACTCTCGCAGAGTCGGATCCCCTGAAGTGTCGATCCGGAGTACGAGGTGATGCGCGAAGAAGTCCGCCGCTTCGCCCTGCGGATCACCGGGCCGCGGCGCTGCCGTAGCTGCGAGGGGAATATCGGCACCAGCCCCCAGCCGGGTCAGCAGTGCGGCCACGGCGGCACTGGCCACCGTCGACATCGACGCCCGAGCTTCCTCGGCGGTCGTGAGAACGGCCCGGTGCGTCTCGGGAGCGATTTCGAACCGGTGCAGTTCCACGGCCGACGAGGCGTGAGCCGGCCTCGGACGATCCGTCGGCAGTGCCAGTTCATTCGGTAGCGAGGCCAGAGTGCGCGAGCAGTGCTCAGTGAGCAGCGCGGCGTCATCTGTGGTCGACATGCCATCCTCCATCCAGCTGGTGGTGATGCCCCGCATTAGTAAGGGCTCTCGCTTTCACTGATGAACCTGACATGCCGTTCATCTTGTTCATTGAATGCAGGTGCCACGGTCAGAACCATCTCCATCGACCCGAAGTAGTGGATTCGGGTGTTCGGCGGGACCGTGATCAGATCGGTGGCGCCGACGGTGACCGCCTCGCCATTCAGGTAGAACACACCCTGGCCGCTGACGACGTAATAGATATAGGAACTCCTCACATTGAAGAATTCCTGAAAGTGTCCTCGCTCGACATTCACGCGAACTACTGTCGCCGACGGATCATCCTGGCCGTAAACAGTCAGGTCGATGCCATGCTTGTTGAATCGGTCCGCTTCTTCGGCCGTGTGTTTGTACGTGGTCATTGTTGAATGCCTCCGGTCATCGGGGCCGGGCACCGCAGGCACCGCCCGGCGCACCTCTCGACAGCGGGCGCCACGAGCGCGGGCAGCGCGGTGCTGCTCGTGCTCGTGGCACCCGGCGTGATCGCGACGGTCGGTCGGCTCGTCGTCAACGCTGGAGGTCGGGGGTCAGCTGACGGCGCGCGGCCGACGCCGCCTCGAGCTGGAGCGGCGACGAGAACTCGAAGAGCAGGCTCGTCGGGGGCCGCCAACCCGAGAGCGACTCGTAGTGCGACAACAACACGGGGACGAGCAGCGAGTAGCCGCCGGCGCGGAAGAAGTCGGTGTCGTCGTCGATGTCGTCGCGTTCCAAGATGTCGCGAAACGCCTGGAGCCACAGCGATTCGGAATACTCTCCGGGGTCGGCAGCCGGTGCGGGCCGGGTGCCGTCGGCGACGGACTCGGCTTCCGGCTGACCCGGCTCGGCGGCCGCCGACGCGGCTGCGTCGGCAGTTCGGAGACCCTCGTGCTCGGCACGGTCGTCACGCACCGACGGCGCGACCACGGCCGGGGCCAGGGTGCCGATCGGCGCGGACGGGTCCGCGACATAGGCGCGGAGAAGGGCTTCGAACTGCGTGGCGAGCAGTTCCACGTCTTCCGGGCCGAACAGCTGGGTTGAGTATTCCCAGACCAATTCGTAAGCGCGGTCGCCGCTGTCCCCGTGGAGGACCTTGTCGGGCATGACGACGACGCTGAGGTCGAACTTGGTGCTGTTGGCGCTCAGGGCGACCTGCATGTCGACCGAGAGGCCAGGTACGTCCACCGTCGGACAGGGTCCGTCATGCATGCCGAACATGATGTTGAACAGGGGGTTGACCAGCCCCCTGCTGCTGCGCTTGAGGGCCTTCACCAGGTCCTGCGTCGGCGCCGCCTCGTGATCGATCGCGTCGAAGATCGCTGTCATGGCATCCGCGGCGACCTCGCTGCCCGGCGTGCGGGGATCGACGGCCAACCGAAGCGGAACAGCGCTGACCATCATGCCTACCGTGCGCTCGAACCCGGCGGGACGGTTGGCGACCGGCAAGCCGATGACCAGATCGTGCTGACCGGAGTGGCGCCGGCAGAGTTCGGCGTAGACCGCCAGCAGCGCGGAGAAGACGGTCTGACCGCTCTCCCGGGCGAGTGCGCGCACCGCATCCATGAGATCGGCCGAGAGCGCCTGCCGATACTGCCCGCCGCGGTGGTCGAACAAAGCAGACCGTCGGGAACCCAGCCCGGGAAACTCAATGCTGAAGTTGGCTCCGTCGAGCTGTTCCCTCCACCATTCGACGTCGGCAGCCACAATCGCGCGGTACTCGCCGGAGGCGGTATACGCGACGTAGTCCTCATAGGAAGGAGCGGCGTCCCTGGCGAAATGCTTGCCGGACACCTCTGCCGAATACTGCCCGAGTACGTCGCTGAGGAACTCTACGGTGGACCTGCCGTCATGCACCAGATGGTGCTCGGTGACGAAGAGCTGCCAATGGCTCTCCGACAGGCGGACCAGCGTCCACCGAGCCAGCGGGGCGGTACGCAAGTCGAATTCGGCGTGCACATGTTGCCGGAGAAGATCTTCCCTTTGTCCTTCGAGATCCTCCGCGCCTCGCAGATCATGCTCAGGAATTTCTATGTGGAGATTCTCCGCGACTTCCTGACGGGCGATCGCAGCGTCCTCATCGCATATCTGAACCCGCATTGCGTCATGTCGTCCGACCGCGTCGACAATGCACTGGCGGAGCACCGTAGGGTTGATTTCGCCGTGAAAGTCGATCACCGCGGTGGCGTGATAGGCGCGGCTATCAGGAACTACCTTTTGCTGCAGCCAAACGATTTGTTGTGAGGCGCTCAGCGGGAACACACCGGGTCTCCTTTTTGATGCGACTGGCGTCGAGTATGCAGGCGCGCAGGTGGTATTCCGGTACTGATACCTGTCAGTACGTCAGAAGAGGTGCCTGATGACCTGGGGCGACGGGGCACGCGGGCACGGGGGCCTCGATCGACGCCCGCGAGGCTGACCAGCGCGCCTGCCTCACGAGGCCGAGGGCAGTGCTACCCGATCTAACACCAACGCGAGGCCACGGTCTCCTAACCGCTGTCAGTACAGGCACAGCCTGGCGATACGTAATCTGGCGCTCCATAAAAAGGTGGTGGTCATCGCGCCGGAGATCGCACGACAGCCGAGGGGGTTGCTGCCTGATGCCGGACCAGCAGCCGCAGCTCGGCGGTGGCCTCGTGGGCAGCGACGCCCCCCAACAGGCCGTGGCGGACGCGGGCCTGTGCGGCGATGACCCCGGCATCCGGGTCGTTGTCGACCCGGCGGGACAGCAACGGCCGGCTGCGGTCATCGCAGGGCGCGAGCCGGTGGAACTCGGGATGTCAGAACCGGCGACGGCGCCCGCGGTCGCGCTCCCCTCACGTCGGGCCGTCCTGAAACTCTGAGAGGCAAACCCATGCGCGATGCAGTAACCGCTGCTCAGCAGCGGTCCTATCTCGATGAAGCCGTCTCCCTGCCTGATCTGTTCCGCAAGGTCGCGGCGATTCGCGGTGCCGGTCCGGCCCTTCGAGACAACGGACGAACGCTGAGCTACCACGAACTCGACCTGGTCTCGGACCGGCTTGCCGCAAAACTCGTGAGGGACGGAGTTCGACCGGGGGACCGGGTCGGGCTGCTTCTGCAACGTTCAGCCGAGATTCCGATTTCCATCCTCGCCACGTTGAAGGCGGGAGCCGCTTATGTGCCGCTCGATCCCACCTACCCGGGCGAGCGTCTTCGATATCTGGTTCGCGATGCCGGGATGAAGCTGGTCATCGGCGACTCCGCGCAGATCACCTCTGCCGGGCTCACGGATATCCGTGTGGTCTCACCGGACACCGCGGGGGAGGAACTGCCGCCGCTGCCGCACATCGACCTCGATGGCAGCGGACTGGCACACATCCTCTACACCTCCGGTTCGACCGGCACCCCCAAAGGCTGCATGATCACGCACCACAGCGTGCTCGAACTGCTGCGCAGCGCGGTGTCGATATTCGATGTAGGTACCGAGGACCGCGTCACGCTCTTCCACCCCTACATCTTCGACTTGTCCGTCTCCGAGTTCTGGCTCTCGATGGCCGCCGGGGCCACGTCGGTCGTCGTCCCCCTCCGGATGGCGCAGTCCGCGTCCGACCTTCTCGCGTTGCTCCACCGGGAAGCCGTGACCGTGATCAGTCAGGTCCCCACATCCCTTCGGGCACTCGCCTACGCCTACGAGGAGGCCGACCGACCGCAACTCGCCCTGCGCTATGTCGTGGTCGGCGGTGAGACCGTGGAACTCAACGTGATCTCCGCCTTCCTGAAGGCATATCAGGGCACCCCGCCGAGGGTCGTCAACGTCTACGGCCCGACCGAGGCCACGTGTTACGCCACATGCCAGGTGCTGACCCAGGCGGACCTCGACGGCCCCGTGCGCTCGCCGATCGGCAAGGCGCTGCCGCACCTGCTCGTCGAGGTGCGCGGCGAGGGGATGGAACCGCTCCCGGACGGTGAGGTCGGCGAACTGGTCATCGCCGGTCCAGCGGTAGCGGTGGGGTATCTGGGGCGGCCCGAGCTGACAGCCGAGCGTTTCGTCGTCCTCGACACCCCGACGGGGCCCCTGCGTTACTACCGGACCGGCGACCTCGCCCGGCGGCTGCCGGACGGCTCCTTCGAATACCTCGGCCGCAACGACCAGCAGGTCAAGGTACGTGGCGTCCGAGTCGAACTCGGCGAGGTGGAGGCATTCCTGCGCGCCCACGAGCTGGTCAGGGACGCGGCCGCCACAGTGGTCACCACGGCGGCCGGCGCCCAGTTCCTCGTCGCCTGCATGGTGCTCGCCGACCAGGCCCCGGAAAAGCCCGAGGCGTTGCTGCGACAGCACATGCTTGATTCCGTACCGCCCTTCATGGTGCCGGACCGCTATCAGTTCGTGCCTGAGCTGCCGTTGACGGGATCAGGCAAGGTGGACCGCCGCGCCGTACAAGAAATGGCAACTCCGCGCCGAACTCGACGCCCTTGAATCCCGCCGGCGGCGGCCCAGATCTGGGCGCCGACCGCACCGCTGACGGCCCAGCCGCCCGAGCCCTGACCGATGTCAGTACGGGTGAACCCCGCAGCTCACTAGCCTGTTCCTCATGAGAGGCCAATTGCCGCCGGGCCGCGAATCGCTTCGCGGCCGAGGACCATCGCCCATCCCGTCGAACTGATTCAAGCGGCACGGTGCCCGCCGCGCAGGCGCACCGATTCCGATCGACTACGCGGCCTGTGAAACGGTCGACCCGACATCGGGCACCTCCGAAGTCCGGCGGCTCGTCACGCCGGTCTCCCATCACGCTCCACAACACGTTTCATTATTCGGGTTAGTTACGTTCTGGAATCCAGGCCGCCACTACGTTCGGCCGGAAAGGCTGGCACTGTGACGGAGCAGGTCGAGGCAGCCCGCGGTCAGCAGTCACGCGGAGTCGGGCCGGTGCGGCCACTCCCCGATCGCCGTGCTCACGAGCTCTTCGAGGAGTGCGCGCGCAACGCGCCGTCGGCCACCGCCGCCGTGCACCGCGGCACGCGCTGGACCTATGCGGAACTCGACGCCGCCGCGGACCGGGTGGCCGGGGCACTCCTGGCGGCCGGACTCCGCCCCGAGGGCGTCGTGGCGGTCATCAGCCAGCGCTCGCTCGACTGGCTGGCCGCGATTCTCGGCATCTTCAAGGCGGGCGGGGTCTATCTGCCGATCGACCCGGCGTACCCCGACGAGCGCATTGCCGGCCTGCTGCGCCGCAGCGGGAGCCAACTGGCGCTGGTCGAGGACGAGGTGTCGGCCCGCCCCATCGAGGCGGCGGCCGTCCACGCGCTTCCCTTGACGCCGGCGGCGGCCGTCGAAGCACGGCCCGGCCGCGTCCCGGACCAGGCGCTCGCCTACATCTACTTCACCTCCGGCTCCACGGGCGCGCCGAAGGGAGCCGCCTGCGAGCACGCCGGCATGCTCAACCACCTGCTGGCGAAGGTGGACACGTTCGGGCTCGAACCGGGCACGGTCGTCGCGCAGACCGCGTCCCAGTGCTTCGACATATCGCTGTGGCAGGCGATCGCGCCGCTCATCGTCGGCGGCAGCACCGTGATCATCGATCCGGAACTGATGCTCGACGTCCCCGCGCTCCTCCGGCTGCTGGCCGCGGAGAACGTCGGCGTCCTGCAACTCGTCCCGAGCTACCTGGACGTGATCGTCACCAGGCTGGAGCGGGGGGACCGGGCGCCCGACTCACTGCGGATGCTCGGCGTCACCGGCGAGGCAGTGAGCCAGCAGGTGCTCACCCGTTGGTTCAAGCAGTGCCCCGGGGTGCCCGTGGTCAACGCCTACGGCGCCACCGAGGCGTCGGACGACACCACGCACGAGGTCATCCGCACCATGGCGGACGGCGACCAGGTCACCGTGGGTGTGCCCATCGCGAACGTCCTCGTCGACGTCATCGGCGCGGACGGCCTCCCGGTGCGGGACGACACGATCGGGGAGATCACGTTCTCCGGTGTCTGCGTCGGCCGGGGCTACATCAACGACCCGGAGCGCACGGCGGAGGCGTTCGGCGAGGATCCGGTCCGGCCCGGCCTGCGGCGCTACCGCACCGGGGACTACGGGCACTGGCTGCCCGACGGACGGCTCCGGTTCGTCGGCCGGCGGGACGAGCAGGTGAAGATCAGCGGGGTCCGGGTCGAGGTCGGCGAGGTCGAGGCCCAGCTCCTGCGGGTGCCGGGGGTCCGGTCTGCGTGTGTGATCGTGATGCCGGACGGCGCGAGCAAACGCCTGGCGGGCTTCTACACCGCCGCGTCGCCGATTCCGGCCGTCCGCGACCTGCTGGCCGAGCTGCTGCCGCTCCAGCTGGTCCCGCGTACGCTGCGCTGGCTGCCCGAACTCCCGCTCACCGACAACGCCAAGGTCGACAAGCGCGCACTGGCGGATCTCGAGACCAACAGCGCGAGCGGCAACAGCCTGACGCCGCCGCAGACCGCCACCGAACGGCGGATCGCCACCGCGTGGGCGGAGGTACTGGGCCTGCCGCTCGACGAGGTCGGCCGCAACGACGACTTCTTCGCACACGGCGGCGGCTCGCTGGCGGGAGTGCGGCTCGTCGTGCAGCTCGGCGGACTCATCTCGCTCGTGGACCTCATGGCGCACCCGGTGCTGGCCGACCTGGCCGCGGCGGCCGACGGGGCCGACGGAGGTGATTCCCCGCTGCTCCAGGCACTCTCGGTGCCGGACCACGCGACCGTGGCCCTGGTGTGCGTGCCGTACGAGGCGGGCAACGCGCTCAACTTCGAGGCCATGGCACGGGCGTTGGCCGCGTCGGACGTGGCGGTGTACGCGGTGGAGCTGCCCGGCCATGACGTCGCCCGGCCGGACGACGAGTTGGTCGGCCTCGACCGGATCGCCGGCCGGCTGAGTCAGGAGATCCTCGACCGGATCGAGATCCCCGTGGCGCTCTGGGGCCATGGCGCCGGCGTGGCGCTCGCGCTGGAGACCGGCCGATCGCTGCAAGCCGCCGGAACGCCTCCCCGACACCTGTTCCTGGCCGCGGCCGAACAGCGGGAACCCACCGGCCGCGAACCGGCAGACCCCGACTCGGCCGACGTGGGCGCCTGGCTGCGCGATGCCGGCGCGCTCACCGACGTCGACCAGTGGCGGTCGACCCGCGGCGAGCTGATCGAGCGCGCCTACCTGCATGATCTCGGCGAGGCGGAACGCTATCTGGCTGCTTTGGCCGGGACCCTCGACCTGCCCGCGACCATCATCACGATCCCACGAGCACCGGGCGAGAGCGATGTGGCGGCACGCTGCGCGGCCGTGCTCCCCGCGGCGCGGATCACCCGGTTCGAGGACGCGGGTCGCTACCTCGTCCGCAGCCACCCCGCCGCGGCGGCGGATCTGGTCTCCGCGACCATCGCGGCCACCGAGGAAGGCGGCACCCGTTGAGGCTGACCGGTCGGCTTGCGGCAGCGCCCGACGATTTCATCAGGCAGGAGTTCCTCGAGCCGCAGTTCCGGCACGAGGTCGCCCACCTGCTGCCCTGGTACGTACTGATCGAGAAGGCGCTCCTGCGCGAGTACCACCGGCTCGGCGTCCTGTCGGCCCGCCAGGTGGAACAGCTCGCGGCGGCGCTCGACGGACTGACCCCGCAGGAGCTGACCGCCGGTGCCGGCGCGGCTCTCTCCGACATCGCGCTGGCGATGGAGACCCGTGTCGCCAAGGCCCTCCCGGAGCCCGTGCCGGCCTGGCACGTCGACCGGAGCCGCAACGACCTGCAGGCATGCGCCCAACTGCTGTACGGACGTGAGCAGGTGAGCGAGATCGCGGCCATGCTCGGTGAGCTGGCAGAGGTCGCGCACGAGCGGGCGGCCCAAGACGTCACCTCTCCCATGCCCGGGTACACGCACCTCCAGTCGGCGCAGATCATCACTCCGGGCTTCTATCTCAGCGCCGTGGTGGAACATGCGCTGCGCGCCTCGTCCAGGCTGCTCGGCACCTACGACCGCATCAACTTCTCGCAGCTCGGTGCCGGTCCCATGGCCGGCCAGGAACTGGCCTGGGACCGCGACTGGTTGGCGCAGGCGATCGGCTGCGCCGGCCCCGTCCCGCACGCACTGGCCGCGGTCGCCTCGCGGGAGTGGCTGCTCGACGTCGCCGCCGACATCGCCTCCGCGGGCGTGGGATTCAGCCGCTTCCTGACCGACCTCATGGCGTGGTCGTCGAGCGCCTACGGGTTGGTCGAGCTGCCGGACGAGCTGGCCGGCATCTCCGCGGCCATGCCCCAGAAGAAGAACTACCCCCTGCTGGAGCGCCTGCGCGGTCGCACCGGCCACCTGACCGCCTTCTACGTCGACTTCGCCACCGGCCAGCGGAACACGCCGTACAGCAACATGGTGGAGGTCTCCAAGGAGGCGGGCCTGCACGCGAGCACGATGTTCGACGCGATCCGCGCGGTGCTGACCGGATTCACCCTGGTCGTCGACAGGCTCCAGTGGCGCACCGGCCGGATGCGCGCGGCCTGCGAAGAGGACCACTTCGGCGGCTTCAGCCTGGCCAACGAGCTGACCCTGCGGGCCGGCGTACCGTGGCGGACCGCTCAGGTCATCGCAGGCCGATACGTCACCGCCGTGCTGGCCGAGGGCGACGGCCGCGCCGGGCTCAGCAACCCGGCGGCACTGGGCTCGGCGGCTCGCGAGGCGGGCCATCCGCTGGACGACCCCGCCTCCTACCTGACGAACTCCGTGGACGTGGACGCGCAGCTGCGCGCGAAGGTGTCCGCCGGCTCGGCCAGCCCCGACTCCGTGGTGGCGCTGCTGGCCGAGCAGCGCAAGCGACTCGACGCGCTGACGGCGGAGTGGAACGCACGCGGGGCCACGGTGCGGGACGCGATCGCGGCCACCGACGCCGCCCTGCGGCCCACGCCCGGGGGAGTCGTATGACGAGCCGGCAGCTCATCCAGCCACTGGCCAAGGACCACGGGTCTCCCGCTCGGGCCGTCGCCGTCAGCTCCGCCTTCGGCACCTTCGGGGAGTTGTTGCAGGGCGCGCTGCCCGACGACGGGCCCGACTTCCTGGTCACCCTGCCCATCGCCAGGTGGGCCACCGCGACGTTCGAGTACGACAGCGCGCACGACAGCGTCGAGGTGTTCCCGGCCACGAAGACGAAGGCCCGCAGGGTCGCCGAGGCCGTGCTGGCCCGGCACTCCGGCGGCGGCGGATCGCTGAGGCTCAGCGGCTCGCTCCCGGAGGGGAAGGGCCTGGCGAGTTCCTCGGCCGATCTCGTGGCGACGGCACGGGCGGTGGCGAGCGCGGTCGGCGTCGACCTGCCGCCGCAGGGCATCGAGAACCTGCTGCGGCAGATCGAGCCGACGGACGGCGTCATGTATCCGGGAGTCGTGGCGTTCGAGCACCGCAATGTCGCCCTGCTGGCCCGATGCGGCGTCCTGCCGCCGATGACCATCGTGGGCATCGACGAGGGCGGCACCGTGGACACCGTCGCGTTCAACAGGATCCCCAAGAACTTCACGGCGGCGGAGCGGGACGAGTACGCCCGGCTGCTGGACGAGGTCCAGAGGGCGGTACGGGCCGGTGACGCGGCCGCGATCGGCCGGGTGGCGACCCGTAGCGCCCACCTCAACCAGCGCCTGTGCCGCAAGCGGACGCTGAACGCGATGACCGCCCTCAGCGCCGAGATCGGCGGGGTCGGTGTGGTCACCGCGCACAGCGGGTCGACGATCGGGCTGCTGCTCCCGCATGACGTCCCGGGCTTTCGGAGCCGACTGGCCGTGGCCATCAACCGGTGTGGTCAGCTCGTGCACCGCGAACGGGTGCTCTGCTACCAGACCTTGGGTTTCGAGCGGACAGGAATCGGAACAAGCAATGATCTTCAATGACCTTGTCGACGCGATCGGGCACACGCCCGTCGTGCGGCTGCGGGCGGCGCCCGCGGACGTGACGGTGGTGGCCAAGCTCGAACTCCAGAATCTGTTCGCGATGAAGGACCGGGTCGCCCGCCAGGTCATTCGCGAGGCCCGCGAGAACGGGGTGCTGGCCCCCGGCGCGCCGATCATCGAGAGCTCCTCGGGCACCATGGCACTGGGGCTCGCCCTGGCGGGCCACGCGCTCGGTCATCCGGTGCACATCGTGACGGACCCCCGCATCGACGCGATCACGCTGGCGAAGCTGACGGCACTCGGCTGCTCGGTGCACGTGGTCGAGGGAATGACCTCGAACGGCTGGCAGAGTGCCCGGCTGGAACGGTTGGCCAGCCTGCGGGAGGAGTTCCCGGGGGCGTTCTGGCCGCGGCAGTACTCCAACCCGCAGAACCCGCTCGCCTACGCCGCACTGGCCGAGGAACTGGTCGCGGACCTGGGCGGGATCGACGTGCTCGTCGGCGCGGTCGGCAGCGGCGGATCGCTGTGCGGCACCGCCCGCGCCCTGCGCCGGGCGCTGAAGGCCGCGGGCAGGTCCGCTCCGCTGCGGGTGGTCGGCGTCGACGCCGTCGGCAGTGTCCTCTTCGGCCAGCCGGACCAGCCGGGACGTAAGCAGAGCGGAATCGGCAACAGCCTGATCCCGGGCAACCTGGACTACGCGCACATCGACGAGATCCACTGGCTGAACGACCGGGAGGCCTTCGCCGCGACCCGCGATCTCGCCCGCGACGAAGGCATCTTCGCCGGGAACTCCTCGGGATCGGTCTACCAGGTGCTGAAGCACCTGGCCGCCACCGTCGCACCCGGCACCCGCGTCGTCGGCATCTTCCCGGACCGGGGCGACCGATACGTGGACTCGATCTACGACGACACCTACTGGCAGCAGGCCGGCCTTGCCGAACTCCCCCTGCGGACCGAGCCGTTGCACGTGCGCTACGGCACCGAGGTCAGCGGCTGGGCACGGGCCGAGGTGCCGTCCACGCCGCGCAAGCGCCTGGTGTTCGTCGAGTCGAACACCACGGGCACCGGGATGCTCGCGTTCGCGCGCGCCAGGGACCTCGGCCTGGCACCTGTGCTGCTCACCAATCGGCCCGGCCGGTATCCCGGCATCGGCGAAGCCGACTGCGAGATCATCCGCTGCGACACCAACAGCGCGGACGGGCCGGCGGCCGCCCTGCGTGCCCACTTCGCCCCCGACGAGGTGGCCGGCGCCACGACCACCAGCGAGTTCTACCTGGAGGCGGCCGCTTCGCTGGCCGAATCGCTCGGTCTGCCCGGCAACCCGCCCGCGGCAGTGGGCGCGTGCCGCCGCAAGTCGGCCACCCGCCGGTTGCTGGCGGACGCGGGACTGCCCCAGCCGGTCTCGACATCCGTGACGCGGGCGGCCGACGTGCCCGAGGCGGTCGCGGCCGCGGGCCTGCCGTGCGTGGTCAAGCCGGCCTCGGACTCGGCGTCGACGGGAGTGCTGCTGTGCACCTCCGTCGAGCAGGCCCAGGAGCACGCCGCGAAGCTGCTCGCGATCACGCACAACGTGCGTGAGCAGGCCGTCCCGCCGGAGGTGCTCGTCGAGGAGCTCGTCCAGGGACCGGAGTTCAGCGTGGAGACGATCTTCGCCGACGGCGCGCTCCATCTGGTGGGCATCACCCGGAAGTCGGTGTCGCCCCCTCCCTCGTTCGTCGAGCTGCGGCACGCTTTCCCGGCGCCTCTGGAGGAGGCCGAGTACCGCGAGATCGAGCAGGTGGTACGGGCGGCCATCAAGGCGATCGGGCTGCGACACGGCGCCTGCCACACCGAGCTGCGCCTGACCGCGGCGGGGCCGACGATCATCGAGATCAACGCCCGGCTCGCGGGTGGCATGATTCCCGAGCTGATCAGGCTGGCCGGCGGACCCGACCTGCTGACCCAGCAGCTGCGCGCGGCGGCCGGGATGGCCGTCGAGCTGCCGCGGGGAGCACTGACCCCGACCGGGGTCGCGTTCATCACGAGCTCCGCGGAGGGGCGGCTGGCGAGCCTGGACGGCGTCGAGTCGGCCCGGCTGTCGGCCGGTGTCGCCGAAGTCCGGATCGCGCGTAGGCCGGGCGACCCGGTACGCCCGGCCACCGATGCCTATGACCGGATCGGTTACGTCATCGCCTCGGGCGACTCGGTCGCGCAGCTCGACCAGTCGCTCGATTCAGCGCTGGGCCGCATCACCGTCCGGTTGACCAACGACTGAGCGAGGGCGAGCTGACATGGCTGACATGATCGAAATGAGAAGCGACACCTTCACGCTGCCCACCGAGCAGATGGTGTCGGCGATGACCCAGGCGGTGCTCGGGGACGACGTGTACGGCGAGGACCCGACGGCCAACCGGCTGGAGGAGCTCGCCGCGAAGAGCGTCGGCAAGCCGGCCGCGTGTCTGATGCCCAGTGGAACGATGGCGAACCTCGCTGCCCTCCTGGTGCATGTGCCACGGGGCGGGAAGGTGCTCGTCGGCAACGAGAGCGACATCTACCTGTACGAGGCCGGCGGGGCGAGTGTCTGCGGCGGCGTCGTCTACGAGCCGATACCCACCCGGCCTGACGGTACTCTCGCGCTGGACGACCTGGCCGCGGCCTTTCCGCCCGACCCGGACGACCCCCAGTTCGCCCTTCCGGGGCTCATCTGTGTGGAGAACACCCACAACCGGATGGGCGGCCGGGTGCTGAGCCAGGCGTATCTGGCCGAGCTCAGGCGCTTCGCCACCGGGCACGGCATCCCGGTGCACATGGACGGCGCCAGGATCTTCAACGCCGCCGTGGCCACGGGCGTGCCTGCGGAGCAGATCGCCGCCCACGCCGACTCGATCCAGTTCTGCCTGTCCAAGGGCCTGTCGGCACCCATCGGCTCGATCCTGGCGGGGGAGGCCGACTTCATCGAGAAGGCCCGGCGCATCCGCAAGATGCTCGGTGGCGGAATGCGGCAGGCCGGTGTCTTCGCGGCGGCCGGGCTGGTTGCGCTGACCTCCATGATCGACCGGCTGGCCGAGGACCATCAGCGCGCGGCTCAGCTGGCGGCGGGCCTGGCGGAGGTGGACGGGATCGACGTCGACCCGGGCTCGGTCACCACGAACATCGTCCTGTTCCGGGTCACGGCGAACGGGCTGGATGACGACCGCTTCCTGCACGCCATCAAGCAGCGCGGGCTGGTGATGGGCGAATTCGGTCACGGCCGGATCAGGGCCGTCACGCATCGCGGTCTCAGCGCGGCAGACGTCTCCGCCGCGGTGGCGATAGTGGCGGACGTGGTGCGCGAGGCGAGCTGAAACCGTCAGTGCTGGGGTCGAAATACAGGGGACAGACGCACCTGACGGATGTCAGTACAGTTCGATGCGCCGCTCGGTAATCTATTGGTTCGGAAATAGGAAATCAGCCGTCACGCCGAAGAATAATTTCGCAGCCGAGGGCCGGGGGTTCGCAAGGCTTATGTCTCTCACATTGGTCGAGCGATTCCTGCGCGGACTGGAGGTCTCCCCGGACCGCCCCGCCGTGCGGATCGGCTCGGACGTCGTCACCTATCGAGAGGCGCACAACACGGCCCTGCGCTGGGCGGGGTCGCTCATGGCGGACGGGACTCCCCGCGCGGTCGGAGTCCTGGCGGGCGGCAAGAGCACGACATCCTACGTAGGTCTGCTGGCGGTGCTGTACGCGGGCGCCACCGTGGTTCCGCTGCTGCCGAACTTTCCCGCCGCCCTCACCCGCTGGATGATCAAGCTGGCCGGGGTGGACACACTGATCGTCGACGACCGCGGTCTGGCGGTCCTTCCGGAGATCACCGATCAGGAAACGGCCGTTCGCGTCCTCGACACCGGCGGTTTCGGCGACAGCTTTCCGACCATTCCCGTGACTTCGCGTACGGATATTTTGGCACCGGTTCAAGTGGCGCCTTCGGACCAGGCGTACATTCTCTTCACGTCGGGTTCGACCGGGGTCCCGAAGGGGGTTCCGATATCGCACGGAAGCTTCACGCACTATTTCGATCTGCTGGACAGGCGGTGCGACTTCGGGCCGGACGACGTGATCTCCCAGACCTTCGATCTGAACTTCGACTGCGGCATACACGTCGTGTTCGCCGCATGGGGCGCGGGCGCGACGGTGCAGGCGGTACCACCGTCGGCGTATCGGGATCTGCCCGCATTCCTCGCCGAGCACGGGATTACCGTGTGGTACTCCACACCGAGCGGTATCTGGATGGCCCGGGAGATGGGCGGGCTGGAAAAGGGCGCGCTCGACTGCCTGCGGTGGTCGTTCTTCGCGGGTGAGGCGCTGCGTTGTCGGGATGCCGCGGACTGGCAAGCTGCCGCACCGGGATCAAAGGTGGAGAACCTTTACGGACCGACCGAGCTCACGATCACCATCTCCTGGCATCGCTGGTCGGGCGAGGAGTCGGAAGGGCGCGGCGTCAACGGAACCGTGCCGATCGGGAAGGTGCATGAGGCCCACGACTTCCGCCTGGTGACCGAGCAGGGGCGACGGTCATCGGTGGAGGGTGAACTGTGGGTCACTGGTCCGCAGATGGCGTCCGGGTACCTCGACCCGGCTGACGAGGAAGGCCGGTTCGTCGATCTGGACGGCCGGCGCTGGTACCGCACGGGCGACCGGGTGCGCGCGCATCCGGACGGCGAACTCGCCTATGTCGGCCGCCTGGACTCGCAGGTGAAGGTGCACGGGTGGCGCGTGGAGCTGGCGGAAGTCGACCACGTGGTGCGCGAGTGCGACGGAGTGCGCGGCGCGGTCACCGTCACCAGGACCGCGCTGCACGGAACGGAGCTGGTTGTGTTCTACACCGGCGACGAAGTGCCGGAGACGGTGTTGGCCGATGGTGTGCGCGCCGTACTGCCGGACAGCGTTCTGCCCCGCCGATACGTACACTTGGCAAATTTCCCGCTGAATTCCAACCGGAAAGTCGACCGGATCGCGCTGCGGGAGCGGGCCGCCGAATTGGCCGGTTGAGCAGGGCGTCGACATCATGAAGGTGACGGAAGGCGGCTATGGCTAACTCGTCCGAATCTGTAGCGGAAAATTCTACGCTCGCCACTCCACAGACGGAATCCGAGCAGATGCTGGCCGCCCTCTGGGAGGAACTGCTCGATCTGTCGCCTTCGAGTGTAGGTCGCAACGATGACTTCTTTGAAATAGGGGGCAGCTCGCTCTCGGCGATCCGGCTCGTCGTCAAGCTCGAAAAGCGAGTGTCGTTGCTCGATGTTACAAACAGTCCGGTGTTGTCCGATCTTGCGGCAATGCTCGACGACAGGAAATTCTGATCGAGAAGGGGTGACGGGGTGTCGGACAACGATCCTCGGGCAAGGCTGTTGCGTGCGATGGAGTACCGCCAGGAATTTGATGAGCGACTCGGTCGAATCGAGCAGCAAACGCCGTTTGACTCGGTTCATGATGTGGACACCACGGAATCGGTCGAACTGTGGGAGCTTCCTGACGCGGACCAAATGTGGGTAGGGCGAAACGCCAGGTATTCGCCAACACCGGTCCGTACCGTGCGTAATGCCCTCGGCAAGTGCGACGTCCGGCATGAGGAAGTGACGTTCGTCGACGTCGGTTGCGGGAAAGGCCGAGTCCTGTTGCTGGCGGCTGAGCTTCCCTTTCGCCGGATTGTCGGAGTGGAGGCATCGAAGGCTCTCTGCGACATTGCCCGGAGTAATGTGGAGAAGGCTTCGGGAACCCGCGACGGCTGCGACCGGATTGAAGTGGTGCATGCCGATGCCACGAAATTCGACATTCCGGACGACGCGGGGCTCTTCTATTTCTACGAGCCCTTTTCGGTAGACGTCTCCCTGGCGGTTCTGGAAAGGATCGAGGATTCGGTCCGGCGGCATCCCCGCAACGTGGTTCTCTGCTTTACCGGAAGAGGTCAGCCGGATGGGCAGGGGAGCGATCTCGAGACGACGCCGGTAGCGGCTTCGGCTGCGGAGATGCGGGCCCGGTGGAACCTGGTCGAGATCGTTCCGTCTCCGGACGCGGAGTTCTACGATTCCTTCCTGTACGAGTACGTGGAGGAGACGCAGGCCGACATCGAGGACTGAAGGATGGTAGAAGCGGGGTCATGACCAACTCGCTCATCCATCCGGCCGGTGCCCGATGACCGCCGGCATCGACACCCCCGACCGCCGTGGCCGCACCGGACTCGACCAGGCCGGCCGGGACCTGACGGGCAATCCGCGGGTCAAGGTGCGGGACGTGCGGCTGCTGTCCAGCCACTGGTACGTCGAGCGCGCGACGACCTTCGACTTCCAGCACGCCGACGGCACCTGGAGCACCCAGCAGCGCGAGACGCACGACCGCGGCAACGGGGCCACCATGCTGCTGTACGACGCCGAACGCGAAACCGTCCTGCTCACCCGCCAGTTCCGCTTCCCGGTGTACGTCAACGGCCACCCCGACGGCATGCTCGTCGAGACGCCCGGCGGGCTGCTCGACGACGATGACGAGCACCCGGAGATCGCGGTGCGGCGCGAGGTGGTGGAGGAGACCGGGCACACCATCGGGGACGTCCGGCACGTCTTCGACGTCTATATGAGCCCGGGCTCGGTCACCGAACGCGTCAGCTTCTACGCCGCCGCCTACGGCCCCGCGACCCGCACCCACGAGGGCGGCGGCCTGGACGAGGAGGGCGAGGACATCGAGATCGTCGAACTGCCCTTCCGCCGGGCCCTGGAGATGATCCGTACCGGGGAGATCGCCGACGCCAAGACGATCATGCTGCTGCAATGGGCGGCGCTGGAGGGCCCGTTCGCCAAGTGAAGCCAACCGGGCGCCCACGCCCTTGACTTGAAGTGCGCTTGAAGATGAAGACTCCCGTTCGTGCCCCACATCCGGGCGCGCGAACGGGAGGAGACCCACTCATGAAGTACCGCACCATCGGGACCGCCCCGAACACCCGCCGCGAGGTCAGCGTCCTCGCGCTCGGCGCGATGCTGTTCGGCTCACGGACCGACGAGGCGACCTCCTTCGCCGTACTCGACCGCTATGTCGAGGCCGGTGGAACCTTCGTCGACACGTCCGACAACTACGCCTTCTGGACCGACGGCGGCCAGGGCGGACAGAGCGAGGAACTGCTCGGCCGCTGGCGCCGAAGCCGCGGCATCGGCGACGAGATCGTCATCGCCACCAAGCTCGGCGCCCGCCCCCTGGCCCCCGGCACCGGCTACGTCGACAACGCCGAGGGCCTGTCCGCGAAGGTGATCCGCGAGTCCGCCGAGCGCAGCCGCGACCGGCTCGGCGTGGCGAAGCTGGACCTGCTCTACGCCCACATCGAGGACCGGCGGGTCCCCCTCCAGGAGACCGTCGAGGGGTTCGCCGAACTGGTGAACGAGGGCACGGTCGGCCTCCTCGGCGTCAGCAACCACGCGATCTGGCGGGTCGAGCGGGCCCGCACCCTCGCCGCCACCGCCGGACTGCCCGGCTACGAGGTGCTCCAGTACGCCCACAGCCACCTGCGGCCCCGCCTCGACGTACCCGAGGGCCTGTTCCCCGACGGCAGCCTCGGCCACGCCGGCCCCGACCTGCTGAGCTATCTGCGCGCCGAGCCGGGGCTGACCCTGGTCGCCTACTCGCCGCTGCTGAAGGGTGCCTACACCCGCCCGGACGTCGAGCTGCCCGGCGACTTCGACCACCCGGGAACCCCGGCCCGCCTCAGGGTGCTGCGCGAGGTCGCCCAGGAGACGGGTGCCACCGTCAACCAGGTCGTCCTGGCCTGGCAGATCGGCGCCGAACTGCCGATCATTCCGCTGGTCGGTGCGTCGTCGGTGGCCCAGCTGGAGGAGAGCCTGGCCGCCGTGGACCTGGAGCTGACCGCGGACCAGCGGGCCCGGCTCGACGCGGCCCACTGACGACCCGGCCGACCGAATGCTCCCGGAGTACCCTCCGAAGAGGAGCCGAAGGAGAGTGGCCATGCCTCTGTTCCCCAACGAGCGGAACGTCCGTACGACCCCCGAAGGCCTCCTGTGGGAGCCCAGCGAGCGCTGGGTGCGCGGCCGCAAGGGTGACGTCACCGTCGTCGACAGCCGGCACCCCGTGCTGGTCTGGGAACCCGATCTGCCCGTGCCGTGCTACACGTTCCCACGCGACGAGGTCCGTACGGACCTCCTCCGCCCGGCCAAGAGCCCGTCACCGGGCAAGCACACCGGGTCGCAGATCTTCTACGACCTCGAAGCCGACGGAGCACTGCTGGAGAACGCGGCGTGGACCTTCCCCGTCGCCGACCTCGCCGGGCACATCTCCTTCGAGTGGTTCCGGCGTTGGGGAACCGGCCTCGACCACTGGTACGAGGAGGAGGAAGAGATCTTCATCCACCCCCGCGACCCGCACAAACGGGTGGACGCCATGCGAAGCAGCCGCCATGTACAGGTCGAGATCGAGGGCACGGTCGTGGCGGACACGCACCGTCCGGTGCTGCTGTTCGAGACCGGGCTGCCGACCCGCTACTACATGCCCCGCGAGGACGTCCGGCTCGACCTGTTCGAGCCCACCGACCACCGCACCGGGTGCCCCTACAAGGGCACGGCCCAGTACTGGAACTGGCGTGGCGAGGGCGAGGTCCCGCACAACATCGTCTGGAGCTATGCCGAGCCGCTGGCCGCGGTGGCCCCCGTCCAGGGGCTCTTGGCCTTCTACAACGAAGCGGTGGGGATCACCGTGGACGGGGAGCGCCTGGAGCGGCCGGTCACGTTCTTCACCGCGAGCCTCAAGGCCTGACCAGCAGCTGGAAGTCGAACGCGTACCGGGACGCGCGGTAGATGTGCGTCCCGTACTCGACCGGCCGGCCCGTGTCGTCGTACGCCGTGCGCTGCATGGTCAGCAGCGCCGTGCCCTCCTTCTCGTCGAGCCGCTCGGCCTCCTCGGCGGTGGCGCTGCGGGCGCCGACGGTCTGGCGGGCGCTGTGCAGGGTGATGCCGACCGCGCGCATCATCCGGTACAGGCCCGTCGACTCCAGCCGGGCCGTGTCGAGATCGAGCAGGCCCGCGGGCAGGTAGTTGCAGAGGATGGCCACGGGCTGGCCATGCGTGCTGCGCAGCCGCTCCAGCAGCGTGACCTCGCTGCCCTCCGCGATGCCGAGCGCGGCCGCGACATCGGCGGCCGCCGGAACGCGCTCGTTGCGGACGACCTCCGTGGTCGGGCCCTGCCCGGCCGCCTCCAGGTCGTCGTAGAGGCTGCTGAGCTCCAGCGGGCGCTTCACCTGGCTGTGCACCACCTGGGTGCCCACCCCGCGCCGCCGGACCAGCAGCCCCTTGTCGACGAGTGACTGGATGGCCTGCCGGACGGTGGGCCGGGACAGGCCCAGCCGCACCGACAGGTCGACCTCGTTGCCCAGGAGGTTGCCCGGAGCGAGGACCCCGTGCTCGATCGCCGCCTCCAGCTGCTGGGCGAGCTGGTAGTACAGCGGCACGGGACTGCCCCGGTCCAGGGCGAAGTCCACCGAGTCCAGTGCGGAGCCGGGCACGGCCCGTGTCGAGCCGCGGGTCTTCGCCATGGGACGACCTCCCTGTCAGGTGTCAGGAGTTGCTGGGGAACCCGAGGTTGATGCCACCGTCGGACGGGTCGGGCCAGCGCGTGGTGATCACCTTGCCCTGCGTGTAGAAGGCGATGCCGTCGTTGCCGTAGACGTGCAGATCGCCGAAGAGCGAGTCCTTCCAGCCGCCGAAGGAGTGGTAGCCCACCGGCACCGGGATCGGGACGTTCACGCCGACCATGCCCGCCTTGACCTCCAGCTGGAAGCGGCGGGCGGCGCCGCCGTCCCGGGTGAAGATCGCGGTGCCGTTGCCCCAGCGGGAGTCGTTGATGAGCTTGATGGCCTCGTCGTACGTCTCCGCGCGGACCACGGCCAGCACCGGGCCGAAGATCTCGTCCCGGTAGGCGTCCGCCGTCAGCGGCACCCGGTCCAGCAGCGAGACACCGAGGAAGAAGCCGTCCTCGTGGCCCTCGACGCTGTAACCGGTGCCGTCCACGACGACCTCGGCGCCCTGCTCGGCGGCGCTCGCCACGTACGAGGCGACCTTGTCGCGGTGCTCGCGCGTGATCAGCGGGCCCATCTCGGAGGCCGGGTCGTTGCCGGGACCGATGCGCAGGGCCTTGGCCCGCTCCGCGATCTTGCCGACCAGCTCGTCGCCCGTGTCACCGACCGCGACCACGACCGACACGGCCATGCAGCGCTCGCCCGCCGAGCCGTACGCGGCGTTGATCGCCTGGTCGGCGGCGAAGTCCAGGTCGGCGTCGGGCAGGACCAGCATGTGGTTCTTGGCGCCGCCCAGGGCCTGCACGCGCTTGCCGTGCTCAACTGCCTTGAGCTGGATGTACTTCGCGATCGGGGTCGAGCCGACGAAGGAGACCGCCTCGATGTCGGGGTGCTCAAGCAGCCGGTCCACGGCCACCTTGTCGCCCTGGACGACGTTCAGCACACCGTCCGGCAGCCCGGCCGCGGAGGCCAGCTCGGCCAGCCGGTACGACGCCGACGGGTCCTTCTCGCTCGGCTTCAGCACGAAGGTGTTGCCGCACGCGATGGCCAGCGGGAACATCCACATCGGCACCATGGCCGGGAAGTTGAACGGCGTGATGCCGGCGACCACACCGAGCGGCTGCCGGATCGAGGCCACGTCCACCCGGGTCGACACCTGCGTCGACAGCTCGCCCTTCAGCTGCACGGAGATCCCGCAGGCCAGCTCCACGATCTCCATGCCGCGCGCCACCTCGCCCAGCGCGTCGGAGTGCACCTTGCCGTGCTCGGCGGTGATCAGCTCGGCGATCTCGTCGCGGTGCGCGTCCAGCAGTTCCCGGTACTTGAACAGGATCGCCGTGCGCTTGGCCAGGGAGGACTCCCCCCAGCTCTCGAACGCGGCCTTGGCGGAGGCGACGGCGGCGTCCACCTCGTCGACGGTCGCGAAGGCGACCTGCTTCTCCTGGGCGCCGGTGGCCGGGTTGTAGACGGGGGAGAAGCGGCCGGAGCCGCCCTCCACGGGCTTGCCGTCGATCCAGTGGGTGATGGTCTTCATGGTGCGAATGGGCCTTTCGAGGGCGGGGCGAAGTGCGGGTCGGGTGCGGGGAGTTCAGAGGTGGTGACGGCGATCAGAGGTGGTGACGGCGTCCGGCGACGTTCCGGTCGTACCGTTCGCGGGCTTCGACGGCGGCCTCGCGGGAGGCGACCTCGGCCACGGGCACGTCCCACCAGGCCTCGGCACCCGGTGAGGTCGGGTTCTTGATGTCGGTCTCGACGTATACGCAGGTCGGCCGGTCCGAGGCACGGGCCGTGGCCAGCGCCTCGCGCAGCTCGCGGACCGTCTTGGCGCGCAGGACGTCCATGCCGAGGCTGGCCGCGTTGGCGGCGAGGTCGACCGGGAGCGGGGCGCCGGTGAAGGTGCCGTCGGCGGCCCGGTAGCGGTAGTCGGTGCCGAAGCGCTCGGCGCCGATCTCGGCCGACAGCCCGCCGATGGAGGCGTAGCCGTGGTTCTGGATCAGGACGATGTTGACCGGCAGACCCTCCTGGACCGCGGTGACGATCTCCGTCGGCATCATCAGGTACGTGCCGTCGCCGACCAGCGACCACACGGCCGTGTCCGGGGCGGCCTGCTGGATGCCGATCCCGGCCGGGATCTCGTAGCCCATGCAGGAATAGCCGTACTCCAGGTGGTACTGGCGCGGCGAGCGGGACCGCCACAGCTTGTGCAGGTCGCCCGGGAGCGAACCGGCCGCGTTGATCACCACGTCGTCGTCGCCGACGACCGCGTCCAGGGCGCCCAGCACCTGGGTCTGCGTCGGCACGGCGCTCTCGTCGTCCGCACGGTAGGCGGCCTCGACCACGGCGTCCCAACGCTCCTTGCCGGCGCGGTACTCGGCCTCGTACGCCGCGTCCACGCGGTGGCCGGAGAGCGCCTCCGTCAGGGCCGTGAGCCCTGCCCTGGCGTCGCAGACCAGCGTGCGCGCGGCCAGCTTGTGCGCGTCGAAGCCGGTGATGTTGAGGTTCAGGAAGCGCACGTCCGGGTTCTGGAAGAGCGTGCCGGAGGCGGTGGTGAAGTCGGTGTATCTCGTGCCCACGCCGATCACCAGGTCGGCCGCGCGGGCGAGGTCGTCGCTGACCGAGGTGCCGGTGTGGCCGATGCCGCCGAGATCGGCGGGGTGGTCGTACCGCAGCGAGCCCTTGCCGGCCTGGGTGGAGGAGACCGGGATGCCGGTGGCCTCGACGAAGGCCTTCAGCGCCGCCTCGGCCTCGCTGTGGTGGACGCCGCCGCCCGCGACGATCAGCGGACGCTCGGCGGCCCGGATCGCCTCGACGGCCGCGGTCAGCTCGACCGGGTCGGGCGCGGGACGCCGTACGTACCAGACGCGCTCGGCGAAGAACTCCTCCGGCCAGTCGTACGCCTCCGCCTGCACGTCCTGGGGGAGGGCCAGCGTGACCGCGCCGGTCTCGGCCGGGTCGGCGAGCACGCGCATGGCGTTCAGCGCGGACGGGATCAGGGCCTCGGGGCGGGTGATCCGGTCGAAGTAGCGCGAGACCGGGCGCAGGGTGTCGTTGACCGACACGTCCGCCTCGGTCGGGTGCTCCAGCTGCTGGAGCAGCGGGTCGGGGGCGTGCGAGGCGAAGTAGTCGCCGGGGAGGAGGAGGACGGGCAGGCGGTTGATCGTCGCCAGGGCCGCCCCGGTGACCAGATTGGTGGCGCCCGGACCGATCGACGTCGTCACCGCCTGCGCGGAGAGCCGGTTGAGCTGACGGGCGTAGCCGACGGCCGCGTGCACCATGGACTGCTCGTTGCGGCCCTGGTGGTACGGCATGGCGTCCTCGCCCGCCTGGAGGAGGGCCTGCCCGAGGCCGGCGACGTTGCCGTGGCCGAAGATGCCCCAGGTGCCGGCGACCAGCCGGTGCCGCACGCCGTCGCGCTCGGTGTACTGGACGGACAGGAACCGCACCAGCGCCTGGGCGACGGTCAGACGGACGGTGGATGAGCTCATCGAGGACCTCACTGGGACGGAGCGGTGTAGAGGGGCAGACGGGGGTCGACGGGCTGGTCCGGCCAGGTGCCGCGGATCCAGGCGTGGTCGGGGTGGTCGCAGATCAGCCAGGCGCGCTCGGCCTCGGGGCCCGCCATGACGTTGAGGTAGTACATGTGGTGGCCGGGCACGGCCATGGAGGGCCCGTGCCAGCCGTCGGGGATGAGTACGACGTCGCCGCCGCGCACCTCCGCCAGGACGTCGGTGCCCCGGCCGTGCCCGGACGGGGAGACGCGCTGGTAGCCGAGGCCGGGAGTGTCCTCGTGGTCGGCGAACTCGAAGTAGTAGATCTCCTCCAGCACCGACTCCTCGCCGGGCCGGTGCTCGTCGTGCTTGTGCGGCGGGAACGACGACCAGTTGCCGCCCGGCGTGATGACCTCGACCGCGATCAGCTTGTCGCACTCGAAGACCCCGGCCGCGCCGAAGTTGTTCACCTGGCGGGAGGAGTTGCCCGTGCCGCGCAGCTCCACCGGCACCGACGACGCCGGACCGTACCGGGCGGGCAGCCGCCGGGCGCACCGCGCGCCGGTCAGGGCGAACCGTCCGCCGCCGCTGGACGAGACGGTCGTCCGGGCGTCGCGCGGCACGTAGGCGAAGTCGCTCACGCCGCTGAACACGCTGTCACGGCCGGTGAGCCGGAACGTCTCGTGGCCGAAATCGTCAGCGCTCTCGACCGTGCAGCCGCCGTTCAGCGGTAGGACGATCCACTCGCTGTCGCCGGTGTCGAAGCTGTGCGAGCCGCCGGGCGGCAGCTCCAGGATCCGCAGGCTGGAGTAGCCCCAGCCGGCCTTCTCGGGCGTGACGTCCACGACGTAGGGGCCGCCGAGCGCCTTTCCCGCGGGAAGGTGATACGTCATCGTGTCTCTCCGCCTCACAATCCGGTCACAACAGGCCGACGGCCGTGTCCACCGCCGTCTCCACGCTGCCCTCGGCCGGGTAGAGCAGCGAGCGGCCGACGACCAGGCCCTGGACGGTGGGGAGCCGGAGCGCCTTGCGCCAGCGCTCGTACGCACCCTCTTGGTCGCCCCCGACCTCACCGCCCAGCAGGACGACGGGGAGCGTGGACGTCTCAAGAACTTCGGCCATGTCGTCGGGGTCATGGGTGACGGGCAGTTTCAGCCAGGTGTAGGCCGAGGTGCCGCCGAGTCCGGACGCGATCGCGATCGACTTGGTGACGGCCTCGGCGGACAGGTCGTTGCGCACCTGGCCGTCGATCCGCCGGGAGATGAACGGCTCGACGAACAGCGGGAGTTGCCGCGCGGCCATGTCGTCGATGGCGCGGGCCGTGGTCTCCAGGGTGGTCAGCGAACCGGCGTCCTCGTAGTCGATGCGCACCAGCAGCTTGCCCGCGTCGAAGCGCAGCCGGGCCATGTCCTCGGCGCGGTGGCCCGTGAAGCGGTCGTCCATCTCGAACGAGGCCCCGGCCAGGCCCCCGCGGTTCATGGAGCCCATGACAACCTTGTCGTCGAGGACGCCGAGGAGCAGCAGGTCCTCCAGGATGTCGGCGGTGGCCAGCACCCCGTCGACGCCGGGCCGGGACAGCGCGATGCAGAGGCGTTCCAGCAGCTCGGCCCGGTTGGCCATGGCCAGACGCCGGTCGCCGACGCCCAGGGCGCCGCGGGCCGGGTGGTCGGCGGCCACGATCATCAGGCGGCCGCTGTCGCCGATCAGCGGGCGGCGCACCCGGCGGGCCGCGGCCTCGGCGATCGCCTCGGGGTGCCGGGCTCTGACCGCGGTGAGGTCGGGAATGCTGATACTCAAAGGAAGCTCCGTTTTTTCAGGGGTGGCTCTGCCGGCCGTCACGACGCCTGGGCGATGAGGCCCTCGACCTCGGACTCGGTGGGCATCGCGGAGGAGCAGGCCAGGCGGGAGGCGACGAGGGCGCCGGCGGCGTTGGCGTACCGCATGGTCTTCTCCAGCTCCCACCCGGACAGCAGCCCGTGGACCAGCGAGCCGCCGAAGGCGTCGCCCGCGCCGAGGCCGTTGGCCACCTCGACCGGCACCGGCGGCACCTCGGCCTCCGTTCCGTCGCGGTGCACCGCCAGCACGCCCTTGGGGCCCTGCTTGACGACCGCCAGCTCCACGCCGGCCGCCAGCAGCGCCTCGGCGCAGGCGCGGGGCTCGCGGACCCCGGTGGCGACCTCGCACTCGTCGAGGTTGCCGACCGCGACGGTGACGTGCCGCAGCGCCTCCGTGTAGTACGGGCGGGCCTGCTCGGGGTCCTTCCAGAACATGGGGCGCCAGTCGAGGTCGAAGACCGTGGTGCCCGCCTTGTCGCGCGCCTTGAGGGCGGCGAGGGTGGCGGAGCGGCTCGGCTCCTCGCTCAGCCCGGTGCCGGTGATCCAGAAGACGCGGGCCGAGCGGATGGCCCAGTAGTCCAGTTCGTCGGAGTGTATCTCCAGGTCAGGGGCCTTAGGCTGCCGGTAGAAGTACAGCGGGAAGTCGTCCGGCGGGAAGATCTCGCAGAACGTCACCGGCGTCGGGTACGCCGCGACGGGCGTCACCCAGCGGTCGTCGACGCCGAAGTCCTTGAGGGCCTCGTGCAGGTACGCGCCGAACGGGTCGTCGCCGGTGCGCGTGATCACGGCGGTGGCACGACCGAGCCGGGCGGCGGCGACGGCGACGTTCGCGGCCGAGCCGCCGAGGAATTTACCGAACGTCTCCACCTGCGTCAGAGGTAGCCCAGACTGCAGGGGGTAGAGATCGACTCCTATCCTTCCCATCGTGATCAAGTCGAAGGACTTGGCTGACTCGGCCATGCGCGACGCTCCTAGAGCTGGACAGGGGGTGCGGGTCCCAGCGGGCCTGCCGCCTCCCAGGTTTAGGTCGTGGAGGCCGACGCTGTCAATACTTTGTACTTACATTCGGACCTGAGTGTGAAATGATGTCTTAACAAAGTATTGACAGCGGGCGCATCTAGGGATTGGATCCCGTCCCAGCGAACCGCAGTGTTCTACGGCATACGACCCGGACTTCCCAAGGCTCCGGGCCATGGATCCAGTGATCATCCCTTTCCCCCCGTCGCACACCCCGTCGCACAGTGAGGTGCTGGAAAGATGGACCGCTATACCCCCCGCCCCCGCAAGCTGGCCCCTATGGTGGCCCTGGCTGCCGCGGTCACGCTGACCCTCGCCGGATGCTCGAGTAGCTCCGGCGGCAAGCAGGCCGAGGAGGGCGGGGAGGACGCCTCCGCGGGCAAGGCCAACACTCCCCGTATGACCGTCGCCCTGGTGACCCACCAGTCGCCCGGTGACACCTTCTGGGACATCGTCCGCAAGGGCGCCGAGGCGGCCGCCGCCAAGGACAACATCAAGCTGGTCTACTCCGCCGACCCGAACGCGGGCAACCAGGCCAACCTGGTGCAGAACGCGATCGACCAGAAGGTCGACGGCATCGCCATCACCCTCGCCAAGCCGGACGCCCTGAAGGACGTCGTCGCCAAGGCGAAGAAGGCGAACATCCCGGTCGTCGGCCTCAACTCCGGTGTGAGCGACTGGCAGAAGCTCGGCCTGATGGAGTTCTTCGGCCAGGACGAGACCGTGGCCGGCGAGGCGCTCGGCAAGCGACTGAACGAGGAGGGCGCGAAGAAGGCCGTCTGTGTCATCCAGGAACAGGGCAACATCGGCCTCACCCAGCGCTGTGACGGAGTGAAGAAGACGTTCGAGGGCACGACCGAGACCCTCAACGTCAACGGCACGGACATGCCGTCCGTGAAGTCCACGATCACCGCCAAGCTCAAGACGGACAGCGACATCGACTACGTCGTCGCCCTCGGCGCCCCGTTCGCGCTGACGGCCGCTCAGTCCGTGGACGAGGCGGGCAGCAAGGCGAAGGTGGCGACCTTCGACCTGAACAAGCAGCTGACCGGAGCGATCAGCAAGGGCGACATCGAGTTCGCCGTCGACCAGCAGCCCTACCTCCAGGGCTACCTGGCGATCGACTCCCTGTGGCTCTACAAGAACAACGGCAACTACATGGGCGGCGGCGAGGCACCGGTGCTGACCGGACCTGCCTTCGTCGACAAGACGAATGTCGAGACGATCGACAAGTTCGCCGCGAAGGGCACTCGGTGACGAACATGACCCAACAGGCTGAGCCGGCGGTGACCACACCGCCGGCCCCCGGCCCCGGCAAGGCATCCGACGGGCGGACCAGGGAGCGCCCCCTGGCGCTGCGCCTCCTCGCCCGGCCCGAGGTGGGCGTCTTCCTCGGCGCCGTCGCGGTGCTGATCTTCTTCCTCATCACGGCCCCGGCCGTGCGTGACGGCAGCTCGATGGCGAACATCCTCTACCAGTCGTCGACCATCGGGATCATGGCCCTGCCGGTCGCGCTGCTGATGATCGGCGGCGAGTTCGACCTGTCCGCCGGTGTCGCGGTGATCACTTCCGCGCTGACGGCCAGCATGACCGCCTACCAGCTCAGCATGAACGTCTGGGTCGGCGTGATCGTCGCCCTGATCGTGTCCCTCGCGATCGGCCTGTTCAACGGCTGGCTGCTGGTCAAGACCGGTCTGCCCAGCTTCCTGGTCACCCTGGGCACCTTCCTGATCCTCCAGGGCGTGAACCTGGCGGTCACCAAGGCGATCACCGGCAATGTCGCCACGGACGACATCAGCGACATGGACGGCTTCGACCAGGCCAAGGCGCTCTTCGCCTCGTCCTTCGAGGTCGGCGGCGTCAACGTGAAGATCACGGTGGTGTGGTGGCTGGTCTTCGCGGCGCTGGCGACCTGGGTGCTGCTGCGCACGAGGTACGGCAACTGGATCTTCGCGGTCGGCGGCAACAAGGAGTCCTCCCGGGCCGTCGGTGTGCCGGTGACGTTCACGAAGATCTCGCTGTTCATGCTGGTCGGGTTCGGCGCCTGGTTCGTCGGCATGCACCAGCTGTTCTCGTTCAACACCGTGCAGTCCGGCGAGGGTGTGGGCCAGGAGCTCATCTACATCGCCGCGGCGGTGATCGGCGGCTGTCTGCTGACCGGTGGCGCCGGTTCCGCGATCGGCCCGGTCTTCGGCGCGTTCATGTTCGGCATGGTGCAGCAGGGCATCGTCTACGCCGGCTGGAACCCCGACTGGTTCAAGGCCTTCCTCGGCGTGATGCTCCTCGGTGCCGTCCTCATCAATCTGTGGGTCCAGCGCACAGCGACCAGGAGGTGACCTGAATGACCACCGAAAAGACCGGCACGCACGGTGCCATCCTCCAGGACAAGGCCCCGGAGAAGGACGCCCCGATCGTCGAACTGCGCGGGGCGGGCAAGTCCTACGGCAACATCCGTGCCCTGCACGGCGTGGACCTGAAGGTGTTCCCCAGCCAGGTCACCTGCGTGCTCGGCGACAACGGCGCCGGCAAGTCCACCCTCATCAAGATCATCTCGGGTCTGCACCAGCACACCGAGGGCGAGTTCCTCGTCGACGGCGAACCCGTCCGCTTCTCCACCCCGCGCGAGGCCCTCGACGCCGGAATCGCCACCGTCTACCAGGACCTCGCCGTCGTCCCGCTGATGCCGGTGTGGCGCAACTTCTTCCTCGGCTCCGAGATGACCAAGGGCCCCTGGCCCGTACGCCGTCTCGACATCGAGCGGATGAAGAAGACCGCCGACGAAGAGCTGCGCAACATGGGCATCATCCTCGATGACCTGGAGCAGCCCATCGGCACCCTGTCCGGCGGCCAGCGCCAGTGCGTGGCGATCGCCCGCGCCGTCTACTTCGGCGCCCGCGTCCTCATCCTGGACGAGCCCACCGCCGCCCTCGGCGTCAAGCAGTCCGGTGTGGTGCTCAAGTACATCGCCGCCGCCCGCGAGAAGGGCCTGGGCGTCATCTTCATCACCCACAATCCGCACCACGCCTACATGGTCGGCGACCACTTCAGCGTGCTGCGGCTGGGCACGATGGAGCTCAACGCCTCGCGCGCCGAGGTCGGCCTCGAAGAACTCACCAACCACATGGCCGGTGGCACCGAACTGGCCGCGCTCAAGCACGAGCTGAGCCAGGTCCGCGGCGTCGACGTCGAGGAACTCCCCGAAGAGGAAGACCTCACCGCAACCGTGGCGTCCACTGAAGGGAAGTCCTGACATGCCCCCCGCGCTCGACCGTATCCGGGTCGGTTCGGCCCCCGACTCCTGGGGCGTCTGGTTCCCCGACGACCCCGTCCAGGTGCCCTGGGAACGCTTCCTCGACGAGGTCTCCGAGGCCGGCTACGACTGGATAGAACTCGGCCCGTACGGCTATCTCCCCACCGACCCGGCCCGCCTCACCGACGAGATCGACAAGCGGGGCCTCAAGGTGTCGGCCGGCACGATCTTCACCGGACTGCACCGCGGCCCCTCCGTCTGGGAGTCCACCTGGGAGCACGTCAGCGAGGTCGCCTCGCTCACCCAGGCCATGGGCGCGAAGCACCTGGTCGTCATCCCGTCGTTCTGGCGGGACGACAAGACCGCCGAGATCCTGGAGCCGCCGGAGCTCACCGGCGAGCAGTGGGCCCACCTGACCAAGGGCATGGAGCGCCTCGGGCACGAGGTGAAGGAGCGGTTCGGCCTCGACATCGTCGTGCACCCGCACGCCGACACCCACATCGACACCGAGGCCCACGTCGAGCGCTTCCTCGACTCGACCGACTCCGACCTGGTCAACCTCTGCCTGGACACCGGGCACTACGCCTACTGCGGTGGCGACAGCGTCAAGCTGATCGAGACCTACGGCGAGCGCATCGGCTATCTGCACCTCAAGCAGGTCGACCCGGAGATCCTCGCGGACGTGGTCAAGAACGAGATCCCGTTCGGCCCCGCCGTCCAGCGCGGTGTGATGTGCGAACCCCCGGCGGGCGTACCCGAGCTGGGTCCGGTCCTGACGGCCGCGCAGAAGCTCAACGTGGACCTGTTCGCGATCGTCGAGCAGGACATGTACCCCTGCGAGCCGGACAAGCCGCTGCCCATCGCGGTCCGTACCCGTAAGTTCCTGAGGTCCTGCGGCGCCTGACGACCCGAAAGGACGGCCGATCACCATGACCCGACGTCCGCACACGCTCGGAGTCGCAGTAATCGGTACCGGAAAGATGGGCGCCGACCATGTGCGCCGCATCCAGGAGGTCACCAGCGGGGCACGGGTGACCGCCGTCGTGGACGTCGACGCGGAGCGCGCCAAAGCGGTCGCGGCCCGCGTCGACGGCTGCACCGCCTACACCGACCCGGCCGCCGCGATGGCGGCGGCCGACGTCGACGCGGTGATCGTCGCCTCACCGGGCCCCGCCCACGAGGCGGCGCTCCTCGCGGCCTTCGAGCACGACGTGCCGGTGCTGTGCGAGAAGCCCCTCACCCCGGACGCGGCATCCGCGCTGCGGGTCCTGGAGGCCGAGCAGAAGCTCGGTCACCGCCGCGTCCAGGTGGGCTTCATGCGGCGCTACGACGCCGAGTACATGAAGCTCAAATCCCTTCTGCGGACGGGCCAGTTGGGCCGCCCCTTGATGCTGCACAACCGGCACCGCAACGTCGCCAGCCCGCCCGGCTGGACGTCCGAGATGCTCATCAACGACTCGGTGACGCACGAGATGGACGTGACCCGCTGGCTGCTCGGCCACGAGATCACGGCCGTCACCGCGCTCGCCCCGACGCCGTCCGGCAACGCCCCCGACGGCATCCGGGACCCGCAGTTCGTCGTCTTCGAGACCGACGGCGGCGCGATCGTCGACGTCGAGATCTTCGTCAACTGCGGCTTCGGCTACCAGGTCCAGGCCGAGGTCGTCTGCGAACGCGGCACCGCCCGCGTCGGCGACGGCCACGCCATGGTCACCAACGCGGCCGGCCGCTGGGGCGGCATCATCGCCCAGGACTACATCGAGCGGTTCGCCGACGCCTACGACCGTGAGGTCCAGGCCTGGGTCGACGCCACCCGGCACGGCGAGGCCACCGGGCCCAGCGCGTGGGACGGGTACGCCGTGGCCGCGGTGTGCGAGGCGGCCGTACGGGCGTTGGAGGAGGGCGGCCGGGTCGCGGTGGACCTGGTCGACCGGCCGGCGCTGTACGCCTGACAACGCCGCCGTGCGAAAGGAGGGCCGGGGGAGCTTCCCCCGGCCCTCCTTCGTGCTCCGCACTCAGCCCGCGAGGCCCGTGCGCGGCCGCGGCTCGAACCCCGCCGCACGGTAGGACTCGTCGATCAGCAGCATCGTCGCCAGCGCGTCGTCCGCGTCCAGCGGAAGCGGGGCGTCCCGGCGTATGTGCGCGGCGAGCGCTTCCAGCTGGTAGGTGTACGACGAGCGGGTGCCGAGCCGCTCAGTCCGCTCGCCGTCCGCCGTACGCACCACGACCCGGTCGTCCAGGTGCGGCAGCACGAAGTTCGGCGCGAACGCCTCGCCCGCCGAGCCGACGATCCGGCAGCTCATCTCCAGCTCGTCGTACGCCATGTGGCAGCGCGCGGACGCGGTCGCCCCGCCGGGGAACCCCAGCTCGGCGTCCAGCCACTCGTCGACGCCCGGCGCGCCCGCCCGCTCCCCGCCCCGCGTGGAGACGAGACGCGGCGCACCGCCCGCCCACGGCGCGAGCATCCGCACCGCGTGCAGGCCGTAGCAGCCCAGGTCCATCACGGCGCCGCCCGCGAGGGGCAGTGACCAGCGCGGGTCGGTGTCGCCGGGCGCCGGAATGGCGACCAGCGTCTCCACCCGCTGGAGCTCGCCCAGTTCACCGCTCTCCAGGATCTCGTGCAGCCGCCGGGTCACCGGATGGAAGAGGTAGTGGAACGCCTCCATGAAGACCGTCCCGGCCTTCGCCGTCGCCTCCCGCACCTCGGCCGCCTCCTCGGCGTTGCTCGCCGACGGCTTCTCCGTCAGGACGTGCTTGCCGGCCGCGAGTGCGGCGAGGTTCCACGGCCCGTGCAGGCCGTTGGCGAGCGGGTTGTAGACGACCTCGACATCGGGGTCGGCGAGCAGGTCGGCGTACGAGTCCACCACCCGCTCCACGTCGTGCTCGTCGGCGAACGCCTCGGCGCGGGACCGGTCGCGCGCGGCCACCGCCACGAGGCGGTGGCCGGTCGTCCGGGCCGGGCCGACTAGGGAGAGTTCGGTGATGCGTGCCGCGCCCAGTACCCCGATGCGCAGTGGTTCCCGGCCCGAATCGTTCATCCCTGCCGTACCTCCTCGATCGTCACCGGACGGTGCTCGTGCAGCGACAGTGTGCACGCGTCGGCGATCCAGCCCGCTTCCAGCGCGTCCTCGATCGTGCACGGCGAGGGCCGGGTACCCGCCACGACCTCGGTGAACGCGGTGAGTTCGGTGCGGTAGGCCGCGGTGAAGCGGTCCATGAAGAAGTCGTGCGGGGTGCCGGAGGGGAAGGTCACGCCGGGCTCGACCGAGCGCAGCGGCAGCTTGTCCTCCAGGCCCACGGCAATGCTGTCCTGGAAGCCGTGGATCTCCATGCGGACGTCGTAACCCCGGGCGTTGTGGCGGGAGTTGGAGACCACCGCGATCGTGCCGTCGTCGAGGGTGAGGATCGCGCCGGTGGTGTCGGCGTCGCCCGCCTCCTTGATGTAGTCGGCGCCCTTGTTGCCGCCGACGGCGTACACCTCGGTCACCTCACGGCCGGTCACCCAGCGGATGATGTCGAAGTCGTGCACCGAACAGTCCCGGAAGATGCCACCGGAGGCGGCGATGTACGCGGCGGGCGGCGGCGCCGGGTCCAGCGTGGTCGAGCGCACCGTGTGCAGCTTGCCGAGCTCACCGCTCTGCACGGCGGCGCGGGCGTTCACGAAACCGGTGTCGAAGCGACGGTTGTAGCCGATCTGGATCGGCACGTCCGTACCCTGGACCGCCTTCAGCACCTGGACGCCCTCGCTCATGGTCTTGGCGACGGGCTTCTCGCAGAAGACGGGGATGCCGGCCTCGACGCCGGCCAGGATCAGCGCGGGGTGGGCGTCGGTCGCGGCGGCGACGACGATGCCGTCCACGCCGGCCGCCAGCAGGGCTTCCGGCGAGTCCACGACCTCGGCGCCGAACCGCTCCGCGGCGGCCTTGGCGGCGCCCGCGAACGGGTCGGTGACAACGAGGGAGTCGACCGCGTCGAGTCCGGAGAGAGTCTCGGCGTGGAAGGCGCCGATGCGGCCGAGGCCGAGGATTCCGATACGCATGAGCTTCGCTGCTTTCCTTGTGTAGTGCTGTCCGTTGCTGGGGCTTCGCCCCAGCCCCCGATCGCCCTTCGGGCTCGTCCTCGATGCCGGACGGGCTTTATTGATTCAGTCCAGGCCGCCCAAGACGTTCTGGTCCCAGTCGATCACCGAGCCGGTGACCACGCCGGAGCGGTCCGAGAGCAGGAAGACCACGAAGTCGGCGATTTCGTCCGGCTGGCCCAGCTTGCCCATCGGAAGCTTCGCGGCGGCCTGTTCCCGCCAGTCGTCCGACGCTCCGTGGAAGTTCTTCTGCGTCGCGTCCTCCCCCTCCGTCGCCGTCCACCCGATGTTCAGGCCGTTGATCCGGACCCGGTCCCATCGGTGGGCGTGCGCGGCGTTGCGAGTCAGCCCGATGAGGCCGGCCTTCGCGGAGACATACGGCGCGAGAAACGGCTGCCCGCCGTGCGCCGAGGACGTGATGATGTTGACGATCGTGCCGGGTGCCTTGCGCGCGACCATGTCGGAGACGGCGGCCTGCATGGCGAAGAACGGCGCCTTCAGGTTGATCGCGATGTGCTGGTCGAACAGCTCGGGCGTGGTGTCGAGCAGCGTGCCCCGGGACGTCAGCCCCGCCGAGTTGACCAGGCAGTCGATCCGGCCGTACGCGTCGACGACCTCGGCGACCGAGGACTTCGCCCGGTCGGCGTCGGACAGGTCGGCCCGCACGAACATGGCCTTGCCGCCCTCGGCGGCCAGCTCGGCCACCAGGGCCTCACCGGGTTCCGGGCGCCGCCCGGTGACGGCGACGACCGCCCCCGCGCGGACGGCCGCCCGCGCGATGGCGGCGCCGACACCCTGGCTGCCGCCGTTGACGAGGACGACCTTGTCGTCGAGAAGTCCCATGTCTCTCCGGGTCCTTTCAGTTCCGGGCAGCTTCGGTCAGCTCGGTCAGCTCTGGCGCCGCTCGGCCCCGGCCCGCAGTTCGTCCCGCAGAGCCTCGGGGGTCCATGCCTCGCGCAGCGCGCGCCGTACGGCGTCCGCCTGTGAGGGCGGGGCCAGCCCGGCCACCGGCGGGTCGCTGTCGAGGTTGGTGGGGAAGGGGTAGCCCTCGGCGCTCGCGGCGATCACGTTCGCCGCCCACGCCTCGTCCGCGCCCTCACCGCGGCGCCCCAGCAGCACGGGGTACACGGCGTTCGCGACGGCCTCGCGGTCCGCCGTCTCCATGGCCCGCCCGAACGCGGAGGACACCTGGAGCAGGTTCGCCATGCGCCGGATGTCCGCCGACCGGTTGGTGCCGGCCGCGTGGAAGAGCGCCGGGTTGAAGAAGGCCGCGTCACCCTTGGCGAGGGGGAGCTGGACGTGGTGGTCCTCGAAGTACGCCTGGAACTCCGGGAGCCGCCACGCCAGATAGCCGGGCTCGTACCGCTGCGAGTAAGGCAGGTACATCGTCGGCCCGGACTCCACCGGCATGTCGCAGTGCGCGACGGCGCCCTGGAGCGTGAGCACCGGGGAGAGGAGGTGGACGTGGGCCGGGTAGGCGGCCGCGACCTCGTTGGAGAGGAAGCCCAGGTGGTAGTCGCGGTGCGCGGTCTGCGCCGCGCCGCCCGGGTTGACCACGTTCACCTGCGAGGTCACCTGGTAGCCGGGGCCGAGCCAGGCGGCCGAGACCAGGGCCAGGATGTCGTTGGCATAGTAGTCGGCGAAGGCCTCGGGGTCGTAGAGGGCCGCCTTCTCCAACGCGTTCCAGACCCGGTCGTTGGCGCCCGGCTTGGCGAAGTGGTCCCCGGCGTTCGCGCCCGAGGCACGCTGCTCGGCGATCAGGGCGTCGAACACGGCGCTGAGCCGGTCGACGACCTCCGGGTCCGGGAAGGCGCCCCGGAAGACCACGATGCCCGGTCCCTCGGTGAGGGCGCGGACCAGTTCGGCCCGTACCGCACGGAGGTCGCCGGCCTTGCGCAGGCGCTCGCTGTCGTAGATCAGGACATCGCGCTCCACGGAGGAGGCGTACGGGAAGCCGGCGAGGTCGGTCGCCCGCTCGACGAGTTCACGGAAGTCGGCGAGGTCGCAGTCGTGCTCGGACAGCCAGGTCCGGCGGTGGACGGAGGTGAAGGACATCGGTGTCCTCTCGGTGACAGGGGCGACTCGGCGCTGCCATTCTTGTCATGACAATCCCGTCGAACAACCAGCAGCCGCCCATCAAAAACCCCTCAAGGAGCCGTGGCATGGGCCACCCCTTCCCGATCCGGGAAATCGCACGTCAGGCGGGCCTGAGCGAGGCCACGGTGGACCGGGTCCTGAACGGCAGGGGAGGGGTGCGCGAGAGCACCGCGCGGGAGGTCCAGCAGGCGATAGCCGACCTGGACCGGCAGCGCACGCAGGTCCGTCTGGTGGGCCGTACCTTCATGATCGACATGGTGGTGCAGGCGCCCGAGCGGTTCACCACCGCCGTCCGCGCCGCTCTGGAGGCCGAGCTGCCGTCCCTGCACCCGGCCGTCGTGCGCTCGCGCTTCCACTTCCGGGAGACCGGGCCGATGCCGGAGCTGACCCGGACGCTGGACCGCATCGCCCGGCGCGGCTCGCAGGGCGTGATCCTCAAGGCGCCGGACGTCCCCGAGGTCACCGCCGCCGTCGCCCGGCTCGCGGAGGCCGGCATCCCGGTGGTGACGCTGGTGACCGACCTGCCCTCCACCGCCCGCCTCGCCTATGTCGGCATCGACAACCGGGCCGCGGGCGCGACCGCCGCGTACCTGATGGGCCAGTGGCTCGGCGACCGCCCCGGCAACGTCCTCACCAGCCTCAGCAGCGGCTTCTTCCGCAACGAGGAGGAGCGCGAGATGGGCTTCCGCAGCGCCATGCGGGCCCTCCACCCCGACCGCACGCTCGTCGAGATCGCGGAGGGGCAGGGCCTGGACGCCACCCAGTACGACCTGGTCCGGGCCGCGCTGGAGCGAGACCCGGACATTCGTGCCGTCTACTCGATCGGCGGCGGCAACATCGCCACCCTGCGGGCCTTCGAGGACCTGGGCCGGGAGTGCGCGGTGTTCGTCGCGCACGATCTCGACCAGGACAACACCCGGCTGCTGCGCGAGCACCGTCTGTCCGCCGTCCTCCACCACGACCTGCGCCAGGACATGCGCGAGGCCTGCCACATCGTGATGCGGGCGCATGGCGCGCTGCCGCCGGCGGGACCCACGCTGCCGACGCCGATCCAGGTGGTGACGCCGTACAACATGCCCACGCCCATCGGGTGACGATCGAGGGCGTGCGCCCGGCGTACGCCCGCTGGACGGGCCCCGGTCCCTACCGTCGTCCGCATGTGGAAATCGAACCCGGACGGCGGCCCCGAGCGGCTGATCGCGCTCGCCGACAGCGTGTTCGCCATCGCCGTCACGCTGCTCGTCCTGGACTTCTACGTCCCACGGGGACTGAGCTCGGACGGGTACGACGACGCGCTGCACGAACTGATCCCGAACCTCGGGGCCTACGCGCTCAGCGTGCTGGTGCTCGGCGCCTTCTGGCGTGAACACCGCCGGATCTTCGGCTACGTCCGGCAGGTCGACGGGCAGGTCATCACCCTGTCCATCGTGGGCCTGAGCGTCGCGGCCCTGCTGCCCTTCCCCACCAAGCTCCTCTCCGAGTACGGCAGGGAGCCCGAGTCCGTCGCCATCTACGCGGCGGCGGTCGCCGCCCTCGGCGCCGCCGACCTCGCGGTGCTCCTCGTCCTGGTCCGGCGCCCCTGGCTGCGCGGTGCGAAACAGCCGCCGGAGGGCTTCGGGCTCTTCGTGCTCGACCTCTCGGTGACGGTGGTGGTCTTCGTCGCCAGCATCCCGCTCGCCCTGGTCTACGGCGAGACCGCCATGTGGCTCTGGCTGGTCATGGCCCCGGTCAAGGTGGCCATCGGCCGACGGGCCCGACGGGCGCGCTGATGCCCGCCGTCACCCTCCCTCGACCACGTCCGCCCACGCGCCGCTCTCCGCCGAGCGCACCATCGCGTCCAGTACGGCGGCGCTGCGCACGGCGTCGTCGAGGGTGGCCCCGCGCGGGGTGCCCTCGGCGACCGAGCGCAGGAAGCGGTACGCCTCGACGACCTTGAGGTCGTCGTAGCCCATGGCGTTCGCGGCGCCCGGCTGGAAGGCACCGAACTCGCCGTCGCGCGGGCCGACGTACACGGTGCTGACCGGCTGGTCCTGGTAGGCGGTGCCGCGGCTGATGCCGAGCTCGCCCATGCGGCGGAAGTCCCAGAACACCGCGCCCTCGGTGCCGTGCACCTCGAAGCCGTAGTTGTTCTGTTCGCCGACCGAGACCCGGCAGGCCTCCAGGACGCCGCGGGCGCCGGAGGCGAAGCGCAGCAGGCAGTTGACGTAGTCCTCGTTCTCGACCGGGCCGAGCTCCCCGGTGGCGAGGGTGTGCCCGGCGGTGGCGCCGGTCGGACGAGCCCGCTCGGGTAGGAAGATCGCGGTGTCGGCGGTCAGCGAAGTGATGTCGCCGAGCAGGAAGCGGGCCAGGTCGGCGCCGTGCGAGGCGAGATCGCCGAGGACTCCGCTGCCGCCGCGCTCGCGCTCGTAACGCCAGGTCAGGGCGCCCTGGGGGTGGGCGGCGTAGTCGCTGAAGAGACGGATGCGGACGTGCGTGACGGTGCCGATCTCGCCGGCGGCGATCAGGTCGCGGGCGGTCTCGACGGCGGGCGCGTTGCGGTAGTTGAAGCCGACCGCGCTCCGCACACCGGCCTTCGCCGCCGCGTCCGCCACCGCGCGGGCGTCCCCGGCGGTCAGGCCCACCGGCTTTTCGATCCAGATGTGCTTGCCGGCCTCGGCCATCGCGATGCCGATCTCGCGGTGCAGGAAGTTCGGCGCGGTGATGCTGACGGCCTGGACCCGCGGGTCGGCGGCCACCTCGCGCCAGTCGCGGGTCGTCGAGGCGAACCCGAACCGCGCGGCGGCCTCCTCGGCCCGGCCTGGCACGTCCTCGGCGACGATCACCAGCTCCGGACGCAGGGGCAGCGCCGGGTAGTGGTGCGGGACACGGGCGTACGCCTGGGTGTGCACCCGCCCCATCCAGCCGAATCCGACGACGGCGACGCCCAGCGTGTCCACCATTGCAGCCCCTCTTTGGACCGGTCCATTTCCTGTCCAGCTCACCTTGGGTGCGGCTCGGCACTGGTGTCAACCCCTCCCTCGCCCTTTGACAAGGCGTGGCACCGCATGGAACGGTCCATGTCCATGAGAGCGCCGACGATCCGTGATGTGGCCGACCGGGCCGGCGTCTCCAAGTCACTGGTCTCGCTGGTGCTGCGCGGCTCGGACCAGGTGCGCCCGGAGAAGCGGGAGGCCGTCCTGCGGGCCGTACGCGAACTCGGCTACCGCCCGAACGCCGCCGCGCGCAGCCTCAGCGAGCAGCGCACCCGCACGGTCGGCGTCCTCCTGAACGACCTGCGCAACCCCTGGTTCGTCGACATGCTCGACGGCCTGAACTCGCTCCTGCACGACAACGGCCTGCGCATGCTCCTGGCCGACGCCCGCCTCAACCGCCGTACCGGACAGGACCCGGCCGGACCCTTCCTGGACCTCGGGGTCGACGGCCTGATCGTGGTCGGCACCCTGCCCGACCCCGCCGCGCTCGGCGCGGTCGCCGAGCGCCTCCCGGTGGTGGTGGCGGGTGCGCGCGAGCCGCTGCTGCCGGGCGTGGACGTCGTCGCCAACGACGACGAGCGGGGCGCGCGTCTGGTCACTGAGCACCTCATCGGCCTCGGGCACCGGCGCATCGCGCACATCGCCGGCTACGGCGCGGTCGGTGAGCTGCGCCGGCGGAGCTTCGAGGCGACGATGCGGGAGCACGGCCTCGCGGACGAGGCGGTCGTCGAGGCGAGCGACATGACCGAGGAGGGCGGCTACCGCACGACGGTCCGGCTGCTGAGCCGCACGGACCGGCCGACAGCCGTCTTCGCCGTGAACGACATCGCCGCCATCGGCGCGCTGTCGGCGGCCGAGGAGACGGGGCTGCGGGTGCCGCGCGATCTCTCCGTCGTCGGCTACGACAACACCAGCATCGCCCGCCTGCGCCACGTGTGGCTCACCACCGTCGACAACGCCAGCCACGAGGTCGGCCGCCGCGCGGCCCGCTGCCTGCTCGACCGGTTCGAGGGCGCCGGGGGAGCGGGCGAAGTCCGCCTCGCGGTACCGACGTTGGAGATCCGGGGCTCGACGGCGCCCCCACGCGTGGGCCGACCGCTCACAGGTTGATCGCGTACGCCTTGCGCAGCGTCTCGTGCACCGTCCACGTCGTACGGTCGCCCTCGCGCAGTACGGCCATGTCGCCGGGTCCCACCCTCAGCGTCGGCCCGCCCTCGACCTCGATGGTGGCCGAGCCGCTGATCACGACGAACAACTCGTCGGCCTCGGTGTCGGTGACCACGCCGGGCGTGATCTGCCAGATCCCGCGCACCTGACGCCCGTCCTGCGACTCCCAGACCACCTTTCCGGTCACCTCGGGCGTCCCGGAGACGATCTGCTCGGGGGCGAGGGGCTCGGGTTCGAGCTCGGCGTCGGGGATGTGCAGTACGAAGCTGTGCGTCATGCGGCGACCCTAGCCGGGCCGAGCGCGTGACCGACCTGGACAGAGTGTGGGGTGTCGGCGGGAGCGGGCGGACACTCCGTCGCGGCCGAACAGACGGCGCACAAAATTGTTGACAATCATGTCTGGCTAGATTTACGTTCGACAGGCGCACTCAGGGAGGGCACATGCCGAAGGAAGCCCGTCCGAGCACCGGAGAGCAGGCCAAACAGCACGCGCTCGCGCAGCTGCGGCAGGCGATCCTGCACGGCGAGATGGCACCGGCGCAGCGGCTGGTGGAGAACGAGCTCGCCGAGCAGTTCGGTGTGACACGGGCCAGCATCCGCGCGGCGTTGATCGATCTGGAGGCTCAGGGACTGGTCGAGCGGATCCGCAACCGCGGCTCGCGGGTGCGGGTGGTGACCGTGGAGGAAGCGGTCGCCATCACCGAGTGCCGCATGGTCCTGGAGGGGCTCTGCGCGGCGAAGACCGCCGTCGCCGCCAGCGACGAGCAGCTGACCCGACTGGCGGACCTGGGCGCGGCGATGACCAAGGCCGTGGCCGACGGCGAGCCGATGACGTACTCGGAGCTGAACCAGGAACTGCACGCCAGGATCCGGGAGTTCTCCGGCCAGCGCACGGCCGTGGAGCTGCTGGAGCGACTCAACGCACAACTGGTGCGCCACCGCTTCCAGTTGGCGCTCAGACCCGGTCGTCCGCAGCACTCCCTGAACGAGCACCTGGCCATGATCGAGGCGATCCGGGCCAGGGACCCGCAGGCGGCCGAGACGGCCGTCCGCGCCCACCTCACCAGCGTGATCGAGGCGCTGCGCGACTGAGTCGGACGAGTCGCCGCGCGGCTGAGGCGCACGGGGGCGGGCGCACATCCGTCACCCAAGGAGCTGTCATGCCGCATCCAGATGCGCCTGCCACCCTGCCACGCTCCACCCTTGTCATCACCGCGCACGCCGGTGACTTCGTGTGGCGGGCGGGCGGAGCGATCGCCCTGGCCGCCTCCCGGGGCGAGAAGGTCACCATCGCGTGCCTGACCTACGGCGAGCGCGGCGAGTCCGCCAAAGCCTGGCGCGAGGGCAGGAAGCTCGACGAGATCAAGGCGATACGCCGCGACGAGGCCGAGCGCGCCGCCGCCACCCTCGGCGCCGAGGTCCGCTTCTTCGACGCCGGCGACTACCCGCTCGTCGCCACCGCCGAGCTGGCCGACCAACTCGTCACCGTCTACCGCGACACCCAGCCCGACGTCGTGCTCACCCACCCGGCAGAGGACCCCTACAACGGCGACCACCCGGCCGCCAACCGTATGGCCCTGGAGGCCCGGATCCTCGCCCAGGCCATCGGCTACCCGGGCCACGGCGAGATCATCGGCGCCCCGCCGGTCTTCTACTTCGAGCCGCACCAGCCCGAGATGAGCGGCTTCAGGCCCGAGGTCCTGCTCGACATCACCGAGGTGTGGGAGACCAAGCGCAAGGCCATGGAGTGCCTCGCCGCCCAGCAGCACCTGTGGGACTACTACACCGACCTCGCCGTCCGCCGCGGCGTCCAGCTCAAGCGCAACGCCGGACCCAACCTGGGCCTGGCCCACAAGACCATGGCCGAGGCGTACATGCGCCCCTACCCGCAGATCGCGAAGGAACTGGCATGAGCGGCGTCATCGTCACCAACCCGCCGAAGGCGGAGCTGAAGGACGTCGACGCACTGGCCGGCTTCGGCGTGGCGACGGTGAGCGAGGCGATGGGGCGAACCGGCTTGCTGGGCCCGGGAATCCGCCCCGTCCAGCAGGGCGTACGTGTCGCCGGTACCGCCGTGACGGTGCTGAGCTGGCCCGGCGACAACCTCATGATCCACGCCGCCGTCGAACAGTGCGGCGAGGGCGACATCCTCGTCGTCACCACCACCTCGCCGTGTACGGACGGCCTGTTCGGCGAGCTGTTCGCGACCGCCCTCCAGCAGCGCGGCGTCCGCGGCGTCGTCATCAACACCGGCATCCGTGACACCCAGGAGCTGCGCGACACGGGCTTCGCCGCCTGGTCCCGGGCGGTGAGCGCGCAGGGCACGGTCAAGGCCACCGGCGGCTCGGTGAACGTGCCGGTCGCCATCGACGGCCAGGTCATCCGCCCCGGCGACGTGATCCTCGCCGACGACGACGGCGTGGTGGTCGTCCCGCGCGAACGGGCCCGCGAGACGGTCGAGAAGGCCGAGGCCCGCGAGGCCAGGGAAGCCGCCACCCGCGCCGCCTTCATCGACGGCCAACTCGGCCTGGACCGCTACGGGTTGCGGGAGAAGCTCGTCCAGCTCGGCGTGACGTACCAGTCCTACGACGAGTACGTCCGCGAGGAGGCGCAGCGGTGACCGGGCCCGTGGAGATCCGCTGCATGCTGATGCGCGGCGGCACATCCAAGGGCGCCTACTTCCTGGCCGCGGACCTGCCCGTCGACCTCGCCGCTCGCAACGAGCTGCTGCTGCGCGTCATGGGCAGCCCGGACGAGCAGCAGATCGACGGCCTGGGCGGCGCCCACCCGCTCACCAGCAAGGTGGCCGTGGTGTCCCCCTCGGCCGATCCACGGGCCGACGTCGACTATCTGTTCCTCCAAGTCGCCGTCGGCCAGCCGAAAGTGAGTGCCCGTCAGAACTGCGGGAACATCCTCGCCGGCGTCGGTCCGTTCGCCGTGGAGCGCGGGCTGGTCGTGGCGGGGGAGCGGGAGACCTCCGTACGGATCCGGATGGTCAACTCCGGCGATTTCGCCACGGCGACCTTCCCGACCCCGCGCGGACACGTCGACTACACCGGCGACGCCGAGATCTCGGGCGTGCCCGGCACGGCGGCCCCCGTGGTGATCGAGTTCGCGCCCGGCGCCCGGAAGCTGCTGCCCACCGGCAACGTCCGCGACCTCATCGACGGCACCCCGGTGACCTGCGTGGACAACGGCATCCCGACCGTCCTCGTCCAGGCCGCCGCACTCAAGGTCACCGGCTACGAGACGCCCGAGGGCCTGGAGGAGGATCTCGCGCTCGCCGCCCGAATCCGTGAACTCCGGCTGGCAGCAGGCACGTTGATGGGACTCGGCAACGTCTCGAACGCCACCGTCCCCAAGGTCACCCTCCTCGCTTCGCCCCGCCACGGCGGCGCGATCACCACCCGCACCTTCATCCCGGCCCGCTGCCATACCTCGATCGGCGTGCTCGGAGCCGCCGGCGTCGCCGCCGGGCTGCGCGTCGAAGGCGGTGTCGGCGCCGACCTCGCGGAGCTGCCCGCCGACGGCGACCGCGTCCGCATCGAACACCCCACGGGATTCCTGGACATCGAGAGCAGCCTCGGCACCGACTCCGCAGGGCGTCCCACCGCCCGCCGCACCGCCGTCGTCCGCACGGCCCGCAAGATCTTCGACGGCACCGTCTTCCCCCGGTCCACCGAGCCGGCCCCACTCTCCGCAGCCACCCCCGGAGGCCCCCGATGACCCCGCCGCTCGGCGACATCGCCCACATCGGCCACGCCCAGCTCTTCACCCCGGACCTGGACGCCAGCGTCGCCTTCTTCACCGACTGTCTGGGCCTCACGGTCAACGGCCAGGACGGCGACACGGTCTATCTGCGGACCTTCGACGACTACGAGCACCACAGCCTGGTGCTGACTGCCCGCGAGCAGCCGGGCCTCGGCCGGCTCGCCCTGCGCACCTCCAGTGAGGAGGCACTGCACCGCCGTATCAAGGCAGTTGAGGCGGCCGACGGCTCGGGCAAGTGGGTCGAGGACGAGCCCGGCATCGGCAAGCTCTACCTCACCACCGACCCCGACGGGCACGACCACGCCCTGTACTGGGAGAGCGAGTACTACCAGGCGCCGCAGGGGCTGAAACCCGCGCTGAAGAACCAGCCGCAGGCCAAGCCCAACCGCGGTGTAGGCGTACGACGGCTCGACCACATCAACTTCCTCGCCGCCGACGTGCTCGCCAACGCCGAGTTCCAGGAACAGGTGCTCGGCGCCCGGCCCACCGAGCAGATCCGGCTCAACTCCGGCAAGATCGCCGCCCGTTGGCTGACCTTCACCGACAAGTCGTACGACGTCGTCTACACCTCGGACTGGACCGGCTCCGCCGGTCGGCTGCACCACATCGCCTTCGCGACCGACACCCGCGAGGACATCCTGCGCGCCGCCGACCTCGCCGTCGACAACGGCGTGTTCATCGAGACGGGCCCGCACAAGCACGCCATCCAGCAGACGTTCTTCCTGTACGTCTACGAGCCCGGCGGCAACCGCATCGAGCTGTGCAATCCGCTCACCCGGCTGGTACTCGCCCCGGACTGGCCGTTGGTCACCTGGACCGAGGCCGAGCGGGCCAAGGGGCAGGCGTGGGGCCTGAAGACGATCGAGTCCTTCCACACGCACGGGACGCCGCCGGTCGCCTGAGACGGCGGGCAACCTGGTCTTCATCGGGATCGCCACTGTGCGCGGCCCGGAGCGGACGGCCGGGAGCGGCAGGGAGCATGAGTTCTCCAGCCGGGTGTGGTCGAAGGTAAGACACGCGGACACAGTCGACCCGGCCGTGGCTGGGTTCACCGGCACGGCCCGGCACCCGAAGTCGCTCGCTGTACGGCTCCGCGACGGACGCGTGGCGCTGTCCCAGCGGCTGACCACGGCGCTCTCCTCCACCATCGGCCACGCCTACTGCCCCAGGCCGGTCGCGCGTTCACGAAGGCCGACGACTCCTACACGCCGCCGTCGGCGATGCCGTGGTGGAGGTCGTAGCAGGCACGACCCGGCACGCGGTCGTCACCGTGGTCAGACTTCGCCCCCGGTAGCGACAATGGAAACCTTTAGCGGTTGGAGAGGGGCACTTGGCAGGACTCGGCGTGTGGCAACGGCACAGGACACATCGCGGCTGCACCTCATCTCCCAGGTCTTGCTCAAGCAGTTCACGAAGCCCGGACGGCGAGGCGCCGGCGAGCAGCTGCCTTCCGGCCCGGCTGCGCCGTGGCTCGGCGTAGCACCTGCTATCTCAAGACGACGCTTACCCAGCCGCATAAAGGGCTGTGCCCCGCCGAATAGGGCGGGGCACCCGGACTACGGACCTAGTGGCGGCGTCAGGAGTCCAGGAAATGGTCCTTGCACGTCTCCTCCCACACCCACCGGTGGGAACTGATCTCGTCGTTCACGTCGTAGCCGCTTGAGAACTTAAATCCGACGAGGGTGGTCATGAACTCCTCGGACCTCTTAAGGCAGGTGTAGCCGCCACCCCAGTCCTGCCCCGTTCCGTTGAACACCTGGACGGCCATCCCGGACGTTCCCTTGTTCAGGATGGATGTTGCCGTGTTGGTGTCACCACCCTGGAAAGGACCCGAGCTGTTACCCCAGTCCGAGTCCCAGCTGGCAGTGGAGCCGATGCTGGGGTAGCAGTCGTAGCCGCTGAAAGCGTAGAAGTAACCAGCGGCGGCGTTGTCAAATACGCCCCGACAGTGGGACTGCGCCTGGGCGCTGCTCGCCGGGACGATTACGCCGAGGCCCGCGATGCCGAGAGTGGCGACTGCGGCCAGAATTTTACGCATAAGGTTTTCTCCTCGTATGTAGGGTGGCGTGCGTACGTCCCGCGACTGAAGCGCCACGGAAGTCCGGAACGGCCGGTTTCTGAACTTGGCGGATTGCGGTCAGCCCGTTGCTCTGGTGATGTCCTTGGCTCGGGGCAGTGCGGCGAGCGTCATGCGCTGGTACGTGGCAACAGCCTTGAGGTACTTCTGGGGCTGTTTGTTTCGGTACTCGTCCTCAAGGGCGTGGGCGGTGCGGGACAGAGCGGTCTCGGTCGCGCAGGTGGCTTCAGCGACCGCCATATCGACCTCGGTGGCGTATGCCTCTTTCTTGGTCATGTCAGCCGTGAGGTCCGGGAGCTTCTCGCGGATCTCCTGTGGGGTGGCGTAGTCGTGGCCCGCCTTGCCCATGCAGACCGACCAGCTCTCGACTGCGTTGACGAAGCGCTGGTCATTGAGAAGGTCCGGCACGTAGCGGGCCGGCAGGCCGATGGCGATCTTCTCGGCCCGGAACCAAGCCCCAAAGTCCCCGTACAACTGGTCCTTAGCATCGGCCTGACAACCGTGGCGGGGCGTCTGTATGGCGCCGCCCCCGGGCAGCTCGGCCTTCAACATCGCGCTCGACTCGCCGCCTTCCAAGACCTTGCTGTAGCGGACGCGCTCCTCCTGCGGGAGTGAATTGGCGTATGCGTTATTGGGGTCGTTGCGCTGGACGTCCTGGAGTCTCTCCTTGAACCGACTGCCGTAGCCATGCTTCCTCGCCCAGCTAACGTCGGTCAGGACGTAGCCCCCGCCCTTGAGCTCATCGACTGTCGGCAGAGGGCCGATCCAGTACTTAAAGCCCGCTCCCTCCATACATGCCTTGACCAGCGTCTGCTGAGCACGCCGAAGCAAGATTTGCTCGGTATCGGTCGGCTCACGAAGTTGGCTGCGCGAGCCGGCACTCCCGGCGCTCTGGGTCTGCTGTGACGTGCAACCTACGGCGACTACGCCAACGACCGTCACACCAGCGCAAGCAGAAACGAAGGCTTGTCTCATCATGGCGCCCCCCATCCCAGGCGTCACCGCACGCCGCCACTCACGGCGCCGGACACGGTGGTGTGCTCTGGCCTCGCCATGCTGGCAGGGGCAGGGAGCCAGAAGTACCTATAAAGTTTCAGGGGCCTGACAGACAACCGTTGCGCATTGGAACGGCCCATCACTGCGCCCGCCCTCATCGCTGTGCACCTTGACGGATTCCCGCACCCCAGAACCTCGGCGATGTGCGTTACGTGCTCGATCTGGCTCCGCGCCTTCTCCAGGTTCGGATACGGGTGTCAGCTGGGTCGGCTATAGGGGCACATCAGGCTCCTCACCTCGAGGGCTCCTGCTCGGGGTGGTAGTCGCCGAGGTGTTGGCGGATGCCGGTCTCGATCCGCTCGTGCAGCTGAACGCCCCGCTTCTCCACCTGCTCGTTGAGCGCCCGTCCTGGCGAAGAGGTCGCGAGGTCAGAGTAGGGACGGAGGTCAAAGAACAAGCTCAGGCGGTCTGCCGCTCGTTCCCGGTCTGCGGGGCAACCGCCGGCGCCTCGGTGCGGCTCGCACGTTCCTTCCCGCGCCCTGCGCGGGGGCCGTCCGCCTGCCCGGCGAAAGCTCGTCTGCGTGAGCAGGGTCGGGACACCGTTCGAAGCTGCGTCGCGTGACGAGGGCTCAGCTTCTGGGCGTCTCGTCGATGGCGGGCATCGGCTTTCCGCCCGGATGCCACCCGTTGAGGAAGCTGGCCTGCCTGGCGACGTCAACGAGTTCGATCCGGGCACCGATGCTGTCCATCTGGTGATAGGCGAACGGCCGGCCGTAGGGACAGCCGGAGAAGTCCACGGGCATGCCCGCTTCTTCCAAACGCTGGGAACCGTGCCGTACATCGCTGGTCCAGAAGCCGATGTGATCGAACCTGGCTCCCCTGGACGCGTCCCAGGGACTGCCCGGCGGCCCTTCAATGAGTTCGATGAAGGCCGGCCCGCCCGCAGTGAAGACGATGCGGTAGTCCCACTCACCGAGCCGGTCGGACACAGGATCACTCCACTCGACCCCGGCCGCACGCTGAAAGTCCTGCATCGCCTGCTCGATGTCCGGGACCACGAAGCACACATGGTAGTAGGCAGTCATTCACCCATGATCGAGCACTTCACCCCAGAGGCTCAGAGGTTAAAAGGCAAGCTGATGGTGAATGGCGTCCGTCATATGTACGGACGAACCATATGTACAGATGAACCGAACTGGGTTATACGACGGTCTCGCGTATTGTTGCGTCATATGCCCGTAGTGATGCAGGGCGGCTCTCGTGACGTCGGGGGCAGGTGAGTTGACAGTTGATGGGGGATCAGAGACGTGACGGCATTTCTCGCACTGGTGGCAGTCGTCGCGTTCATGGCCACGGCGGGACTGCCGTGGTGGGTGGTCGTGGCGGTGACGTTGCTGATGGCGGGGTTCGTCGCGGGGACGTCCTGGAGTCCCGGAAAAGCCGCCAGGACCACGTCGACGCCGGCCCCGGCGGCTGAGCCCGCCTGGTCCTCGGCCGACAGGTGTTCGACCGCCCCGTCGGTCTCCGTGAACGTGCCTGTCGCATGCCCGGACGAGTACACCCACACGCGGCGCGGCGAGCCCGCGCCGATGGCGGGGAACAGCTGAGGGATCGGCGAAGGAATGTGCGTGGGCCGGTCGGCGGACGGTCGGCGACCCGGCGTTCAGGCGTTCAGGCGGAGCCTGTCGCTGCCCGCACATGGCGGGCGATCAGGGCGTAGACCTCCCGGGCCTTGTCGTCGTCCTGCCCGTCGTATCCGTGATCGGCCCCGCCCACCTCATGGTGCTCGACCAGCGCCCCGGCTCCCCGAAGCCGCTCGGCGTACCGCTCGCCCTCGGCCCGCAGCAGGTCGTACTCGGCCGTGACCAGCAGGGCCGGCGCGATGCCCTTCAGATCCGCGGTGTCCGACACATGCGCCGGGGACACGAGCCGGTCCAGGCGCCGCCGCGCGTCCGGGACGTACGCCGTGTCGAAGACGTCCGCCATCCAGGGGCGGAGCACCGGCTTGGGGGTGGCGGCACGCTTGTCCCTGGCGTTGGTCGCCAGGTCGAGCGGCGGGTAGTGCAGCACCTGGAGCGCGATCGACGGCCCGCCCTCCTCAAGCGCCTGCCGTGCCACGGCCGCCGCGAGTCCGCCCCCGGCGCTCTGCCCGCCCACGGTGAGTCGCCCGCCGTCCCAGCCCTCCTCGGCGCCGTGCTCCGCGACCCACCGGACGACGTCGTACGCCTGCCGGGGCGGCGCCGGGAACGGGTGCTGCGGGGCGACGACATAGTCGACGTTGATCACGACCGCCCCCGCCTCGGCGGCCAGGAACCGGCACAGCGGGTCGTCCAGCTCGGTCAGCGTCATGACGTACCCGCCCCCGTGGAAGTTGATGTGCACCGGGGGAGCGGGCTCGTCGTTCGCGGGCAGGTACACGGTGGCCCGGGCCGGGGCGATCGACGTCGGAATCGTCAACTCGCGTACCTTGCGCGGGAGTTCGGGAAACCGGGCGTGCGAGGCGGCAGCGGAGCCCTGGCCGCCGGAACGCCGGTCCGCCATGACGGTCACACGTTGCATCGCTTTGGCGACGAAGACGGCCACCGGGGGCCGGGCCAGGAGGGACATGGGGCTCCCGTTCGGTGGAGTCTGGTTGAGTTAGGCAATTATAGGTGACGACAATTATGAGTCAAGGGGTTGCAACGGTCGGGGCGTGGTGCGCATGCGGTAGGGTTGACCTGCGTGATCACGCGGTTCGCCGCGCGATACGCGCCGGGACGTGGCGCAGCTTGGTAGCGCACTTGACTGGGGGTCAAGGGGTCGCAGGTTCAAATCCTGTCGTCCCGACTGGAGACAGTCGCAGGTCAGGGCCGGTTTCGGAGGCATCCGAAACCGGCCCTTGATCATTCTTGAGGGCCAGTTGGGGACCGGTGTTCATGACCGAGGTCATGGGGTCGGATCCGAGCAAGATCTTGACGGTCCAGGCATGTCGGCGCGGCTCCGCGCCATCGCTACGTTTCCGTCAGTGACGAATTCACCCGTCATGCCCCCAGTGAACGCGACACGGGACATCAACGGGGTTGGGCTGTTGTATTTCGCCTCCTGTTTCGCGATCGCCGAAGGCGGTCTGCTCCGGCTGTGGCACGACCTCGGCCCGGGAAGAAGGGTCCGTCGGACCGGCCTCGCACGCGCGCGACGGTGATCTCCAACTCCGGTACGGCGGCCAGGTCGTCCGCCCGTGGAGCGCGGCCCGGAGTTCGGCCCGGAGTTCGGCCCGGAGTTCGGCGCGGACCGCGGCGACCGCGGCGGGTTGCTCCAACGGCTCGCCACCGGTCAGGGTGAGGCTCTCAAGGTGCGCGGCGCCGCAGACGACGTACCGGACTCCCGGGCCGTTGGCTGCACTTCCCCACAGGCGGTCCTGCTCCTCGGCCGCGTCCCGCCGGTACGCCTCTTCGGTGAGCACCTGGTGCTGTACCGCCCGGCGCAGCGGGTGCCGGCGACCCCTTGGACGTGCGCCTCCACCGTGCCATCGGCCGCGATCACGACCTCGACGCTCTCCTCCGCCATCAGCTCACCCTTCAGCGCGGGGCTCGGGACGGGTCCCGGGCAGGTGGATGCATCATGCGGACACCGCGTACGGACACTGGGCAGCACGCCGTACGCCCGCCCAGAAGCGTTCGAACCGACGAGCCCACGCCCCGAGGAGACCAGCGATGACCCTCTCCGCCAGCCTCGCGCGTGGTGTCGCGCCCACCACGCCCGGGACCCTGCACGCCCGCACGGTCACCGGCGAGCTCAGCGCGCCGCCCCGCCCGGGGCTCACGGTCCGCTTCGGGCGAGGTGAGAAACCGGACGTGGACCTGGGGGTCGGCGTGGACGACCTGCGGGTGAGCCGACGGCACGGGGAGCTGACGTACCGTCAAGGGCTGTGGTGGCTGCGCAACACCGGGCAGCAACTCGTCCGGCTGCCCCGCGGGCGGATGATGCACCTCAGCACCGAGCCGATCCCTCTCACCACCGGTTACACCCCGCTGTTCGTGAAGGGCTCCGGCTACCGCGAGCACCTCGTCGAGCTGTACGTCTCCGGCCACGACGACCAGGGGCCGTTGTCGCGGCGGCGCGCCGAAACCATCCGGCCGGAGACCTGGGCGCTCAACGACGACGAACGGCTGCTGCTGGTCGTCCTGGGCCAGCGGTATCTGCTGTACGAGGAGGACCCGCGCCCCCTGTCGTACGCCACGGCCGCCAAGCAGCTCAGCTACCTCCGCCCGGACGCCCACTGGAACGAGCGCAGGATCGAGCACCGGATCGAGGCCGTACGCCACCGTCTGGACCGCACCGGCTTCCGGTACCCGCTGATGCACGACAAGTCGCAGGGCCGTCCCGGTGACAACAACCTGCTGCACAACCTGATCAAGGGCTTGGTGGAGTCGACGACGCTCGTACCGCCGGACCTCGACCTGATGGAGGACGACGCGGCCTGGCCCGGCTCCGCGCCCTGAGCGCGCAGACCAGGACGCCGTACGTCCTCAGGCGGGCAGTTCGGCGGCGGCGGAGGCCGCCAGCTTCCGGGCCATCCCGCAGAGCTCGTCCGTGGGCCGCTGCCCGCCGACCTCCAGGCGCACCATCTCGGCGGCGGTCTCGGCGTCCTGGCCGCTGTACCTGCGGTACTCGACGAAGGCGGTACAGGTGTCCCCGTCGTCGCCCGGTTCGACGACGGTGCGGTGTCCGCTGAGGCTGAGGGCCGTGCCGTCCTCCGCCGACCTGGGCTGATCGCGGAAGAAGCTCACCTCGGCGTCCAGCTCGTCGACGTCGCTCGACCACTCGCAGCTCCAGTTCGCGATGCCGACCTCCGGCACGTCGACCTTGAGCCCGGGAACGGCGGACAGTGCCTTGGCGTCCAGCAGTTCACAGGCGTTCGCCCAGGCCAGCGACGCACGCGGGTAGGGAGGCGAACGGCGCGGGAGCGGACCCCGGTCGAGGACCTCGGCCGCGCCCCGGGCGGCTTTGTCGGCGACCGTGCACAGGGTCGCGTTGCCGCCGTTCACGGAGCCCTTGCCCATGTTGACGCGGACCCCGACCAGGGTGTCCCCGCTGTCGCCGTCGGCGGTCAGCAGCAGCTTGCACTCGTCGCTCTCCGCCTGCTCCTCGCGGATGCCGATCCGCCCGACGGTGCTGAAGGGCTTCGACCCCTCGGGCGGCGAGCCCCGGCGGAGGCTGACCGACACGTCGATCCGGGTCTTGTCGTCGACGCCGACGAGCACGTCGCAGCGGTCGAAGTTCCCGTAGTCCACGTCCACCCGGATCTCCCCGCCGCCGAACTGCTCGAAGGCGGCGGGGTCGGCCAGCTCGCACACGTCGGCCGTGTGCGGATCACCGATCAGGGCCTGCGGTGCGCCGTCCGAGCCGTCCCCGTCGAGCCGGCTCCGGCTCGGGCCGGGCTGCGGAGCGGCCTTCCCGTCGTCGTCGCCGTGGTCCGGCAGGGCGACGAGCCCCAGGGCCAGTACGGCGCTGATGCCGAGGGCCGCGGCGATCAGCGGCCGGGGCCGCCGCCGGCGCCCGGTGACGGGGCCGGTGGTGGCCGTGTCCGGAGAGGCCGCCGGCGCGGATCCGGCGACCTCCTCCAAGAGGCGTTTGACCTCGGCGGCCTCGGGGCGTTGCCGGGGATCACGGCGCAGCATGGAGGTGAGCACGGGGTACAGCGGGCCCACGGCGGCGGCGTCCAGCTCGACGACGCCCTGCTCGGCCTTCCAGTACCGCAGGCGCTCGGCTTCCTCCCCGTCGTCACCCGTCCCGGCCGGTACGGCGTCCGGGTCCTCCGTGGGGGCGCCACCGCGCGGCGGCGCGCCGGTGACCAGCGCGTAGAGGGTGGCCGCCAGGCAGAACACGTCCGAGGCGGGCCGTGGGACGTTGCCCCGGGCCAGCTCGGGCGCGGCGTAGTCGGGCGTGAAGCTGAACGGGCCGTTGACGGTGATGGTCTCGGTGCCGCCGACCCGGTAGGCGGCACCGAAGTCCAGTAACTTCGCGGTCCCGTGCCGGGTGAGGCCGATGTTGGCGGGCTTGACGTCGCAGTGGACGATGCCCGCCTCGTGCAGGGCGGCCAGCGCGTCGGCGAGCTGGGCACCGATGGCGGCCGCCCGCACGGGGGAGACCGTGGGCTGCCGGTCCAGGCCGCCGCCGGGGACGTACTCCATGACGAACCAGTACGTGTCCCGGCCGTCGCCGTCCTGGGGCACGGTCACGACGTCGAACAGCGTCACGACATGCGGATGGTCGCGGAACTTGGCCAGGGCACGCGGTTCGCCGAGCAGCCGCCGCACCGCGGTGTCGCCCTCGCCCTCCGTCCGCTCGGGTTTGAGTGCGACGTCCTGGCCCACCACCGTGTCGTGGGCCAGCCACACGTCGCCGCCCCGACCCGCGCCGATGACCTCCTTGAGGACATAGCGGTCGGCGAACTCGTCCCCGGAACGCACGGATCTTCCCCCTCGGTCGAATTCCGAACGCATACGACCCAGGGCCGCACACATGTCGAAACCTACTGCGTGCGGCGGACCGTACGCAGTGTCTACCCAGAGCCTTCATCAGTCGCACGCATGCGCAGGTGTCACGCCTGTGCAGATGCCGTGAGACCGCCGGTTCCGGGAGGGGTCCCGCCAACCGCGCGTACGGTACGCGCGGCACCGACCGCACACCTCCGACCGAAGGGCGACCCTCCATGCCAAGCACCCGGACCATCGTGCTGGCCGGCATCACCGCGGCCGTCTCGACCGCCGCGCTCACGTTGTCCGCCCACGCCGACGCGCGGACCCCGCACGAGCGGGCGGCCGCCCGGTGCACGTATCCCTCCGACGTCCTCGACCTGACGAACTGGAAGCTGACGCTGCCCACCGGCGAGGACGAGGATCCCACCGAGATCACCCAGCCCGAGCTGGCGACCTTCTCCGCCGACCCCTGGTTCCGGGTGGAGGCCGGCTGCGAAGCGGTGAGGTTCCGGGCCGCCGTCAACGGCGTGACGACGGGAGGCTCCAGCTACCCGCGCGCCGAACTGCGGGAGATGACCGACGGCGGCGAGGACGAAGCCGCCTGGTCCACCACGGACGGCACCCACACCCTCGTGGTCAGGGAGGCGTTCATGACCCTGCCCGAGGAGAGGCCGTACCTGGTCGGAGCGCAGGTGCACGGCGGGGACGACGACGTCACCGTCTTCCGCCTCGAAGGCAGCAGCCTCTACATCACCGACGGCGACGACCGGCACGCCCACCTCGTCACCGACGACTACGAGCTCGGCACCGAGTTCGAGGCCAAGTTCGTGGCCAGGGACGGGGAGATCGACGCGTACTACAACGGCCGCCTGGAGACCACGATCTCCCACGAAGGCGACACCAACTACTTCAAGGCGGGCGCCTACACGCAGGCCAACTGCGACAACTCCGAGCCGTGCGGCGACGACAACCACGGCGAGGTCCGCATCACCCGCCTCAAGGTCACCCACACGCTCAACGGGTGACCAGCAGGCCGCGACTGCGCAGCACCCTCCGCTCCAGCGGGCTGAAGATCAGCAGGTCGATGGCGATGCCGACGATGAGGATCAGGAAGATGGCCAGGAACACCTGGGACATGCTGCTGTTGGTGCGGCCCTGCTCCAGCAGCTGGCCCAGGCCGATGCCGAGATCGGGCGAGGTGGCGATGATCTCGGCGGCCATCAGGGACCGCCAGGAGAAGGCCCAGCCCTGCTTCAGGCCCGCCAGATAGCCGGGCAGCGCGGATGTGCCGGGCCTCGCGCAGCCCGGTCGCGCCCAGGGTCCGCCCGGCGCGCAGGAACAGCGGGGGGATCTGGTCGATGCCCGCGACGAGGCCGTTGGCGATGGAGGGGACCGCGCCGAGCAGGATCACGGCGTACATCATCGAGTCGTTGAGGCCCAGCCAGAGCACGGCGGGCGGCACCCAGGCGACCGACGGCAGAGACTGCAGACCGGACAGGATGGGACCGATGGCCGCTCGGACGAACTTCACCCGGGCGACCAGCAGACCGAGCGGCGTCCCGATGGCGAGGGCGATCAGGAAGCCCATCAGACCGCGTGAGACGGATGTCCAGATGTAGTCGAGGAGCGTGCCCTGGAGCCAGGACTCGCGCACCTCGCCCCATACCTCGGACGGCGAGGGCAGTTTGTAGTCGGGCGCGACCTCGGCCCACACCAGCAGCTGCCAGACCACCAGCACCAGCGCGATCGCGGTGACCGGCGGCAGCACCTTGCGGACCAGGGTCTCGCGCAGGGACGTCCGGCGGACCTGCACCGAGTCCAGGGCGTCGAGCCCGGCCTCCAGTCCCGCCAGATCGTTCGGGTCCGGTGGCGCCCCGGCCGCCGCGGAGCCGTTCTTCGTGACGTCGACCTCGAGGTCGGTGCCGTGGTCAGTGCTGGCCATGGCGGCGGATCTCCCCACGCAGTTCTTCGGTGATCTCGACGGACAGCTCGGCGACCGCGGTGTCCTCGATGCGGCGCGGCTGCGGGATGCCGACCGTCCACTCCCGGGCGATGCGGCCCGGCCGGGAGGACAGCAGGACGACGCGCTGGGCCAGCCGGACCGCCTCGCGCACGTTGTGCGTCACGAACAGCACCGACAGCCCCGTCTCCCGCCAGATCCGGGTCAGTTCGTCGTGCAGCACGTCCCGGGTGATCGCGTCCAGCGCGGCGAACGGCTCGTCCATCAGCAGCAGCCGGCTGTCCTGGGCCAGGGCGCGGGCGAGCGCGACGCGCTGCCGCATGCCGCCCGACAGCTCGTGCACCCGCTTGCCGTACGCCCCCTGCAGCCGTACGAGTTCGAGCAGCCGTTCCGCCTCCGGCCGGCGCTCGGCCTTGGCGACCCCGCGCAGCTTCAGCGCGAGTTCGATGTTCTTGCCCGCGGTCAGCCACGGGAAGAGCGCGTGCTCCTGGAACATCAGGGCGGGCCGGCCGTCCGTACCGATCGTGCCGGCGGACGGCCGGTCCAGCCCCGCGACCAGGTTGAGCAGGGTGGACTTGCCGCACCCGGAGGCCCCCAGGAGGGTGACGAACTCGCCGGGTGCGACATCGAGGGTGATGTCGTCCAGGACGAGCTGCCGCCCGGCCGGGCCGGCGAAGGACTTCGAGACATGCTCGATCCGGGCGGCATACGGCACCGCCGTGGCGTCCTCGGCGACCTTGTCGGTCGTGGCCGTCGCAGTGGCCATGGTCGTCACCTCCTGGGAACTCGTGGGATGCGGTGGGGTGTTACTTGACGCCGAGACCGGCGTCGTCGACCTCGTCCTTGCCCTCGGCCTTGAGGACCTTGTTGAGCGGCGCGAGGTCGTAGATGCCCTTGAGGTCGGGCTCCTCCAGCAGGCCGGCCTGCACCGCGTGCTTCGCCTCGGTGTCGAGGGTGGCGGCCAGCGGGTCGTCCAGGAAGGTGATCGACTTCCAGGCCGGGTCGATGACCTCGGCGGGCAGGGCCTTGCCGGAGAGCTGCTCCAGGGCCTTGTTCGCGGCGGCCTTGGCCTTGTCCGGGCTGGCGTTGATCCACTCGTTGGTCTTCACCGAACCGCGCAACACGGCCTCGACGACGTCCGGGTGCTTCTTGAGGAAGTCCTGCCGCACGATGATGTTCGTGATCACGAACTTCTTGTCCGGCCACAGGTCCGCCTCGTCCAGCAGCACCTTCCCGCCCTCCGCGACCAGCTTCGACGCGGTCGGCTCCGGCACCCACGCGCCGTCGATCGAGCCGGACTTGTAGGCGTCCGGCGTGATCTTGTTGTCCGTACGGACGACGGAGACGTCACCCTTGCCGCTCTCCGCG
>NZ_LGUR01000037.1 GCF_001270495.1 Streptomyces viridochromogenes
TCCGCGTGACGCCATGGCGTCGGCCGGTAAGACGCTGGTCGAGCTGTTCGGTCTCGCCCGTGAGCTGAACATCGACGCCGAGGGCATCGACATGGGCCCGTCCCCCACGGACGCCGCCCTTGCCGCTGATCTGGCGCTGCCGATCGAGGAGCTGGAGCTCACCGTTCGGTCGTACAACTGCCTCAAGCGTGAGGGCATCCACTCCGTGGGTGAGCTCGTGGCGCGTTCCGAGGCCGACCTCCTGGACATCCGTAACTTCGGTGCGAAGTCCATTGACGAGGTCAAGGCGAAGCTGGCCGGCATGGGCCTCGCGCTCAAGGACAGCCCGCCCGGATTCGACCCGACCGCCGCTGCCGACGCCTTCGGTGCCGACGACGACGCGGACGCCGGGTTCGTCGAGACCGAGCAGTACTAAGCGCTTCGCGGGAAGGCCGTACTGCTTCTGCGGGCCGGTTTCGGCTGGTCGCGCAGTTCCCCGCGCCCCTTCCGGGAGCGCCCCTTCGGGGCTGCTCCCGGATCTCCGACAGGTAACCGCCTGCTCGGATACTGACCTCGGTACCTCATACGGCCGGGGCAGACATACAGGAGATTGACATGCCGAAGCCCACCAAGGGTGCCCGTCTGGGCGGCAGTGCCGCGCACGAGAAGCTGCTCCTCGCGAACCTCGCGAAGGCGCTCTTCGAGCACGGCCGTATCACCACCACCGAGGCGAAGGCCCGCCGTCTGCGGCCGTACGCCGAGCGTCTGGTCACCAAGGCGAAGAAGGGCGACCTTCACAACCGCCGTCAGGTGCTCCAGGTCATCACGGACAAGAGCGTCGTCCACACGCTCTTCACCGAGATCGGTCCGCGGTACGAGAACCGTCCGGGTGGTTACACCCGTATCACCAAGATCGGTAACCGTCGTGGCGACAACGCGCCCATGGCTGTCATCGAGCTGGTCGAGGCGCTGACGGTCGCGCAGGAGGCCACGGGCGAGGCCGAGGCGGCCACGAAGCGTGCCGCCAAGGACGCCGAGGTCGCTGAGGTTGCCGAGGCCAAGGTCGACACGACCAAGGCTGAGGACGCCGCTGAGGCTCCGGCCGAGGAGTCGAAGGACGCGTAAGCGTCTGCGGGGGCTGTTCGGTTTGCGGCTGCGGCGTCGTCGTGGCGGGTCGCGCCCGCGCGGCGGAGCCGCATACCGACACAGCCCCGCGCCCCTGAAGGGCGATGGCGGGTCCGTTCCTTTCTCAGGAGCGGGCCCGCTTTTGTGTTCCTGAGAGGATCTCTGTGTGACTGATGAAGTAGCGCCTGGGTACGTCCGTGTCCGCCTCGACCTGTCCTATGACGGGAGCGAGTTCTCCGGGTGGGCCAAGCAAGCCGGTGGGCGGCGGACCGTGCAGGGGGAGATCGAGGATGCGCTGCGGACCGTCACGCGGTCGGGGAGCACGACGTATGAACTGACCGTGGCGGGGCGTACGGATGCCGGTGTGCATGCGCGGGGGCAGGTCGCGCATGTTGATCTGCCGGAGGTGGTCTGGCGTGAGCATCATGAGAAGTTGCTCAAGCGGCTCGCCGGGCGGTTGCCCAAGGATGTGCGGGTGTGGGCGCTCAGGGAGGCGCCGAGTGGGTTCAACGCGCGCTTCTCGGCCGTTTGGCGGCGGTACGCGTATCGCGTCACCGACAATCCCGGGGGTGTCGACCCGCTGCTGCGCAGTCATGTCCTCTGGCACGACTGGCCCCTCGACGTCGACGCCATGAACGAGGCCGCCGGGCGGCTGCTCGGCGAGCACGACTTCGCCGCCTACTGCAAGAAGCGGGAGGGGGCCACGACCATTCGGACGTTGCAGGAGCTGAGCCTGGTGCGGGGGGACGACGGGATCATCACCGCCACCGTGCGCGCCGACGCCTTCTGCCACAACATGGTGCGGTCGCTCATCGGGGCGTTGCTGTTCGTCGGGGACGGGCATCGGCCCGCGGACTGGCCCGGCAAGGTGCTCGCCGCCGGGGTCAGGGACTCGGCCGTGCATGTCGTACGGCCCCACGGGCTGACGTTGGAGGAAGTCGGCTACCCCGCCGACGAGTTGCTGGCCGCGCGGAGCAAGGAGGCGCGGAACAAGCGGTCGTTGCCGGGCGCCGCCGGGTGCTGCTAGGCGGGCCGGGCCGGGCCCTGTGGTGAGGGCCGGCCCGGTGTCCGTCAGGAGCCGACCGCTGTGTCCAGCTCCTTCTCCAGCCAGGGGGTGACGAACTCCATGCCGGCCTCGGAGAGGTGCACGTCGTCGCCCGGCGGGTAGAGGCGCTTGCCGTCGTCGGTGGTCTGGCGGCAGCTCTCCCTGTCGCAGAACAGGCCGTCGAGGTCGAGCAGATGCACCTCGGACCTGGCGGAGTCGACGAAGTCGGCGACGGCCTGGTTGAAGCAGCTGCCCCACTCGGAGGTGATCGCTCCGTTGTAGTTCCGCTCGTTCATCAGCAGAACCGTGGTGTCGGGCGACTCCTCGCTGACGAGCGCGACGGCCTTGGCGAGCTGCTTCGCGTAGCGCTTCTGGTAGGCCCGGTCGCAGGGCGTGAGCCACTTGCCGTCGATCTGCTGCTCGGCGGCGTCCCAGCCCACGTGGATCAGGGCCGCGTCGGGCTGTGCGCTGAGCTGGTCGGACCAGAAGTCCGTCCACTTCAGGCAGGACTCCCAGTTCTTGAAGACCGTGTCGGTGCGGTCCCGTACGGCGGTCGGGGACATGACGCCGCAGCCCCGCTGGCCGCCGTCGACCACGGCGTACTTGCTGCCGTGCCGGCCCAGCGCGGTCGCGAAGTCCTCCGCCATCGAGTCGCCCAGCGTCAGCACCAGCGGCTTGCCGTCGGGGCGCATCGAGTCGGCGATGTGGGTGGGCAGGTACCAGGAGCCGAAGCCGATGGCCAGGGAGGCGGCCGTGAACAGGGGGACCGCTCGGGCAGGGCGCCAGTCGCGGGTGCGGAACTGCTCGATGACGTAGTGCATGATCATCGCCAGCAGCCAGGTGAAGCCGGTGCCCAGCAGGAACAGGGCGTAGGGCTTCATGTCCGGGTAGGCCATCAACAGCAGCCAGTACACCGGCAGATGGAGCAGGTAGAGGCTGTACGAGATCTGGCCGATCTCCATCAGGGGCTTCAGGCGGAGTGCGCGTGCCAGGGGGCCCCGGTCGGTGCTCAGACAGGCGGCGGTCAGCGCGATCAGGAAGGCGACGACCGCGAGACCGCCCTGGTAGAGCAGCGGCTCGTGATAGGTGCTCACCTTCAGGCTGACGTAGACCACGGCGGCCAGGGAGAGGATCGCGGTCAGGGAGGCGAGGTGGTAGGCGAAGGCGCCGCCGGCTCTCCTTCCCTCCTTGCGGGAGGCTCCCCGCTGCACCAGGAACACGGCGAACGCCGCCGCCGCGCCCGCCATGAAGGCGACGGCACGGGTGTGGGTCGCCAGGTAGAGGAAGTCCGTGTCGTGGTTGCCGCCGCGCCACAGCACGGGCGCGATCAGCGCCGAGCCGCCGAACAGCAGGACGGTGACCACGGCGACCGGCACCGGCGAAGTCCAGCCGGGAGGCGACCTTGTCGTCCGGCGGGGTGTTGGGGTCGTCGTCGAACCAGATCGACCACCAGTAGAGGCCGCTCATACGGCGCTCCTGGACGACCTGGCAGACGGCCGGGTACCAGGTGGCCTGCACACGCGGGTTGACCGTGTTCTTGGTGTAGAAGTCGCCGGGCGCGTGGTAGGCGCCGTCCATGGCGGCGATGCCGGCCTCGGCGATGGTGATGTTGGGCAGAGGGCCGGTCGCCTTCCGGTCCAGCCAGGTGTTCCAGCCCTCCACCAGCCGTGAGACCGACGCGGTGTCCGGGACCTTCACGGGGAAGTAGGCGTCGACGCCGAGGTGGCCGACCGGCATGTTGATCCGGCCCGAGACGTAGTTGTCCCAGTTGGCGTCGTAGGCCACCTCACCGGAGAAGGTCTTCTCCGCCGAGGCCACCAGGCTGTCCCAGCCGGTGTCGCCCTCCATGGAGTTGAGTTCGGTGCCGATGACGAAGGTGTTGGCCTTGGTCTCCTCGGCGGCCTCCAGATAGGGGGTGAGGAAGGACCGGTAGGACCGGAACCAGGCCGAGCGGGACGCCGGGTCGATGTTGCCGCGCCAGCCGGTCGGCGGGTCCAGGGCCGCCTCGTCCATGATCGGCCGGATGGTGGTGCGCAGCCCGGCTTCCTTGAAGACCTTCAGCACGCGCGCCAGACGGGCCGGGGACGGCGTCTTGGCGCCGGCCGTGAGCGTGTTGGACGTACGGCCCTCGGTGAAGAAGGGGAAGGAGACGGACACGGAGTTCGCGCCCAGCCCCACGAGGTAGGTGACGGGCGAGGTGTTCATGTCGCCGACGAGCAGGCCGATGCACAGCACGGCGACGATGTGCTGGAGCGGGCCGAGGATCCAGGTGGCGACGCAGATCGACAGGAACCAGCGGTAGCGCAAGGGCACCGCCCTGTTGAAGCACAGGGCCACCAGGCCCCAGGCCCAGCGGTCGCGCTGCTTGACGAAGTCCCGGGCCGTGGCGGGGGAGGCGCCGTAGCAGCGGCCGTTGAACCAGTCGCTGCGGCCGGGGTAGCGGCGGCAGAAGGTCAGGGCGAGCCGGGCGTCCTCGACGATCTCCTTCGGACCGAAGTCCCAGCCGATCGTGGCCTCGATCGAGGCGCGCAGCACCAGCAGCTCGCCGTGCACGCCGGCGGCCGGCGTGCCCATGCCGGTCAGGGCGCGGAAGCGGGCGATGTCGTCGGCGGGGCGCACCGCGTCGGCGAGCCAGGTGAAGAGGTTGACCGCGTTCTCGCGGGGATAGGTCAGGATGCCCTGGGCCATGTGCTTGGCCTTGTCGGGATGGGCCCGGCGCTGGCGGTTGACGAACTGGGCGAGCGAGGACGCGGTGTCGGGCCCGACTCCGGTGTCGTCGTCCATGTGCAGCACCCAGACGTGGTCGAGGGTCTCGCCCTCCTCGATGCGCAGCTCATGGGCGTAGTGGTTGGCGCGGGCCTTGAACCGGGTGCCGTTGGCCGGGACGTACGCCTTGGGGACGGTGACCACGCGGATGAGCGGATGCGAAGCGGCGAGCCGGTCGATCGCCTCCGTCGCCTCGCAGCCCTCCTCGGTGAGCACGTCGACGCGCATGTACGGGAACCAGTCCGGCAGATGCTCGACATAGCTGCGCGACCAGAGCCAGGAAGGGCAGTAGAAAGGGCAGAATGCCCGGCTTCCAGGAGGCCGTGCGCTTGGCCAGCTTCGCGTTGTGCCGCGAATGCGGCACGCCCCCCTCGACCAGTGTCGATGCCATGACGACTGGGAACTCCCGTGAGATCGGTGGTGCGTTGAGGCAGCAGCAGATCTCGGCACGACACGTCACACGCGTCGCGCACTCACATTCCGGGTCCTACGCCCCCCAACGCCTTCTTTGGCGCTCCGGCCACTCAGATGCCCCCCCAGGCGCCTAAAGCACTGGCCGAATAGATGCACGATCCTCACACATTTGTGTAGGCGAGGGAACGTCTGTGTGGAAGGTGTGTTCAAAAGTTAACCATCCAAGAGCTTGTGCGGTGATGTCACGTCACGTTCCGTGATCACCTGTACTACGCCATACGTCCGGTTCGTGTGCCGGGCCCCAACGCAAAGCGGCGCCGGCAGCGGGGTGTCCGCTGCCGGCGCCGCCTGGCGTGGGGATCGGTGTTACTCGCCGGCCGCAGCCGACGCCTGGAGCTCGCCGCGCCGGTGGATCTGACGGAAGGCGAAGTCCTCCAGGTTCTCGCCGACCTGGAAGGCGTCCGTGTCCTTGTCCGTCATGTCCTTGCCGTTGGTGAAGCCGGTGATCGTGAAGTAGGCGTAACGGCCGTAGGCGTTGGAGGTCGTGAGGCAGACGGAGGACGTGCAGAAGTCCTTGATGCCCTTGCCGGAGAGGGACCTGATGATGTCCGTCTTCGTGTTGACCTTGCCCTTGACCTTGGTGGCCTGCGCCGCGTTGTCGAAGACCGCCACGCCGACCGTCACCGCGACGTCGTCCTTCACGTACGAGACACGCATGAAGCTGGTGCAGTCGTTGTCCGTGAGGATCTTCGGCAGCCCGCCCTTGGTGGCCGCGGAGCAGTTCTTCGTGTCGTCCGTCGCGCCCTTCTTGTACACCGTCGTCTCACCCACGGTCAGCTGCGTGCCCGGGAAGAGGATCTGCGCGCTGAGCGGAGCGGTGTCCTTGCTCTTGCTGGAGACGAAGTCCTTCGGGTCCAGCGGCGGCGGAGCGCTCGTCGACTCGAACGAGGGGGCGGTGGACTGGTTCGGCAGGCCCGAGCTCCCCGGGACGTCGGAAGCCGGTTTGTTCGAGGCGTCGTTGCTGTCGTTCGCCGACACCACGGCCACGGCGACGGCGGCACCGATCGCGACGGTGGCCAGCGCGCCGCCGCCGATGAAGAGCAGGCGGCGCCGTTTGTTGCGCGTCTCGGACGCCTCGGCGAGTGCGGCCCAGTCCGGCGTCTCGTCGGTGCCGTTGTTCCACGGCTGCTGGGATTGCGGTTTCCAGGGATCCCACTGGGACTGGGGTCCCCCCTGCTGCCCGTAGCTCATGGGGCGCATCTTAGACGGACCGAGGGTGTGCCGGTCCGTCCCAAGAAACGCACCCGCACCTAGCGTTCACACGGTGAGCGAGCGCAAAAGAGACATCTCCGGGTGGTTGGTACGACGGGCGACGTGGCATCTGTGGGGGGCGCTCGGGGCCGTGCTGGGTGCCCTGGTGGCGCGTACGGCCCTGGTGACCTCGGACGGAGGGATGGACAACGCCATCGTCGTGCGGGCGGCGCGGGTCTGGTGGGCCGGGGGTTCGCCGTATGACGACTCCCACTTCCTCTATCTGCCGAGCGCGGTGCTGGCGGCGGCTCCTCAGGTGCTGATCCCGCGGGGTGCGCTGAGCGTGCTGGTGCCGGCGGCGGTGACCGGGTGTCTCGTCGGGGGCTGGGTCTGTGCCTTACGTCTCCACGGCGTCCCGCTGCGCAGCCGCTTCGCGGCGCTCGGTCTGCTCGGCCTCGCGGCCGGGTTCGCGCCGTTCGCCCACCTTGTCGTGCTGGGGAACTGGACGGCGACGGCGGTGCTCGCGCTGCCGCTGGCGTTGCTGCTGGCCGGTCGGGGGCGGTGGGTGGCGGCCGGGGTGGTGATCGGGGCGGCGGTCGCGCTGAAGCCGCTGCTGGCGCCGGTGGGGCTGCTGTTCGTGTTCGCGCGGCGGTGGCGGGGGCTGGCGGCGCTGGTCGGGGTGCCGGTGGCGGCGTCCGTGGGGGCGGCGCTGCTGCTGCCGGATCCGGTGGGGTTCTTCACGCGCACCCTGCCGTTTCTGCTGAGCGGCGGTGACAGCTTTGTACGGCTGTATGAGGCGTCGCCGGGCGCGGTGCTGCCGCGGGTGGGGGTGCCGGGGGTGCTGGCC
>NZ_LGUR01000038.1 GCF_001270495.1 Streptomyces viridochromogenes
CTGCTCCCTTGTTGGAGATCGGGGCGGAGGTGCATGCGGCTTGGGCGGTACGGCTGTTCGCGTCGTAGGGGGTGTCTCGCCCCCCGCCGCCCCTACCCGTCCCATCCTGAAGGGGCTCCGCCCCTTCGACCCCCGCCAGGGGGCTGCCGCCCCCTGGACCCCCGCTATCGGCCCGAAGGGCCTCGTCCGCAAACGCCGGACGGGCTGAAAAGATCAACTGGAGCCGCTTCCATGCATCTCGACCACGCTCACACCCACGACGGTCCCTCCGCCGTCAGCGCCGATGCGCACCGTCCTGACGGCTCGCGCCGTGCGCTCCGTATCGGCCTCGGCGGGCCCGTCGGGTCCGGGAAGACGGCCACCGTCGCCGCGCTCTGCCGGGCCCTGCGCGACGAGTTGTCCCTCGCCGTCGTCACGAACGACATCTACACGCGGGAGGACGCCGAGTTCCTGCTGCGGGAGGCCGTGTTGCCGCCCGAGCGGATCACCGCCGTGGAGACGGGGGCCTGTCCGCACACCGCGATCCGCGACGACATCTCCGCGAACCTCGAAGCCGTCGAGGACCTGGAGGACGAGGTCGGCCCCCTCGATCTCATCCTGGTCGAGTCCGGTGGGGACAACCTCACCGCCACCTTCTCCAAGGGGCTCGTCGACGCGCAGATCTTCGTGATCGACGTCGCCGGCGGAGACGACATCCCCCGCAAGGGAGGACCCGGCGTCACCACGGCCGACCTGCTCGTCGTCAACAAGACCGACCTCGCGCCGTACGTCGGCTCCGACCTGGCGCGGATGGCGGCCGACGCCAAGGCCCAGCGGGCCGAACTGCCGGTCGTCTTCCAGTCGCTCAGGAGCGAGCCCGGTGTGCGGGACGTCGCCGACTGGGTGCGGGGGCAGCTCGCGGCGTGGACGGCGTGACCGTGACCGGTGGCGTCCGGGCCGCCGCGCGGATCGCCGCCCGGGACGACGGGCGGGGCGGCACCTCGCTGCCCGTGCTCGACGGCGACGGGCCGCTGGCACTCCGGCGGACCCGGGGGAGCGGCGCCGAGGCGCGGGTCGTGCTCGTCGGCGCGATGAGCGGGCCCCTCGGCGGCGACCACTTCACCGTGCAGGCAGACGTGGAGGCCGGCGCCCGGCTGCGCGTCGGGTCGGCGGCGGCCACGATCGCCCTGCCGGGCCAGAGCAAGGGTGAGGCCAGGTACGACGTACGGCTGTCGGTCGCCGACGGGGCCGAACTGCACTGGCTTCCCGAGCAGTTGATCTCAGCCCGGGGCAGTGACCTGTACGTCACGACTCGCGTCGACGTCGGTGCGGCCGGACGGCTCGTACTGCGTGAGGAACAGGTGCTCGGACGCGTGGGTGAGGAGCCCGGGCGGCTCAGCAGCCGGATCCGGGTGAGCGTCGCCGGGCGGGTCGTCCTCGATCAGGAACTTGCCTGCGGGCCCGGGGCGCCGGGCGGCTGGGACGGCCCCGCGGGGCTCGGCGGCTGTCGAGCCGTCGGGCAACTCGTCGTCGTACGGCCCGAGTTCGCCGATGCCCCGGTGACGGCGCGGGTGCTGGGGGAGCACGCCGCCGTGATGCCCCTCACCGGGCCCGCCGCCCTGGTGACGGCGGTGGCGACGGACGCGCTGCGGCTGCGCAGACTGCTCGACGAGGCGCTGGACTCCCTCGACCTCGACTGAATCCCGGCACCGCCGCCGCCGACGCCCGGGGCGGCGGCCCCAGCCTTCGGCGAGCCTCCCTGCCCCCGGCGGACCGCCTCTCGCCGGTCCGCCGGTCCGGGCGGCTTGCGTGTGGTTCTGTGTCGGGCTGGTCGGTCGGTTCGCTTGCGGGTTCCTGCCGGGTTATTCGGTTCTGCTGTTGCTCGTGTCGGGTCGGTGGCGCCTCGGGCTGGTCCCGCTGGGGTGTGTGGCGGTGTCGCGCGGTCGGTCGGCCGGTCTTGTCGGGGTGGGTGCCGGTTTCGCCGGTCCGCCGGTCCGGGCGGTTTACGCGCAGTCCCGTGTCGGGCCGGCCGGTGCGGGTTTGCTGCCGGGCTGGTCGGCTCTCTCGTCGGTGCTGTCGGGTTGCCCGGCCCTTTCGTCAGCCCGGCGGGTCTCGCGGGCTCCCGTAGGTGGTCCTCTCCGGACGCTCTCGCGTATCTCGTCTCGGCCTGCGTCGTCGGCCCGGCGCGGCCGCTGCCCTCCCGCCGGGGCCGGGCGGTCCGTCGGCGGCAGGGCCAGGGGTCAGCTGATCGGCATCCGCGGGAACTTGCGTTCCTTCTCGGCCTTGGCCGCGGCCTCCTCGGCCTTGGCGACGGCCGCGTACTGGTCGACGTACTCCTGCTCGGACAGCGAGAGGATGGCGTACATGATCTCGTCGGTCACGGCGCGCAGGATCGCCTTCTCGTTCTCCATTCCGGCGTAGCGGGAGAAGTCGAGGGGCTTGCCGAAGCGGATCGTCACCGGGTGGATGTTGGGGATGACCTTGCCCGGTGGCTGTGCCTCGAACGTGCCGATCATCGCGCAGGGGATGACCGGGACCTGGGCCTTGAGGGCCATCACGGCGACGCCGACCTTGCCCTTGTAGAGGCGGCCGTCGTGCGAGCGGGTGCCCTCGGGGTAGATGCCGAGGAGTTCGTCCTTGCTGAGGACTCCGAGTCCCTCGCGGATCGCCGCCTGGCCCGCCTCCTTGCCGGTGCGGTCGACGGGGATCTGACCGGCGCTGCGGAAGAAGGCCGCGGTCAGACGGCCCTTGACGCCGGGGCCGGTGAAGTACTCCTTCTTCGCGAGGAAGGTGATGCGCCGCTTGAGCATCGCCGGCATCAGGAAGTGGTCGGAGAACGACAGGTGGTTGCCGGCGACGATGGCCGCACCCGTGGTCGGTACGTGTTCAAGACCTTCTATTCGGGGGCGGAAGAAGAGTCTCAGTAGAGGCCCCAACAACACGTATTTCAGTACGTAATAGAACAAGGGGGTCGCTCCTCACTCCGGCGGATCAGCTCCAACCGCCGCGTTCTGGCAGGTCAACCAGCGTGCCGTGGGGCTGCCAGTGTAGGCGCAGGGGGGACAGGCCGGAACCGTGTCTGGTCGGACGTATGCCGCCCATGGGGTGTTCCTGACTGGGTGTCAGGGGGTGGGTGGGTGGCGTCGGTTGCGGGTGGGGAGGGGCCGCCGGACCAGCCTGGTGTCCGGGGGCGGTGCGCGGCAACCCGGTGGTGCGGTTTGGCGTGATCACGATTGCCGGGTGGCAGGTGGCCCGCCCTTGCGGCCAGCCGTCGCGTCTGCTCGTTCATCACGACCCGTCACAGCCGCACGATGATCAGTGCCGTGTCGTCCGTGGCGCCGCCCGGCGGCAGCAGCTCCAGCAGGACGGCGTCGGCGAGGGGCTCGGGGTCGGACGCGCGATGGCGGACGAGCGCGTCGGCGAGGCGGCTCAGCCCGGTGTCGATGTCCTCGCGGCGGCGTTCGATGAGGCCGTCGGTGTAGAGGGCGAGCGTGGCGCCGTTGGTGTACGTGGTGACGGCCTGCGGTCGCGGGATCGGGTCGGGGCGCGCGTCCAGCGGCGTGTCGGTGGCCCGGTCGAGGAACTCCACGTCGCCGTCGGGGTGGACCAGGACGGGTGGCGGATGGCCCGCGCTGCTGTAGGTGATGGTGTGGGCGTCGAAGTCGATGAACGTCGTGACCACGGTGGCCGATTCGGCGCCGTCGACGACATGGGCGTACCGCCCCAGGACGTCGAGAGCCTGCGCCGGGCCGTCGGCGACTCGGGACGTGGCACTGAGCGCGCTGCGCAGCTGGCCCATCACACCGGCCGCCGCGAGGCCGTGGCCGACCACGTCGCCCACGGAGACGCCGATGCGGTTGCCGCCCACCAGGTCGATCAGGTCGTACCAGTCGCCGCACACGTTCAGCGCGCCGACCGCGGGCCGGTAGCGCACGGCGGCCCGGTGGTTGTGCACCTGCCGGCGGGCGGGCAGCATCGCCTCCTGCAAGGCCAGGGCCACCTCGCGCTCACGGGCGTGCGCCTGCCGCAGCCGGTCGTTGAGTTCCTGCAGCTCGCGGGCGCGGGTGTACAGCTCGGCCTCCAGGACCCGCGCCCGGCTGTCACCGCCCGCGCCGCCGCGCAGACGGATGAGCTCGGTGACCTCCTCCACCCGGTGCAGGACGAACGCCACCCGCCCGTCGGGGCCGAGGACCGGCGCGTTGATCGGGCTCCAGTAGCGCTCCTCCCAGTGGCCGGGCCGCAGGGGGTCCTCGACGTCGTAGCGCTGCAGCGCCATCGTGTCGCGCTCGCCGGTTGCCACCACACGCAGCATCGACGCACGGACGTCGCGCATGCCGGTGGCGGCCGGGTCGTTGGGGTTGTCGGGGAAGACGTCGAAGATGTAGCGCCCCACCAGCTGGGCGCGGGTGCGGCCGGACAGGCGCTGGAAGTCCTCGTTGGCGTCGACGTAGACCAGCTCCGGGGTCAGCAGCGCCACCATTCCGGGCAGGCCGTGGAACACCGCCTCGTAGTCGATCGCCTTCTCTTCCATGGCTCCCGCCTCACCACCGGGATCTGGCTGGTCCTCCACGCCGTGCGGCGTATCTACCGATGTACTACATCCGAACCGATACGGCAGGTCAGGGCGGCGGATCCGTCAGTGACTGCTCGGCCCAGATGATCTTCCCCTCGGGGACGAAGCGTGTGCCCCAGCGCTGGGTGACCTGGGCGACCAGCAGCAGTCCGCGCCCGCCCTCGTCGGTGGTGCGCGGATGGCGCAGGTGCGGGGCGGTGGCACCGCCGTCGAAGACCTCGCAGACCAGCGCGCGCTCCCTGATCAGCCGCAGCCGGATGGGGCCGGTGGAGTACCGGATCGCGTTGGTGACCAGCTCGCTGACGACCAGTTCCGTCGTGAATGCCAGCTCCTCCAGCCCCCACTCCGCCAGCATCCGGGCGGCCGTCTTGCGGGCGTCGGCGACCGCGGCCGGGTCGGAGGGCAGGTCCCAGTCCGCGACCTGCTCGGTGCCGAGCAGCCGGGTGCGGGCCATCAGCAGGGCCACGTCGTCGTGCGGGCGGGCCGGGGTCAGGGCGTCGACCACCGTCCGGCACTGGAGGTCGAGCGAGGCCGCCTGCTGTTCCAGCGCCCGCCGCAGCCGGTCCCGGTCGGCGTCCACGGCCCAGTCGGCGTCCTCGCGTGCCAGCAGCCCGTCGGTGTGCAGGGCGAGCGTGCTGCCCGCCGCCAGGACCAGCTCGACCGACTCGTAAGGGGGGCCGCCCACGCCGAGCGAGGCGCCCTGCGGCAGATCCACGAACGTGACGCCACCGTCGGGCAGCACGACGGCCGGCGCCGGATGGCCCGCGGCCGCCATGGTGCACTGCCCGTCGACCGGGTCGTAGACCACGTACACGCACCCGGACCCCACGGACTGGGCGACAGCCGCCTCCTCCGCCCCCATCTGGACGCCCTCCTCCCTGGCCGACCGCACGACCAGGTCGTCGAGATGGGCCAGCACCTCCTCGGGCGGCAGGTCCAGCAGCGCGAGGGTGCGCACGGCCGTCCGTAGCCGCCCCATCGCCGCGGCGGCGTCGATGCCGTGCCCGGGCACCTCGCCCACCACCAGGGCGACGCGGGCACCGGACAGCGGGATGACGTCGTACCAGTCGCCGCCGAGGCCGGTCAGCTCGTCGGCCGGCCGGTAGCAGGCGGACACCTCCAGCGCGTCCTGCTCGGGCAGCTGGTGCGGCAGCAGGCTGCGCTGGAGGACCAGCGCCGCGTCCCGCTCGCGCGTGTAGCGACGGGCGTTGTCGACGCAGACCGCGGCCCGGGAGACGAGGTCCTCGGCCAGGTTCAGGTCGTCCTCCTCGAAGGGCTCCTGCCGGTTGCGCCGGAAGAAGGTGGTGAGACCGAGGGTGACGCCCCGCGCGCGGATCGGCACGATCATCACGCTGTGCAGGCCCAGTTCTAGGAAGATCGGGGCCCGGCCGCCGCGCGCGTGCTCGGCCCAGGCCTCACCGAGCGGGTCCAGCCGCTCCTCGCGCCAGGACCGCGCCGTCCTGAGGCAGCGGATCGGAGGCGAGCCCGCCGGATAGGTGACCACCTCGCCGATGCCTACGGCCGCCTCCGGCACGCTCTCGGTGCCCGAGCGCTGCCCCGCGCGGCGCAGCGGCACCGGAGCCGTGTCGCCCAGCGGCCCGGAGGCGGGTTCCCCGCCCCCCAGCACCGACTCCAGCAGGTCCACGGTGACGAGGTCGGCGAGTCCCGGTACGGCCACGTCCGCCAGTTCCTGGGCGGTGCGCGTGATGTCGAGCGTGCGGCCGATGCGCTCACCGGCCCGGTCGAGCAGGGCCAGCCGCTGCCGGGCGCGGTGGCGGTCGGTGATGTCCTCCACCGTGTAGTACACGCCCGTGGGGTGGCCGTGGCCGTCGTCGAGCCGGGTGAACGACATCATGTGGGCGGTCTCGCGCAGGGGGGCGGAGCGTGCGTGGCCGACGTGCTCGTAGCCGACGATCGGTTCGCCCGTCACCAGCGCGTGGCGCATCTGCGCCTCGATGGACTCGGAGTCCAGACCGGGCTGGATGTCCGCCAGCCGCAGACCGAGCCGGTGGCTCGGGGGGCCGCCGCCGTACCGGGCGAGAGCGTCGTTCGACCAGACGTAGCGCAGGTCCGTGTCGACGATGGCTATGCCGACGGGGGAGCGGGCGACCATCTGCTCCAGCGTGGCGCGGCTCATGTCCCAGCCGGGTGCGTCCGCGAGTTCCGACAGGAGCACGAGCCAGCGGGCCGGGCCCTGGGTGTCGAGGGCCGACGTGATCCGCACCATGAGCCGGACCGGGGGGCCGTCCCGGTGCTGGGCGGTCAGCAGCCCGGCCCAGCCGCCGTCCCGGCGGCACCGCTCGATCAGCTCCGGCACGCGCGCCGCGTCCTCGGTGCTCAGCAGCTCGGCGACGCTTTTCCCCACCGCCTCGGGGGCCGCGTACGCCAGCAGCCGCTGTGCGTCCCTGGTCCACCCCGCCACCAGGCCCTGCGCGTCGAGCAGCACAGGCGCGGCATCCGCCACGTCGAACCTCTGCCCGGCAACGCCCCGCTCCTCGTGTGTGCCCACGGCCGACCTCTCTGTCGCTGAGAGCGGTCTACCACCTCTTGTCCCCATCTTCACCCTTCCAGTCACCGCTGCCTCTTTGTGAGGGCCGGGAGTGGGGGAGGGGGGAGGGGCTGTCTCTTATACACAT
>NZ_LGUR01000039.1 GCF_001270495.1 Streptomyces viridochromogenes
GTGGTGGGCGTCATCGCCTCCGTCACCCGCCCGTTCTGCGCGGCCTGCGACCGCACCCGCCTGACGGCCGACGGCCAGGTACGCACCTGCCTCTTCGCCACAGAGGAGACGGACCTGCGAGCGGCCCTGCGCTCGGGCGCCCCCGACGAGGAGATCGCCCGTATCTGGCGCCTGGCGATGTGGGGCAAGAAGGCGGGAGCGGGCCTGGACGACCCGTCGTTCGTGCAGCCGGACCGCCCGATGTCGGCGATCGGAGGCTGACGCTGTGACAGGCAGGTCAGGAAGGTACGGAGGCGTGGCAGCTGACCGAGCCCGCGAGCACCCCGGTGAGCGGGCGCATCCGCAGCCGGTCAGGCTGCTCGCGATACGGCGGACACCGCTCTCCCTGGAGGAGGTCTTCCAGGCCGTCGGCGACGAAGCGGCAGGCGGGATCGCGCTGTTCGTCGGCACGGTGCGCAACCATGACGCGGGCGCGGACGTGAACGGACTGGGGTATTCGTGCCACCCGACAGCCGAGGCCGAGCTGCGGCGGATCGCGCAGAAGGTCGTGGCGAACCACCCGGTGCGCGCCCTCGCCGCGGTGCACCGGGTCGGAGAACTGGCGGTGGGCGACACAGCGGTCGTGGTCGCCGTGGCATGCCCCCACCGGGGAGATGCCTTCGCAGCCTGCAGGCAACTGATCGACGACCTCAAGCACGAAGTGCCCATCTGGAAACACCAGAAGTTCTCGGACGGGACCGATGAATGGGTCGGCGCGTGACGCCGCCACAGGCCCCGGCCGGACCCACGTCTCAGCGCCGCGGCTCCAGCTCCCAACTGGCCAGCATCCGCAGGGCTTCCTCCGACCGGGAGCCCGGCTCGGCGTGGTAGGTGACCAGCCGCATCGGGGCGCCCCCGCGCAACGCCATGGACTCGTGGACGAGGTCGAACTCTCCCACCAGCGGGTGCCGCATCCGCACGATGTCGCCAACGGTCCCGCAGCTCACCTCGTGCCGTGCCCACAACCGCCGGAACTCCTCGCTCTTCTGCGACAACTCCTCGATCAGCGAAGAGAGGTAGGAATCCTCGGGGCTTTTACCGGCGTTCATGCGCAGAGCGCCGGCGGCTGTCAGAGCCGTCCGTTCCGGGTCGGCGAACCGGTCGCGTGCCTCAGGCGAGAGGAAGATCAGCCGGGCGGTGTTGCGCTCCTCGGGCGTCAGTTGGGCCCAGTCCCCGAAGACGGTGGCGGCGAGCCGGTTCCACCCCAGGATGTCCAGGCGCCGGCTGACAACGTAGGCGGGCACGCCGAGCCCGTCGAGCAGATGCTGGACGCTGGGCCGCAGCCGCTGCGGCGGAGGCGCGGCCTGCGGGGTGCCCTGCCGTTCGGGCTGGGCCAGCCGGACCAGATGCTCCCGCTCCTCCTCGCTCAGGCGCAGGGCACGCGCGACGGCGTCCAGCACCTCGGCCGACATGGTCTCGCCGTATCCCTGCTCCAGGCGCGCGTAGTACGCGTACGACACCCCCGCAAGCTGCGCCAGCTCCTCGCGCCGCAGTCCGGGAACCCGCCGACGCCCGTACGACGGCAGGCCCACGTCCTCGGGCCTGAGCCGGGCCCTGCGCGACCGCAGGAACTCCCTCAGCTCGCCACGCCGGTCAAGTCCGGACGTCGCTTGGTCATCGGGCGCCACATGTGAAGACATCTCTGTCCTCCAGTTGTCCAACGTGCCTCGCCGTTGCAGGGCAGCGTACAGCATCGACCCCAAAGCTCATCTTGATACTAAGTCTCACATCGATGTAGAGTCTCCCCATAAGACTTCACCTCGAACGGGAGTGTTCTCGTGAGCAAGACCTGGTTCATCACCGGCTCATCCCGCGGCTTCGGCCGCCAGTTCGCCGAGGCGGCCCTGGAGCGCGGTGACAAGGTCGCGGCGACCGCCCGCGACACCGACTCCCTCGCGGACCTGGTGGCCGTCCACGGCGAGGCGATCCTTCCCCTCACCCTGGATGTCACCGACAAGGCCGCCACCACCGAGGCTGTCAAGCGGGCGCACGAGCACTTCGGCCGCCTGGACGTCGTCGTCAACAACGCCGGCTACGGCCTGTTCGGTACGGTCGAGGAGCTGACGGAACAGCAGGTCCGCGACCAGATGGAGACCAACTTCTTCGGCGCCCTGTGGGTCACCCAGGCCGCCCTGCCCCTCCTGCGGGCCCAGGGCAGCGGCCACATCGTGCAGATCTCCAGCGTCGGCGGCGTCACCGCCTTCCCCAACCTCGGCGTCTACAACGCCTCCAAGTGGGCCCTGGAGGCACTGAGCGAGGCCCTCTCCCAGGAGGTCTCCGGATTCGGCATCAAGGTCACCCTCGTCGAGCCGGGCGGCTTCGCCACCGACTGGTCCGGCCCCTCCGCCACCTTCGCCGAGCAACTGCCCGCCTACGACGACCTGCGCACGGCCCTCGCCGCCTACTGGAGCACCACCCGGCCCGGCGACCCTTCCGCCACCGGCGCGGCCCTGCTGAAGATCGTGGACGCCGACAACCCGCCCCTGCGGGTCTTCTTCGGCACCTCCCCGCTCCAGCTCGTCCCGCAGGTCTACGCCGACCGGCTGAAGACCTGGGAGGAATGGGCCGACGTCGCCACCGAGGCCCATGGCAGCGCCGCGTAACCGTAGGGCACAGGCGTCGGCCAGAGCCGGCGCTCGTCGCAGCAGCCCCGGGAACGGACGGTGGGCGTGCGGTCTCCCGTCCAGGGATCGCACCCACCGGCCGTCGCATCGGAGCGGTGACGAGGAGGCGACCGTCCCCGCCGCGATGCGGCACGGCCTGGCGGACTCGACTGGATCTTTCCCATGGAGTTGGCCGGGATGGCGTCGGCCAGACACCAGTGGCGCGGTGTCTTGTGCGGGGCCAGGGCGGCCCGCAGGTGGTCGTGGAGGGCAAAGAAGTCGTCACTGAAGCCCTGCATCCAGGCGAATTCCTTGATGGGATCCCACACGGGCTTGCCGTCGGTGGCGCCCTGGATACCTGCGCTCCACACACTGATACTCGGTATCAGATTGAGTCTTTACCGTACCCTTCTGGTATGCCTGAAACCGCTCGTGCTGCCGACCAGTCCGCACGCAAGCCGCCCGGCCTGCGCGAGCGTGTGCGTGCGACGGTTCAGGCGGAAGTGGTCGAGGTGGCGCACCGGCTCTTCACCGAGCAGGGGTTCGACCGGACCACCGTCGACCAGATCGCCGCCGAGGTGGGCCTGTCGCGCGCCAGCCTGTTCAGGTACTTCGGCACCAAGGAAGACATCCTCCTGGGACGGCTTGAGAAGTCCGGCCGCCAGATCGCGGAGGCGCTCGCCGCCCGCCCCGACGACGAGCAGCCGCGGGAGGCACTGCGCCGGGCGTTCGACGTCCTGACGCGGATGAACGAGGCAGCGCCCGAGCAGGCACTCAGCTATCTGCGCATGCTGCAGGAAACCCCGTCGCTGCGCGCCCGGCACCACGAGAAGCAGCTGAGCTGGCAGGAACTGCTGGTGCCGGAGATCGCCCGGCGGCTCGGGGCCGACCCCGACCAGGCCGAGGATATCCGGCCGAGCGCACTGACCGCCGCCGCGCTCGCCTGCCTGGACTCAGCCTCCACGGCGTGGGTGGCCTGTGAGGGCACTGTCCCGCTGGCCGTGCTGCTCGACCGGGCGATGGGCGCGCTGACGGAGTGACGCACTGCGCTCTTGAGCACCGTCGTCCCGGCCGGCGAGGGTGGCCGCCGTGCTGACCGGGATGTCGCGGTCAGTCCTGCGCGATGGACATCCGGCCACGCCGGCCGACGGACGCGTCACCGGGAGCCTCAACGCCCCACTGACTTTCCGCCGGTCGTGCCCATAGCGCGCCCTTAACAGCGGTCAACCACGATCAATGGCGCCCCGCACATCGGCACCTCCCTCGTGCAATCCCCTGGCCTTCGCCATGGCCGCCCGCCTGTGCGACCGCTTCGGCATCCGCACCGAGGTCCTCTTCAGCTCCCTCGGCAACGCCCCGTACCAGCAGGCCACGGACCCGGTCAGCGGCCACCGCCACCAACGGGCCTACGCCCAGGCCGTCGACGCACAACCCTCACCGACCTCGTCGACGCCCTCTACCAGCTCCTGTTCACCACCTTGTCCCGGCGCCTGGGCCTCCCGTACCGCATCGAGACCTACAGTCGACAGGCCGATGAGCATTTCCGCCGCGGGTGGCTGCGACTCCGAACGCACCCGCGTACACCTCACCGACCGCGACAGCGCTCACGGCCCCGTGCCGCCGGGAGTCAGGCCACCGCGTTCAGCAGGTCGGCCAGCAGGTCGGGCCGTTCCAGGGCGATGAAGTGGCCGGTCCTGGGGACCTGCGTGAAATCGGCGGCCGGCATCCGAAGGACGGGACCAGTCCTCCTCGCCGTAGACGAGGTGGACGGGCGCCTTGACCTCGGGGTAGCGCGAGCGGGCGGCGATGAGGCTGGGCAGGTTCTGGTACACGGCCCTCGCGACGGTCGAGTAGCCGGGGCGGCTGCCCACCTGGAGGAGCTCGTCGACGTAGTCCTCCCGCAGCGCGGTCTTGTCGACCAGCCCGCCCTGCAGGATCCTGCGGAGGGCGGCCTTGGGCTCCACCCCGGCGACCACCTGGCCCACCCCCGGGGCGAGAACACCGCTGACCACCACACGGGCGAGAAGACTGGACCGGGCGATCCCACCGGGGAAGTCGTACGTGTTCACCGCGACGACGCGGCGTACCCGCTCGGGGAGATCGGCCGCGGTGGTCAGGGCGAGCACCGCCCCCATGGACTCCCCCACCAACGTCACGTCGTGGAGGTCGAGTTCGGTCAGAAGCCGCTCGACGCCCGCGCGCATGGCCGGCTCGTCGTACGACGCCCCGGACACGATCTCGGAGTAGCCCATCCCCGGCAGGTCGAGGGCGTACACGGTGTACTGGTCCGAGATCAGCGGGATGAGGTGGCGGAAGTGCTCGGCCTGCGTGCGCACGGTGTGCAGCAGCACCACGGGAGCACCGGTGCCCGCCTTGAGGTAGCGCAGGGTTCCCTCACGGCTGCGGCGCCCTGTGCGCGGGGCGATGGTGTGGCTGGTGGTTCCCGGAATGTGGATCGTGGGACGTGACTCGTGGCTGGGCATCTCGCCGGCTCCTCGGGTGTAAAGGGGGGGTTACTTCGCCAACTGGGCGTACAGGCCGGTCAGTTCGCCGGCCAGGCCGGCCTTGACCTGCCGCGAGATGTCGTCGGCGAGCACCTCGTACGCGCCCGTCTCGACGCCGTCGAGGGCGAGTGCGGCGACGTCACGCGGGTCGGACTTGGGCGCCTCGACGTCCGCCGCCAGGTCCGTGTCGACGTAGCCGACGTGAAGTCCGGTGACGGCGATGCCGCGCGGCTGCAGCTCCAGACGCAGGGAGTTGGTCTGCGACCACAGGGCGGCCTTGGATGCGCTGTAGGAGCCGCCGAGGGCCAGCCAGGAGAGCACGGAGTGCACGTTGAGGAGGTGGCCGCCGCCGTTGCGCTCGATGAGGGGCACGAAGGCGCGGGTGAGAAGCAGCGGGCCGTAGAAGTTGGTCTCGAACTCCCGGCGTACGTCGTCGACCGGGGAGTCGAGGAAGGACGCGCCGACCGAGGCACCGGCGTTGTTGATCAGCACGGTCACGTCTTGCGCCTGCGCGGCGGCGGCCGCCACGGAGGCCGGGTCGGTGACCTCCAGCGCCACCGGTACCGCGTCGGGGTGCGTCACCGTGCGCGGGTCGCGGGCCGTGGCGTAGACCTTGCCGGCACCGCGTGCGTACAGCTCTTCCACCAGGGCCTTGCCAATGCCTCGGCTGCCGCCGGTGACGAAGACGTTGGCGCCCTTGAGTGCGGTCATGACTGCCTCCACAGAATGAGAAACCGATCGGTTTCCATCACGATAAACCGATCGGTTTCCAGACGCAAGCCCAACAGACTCCCCGGCTCCACCGGGGCGTTCCGTACCCGTGGATCCCCGGGATGACGAGCCCTCCACCTGTCCGACCGGCCTGGTCGATGTCGGTGGGCTCGCCACTCGCGGAGGCACTGGGCGTGCCGAGAGCAGCGGAGGGAGTGGGGCGAGTGGCAGGAGGTGCCGCGGCTGGGGCCGCCGTGTCGTCGGGGCGGGCACAGTCGACGCCGTCGGCGGGCGCCTCGCCGCTTGGACTTGCACGTCGAAACCGATCGGTTTACGGTGGTGAAACTGATCGGTTTCTCGCCGTGCCGGCGAGCCTGGAACCCGCATCCCTAGGAGTACGGATGACTGCCGCACGCGACGCGGAGGGGCAACCCACTCCTCCCAGGCTTCCGGCGAAACTGGCGGCCCACCCGTCGGTGCAGGCTGTACTCGCCCAGCGCAGGACCGGCGGCATCGCGCGTCCGTCGGCGGTGATCGACGCGGAATGGCTGCGCGAGCTGTGCCTCGCGGCCGGCGCGGACGACGCCGCCCCGGTCAGTCTGGATCACCCCGATCTGGCCGGCGAGCGCGAGCACGTACAGTCCGCGCTGCCCGGCACCCGCACTCTGATCGCGATGGCGGTGCGGATGAACCGCGACAACTGCCGTTCCCCGGCCCGCAGCGTGGCCAACCAGGAGTTCCACCAGGCCGACGAACAGGCCAACCACGCCGCCCGCAGCGTCACCCAGGCGCTCCAGGACGCCGGCTACCGCGCCCTCAACCCGTCCGTCGGCTTCCCCCAGGAGATGGACCGCTTCCCCCGCGAGCGGATCTGGGTGGTGGCGCACAAGACGGTCGCGGTGGCCGCCGGGCTCGGCGTGATGGGCCTGCACCGCAACGTCATCCACCCGAAGTTCGGCAGCTTCGTCCTGCTCGTGACCGTCCTGGTGGACGCGGAGGTCAGCGCGTACGGGCAAGCGCTGGACTACAACCCCTGCATCGACTGCAAGTTGTGCGTCGCCGCCTGTCCGGTCGGCGCCATCGCCAAGGACGGCGCCTTCGACGCGCTGGCCTGCACCACGCACAACTACCGCGAGTTCATGAGCGGGTTCACCGACTGGGCGCAGACCGTGGCCGACAGCGAGGACGCCGCCGACTACCGCTCCCGCGTCACTGATTCCGAGAGCGCCTCCATGTGGCAGAGCCTGAGCTCACCGCCCGGCTACAAGTCCGGCTACTGCCTTGCCGTCTGCCCCGCCGGCGAGGACGTGCTGGGCCCGTACCTGGACGACCGCAAGAACTTCATGGACACCGTCCTGCGACCGCTCCAGGACAAGAAGGAAACCCTGTACGTTCTGCCGGGCTCGCACGCGCAGGAGTACGCCCGGCGCCGCTACCCGCACAAGCCCGTCAAGGAAGTGACCGGCGGCTGGCAGCCCCCGGCGAAACCCTCCGCGTCCACCGACCGAGAGACACGTACGTCATGAGTGGCATTCACCCCTTCCGCGTCCTGCGCGCCAAGCCTCTGTGGATCGCGACGGCGTCATCACGGGCGTACTCGCCCTGCTGTTCGCCGTGTTCTACGTCGGCGCGAACATCGACCCGGTCGACCACATGACCAAGCTGCCCGTCGGCCTGGTCAACGCCGACAGGGGAGCCGTCGTCGGCGACAAGCAGGTCAACCTCGGGGCACAGATCACCGAGTCGATCAAGAAGTCCACCGCGAGCGGGGCCAAGATCGACTGGAAGGTGATGGACGAGAGGGACGTGAAGGAGGAACTCGGCGAGGGCAAGCTGTACGGCGCGCTCCTCGTCCCGGCCGACTTCACCTCCTCCACCACCGCACTGACCGGCGCCGCGACCACCGCGACCCCCGCCCGCCCGACGCTGACGGTGCTGACCAACCAGTCCCCCGGCAGCGTGGGATCCAGCCTGGCCCGGGCGGCGACGACCCAGGCGGCCGAGAACGCCTCGCTCCAGATGGGCAGGGAGCTGACCCTCCAGAGCGGGACCGGGCAGGCGAAACTGCCCGCCGCGGCACGCGTCCTCCTTGCCGACCCGGCCGCCGTCGCGGTCAAGGACGGCCACCCGCTCGACTCGCACAGCGGCCTGGGCCTGACGGCGTTCTACTACGCGCTCGTCCTCGTGGTCTGCGGCATGCTCTCCGCCAATGTCATCAGCGGCCAGGTCGACCACGCCCTCGGCTACACCCACAACGACATGGGCCCGCTGGGTCATGATGGCGGCCGCACTGTTCGGCTTCGGCGTACTGGGGTGGTACGACCGCAAGGCACTGCACCGCATCCCGGCGGAGACGACGCCCGAGAAGACCGCCGTCCCGGCGTGACTGCAGGTCACCCAAGACGGGCCATTACTCGGAGCGGCCCCGGCGTGTGTCGCCCTGCCGGGGACGACAGGCGCGCACACCATCATGGCTCGGCGACGGCCCCTTCCCCCGGCCCGCGCCCAGCCCCTTCCCCCGGGCCGTCGCCGAGCCTCTCCCCCGGAGCCCCTGGAAACCGATCGGTTTTCATTTCGTCCGCTTCGGGTTAACCTCGCGGTATGACCACCGAAGTGAAGCTGAGCCCCAGGGAGCGGTTGCTGGAGGCGGCGGCCACGCTCACCTACCGAGACGGCGTCAGCATCGGCGTCGAGGCGCTGTGCAAGGCGGCGGGGGTGTCGAAGCGCTCCATGTACCAGCTGTTCGAGAGCAAGGACGAACTCCTGGCGGCAAGCCTGAAGGAGCGCTCCTCCGCCTACGTGGCGACTCTCCTGCCTGCGGCGGACGACGGCCTCTCCCCCCGCGAGCGGATCCTGCACGTCTTCGCGCAGGTGGAATCACAGGCCGGCGCCCCCGAGTTCCGCGGCTGCCGGTACCTGGCCGTGCAGATCGAGCTCAAGGACCAGAGCCACCCCGCGAGCCGGGTCGCCCATCAGGTCAAGGCGAACCTGACCGCCTTCTTCCGCGCCGAGGCCGAACAGGGCGGGGCGGGCGATCCCGATCTGCTGGCCCGGCAACTCAGCCTGATCTTCGACGGAGCCAGCGCCCGCGCGGGAATCCAGGCCGACAACCTGACCGGGCTCATCACCCCCACGGTCACCACCTTGCTCGACGCGGCAGGCGTGCGCTGACGCGTCGCCCGACCGGAGGACCCCCTCACCTCCCGGCGCTCGCGGGAAGCCCGATGGCCGTAAGCGTGTTGCCGAGCATGCCGCAGGCGAAGAAGCTTGCGGTCTCGTCGGCATGAGGTCGAGCAGGCCGGCGCTCTGGGCCAGCAGGGCGGCTTGGAGGGCGTCGGCCGTCTCGGTGCGGTACCGGGCGTCGTCCGGGAAGCCCGGTTCGGCGGCCGGCCGAGCCAGTTCGTCGAGCTGGAGGACCAGCGTCGCGGCGAGGTCGGCGGTGACGGCGAGACGTCCGGGACGAAGCGCAAGAGGGCGTGCATGCCGTTCTGGTGCGGAGGTGGAGGTCCTCGGTGTACGTCTTCTCCGCCGGCACGGGCGAGATGCCGGACAGTACTCCCTTGTATGTCGGGTGCGTTCAGGTACCGGCCGCTTCCAACGGCTGCACAGGTGGTCATCGCGGACGGGCAGGGCCCGTTCCCGTGTGCCGGGTGCGGGGTGATGGGAGTGCCTTGCCAATGGCCGCGGGGCGGACACGTTCCCACGCCATCACCAGCGAACCGGCACCCACGACTGCGGCCGCACCGAGTGCCGCGCCCGGCAGGGCGATGCCGCGAGGGCCGAGTACGGACCCGGTTCGCCACTTCGTCCCCGGTGCTCTCCGGCCCCGGCGAGGGCGGGAGCACCCGCCCGGGGTGAACGCCGACCGACCGGCAGGCCCGAAACCGACGGCAGCCCGGACCGCCGTGCCCCCCCCCATCACGTCGACTCCTCCTCCGCCTTGCAGCTGCACGCTCCCCCACGCCCGAACCGGCTTCGCCCGGCTCGCGCGGGGGCACCCCCATCGACCCCGGCCCGGGTCGGCCGAAAGGCACCGCCCTCACAGCCGGCCTTATCCGCCGGACAGGCCCTAGACGTACACGTCGTACGTCTTGCAGTAGTCCTCGCCGCAGCCCTTGATCTGGGCCCTGTCGAACGTGCCGCTGGGGCTGTTGAGGGTGATCTCGGTGTCGCTGTGACGCCATTCCCCCCACGCGTTGCCGTGGACACGAAGCCACACGTGGCCCGCACAACGGCCGTCAAGGCGCTTGACCGCGACGACCTTCGTGGTCTGGAGACCTACCTGGTAGGTGGTACCGCAGGGCCGGGTGAACTTCCCGGAGCCATCGAAGAACTTGACGCCGGTGTCCGGACGGCCGTTGGTGTCCGCGGATGCGGTGGCAGTGGCGAGCATGACGGCGGCGGCTGCGGCTCCGAGAGCTGTGGTGATGCGCTTACGCATTAGGGTTCCTCCCCCGATTTGTGGTGCGCGCGTTCGGCGCGGTCAGTCAACCGCGGCCAACGTAGTGGGCCTGCCGCTCACGGCGTACCTAAAACTGTCCAGGGTGGGCCGAGGAGTACACAGGGGTCGGCCCGGGACCCCGCGGTGTCCCGGGCCTTCATGGTGGGTGGGGCGACAGGGTCCGCTTCCGGTCTGCGGCACCCGGCCAGCACATACCGCCACGGGCGAGGGCTGGCCAACCCATTCCTGTACGTCGCCCCTAGGCACGGTCCGGCGGGCTCACGGGCGGTGCGCTTGGCCTACGGCCCGACCGTCAGGAAACAGGGCCGGACCAGCGGCAGGCCTGTGTCACGCGGTTCACCGGTACGTCCCCGTGCCCAGTAGTTCGGGCAGCGGGTTGACGAGACCGCCGCTCGGCGACTGCCGCTGGGCGGAGGGTCCGGCCGGCCAGACCGCGGGGCAGTGG
>NZ_LGUR01000040.1 GCF_001270495.1 Streptomyces viridochromogenes
CGGGCTCAGCCAGTAGTCGCCGTGGCCGACACCGTCGTAGGTGAGGAACACGGCCTCACGGCCGATCTGGCGGGCCGCGTTGGAGCCCCAGGAATGCGGAGTGGCCACGTCGTAACGGCTGTTGGTCACGAGGACCGGCGGGGTGCCGTCGACACGGAGCCGGCGCTGCGGGTTGGACACCTCGCTCGGCCAGTCCTGGCAGCCGGTCAGGTCCGTCCAGGCGAGCGGGTTGAGGCGGGTGACGGGAGCGAGACGGGCGAGCTTGCGTTCGAAGCGGGCGAGGGTGGCGTACGACCGTACGCCGAAGTCGTAGTCCTGGCACATCACCGGGAGGTACGGGAACGCCGTCGGCTCTCCGCGCCCGTCGAGGGACCGTGCCGCCGCGGGGCCGGTGGCGTCCAGGTCGGCGAGGGCCTGGGCGAACTCGAACCAGGTGTCGTTCGGGCTGTACATGTTGCCGAAGACGAGGCTCTGCAGGTCCTCGGGGGTGACCGTCTGCGGCGGGTCGCCCGGCAGGACCAGTTCACCGGCCTCAGCGCGCTTGTAGAGCGAGTCGAACAGGGCGCGGGCGTCA
>NZ_LGUR01000041.1 GCF_001270495.1 Streptomyces viridochromogenes
CTGCGCCACGGCCCGCACCCGGGGCCGGACCACGCTGTTGATGAGCAGCGCGAGGGCGACGGGGATCGGGAAGAACAGCACCAGTTGGAGCACGAACAGGACGACGGTGTTCTCCGCGGCACTCCAGAACAGCGGGTCGTCCATCATCCGCGAGAACTGCTCCACCCCGACCCATGGGCTGTGGAAGATCGCGGTGATGCCGTTGCTGGAGACGTACGGGTCGTAGTCCTGGAAGGCGACGACGTTGCCGAGCAGCGGGACGTAGTTGAAGAGCAGGAGCAGGACCATGACGGGCAGCGTCATCAGGATGAGCGCCCGGTCGCGGCGCAGCCGGATCCGGAAGGGAACCTTGCCCGCCCGGCCCGCCTTGCCCGGCACCCGGTCCTTCGCCACCGCGGTGGCGACCGCGGCCGTCGGTTCCTCGACGGCCGCGGGGGGACGAGTCCCGTCGGGCCTGCTCCCGGCCGTGAGAGACATCAGTTGCCGCTGCCGTTCTTGTCGATGAGCTCCTTGTACCAGTCGCGCAGCTTGTCGCCGCCGGAGGACTTCCAGGTGGAGATGGCCTGCTGTACGTCGGACAGCTTCCGGTTGCCGCGCACGAAGTCGATCTCCAGCTGCTCGAACTGGCTGGAGAGATTGGCGTAGCGGCTCGGCTCGACGATGTTCATGCCGTACGTGGACGTCTTCTTCATGAAGGCGCCCATCCGCTGCTGCCACTCGACCTGCTTGCGGGCGACGTCGGGGAAGTCGGGGTGGGCGTAGTAGGCGGCCGGCGCGGCCAACATCACCCAGGCGTTGACCACCTGGGAGTTGCCCAGGTCGTTCTTGACCGGGACGCCGTCCTTGACCGTGTAGTGGGTGCCCTCGACGCCGTAGTCGACGAGCATCCGCTCCTTGGTGCCATAGGGCGCGGCCGCGAAGTTGGCCGCGGCCAGCGCGTTCTCCACGGTCGTCTTCGAGGCGCCCTTGCGGATCATCGACCAGATACCGGCGGGCTGGGCCGCCGTAAGCTTCGGGTTGCCGCCGTCCGCGCCGAAGATGTCCATGCCCTCGATCTCGAAATCCGGGTTGGACGCGGCCTGTTCGGTGGTCTTGCCGTACCAGTTGGACATGTCCTGGTTGAAGACGAGGATCTGGCCGGCGGTGAAACGGTTACCCGCGTCGCCGGAGCGCGCCTTGTCGTCGGGATGGACCACGCCCGCGTCGAACAGCTTGCGCGTCCACTCCAGGGCTTCCAGGTACTCGGGCTGCTCGATGCGGTACGTCAGCTTGCCGTCGTCCCCGATGTCCCAGCCGAGCGTCCCGGACGGGCGGACGCCGAAGATGCCCCACGCGGTCCAGTTCATGTCACCGCAGGCCCACACCTTGGCCTTGGCGCTGGTGGCCTCCTTGGCCCAGCTGAGGAACTCGTCCGGCGACTTGGGGGCCGACCAGCCCTTCTTGTCGAAGATGGGCACGATGAAGGACGCGGTGGCGGCCGGCATCGGGATGCCGCGCAGCGCGCCGCCGAAGATGCCCATGCGCCAGGCGTCGGAGGGGATGGCGGCCAGGTTCGGGTACTTCTTGACCTTGTCGCCCGCCAGGTAGGGACCGAGGTCCATGAACTTCGCGGTGACCGCGTTCGAGATCTTGCCGACGAGTTCCCAGCCCGGCACGACCACCATGTCGGGTATGGAACTGGAGGCGAGGACGGCGCCGAGCTTCTCGCCGTAGGTGGTGCCGTCCTGGTTCTGCCAGGTGATCTTGGTGCCCGCCGCGGCGTCGAGCGCCGTGTAGTAGGGGTTCCCGGGCTTGGGCGGGGAGCCCCAGAACGGGGACATGACCTTGAAGGAGGCGCCGGTGCCGAGCTTCTCCGGGACCGAGGTCTTCAGGGCCGCGAGGTCGACCTTGCCCGTGTAGCCGGCCGCCGAACCGTTCTTCGACGGCAGGTCCGGCTGGGCGACGGTGCTGGCGACGTAGGCCGGGAGCAGCTTGTCCGCTGCCTTGCCCGAAGTGGCACCCTCCCGCGAACCGGATTCCGAACCGCCGCAGGCGGCGAGCAGCGGCATCCCACCCGCCACCGCTGCGGTGGCGACCGCCGTGGAGGCGAGGAAGGTTCTCCGGCTGGGTCCGGAGGGGGCGGAGTCGGCGTTCGGCGTCATTGCGTCAACCCTTCATGGCGCACCTGGACACCCGGCGGTGGGCCGTCGGCTGCGGTGTCTTAAGTGGATCTGGCTGAGCTGAAGCGATCCTGCGACCACGGCGGGGGGCACCCCGGAAGCGTGCGAGCCTCGTGGTCGAACTAGTCGAAGCGCTTCGATGTTGCTGCGAGGTTAAGTGAAGGCATGGGGGTGCACAAGGGTCGATTCCAAGATTCCTCCGAGGTGTGGAGGATCCGACCGCTCTCTTATGGCGCTTGAAATAACGGTCAGGAGTCGGAGTTGTTGCGCCGGGGTGTCTTGACACCCACCCCCTCGTCGAATCAGCATCGAAGCGCTTCGAAAGCGCCTCGCCGTTCCACCGCAAGGGGATCCCCACGTGACCGCACAAACGCCGCCTACGCCTCCTTTCCGCGATCGGCGCCTGCCGTTCGCGAAGCGCATCGACGACCTTCTGACGCGGCTCACGCTCGATGAAAAGATCGGATTCCTGCACCAGTTCGCGCCCGCCGTCGAACGACTCGGCATCGAGGGGTTCCGCACCGGCCAGGAAGCCCTGCACGGCGTGGCCTGGATGGGGCCGGCCACCGTGTTCCCGCAGGCGGTCGGCCTCGGCGCGACATGGAACACCGAACTCGTACGACGGGTCGGCGAGGCCGTCTCCAAGGAGACCCGCGCGATGCGCGCCCGCGACGAGCGGGTGGGACTGAACGTCTGGGCTCCCACCGTCAACCTCCTGCGCCACCCCCTCTGGGGCCGTAACGAGGAGGGCTACTCCGAGGACCCCAAGCTCACCTCGGCCATCGCCACCGCGTACACCCGTGGCCTGCGCGGCGACCACCCGACGTACTGGCGCACCGCACCCGTCCTCAAGCACTGGCTGGCCCACAACAACGAGACGGGCCGTGACGTCACGTCGTCCTCGGTGCGCCCGCGCGTCCTGCACGAGTACGATCTGCGCGCCTTCCGCGAGACGGTCGAGGCGGGCGGGACGGCCGGTGTGATGCCGGCGTACAACCTGGTCAACGGCCGCCCCAACCACGTCTCGCCCTATCTGCGCGAGCACCTGCGCACCTGGACCGACGAGGACCTGCTGGTCTGCTCCGACGCGGGGGCGCCCTCCAACCTGGTCGACTCCGAGCACTACTTCGACACCCACGAGGAGGCCACGGCCGCCGCGCTGCTGGCCGGTGTCGACAGCTTCACCGACCACGGCACCGACGGTTCGAAGATCACCGCACGCGTGCGCGGGGCCCTGGAGCGGGGCCTGCTGACCGAGGCGGACATCGACACGGCCGTACGCCGCCAGCTCTCGGTGCGTTTCCGGCTCGGCGAGTTCGACCCGGAGTACGACCCGCACGCGCTCACCAAGGACTTCGACACCCCGGCCCACCGCACCCTCGCCCAGGAGGCCGCCGAGCAGTCGGTCGTCCTGCTCAAGAACAGCGGCGGCCTGCTGCCGCTCGCCCCGGACACCCGGCTCGCCGTGGTCGGTCTGCTCGCCGACGAGTGCAAGCTCGACTGGTACAGCGGCACGCTCATCCACCGCTCGACCCCGCTGGAGGGCGTGTACGAGCGGTTCGGCGCGGAGCGGGTGGAGTTCGCGGAAGGCGTGGACCGGGTCCTGCTGAAGACCTCGACCGGAGCCTTCCTGCACGTTCCGGAGGCGGACGCCGACGACGAGGTGCGCGGCGCCGAGGGCGCCCTCGACCCGGCCCTGCTCGCCGGCCGTACCGATCTGCCCCCGCTGACCACGGACCCGACCGGCACCGAGTTCGCGCTCGTCGACTGGGGCGAGGGCGTGCTGACCCTGCGCGCCCCCGACGGCCGCTACCTCTCGGTCGCCGAGGACGGCTGTGTCCGCGCCTCCGCCGACCAGCCCGGAGGCTGGGTCGTCCAGGAGACGTTCCGCCTGGAAGCGCATGAGAACGGACACCTCCTCCGGCACATGGGTACGGGTCGCCACGTCTCAGTCGCCGCCGACGGCGTGCGGGTTGCCGAAGCGAATCCGGAAACTTTCCAGCTCATCGTCGTCGAAAACGGTGAAGACGCTGTAACCCGGGTCACCGCACAGGCGGACGTGGTCCTGGTGGTCGCGGGCAACGACCCGCACATCCACGGCCGCGAGACCGAGGACCGCTCGACGCTGCACCTCCCCGCCCACCAGGAGCGCCTGCTGCGCGCCGCGCACGCCGCCAACCCGAACACGGTGCTGGCGCTGGTGTCGGCGTACCCCTACGCCGTCGATCACGCGGCCCTTCCGGCGCTGCTCTGGATGTCGCACGGCGGCCAGGCGGCCGGCACCGCCCTGGCCCGTGTCCTGGCCGGCGACGTCTCCCCCGCGGGCCGTCTCCCGCAGACCTGGTACGCCGCCGACACCGACCTGCCCGACCTTCTCGACTACGACGTGATCGGCAGCCGCCAGACCTACCTGTACTTCGAGGGGACCCCGCTGTTCCCGTTCGGCCACGGCCTGTCGTACGCGGCCTTCTCCTACGCCGACCTCAGCACCCGCACGACGGACGACTCCCTGCACGTCTCCTTCACGGTCACCAACACCGGCGATGTGCCGGCCGACGAGGTGGCCCAGCTCTACACCCGCGCCGTGGACCCGGCGGTGCCGCGCCCGCGCCGCGAGCTGATGGCGCACAGCCGGGTGCGGCTGGCACCGGGCGAGCGGACGGAGCTGAGCTTCGAAGTCCCGCTGTCCGCCTTCGCCTTCTGGGACGTGGCCCGGGGCGGCTGGCGCCGGGAGCCCGGCCCGTACGAGGTGCTGGCCGGCGCCTCCAGCGAGGACGTCCGCCTGCGGACGACGGTGATCCTGGACGGCGAGGCATCCGCCCCGCGCCCCGTCCGGCGCCGCGGACTGGCCGCGGCCGACTTCGACGAGCAGAGCGGCATCGCGATCGTCGACCGCACGAAGACGACGGGCGACTCGGTGACGCCGGCCCAGGGCAGGTCGGGTCAACTGGTCTACCGGGACTGCGACTTCGGGGACGGCGTCACCGAGGTGACGGCGGCGCTCTCCGGCGACGGCGCGGTCGAGGTGTCGCTGGACGGGGGCGCGGTGCTCGCCGTCCTGACGTCCGAGGCGGCGGACGACGCGAGCCCGTACGACTACGCGACACTGCGCGCCGGGATCATCGCCGAGGGCGTCCGGGACGTCCACCTCAGACTGCGCGGCCCGGTGCGGCTCGCGCACGTCGGCTTCTCCGGTTGAGGGTCCGGAAGAGGCCGGCACAAAGAAGAGGCCCGGCACCGGAAGGCATCGGTGCCGGGCCTCTTCGGAGAGCCTAACTGAAAATGGATCCCATTTACTAGAGAGCGAGACCGGTGAGGACCAACACCCGCTCGTAGGTGTAGTCGTCCATCGCGAACTTCACGCCCTCACGGCCCACGCCGGACTGCTTGGCACCGCCGTACGGCATCTGGTCGGCACGGTAGGAAGGGACGTCGCCGATGACGACGCCGCCGACCTCAAGGGCGCGGTGCGCCCGGAAGGCGGTCTGGAGGTCGTGGGTGAACACGCCCGCCTGGAGGCCGTACTTGGACTCGTTGACGGCGGCGAAGGCGGCGGCCTCCCCGTCGGCCTTGTGCACGGTGAGGACGGGCCCGAAGACCTCCTCGCACGCGAGGGTGACGTCGGCCGGTACGTCGGTGAGGACGGTCGGCGCGTAGGAGGCGCCGTCGCGCTTGCCACCGGTGAGGAGGGCGGCCCCGGCGGCGACGGCTTCGTCCACCCAGCTCTCGACGCGCTTGGCGGCGTCCTCGCTGACCAGCGGGCCGACATCGGTCGCGTCGTCGTTCGGGTCACCGGTGACCTGGGCCTCGACGGCGGCGACGATGCGCGGCAGGAGCCGGTCGTAGACGGACGCGTCCGCGATCACCCGCTGCACCGAGATGCAGGACTGGCCGCCCTGGTAGTTGGAGAAGGTGGCGATGCGGGTCGCGGCCCAGTCGAGGTCCGCGTCGGAGGCGTAGTCGGCGAGCACGACCGCCGCGCCGTTGCCGCCCAGCTCCAGGGTGCAGTGCTTGCGCGGCACCGAATCCATGATCGCGTAGCCGACCTTCTCGGAGCCGGTGAAGGAGATCACGGGCAGGCGCGGGTCCTGGACCAGCGCGGGCATCCGGTCGTTCGGCACCGGGAGGATGCTCCAGGAGCCGGCCGGGAGGTCGGTCTCGGCGAGGAGCTCACCGATGACGAGCCCGGAGAGCGGCGTGGCCGGGGCGGGCTTCAGGATGATCGGCGCACCGGCGGCGATGGCCGGGGCGATCTTGTGGGCGCACAGGTTCAGTGGGAAGTTGAAGGGCGCGATACCCAGGACGACCCCCTTGGGGAACCGCCGGGTGAGGGCGAGCCGCCCCTGACCACCGAGGTCGGTGTCGAGCCGCTGGGCCTCGCCGCCGTTGAACCGCCGGGCCTCCTCGGCCGCGAACCGGAAGACGGACACGGCACGGCCGACTTCGCCGCGGGCCCACTTCATGGGCTTGCCGTTCTCGGCGGAGATCAGCCGGGCGATCTCCTCGGTGCGCTCGACGAGCCGCTTGCTGACGTGGTCGAGGGCGGCGGCCCGCACATGGGCGGGGGTCGCGGCGAAGTCGTCGCGGACGGCGTACGCGGCGGCCACGGCCTCCTCGGTCTGCGCGTCCGTCGGCACACTCACCTTGCCGACGAGCCGCCCGTCCCACGGGGAGGTCACATCGAAGCTGTCCTCGCCGCTGACCTGGCGGCCGGCGAGCCAGAAGGCGTGGCTGGAAGTCATGTCGATTTCCCGGCCCTTCCGCGTTGGGGGTGTCCTGGTGTGTCGGGGTCCACGGTAGGGGCGTGGGGGCGCAGGGGTGTTTGTCCGGGGTGGAGTGGTGGGGGTGGGGGGTGTGCCGGTTTGGCGGGGTGGGTGGCGCGGCCAAGGAATCCTCGCCCCCGCCGCCCCTACCCGTCCCATCCCTGGGGGCTGCCGCCCCC
>NZ_LGUR01000042.1 GCF_001270495.1 Streptomyces viridochromogenes
CAACTACGCCGCCGCCAACGCCTTCCTCGACGCCCTCGCCCACCACCGCCACACCCACCACCAACCCGCCACCTCCCTCGCCTGGGGCTGGTGGGGACAGAACTCCGAGATGACGGCGCGGCTCGGCCAGGCAGATGTGCGGCGCAATCGGCGGGCCGGCATGGTGCCGCTCAGCGCCGAGGACGGGGTGCGGCTGTTCGACCTGGGGCTGCGCTCCTCCGACGCCGGTCTGGTGCCGGCCCGGCTGGATCTCGGGGCGCTGAGGGCCTCGGCGCTCGACGGCTCCGTTCCGGCGCCGCTGCGCGGCCTCGTACCCGTACGACGTCGAGCGGCGGGTTCCGAGGCGGGGCAGGACGGCACGGCTCTGGTCCGTCGGCTGACCGCGCTCGGCTCGGAGGAGCGGGAGAAGGCGCTGGTCGCCCTGGTGAGCGAGCATGCCGCACAGGTGCTGGGGCATGTGTCCGCGGACCGGATCGACGCCGTGCGCTCCTTCCGGGACCTCGGTTTCGACTCCCTGATGTCGGTCGAGCTGCGCAATCGTCTCGGCTCGGCGACCGGGCTGCGGCTGCCCGCGACGCTGTTGTACGACCACCCGAGTGCCCGGGTTCTGGCACGGCATCTGGAGGCCGAACTGCTCGGCACCGAGGCCGCCTCGGTGCCGGACGCCGCCTCGCTACCGGTGGACGCGGACGAGCCCGTCGCCATCGTCGCCATGGGCTGCCGCTTCCCCGCCGGAGTGGGGAGTCCCGAGGAACTGTGGGAGTTGGTGGCGAAGGGCGTCGACGCGGTCGCGGACTTCCCCACGGACCGGGGCTGGGACCTCGACGCCCTGTACGACCCGGATCCGGACAACCCGGGGACGTCGTACGCCCGTCGGGGCGCGTTCCTCGACGACGTGGCCGGTTTCGACGCGGACTTCTTCGGTATCTCGCCGCGTGAGGCACTCGCGATGGACCCGCAGCAGCGGCTGATGCTGGAGATCTCCTGGGAGACGTTGGAGCGGGCCGGTATCGATCCGACGAGCCTGCGGGGCGGTGATGTCGGTGTCTTCACCGGGGTGAACACCCAGGACTACGCGCTGCGTCTGCACCGTATGCCGGAGTCGGTGGAGGGCCACCGGATCACGGGCGCCTCCAACGCCGTGGTGTCGGGCCGGGTGTCGTACTTCCTGGGCCTGGAGGGTCCGGCGGTGACGCTGGACACGGCCTGCTCGTCGTCCCTGGTGGCCCTGCATCTCGCGGCCCAGTCGCTGCGTTCGGGTGAGTCCTCCCTCGCGCTCGCCGGTGGTGTGACCGTCATGGCGGGGCCAGACGCGTTCGTCGACTTCTCCCGGCAGCGGGGGTTGTCGCCCGACGGCCGGTGCAAGGCGTTCGCGGCGACGGCCGACGGCACGGGGTGGGCCGAGGGTGCCGGTGTGCTGGTGCTGGAGCGGCTCTCCGATGCGGTACGCAACAAGCGCCGCATCTGGGGTGTCGTGCGGGGGTCGGCCGTCAACCAGGACGGCGCCTCCAACGGGCTGACCGCACCCAACGGTCCTTCCCAACAGCGCGTCATCCGGCGTGCGTTGGCCACGGCCGGGCTCACCGGCGCGGACGTGGACGCCGTCGAAGCCCATGGCACCGGCACGACTCTGGGCGACCCGATCGAGGCCCAGGCCCTGATCGCCACCTACGGCCAGGACCACGACGCCGAACAGCCTTTGTGGCTCGGCTCCGTGAAGTCCAACATCGGCCACACGCAGGCCGCCGCGGGCGTCGCCGGTGTCATCAAGATGGTCATGGCGATGCAGCACGGCGTGCTGCCGCGCACCCTGCACGTGGACGAGCCGACCCCGCAGGTCGACTGGTCGGCCGGGCATGTGGAGCTGCTCACCGAGGCACTCCCCTGGCCCGAGAACGACCGGCCTCGCCGCGCGGCAGTCTCCGGCTTCGGCGTATCCGGCACCAACGCCCACGTCATCCTCGAACAGGGCCCGTCCGAGGCGGCCGAAGAGACGGAGGCCGGTGCCGATCCGGCCGCCGTCCTGCCGTGGCTGCTGTCCGCGCAGAGTGCGGACGCGCTGGCCGAACAGGCGGCGCGCCTGGCCGCGTTCGTCCGGAGCAGGCCCGACGTCGATCCGGCCGCCGTCGCCCGTGGGCTGCTCACCACGCGCGCGCTGCTGGACCACCGGGCCGTGGCCGTGGGCGCGGACCGGGAGCGGCTGCTCGCCTCCCTGGACGCTCTCGCCGAGCGCCGCCCGCTTCCGGAGGGCACGGCACGGGGTGTCCGGGGGCCGGGCCGGCTCGCCTTCCTCTTCACGGGGCAAGGCAGTCAGCGCCTGGGGATGGGCCGGGAGCTGTACGAGCACCATCGCGTGTACCGGGAGTCGTTCGACGCGCTGTGTGCCGCGCTGGACCGTCAGCTGGCGGACCATGTGCCCCACCGGCTGCGCGATGTGGTGTTCGCCGCCCCCGGTTCGCCCGAGGCCGCTCCGCTCGACAGCACTGTGTACGCGCAGGCGGCCCTGTTCGCGACGGAGACGGCGCTCTACCGCCTGTACGAGTCCTGGGGAGTCCGCCCCGATGTGCTGGCCGGGCACTCCATCGGTGAGGTGAGCGCCGCCCATGTGGCCGGTGTGCTGTCGCTGGAGGACGCGGCGGCCCTGGTCGCGGCGCGCGGACGGCTCATGCAGTCCGTGTCCGCCGACGGTGCGATGGTCGCCGTCGACGCCACCGAGGACGAGGTGCTGCCCTTCGTCACCGGGCAGCCAGGGGCGGTGGCCGTCGCCGCGGTCAACGGGCCGACGTCGGTCGTGCTGTCCGGGGACACGGAGACGGTCACCCGGATCGCCGAGGAACTCGCGGCCCGGGGGCACCGGACCCGGCGGCTGCGGGTCAGCCACGCCTTCCACTCGCCGCACATGGACGCCATGCTCGACGAGTTCGGTGACGTCGTCGCCGGGCTGACCCTGCTCCCGCCGGCCCTCCCGATGGTCTCGAACGTCACGGGTAGGGCGGCCACGTCCGAGCAACTGTGTTCTCCCCGGTACTGGGTGGAGCACGTACGCCGGACCGTGCGGTTCTCCGACGGGCTCACGGCCCTGTTCGAGCAGGACGTGACCACGTTCCTGGAACTGGGCCCGGGTGGCGTCCTCACCTCGCTCGCGGAGCGGGCGGCCGGGGACCGCGGCGGCGCCGTCTTGTCCGTTCCCGCGCTGTACCGGGAGTCGGACGAGACCGTCTCCGTGGTCGCGGCCCTCGCGCAACTCCACGTCCGTGGCGTTCCAGTGGGCTGGGAAGCCCTGTTCGAGGGCGCCGGGTCCGAAACGGCCGACCTGCCCACCTACCCGTTCCAGCACCGCCGCTTCTGGTTGGACGACGCCTCGTCCGCCGAAGGTGCCGAGAATGCCGTAGGTGCCGTAGCTGCCGAGAGCGCCGCAAGCGCCGACGGGGCCCGCCACGCCACGCCCTCGATCGGGACGCAGGCGGACAAGGGAACCTATGCCGAGCTGCTGGCCGCGCTGCCGGCCGAGGAGCAGCACCGGCAGGTGCTGGAACTGGTCCGGGGCGAGGCCGGGGCTGTGCTCGGGCACACCGAACCCATCGACGCGACCAGGGACTTCCGCAGCCTCGGCTTCGACTCGCTCGCCGGTGTCAGGCTCCAGCGACGGCTCCAGGACGCGGTCGGCACCGGCCTGCCCGCCACCCTCGTCTTCGACTACCCGACGCCCGTCGCGCTCGCGGAATTCCTCCGTGCCGAGCTGCTCGGGGAGGCGACCGACGCGGCCGGGGACACGGGGCTCGTCCACGACGCCGACGACCCGATCGCGATCGTGGGGATGGCCTGCCGGTTCCCCGGCGGGGTGACCTCGCCGGAGGAGTTCTGGGACCTGCTGCGCTCGGGCGGCGACGCGATCACGGGCTTCCCGGCGAACCGCGGCTGGGACCTGGAGAACTTCTTCCACCCGGACCCGGACCACCCCGGCACCAGCTACGCCCGCGAAGGCGGGTTCCTGCACGACGCCGACCGGTTCGACGCGGCGTTCTTCGGTATCTCGCCGCGTGAGGCGCTCGCGATGGACCCGCAGCAGCGGCTGATGCTGGAGATCTCCTGGGAGTCGCTGGAGCGGGCCGGAATCGATCCCGCCACACTGCGGGGGAAGCCGGTCGGCGTCTTCACCGGGCTGGTCAACCACGACTACACCACGCGCCTGGCCACCGTGCCCGAGGGTGTCGAGGGTTACACGATGACCGGCGGTGTCGGCAGTGTCGTCTCGGGCCGGGTGTCGTACTTCCTGGGCGCGGAGGGCCCCGCGGTGACGATCGACACCGCGTGCTCCTCGGCGCTCGTGGCCCTGCATCTGGCGGCCCAGTCGCTGCGGTCCGGGGAGAGTTCGCTGGCCCTCGCCGGTGGCGTCACCGTGATGGCCACGCCGGACGCCTTCGTCGGTTTCTCCCGGCAGCGCGGACTGGCGCCCAACGGTCGCTGCAAGTCCTTCGCGGCCACGGCCGACGGCACCGGCTGGGCCGAGGGCGCGGGCGTACTGCTCCTGGAGCGGCTGTCCGACGCCGTACGCAACGGGCATCGCGTCCTGGCCGTAGTACGAGGTTCCGCGGTGAACCAGGACGGCGCCTCCAACGGTCTGAGCGCACCCAACGGCCCCTCCCAACGGCGGGTGATCCGGCAGGCGTTGGCGAGTGCGGGGCTGACCGGCGCGGATGTGGACGCCGTGGAGGCCCATGGCACGGGCACCCCGCTGGGGGACCCGATCGAGGCACAGGCCCTGATCGCCACCTATGGGCAGGACAGGGATGCCGAACAGCCGCTGTGGCTCGGTTCCGTGAAGTCCAACATCGGTCATACGCAGGCCGCCGCGGGCGTCGCCGGTGTCATCAAGATGGTGATGGCGATACGGCACGGAATGCTGCCGCGCACCCTGCACGTGGACGAGCCGACCCCGCAGGTCGACTGGAGCGCGGGGCATGTCGAGCTGCTGACCGAGGCCCGCTCCTGGCCCGACACGGACCGGCCTCGCCGCGCGGCCGTCTCCGGCTTCGGCGTGTCCGGCACCAACGCCCACGTCATTCTTGAAGAAGTGCCTGTGGAGGAGCCTTCGTTGCCGCGGGACGAGCCGGCGGAGGAGGCCCCGCAGGGGGAGAAGGCCGCGCAGGGCGCGCAGGCGGATGACCGGCCGCGTGTGCTGGCCGACGGTGAGGTGGTGCCGTTGGTGGTGTCAGGGCGGGGGGCCGCCGGGTTGGCTGGTCAGGCGGGTCGCCTCGCCTCCTACCTCCACGAACACCCCGACACCAGCCTCACCGACATCGCTCACGCCCTCGCCACCACCCG
>NZ_LGUR01000043.1 GCF_001270495.1 Streptomyces viridochromogenes
GAACTCGTACCAGGAGCCGTACAGCGCCCGCTCCCGCTCCACCAGCAGCGGCAGCGGATCCGACGCCGTCACCAGATCCCGCAGCGGATACCGGCCCAGCACGGCATCGACCTCGGGCGTCAACGCTGCGGCCAACCGCCAGGCGGCCGGGCGGTTCTCGTCCCGCAGCGCCTCGACGGCCGCGCGGATCAACGGCTGTCCGTCGCTCTCGGGCACGTCGGCGGCCGCACGTTCGTACAGCCGCGCGCCCTCCTCCAGAACCAGCTCCGTGTCCATCCCGGCCGGGATCTTGATCTGGGCGTGGTGCCGCCAGGTGGTGACCGGATCGCCCCAGGCCTCGACCCGGTACGTCCAGTGGCCGGGCTCGCCGGCGGTGACGGCGGCGCCCCAGCGGTCGGTGCCCGGGGCGAGTTCCCGCATCGGCGTCCAGGGACCGGGACGGCCGTCGGGGTCGGTCAGTACGACGTTGGCGGCGACGGCGTCATGTCCCTCACGGAACACGGTCGCCGAGACCTCGAAGGTCTCGCCGGTCACGGCCTTCGCGGGCCTGCGCCCGTGCTGGACGACCGGGCGGACGTCGAGGACGGGTATGCGCCCGACACCGCCGGCCGTGTCGCTCGCGGAAGGGCGCTCCGGGGCCGGTGGTCCGGGGTCGGCGGTGACGGTGCGGGGTGCTGTGCGGGCTGGGGGCGCCGCGGTGCGCGACGTCGGGGGTGAGGACGACTGGTGGTGCATGGCGGGCATGACCGCTCCTGTCCGCGTCAACTTGGGTGGGCGGATGGCTGTGGGGAGGTGGGTCCTGCGTGGTGACTTGTGGAGCTGTTGCGGCTTCGCCGCCCCCCGGCGCGCCCGGGGGGCGCACAGGTGGGGTGTACCGGATGAGCCTTCCCACCCTATTCGGGTACGCAATCCGGCACTTTGTTAACTACTCACGCGTATGTCTACACACAAGACCGGCCCCGTTCCTCAGGAACGGGGCCGGTGCCCGCACTTGGCCGATAACCGGCCGCTACGAGCCCGGTACCTGCAGGAGTTCGTTCGGCGAACCGAGCCCCCTCCCGGAGACCTTGCCGGACACGGCTTGTGCCACGACCGCCTTGGACACCTGTGCGGGCCGAGCCTTCGGGTGGTCGGCCAGATAGAGCGCGGCCACGCCCGCCACGTGCGGCGACGCCATCGACGTACCGGAGTAGGTCGCCCTGCCGGTGTCGTTCGCGTACGACGCGGACGTAATCCCGACGCCCGGGGCGAACACGTCCAGGACCGAGCCGAAGTTGGAGAAGCTCGCCCGTGCGTCGTTCTTGTCGGTGGCGCCCACGGTGAGGGCCTCCTGCACCGCCGCGGGGGAGTACAGGCCGGCCGGCAGTCCGTCGTTGCCCGCCGCGACCGTGTAGGTGACGCCGGACGCGATGGAGTTGCGTACGGCGGCGTCCAGCTGCGCGTTGCGGTAGCCGCCGAGGCTGACGTTGGCGACCGCCGGTTTCCTCGCGTGCTTGGTCACCCAGTCGATACCCGCGATGACCTGCGCCGTCGTGCCGCCGCCGGCGTTGTCGAGGACGCGTACGGCGACGACCTTGGCGTTCTTGGCGACGCCGTACCGGCCGCCCGCGATCGTGCCCGCGACATGGGTGCCGTGGCCGTTGCCGTCGCTCGCGGTCCGGTCGTTGCCGACGAAGTCCCAGCCGTGGCTCGCCCGGCCGCCGAAGTCCTTGTGCGAGATGCGGATACCGGTGTCGATGACGTACACCGTCACGCCGGCGCCCGCGGACTCGGGCCAGGTGTAGCTCTTGTCCAGCGGCAGGTTGGCCTGGTCGATGCGGTCGAGCCCCCAGGACGGCGGGTTCTTCTGGTTGTGCTCCAGGGTCACGCGGGTGTCCTGGACCACAGAGGCGACCCGGGAGTCCGCCGCGAGCCGCTTGGCCTGTCTCTCGTCGGCCCGGACGGCGTAGCCGTTGAGGACCGTGCCGTAGGTGTGGCTGATTTTCGCCCCGTACTTGTCGGCGAGGCTCTTTCCGGCCGCCGACGGAGCCTTCGTTCCCCCCTTGAGTGTCACCAGGTAACTGCCGCTGACGGAGCCGGGGTCCCCGGCGCCGAGTATCTGCCCCTCCGGTGCGGCGTGCGCGGGCACGGTGGTGGCCGAGAGAGCGGCGACACAGGTCACCGCGGTCAGGCCCGCTGCCCAGCGCAGACGCCGTATTCGCGTCCGTGCCATGGTGTGAGTTCCCCTCCTCAACTCGGCGCACGCGGCCCTGGAGCACGGGGTGCACCCCGCTCGGGCCGGCGCGCCACAGTCACCCTCTCGTGACGCGAGAAGTCGCCACAAGGACGCCTACGGGGGCGGAATCGGCCATATCGGCCATGGGGGATGTGTAAAGGTTGCGGTCGCTTTCAGACGAAGGTGGGCGGATTCGGCCCGTCCGGCGGTTGAGGACGAGGCCGTTCAGGCCGAAGCGGAGTCCGGGCGCGCAGCTCCCAGCGAGGGTGACACAAAGGCCGGTAACGTCATGGGCTACGGCGACGCACACTGTCGTGCGTCATCCAGCGAAGCGCCGAGGTGGAACCGTGAAGGCGATCCGTCGATTCACCGTCCGTCCTGTCCTCCCCGCACCCCTCCGGCCTCTGAGTGATCTCGCACGCAATCTGCGCTGGTCCTGGCATGCGGAGACCCGCGATCTCTTCCAGTCCGTCGACCCCGAGGGATGGGCCGCCTCGGGCAACGACCCGGTCCGGCTGCTGGGCAGCGTGTCGCCCGGGCGGCTCGCGGAGCTGGCCGAGGACCGCGGCTTCCTGCGCCGGCTGACCGCCGTGGCCGGTGACCTCGACGACTACGTCACCGGCGCGCGCTGGTACCAGGAGCAGTCCGCCGAACTCCCCGCCGCCGTCGCCTACTTCTCACCCGAGTTCGGCATCACGGCCGCCCTGCCCCAGTACTCCGGCGGCCTCGGCATCCTCGCCGGCGACCACCTCAAGGCGGCCAGCGACCTGGGCGTACCCCTCATCGGGGTCGGGCTGCTGTACCGGCACGGCTACTTCCGCCAGACCCTGTCCCGCGACGGCTGGCAGCAGGAGCACTATCCGGTCCTGGACCCCAACGAGCTGCCGCTGACGCTTCTGAAGGAGCCCGACGACACCCCCGCCCAGGTCTCCCTCGCCCTGCCCGGCGGGAGGTCGCTGCACGCCCGCGTCTGGCTGGCCCAGGTCGGCCGGGTGCCGCTGCTGATGCTCGACTCGGACGTCGAGGAGAACGACCTCGGCGAACGCGGGGTGACCGACCGGCTCTACGGCGGTGGCAGCGAGCACCGGCTGCTCCAGGAGATGCTGCTGGGTATAGGGGGAGTGCGGGCGGTCCGGACGTACTGCCGGCTGACCGGCCACCCCGCACCCGAGGTCTTCCACACCAACGAGGGCCACGCCGGGTTCCTCGGCCTGGAGCGCATCGCCGAACTGTGCGCCGAGGGGCTGGACTTCGACTCGGCGCTGGAGGCAGTCCGCGCCGGCACGGTCTTCACCACGCACACGCCAGTCCCGGCCGGCATCGACCGCTTCGACCGCGAGCTGGTCGCCCACCACTTCGGCCCCGCCGCCGAACTCCCGACCATCGAGGTCGGGCGCATCCTCCAGCTCGGCATGGAGACCTACCCCGGCGGTGAACCGAACCTCTTCAACATGGCGGTGATGGGCCTGCGCCTGGGCCAGCGGGCGAACGGCGTCTCCCTCCTCCACGGCAACGTCAGCCGCGAGATGTTCTCGGGCCTGTGGCCGGGATTCGACCCGGACGAGGTCCCCATCACCTCGGTCACCAACGGCGTCCACGCCCCGACCTGGGTCGCCCCCGAGGTCTTCCGCCTCGGCGCCCGGCAGATCGGCGGCCGGCGCACCGAGGACGCGATGACCGTCGGCGGCTCGGACCGCTGGGACGCCGTCGGGGAGATCCCGGACCAGGACATCTGGGAGCTGCGGCGGGTGCTGCGGGAGCAGCTGGTGCAGGAGGTGCGGGAGCGGCTGCGCGCGTCGTGGCGCCAACGCGGCGCGGGAACGGCCGAATTGGGCTGGATCGACGGAGTCCTGGACCCCGATGTCCTCACGATCGGATTCGCGCGCCGCGTTCCGTCGTACAAACGCCTCACCCTGATGCTCCGCGACCGTGACCGTCTGATGGACCTCCTCCTGCACCCGGAGCGCCCGATCCAGATCGTGGTGGCGGGCAAGGCGCACCCGGCGGACGACGGCGGGAAACGTCTGGTCCAGGAGCTGGTGCGATTCGCGGACGACCCGCGGGTCCGCCACCGCATCGTCTTCCTCCCGGACTACGGCATGGCGATGGCGCAGAAGCTGTACCCCGGCTGCGACATCTGGCTGAACAATCCCCTGCGCCCCCTGGAGGCCTGCGGCACCTCGGGCATGAAGGCGGCGCTGAACGGCTGCCTGAACCTGTCGGTCCTGGACGGCTGGTGGGACGAGTGGTTCCAGCCCGACTTCGGCTGGGCCGTCCCCACGGCGGACGGCACCGGCACGGACCCCGACCACCGCGACGACATAGAGGCGGCGGCGCTCTACGACCTGCTGGAACAACGCGTCACCCCCCGCTTCTACGAACGCGGCCAGGACGGCCTCCCGGACCGCTGGATCGAGATGGTCCGCCAGACCCTGACCCTGCTCGGCCCGAAGGTCCTGGCGGGCAGGATGGTCCGCGAGTACGTGGAGCGCCTCTACACCCCGGCCGCGCACGCCCACCGGGCGATGACCCCGGACGCGGCGCGCGAGCTGGCGGGCTGGAAGACGCGGGTGCGTGCCGCCTGGCACGGCGTCACGGTCGACCACGTCGAGACATCGGCGGCGACCCCCACCGCGGAACTCGGCTCCACCCTCAGCCTCCGGGTCCGGGTCGGCCTGGGCGACCTGGGCCCGGAAGACGTGGAGGTCCAGGCGGTCTCCGGCCGCGTCGACTCACAGGACCGCATCGCGGACGCGTCGACGGTCCCGCTGAAGCCGGTGGGCAGCCCGGACGGGGAGGGTCGGTGGGTCTACGAGGGCCCCCTGGCCCTGGACCGGACGGGACCGTACGGCTACACGGTCCGGATCCTGCCGGCGCATCGGCTGCTGGCATCGGGGGCGGAGTTGGGGCTGGTGGCGGTGCCTTCGGAGGGGGTGGGGGCCCCGCTGCCGGGTCTCACGGGGGCCACAGGCCAGAGAACATCCCGCGGTTGGGGTTGCGGGGGAGGCGGGAGGGTCCGTTCGCCCGCTGGCCCAGGCGGGGGCCCATCCCCGCCACGT
>NZ_LGUR01000044.1 GCF_001270495.1 Streptomyces viridochromogenes
GGAGGTGGGGGAGAGATCCGGGAGCTCGGGGGCCTCGGGGGCGTCGGGGGCCTCCGGTAGCTCCGGCTCGTGGGTCACCCGCCCGCCAGTCGCTCGATCAGGGCGAGGGAGCCCGCGTCGTGGTCGGCGATGATCGAGCGGGCCATGGGCAGGTCGCGGCTCAGCAGGGCGTCGACCAGGTCGGTGTGCCGGCACCACAGGTGGCCGCGCAGATCGTCGAGGTGGCGCAGATGCTGGACCGTGCAGACCCAGGACTGCACCCGCAGTCGATGCAGGAAGTCCGAGAGGTAGGGGTTGCCGAAGAGGGCGCCGAGCTCGCGCCAGAAGCGCAGGTCGTAGCCGATGAGCACGGTGAGGTCGCCGGCGGTCGCGGCGCGCTGGGCCTCCTCGGCGCGTCGGCGTACCCCGACGACGGTGGCGTGGACGCGGGGGTCGTCGGGGTCCCGGTTGCGGGCGGTGTCGGTGGCCAGGACCTGGAACATGCCGTTGGTGACCAGGCCGCGGGCCTCGATGATGCCGCGGTAGTCCTCGACGGAGTACTCGTGCACGCGGAAGCCGCGGTGCTGGTCGGCTTCCAGCAGGCCCTGTGCGGAGAGGTCGACGAGTGCCTCGCGGACGGGGGTCGCGGAGACGCCGTACTGTTCGGCGATCTCCTTGACGGTGAACTCCCGGCCTGCCTGGAGCCGACCGGCCAGCACCTCGTCCCGCAGCGCGTCCGCGATCTGCTGCCGCAGGGTGCTCCGCGTCACGGAGCCGTTGCCGCCGGTGCCGGGCATGGTCAGGGCGTCTCCCGTCGTCGCGATGAGGTGGCGTGCGTGTGTCTGTGCGTGCACGTATATGTCTACGAGCACGCCACCTTACGCGTTCGGGTTTCGGGCGAGCTTTCCGCGACGGCCGAGATCTTTTCCGCCCCCGCCGCCCCTACCCGTCCCATCCCCAGGGGCGCTGCCCCTTCGACCCCGCTGGGGCTGCCGCCCCAGACCCCGCTTCGGCCCTGAAGGGGCCTCGTCCTCAAACGCCGGACGGGCTGAAGATGCCTGGACCGGCGCCGAAAAAGAGGGGTGGCTTCGTCCTCGAACGCCGGGCGGGCTGAAGATGCCTGGGCCGGTGTGGGAAGGCTGGGCCATCTGAAGCGGGGAAGCAGCAGGGTGTTTCGGGTCCGGCCTCCTGGCCGACCGAGACGGGTGGTGGGTGGGCAAAGGTCCGGGGGGCCGGTGGGGCCAGGGGGCGGAGCCCCCTGGCGGGGTGGAAGGGGCAGCGCCCCTTTACGGTGCGGTGTACTCGTCCGCCACGGACAGCGCGGCGTCCAGCGCGGACAGGCCCTCCTTCAGCTCCGCCTCGGTCGCGTTGCACGGCGGTACGACGTGGGTGCGGTTCATGTTGATGAACGGCCAGATGCCCCCGGCCTTCGCGGCGGAGCCGAACGCCGCCATGGGGGCGTTCGCCTCGCCCGTCGCGTTGTACGGCACCAGCGGCTCGCGGGTCTCCCGGTTCCTCACCAGCTCGACCGCCCAGAACATGCCGACACCGCGCACGTCACCGACGCTGGGGTGCCGCTCGGCCAGCTCACGCAGCCCGGGTCCGACCACGTCCGAGCCCAGCCGGGCGGAGTTCTCGACGACGCCCTCCTCGGCCATGACGTTGATCGTCGCGACGGCGGCCGCGCAGGCCAGCGGGTGGCCCGAGTACGTCAGACCACCCGGGTAGGGCCGCTTCGCGAACGACTCCGCGACGGCGCCCGAGACGGCCACCCCGCCCAGCGGCACATACCCGGAGTTCACGCCCTTCGCGAAGGTCAGCAGGTCGGGCGTGACGTCGTACAGATCCGCCGCGAACCACTCACCGGACCGCCCGAACCCCGCCATGACCTCGTCCAGGACGAAGACGATCCCGTACTTGTCGCAGATCTCGCGCACGCCGGCCAGATAGCCGGGCGGCGGCAGCATGATGCCCGCCGTCCCCGGAATCGTCTCCAGGATGATCGCGGCGACGGTCGAGGGCCCTTCGAAGGCGATCGTCGTCTCCAGGTGCTCCAGCGCCCGCGCGCACTCCTGCTCCTCGGTCTCGGCGTAGAAACGGGAGCGGTAGAGGAAGGGTGCCCAGAAGTGCACGACACCGGCCGTGGCGCTGTCGGAGGCCCAGCGGCGCGGGTCGCCGGTGATGTTCACGGCCTGCTGGGTACCGCCGTGGTACGAGCGGTACGCCGACAGCACCTTCGGGCGCCCGGTGTGCAGCCGTGCCATCCGCACCGCGTGCTCCACGGCGTCCGCGCCGCCGTTGGTGAAGAAGATCTTGTCCAGGTCACCCGGCGTCCGCTCGGCGATCAGCCGCGCCGCCTCGGACCGGGCCTCGATGGCGAAGGCGGGCGCGAAGGTGGTCAGGTGTGCGGCCTGCTCCTGTATCGCGGCGACGACCTTCGGGTGCTGGTAGCCGATGTTCGTGTAGACGAGTCCGCTGGTGAAGTCGAGGTAGCGCCTGCCGTCGTAGTCCCAGAAGTAGGAGCCCTCCGCGCCGGCGACGGCGAGCGGGTCGATGAGCTCCTGTGCGGACCAGGAGTGAAACACGTGCGCACGGTCCGCGGCCTTCACGGCGGCGCCGACCTCGGGATCTGGCTGAGGGGTCATGCGGGCGAGCGTAGGAGCGAGCGGTGTGGCCTGGATATCGGCGTCATGTCTGTGCTCGGAAGGTTTCCGCGACAGGTTGTCGACAGAAGCGGCACGGGGGGAGGGGGAGGGCACAGGAATGATTGACAGCAAGCTGTCTTAGTGACAGCATGTTGTCATCTTCGAGGTCGCCCTCGGTCGAACCCCAGGAGGAGTCATGACCAGCAGCACCGGCACCACCGGCAGTACCGCAAACTTCCGTAAGCCCGTGTACCTCGCCGTCTACGACACCCTCGCCGACTGGGAGCCCGGCCACGCCACCGCGCAGCTGGCCCGTGCCGGGTACGAGATCCGCACCCTCGGCCCGACCCGCGCGCCCGTCACCACCGTCGGTGGCCTGCGCATCCAGCCCGACCTGGCCCTGGACGACGTACGACCGTCCGACGCGTCCCTGCTGATCCTCCCGGGCGCCGACCTCTGGACTGAGACATCAGCCGCTGCCGCGGCGGGCGGCACCGACCTCGCTCCCTTCGCCCGCAAGGCGCGGGAGTTCCTCGACGCCGGCGTGCCCGTCGCCGCGATCTGCGGTGCCACCGCCGGACTGGCCCGCGAGGGGCTGCTCGACGACCGCGCTCACACCAGCGCGATCTCCTTCTACCTGGCCGCGACCGGGTACGGCGGCGGCGAGCGGTACGTCGAGGCCGACGCCGTCACCGACGGCGGGCTCGTCACCGCCGGTCCCACCGAGCCCGTCGCCTTCGCCCGGGAGATCCTGCGGCTCTTGCACGTGTACGACGACGAGGCCGTCGACGCCTGGTACCGCCTCTTCCACGACTCCGACGCCGAGGCGTACGCCGTACTCGAGAAGGCCGGTGTTCTGTGAGCCGGGAACGGCAGGACCTGCTCAGCCGCAGCGCGCTCGGTGTCTTCCGGCTCAACGGCCGGTTCCTCGCGGTCGCCGAGGAGCTGGCCAGGCCCGCCGGGCTGACGGCTGCCTGGTGGCAGGTGCTCGGGGCGGTCCTCGGCGAACCCCTTCCCGTCTCCGGGATCGCCCGCGAAATGGGCATCACCCGGCAGAGCGTGCAGCGGATCGCCGATCTGCTGGTGGAGAAGGGGCTCGCCGAGTACCGGCCCAACCCCGCCCACCGCCGTGCCAAGCTCCTCGCGCCGACGGAGGAGGGGCGTGCGGCGGTCTCCCGGATCAACCCCGGGCACGCGGTCCTCGCGGACCGGCTGGCGGAGGCCTTCGGGGAGGCGGAACTCGCCGATGCCGTACGGGTCCTGGAACGGATGTCGAAGGTGCTCGACCAAATCGCCGCACCTGTTACGGAACCGTAGACACCGACCCGCTCACCTCCTCATATGCCGCACTATCGTGGGGCCGTGGCGCAGGCGGGGGCCTGCGTGAGCGGGGTTGGGGGCGTGCGATGGAGAAGCTGGGATCGGGTGATCCGCAGCAGATCGGGGCGTACCGGCTGCTGGCGCGGCTGGGGGCGGGCGGCATGGGGGACGTCTACCTCGCCCGCTCCGATCGCGGCCGTACCGTCGCCGTGAAACTCGTACGGCGGGAGCTGGCCGCACAGGAGGAGTTCCGCGCCCGCTTCCGGCAGGAGGTGCAGGCGGCGCGGCAGGTCGGCGGGTTCTGGACCGCGCCGGTGCTCGACGCGGACACCGAGGCCGAGGTGCCCTGGGTCGCCACCGGGTATGTCGCCGGACCCAGCCTCCAGCAGGTCGTCGGGCGCGACCACGGAGCGCTGCCCGAGCGGTCGGTACGGATCCTGGCGGCGGGCCTCGCGCACGCGCTCAAGGACATCCATGCCGCGGGGATCGTGCACCGGGATCTGAAGCCGTCCAATGTGCTGGTCACCATCGACGGCCCGCGCGTCATCGACTTCGGGATCGCCCGCGCCCTGGAGACCGTCGACGAGAGCGGGCTCACCCGCACCGGCGCGCTGGTCGGGTCGCCGGGGTTCATGGCGCCCGAGCAGGTGCGCGGGGACCGGATCACGCCCGCGTGCGACGTGTTCTGCCTGGGCTCGGTCCTCGCGTACGCCGCGACCGGCACGCTGCCCTTCGGCTCCGTCGACAGCGGCGCGCACGCCGTGATGTTCCGCATCGCCCAGGAGGAGCCCGATCTGGAGGGCGTGCCCGAGGGGATCGCCGACCTGGTGCGGGACTGTCTGCGCAAGGATCCCGGCGCCCGGCCGACGCTGGACCGGATCCTGGAGCGCACGGGCGCCGAGGACACCGTCTCCGGCGGCCGGTCACGGGATCCGTGGCTGCCGAGCGCGCTGGTGGCACAGCTGGGGCGGCATGCGGTGAGGTTGCTGGACACGGAGGATCCGCAGGGGCCTGTGGGGCCTGTGGGGCCTGTGGGGCTGGTGGGCGCCGGGGGTGTGGAGACCCCGGTGCGTGACCGAGGCCCGCGGGCGGCGGCGGCCGGTTCCGGGGGGCCGGGTTCCGCCGAGCCGACCCCCGCGGCCTCCCCCGAGCACGCGTCGCC
>NZ_LGUR01000045.1 GCF_001270495.1 Streptomyces viridochromogenes
CAACCGCGAGACGCTCATCCCGGTCACCGTGCTGGCAGGCGGCGCTCTCGCGACCGGACTGCTGTGCGGGGGATCGATGATGCTGGCCGGCGGCGACTCGTCGTTCGACGCACGCGGCCTGACCGTCCTCGCGGTGTGCTGCGCCGCCGGCGTCGGCGGAATCCTGGCGGCCGGCGCACTGAGCCGCCCCCTGCTGCGCTCGGTCACCCGGCAGGCGGGGGCGCGCGGGGAGTGATGCCGTGGGTGCCGGCCCGGCCAGGCCCGGCACCCACGCCGCCCGTGGTCGGCCGCGGGCGAGCTCACTGCCGGTCTCCCGCCCGCCCCGGCCGTGGACGTAGCCGACGACCTGCCGGCGGAGTGTCTCATCGACGGCCCTGTTTACCTTCGGTGGTGACGAGAGTCGTGAGGGTCGTCGACACTCGCGTGAAGGATACTCGCGTGAAGGATGTCAACGAGCTGGTGCGGACGGTGTTCCGGGGCGGGTGCACGGATCTCACCTGCAGCCGCACACCACCGGTCCTCAAGGAGGACCTCGACGGAACTATCACGGCAACTCCCTGCGGTCTGGGACGCTGAGGCCCCGACGGCCGCCATTCCGCCTAGGGATGACGGCCGTCAGAGTAGGGAGGGCTCTCGGTTCCGATCGAGCATCGTTGCGTCGGGAGGCTGGTGCGAGCGACTGCGAGGTGTGCACTCCGAGCCTGCCCTTTTCGGGGCTACGGGAGGGGTGTGTGGGTGTGTCGGTGGTGGGCGTAGTCGCTGGTGTGTTGTTCGGCCCAGTTCTGCAGGTGTTGCAGTGCGGTGGTGGCGCCGCGGGCGAGGTCGGTCAGGTGGTACTGCACCGTCGGTGGGCGGCTGGTGTGCACGGTGCGGGTGATCAGTCCGCCGGTTTCGAGGTCGCGCAGGGTCTGCGCGAGCATCTTGTCGCTGACGCCGCCGGCACGCCGGCGCAGTTCGGACCAGCGTTGCGGGCCCTCCATGAGATCCACCAGGACCAGGGCGGCCCACCGGGCGGTGACCAGGTCGAACAGCTGCCTGCCGGGGCAGGCGGGATTACGGACGTTGCCTCGCGTGCTTTCCTGCACGTGCTCACCTCACCTAAAGGTATGTACTTCCCTTGAGAAAGCAACTCGGTCAGAGTGAGGGAGCCAACCGCTGATCGTCAAGGAGTACCCGTGGCAACCGACGATGCCGTGACCCGTGACGCGAACACCGTGACGGTGCTCGGCGGCCCCACCCGCTGCACCCGCCGGTGGAAAGGAGGCTAATTTATTAGAGAAGAAGACTTCTGGCCCCTCATCGATCTCTTGTGAGGTGTGGCAAACCAGCGAACGACTCCCATACTGGCTGAGGCGCTGGCGCGACGGGGGAAGGATTGTGTTGATGATTTTTCCGATTTGCTGACGGAAAAACTGCAGCGCCTTGGAAGTGAGCCCCTCCTGGGAATTCCAGTCCGAGATGTGAATGATCCATCAGGCGCACCTCCGGTGCCGCTGGTTGGGGACGCTCTCATCAATCTCCACCTTTGCGGTTGTCACAGCGGGCAGCTCACGTTTCCTGCAAATCTAAAAGAATCCTGACCGAGTGGCTGACCACGCCTGGGATTTCAGCGAGTCAGACGGCCTTGCTGAGACTGTATCCACAGCCTATGAGATCACCACCGGAGAACCATGGCTGGGCCCACTCCCTGGCTTCTGCATGGACGAGCCCGAAGAGTCGACGGCCATCACAGTGAGGGATATCCCCTGGTTCAGCCTCGCTCTGCACAGCGAGAACGACATTCCTGCGGCTTATTTAAATGCAGCCAGCACTGTAGTCGAAATGTTCCACGACGACCCACACTGGCGTGCCTGGTGGTCACGTGCCGAGCAGCGCGATCTGGACATCGAGATCGAATACACTTCGCGAGCGGAGCGCAGTCGTTTCACTACTCGAAAGGGACGGGCTTGGGCCCTCTTGTGCAGGAACGGCTCGCGTTTTCGAGGCTTGAACAAGGGTGGTCTCGTCTACCTTGCTGCCACTGATCTGGAAGCAATCCTCGCACTTGTATCTACGTCTCTGAGCCTGCCCACGCCACCTCCAGTACCTCGGCCGGCACATGCGACCCCGCCGACGAGGCGAGATGACGCGGCTCGCGCAAGGCTGGAAGAACTGCGACAACGGCACCCCAAGTGCCTCTGAACCACACCATTATCGGTAGTCCGGAAAATGTTTCGGATCGTGATGACGGAGATGTCGGTGTCTGCGGCGACCCGTTGGCCAGTAGTCGCACCACTTGCCAGCGATGGACGACTCGGACAGCCGGTCGGCTCTGCTGGGCAGCCACCGATCAGCGCGGTTGTGGTGCGACACCCGCCCACCGGCCTGGACAACAAAGAACCCCCGGGCCTCTGGCCTAGGGGTTTCGTATGGAGCGGGTGACGAGAATCGAACTCGCGCTCTCAGCTTGGGAAGCGATGGCGCTTGCACGGCCGGGTGGCCGCTGACCTTCGCTGATTTGTCGTGCTGGCACCGTTGCGCGGGCCTGATCACACCGCTGTTGACCGTGGTTGTCTGCTCTTACGGGCACGCTATGGGCACGGGGCGCGAAGACCGGTGGGCAGAGCGCGTGCACGGACGGGCACTGTGTTGGGCGGGGGCTGGGCCGGACGTCCGGTTGGGTAACGCCTTCGCACGTACACAGAGCTGGATCAACCCCGTTTTACACGGGAGCGCCTGGCCGGTGACGGCGGAGATGCACTCGAAGCGGCGGAACGTGCGCTGTATAACCGATCCCGAAGCGGTTCAGCTCGTGTGCAGTTGGCGGCCTGCCCGTGAGGAGTATGCGCCACCCAGTCGATCACTCAGCGAATGGATACCAACCAGTCCGGTCACCAATTTCTGGCCGGTCGAGCCTTTCTGATGGTTGCACGTGCTGTTGTGATCATTCCTTTATCGGCCCTCCATGTCCAAGTCGTTGTCAACCTTGCTAGGTTGAAGCCTGTACCTCCGGAGCGAAGTCAGGCAGGTCCGCAGCTTACGGAGGAAGAAATCCTCCCTATGTCTTCACAAGAAGACTTTACTTGGATGCCCGAAAACCGTAGCGGCTGAGCTTCGCTGCTTCCAGTCACGCTTCATGCCATGCCTTGCCTTTCAGCATCCACCCCAGCACCCCAACAACTGGAAAGCGCCCGTACGTGATGAGATACCTTCAGCTATTCGGCCCCCGGCTGGCCGTCTCTGCTATGACGATCGTGCTGAGCACGCCCGGACTGGCCGCCGCCGACGAGGCGAGCAACGGCCAGGACACCACGTACTACATCTCGGTCGGTGACTCCCTGGCCACCGGCTATCAGCCGGACGTCGACAAGGACACCGACGTCGCCTACACCGACCAGCTGTACGCTCAGCTCAAGCAGCGCACTCCCGGACTGAAGCACATACGCCTCGGCTGCACCGCTGAGACCACCGAGTCTCTGATCAACGGCGGAAAGTGCGACTACCCGAACGCCAAGTCCCAACTGGACGCCGCCCTGCAGGCCATGGCCCAGCACCGCGGCAAGGTCGCCTACGTGACCCTCAGCGTGGGCGCGAACGACATCCTCCAGGCATGCGTCAGCCCGGCCGGCACCCTCGACGTGGCATGCCTGAACAGCACGAGCCAGACCATGGCGAAGAACCTCGCCCAGATCGCGGGTGCACTCCGCAAGGCGGGTGGGAACGACACCCAGTTCGTGGGCTCCACTTACTACAACCCGTTCCTGGCGGCCTGGCTGCAAGGCGCCGCAGGGCAGCAGGCCGCCAAGGAGTCGGCACCCCTGGTCAAGGCCGCCAACACGGGGATCACCCAGGTGTACAAGTCCACCGGCTTCAAGGTGGCGGACGTGGCCGGGGCCTTCTCCTCGGACGACTTCACCACCCAGGTGAACGTGCCCGGCGCGGGCGAGGTGCCGGCGAACGTGGCCAAGATCTGCCAGCTGACCTGGGCGTGCACGAAGCAGGACCCGCACCCCAACGCCGAAGGCCACAAGGTCATCGCAAGCACCTTCGCGGCGCAGCTCGCCAAGAACGACACCCCCGGCGAGGACACGTCCCCGACCCCGACCCCCAGCGAGCCGGCCACGCACGAGCCCGGTAAGGACACGGAGCCGAACAACCCGACCACGAACGGAGATCTCGCCGAGACCGGCGCGTCGAGCAGCACTCCCGTCGTCGCGGGTGCGGGTCTCGCGGTCGTGGCGGTCGGCACCGCCGCGGTCTACTTCGCGCGCAGGCGCCGTGCGAGCGAGGAGAGCTGACGCGTAGTCAGTGCATACGCCCCGAGCAGTGGGCCGCTCGCGGTGTCGCGGGCGGCCTGCTCGGGCTCGGCTGCGGACGTCCCAGGAGCAAGCCCCAGCAGGCCGCTGTCGTGCCGTACCTGCCGGTGCCGCCGCCCAACCGGGGCCGGCGGGCATCACGGCCAGCGGCGCGGCGGGTTCCCCGTCCGGTACGACCGCCGTCGCCCGGACCCGAAGCACTCGACGTGCGCGACCCGGCTACCGGCAACTGGACCGTCAAGGTGGTCTGGAACATCGGCTACGAACCGACCAACTCCCGTGCGCGAGGTTGTCCCGCGCGGTCGACTCGATGGACCGCAGCTGCTGGGCAGGTCGCGCGGTGTCGGAGTCCAGCCCCGCACGGGCCGCCTCCGCGAGCACGGTGATCGACGCGAAGTCCTGCGCGAGCGTGTCGTGGATCTCGCGCGCCACCCGCTCCCACTGTCCACCGCCCGCTGACGCTGGTGAACCTCGGACAGCTGCGCTTGCGTCTGCTCCAACTCGCGCGGAACGTGGAGAGCGGCAGCCGGACCACCCCGGCCATAGCCATCCGGTGTGTCATCGCGGCAACCCACCAATTCACCGCCATATGATTACCCGTTTCTTTTCGTTCACTTACCGAAAAACAAACGGAAATGCGGAGTACACCTTGGTCGCGCAACGCGCTCCGACGGAATGGAACGCCGCGGATCGTGGCGGAAATACTCCGAGCGGCTGTCCCGCTTGGTCTCTGCAACTTGCCTGGATTGGCCACGCATTCGCTATTCCGGCAGACTGGTCGGCACGTGAGGCCCCTCGGTCGGATCTTTCTGTCGCAAGATCGTTCCTACCAGGAGCCTTACGCCTGCCGGGACTTGGGGATACCGCGGACTGCGCGACGCGCCTCGCGCTCACGGACGGTATCCGACGGTTACTGGGAATAGCTCACTGGCCGAGGACTTCCACGACCACGACCGCCCCGCAGGTTTCGGCGACGAAGCCAGCGACCGCGACGTCCTTGTCATGCTGCTGACCGCACTGGCCACGGCGTTTCCCGACGGCCGGCACACCATCGAACGACTCACC
>NZ_LGUR01000046.1 GCF_001270495.1 Streptomyces viridochromogenes
CAGGTATGGGTCTTCCCCGGCCAAGGCGCCCAATGGGCCGGCATGGGCGCCGACCTCCTCGACACCTCACCCGCATTCGCCCAGAAGATGACCGAATGCGCCCACGTCCTGGACCCCCTCACCGGCTACTCACTCCTCGACGTCATCCGCCAAACCCCAAACGCCCCCACCCTCACCACCGCCGACGTCATCCAGCCCGCCACCTTCGCCGTCATGACCTCCCTCGCCCACTGCTACCAAACAGCAGGCCTCACCCCCGACGCCGTCACCGGCCACTCCCAAGGCGAAATCACCGCCGCCCACATCGCCGGAGCCCTCACCCTCCAAGACGCCGCCACCATCATCACCCTCCGCGCCCAAGCCATCACCACCCACCTCTCCGGCCACGGCACCATGCTCTCCCTCAACACCACCCCCGAACACGCCCAACAACTCATCACCCAACACGCCCCCGACGCCGACATCGCCGCCATCAACTCCCCCACCAACCTCATCCTCTCCGGCACCCCCACCACCCTCCACACCCTCCACACCCACTGCCAAACCCACAACATCCGAAGCCGGGAACTCCCCCTGGCACACGGCATCGCCGGGCACACCGCGCAGGTCGAGGTGATCGAAGAGGACCTGCGCAAGGGGCTGGCCGGTATCGAACCCCGGGCCGCCTCCGTGGCGTTCTACTCCACCGTCACCGGCACCCGGATCGACACCACCACCCTGGACGCCGACTACTGGTACCGGAACCTGCGGCACACCGTGCAGTTCGACAGCGCTGTGCGGGCTCTGGCGGAGTCCGGCCATCGCGCCTTCGTCGAGGTGAGCGCGGACCCGATCCTCATCATGAACATCCAGGACATCCTTGAGGCCGGTGTGCCGGGCCCGTCCGTGATCACCGGCACGCTGCGGCGCAAGGAGAGCGGCGTCCGCCGTTTCCTCGGGGCACTCGGCACGCTGCACGGGCGCGGCATACCGGTGGACTGGGCCGCCGTGGTCGGCACCGGCGACACCAGCGGCACCGAGCGACCGGTGGAACTGCCGACGTACGCCTTCCAGCGGCAGAGTCACTGGCTCACGAGGGACACGGCGTCGGGTGATCCGGCGGAGCTGGGGCTGGCCTCGGTGGCGCACCCGATGCTGGGTGCCCTGGCGGAGGACCCGGCCACCGGCGGGCTGCTCTTCACCTCCCGCTGGTCGTCGGCCACCCACCCCCGGCTCGCCGACCCGGCCACCGCCGGTGCCGCCCTCGTCGACCTCCTCATCCGGGCCGGCGACGAGACCGGCACCAGCCACCTCAGCGAGCTGGTCATCGAGACGCCGTTGGTCCTTCCGGAGCAGGACGGCCTCCAGATCCGGGTCGGTCTCGGCACGCCCGACGAATCCGGTGTGCGTACGGCGCAGATCCACTCCCGGCCGCAGAACGCCGCTCCCGGTACGCCGTTCACCCGGCACGCCACGGCCCGCCTGTCCGCCGAGGCCCCCGCGCCCGACTTCGACCTCACCCAGTGGCCGCCGGCCGGGGCAGCCCCCATCGAGGAGGCCGGCCCGGCGCCGTACGGGCTCGGCACCGCCTGGTCCCACGGCACCGACGTCTACGCCGAGGTCGCCCTCCCCGACGGGACGGACAGGACCGACGGCTACGGACTCCACCCGACCCTCCTGAGCGCCTGCCTCCACGCCGCGGGGCTGCGCGGTGACGCGGACGAGATGGACGAGGCGGACCAGGCAAGCCAGGAGGACCGGGTGGGCGGGGGCATCCGGGCGAGCGACACGGCGGTCGCGCTGCCGGTCCGCTGGAAGGACGTACAGCTCTACGCCGACAGGGCCACCACCCTCCGTGTTCACGTGGCAGCACAGGGGCCGGACGTCTTCGGTCTTCGTCTCGCCGACGGCACGGGCAGGCCGGTCGGCTCCGTCGGATCGGTGGTCACCCGGCCGTACGACAGCTCGGTGGACCGAGGGGAAGCCTCCGCCACGGCCCTCGGTCACCTCTACCGCCTCGACTGGACGCCGATCCCGGTCACCGGCCGGCACACGGCCACGGTCACGGCTCCTGCCACGGCCCCGGTCACCTGCGCCGAGGACGTGCGTGCGGTGGCCGAGGCGGACCGGCTGCCCGGTGTGCTGCTGCTGGAGGTGGCCGGTGACGGCGCCTGCGACGCCGACGAGGTCCGCGAACTGACCACCCGTGTCCTGGGCGTCGTCCGGGCCTGTCTGGCCGAACCCCGCCTGCGGGACACCCTTCTGCTCGCCGTGACGCGTCGGGCCGTCGCCACGACGGACGGCGAGGACATCGCCGACCTGCCCGCCGCCGCGGCTGTCGGCCTGTTGCACTCCGTCCAGGCCGAGCACCCCGGCCGGGTCGTCCTGATCGATACCGACGACAGCGCCCGGTCGCTCGCCACCGGCCTCCCCTCACTCACCACCGTCCTCCCCGAACTCCTCGCCGCCGGCGAACTCCACGTCGCCGTACGCGAGGGAACGTTCCTCGCGCCCCGCCTGGCCCCCACCGCGCCGGGCAGCGATGACCGCCCGCTCGACCCCGACGGCACCGTCCTCGTCACGGGCGGCACCGGGCCGCTCGGACGGCTCGTCACGCGTCACCTGGTGGAGCGGCACCAGGTCAAGAACCTGCTGCTGACCCACCACGAACAGCCGAACGCCGAGGTGGAGGCCCAACTCGCCGAGCTGTCGGAGCTGGGCGCCCAGGTCCGGATCACCGACCCCGCTCACCTGGCCGACGTCATCGACGCCCACCGCCTCACCACCGTCATCCACACCGCGGGCGTCCTCGACGACGACCACTTCAGTGCCCTCGCCCTGCACCGGCTCGTCCGCGAACACGACCTCGCCCACTTCGTGTTGTTCTCCTCCGCCACGGGCACCTTCGGCGGCTCCGGCCAGGAGGCGCTGGCCACGGCGAGCGCTCTGATGGACGGTCTGGCCCGGCATCGTCACGCCAACGGGCTGCCCGCGACCTCACTCGCCTGGGGTCCGTGGCAGACGGCCGAACCCGCGGCGGGCACCGGCGCCACCCGGAACAGGCGGTCCGGAGCGGCCGAATTGAGTGTGCGGGAAGGGCTGTCGCTGCTCGACGTCGCTCTGCGCTCCACGGGTGCTGCCTCGGTTCCCGTCCCCGTCCTGGTCCCGGTGAAGCTGGACTTCGGTGTGCTGCGTTCCCAGGCGGAGGCCGGCACCCTGCCGCCGATGCTGCGCGGTCTCGTGCCGGCGCGGCGCGCCGTCGCCGTCAGCATCGGCACCGACGGCCGGACCGGCCTCCTCGAACGGCTCTCCGCCCTACCGGAACGCGACCGCGACCACAGCCTGCTGAGCCTGGTGCGGGATGCGGCGGCCGCCGCCCTCGGACATGCGTCGTCCGCCGAGATCACGGCCAACCGGGCCTTCAGCGACCTCGGGTTCACCTCCCTCACAGCGGTGGAGTTCCGCAACCGGCTCTCCGAACAGACCGGGCTGCGCCTGCCGAGCACGCTGGTCTTCGATCACCCCACGCCCTCGGCGCTCATGCGGCATCTGCGCGCCGAGCTCTTCCCCACCGCCACGCCCGAGGACACGGTCCTGGAAGAACTGCGCCGCCTAGAGGCCGCGGTGGCGGAACTGGAAACGGACCGCGTCGAAAGCACGCGGATCGTCCCCCGGCTTCAGGCGCTCGCCGCCAAGTTGCAGACCCCGCACAGCACTCCGCACGACGTCGATATCACCGCCCGACTCGAATCGGCCTCGATGGACGACGTCCTCGCCTTCATCGATGAGGAATTCGGCGAGGGCTGACACACCCGCTTGCCCACTGTGAAAGAGGTCGTGGCCCCGGATGGAGAAGAACCAGGTGGAAATCCAAGCGGAGAACGCGGAGAAGCACGCAGCGCCCCAGACGGAGAACCAGGCTGAAAACCAGGCAGAGAACCAAGCTGAGAGCAATGAAAAGCTCGTCAAATACCTGAAGAGGATGACGGCTGATCTGCATCACGCACGCCGCACGATCACCGAGCTGCGCAATGCGCACTCCGAGCCGATCGCGATCGTCGGCATGGCCTGCCGTTTCCCGGGCGGGGTGACGTCCCCGGAGGGGCTGTGGGACCTGGTCGCCTCCGGCGGTGAGGCGATCACCGGCTTCCCGGTGAACCGCGGCTGGGACCTGGAGAACCTGTACCACCCGGACCCGGACCACCCAGGCACGAGCTATTCCCGCGAGGGCGGATTCCTCCATGACGCCGACCAGTTCGACGCGGCCTTCTTCGGCATCTCGCCACGTGAGGCACTCGCCATGGACCCGCAGCAGCGGCTGATGCTGGAGATCACCTGGGAGGCCCTGGAACGGGCCGCCATCGATCCCGCCACCCTGCGCGAACAACCCGTCGGCGTCTTCACCGGCACGGGAGGCGGCGACTACCGGGCCGACCCGCACGACGTGCCCGAGGGTGTCGATGCCTACCTCATGACAGGGGCCCTCGGTGGTGTGCTCTCGGGTCGGGTGTCGTACTTCCTGGGACTGGAGGGCCCGGCGGTGACGGTGGACACCGCCTGCTCCTCGTCCCTGGTGACCGTCCATCTCGCCGCCCAGTCCCTGCGCTCGGGCGAGTCCTCCCTCGCCCTCGCCGGCGGGGTGACGGTACTGGCCCCGAACGCGTTCGTGGGCTTCTCCCGGCAGCGCGGCCTCGCTCCCGACGGCCGCTGCAAGTCCTTCGCGGCAGCCGCCGACGGCACGGGGTTCGCGGAGGGCGCCGGTGTGCTGGTGCTGGAGCGACTGTCGGGCGCCATCCGTAATAGGCGGCGGATCTGGGGCGTCATACGGGGATCGGCCGTCAACCAGGACGGCGCCTCCAACGGGCTGACCGCGCCGAACGGTCCCTCCCAACGGCGGGTGATCCGGCGGGCGTTGGCGAGTGCGGGGCTGCGGATGTGGACGCCGTGGAGGCTCACGGCACGGGCACGACGCTCGGCGACCCGATCGAGGCGCAGGCACTGCTGGCCACCTACGGGCAGGACCACGACGCCGAACGACCGCTGTGGCTCGGCTCCGTGAAGTCCAACATCGGCCATACCCAGGCCGCCGCCGGCGTCGCCGGTGTCATCAAGATGGTCATGGCGATACGGCACGGCCTGCTGCCCCGCACCCTGCACGTGGACGAGCCGACGCCCCAGGTCGACTGGTCCGCCGGGCATGTCGAACTGCTCACCGAGGCCCGCCCCTGGCCAGATTCCGACCGGCCCCGCCGTGGCGGCGTCTCCGGCTTCGGGGCATCGGGGACCAACGCGCACGTCATCCTGGAGCAGCCGCCGGAGCCGGTGACCAGCGAGCAGGGGGACATGACCGCGCCCGCTGTGGGCTTGGTTCCGTTGGTGGTG
>NZ_LGUR01000047.1 GCF_001270495.1 Streptomyces viridochromogenes
CCCGACGTCACAGCCCCAGCCGCAACACCTCCCCCCCCCGACGTCACAACCCCAGTCGCGCCAGCCCCTTCCCCGCGTCCAGCCCGCAGGAACCGTCCCCGGCCGCGGTCCAGGCCGCCGCACACAACGCCCGCAGCCCGTCCAAGGCCTCACCGTCACCGTCGAGTTCCAGCCGCTCCGCCCCGGCGGCCGCCGTCCAGCCACCGCACCGGAATCCGTCCCCGTCCGGCACGACGTCCGGCTGCCCGGTGAGCAAGCCCCGCAGATCGGCGTCGACATACGTCGGCCGGTGCTGCGGCGGCGCGGCGAGCAGCTGGGCGCCGTCGGTCACGCCGGTCAGCACGAGCAGCGAGTCGACCTCCCCGTTGAACGCCCCCTCGATGTCCGTGTCCAGCCGGTCCCCGACCACCAGCGGCTGCTCGGCACCCGTCCGCAGGATCGTCTCGCGGTGCATGGGCGGCAACGGCTTGCCCGCCACCTGCGGCTCGGCACCGGTGGCAATCCGTACGACCTCCACCGCCGCACCGTTGCCCGGCGCGATCCCCCGCCCGCTCGGAATCGTCAGGTCGGTGTTGGACGCGAACCAGGGCACCCCGCGCGCGACCGCATACGAAGCCTCCGCGAACCGTCCCCACGGCAGCTCGGGCCCGCCGAAGCCCTGCACGACCGCCGCCGGATCGTCGTCCGCCGACTCGACGGGCTCCAGCCCGCGCTCCCGCAGCGCCACCCGCAGCCCCTCCCCACCGATCACCAGCACCCGGGCGCCCGCCGGCACCTGCTCACTGATCAGCCGCGCGACCGCCTGCGCCGAGGTGATGACATCGTCCGCCCCGGTGGGTATGCCGAGCTCCGTCAGATGCGCGGCCACGATGTCGGGAGTCCGCAGGGCGTTGTTCGTGACGTACGCGAGATGCATCCCGCCCGCACGGGCCACGGCGAGCGAGTCGACGGCATGCGCGATCGCGTTGCCGCCCGCGTACACCACACCGTCGAGGTCGAGCAGCGCCGTGTCGTACGCCTCGCTCAGGGCCTGGCCACTGCCCTCGGGCCTCGTCCTGACGCTCTGGCTCATTCCGCATCGCTCCTCGTTCGACGGCTTTCCCCCGATCATCCCCCATGCCACTGACACCCGTACGATGCCGGGATGAACACAGCAGGTCACCCGGAAGCAACGGCGCGCCGAGGCCTCGAACTGACCCCGTTCCGGGGGCTTCGCTACGACCCCGACCGGGTCGGCAGCCTGGCCGCCGTGACATCCCCTCCGTACGACGTCGTCGTCCGCCCCGACGGCCTGCACCAGCTCCAGGACTCGGACCCGTACAACATCGTCCGCCTGATCCTCCCCCAGGCCGGCACCCCCAGCGCCCGCAACGAACAGGCGGCCGACACCCTGCGCCGCTGGCTCTCCGAAGGCGTACTGACCACCGACTCCGAGCCCGGTCTCTACGTCTACGAGCAGCACGACGGCGACGGCATGCTCCAGCGCGGCATCATCGGCGCCCTGCGCGTGACGGAGCCCGCGGAGGGCCTGGTCCTGCCGCACGAGGACGTCATGCCGCACGTGGTCGCCGATCGCGCGGCCCTGATGCGCGCCACGTCCGCGAACCTCGAACCCCTGCTGCTGACCTACCGCGGCAACGGCACGGCGACCGACACGACCGCCGTCATCGAGCGCACGGTCGAGCGCCCACCGCTCTTCTCGACCACCACGGAGGACGGCTTCAACCACCGCCTGTGGTCGCTCACCGACCCGGCCGACCTGGCCCGCGTCCAGTCCGACCTGACCCGCCACCAGGCCCTGATCGCCGACGGCCACCACCGCTGGGCGACATACCGCCGGCTACGCGCGGAACACCCCTCGCCCAGCCCCTGGGACTACGGTCTCGTCCTCCTGGTCGACACGGCCCGCTACCCCCTCCGCGTCCGCGCCATCCACCGCCTCCTGCACGACATGCCCGTGCCGGACGCCCTGGCCGCCCTCGACGGCCTGTTCCGCGTACGCCGCCTCGAAGTCCCCCTGTCCGAGGCCCTGGAGGCGCTGGCCGACGCGGCCTGCACGGGCAACGCCTACCTCCTCGCCGGAGACGGCGCCTTCCACCTCGTCGACCACCCGGACCCGGCCCTTCTCGACCGCACGGTCCCCGCCGACCGCCCCACCGCCTGGCGCACCCTGGACGCGACGGTCCTGCACGCCACCCTCCTCGCCCACGTCTGGCACATCCCCGAGGACGACCCCACCCGCATCGCCTACATCCACGACACCGCCGCCACCGTCAGAAAGGCGGAACGCGACGGCGGTACGGCCGTCCTGATGCACCCGGTCCGCGAGGACGTCGTACGCGACCTCGCCCGCCAGGGCGTCACGATGCCCCGCAAGTCGACGTCGTTCGGCCCGAAGCCGGCCTCGGGCCTGGTGCTGCGCGCACTGGACCTCTGAACGCCGAAGGGCGGGATCCCTGTCCGGAATCCCGCCCTTCACTTCACACGTCGCCTACTCCTTGTCGCCCTCATCGGGCCCGGCCGCAGCCTCCTCGTCACCGTTGCCCTGGGTCTCGTCCTCGTTCTCGTCAAGGGCGTCGACGAACTCGACACCGTCCAGCTCTGCGAGCCGGTCGGAGGCGTCCGTGCTGCCGTCCTTGTCGGCCTCGACGGCCTTGGCGAACCACTCCCGCGCCTCACCCCGCCGCCCGGCGGCCAGCAGCGCGTCGGCATACGCGTACCGAAGCCGCGCGGTCCACGGCTGTACGGCGTTGGAGGCGAGCTCGGGGCTCTGCAGCGTCACGATGGCCGCGTCCAGCTGCCCCAGGTCACGCCGGGCGCCGGCCGCGACGAGCCGCATCTCCACCTGACCGGCCTTGTCCAGCTTGTGCACCTCGGGCGCACCGGCCATGTCCAGCGCCTTCTCCGGCCGCCCGAGCCCACGCTCGCAGTCGGCCATGAGCGGCCACAGATCCACGGTCCCGGTCATCCGCCGCGCGGCCCGGAACTCGGCAAGCGCCTCGGCGTACTTCTGGTTCGCGTACGCCGCGAACCCGCCCGCCTCACGTACGGCAGCGACACGCGACGCCAGCCGCAGGGCCACCTTGGAGTAGCCGTAGGCACCCTCAGGGTCCTCGTCGATGAGCCGCGCGACCATCACCAGGTTCTTGGCGACATCGTCCGCGAGCGTCTTCGGCAGGCTCTGCAATTCCTGCCGTACGTCCTTGTCGATCTCCTCGCCCGTGACGTCCTCGGGGATCGGCAGCCGCTTGATCGGCTCGCGGTCCCGGTCACGATCCCGCTCATCACGGAACCGACCGCCACCACGCCGGTCGTCACCACCGCGTCGGTCGTCCCGCCCACGGAACCCACCGGGCCGTCCACCCCGGTCATCCCTGCGGGGCCCGCGCCCGCCACGGTCGTCCCGCCGGTCGTCCCGCCCACGGAACCCACCGCGCTCGCCCCGGTTGTCATCACGACGGAAGCCACCACGATCCCCGCGGTCGCCACCGTCGCGACGGTCATCACGCCGGTCGTCACGACGGAACCCACCGCGGTCACCACGGTCGTCCCCCCGGCGGTCATCACGCCGATCATCACGGCGCTCGTAGCTGCCACGGTTGTCATCGCGACGGAAGCCACCCCGATCACCGCGATCACCGCGATCGTCACGACGGAACCCACGGTCACGGTCGTCACGCCGAGCGAACCCACCTCGGTCGCCGCGGTCACCGCCGTCGCGGCGATCGTCACGACGGCCGTAGCCACGGTCATCACCCCGGCGGTCGTCACGACGATCATCGCGGCGGTCATCCCGGCGGCCGTAACCCCCACGGTTGTCATCACGCCGGAAGCCACCGCGGTCGTCGTCCCGCCGTTCGCCACGGTCGTCGCGGCGGAAGGCAGGACGGTCACCGTCGCGCCGGAAACCACGATCGCGGTCGTCGCGACGGGGCCCAGCAGGCCGGTCATCGCGCCGGAACGGCGGCCGAGCCCCTCGGTCGTCGCCACCACGGCGGTCATCCCGCCTGTCATCACGCCGGTCACCACGGTCGTCCCCCCGGCGGTCATCACGCCGGTCGTCGCGACGCCCGTACCCTCCGCGGTTGTCATCGCGACGGAAGCCACCCCGATCACCGCGGTCATCGCCCCGGCGGTCGTCACGACGGTCATCACGTCGCCCATACCCGCCACGGCCGGCGCCGCTGCCACCACGACCGGCGCCGCTGCCACCACGGTCGTTGTCACGACGGAACCCGCCGCGCTCGCCCTGGTTGCCACGATCGCCGCGGTCACCACTGTCCCGTCGCCGCTGGTCGCGCTCCGGTCGGTCGTCGGGAGAGTTGGTGGACATCGGTGACTCCTGTCTTCGGTACTGCAAGCATTGTAAAAACAAAAGGACCCCTGGTCCCAGCTGAACGCTGGTGACCAGGGGTCCTTCCCAAAGATTGTTCGGCGGCGTCCTACTCTCCCACAGGGTCCCCCCTGCAGTACCATCGGCGCTGTAAGGCTTAGCTTCCGGGTTCGAAATGTAACCGGGCGTTTCCCTCACGCTATAACCACCGAAACCCTAATGGTTTCGAGCGAACAAGCACACTCTTCTTTTATGTTCTGCTCAAAGCCGACAACGGTCGTTGTCTCAGAACTAACACAGTGGACGCGAGCAACTGAGGACAAGCCCTCGGCCTATTAGTACCGGTCACCTCCACACGTTACCGTGCTTCCAGATCCGGCCTATCAACCCAG
>NZ_LGUR01000048.1 GCF_001270495.1 Streptomyces viridochromogenes
CCGCCCACCAACGCAGACCAGCCAGACACCCCGACCGACCCCGCCCCCCGGCCGACCGACGACAAGTCCCCCGACCCCACAGCCGGATCACCCCGACGAGGACTCAGTCTGCGTACCGGTCATCGGCCTGTGCGTAGACCGTCTGACCGACGGCAACTGAGAAACGCCGAGCACCGCATCGCCGCCAGGGGGCGCGGGGAACTGCGCGACAAGCCACAGCGCAATCCGCAGCCGGCCAACGACCACGGCCCCAACGGCGCTCACTCGCCCCCGCCGGACACCCTCCGCGTCAAGAGCCAAGGCTCCACCACGCCAAGCCCTCGCACCGGCCGCTGCCACATCGGCTGCAGCGCGAACCGGTAGACCGGGGGCTCCTCGCCCTCCTTCTCCGCGGCGGCAGCGGCCTCCGCCGCCTCCGCCTCCGACGCCGGCGCCTCACCCGTTCGGATGAGTTCCTCCGCGAAGGCGCTGTCGACGAGGACGGCGTCACGCGGCGCTATCGACGTCAGCCGGGAGGCGAGATTCACGGTCGTGCCGAAGACATCGCCCATTCGAGTGGTCACCGTGCCGAACGCGATGCCGACGCGCAGCTCGGGCATCGTCTCGTCGCCCGCCATGGTCTCGATGAGCCGCAGGGCGATCTCCGCGGCGACCGCCGCGTCGTCGGCCGCGTACAGGACCTCGTCACCGAGCGTCTTGACCAGTCGCCCGCCGCGCGCGGCCACCAGGTCGGCCGCCGTGGTCTCGAAGGCCTCGACGAGTTCGCCGAGTTCCTCCTCCTCCATCCGGCGGGTCAGCCGGGTGAAGCCGACCAGGTCCGCGAAGCCCACGGCCAGGCGCCGGTCGACCATCTCCTCGTCGTCGGCGGCCTGGATGACCCGCCCGGCCGAGGCGGCGAGCTGGCGGCGCCAGACGTAGACGAGGAACTCCTCCAGTTCGGGCAGGAGCAGCTCGATGATCGGGTACGTCACCTCGGTGCGCGTCATGCCCGGCTCCGGCGGCTCGGTCAGCCCCTCCAGGAAGGAGTCGATCTGCCACTCGGCGAGCCGCGCCGTGGTCTGTCCGGTGGACCTGGCCACCTGCACGGCCATGGCCTCGCTGAGCAGCCCCGCCTCGACGAGACCGGCGAGGCGCCGGAGCGCCAGTACGTCGGCCTCGGTCAGCGCCTTGGCCTGCCCGATGTCGGCGAACCCCATGGCCCGCCAGAACCTGGACGCCAGCTCCATGGAGACACCGGCGCTGCGGGCCGCCTGAAACGGTGTGTAGCGCCGCTCCGCACCGAGGATGAGGCCTTCGAGGCGCAGGGCGAGCGGATCGTCGCCGGATTCGGCGGCATGGGGGTCCACCCGGCCGTCCGCGCCCGTGCCGGAGCCCGAATCGTCGACGGTCACGCCTGCTGCCCTTCCGATCTGCCGCGGTCAGTAATCGACCGGCCTTCACTTTACGGCAGGTGTGGGCCACCTCACTCCGGAAGGCCGGGGAGCAGGACTCACACCGGCCGCAGGTGCACGATGTCCCCCGCACCCACGGGTTCCTGCACGCCTTCCCCGGTGGCCAGCACCAACCGCCCGTCACCGTCGATCGCGACGGCCTCGCCCTTGATCGACCGGTCCCCCGGCAGCTCGGCCCGTACGACCCTCCCCAGCGTCGCGCAGCCCGCCGCGTACGTCTCCTGGAGCTCGCTCACCACCGGGTCCCCCGCCGCGGCCCGCCACCGCCCGTACCACTCCTCCAGCGAGCGCAGGATGCCCCGCAGCAGGGGGTCCCGGTCGGTACTGACGGCCCCGGCGAGCGCCAGCGAGCCCGCCTGGGGCACCGGCAGCTCGTCCTCACGCAGCGTGACATTGATGCCGATGCCGATCACCACGCCCGCGTTCCCGGCCCGCTCCGCCAGGATCCCGCCGGCCTTTCGCTCCTCGCCACCGACGGTCACCAGCAGGTCATTGGGCCACTTGAGTGCCGTATCGACGCCCGCGGCCCGCGACAAGCCCGTCGCCACAGCGACACCCGTGAGCAGCGGCAGCCAGCCCCAGCGGGCCGCCGGCACCTCGGCCGGGTTCAGCAGCACCGAGAAGAACAGGCCCGAGCGGGCCGGTGCCGTCCACTGCCGGTCCAGCCGCCCCTTGCCGGCCGTCTGCTCCTCGGCGACGAGGACGGCGCCCTCCTCCGCCCTGCCCTCGGTGGCCAGGGCCACCAGGTCAGCGTTGGTGGAGCCGGTGCGCTGCACGACCTCGATGTCGCAGTAGAGCCCGCCGTGTCCGCCGTCCTTGACCAGCCCGCGCCGCAGCGCGGCGGCGTTCAGCGGCGGACGGTCCAGGTCGGACCAGCGGCTGTCGTCTGATGCATCTCGCGGCGTCATGCAAGCCACCCTAGGTGTGTGAAACGCCGCACTGCTGATTCGTAGGCCCCCCACTACTCTACGGATGAGTAACCGTCCCCCCTTTTGAGCAGGCAGGGAGCGCCATCCCGATGTCCGAGCCGGAAGAGCGTCACGAGATCCAAGAGACCCAAGGGATCGACATCCACACCACCGCGGGCAAGCTCGCGGATCTCCAGCGCCGTATCGAGGAAGCGACGCACGCCGGCTCCGCTCGCGCCGTCGAGAAGCAGCACGCCAAGGGCAAGTTGACGGCCCGTGAGCGCATCGAGCTCCTCCTCGACGAGGACTCCTTCGTCGAGCTCGACGAGTTCGCCCGGCACCGCTCCACCAACTTCGGCCTGGAGAAGAACCGCCCGTACGGCGACGGCGTCGTCACCGGGTACGGCACCGTCGACGGCCGCCCCGTCGCCGTGTTCTCCCAGGACTTCACCGTGTTCGGCGGTGCGCTGGGCGAGGTCTACGGCCAGAAGATCGTCAAGGTCATGGACTTCGCGCTGAAGACCGGCTGTCCGGTCATCGGCATCAACGACTCCGGCGGCGCCCGCATCCAGGAGGGTGTGGCCTCGCTGGGCGCGTACGGCGAGATCTTCCGCCGCAACACGCACGCGTCAGGGGTCATCCCGCAGATCTCGCTCGTCGTCGGGCCGTGTGCGGGCGGTGCGGTGTACTCCCCCGCCATCACCGACTTCACGATCATGGTCGACCAGACCTCACACATGTTCATCACCGGCCCGGACGTCATCAAGACCGTCACCGGCGAGGACGTCGGCTTCGAGGAGCTGGGCGGCGCCCGCACCCACAACTCCGCCTCCGGCGTGGCGCACCACATGGCCGGCGACGAGAAGGACGCCATCGAGTACGTCAAGCAGCTGCTGTCGTACCTGCCGTCCAACAACCTGTCCGAGCCCCCGGCGTTCCCGGAGGAGGCGGACCTCGCGATCACCGACGAGGACCGCGAGCTGGACACGATCGTGCCGGACAGCGCGAACCAGCCGTACGACATGCACGCGGTGATCGAACACATCCTGGACGACGCCGAGTTCTTCGAGACGCAGCCGCTGTTCGCGCCGAACATCCTCACCGGCTACGGCCGGGTCGAGGGCCGCCCGGTCGGCATCGTCGCCAACCAGCCGATGCAGTTCGCCGGCTGCCTCGACATCCAGGCCAGCGAGAAGGCGGCCCGCTTCGTGCGGACCTGCGACGCCTTCAACGTGCCGGTGATCACCTTCGTCGACGTCCCCGGCTTCCTCCCGGGCGTCGACCAGGAGCACGACGGCATCATCCGCCGCGGCGCCAAGCTGATCTACGCCTACGCCGAGGCCACGGTCCCGCTGATCACGGTCATCACCCGCAAGGCCTTCGGCGGCGCCTACGACGTCATGGGCTCCAAGCACCTCGGCGCCGACCTCAACCTCGCCTGGCCGACCGCCCAGATCGCCGTCATGGGCGCCCAGGGCGCCGTCAACATCCTGCACCGCCGCACCATCGCCGAGGCGGAGGCGAACGGCGAGGACCTGGAGGCGGTGCGGGCCCGGCTGATCCAGGAGTACGAGGACACCCTCCTCAACCCCTATGTCGCGGCCGAGCGCGGCTACATCGACTCGGTGATCATGCCGTCCGACACCCGCCGTCACGTCGTCCGCGGCCTGCGTCAGCTGCGTACCAAGCGGGAATCCCTGCCTCCGAAGAAGCACGGCAACATCCCCCTCTAGGCCCGCTGGGAGCCGTCATGAACATCAAGGTCCTACGGGGCAACCCGACACCGGAGGAGCTGGCCGCCGCACTGGCGGTGGTCCGAGCCCGCGCCGCGGCGGCGAGCACCCTGCCGCCCGGCGCGCCCACCCCGCGCGACTCCTGGTCCGACCCGTCCCGCATCGCGGCGCAGCGGGTGCCGCAGCCGGGTCCGACGACGTGGGCGCGCACCTACTGGCCCGGCTAGAGGAGCGGTGACACGGCTTCGGCCATCGCCTCGTACCCGGCGCCGTTCGGATGCAGGTGATCGCCGAAGTCGTACGACGGGGGCAGGCGGTCCGGGTCCCCGGGATCGGCCAGCGCCCGGTTGAGGTCCGCCACCGCGTCGTACTCCCCCGAGCAGCGGATCCACTCGTTCAGCTCGTGACTCACCTTGGCCGCGTGTTCACCCCAGTGGTCCGACCCCCCGAACGGCAGCAAGGTCGACCCGATCACCCTCAGCCCCGCCGCCCTGCCCTGCCGTATCAACTCCCGGTGTCCGGCGATGAGTTCCTCGGCCTCGACCACCGGCGCCGGCTTGTACGTCGGCTGCTCGTCCGTCTCGCTGAAGCCGATGTCGTTGAGGCCGAGGAGCACGACGAGCGTGTCCACGCCGGGCCGGTCGAGGACGTCCCGGCGCAACCGGCGGACGCCCCGCTCGCCGTACCAGGCGGAGTCGTTCAGCAGCAGGTTCCCGCCGATCCCCGCGTTCAGGACGGGCCGTCCCGTGCGCTCGGCGAGGACGTCCGACCAGCGCCGGTCCGCGCCCGGCGTCGACCCGAACCCGTCCGTGATCGAGTCGCCGAAGAGGGCGACGGCGTCCGTGCGCCCGGCGTCGACCTCCACCGCCGACAGGAAGTACCAGGACTCCGTCGCCGCGTCGAAGCCCGCGCCGCCGGCGTCCGCCGACCGGTCGCCCTGGCTCCGATAGCTGGTCGTGAAGGCCTGGGCGTGGAAGGTCGCGGGGCCGGTGGCGGTGTCGAAGTACAGCGTGACGGTCACCGACTCCCCGGCGGCTACGGCGAGCGGGATGTCGTCGCTGACCAGTTCCCCGCGCGCCGGTATCGACGCGTCCCCGGCACCGCCGAAGGTGAGCCGCGTGAGCGACCCCGGCTGCACGCCCGCCCCCGCGGCCGTACGCCCCGCGCTCGCACCGGCGAGACGGACGGGCGAAGTGCCGTACGCGTTGGTCAGCCGCACCCGCATCCGGGCACCTCCCGCCGACAGCCGTACGACCTGCCGCAGTGACTGGCGCCAGAAGCCCTCGCGGGACCAGTTGGGCGTGAAGCCCTCGCTGGGCGGCTGCGGTGACGCGATCCAGGAAGCGCTGAACATGAGACATCCCCCAAACGGAGCTGTAGACCCTTTAGCTAATGGAACGGTAGCACCGTTTAAGGGAAAGTTGAGTATGCGTACTCAGGCGCCGCCACGGACCCCCGACCGACGATGGAGGGCATGCTGTGGTCCGACCCCGAGAACGAGCCGCCCAAGGAACTGCGCGACATGCAGGAGATGTTGCGGCGGCTGGGCGTTCTCATGGCGCTGGCCATGGTGCTCACGATGATCGTGCTCGGGCTGAGGTGAGCCCGGACGGGCACGCCGATACGCTGACCGCATGACTGATCAGCCGCGCCGCCGACTCGTCCTCGCCTCCCAGTCCCCCGCCCGGCTCAACCTGCTCCGCCAGGCCGGGCTGGCCCCCGAGGTGATCGTGAGCGGCGTCGACGAGGACGCCGTCACCGCACCCACACCCGCCGAGCTGGCGCTGGCCCTGGCCGAGGCGAAGGCCTCCGTCGTGGCGGCGAAGCCCGAGGTCAAGGGCGCGATCGTGATCGGCTGCGACTCGGTCCTGGACCTGGACGGCCAGGCCCTGGGCAAGCCGGCGGACGCCGAGGAGGCCACGGCCCGCTGGAAGTCGATGCGCGGCCGGGCGGGCACACTCCAGACCGGCCACTGCGTCTACGACACCGTCACCGGCCGGTACGCCTCCGCCACCGCCTCCACGGTCGTACGGTTCGGCGAACCGACCGACGAGGAGATCGCCGCGTACGTCGCCTCCGGCGAACCGCTCTACGTCGCCGGGGCGTTCACCCTCGACGGCCGCTCGGCTCCGTTCATCGACGGCATCGACGGCGACCACGGCAATGTGATCGGCATCAGCCTGCCGCTGGTGCGACGACTGCTGGGGCAACTGGGCATCGGCATCACGGAGTTGTGGGCGCCGGCGGAGGCGTGACCGGGGAGCCGCCTGCCGGAGAACCGCCCACCGGGGAGCCCTCGCCGCCCGTACCCCCGCCGGGGGCGGCGTCGACGGGCTCCTCGGAGCCGGGCGCGCCCTGGGCGTCGTACGTCATGAGCAGCAGCACTATCAGTGCCAGTACGACGACCATGAACAGGAACGCCGTCCAGCCCACCAGCCCCCAGGCGAACGCCCCCAGCAGCGCGTGCACCACGGCCGCGCTGATCAGCAGGATGCGGCCCAAGCCGGCCGGCGCGCGGTCGCGCAGGGCCACGAGCAGGGCGACCAGGCCGCACAGCGCGAAGTAGGCGCCGAAGACGACCCCGCCGATCTTCGAGGACAGCGACATCACGTCCGGGTCGAGACCCGCCAGGGACATGTCCTGGCGGTCGACGACGACACCGAGGAACCACTGAAGCGCCGCGATGCCCAGCCCCTCGACGAAGAGCACGACCGCCACCACCCACGCCACCGGTCTACGCACCACCGGTCCCCACCCACTTCCGAGCTACGCCCTGTTACCCCAAGTACGCCCACCCGCCGCCCGACCGCCACCCCTCAAGGAGGCCCTCCGGGCCGCTGCGTTTGATTCAGCATCGCGAACGCTACTAACGGGTAAACCCCGGGACAAGGGTTCGGGCGCCAGCAAAGAATCATTGGGCCATTCGTAGGGATTCCACAAAGAAACCGAGTGGCCCGCAGCACGTGATGACAGAGACCTTGACCACAGCGGAGGGCTAGGGTTTTCCGGGAGAGACCTGCGTGCCGAGGCGCGACATGGGATTTCGCAGGTCGAGCAAGCCTGGAATCACGCTCCGTGTGGGCAAGCTCACCACTGGGGACGGGTCGATGTGGCGTGTCGGCAGTCCCTAAACTCGGCTTGTTTCAAGGAGGGAGCCTCAATCGTGCGCAAGGTGCTCATCGCCAACCGTGGCGAAATCGCTGTCCGCGTGGCCCGGGCCTGCCGGGACGCCGGGATCGCGAGCGTGGCCGTCTACGCGGACCCGGACCGGGACGCATTGCATGTCCGCGCCGCGGATGAGGCGTTCGCCCTGGGCGGTGACACCCCGGCCACCAGTTATCTGGACATCGACAAGGTCCTCAAGGCCGCCCGGGAGTCCGGCGCGGACGCCATCCACCCCGGCTACGGCTTTCTGTCGGAGAACGCCGACTTCGCCCAGGCCGTCCTCGACGCCGGCCTGATCTGGATCGGCCCGCCCCCGCAGGCCATCCGCGACCTCGGAGACAAGGTCGCCGCCCGCCACATCGCCCAGCGCGCCGGCGCCCCGCTCGTCGCCGGCACACCCGACCCGGTCTCCGGCGCCGACGAGGTCGTCGCCTTCGCCGAACAGCACGGCCTGCCGATCGCCATCAAGGCCGCCTTCGGCGGCGGCGGACGCGGCCTGAAGGTCGCACGGACGCTGGAAGAAGTGCCCGAGCTGTACGACTCCGCCGTCCGTGAGGCGGTGGCCGCCTTCGGCCGCGGCGAGTGCTTCGTCGAGCGCTACCTCGACAAGCCCCGCCACGTCGAAACCCAGTGCCTGGCCGACTCCCACGGCAACGTGGTCGTCGTCTCCACCCGCGACTGCTCGCTGCAGCGCCGCCACCAGAAACTGGTCGAGGAAGCCCCCGCCCCCTTCCTGTCCGACGAACAGGTCGCCGAGCTGTACTCCTCCTCCAAGGCCATCCTCAAAGAGGCCGGCTACATCGGCGCCGGCACCGTGGAGTTCCTCGTCGGCCTGGACGGCACCATCTCCTTCCTGGAGGTCAACACCCGCCTCCAGGTCGAACACCCCGTCACCGAAGAGGTCGCCGGCATCGACCTGGTCCGGGAGATGTTCCGCATCGCCGACGGCGAAGCCCTCGGCTACGACGACCCGCCCCTGCGCGGCCACTCCTTCGAATTCCGCATCAACGGCGAAGACCCCGGCCGCGGCTTCCTGCCCGCCCCCGGCACCGTCACCGCCTTCACCGCCCCGACCGGCCCCGGCGTGCGCCTGGACGCAGGCGTGGAATCCGGATCGGTGATCGGCCCCGCCTGGGACTCCCTGCTCGCCAAGCTGATCGTCACCGGCGCCACCCGCGAGCAGGCTCTCCAGCGCGCCGCCCGCGCCCTGGCCGAGTTCCACGTCGAGGGCATGGCCACCGCCATCCCCTTCCACCGCGCGGTCGTCACCGACCCCGCCTTCGCACCCGAACTCACCGGCAGCCAGGCCCCGTTCACGGTCCACACCCGCTGGATCGAGACCGAGTTCGTCAACGAGATCAAGCCCTTCGCCGCCCCCGCCGACACCGACGCCGACGAGGAGACCGGCCGCGAGACCGTCGTGGTCGAGGTCGGCGGCAAGCGCCTGGAGGTCTCCCTCCCGGCCTCCCTCGGCATGACCCTGGCCCGCACCGGCCTCGCCGCGGGCGCCAAGCCCAAGCGCCGCGCCGCCAAGAAGTCCGGCCCCGCCGCCTCCGGCGACACCCTCGCCTCCCCCATGCAGGGCACCATCGTCAAGGTCGCCGTCGAGGAAGGCCAGGACGTCAAGGAAGGCGACCTCGTCGTCGTACTCGAAGCCATGAAGATGGAACAGCCCCTCAACGCGCACAAGTCCGGCACCATCAAGGGCCTGTCCGCCGAGGTCGGCGCCTCCCTCACCTCCGGCGCCCCCATCTGCGAGATCAAGGACTGAGCCGTACGACGTCCTGAGGCGCCCGGCGGACTGAGCGATCAGCCCGTCGGGCGCTTCTCGGTGAGGGAACCTCAGTGAGGGAAGGGGAGGTGAGCCCGATGGTCCGGCCGCCGGCAGGGATGCGTGCGGACGCCCGCCGCAATCACGAGCGCCTGGTCACCGAGGCCCGCGCCGCCTTCGCCGAGCACGGCACGGACGCGTCCCTGGAGGACGTGGCCCGCCGCGCGGGCGTCGGGATCGGCACGCTGTACCGCCACTTCCCCAACCGGGACGCCTTGCTGAGCGCGGTCTTCGAGGACGCGGTCGGCGACCTCCTGAGCCGCTCCCACGAACTCCTCGACGCCCCGGAACCCTGCGCGGCCCTGGTGACCTGGCTGCGCGAGATGGTCACCCATGCGGGTGAGTACCGCGGTCTGGCCAGGTCCCTGATGTCCGTCTCGTACGACACCACCTCGGCCCTGGCCCGATGCAGCGGCCCGATCAGGGATGCGGGCGGGGCGCTGCTGACGCGGGCTCAGGAGGCGGGCGCGGTCCGGGAGGGCGTGGCGATCACCGACCTCCTCCAACTCACCCACGCAATCGCATTGGCGGCGGAGGAAACACCGGGAGACCCGGACCTGGCGGACAGACTGCTGCACTTGACGTTGCGGGGACTCAAGCCCACCTAGGGGCGCGGGGCTGCGTCGATATGCGGCTCCGCCGCGTGGGCGCGACAAGCCGCAAACGACCGGCACTCGCACACCACCACAACCTCCTAGGGCGAAGAGGCGAACGGCGAACCTAACGCCGCCGCAAGTCCGCAACCCGGGCCCGCTCCCGCTCCGCCCCTTGCTCACCCAGCACCGCCGCGGCGGACCGCAACCCCGGCGCGCCCCCCGGCACCTGCCCCCGCCGCGGTCCCGGCAGCGCGCGCTGCTGGCGCCGCGCCGGGACCTCGTCACCCCCCGGGCTCCCGGTCGCCCCGGCCACGGCGATCTGCACCCCCTGGTCGGCGAGGGCCTGGAGCTCGGTGTGGGCGCGGTCGTCGTGGACCGGCGGCTCGTCGGTGACCAGCCGTGTGATGACATCGGTGGGCACCGTCTGGAACATCGTGTCGGTGCCGAGCTTGGTGTGGTCGGCGAGGACGACGACCTCCGCGGCCGCCTGGACGAGGGCCCGGTCGACGGACGCCGAGAGCATGTTGGACGTGGACAGCCCACGCTCGGCGGTGAGTCCGCTCCCGGAGAGGAAGGCCCGGGACACCCGCAGTCCTTGGAGGGACTGCTCGGCGCCACTGCCCACCAGCGCGTAGTTCGACCCGCGGAGCGTGCCGCCGGTCATCACGACCTCGACCCGGTTGGCATGGGCCAGCGCCTGCGCCACCAGGAGGGAGTTGGTGACGACGGTCAGTCCGGGCACCCGGGCGAGCCGGCGAGCCAGCTCCTGCGTGGTGGTCCCCGCCCCGACGACGATCGCCTCGCCCTCTTCCACGAAATTCGCGGCGAGGTCGGCGATGGCCGTCTTCTCGGCGGTCGCGAGATGTGACTTCTGCGGAAAGCCGGACTCCCGCGTGAACCCGCCCGGCAATACCGCACCGCCATGCCGGCGGTCGAGGAGTCCTTCTGCCTCCAGTGCGCGCACGTCCCGCCGTACGGTCACTTCGGAGGTCTGGACGACGCGGGCGAGCTCACGGAGCGACACGGCTCCGTTCGCTCGCACCATTTCGAGGATCAATTGGCGACGTTCTGCAGCGAACACGAAACTGACAGTAACCCCAACGACCGTCTGGTTTCAGCAGTTTGCGCCGAATAACAGAAGTTGTTCGCACGCCAGGGCGAGAAGTGGTATAGAGCCTAGTCCGGCCGCCTATGCCGCACGCATGCTCGACAACTCCCCGTGACCAGCGGGGAGTTGGTTCCGGTCGTCAGAGTTCGCCGCCGGACTTCCGAGTGTGCAGCTGTCGTGCCACCTCGGCGATCGAGCCCGAAAGGGAGGGGTACACGGTGAAGGCGTTCGCGATCTGTTCGACCGTCAGATTGTTGTCGACCGCGATCGAGATCGGATGGATCAGTTCCGAGGCGCGCGGCGACACGACCACACCGCCGACCACGATGCCCGTGCCCGGCCGGCAGAAGATCTTGACGAAGCCGTCCCGGATGCCCTGCATCTTGGCGCGCGGGTTGCGCAGCAGCGGCAGCTTGACGACCCGGGCGTCGATCTTGCCCGCGTCCACGTCCGCCTGCGTGTAGCCGACGGTCGCGATCTCGGGATCGGTGAAGACGTTCGACGACACGGTCTTCAGGTTCAGCGGGGCCACCGCGTCGCCGAGGAAGTGGTACATGGCGATACGTCCCTGCATCGCCGCGACGGAGGCGAGAGCGAACACGCCGGTGACGTCACCGGCGGCGTACACACCGGGAGCCGTGGTCCTCGACACCTTGTCGGTCCAGATGTGCCCGGACTCGCGCAGCTTGACGCCGGCCTCCTCCAGGCCCATGCCCGCGGAGTTCGGGACGGCGCCGACGGCCATCAGGCAGTGGCTGCCGCTGATGACACGCCCGTCGGCGAGGGTGACCTCCACCCGGTCGCCGACCCGCTTGGCGGCGGCGGCACGCGAGCGCGCCATGACGTTCATGCCACGCCGCCGGAACACGTCCTCCAGGACGGCCGCGGCGTCCGGGTCCTCACCCGGCAGCACCCGGTCCCGGGACGACACGAGGGTGACCCGCGACCCGAGCGCCTGGTAGGCGCCGGCGAACTCGGCGCCGGTGACACCGGAGCCGACCACGATGAGTTCCTCGGGCAGCTCGGTGAGGTCGTAGACCTGGGTCCAGTTGAGGATGCGCTCGCCGTCGGGCTGGGCGTCGGGCAGCTCGCGCGGGTGACCGCCGGTGGCGATCAGGACGGCGTCCGCGGTGAGGGTCTCCTCGGTGCCGTCGGCGGCGCGGACGACGACCTTGCGGGACCCGTCGAGGCCCTGCATGCCCTCCAGCCGGCCGCGGCCGCGCAGGACCCGGGCGCCGGCGCGCGTGACGGAGGCCGTGATGTCGTGGGACTGGGCGAGCGCGAGCCGCTTCACACGCCGGTTGACCTTGCCCAGGTCGACGCCGACCACCCGGGCGGGCGTGTCGATGTGCGGCGTGTCGTCGGCGACGATGATGCCCAGCTCCTCGTACGAGGAGTCGAAGGTGGTCATCACCTCGGCCGTGGCGATAAGGGTCTTCGACGGCACGCAGTCGGTGAGCACCGACGCCCCGCCCAGACCGTCGCAGTCGACGACGGTCACCTCCGCGCCGAGCTGGGCGGCCACCAGGGCCGCCTCGTATCCGCCGGGTCCGCCACCGATGATCACGATCCGAGTCACGTACTCCATTGTCCCGCACGCCACACGGTGGCACTGCCCGGGGGCCCGCCCGAGACACCACTGTTACTGGAGGGGCGGACGATGCACCTGCCGTACCCTCTCCCCATGTCGCTCTACGCCGCGTACGCCGGCAATCTCGACGCGCGGCTGATGACCCGCCGCGCCCCCCACTCGCCGCTGCGCGCCACCGGCTGGCTGAACGGGTGGCGGCTGACGTTCGGGGGCGAGCAGCTGGGCTGGGACGGCGCGCTGGCGACGCTCGTCGAGGAGCCGAAGGAGCAGGTCTTCGTCGCGCTGTACGACATCGCCCCGATGGACGAGGAATCCCTGGACCGCTGGGAGGGCGTCGGCCTCGGCATCTACCGGCGGCTGCGGGTACGGGTGCACACCCTGGAGGGCGAGGAGCCGGCGTGGGTGTACGTGCTGAACGCCTACGAGGGCGGGCTGCCGGCGGCGCGGTACCTCGGGGAGATCGCGGACGCGGCGGAGTCCGCCGGTGCGCCCCACGATTACGTGATGGAGCTGCGGAAGCGGCCGTGTTGAGGGAGGTACGCGGAGAATCCCTTACGTGATCGCTCCCCTCGCCCACGAACTCCTGTACACCGAGCAGGCCGCCGCGGCTCGTGACCGGCTCGACGCCCCGCGACGCGCCGCGTTCGACAGAGGACCCGGCGCCCCGGCCCAGGATCCGTTTCCTTCCGTGTCCCGGGCGGGCGACCCTGCGCGGGCCACCCGAAGGATCCGGCTCTCCAAGGACGCTCTGGTCGAGTACACGGTCAGCCTGCGACGCCTGGTCATCATCGACGTGACGCTCTTCGACGACGCCGGCATCCTCGTCCCGGATGCCTGACGGCCCGCGAGGGGCACCGCTTCGTCGGAAACAACAAGACAACGATCGCCATCCCGTGAGCTCTGTCATCTACGCGCGTAGGCCCAAACCGGCTACCCTCAGTCGCGTGAACGCATCTCTTCTTCCGGACGACATCCAGAGCGACCCCCACGCCGCCGCCGACGCCGCCGCCACGCGCCTGCGCGAACTCACGGGCGCCGAGACCCACGACGTCGCCCTCGTGATGGGCTCCGGCTGGGCACCGGCCGTGGACGCCCTCGGCGCACCCGAGGCCGAGTTCCAGGTCACCGAGCTGCCCGGTTTCCCGCCGCCGGCGGTGGAAGGGCACGGCGGCAAGATCCGCTCCTACCGGATCGGCGACAAGCGCGCGCTCGTCTTCCTGGGCCGTACCCACTACTACGAGGGCCGCGGCGTGGCGGCGGTGGCCCACGGCGTCCGCACCGCCGTGGCGGCCGGCTGCAAGACCCTGGTCCTCACCAACGGCTGCGGCGGTCTGCGCGAGGGCATGCGCCCCGGCCAGCCGGTCCTGATCAGCGACCACATCAACCTCACGGCGACGTCCCCGATCGTCGGCGCGAACTTCGTCGACCTGACGGACCTGTACTCGCCGCGCCTGCGCGCCCTGTGCAAGGAGATCGACCCCACGCTGGAGGAGGGCGTCTACGCCCAGTTCCCCGGCCCGCACTACGAGACGCCTGCGGAGATCCGGATGGCGCGGGTCATCGGGGCGGACCTGGTGGGCATGTCGACGGTGCTCGAGGCCATCGCCGCGCGTGAGGCCGGGGCCGAGGTCCTGGGCATCTCCCTGGTGACGAACCTCGCCGCCGGGATGACGGGCGAGCCCCTCAACCACGAGGAGGTTCTGCAGGCCGGGCGCGACTCGGCGACGCAGATGGGTTCGCTGCTGGCGCAGGTGCTCGGCCGGCTGTAGGGCGTTCCTCGCCCCCGCCGCCCCTACCCGTCCCATCCTCCTGGGGTTCCGCCCCAGACCCGCCCCTCAAACGCCGGAGGGGCTGGATTCGCCAGGCGTTTTCAGCCCGTCCGGCATTTGAGGACGAGGCCCGAAAGGCCGACAGCGGGGGTCTGGGGGCGCAGCCCTCAGGGACGGGACGGGTAGGGGCGGCGGGGGCGAAAACCCCTCCCAGCCCGCCCCGCTCCGAACGACACGAACGAGAGGTTGACCGACGTGCACGACGATCTCATCGCCCGGGCCCAGGCATGGCTCGCCGAGGACCCGGACCCGGAGACCCGCGACGAGCTCGCCAAGCTCATCGACGCCGCGGACACCGACGAGCTCGCCGCGCGCTTCAGCGGCACCCTCCAGTTCGGCACCGCGGGCCTGCGAGGCGAAATCGGCGCGGGCCCGATGCGCATGAACCGCACCGTCGTCATCCGCGCCGCCGCCGGCCTCGCCGCGTACCTCAGGAAGCAGGGCCACGAAGGCGGCCTCGTCGTCATCGGCTACGACGCCCGCCACAAGTCCGAGGACTTCGCCCGCGACACGGCCGCCGTGATGACGGGCGCGGGCCTGCGCGCCGCCGTACTCCCCCGCCCGCTCCCCACCCCCGTCCTCGCGTACGCCATAAGGCACCTCGGCGCGGTCGCCGGCGTGGAGGTCACCGCCAGCCACAACCCGCCCCGCGACAACGGCTACAAGGTCTACCTCGGCGACGGGTCCCAGATCGTCCCGCCCGCGGACGTCGACATCGCGGACGAGATCGCCGCCGTACCGTCCCTCACCGTCGTACCCCGCCCGGCGGAAGGCTGGGAGATCCTCGACGACAGCGTCCTGGACGCCTATCTCGCCCGCACCGACGCGGTCCTCGCCCCCGGCTCCCCGCGCACCGCCCGCACCGTCTACACGGCGATGCACGGCGTCGGCAAGGACGTCCTCCTCGCCGCCTTCGCCCGCGCCGGCTTCCCCGCCCCCGCCCTCGTGGCCGAGCAGGCCGAGCCGGACCCGGACTTCCCCACCGTCGCCTTCCCCAACCCGGAAGAGCCCGGCGCGATGGACCTGGCCTTCGCCAAGGCCCGCGAGACCGACCCCGACCTCGTCATCGCCAACGACCCCGACGCCGACCGCTGCGCCGCCGCCGTCAAGGACGGCCAGGACTGGCGGATGCTGCGCGGCGACGAGGTGGGCGCCCTGCTCGCCGCACACCTCGTCGACCGCGGAGCACAGGGCACCTTCGCCGAGTCGATCGTCTCCTCCTCCCTCCTCGGCCGTATCGCCGAGAAAGCGGGACTGCCGTACGAGGAGACCCTCACCGGCTTCAAGTGGATCGCCCGTGCCGACGGCCTGCGCTACGGCTACGAGGAGGCCCTCGGCTACTGCGTCGACCCCGATGGCGTACGCGACAAGGACGGCATCACGGCCGCCCTGCTGATCACCGAGCTGGCCTCCGTCCTCAAGGCCGAGGGCCGCACGCTCCTCGACCTGCTCGACGACCTCGCCGTGGAGCACGGCCTGCACGCCACCGACCAGCTCTCGGTCCGCGTCCAGGACCTGTCGGTCATCGCCGACGCCATGCGCCGGCTGCGCGAGCAGCCGCCGACCGAGCTGGCCGGCCTGGCCATCACCCGTGCCGAGGACCTCACCCGGGGCACCGACACCCTCCCGCCCACCGACGGCCTGCGCTACACCCTGGAGGGTGCCCGCGTCATCGTCCGCCCCAGCGGCACCGAGCCCAAGCTGAAGTGCTACCTGGAGGTCGTCGTCCCGGTCGCGACGCACGCCGGCCTCCCGGCCGCTCGCACCAAGGCCGCCGACCTGCTCTCGACGATCAAGCGGGACCTGTCGGCGGCGGCGGGCATCTGAGCCGTACGCGACGGTCCGGTCGTTCCTGAAAGGGTGCCCTGCCTCCGGTTGGGGGCACCCTTTCGGGCGTACTTCTCCGGGCGGTTGACCTCCCTCCCCGTCCCGCCTCCTCATCCGGGCAACGGTGGACGGGAAAGCGAATCAGCGAGCCGCCTGGAGCCGCGCCGTGGCCACGACCGCATCCCGGCAGACGACCCGAGCGACCTCCGCCCCCGGAAACCACGTCCGCCCCGGTTCACGCCCCCCAGGGCCCCCACGCGCCCTCCCCGCATCACTGCGCGCCCTGCGCCACGCGGCCCCCGCCCTCCTCGCCTATCTCGCCGTACGCGGCACCGGCCTGCTGCTCCTCACCGTCTGGGCGCACCGCCAACAGCACGGCGTCTGGCCGATCCTGGCGACGCAGTGGGACGCCGACTGGTACCTCGGTATCGCCGACCACGGCTACGCGCACGAACTCGGCACCGCGGAAAACGCCAACAACCTGGCCTTCTTCCCGCTCTACCCGGCCTTGGTCAAGGCGGTCGCGGCCGTCACCCCGGGCACCCGCGCCAGTACCGGCCTCGCCCTCGCCGTGGCCGCCTCCCTCGTCGCCGCTTGGGGCGTCTTCGCGGTCGGGGAGCGGCTGCACGGACGCCGGGTCGGCGTCCTCCTCACGGTCCTGTGGGCCGCGCTCCCGGTCGGCCTCGTGCAGTGGATGGGCTACACCGAGTCCCTGTTCACGGCGCTCGCCGCCTGGTCCCTGTACGCCGTGCTCACCGGCCGGCTCCTGACCGCGGCCTGCCTCGCCGCGCTCGCGGGCCTGACCCGCCCGACGGGCGTCGCGGTGGCGGCGGCGGTCATGGTCGCGGCCCTGCTCGCGCTGCGCCGCCGCTTCGGCCCGCGTACCCTCGCGGCCGCCGTGATCGCGCCGCTGGGCTGGTGCGGATACGTCGGCTGGGTGAGCCTGCGCGTGGGCCGCTGGGACGGATACTTCGCCGTACAGCGGCTGTGGCACAACGAGCTGGACGGCGGCCTCGAAACCCTGCGCCAGATGCGGCGGCTCCTGGTGTACGACCCGAGGCCCGGGCTGTTCCTGGTGATGGTGACGCTCACGCTGATCGGTTCGGTGGTGCTGTTCGGGCTGGCGGTGTGGGACCGGCAGCCGGTGCCGCTGCTGGTCTTCACGGCCGTACTGCTGGCGATCGTCCTGGGCAGCGGCGGCGTCTACTTCCCGCGCGCCCGCTTCCTGCTGCCCGCCTTCCCGCTCCTGCTCCCCCTCGCCCTGCATCTGGCCCGCGCCACCCGCCGCTGCCGAGCGCTGGCCCTCGCGGCGGCGGTCACCGGCTCGGCGTACTGCGGCGCGTACATGGCGCTGGTGTATCCGGGCGCGCCCTGATCACCACCGAGCCCCCGCGGACCTCCCGAACGATCCGCCGGCCGACCTCCCAGCCCGCCGCAGGCCAGCCCTTACAGGTGAGCCCCCGCCGATCCGCCGGCAGGCCTCTCAGCCCACCGCAGGTCAGCACCCACAGGTGAGCCCTCGCAGGTCAACCCCCGCCGATCCGCGCCACAAGTCAGTCCACCGCCGGTCAACCCCGCCGGTCATGCCACCGCCGGGTCAGCCCCACAAGTCAGCCCACCGCCGGTCAACCCCGCCGATCCGCCCCACAAGTCAACCCACCGCCGGTCAGCCCCCGCCGGGTCAGCCCCCGCCGGGTCAGCCCACCGCCAGCAGGATCAGCAGCACCACAGCCCCCGCGATCGCCGGTCCCGCCACCTCATAGGCCCACCGCACGGTCACCTCGCCCTGCGCGGACTCCGCCTTCTCCCGGTGCTCCAGCAGTTCCCGCAGGTCGTCCATGACCTTGTCGGTCTCGGCCCGCATCGGGCCGTCCGTGTCGGCCTCGCCGCGCGGTGCCCCGAACCCGAGCCCTCCGGCCCCCAGGCCGCCGCGCCCACTCCGCTCACCCCGCGCGGCGGCGCTCCTCTCGGCCGCCGCCCGGGCCGTGCGCCGCGCCGCCTTCTTGCGGGCCCGCAGCGAGACGGGGACCGCCCAGAGCTGGAACTTGGTGCCGGACTTGGTGACGACCTCGTTCGAGTAGCCGGACCGCAGGGCGGCGATCTGTCCCCAGGGGAGCACGATGACGCGGAGCGGGTTGCGGATGCGGAGCCGGTCCTCGTTGGCGTACACGGCGGGCCGCAGCGTGAACGCGGCGGCCAGCGGCACGATCAGGATCAGCGCCGCGAGCGCGAGCCACTGCGTGCGGCTCTCGCCGCGCACCAGGGCGTCGACGCCCAGCCATAGCGTGATGGCGAGCAGCGCGACGCCGCCGACGATGCCCATGGGCGAGCGGTAGACCCGGTCCTTCGACACGGGGTCCGGGGTGGGCGGCTGGTGGTCCGGGGTCGTCATGGCCCCGATTGTGCCCGACGCCTCGGACGGCGCTCATACGCACCACCCCCGCACAAGATGAGCATCCGGGCCTGTACAGCCGCTACGCGCGTAGATATGCTCGTCTGGTGACCATGCCCACCAATGCATCTGCCGCAGCACACGCCCTCACGGACGTCACCGCGTCCGACAGCACGCTGCGCCGCTTCCTCCACGGGCTGCCCGGTGTCGACGCGGTCGGCCTGGAGGGGCGTGCGGCGTCCCTCGGTACCCGTTCCATCAAGACGACCGCCAAGGCGTACGCCATCGACCTCGCCATCTCGATGGTCGACCTGACGACGCTGGAAGGCGCGGACACCCCGGGCAAGGTCCGGGCGCTCGGCGTCAAGGCGGTCCACCCCGACCCCACCGACCGGACGACCCCGGCGACCGCGGCCGTCTGTGTCTATCCCGACATGGTGGCCACCGCCAAGGAGGCCGTCGCCGGGTCGACCGTGAAGGTCGCCTCGGTCGCCACCGCCTTCCCGGCGGGCCGCGCCGCGCTCGCCGTCAAGCTGGCGGACGTGCGCGACGCCGTGGCGGCGGGCGCCGACGAGATCGACATGGTCATCGACCGCGGGGCGTTCCTCGCGGGCAACTACATGAAGGTGTACGACGAGATCGTCGCCGTGAAGTCGGCCTGCGGGACGAGCGCCCGCCTCAAGGTCATCTTCGAGACCGGCGAACTGTCGACGTACGACAACATCCGCCGTGCCAGCTGGCTCGGCATGCTGGCGGGCGCGGACTTCATCAAGACGTCCACCGGCAAGGTCGCCGTGAACGCCACTCCCGCGAACACCCTCCTTATGCTGGAAGCGGTACGCGACTTCCGTACCCAGACCGGCATCCAGGTCGGCGTGAAGCCGGCCGGCGGCATCAGGACGACCAAGGACGCCGTCAAGTTCCTCGTCCTGGTCAACGAGACCGTGGGCGAGGACTGGCTGGACAACCACTGGTTCCGCTTCGGCGCCTCCTCGCTCCTGAACGACCTGCTGATGCAGCGTCAGAAGCTGGCCACCGGCCGCTACTCCGGCCCCGACTACGTGACGGTGGACTGATCACCATGGCATCGGTATTCGAATACGCACCGGCCCCCGAGTCCCGCTCGATCGTCGACATCGCGCCCTCGTACGGCCTGTTCATCGACGGCGAGTTCGTCGAGGCGGCGGACGGCAAGGTCTTCAAGACCGTCTCCCCGTCCACCGAGGAGGTCCTCGCCGAGATCGCCCAGGCCGGCGAGGCGGACGTGGACCGCGCGGTGAAGGCCGCCCGCAAGGCGTTCGAGAAGTGGTCGGCGCTGCCCGGCTCCGAGCGCGCGAAGTACCTGTTCCGCATCGCCCGGATCATCCAGGAGCGGGCCCGTGAGCTCGCCGTCCTGGAAACCCTGGACAACGGCAAGCCGATCAAGGAGACCCGCGACGCCGACCTTCCCCTGGTCGCCGCGCACTTCTTCTATTACGCGGGCTGGGCCGACAAGCTGGAGCACGCCGGCTTCGGCGCCAGCCCCCGGCCGCTGGGCGTCGCGGGCCAGGTCATCCCCTGGAACTTCCCGCTGCTGATGCTGGCCTGGAAGATCGCCCCGGCGCTCGCGACCGGCAACACGGTCGTGCTGAAACCGGCGGAGACGACCCCCCTCTCGGCCCTGTTCTTCGCGGACATCTGCCGCCAGGCGGGCCTGCCCAAGGGCGTCGTCAACATCCTTCCCGGATACGGCGACGCGGGCGCCGCGGTCGTCGCGCACCCGGACGTGAACAAGGTCGCCTTCACCGGCTCCACGGCCGTCGGCAAGGAGATCGCCCGGACCGTCGCCGGCACCCGCAAGAAGGTCACGCTCGAACTCGGCGGCAAGGGCGCCAACATCGTCTTCGACGACGCCCCGATCGACCAGGCGGTGGAGGGGATCGTCAACGGGATCTTCTTCAACCAGGGCCAGGTCTGCTGCGCGGGCAGCCGCCTCCTCGTCCAGGAGTCGATCCAGGACGAGCTGCTGGACTCCCTGAAGCGCCGCCTGTCGACCCTGCGCCTCGGCGACCCGCTCGACAAGAACACCGACATCGGCGCGATCAACTCCGAGGAACAGCTCACCCGCATCACCTCCCTCGTCGAGCAGGGCGAGGCGGAGGGCGCCGAGCGCTGGTCCCCGGCGTGCGAGATCCCGACCGCCGGCTACTGGTTCGCCCCGACGCTCTTCACGAACGTCACCCAGGCGCACACCGTCGCCCGTGACGAGATCTTCGGCCCGGTCCTGTCGGTCCTCACCTTCCGCACCCCGGACGAGGCCGTCGCCAAGGCCAACAACACCGCGTACGGCCTGTCGGCGGGCATCTGGACGGAGAAGGGGTCGCGGATCCTCGCCGTGGCGAACAAGCTCCGTGCGGGCGTCGTCTGGTCCAACACGTTCAACAAGTTCGACCCGACCTCGCCGTTCGGCGGCTACAAGGAGTCGGGCTTCGGCCGCGAGGGCGGCCGCCACGGCCTGGAGGCGTACCTCGCCCCGTCGAGCCCGGAGGGCGAGCGATAAATGAGCGCAGTTGACAAGAACGACAAGACCGAGCACGCCGAGCGGCTCTCCGTCTTCAAGACCTACAAGCTGTACGTCGGGGGCAAGTTCCCCCGCTCCGAAAGCGGCCGGGTGTACGAAGTGACCGACTCGAAGGGCAACTGGCTGGCCAACGCGCCCCTCTCCTCCCGCAAGGACGCCCGTGACGCGGTGGTCGCCGCGCGCAAGGCATTCGGCGGGTGGTCCGGCGCCACGGCGTACAACCGGGGCCAGATCCTCTACCGCGTCGCCGAGATGCTGGAGGGCCGCCGCGAGCAGTACGTCCGTGAAGTCGCCGACGCCGAGGGCCTGTCGAAGGCGAAGGCGGCGGCGCAGGTCGACGCGGCGATCGACCGCTGGGTCTGGTACGCGGGCTGGACCGACAAGATCGCCCAGGTGGTCGGCGGCGGAAACCCGGTCGCGGGCCCGTACTTCAACCTCTCCTCCCCCGAGCCGACGGGCGTGGTGGCGGTCCTGGCCCCGCAGGAGTCGTCCTTCCTGGGCCTGGTCTCGGTGCTGGCGCCGGTGATCGCCACGGGCAACACGGCGATCGTGATCGCCTCCGAGAGGTCCCCGCTCCCCGCCCTCTCCCTCGGCGAGGTCCTGGCCACCTCCGACCTGCCCGGCGGCGTCGTCAACGTCCTGTCCGGCCGTACGGCGGAGATCGCGACGCCGCTGGCCGCGCACCAGGACGTCAACGCGATCGACCTGGCCGGCGCCGACGACGTCCTGGCGAAGGAGCTGGAGATCGCCGCGGCGGACAACCTGAAGCGCGTCCTGCGTCCACAGCCTGTGGATTATTCGGCGGCTCCCGGCATCGACCGCATGACGGCGTTCCTGGAGACGAAGACGGTCTGGCACCCGACGGGTTCGCTGGGCGCGTCCGGCTCGTCCTACTGACACCGGCCCACAGACCAGAGGGCCGTGCCTCCTCTCCGTCCGGAGGAGACACGGCCCTCTTCCTCTGCCGCTTCCTCGGCCACTCGCCGCGGGTCCGTCACGAGCACGCCCAACAGGCTGCTTCACGGTGGTCAGAATGTGACGCACGCTTCAATCTCCGTCCACCGGGTCGTTCCCGGCCCGGCCCATGCCTCACACTGGTGTCCCGTGAGTTCCCATCCGCCCATACCGACGCGAGTCGTGCTGCTCTGCGGCCCTTCCGGCTCCGGCAAGTCCCTTCTCGCGGCCCGTTCCGGTCTTCCGGTCCTGCGGCTCGACGACTTCTACAAAGAGGCCGACGACCCGACCCTGCCGCAGGTCCCCGGGAGCGCCGACATCGACTGGGACCACCCCGACTCGTGGGACGCCGACACGGCGATAGCGGCGATCACCGACCTGTGCCGCACGGGCCGTACGAACGTCCCGCTGTACGACATCTCGCTGAGCGCCCGCACCGGCGAGGAGACCGTCGAGATCGGGCGGACGCCACTGTTCATCGCGGAGGGCATCTTCGCGGCCGAGATCGTCTCGCGCTGCCGGGAACTCGGTGTGCTGGCCGACGCGCTCTGCCTGAGCCGCGGCCCGGTGACGACCTTCCGCCGCCGCTTCCTGCGCGACCTGAAGGAGGGCCGCAAGTCGGTGCCCTTCCTGCTGCGCCGCGGCTGGCGCCTGATGCGCCTGGAGCAGTCGATCATCGCCCACCAGACGTCCCTGGGCGCCCACGCCTGCGACCGCGACGAGGCCCTCGGCCGCCTCACCGCGGCCGCCGCGGGCCGCCGCCCGGCGGCGACACCGGCCGGCTGAACGAAGACGGCGCCCTCTCCGTCGTAGGACCGCGAAACGGTCCCGTGGAAAGGAAGCCGATGACGACTGCTCTCCAGGCCGGCCGACGGCTGATCACGGCGTCCCTGCTCCTCGCGGCGGCTGTCGGCTGCGCGGAGCCGGGCGGTACGGGCGGTTCGGCCGCGGCGTCGTGTGCGTACCTGGTCACCTACGACGGCCGCACCTACCTGGATGTCGCGAACGTCGACTTCACCGTCGGCGAGAAGCTGGGCACCGCCACGATCCCGGCGTGCGACGACACCCCGAACGATGCCGGGGACACCGTGCCCGAGCGCAGGATCACGGCGTACGAGGTCGAGGGAACGGACCCGGCCGTCGCCGTCGCCGTGGGCGACACGCCCGCCGAAGCGGCCCTCATGAGAGTCCGCTGACCGCACAGCGAAGCGGGACTGGACGGACCCCCCGGCCCTCCAGCCCCGCTGTCGTTGTGCTCCACCGCTTCCCCCGTGGTGGAGCACCCCCCGTTTCCCCCGTTGGTCCCCCGTGGGCCCCCCGGCCCCGTGGGTCCCCCCACTTCTTACCGCTCCCCCGTTGCATCCCCCCGGATGCGGTCCCCCCGGACCTTCAGGCGACGAGCTCCCCGAAGGCGTCCTCCTCGTCACGGCCGAAGCTGAGGACCTCGTCCTCGCGCAGCCGGCGGAGCGACCGCCAGATGCTCGACTTCACCGTGCCGACACTGATGTCGAGGATCTCCGCGATCTCCGGGTCGGTGCGGCCCTCGTAGTAACGGAGGACCAGCATCGTCCGCTGGAGTTCGGGGAGGCGGGCGAGCGCCTGCCACAGGACCGCGCGCAGCTCCGTGCCGCGCATCGCGTCCATGTCGCCGGGCGTCTCCGGCAGCTCCTCGGTCGGGTACTCGTTCAGCTTGCGGCGGCGCCACGCGCTGATGTGCAGGTTGGTCATGGTCCGCCGCAGGTAGCCACCCACAGCGGCCTTGTCACTGATCCGGTCCCATGCCTTGTACGTCGAGAACAGCGCGCTCTGGAGCAGGTCCTCGGCCTCGAATCGGTCACCGGTCAGGTGGTAGGCGGTTGCGTACAGGGAGGCGCGGCGCTCCTGGACGTAGGCGGTGAACTCCGCCTCCGACAGCGAGCGACGACGCTCCCCCGAGTCCTCCCTGTACGCGGATCCCCCGTGCGTTTCCCCTGTGAAACCGTCAACCACCGTCATGTACGCGGTGTGCTGACGCCCGGCGCCGCGAGCGCACCCCCGCCCGCTCACGGCACCGGACCTCTCGGAACCCCGGCCCCCGTTCACGTCGTGCAGACGCGTGATCACTGCGCTGTTGCTGGTGCCGTGCAGCGTGTTCATCTCGCGCCCCCCGTCGTGGACTTCCGGTGTTCTGCTCGTTCGTCTTGCTGTGGTGCGACTTGCTGTCCTGCCTGTGCCGAAAAGCTTGCCCGGGCACCTTCATGGACGTGTCCGCCGACTGTCACAGACCTGTCACAGGGGCCTGTCTCGTAGGCCGCCCCCAGGCGCGCGACAGCCCGCACACAGGCATGAGCGCTACGTGCGCGTATGCGTACTGCTCGTACAGGTGTCGAAAGACCAGGCCCGCATGGGCCAGAATGAGCCCCGTGCCTTCCCTGTTGCTGATCGAGGACGACGACGCCATCCGCACGGCCCTGGAGCTCTCACTGACGCGCCAGGGACACCGTGTGGCCACGGCTGCCACCGGCGAGGACGGCCTGAAGCTGCTGCGTGAGCAGCGGCCGGACCTGATCGTGCTGGACGTGATGCTGCCCGGCATCGACGGGTTCGAGGTGTGCCGGCGCATCCGGCGCACGGACCAGCTGCCGATCATTCTGCTGACCGCGCGCAGCGACGACATCGACGTCGTGGTCGGACTGGAGTCCGGTGCCGACGACTATGTCGTCAAACCCGTCCAGGGGCGGGTCCTCGACGCCCGGATCCGTGCCGTGCTGCGCCGCGGCGAGCGCGAGTCGAACGACGCGGCGACCTACGGCAGCCTCGTCATCGACCGTGCCGCGATGACCGTGACGAAGAACGGCGAGGACCTCCAGCTCACCCCGACCGAGCTGCGCCTGCTCCTCGAACTGAGCCGCCGGCCGGGCCAGGCCCTGTCCCGTCAGCAACTCCTGCGCCTCGTCTGGGAGCACGACTACCTCGGCGACTCACGCCTCGTCGACGCCTGCGTCCAGCGCCTGCGCGCCAAGGTCGAGGACGTCCCGTCGTCCCCCACCCTCATCCGTACCGTCCGTGGTGTCGGCTACCGCCTGGACGCGCCTCAGTGACAAAGGCACAGGGGGGTTTCCGCGGCTGGCTCGCGGCTCGCAAGGGAGTGTGGTCACGGCTGCGCTTCACCAGTCTTCGACTGCGCCTGGTGGTCGTCTTCGGCCTGGTGGCGCTCACGGCCGCCGTGTCCGCGTCCGGGATCGCCTACTGGCTCAACCGCGAGGCGGTGCTCACCCGCACCCAGGACGCGGTGCTGCGCGACTTCGAGCAGGAGATGCAGAACCGCGCGGGCCTGCTGCCCGAGGAGCCGACGCAGGACGAGCTCCAGCACACCGCCGGCCAGATGGCCAACAGCAGCCAGCGTTTCTCCGTCCTGCTGGTCGCCCAGGACGCCGACGGCACGCCCGCGTACGGCAGTTCCGGCGGCCTGGACGGCTTCACCCTCGCCGACGTGCCGAAATCCCTGCGCACGGCCGTGAACGAGAAACAACAGGTCAACTCCTCCAACAAGGCCGAGTACCACCTGTACTGGCAGCGAGTGGTGGAGGACGACACCCCATACCTGATCGCCGGTACGAAGGTGATCGGTGGCGGGCCGACCGGCTACATGATGAAGTCCCTTGAGCAGGAGGCCAAGGACCTCAACTCCCTGTCCTGGTCTCTCGGCATCGCCACGGGCCTCGCGCTGATCGGCTCCGCACTGCTCGCGCAGGCCGCCGCCACGACCGTACTGAAGCCGGTGCAACGGCTCGGCGTGGCCGCCCGCCGCCTGGGCGAAGGCAAGCTGGACACACGCCTGAGAGTCTCCGGCACGGACGAACTGGCCGACCTCTCCCGCACCTTCAACAACGCCGCCGAGGCACTGGAGAAGCGCGTCGCCGACATGGCCTCACGCGACGAGGCGTCCCGGCGCTTCGTGGCCGACATGTCCCACGAACTGCGCACCCCGCTCACCGCGATCACCGCCGTCACCGAGGTCCTGGAGGAGGAGCTGGAGGCGGACACCGGATCCATGGACCCGATGATCGAACCCGCCGTACGCCTCGTCGTCAGCGAGACCCGCCGACTCAACGACCTGGTCGAGAACCTGATGGAGGTCACCCGCTTCGACGCGGGCACCGCACGCCTCGTCCTCGACCACGTCGACGTCGCCGACCAGATCACCGCCTGCATCGACGCCCGGGCCTGGCTGGACGCGGTGGACCTCGACGCCGAGCGCGGGATCATGGCCCGCCTGGACCCCCGCCGCCTGGACGTCATCCTGGCCAACCTCATCGGCAACGCCCTCAAGCACGGCGGCTCCCCGGTCCGGGTCTCGGTCCGGGCGGCGGAGGACTCGGTGACCATCACGGTCCAGGACCACGGCCCCGGCATCCCCGAGGACGTACTCCCCCACGTCTTCGACCGCTTCTACAAGGCCAGCGCCTCCCGCCCCCGCTCCGAGGGCAGCGGCCTGGGCCTGTCCATCGCCTTGGAGAACGCCCACATCCACGGCGGCGAGATCACCGCCGCCAACTCCCCCGAGGGAGGCGCGGTGTTCACCCTGCGCCTGCCCCAGGACGCCTCGGAACTGGCGGAACAGACCAACGGCCAGGGCGCCGACGGCCCCAAGAAGGGGGACGCCCGATGAACGTACGCGGCCTGCTGGCACTCTCCCTGACGGGCGCCGCGCTCCTGGCCGGATGCGGCATCCGATCCACGGAAGTACCGACCAACTTCGGCCCCGCCCCCTCGCGCGTGCACTGCTCCCTCTCCGAACCCGACGTCTCGACGCAGGCCGCGCGCGGCCTCCCGGTCCAGGTCTTCCTCCTGTGCGGCTCCCAACTCGTGGCGGTCGACCGCACCGTGCGCGTCCCCGACGGCACGGCGGACTCGGCACGCCGCGTCCTCGTGGCCCAGGGCCTGCTCGACGAGCTGGAGGCGACCCCGTCGACGGCCGAGAAAGAGGCCGGCTACACCACAGACGTCCGCGGCGCGATGGGCGTGACCGGCCCACGCCGCAACGACCCCGACGAGACCCTGCGCCTGAGCACCCCGCCCGACGACCTCACGTCGTACGCCCTCGCCCAGATCGTCTGCACCTTCTCCGACTCGACAGCCGCGGAGGGCGACGGCTCGGTCATCCTTGGCGGCCCGTCCAACGACCCACCACGCCGCTACGAGTGCACAGACGAGGTCCGCACCCGACCGGGCAGCAACGAGCCCCCGTCCACGGACGTATCGGACGGCTGAAACCACACCACGGGGCGTACCCCCACGAGCCCGCAGCCGCGTACGGCGGCGAGGGGGCGCGTCGGGGGGTGTCCGCCCGCAGAGTCCGGTGTCAAGTAACAGGACCTCCTGGCAGTACACCAGCCACCGGACCGAGGACGGACACCCCCCGACGCGGCCCCGCCCCACGACGAACCCGCAGGCGCTACGCGAACCCCCGCCGAAGCCGCACAGGCGCCGCAGGCACAGACGCGAACGCCCACCCACCGCAACGAGCCGCCGCAGCGGCGTGGCGCGCACCCCCACCGACCGGCAGCAGGCCGCCGCAGGCACCCCACCCGCCCAACCGCCGGAGGCCGCTGTGGCGGACGCCTCACCCCATTGCGCCCCACCCCGGAACCGATCCTGCCGGGGGGCGCGTCTAGGGGGGCGTGCAGCGTCAAGGCTCCATCGGCGGCAGCGCCGCGATCCGCATCCGTGCGACGGGGGGTGTCCTCCTGGTCGCGCACCTCGCGTTCGTCGCCTGGCTCACGCTGCGCCCCCTGGACGTCCCCTGGGTGATGCCGGCCAACCTCAGGCCGTTCGCCGGCATCAGAGCCGACCTGGCGCTGGGCTGGCAGGAGGCCGCCCGGCACCTCGTCGAAGGACTCGCGCTGCTCGCACCGCTGGGAGTGCTGATCCCGATGGCACACGGAAGGATCAGCGTCTCCCCGCTCGGCTCCCTGGTCCGTACGGTCGCCGCCGGCGCCCTGATCTCGCTGGGCATCGAGCTGTTGCAGACCGGCGTACCGGGCCAGATCGTCGACGTCGACTCACTGCTGCTGAACACGGTGGGCGTGGGCCTGGCGCACGCCACGGTCGTCCCCGCGGCCCGCGCCCGGCTCCGCCGCAGGTCGGAGCGAGCACACCGGGCGACCGTCCCCCAGGAGGAGCTCTCTCAGGGTCGGACCCCGACGATTCCCAGGGTCGGGATAGCTCCATAGAGTGACGCTTTGCCCGGTTCGTCGCCGTAGCGTGGATGTCAGTTGAGGAAACCCCTCACGAGGCCCCACAAGAGGGGTCGACCGACGCTCGCGAAGGAGCCGCACCATGACCGCGCTCGCCCGACCCACCCACGGCCGCATGATCGGCGGAGTGTGCGCCGCGCTGGCACGGCGCTTCGGCACCTCCGCGACGACCATGCGCGTGATCTTCCTGATCTCCTGCCTGCTCCCCGGACCGCAGTTTCTCCTCTACATAGCCCTCTGGATCCTGCTGCCCTCCGAGGACAAGGCGAAGACGCGCACAGCCTGGTAACCCAACAAATCCAGTGCGCCCCGCCATCCCCCCGGCGGGGCGCACTCGCGTCTGTCAGACCAACTGCTTCACGGACATGAGCAGATGCCGATGCGCCTCCCCCGGCCCACCGCCCTCCTCCTCCACCCCGCTCAACAGCACCCGCTGCCCCGCCCCGACCATCTCCAGCCGCAGCCGGTCCGCCGCGAAGGAGTTCAGCGCGTCCAGCAGATACGCCGGATTGAACGCCACGGTGACCTCCTCCGCACCGCTGAGCACGGCGGGCAACCGCTGCGCGGCCACGTCGTCCCCGTACCCGGCCCGTAGCAGCACCGATCCCTCGGCCGAGAAGTCCAACCGCACCGGACTGCTCGCCTCGGCCACCACGGCCACCCTCCGCACGGCCTCCGCGAACACCCCGCACTCCACCTCGGCGACGGCCGCCCCGGCCATGTCGAACAACGACCCGTACGCCGGCAGCCGCCCGTCCAGTAGCCGGACGACGCTCCGCATGCCCCCGCCCTCGAAGCCGACCAGCCCGCCACCCGCCGCCGTCTCCAGCCCGACCCGCACGCCCCCGCACCGCGCCAGCGACCGCGCGGCGTCGAGCAACCGCCGAGCCGGCACGAGCGCCTCCACGACACCGCCGGCACCCCCAGCACCGTCGGCAAGGCCCTCCCCGCCCCCTCCCTCCGGCTTCCACCCCACCCGTCGCACGGCGTAGCGATACCGATCCGAAGCCGACAGAGTCATCGAGTCGCCGTCCAGGCGCAGCTGGACTCCGGTCAACACCGGCAGCGTGTCGTCCCGCCCGGCCGCGACGGCCACCTGCCCGACGGCCGTGGCGAAGGCGGCGGCGTCCACACTGCCGTAGGGGGCGGGCTGTGGCGGCAGAGCCGGGTACTCCTCGCGCGGCAGCGTGGACAGCCCGAACTCGGTGCCGCCGGCCGCCACCGTGAACCGCGTGCCCTCCAGGGAGCAGCTCACCGGCCCGTCCGGCAGCACCCGGCAGATGTCCAGCAGCCGGCGCCCCGGTACGAGCACCTCACCGGCCGCCCCGGTCTCGGCGTCCACCTCGGTCCGCGCCGCCGCCTCGAAGTCGAACCCGGACGCGGTGAGCCGCCCCGCGCCCGCCGCCAGCAGCAGACCGCCCAGCACCGGCACCGGCGTACGCGAGGGCAGGGCGCGCCCCGCCCAGCCGACGGCCTCGGCGAAGGCGGCGCGTTCGATCCTGAACTCCATGAAAATCCCCCTGCCCGGACCCGGTCATCAATGCTCGCGGAGGCTATCCGCAGCCACTGACAACCGGCCCCGACCAGGGGAAACAAGCCCTACGACCGATCACCACCCGCATGGCCGGCCACGACCGGCTCAGGCAGCCGTAGCCAACTGCTGCCGCTGGAGCCGCGCCGCCCGCGTCCCGAACACGGTGATCGTCACGACGCCGAGCACCGCCAGCAGGCCGACCCCGACCGTCCCGGCCCAGCCGCCCGCGTGGAAGGCGACGGCGCCGACCGTGCTGCCCGCGCTGGAGCCGATGTAGTAGGCGGACTGGTACAGCGCCGAAGCCTGGGCGCGGCCCTGTGTGGCCGTCTTGCTGACCGCCGAGGACGCCACCGCGTGCCCCGCGAAGAAGCCGCCGGTGATCAGGACCAGGCCGAGCAGGACCAGCGGGAGCGAGCCCGCCAGGGACAGCAGCAGACCCGCGGCCGTGGTGCCGCCCGCCGCGTACAGCGCGCCCCTGCGCCCCAGCCGGCCCACCAGGCGTCCCGCCGTCGAGGCCGACACCGTACCGACCAGGTACACCAGGAAGACCGAGCCGATGACGCCCTGCGGCAGCGAGAACGGCGCCTCCGTGAGGCGGTAGCCGATCACCGTGTACACGCCGCCGAAGATCGTCATGAACAGGGCGCCGATGGCGTAGAGGCGGCACAGCAGCGGGTTGGCGAGGTGGTCACGCACCGTACGCGCGAGGACGCGCGGCCGCAGCGAGCCCGGCTTGAAGTGGCGCGGTGCCGGGAGTAGCAGCCGGAAGGCCACGGCGCACGCGACCGCGATCACGCCGATCACGCCGATGGCGACCCGCCAGCCCCACTCCTGCGCGACCCAGCCGGTGATGACCCGGCCGCTCATGCCGCCGACGCTGTTGCCCGCGACGAACAGGCCGATGGCCGTGACCAGCGCCTTCGGCCGGACTTCCTCGGCCAGATAGGCCGTGGCCGACGCCGGAAGCCCCGCCAGGGCAGCTCCCTGGACCGCCCGCAGCACGACGAGGGCGGTCAGGTTGGGGGCGAAGGGGACCAGCAGTCCGACGGTCACCGCGACCGCCAGCGAGGCCGTCATGACCGTACGGCGTCCGAAGCGCTCCGACAGCGCGCTCATGGGGAGCACGAACAGGGCCAGACCGCCCGTCGCGGCCGCCACCGTCCAGCTCGCCTCGCTCGCCGCCACCCCGAACTCACCGGAGATCAGCGGCAGAAGGGCCTGTGTGGAGTAGAGGAGCGCGAAGGTCGCGACGCCGGCGAGGAAGAGGGCGAAGCTCATCCGGCGGTAGCCGGGGCCGCCCGGGGCCATGCGGGAGTCGACGACAGGGACTGCGGGTGCGGCGTCCACGGTGGTGGACGCCCCGGTACTGGCGGGAGACATGCTTCGAAGCTACGTACGCCCCCACTGTTCCGTCCAATGCATGGATTGGCCATAATCGTTCCCATGGCGCATCAGTACAGCTCACAGCCTCGACTGTCACCATCCAGTGACACAGAAGACATGACGATGTTGCTCGCTCCGCGCCTCGCCCACTTCGCCGGCGTGGCCCGTACCGAGCATGTCACCCGGGCCGCCCAGGAGATGCGGGTCCCGCAGTCCACGCTCTCGCGGGCCATGGTCCGGCTGGAACAGGACCTGGGCGTCGACCTGTTCGCCCGCCACGGCCGTACGGTCTCCCTGACCCCCGCCGGCCGCACCTTCCTCACCTCGGTCGAACGCGCCCTGGCCGAGATCGCGCGCGCCGCCGACGAGGTCCGCGCCGACGCCGACCCGGCCACCGGCAAGGTCGCCTTCGGCTTCCTGCACACCATGGGCGCGGAAACGGTCCCGGGCCTCCTGCACGCCTTCCGCGCCGACCACCCACGCATCCGCTTCAGCCTGGTTCAGAACTACGGCGAGGCGATGCTCGAACGCCTGCGCGCGGGCGAGCTGGACCTCTGCCTCACCTCCCCGGTCCCGGACGCCCCCGACCTGGTCGCCCGCCGCCTGGACGAACAGAAACTCCGCCTCGTCGTCCCCGCCGACCACCGCCTGGCCTCCCGCAAACGCATCCGCCTGGCGGAGGCCTCCGACGAGATCTTCGTAACCCTGGAGCCCGGCTACGGCATGCGCCGCATCACCGACGACCTCTGCCAGGAAGCAGGCTTCAAGCCCCGTATCGCCTTCGAGGGCGAGGAGGCGGAGACCCTGAGGGGCCTGGTGGCGGCCGGTCTGGGAGTGGCTCTGCTGCCGCCCCCTGCGGTGCCCCGCCCGGGAGTGGCGGAGCTGACGGTCACAGCTCCGAGAGCGGCACGGGAAATCGGCGTCGCATGGCTGGCCGACCGCCCGGACACACCCCCGGTGGCGGCCTTCAAGAAGTTCCTGCTCTCGAGAAGGGGAAGCCTGTTGCCCTAGGGGCGCGGGGCTGGATCGATATGCGGCTCCGCCGCGTGGGCGCGACCAGCCCCCGCCGCCCCGCAGCCGCCAACGGGACAGATACCCAACGGCGCTACCGCCTCCGCCCGAAGCCGGAGGCCAACGGCATCCGCAACCCCAAGGGAGGCGGCGCCGCGAACGCGTCGGCGACCGGCCGCGAGAACGCCCTCCCGAACAACACCCCCATCACGAAGTCCTCGGCCAGCGAAAGGACTTCGTCCCGATGCTGCTGCAACCCATGCCGGTCGGAGTGCACTTCGAACCGGCACACGTCCCGGTTCGCCTTCTTCGCCCGCGCCGCCAACCGGAACGACAGCTCGGGATCGGTCCGCTCGTCGTTCGTGCCGTGCACGATCATCACCCGCCGTCCCCCGAGCTGTCTCACCGGTTCGGGTGACGCCGCCACGTCCTCCTCCGGCAGCCAAGGAGCGATCGCCAGCACGGAGTTGACGGCCTCGTGGCCACCCGCCCGCAGGGCGGCCCGCCCGCCCATGTCGACCCCGGCGAGACACACGGGGACGTCGCCATAGCGCCGTACGACCTCGTCGGCGGCCCACAACGCGTCGCTCACCTGGTTCGCGTCACTGCCGTTCCACCCGCGAAAGCGGTAGTGGACGACATGCGTGACGAGCCCCTCCGCCCGCCCCGTGCGCATCAGACGGCGCCCGAGGGTCCGTACATAGGAGGTCGCCAGCAAGGTCGCCGGCTTGCGATGTGATACTTCGTCACCTCCGGGAAGCAGAAGTACCACTCCGCTCACCGCCGTCGGCTCCGGCCCGATCGCCTTGCCCAGCCGGACCCTGCGCACCGGCGTCGCTTGCTGTGCCATGACAGAACAGTGTCAGAAGCGCGGGTGTACGCGACCCGTCCGTGGGGTCACCGTTACGTATCGACGGATGTGTAAAGCACAAATCGAGACGAGCGACGGACCAGGGACGAACCAGCCGCGATGAACGAGTCGCGATGAAACGAGCCCTCTACGCGCGTAGGCGTTAGAGTGCGGAAATGACGAGCCAGACTGCTCAGAAGGCGAACATCCCGAGCTCGGACCAGATCCGCCGGGCGCCGAAGGTTCTGCTGCACGACCACCTCGACGGCGGGCTCCGCCCCGGCACGATCGTCGAGCTCGCCCGCGAGGCGGGCTATTCCCAACTCCCCGAGACCGACCCCGACAAGCTCGGCGTCTGGTTCCACGAGGCCGCCGACTCCGGGTCTCTGGAGCGGTACCTGGAGACCTTCTCCCACACCGTCGGCGTGATGCAGACCCGCGACGCCCTGGTCCGGGTCGCACGCGAGTGCGCCGAGGACCTCGCGGAGGACGGTGTCGTCTACGCCGAGGTGCGCTACGCGCCGGAACAGCACCTCGAAGGCGGGCTCAGCCTCGAAGAGGTCGTCGAGGCCGTCAACGAGGGCTTCCGGGAGGGCGAGGCGATCGCGCGGGAGAACGGCCACCGCATCCGCGTGGGCGCCCTGCTCACCGCGATGCGGCACGCCGCCCGCGCGCTGGAGATCGCCGAACTCGCCAACCGCTACCGCGATCTGGGCGTCGTCGGCTTCGACATCGCGGGCGCCGAGGCCGGCCACCCGCCGACCCGGCATCTCGACGCCTTCGAGTACCTCAAGCGGGAGAACAACCACTTCACCATCCACGCGGGCGAGGCGTTCGGCCTGCCGTCCATCTGGCAGGCCCTCCAGTGGTGCGGCGCCGACCGGCTCGGGCACGGGGTGCGCATCATCGACGACATCCAGGTGCACGCCGACGGCTCGGTGAAGCTGGGCCGGCTCGCGTCGTACGTACGGGACAAGCGCATCCCACTGGAGCTGTGCCCCAGTTCCAACCTCCAGACGGGCGCCGCCGACTCGTACGCCGCGCACCCCATCGGCCTGCTGCGCCGCCTGCATTTCCGGGCCACCGTGAACACCGACAACCGCCTCATGTCCCACACCAGTATGAGCCGGGAATTCGAGCACCTTGTCGACGCATTCGACTACACGCTCGACGACATGCAGTGGTTCTCCGTCAATGCGATGAAATCATCGTTCATTCCTTTCGATGAACGACTCGCGATGATCAATGACGTGATCAAGCCCGGATATGCCGAACTCAAGTCCGAATGGCTGTTTCGGCAGACCACCTCTACCAGCGGTTCTGAGGCCGAGGAGGGCTGATCGGGGATCCCCCGCGCACACGGAATGCGGACGCCATTCACAATCCGTCCGCATTTCGATGTTTGCGGTGGCATGCGGGGCGTGTTTACGGTCGAGAACCGCTCAACCCCGTAACGAATTTTCGAGGACTTACTTTCATGAAGCAGTCTGCTGCCAAGACCCTCGGTGTCGCCGCTCTCGGTGCCGCCTTCGCCGCCGCGGGCGCGGGTGCCGCGAACGCCGCTCCGGTCGCCCCGGACGCCGCGGGCGCGGCGCTGGGCACCGTGACCAGCGCCCTCCCGGCCGAGCACCTCTCGCAGGCGGGTCCCGCCGCCGGTGCGGGGCTGGCCCAGGGCGGTGCGGGCCTGGCCCAGGGGCAGGAGGCACTCACGACCGGCGTCGCCGCCGCGCAGCCGGCTGCGGAGCAGGCGCTGGCCGGGGGCCCGCTCGCCGTGGCGGAGGGGCTGCTCGGCGGTCTGCCGATGCAGGGCCTGCCCACCCAGGGCCTGCCGGTGAACGGGCTTCCGGTCTGATCCACCTCTCCCGCACCACGCCGCTGGGGCGCACCCTTGGGACACGGGTGCGCCCCAGCGGCGTGTCCGTCCCGTGGCGACCATTTCTGACCTGCTGCTTTGTCCGCTCCGGGGGCCATTGTCAGTGGGCTGCGGTAGCTTCCGGGGTGTTGGGCGCGATGAGGCGCACGACGGGAGATACGGCCACAGGGGTGGGTGGACGATGAGCGACGGCACGGCGACTACGACGGACCTCGACGTCAGGCTGGAGAAACACCGCGTCGAACTGACCGGGTACTGCTACCGCATGCTCGGCTCCTCATTCGAGGCCGAGGACGCGGTGCAGGACACGATGGTGCGCGCCTGGCGGAGTTACGACAAGTTCGAGGGGCGCTCCAGTCTCCGGTCGTGGCTCTATCGCATCGCGACGAACGTGTGCCTGGACATGCTGACCGCGGGCAACAAACGGGCCAGGCCCATGGACCTCACGGAATCGACGCCGCTGGCGCGGGCGGCGCTCTCCCCCCGGCCGGACAACACCTGGCTGGAGCCGATGCCGGACAGCCGGGTGCTGCCCACGACCGACGACCCGGCGGAGGCGGCGGTCGCCAAGGAGTCGGTGCGGCTCGCCTTCATGGCGGCCCTCCAGCAGCTGCCGCCCAAGCAGCGGGCGGTGCTGATCCTGCGCGAGGTGCTGGCCTGGAAGGCCAGCGAGGTCGCCGAGCTGCTCGGCACCACGGTCGCTTCGGTCAACAGCGCGTTGCAGCGGGCGCGTGCGACGCTCGCCGAGCAGCAGCAGCCGGGCAGTGACGCCGCCGCTTCCGATCCGCTGGACGAGGAGCAGCAGAAGCTCTTGGAGCGGTATGTCGCGGCCTTCGAGGGCTATGACATGACGGCGCTGACGGCACTGCTGCACGAGGACGCCGTCATGACCATGCCGCCGTTCGACCTGTGGCTGACCGGCGTCCAGGACATCACGGGCTTCATGACGACCCTCGGCGCCCCCTGTGCGGGCTCACGTCTGGTGCCGGTCCAGGTCAACGGGCTGCCGGGCTTCGCCCAGTACAAGCCGGACCCGGAGGCGGGCGGCTTCAGCCCGTGGGCGGTGCAGGTGCTGGAGATCTCAGACGGCCGGATCACCGGGTTCCACTGCTTCCTCGACACCAAGCGCTGGTTCCCGCTGTTCGACCTCCCCCTCCACCTCGAAGCGGAGGCCGACCAGGTCGAGGAGAGCGTGTAGCGCGGGATCCGGGTCGCGCAGCCGTATCCGGCCCCCGGCCCGCCGGGCGGCGAGCTGGAGGCGCGCCAGCAGGTCCACGACGCCCAGTCCCGGCGGCCCGAGCCCTCCCACATCGCACACCACGACTCTCGCCCCGGTCGCCTCCAGCCGTGCCCGCACGTCGTCGCACAGCCCGGCCACCTCTTCCCGGGTGACGGGGCCGGCCAGCACGAGTACAGCGGGTGTCATGGCATCCACGATCGGTAGACCGGGCAGGCGGGCGTAACTCATCGGGCCGGGCGCCGGTCGACGGTTTCCGCTGCTCATCGCCCTTGCACGGGGTGTCCGCCGACCGAGATCACGTTGACCCGCTCCCCTCCTTCCCCAGAGGGTTTGCTGTATGCCCCACGTATCAGCACCTCCCCAAATACCCAGCGGCCTCCTCCCCGCCGTGGAGGCGCCGTGCAGGGGGTGCTGACCGGCTTCGCGGTGATCGCGGTCGTCATCGGGGTGGGGTACGTGATCGGCCGGCGCGGCTACCTCGGCGCCCACGGTCGTGAGGTCCTCACCAAGCTGGCCTTCCATGTGGCGTCCCCGGCCCTGCTGTTCACCACGCTCGCGCAGACCGACCTCTCGGTGATCTTCTCCAGCCGCCTTCTGGTCACGGCCCTGAGCACGGCCGCGGCGGCCGGCGTCTTCGTCGCGGTCGGTGTCGTACGGCGCTGGGGCGTGGGCCGAACCACGATCGGCGCGCTCTGCTCCAGCTACGTCAACTCCGGCAACCTCGGCATCCCGATCGCGGTGTACGTCCTGGGCGACGCCTCACTGGTCGCGCCCGTCCTGCTCTTCCAGCTGGTCGGCGTCACGCCCATCGCCCTGACGATCCTCGACCTGTCCGGCGGGGGCGAGAAGGGCCCCTTGTGGCGTCGCCTGCTGACCCCGTTGCGCAACCCGATCGCGGTCGGCTCACTGGCGGGCGTGGCGGTGTCGGCAGCGGGGCTGAAGGTCCCGGCCCCCGTCCTGGACCCGCTGACCCTGATCGGCGGCATGTCGGTCCCGGCGGTCCTGCTGGCCTTCGGCATCTCCCTGTGCGGCAGCACGATGCCCGGCCGGGGGCCCGACCGTCAGCCGGTGTTCCTCTCGGTCGCCCTCAAGTCGGTGGGCCAGCCGGCGGTGGCCTGGGCGCTGGCGGCGGGGGTGTTCGGCCTGCGGGGCGCTCCGCTGCTGGACGTGGTGGTGACGTCGGCGCTGCCTGCCGCGCAGAACCTGTACACGTACGCGTCGAGCTACCGGGTGGGCGAGCGGTTGGCCCGGGACTCGATTCTGCTGTCGACGGTGATTTCGGTGCCGGTGCTGGTGGTGGTGGCGGCGTTGCTGGGCTGACGGTCAATCGACGGGGAGCTCGCTGGTGTCGATCGTCACGTCGAACGGCTCCGGCAGCTTGATGGGGTCACCGAACTTCACGGCGCTCAGCACACGGTAGACGTCGCCCTTCGGCTCGCCGAAGAGCGTGGCGGTGGGCCCTCCGGGGCCCAGCGGTCGATCAACAGATAGAGCGGGATCCCGGCGGTGGCACAGGCGGCGGGCTTGCTGACGCGGTCGTGGTGGGCGTTGGACTTGGAGGTCACCTCGACGACGAGTTCGGCCAGGGCCGCCGGGATGTGGGAGTCCGCCTCCGCGCACTCCTGGACAGGAGCCACGAGCAGATCCGGGATGAGCATGCCCAGCCGTGACGGCACGGCGATCGCCAGTGTCTGGAAGATCTCCCATTCCTCGGGGATCACGGAGTAGAGGCGACGCTGGATGCGGGCCGCGATCACGTTGTGGTGATGATCCCCTCAATGATCTCCACCTTGCTGCCCTCGGGCCATTCCATCTCCTCCCAGTACCGGACGAGGTCGTCCCAGTTCTGGTCGGGGTCCTGGCTCACGGTGAGTGCGCTCATGGCGGTCTCCTATCGGTGCGTCACCGATCCCAGCATGCCGAACGGGACCGGCAGGGGTCTACCGATCCCGTTCACCCGAATGGGGAAACCCCAGGTCAGGCAATCCGCTCCAGCACCACCGGCGACGCCGTGAAGTCTGTCCCCGCCGCCGCGATGTCGTACGAGCCCTCCACCGACTGGAGCGCGTACTCGAAGCGCTCCGGGGTGTCCGTGTGCAGGGTCAGCAGGGGCTGGCCCTCGGTCACCGTGTCGCCCGGCTTGGCGTGCAGTTCGATGCCCGCGCCGGCCTGTACCGGGTCCTCCTTGCGGGCACGGCCGGCACCGAGGCGCCAGGCGGCGACGCCGATGTCGTAGGCGTCGAGGCGGGTCAGGACGCCGGAGGACGGGGCCTTGATCACGTGCTGCTCGCGGGCGACCGGCAGTACCGCGTCCGGGTCGCCGCCCTGGGCCGCGATCATGCGCCGCCAGACGTCCATGGCCGAGCCGTCGGCCAGGGCCTTCGCCGGGTCGGCGTCCTTGACGCCCGCCGCGTCCAGCATCTCCCTGGCCAGGGCGATCGTCAGCTCGACCACATCCGACGGACCGCCGCCCGCCAGGACCTCCACCGACTCGCGGACCTCCAGCGCGTTGCCCGCCGTGAGGCCGAGCGGGGTCGACATGTCCGTGAGGAGCGCGACCGTCTTCACGCCGTGGTCCGTGCCCAGGCCCACCATCGTGGACGCCAGCTCACGCGCGTCCTCGATGGTCTTCATGAAGGCGCCCGTGCCGACCTTCACGTCCAGGACGAGCGAGCCCGTGCCCTCCGCGATCTTCTTCGACATGATCGACGAGGCGATCAGCGGGATCGCCTCGACCGTGCCGGTGACGTCCCGGAGCGCGTACAGCTTCTTGTCCGCCGGGGCCAGGCCGTCGCCCGCCGCGCAGATCACCGCGCCGGTGGTGTCCAGGACGTTCAGCATCTCCTCGTTGGAGAGGAGGGCGCGCCAGCCCGGGATCGACTCCAGCTTGTCCAGGGTGCCGCCGGTGTGGCCGAGGCCCCGGCCCGACAGCTGGGGGACGGCGGCACCGCAGGCCGCCACGAGGGGGGCCAGCGGCAGGGTGATCTTGTCGCCGACACCGCCCGTGGAGTGCTTGTCGGCCGTCGGGCGGGACAGGGACGAGAAGTCCATGCGCTCGCCGGAGGCGATCATCGCGGCCGTCCAGCGGGCGATCTCCCGGCGGTTCATGCCGTTGAGCAGGATCGCCATGGCGAGCGCGGACATCTGCTCGTCGGCGACCTCCCCGCGGGTGTACGCGTCGATGACCCAGTCGATCTGTTCGTCGCTGAGCTCACCGCGGTCCCGCTTGGTGCGGATGACGGAGATGGCGTCCATGGCCATGGCTTGGCTTCCTTCCGAGGATTCCAGAAGCCGTACGGCCCCTCCGAGCCGGTCGCGTGGAGCAACTCGGAGGGGCCGCACGGGAGTTACGACTTAACTGCGGAGGTGGCCCGGCCCGAAGGCCTGGGGCAGCATCTCCGAGAGCGGCAGGATGCCCGCCGGGGTTTCCAGGAGCAGGTCCGGGCCGCCGAACTCGTGCAGCAGCTGGCGGCAGCGGCCGCACGGGACGAGGATGTCGCCCTTGCCGTCGACGCAGGTGAAGTGCGTCAGCCGGCCGCCCCCCGTGTTCTGGAGCTCGGAGACCAGTCCGCACTCGGCGCACAGGCCGATGCCGTACGACGCGTTCTCGACGTTGCAGCCGGTGATCGTACGGCCGTCGTCGACGAGGGCCGCGACGCCGACCGGGTAGCCGGAGTACGGGGCGTACGCGCGGGACATGGCGTCCCGGGCCGCCGCGCGCAGCTTGTCCCAGTCGACGTCGTGGGAGGCGGCCGACGTCACTTGCCCTGCCCCTTCCGGTACGGCAGGCCGTCCGCCTTCGGCATCCGCAGGCGTTGCGCGGACAGCGTGAGGACGACGAGCGTGACGACGTACGGCGTGGCGGAGACGACCTGGTTGGGCACCTCGTTGGTGGTGGCGTACCAGGTGTACACCAGGGCGCCGACCACCGCGGTGATCATCGACGGGGCGTACTTCTTGCGGATCACCAGCCAGATGGCGCCGATGATCAGCAGGAGCGCGCCGAGCAGCAGCAGGGCGTGGACGTTCGTGGAGCCGCCACGCAGGTTGAGGCTGTCGGTGTAGCCGAACAGGCCGGCGCCGAGGGCGAGGCCGCCCGGCATCCAGTTGCCGAAGATCATCGCGGCGAGTCCGATGTACCCGCGGCCGCTGACCTGGCCCTCCAGGTAGAAGGGGTTGGCGACGATGGACAGGAAGACACCACCGAGTCCGGCCAGGCCGCCGGAGATGATCACGGCGATGTACTTGTACTTGTAGACGTTCACGCCGAGGGACTCGGCCGCGACCGGGTTCTCACCGCAGGAGCGCAGGCGCAGACCGAAGGCCGTACGCCACAGGATCCACCAGGTCGCCGGGATCAGCGCCACGGCGATCAGGGTCAGCCAGGAGACGTTGGTGACCAGGCCGCCGAGCAGACCGGCGATGTCGGAGACGAAGAACCAGCCCTGGTTGTTCAGGTCCCGCAGCCCGTCGGACAGGCCCGGCACGGTGAAGTGGCCGAGGGAGTCGATCGCCGGGGACTGCTTGGCGGAGCCGCCCGCGTGGCCCTCGAAGGCGAGGGGCGCGAGGTAGCGGGTGATGCCGAGGGCGAGGATGTTGATCGCCACACCGGAGACGATGTGGTTGACCCGGAAGGTGACGGTGGCGATGGCGTGCAGGATGCCGCCGATGCAGCCGCCGATGATGCCGACGACGACACCGGTCCACGGGCCCCACTGGAAGCCGGCCCAGGCGCCGAACCAGGTGCCGAGGATCATCATGCCCTCTAGGCCGATGTTGACGACGCCCGCCCGCTCGGCCCACAGACCGCCGAGACCCGCGAGGCCGATCGGCACGGCGAGCTGGAGGGCGGTGGACATCTGGCTGACGTTGGTGATGCCGTCGGCGCCGGTGATGATGCGGACGATCGAGGTCAGCGCCAGGGCTCCGGCGATGACCAGCAGCAGCACGGGCCACGACAGTCGGCGGCCGGTCGGGGCCGCGGGCTGCAGCGTGGGCTGGTTGACATCAACCGCTGAGGTCGGGGCAGTCATCGGCCAGCCACCTCCTTCGTGGTGTTGTTGTCGGCGCCGAGCACGTGACCGGCGGCCAGTTCCGCGCCGACCCGGCGCTGCTGGCGGCGCAGGCCCCATTCGCGTACGGCCTCGTAGGAGACGACGACCGAGAGCACGATCAGGCCCTGCATGATGACCGCGATCTCCTTGTCGTAGCCGTGGAAGTCCAGCTCGGGCGACGCCTTGTCGAGCCAGGCCCACAGCAGGGCGGCGAACGCGATGCCGACGGGGCTGTTGCGGCCGAGCAGGGCGATGCCGATGCCGAGGAAGCCGATGCCGGTGGGGAAGTTCAGGCTGTACGTGTGGGTGTCGCCGAGCAGGATCGGCAGACCCGCCAGACCCGCGATACCGCCGGAGAGCAGCATGGCGGTGAGCACCATGCGCTTGGGGTCCACGCCGCTGGCCGCGGCAGCCGACTCCGAGGCACCGGAGGCGCGCAGGTCGAAGCCGAACCGGGTGCGGTTGAGGACGACCCAGTAGGCGATGCCGAGCAGCACGGCGAGGAAGACCAGGCCGTAGATCTCGCCGGCGTCGCCCATGTTGATGCCGGGCACCCAGCCGGACTCGTGCATCTCACCGGTGGTGTTGTTGTTGCCGACCTTGACGCCGAAGACGTCCGGCAGCCACAGGTAGGCGATGACGGAGGTCGCGATCGCGTTGAGCATGATCGTCGCGACGACCTCGCTGACCCCGCGGGTGACCTTGAGGACACCGGCGATGCCGGACCAGAAGGCGCCGGTGCAGACCGCGGTGAGGAGCAGCAGCGGGATCTGGATCGCGGCCGGCAGGTCCACGTGGGCGCCGACGATGGCGGCCATCATGGCGGCGAGCTGGTACTGGCCGTCGACGCCGATGTTGAACAGGTTCATCCGGAAGCCGATGGCCACCGCGAGGGCCGCGATGTAGTACATCGAGGCCTGGTTGATGACCAGCACCTGGATGTCCGAGAAGCCGATCTGCTCGAACATCAGGGTGTACGGCTCGACCGGGCTCTTACCCGAGGCGAGCAGCACGATCGCGCTGAGCACGAAGGCCACGGCGAGCGCGATGACCGGTCCGGCCACCGCGAGGAGCACACGCTCCCTGTCGAACTTCTTCATCAGCGGGCCTCGTCTTCCGGAGCCTCGGGAGACTTGCGGATCTCGGGGGTGTCTGCGCCGGGCTCGGCGTTCTCGTCGTGTTCCAGGTGGCCGGTCGCGGCACCGGTCATGGCCGAGCCCAGCTCCTCCGGCGTGATGGTGGCGGGATCGGCGTCCGCGACCAGCTTGCCGTTGTAGATCACCCGGAGGGTGTCGGACAGGCCGATCAGCTCGTCCAGGTCGGCGGAGATCAGCAGCACGGCCAGGCCCTCGCGGCGGGCCTCGCGGATGTGGTCCCAGATCGCGGCCTGCGCGCCGACGTCGACACCACGGGTGGGGTGCGCGGCGATCAGGAAGCGCGGCTTGTGGCTCATCTCGCGGCCGACGATCAGCTTCTGCTGGTTACCGCCGGACAGGGAGGCGGCGGTGACGTCGATGCCGGGCGTGCGGACGTCGTACGCCTCGACGATGCGGCGGGTGTCCTCCTGCGCGGCCTTCGGGTCCAGCCAGACGCCCTTGGCGAGGGGCTTCTCGGTGACATGGCCGAGGATGCGGTTCTCCCAGAGGGGGGCCTCCAGGAGCAGACCGTGCCGGTGGCGGTCCTCGGGGATGTAGCCGATGCCCTGCTCGCGGCGCTTGCGGGTGGTCCAGCCGGTGATCTCCTCGTCGATCAGCGAGATCGTGCCGGAGTCGGCGCCCTTGAGGCCGATGAGCGCGTCGACCAGCTCGGTCTGGCCGTTGCCCTCGACGCCGGCGATGCCCAGGACCTCGCCCGCGTGGATGGTGAAGGTGATGTCGTCGAGCAGGGCCTTGCCGCCGGCCGCCTCCAGGCGCAGCTTGTCCACCGTGATGACGGGGCGGTCGGTGACCGTGGACTCGGCGGTCTCCGGCGTCGGCAGTTCGCTGCCCACCATCATCTCGGCGAGCTGGCGCGGGGTCGTCTCGGCGGGGACGGCCGTACCGACCGTGGTGCCGCGGCGGATGACGGTGATCTCGTCGGCGACGGAGAGCACCTCGCCCAGCTTGTGGGAGATGAAGATGACCGACAGGCCCTCGGCCTTCAGCTCGCGCAGGTTGTCGAAGAGCGCGTCGACCTCCTGCGGCACCAGGACGGCCGTGGGCTCGTCGAGGATCAGCGTGGTGGCGCCGCGGTAGAGGACCTTGAGGATCTCCACGCGCTGGCGGGCGGCGACACCGAGCTCCTCGACGAGGCGGTCGGGCTCCACACCGAGGCCGTAGCGCTCGGAGATCTCCTTGATCTTCCGGCGGGCCTTGGCGCCGATGCCGTACAGCTTCTCGCTGCCGAGGACGACGTTCTCGAGCACCGTGAGGTTGTCGGCGAGCATGAAGTGCTGGTGGACCATGCCGATGCCGCGGACGATGGCGTCGGCCGGGGACGAGAAGGTGACCTTCTCGCCGTCGATCGCGATGGTGCCCTCGTCCGGCTTCTGCATGCCGTAGAGGATCTTCATCAGCGTCGACTTGCCGGCGCCGTTCTCGCCGACGAGGGCGTGGACGGTGCCCTTGCGGACGGTGAGGTGGATGTCGTGGTTGGCGACGACACCGGGGAATCGCTTGGTGATCCCGGCGAGTTCGACGGCGGTCGCCTGACCGTTGACCGCCGCGCCGGCCGGAGGGCTGCTGGACGCGTTGATGGCGCACTCTCCTGGGGACGGGGGTCGTCTACGCGCGTAGCGCCCCTATGGCCTGACAGGGGCCGACGCACCGCGACCAACGGGGTACGGGGACAGCCCTTGGAAAGCCTCCCCGTACCCCGTTGAGCGGACGTAACCCCGGGGTTACCGCTGCTCAGGGTGTTGGGACGGGTCTCATGGATCCTGCCGGCGTCGCGGGCCTGATCCATGAGACACCTCCCAGCCGTACTCAGCTGGACTTGACCTTGATCTCGCCGCTGATGATCTTCTCCTTGGCCGTCTTGAGGGCGTCCTGGAGTTCGGTGTTGTCCGCGAACTTCGGGTTGGAGTTCGACAGGCTCACCTCACCCGTCTTCAGATCGCCACGAACGATACCGGTCTCGGGCTTGCCGTTCTCGACCGACTTCGCCAGGTTGTACACCGCCTTGGCGACGTCCTTCATCGCCGAGGTCAGGATGGAGTCCTTGTACTTGGCAAGGGCTTCCTGCTTGTACTGGTCGGAGTCGACGCCGATGGCCCACACCTTGTTGGCGGCGGCGGCCTCGATGACGCCCTGGCCGGAGAGACCCGCGGCCGCGTAGACGACGTCGGCCTTCTTCTCGATCTGGCCCTCGGCGGCCGACTTGCCCTTGTCCGGGCTGGCGAAGCCACCCTCCTCCGCGGTCTGCGTGAGGTACTGGGAGAGGACCTTGACCTTGGGGTTGGTGTCCTTGACGCCCTGCTCGAAGCCGGCCTGGAACTTGTGGATCAGCGGGATGTCCACGCCGCCCACGAAGCCGACCGTGTTCGTCTTGGTGCTCTTGGCGGCGGCGATGCCGGCCAGGTACGAGGCCTGCTCCTCGGAGAAGACCAGGTCGGCGACGTTCTTCGACTCGACCGTGGAGTCGTCCACGATGCCGAAGGTGGTGTCGGGGAACTTCTCCGCGGCCCCCTTCACCGCGGCGGCGTACGCGTAGCCGACGCCGATGACCGGGTTGTAGCCCTGCTTGGCCAGCGACACCAGTCGCTGCTCCTTGTCGGCGTCCGTCTCACCCTCGGTGGGCTCGACGTCCTGCGTGTCGTACTGGAACTCCTTCTTCGCCTGCTCCAGCCCCGCGTACGCGGCGTCGTTGAAGGACTGGTCGCCCTTGCCGCCGACGTCGTACGCGATGGCGAGGCCCTTGTCGCCCTTCGAGTCCGACGACGAGGCCGAAGTCGAGGTGCCGCCGCAGGCGGAGAGCGCGAGGGCCAGAGAGGCGGTCGCTGCGCCTGCGACCGTGATCCGGGAAATCCGGCGCATGTGTAGAGCTCCTGTCGTACGTGGCGGGGCGGCGTGGTGCGTGCCTGCACTTCCCCGGGGTCGCCCAGCGCCGGACGGTACTGCTTCACAGGTACTGCTTCACACGTACAGCTTCACAGCTACGGCGCTGGCTTCCGCCGCAGAGTAACGCGCGTAGACCTGCCGGGAAACCCCTTCTGTCCACCTTGTTATGCGCCCGTGGCCAACAGCACGTCAGACCTTGACCAAGGGCTTGCCGACAGCAAAGGGAGGGTGGCGGTGGGTGACGTGGCGTCGTTCGGCGACGACGACCTGCGACGGCCTGCGACGGCCTGCGACGACGAAGCGGGCGGGCATCCTCCGATGCCCGCCCGCTTCCAGGCGTACGACTTCCAGGTACGACCGCGACTACTCGGTCTTGACCTTGATGGTGCCGTCGATGATGCCTTCCTTGGCCTTCGCCACCGCGTCCGTGAGACCCGCGATCTTGGCGAACTCCGGGTTGGACTCGGACAGGCCGACGCCGTTGACCTTCAGGTCGAAGGTCTGGGTGCCGGTCAGCGGCTTGCCGTCCTCGACGGACTTGGCCAGCGCGTAGACCGCGCCGCCGACGTCCTTCAGGGCGGAGGTGAGGATGTAGCTCTTGTACGAGGCCAGCGCGGCCTGCTTGTACTGGTCGGAGTCGACGCCGATCGCCCAGACCTTGGCCTTGGCGGCGGCCTCGATGACGCCCTGGCCCGACAGACCGGCCGCCTGGTAAACGACGTCGGCGTTCTTCTCGATCTGGCCCTCGGCGGCGGCCTTGCCCTTGTCGGGGCTGGCGAATCCGCCTTCCTCGGCAGTCTGGGTCAGGTACTGCGACAGGACCTTGACCTTGGGGTTGGTGTCCAGGACACCCTGCTTGTAACCGGCCTCGAACTTGTGGATCAGCGGGATGTCCACGCCACCCACGAAGCCGACCGTGTTCGTCTTGGTGGCCTTGGCGGCGGTGACACCGGCGAGGTAGGAAGCCTGCTCCTCGGCGAAGATCAGTGAGGCGACGTTGTCACCCTCCACCGTGGAGTCGACGATCCCGAAGGTGGTCTTCGGGTACTTCGCGGACACGGCCGTAATGGCGGGGCCGTAGGCGTAGCCGATGCCGATCACCGGGTTGTAGCCCTGCTTGGCCAGGGAGGCCAGGCGCTGCTCCTTGTCGGCGTCCGTCTCGCCCTCGGTGGGCTCGATGTCGGCGGTCTTGTAGTTGAACTCCTTCTGAGCCTTCTGCAGACCGGCGTACGCGGCGTCGTTGAAGGACTGGTCGCCCTTGCCGCCGATGTCGTACGCGATGGCGAGACCCTTGGTGTCGCCGCTGCCGTCGCTGTCGCCGCCGCTGTCACTGCTGGTACCACCGCACGCCGTGGCGGCCAGCGCGATCGACGCGACCCCCACCGCGACACGGGTCAGTCCGGATATCCGACGCATCGTGAAGTCCCCATTCTCCAAGCCCCGCAGTGGGTGCTGAGTTCGGCGCACATTAACGCGCGTAGACACTCCTGGGAACGGGGTTTCGTCTTGCCGTTATCCATTCGTGCCGATGGCCGGTTACGTCCTTGTGAACCATCGGATCGAAAGGCGCGCATGGGGCGACTGCACCCGCCGCGCGCCGCGCACTCCGGTAACCACGCGCACCAGGGACGCCTTGACCGTGATGGCGCTCAGGACCGCCCGCCATGGGGTCAGACTCCCTCCGCTTCGCGAGGGCCGCAAGCGGAGGGGACGGAAGGAGGCGGGAGGAGGACGGGGAGGCGGGAGGGGCGGGGGGCGGGGGGCTAACCGGCGGTGTCGAGGAGCGCGGCCGCCGTGAAGAGTTCCACGCCCACCGTGATGGCGGACTCGTCCACGTCGAAGTCGCCCTGGTGCAGATCCCGCCCGATCCTGTCACCCGGGTGACGGACGCCGAGGCGGGCCATGGCGCCGGAGATGTGCTCCAGGTACCAGGAGAAGTCCTCGCCGCCGAGGCTCTGCTCGGTGTCCTCGACGGAGTCGGCGCCGCGGCGGGCGGTCATGGCACCGCGCAGCAGTTCGGTGGCGTCCGGGGCGTTGACGACGGGCGGGACGCCGCGGACGTAGTTGATCTCCGACTTGGCGCGGTGGAGGTTGGCGATCTCGTCGATGGCGGCGACCACGAGATCGGGCGCCTGCCGCCAGGTGTCGAGGTTCAGGCACCGCACGGTCCCGGAGAGCTCGGCGTGCTGCGGGATGACGTTGGGCGCGTGGCCGGACTCGATCCGCCCCCAGGTCACGGAGAGGCCGCTGCGGGCGTCGGCACGCCGGGCGACGATCGCGGGCACGTCGGTGACGACCCGGGCGGCGGCGGTGACCAGGTCGGTCGTCAGATGAGGGCGGGCGGTGTGCCCGCCGGGCCCGTCGAGGGCGATTTCGAGCCGGTCGCAGGCGGATGTGATCGGGCCCTGCCGCAGGCCGATCTTCCCGGCGTCCACCTTGGGGTCGCAGTGCACGGCGAGGATCCGGCCCACTCCTTCGAGCGCCCCGCACTTGATGGCGTCGAGGGCGCCGCCGGGGAGTACTTCCTCGGCGGGCTGGAAGAGCAGCCGGACGGGGCGGGGCAGCTGGCCGCGCCGGTGCAGGTCGGCGAGCACCAGTCCCGCGCCCAGCACCACGGTCGTGTGGACGTCGTGTCCGCAGGCGTGCGCCCGGTCCGGCACGGTGGAGCGGTACGGGCAGTCACTCTTCGTGTCCGGGATGGGCAGGGCGTCGATGTCGCCGCGCAGGGCGAGCACGGGCTGCTCGCCGTCCCACTCCCCGATGTCACAGATGAGCCCGGTTCCGGAGTCGAGCACGCGGGGCTGGAGGCCGGCCTTCTCCAGGCGGCCCTTGATCGCGGCGGTGGTCCGGAACTCCTGGTTGCCGAGCTCCGGGTGCATGTGCAAGTCACGCCGGAACGCGACGAGTTCGGCACGGAGCGCCTCCGGCAGGATGCCGGGAAGTGCGGCTTCCCCGGGGTGATCGGCCTCGGACTCTTGGGACATCAGTTGGTTCACCCTCTACAGGGTAGGACGCCGGGGTGGCCAACTGACCCTCGATCAACAAAAGTTCAGCCCGTTAGGGGAAGAAAATCTGGCCGCCCGACGCATGGGTGCGGGTTGAGATGGGTAAACACTTCGTTTCTCTACGCATACCACGCTCCCCGCCCCCTCGGCGGTTCTGTTCATCTGGTGGGATCGCGGCGCCGGGGGGCGAGGGCTCCGTCACGCAGCGCACACGGCCGGTGCTCGTGAGGTGAGATCGAGGCTAGCGTGCGTCCGTCCAGGCCCTCACGATATGGCAGTTGTAGCTGTCCCCGAACACGGTTGAATTACCGCCCGGAACGCCCGACCTTTTCGTTACCGTCGACCCATAGATCGTGATCGAGTAGGGATAATTCGGCGAGTCACACTGCGCCGCCGCCCGATATGTTCCGAACCCGCCCTGGCAATTTGCGGTAGCCCAGTTCGCCGTGGTGTTTTTCCTTGACGAACAGTCGCTCACAGCCGCCTGGGCCGGGCCGCTGAACACACTCAGCAGGCCCCCGGCGAGCGCCGTGACCATAAGGATTCTTGAGCCTGTCGCGTACTTTCCGATTCTGCCCAACCGAAGCCCCCGTACGGGTGAAGTGGTCGGTCCATCGCGCGTGAAGAGCCCAGGGCTCAAACCGCCCGGGAAGCTTAACCGGGTTGATCGAATCCGACCAAGTCTTTTCGAACTCAACTTCCCTGTTGCCATGGGTAGTTGCGGGTTGTTTTCCGTGCCCCCGGCGCCGGGTGAGTCAGTGGGTTTCGTGATGGCGTCTGGTGCGGAACGGTCATGGTTCGGTCACGTTCGCCGCGCGGAGCGGTCATGGGCCGCTGTGAGCCTCCTGTGTGTCCCCGCGACAGGTCCGGGGAAGGGGCACCCAGCCGCTGTGTGTGAGGGCGGGCGGCATCTGACCCGCTTCCCCGCGCCCGCTCCCGGCTCCGCCACACGCGTGAGGGCCGGGAGCGGGGGCGGCGGCCCCTCCGGCCGCACTAGGGTGCGCCCCGTGACCGCCGAGAACCCCCAGAGCCACGCGATCGCCGAGTACGCCGAGTACACCGACTTCCTCCAGGCCACCCGTGCCTCGTACGACGCGATAGCCACCACCTACACCGACCGCTTCTCCGACTGGCCGGCCGACAGCCACCCCCTGGACCGCTCCCTGTTGGCCACCTTCGCCGAGCTGGCCCACGCCCACGCGCCGGCCCCCGTCGCGGACCTCGGCAGCGGCCCCGGCTCCATCAGCGCCCACCTCCACCGCCTCGGCCTACCGGTCTTCGGCGTCGACATCTCGCCCCGGATGGTGGCCCTGGCCCGCCGCGCGCACCCCGAACTCCGGTTCCACGTGGGTTCGATGACGTCGCTGGACCTCCCCGACGAGACCCTGGGCGGGATCGTCGCCCTCTACTCGATCATCCACATCCCGACCGAACACCTCGCCGCCACCTTCGCCGAGTTCCGCCGCGTCCTGGTCCCCGGCGGCCACGTACTCCTCGGGTTCCAGTCCGCCGGGCCCGACGGCGACGAGGAACACCTCCACCTCGCGGAGCGCTTCGGGCACGAGATCTCCCTCGACTACCACTGGCGCACCCCGGACACGGTCGCCGCACACCTGGCCGAGGCCGACCTCCAGCTCCAGGCCCGCGTCCTGCGCGAACCGTCCGGCGAGGAGACGCGCCCTCGCGCGTACATCCTGGCGGGCAAGCCCCCGGGTTGATCTGGCCGAGTGATCACACGGCCGTAACCGCCGACAGCCGGTGCACATCCCGAGCCGTCCCCGTCACCCCTGACAAGAACCCCTGGGCCCGCGGCGAGGCGTTCTCCGTCAGCCACGCCGGGTCGATGTCGCATACCGCGACCCGGACCTCCGTACCGGTCAGCGCCAGCGGCAGCGTATGCACGACGGTCGACGGGAAGCTCAGGATCGTGCGGCCGATCGGTCCGCGCCGAGCGATCAGCTCCAGCGGCAGATCCGGACGTACGACCTCCAGGCCCGTCTCCACCGCCAGCCGGTGCAGCTTCTCCGTGCTCTCCCTGCGGTGGGCGAAGTAGCGTGTGGCGCCGTGCGTCTTGGCCAGGGAGCGGACGGCCTCCAGGTAGCGGTCGCCGTCCACGACCCCCGTCTCGACCAGCGACGTGCCCACCATGTCCGCGCCCTTGGTGATACGGGGCGGGCCGAAGCGGTCGCGGGTCCAGGCGAAGGTGTTGGCGGTGACCGTCACACCCTGCGGCGTCTCCTCCATCGGCATGGACGAGAAGATCTCGACCGTCCGCCGCTCACTCGGCGTGAGGCGCTTGCGGGCCGCCGACGACACCGGCGCGAAGACCAGGTCGCGGGGGCCGGGGCGGCCGCCCTTGCGGTGCCAGCGCACCAGGCGCTCGCCGCGGGCCAGTTGGGCGACGAACTCCATGGTCGCCGTGCCGTCGTCGACGACGACGATGTCGCGGGCCCGGGTGATGGTCAACAACAACTGCACATACCGGGAGAAGGGGTCGCCGAGGACCACGCGGTCGGCGCGGCGGAGCAGGCCCGTGAGGCCGCCGATCGTCTGGAAGGGCGCGGCCGGACCGCCCCGCGCCTCCTCCCAGCGGACCTCGTGGCCGTCGTTCCGCGCCAGCTCGGCCATCCGCCGCAGCTGGCCGCGGGTCATGGGGTCGATCGGGGACAGGACGACGAGGGTGAGCGCCCCCAGGGCGTGCTCGCGGGCGTGCGCCCACTCCAACACGTTCAGGAGCTGTACCGGGCTCTCGACGAAGGCGAGAGTGCTGGGGCCGGTGTTCCCGGCGCGGTGGCTCATCGGCGTACGACCGTCCCGTCGTAAGGCGCTCATGCGGCGCTCGTATTCAGCTCGTGTTCCGGCTGGGCCGTATCCGCGAAGTCCCGTCGTCCGCCCGAAGGGCGGGTCCCGCGGCGTCTGGAGAGTGCGTGCCAGGCGTCGGGGGCAGGCGGGACTTTGCGGACACGGCCCGGGACTGCCACGAGCCCGAAGGGCGCCGAGCCCGAGCGCTCCTGTTCGGGGCACTCGGGATCGGCGCACTCGGACTCGGTGCCTTCAGGCTCAGACCTGGACCGGCTCGCCCGCCGCGGCGGCGATCTCCGCCTCGGCGACCACACCGGCGACACGGCGCAGCTTCTTCATCGGGCCGAGCTCGGAGTCGTAGACCTTCTTGACGCCGTCACCGAGGGAGGCCTCGATGGTGCGGATGTCGCGGACCAGGCGGGTGAGGCCCTGCGGCTCGACCGAGGCGGCCTGGTCGGAGCCCCACATCGCGCGGTCCAGGGTGATGTGGCGCTCGACGAAGACGGCGCCGAGGGCGACCGCGGCCAGCGTCGTCTGCAGGCCCGTCTCGTGGCCGGAGTAGCCGATCGGGACGTTCGGGAACTCCTTCTCCAGCGTGTTGATCGCGCGGAGGTTGAGCTCCTCGGCCTTGGCCGGGTAGGTGGAGGTGGCGTGGCACATGACGATGTTGTCCGAGCCGAGGACCTCGACCGCGTGGCGGATCTGCTTCGGGGTCGACATGCCGGTGGAGAGGATGACCGCGCGGCCCGTGGAGCGCAGGGCGCGCAGCAGCTCGTCGTCGGTGAGGGAGGCCGAGGCGACCTTGTGGGCGGGGACGTCGAACTTCTCCAGGAAGGCGACGGCCTCGGTGTCCCACGGGGAGGCGAACCAGTCGATGTTCTTGGTCTTGCAGTACTCGTCGATCTGGCGGTACTCGTCCTCACCGAACTCCACGCGGTGGCGGTAGTCGATGTAGGTCATCCGGCCCCAGGGGGTGTCGCGCTCGATGTCCCACTGGTCGCGCGGGGTGCAGATCTCCGGGGTGCGCTTCTGGAACTTCACGGCGTCACAGCCGGCCTCGGCGGCCACGTCGATGAGCTTGAAGGCGTTCTCCAGCTCACCGTTGTGGTTGATGCCGATCTCGCCGCAGATGTAGACGGGCTTGCCCGGGCCGACTTCGCGCGAACCGAAGGAGCGGAGGCGGGAGTTGGTGCTCATGGCAGAGATGTCCTTACTTGGTGAGGGAGTCGAGAGAGGGGCCGAGGATCCAGCTGGCGATCTCTCGGATTGCGCCGTCGCCACCGGGGAGGGTGGTGACCGCGCGTGCGGCGCCGCGCACGACGTCGTGGGCGCTGCCGACCGCCACGGGCCAGCCCACGAGGGCGAAGCACGGGAGGTCGTTGACGTCGTTGCCGACGTAGAGCACGCGCTCAGGCGCGATGCCCTGCTCCTCGCACCACTGCTTCAGCGCGAGGTCCTTCCGGTCGATGCCGTGCAGCACGGGAATCTGCAGCTTCCGTGCGCGGGCGGCGACGACCGGGTTCTGCTCCGTGGACAGGATCAGCATCTTCAGCCCGCTCTTGCGCAGGGCCGCGATGCCGAGGCCGTCTCCGCGGTGCACGGAGACGAACTCCTTTCCATCGGCATCGATCAGCACCCGGTCGTCGGTCTGGGTGCCGTCGAAGTCCAGTACGACCGCGTCGATCTCGTCGGCGGTCGGGAGGGCGCCGGGCCGGTCCGCGTCGAACAGCGGAGCCAGCGCGCGGGCGCGGGCCAGGTCGTGGGGATCGTCGATCTCCAGGACCCGGGCGGGGTCGGTGCGCACGAGTTCGGTGCGGCCGAAGAAGCGGTGCTTGTGCTCGCGGAAGCCGCCGGCGTCCATCGCGTAGGCGGCGCCGGTCTCCAGGAAGTCCTGGGGGCGGTCCTGGCGGCGCGGGCGGAAGGACTTGTCGTGGTTGACGCCGTAGCCGCCGCCCGATGTGGTGGTGCGGGTGGCGACGGTGTCGGTGCCGCCCTCGGCCGCCCGGCGCTCGGCGCGGACGGCCGCGGCGGGCTCGTCGTCGCCGTGGCGCCACACGAAGCCGTGGAAGGGCGCGACGGTCAGGGACGTGTCGGCGCCGTTGGCGACGATCGCCTTGACCACGCCGTCGATGTCCTCGCGGACGATGAACGGGCTGGTGCACTGCACGAGCAGGACCACGTCCACCGGGGAGCCGTGCAGCGCCTCGTGCGCGTCCATGGCGTGCAGTACGGCCGCCTCGGAGGTGGCGGTGTCGCCGGCGATGGCGGCGGGGCGCAGCACGACCTCGGCGCCGGCCTGGCGGGCGGCGGCCGCGATGCCCTGGTCGTCGGTGGAGACGACGACGTCCGTGACGAGTCTCGAAGCCCGGCACTCACGTACGGCGCGCGCCACCAGCGGCACGCCGCCGACGGGCATGAGGTTCTTCGCGGGCACGCCCTTGGAGCCGCCGCGCGCGGGGATCACGGCGAGCACGCGCGGCACCGAAGTGCCTTGACCTGCTTCCGGGTGGGACATGGGTTCTGCTCCTTGACGTGAGGTCTGGCGGCTCACAGCTCGCCCATCCGCCGGATGACCGGCGCCACTCGCTGCACGCCGTGCCGGTAGGCACCGCGCGCCGCCCGGCGCACTATCTGGCGGACCGGGCCGGGCTCCTTGTCGTGGGCGGGGGCGCCGGGCAGCGGGCTGCCGTCGGGGCCGAGGTGGTGGCGGGCGAGGATGCCGGGCAGATAGCCGGGCGCGGTGGCCGGCGTGTAGTACGGCGTGAGGGCGGGCAGTCCGCCGGGCCGCTCCAGCAGCTTGGCGATGCGCTCGCGGGCCGCGTCGAAGGCGGTGGCGTAGGAGCCGTCGGCGCAGACGCCCTGCCGGGACACCCACTCCTCGTCGGGCGTCGGGCGGTGTCCGTCGTCCAGCTGGTCCCAGGAGGCGAGGCAGCCCGAGCCGATGAAGTGGTGGTTGCCGAGCGTCTCGCGCACGCCGAGGTCGGTGAGGACGACGGTGGGGACACGGCGGTGCAGCGACTCCAGCGCCGCCGTGGAGCTGATCGTGACCAGCAGGTCGGTGCGGTCGAGAACCTCGCCCATGTTCCCGTACACCAGACGGAAGTTGGCCGGCGGTTCGAGCCCCTGCACCAGCTTCTGGTACGGCAACTCCTCGATGTGCGTGGTGTGTTCGCCCGGCTTGGAGCGCAGCTTGAGCAGCACCTCGCGCTCGGGGTGCTTGCGGGCGTGCTGGATCAGCCGGTTCAGCAGGTACGTACGGTCCTTGCGGCTGTCCGGCACCGAGGGCTGGGCGGCGAAGACGACCGTGTACGGGTCGCGCTCACCGGCGTAGGGCTCCCCGCCGAGGAACGGCAGCGCCACCTCGGTCACCGCCGAGGCGTCGGCGCCGACCCCCTCGTACACCGCGCGGAACCGCTCGGCGTCCTGGCGGGAGTTGGCGAGGACGAGGTCCGCGCCGTGCCGCAGCAGCAGGCCGTCGGCGAGCTTCTCGTAGACGACGCCGACATAGCCGGTGACGACCACGGGCCGCTGCGACTGTCCCTCCCAGACCCGCTTGAGGCCGTGCAGTACGGCCTGTACGCCCCCGCCGACGAGGGCGAGGACCAGGACGTCGTACGACTCCTGCCCCATGGCACGCAGGAACTCGACGGCGGTCACCTCGCGGAGGGAGTCGGCGTGGACGCCGACCTCCTGGAGCTGGCGAGGGGTGGGGGTGGCCCGGCCGCGCAGGAGATAGCCGTCCAGGCGGATACCCGCCTCGCCCCCGCTCTCCGGGGCGATGCGGTTCGCGGTGAGCGCACCCCACTTCCACCGGGTGTCGGAATCCGCGAGTACGGCGACTCTCAGGCTGTTCGTAGCACTTGCTGGCACGTCGAAGACGCTAGGAAGCGATTCCGAGGTTCCGCCCAACCTGAATGCAACAAACGGTTAACAGCACACCGACGAACGGCGAATCAGGCTCGGATCGCCCCGAGAAAGGCCCTGGTTCACAGATCTGCCACGCGTCGTTCACCTGGTATCAAGCAGACGGTCAAGACGAATGCCGGGCCTGCCCCTAACGTCACCTACGTGGTCAAGCTCTCCGTCATCGTGCCGTTCTACAACGTGCAGCAATATGCGCCCGACACCCTGAAGAGTCTGCGTGCGAACGCCCGCGACGACTTCGAATTCATTCTCGTCGACGACTGCTCGCGCGACGAGACGCCGGACATTCTCGCGCGCGCGGAGCGCGAGCTTCCAGGCGCGGTGTATGTCAGACACGAGCAGAACGGAGGACTGGCGACCGCCCGCAACACCGGGATCGACAAGGCGCGCGGCGAGTACCTCACGTTCCTGGACGGCGACGACTGGCTCGCCCCCGGCTACTACGCGCAACTCGTCTCCGCCATGGAGGAGTTGGGCTGTGACTTCGTACGCACCGACCACGTCCAGTGCACCGCCCGGGCCCGGTCCGTGCACCGTGTCCCGGTCGGTCGCCGGGGCGTGGTGATGAACCCCCGGGACGCGATCCTGCCCGCCGACCGCTCCACCTCCGTGGACTACGCCTTCGCCTGGGCGGGCGCCTATCACCGCCGGCTGGTCGACCGGGGCGTGCTGCACTTCACCGACGGGCTGCGCACGGCCGAGGACCGGCCGTGGATCTGGAAGCTCCACCGGGAAGCGGATTCCTTCGCCGCGGTGGGGCTCCTGGGTGTGTTCTACCGGCGAGGAGTCACCTCGTCGCTCACCCAGATCGGTGACGTGCGACAGCTCGACTTCATTCGCGCGTTCGACCAGGTCGTCCAGGAAACGGCACAGGACCGGAATGCGGACGAACTCCTGCCCAAGGCCGTTCGCACCTACTGCGCAATCATTTCCCATCATCTGGGATCCATCGAAAGGTTCGAGCCCCCGGTGGCGAGAAAACTGAAGTCCATGAGCGCCGCCGCACTGCGCCGGCTGCCGCAGGACGTACTGGACGACGCCCTCGACTCCATGGATGTCCAGCGCGCGTCGAGGCTGCGCCGACTGCGCCGCCGGCCCGCTGCCGCGGGAGCCGCCGCGTGACCACGCAGATCTTCCAGGCGTCCACGCTGTACGGCACCGCCACGCTCGCCGCCGCCCTCGACTCAGGCTGTTTCCGCCCGGCCGACCGGCGCATCCTGCTCGTCTGCAACAACGCGACGACACCGGAGACGACGCCCGGCCTGGACGAGATGCCGGGCTTCGAGCAGTTGCGCGAACGCTTCGACGACGTCGTGTCGTGGAACGAGACGTTCTTCCCCTTCCACCCGGGCGGCTGGGCCCCGCGGCAGGACGACGTCCCGCTGTGGGAACGCTATCTGCGGATGTCCTGGGACCTCGGCGACGACGACGTCGAGGTCGCCGTCGAGTCGATCCAGGTCAACCCCGCGCTCGGCCTCGCGCAGATGTTCACCGGCGCGCCCGTCACGGTCTACGCGGACGGCCTGATGAGCTACGGCCCCACCCGCAACAAGATCGACCCGCTGGTCGGCACCCGCATCGACCGGCTGCTCCACCTCGACCTGGTGCCGGGTCTGAAGCCGCTCCTGCTCACCGAGTTCGGCGTCGAGCCGGAGCTCGTCCCGACCGCGGCCTTCACCAAGGTGCTCGCCGAACTCGTCGCGACCGGGGACGAGTTGCCCGCGATCGACGAACCCGCGCTGCTGCTCGGTCAGTACCTCTCCGCGCTCGGCATCCTCACGGCGGAGCAGGAGGAGGACCTGCACGTCCGGATGCTGAAGGGCGCCTTCGCGCTCGGCCACACCCGGGTGGTGTTCAAGCCGCACCCCACCGCCCCGGCCCGTTTCACCCGCACCCTGGAGCGGGAGGCCGAGAAGCTCGGCGCGGAGCTCACGGTCCTGGACACCCCGGTCCTCGCCGAGGTGCTGTACCAGCGGATGCGCCCCGCCCTGGTGGTCGGCTGCTTCTCGACGGCCCTGCTCACCGCGGCCGAGCTGTTCCGGCTGCCGGTCGCCCAGGTCGGTACGGACATCCTGCTGGACCGGCTGGCCCCGTACGAGAACAGCAACCGCGTACCCGTCACCATCGTCCACGCGCTGCTGCCCGAGCTGACGGACCGTGCCGCGGTCACCGACCAGCGCCGGGGCATGGACACGGACGCCCTCGCCGCCCTCCTGCGGGCCGTCGGCTTCGCCATGCAGGCCAAGGTCCTGCCGAACCTGCGGCGGGAGGCGGAGGAGTATCTGGCGCGGCATCTGAATCCGCACACCCTGCGGTATTTCAAGCGCAGGCGGCTGACCTCGCTGGGACTGCCCGGCGGGGTGCCGACCCAGCTGGCGTTCATCCCGCGCAACGCGACGGTCCGCCGGGTCGCGCGCAAGGCGCGCAGTCTGCGCCGGGCCGTAAAGCGCTGAGCGCACCTTTCCCAGGGTGTGGGGCCGTTTCCGATCCCCAGGGCGTGGGGCCGCTTCCGAACGGAGCGGCCCCGCGCCCTTTCACGTCTTCTCCCCTTCACGTCACCTTCCCAGGATTTCTCGGCAAGCGACAGGAAGATGAATTCCCGCCGACGGCTGACCGAAGTCTGTCCGCATCCGGCGAAGCACCTTGTTAATTCGGACTAATGTGCTGTGGCCCGACTGAGTTCCACTGAGGGGAATCCTGTGATCGACGCGTCCGAGGGCACCCGAGCGGCCTCCACGGACACCGCGGTGCGCACGGTCCTGCCGTCCACCGTCTCCGCTCAGCCCGCCGATCAGCCCCCCAAGCGGGACAAGCCCCGCGAGACCCGGCTGCGCGCGCTGGACGGACTGCGCCTGGTGGCCGCGCTGATGGTCGCGGCGTACCACTACGGCGGCCGTGACGGCGAGGTCTCCCAGGCCTGGGGCAGCTCGCCGAGCCTCCAGTTCCCCACGCTGCACGAGCTGTTCGCGTACGGCTGCCTGGGTGTGCAGGTGTTCTTCGTGATCAGCGGGTTCGTCATATGCATGAGCGGCTGGGGTCGCTCGCTGCGCTCGTTCTTCGCCTCCCGCGCCGCCCGGCTGCTGCCCGCGTACTGGGCGGCGATCATTCTCGTGACGGCGGTGTTCGCGCTGCCCGTGGTCGCCTACAAGGCCGTGTCGCCGAGCGACGCGCTGGTGAACCTGACGATGCTCCAGCAGCCGCTGGGCGTCGACCGGGTGCTGGGCGTGTGCTGGACCCTGTGGGCGGAGATCCGCTTCTACGCCCTGTTCGCGCTGTGCATCGTGCTGCCCGGGGCGACTCGCCGGCGGGTGATCATGTTCTGCGCCTTCTGGACGCTGGGGGCGGCCATCGCGCAGGCCGCGCAGGAGCCGCTCCTCGACCTGGTGCTGATGCCCGAGTACGCGCCGTACTTCATCGGCGGCGTCGGCCTGTACCTCGTGCACCGCGATCGCCGGGACGCGTACGCCTGGGGCATCGTGGTCGTGAGCTGGCTGATCGGTCAGCACTACGCGGTCGACCGCCTGTGGCACGCGCCGGAGGTGCAGGCGTTCTCCTACCGCAGCTCCTTCGGCATCATCCTGGTCGTCACCCTGGGCTTCCTGGCCGTCACCGCGATCGCGCTGGGCTGGCTGAGCTGGGCGAACTGGCGCTGGCTGACGGTCGCGGGCGCCCTGACGTACCCGTTCTACCTCGTCCACGAGCATCTGGGCTGGGTTGTCATCGAGGTCCTGCACCGGGACCTCGGCATCCCCTCGTACGCCACCGTCCTGCTCACGGTCGCCTCGATGCTGCTGCTCGCCCGGCTGCTCAACCGGGGTGTGGAGGACTGGGCCACGCCGCTGCTGCGTCGCGAGCTGGCCAGGATTCCCAGGAAGAATTAAGAAACCGGTAAGGCCCCTGGTCAGCGGGGAAATACGCGGACGCCCTCCCGCGCCGCGTCTCCTGCACGTCATCTCCCGTTCAGCTGTCGCCCCTGGGATACGGAGCGCACAGCGCGAGAGAGAGGTGTCACCGTGCGAGACCCCCGGATGACGGCGATCGGCAAGGGACTGAGGCGTCGGGGCAGGCTGATGATGCAGGCGGTGAGCCCGCCACGGGGGAGCCTTGACGCCATCCCCTCGCCCCGGCCCCGGAACTCGGACGTCCCCGGCGTCTCCGACGACGCCTGCTACACCGCGCCTCCCGCTCCGCGCCTGGTGGAGTCACCGGTCTTCGTCCTGTCCTCGGTGCGCTCCGGGTCGACCCTGCTGCGGGTGCTGCTGAACAGCCACAGCCGGGTCCGGGCCCCGCACGAGATGCATCTGCGCACCGTGCACGTCCAGCTGTCCCGCGAGTTCACGGCCGCCGCCATGCAGGAACTGCGGCTCGACAAGGACGAGCTGGAACACCTGCTGTGGGACCGGGTGCTCCACCTCGAACTCACCCGCAGCGGCAAGGACGTCATCGTCGACAAGACCCCGCCGAACACCCTCATCTGGCCCCGGCTGCACCGATGTTGGCCGAAGGCACGCCACATCGTCCTGCTGCGGCATCCGGGCACCGTCATCGCGTCCCTGACCGAGCGCCGGTCGGATCCCGACCACGAGGCCATCCGGGCCGAGGTCCTCGGCTACAGCGAGAAGCTGGAGGAGGCGCGCCGGAACCTCGACGTCCATGTGGTCCGGTACGAGGAGCTGACCGCGGAGCCGGAGCGGGTCACCCGCGGCGTCTGCGCCTATCTCGGCGTTCCCTGGGAGCCCGGCATGCTCGACTACGGCGCACAGGACCACGGCACCCTCCGCCCCCAGCTGGGCGACTGGTCCAGCACCCTCAAGTCCGGCCGCATCCAGCCCGCCCGCACCGCCCACCCGGACATCGAACTCCCGCCGCGCCTGGCGGAGTTGGCGCAGGAATGGGGATACCCGGTCTGACCCGCCCGGTCCCGCCCCCAACCGTCCGAACCGGCGTCCCGCCGTGGGCGCCGCTCGCCCCGTCGCCCGGCAACCGGTGAGGCCCCTGTTGTCCGGGCGAAGTTGTCCCGCCGTTCATCCGGCGGCGGGTTTGGCGTACCCCCTCCGGGCAGATGCCCGAGTACCCCGTCCGATCCGCAGGTTCACAACGGAGTGCTCGTGCCCATGGCAGCCACACAGCCCACGACCGCCGCCCGACGTCCCCGCACCCTCGACGACGTCCCCGGCTGGTTCCCCGCTCTCGACCAGGTGCTTTTCGACTGGCTCCTCGACCGGCAGCGATCCGCCGGCCTGCACGGCGACCTGCTGGAGGTCGGCGTGTACATGGGCAAGAGCGCGATCTTCCTCGGGCGCCGCCTCCAGCCGGGCGAGCGCTACACGGTGTGCGACCTCTTCGAGGGGGACGCGCCGGACGACGCCAACCAGGCGGAGTCGCAGAAGTCGTACGGCTCCCTGACCCGGCGGGCCTTCGAGGAGAACTACCTCTCCTTCCACGACGAGCTGCCCCGTGTCCTGCAGGGCCCCAGCTCGATCGTGCCCGACGAGGTCCCGCCGCGGTCGTGCCGGTTCGTGCACATCGACGGCTCGCATCTGTACGAGCACGTGTACGACGACATCGGCGCCGCCCAGGACCTGCTGGTGCCGGACGGAGTGGTCGTCCTGGACGATTTCCGCTCCGAGCACACGCCCGGTGTCTCCATAGCCGCCTGGGAGGCCGTGCTCAACCGGGGCCTGCGCCCGATCTGCCTGAGCACGCAGAAGCTGTACGGCACCTGGGGTGACCCCGGGCCGGTACAGGAGGAGCTGCTGGCGATGGTGCGGGCGCGCACGGACTGCCGGCTGAGCGTCCAGCAGGCGGCCGGGCACCGCATCGTCCGCCTCAAGGCCAAGGGCACACAGGCCCCGCCGTTCCCGCCGTCCCGGCACGCGGACGACACCACCGAACAGCCCGCCGAGCAGCCCGCAGCCCGCCCCGCGCCCCGGCGGACCTCCCGCAGTCGCGCCCGAGCGCTCGCCACCGACCTGCTCCCGCCGGTCCTCACCCGCGCGATCCGCGAGGCCCGGCGCCGGGGACGGTGAGACGTCGGCCATGGAAGAAGGGCGACCGCCGAAGCGGTCGCCCTTCCGTTCCCGCGGCCTTCAGCGGCCGGAGGTCAGAGGTTGATCCAGTTCCATCGCTGGTCCCCGCTGTCCGAGCAGGTCCACTGGATGACCTTGGCGCCGTTGTCCGAGCTGGAGCCGGGGATCGCCAGGCACTTGTCGCTGTTCAGGTTCCGCAGCCGCTGCCAGCTGTCACGGATCCAGACCTGCTCGCTGCCGCCGTCGCAGGGCCACTGAACGGCCTGGGCGCCGTTGTCCGTGGTGGCACCGGGCATGGCGATGCACTTCAGGCTGTTGCGGTTGCGGATGATGTAACGGTCGCCGTTCCCACCTGCGACCTTCGTCAGCGTCCAGTCCTGGGAGGGGTGGGACGGGTCGTGGGGCGGGTCGTTCAGAACACGTCGCTCGGCAGGTAGGTCCCCCACACCTCCCGCAGCGCGTCGCACACCTCGCCCACCGTCGCCCGGGCCCGCAACGCGTCCTTCATCGGGTACAGCACGTTGTCCTGGCCCTCGGCCGCCTTCTGCAGCGCGGCCAGCGCCGTGTCCACCGCTCCCTGGTCCCGTTCCGCACGCAGCCTCACGAGCCGTTCCGCCTGCCGGGCCTCGATGGCCGGGTCCACGCGGAGCGGCTCGTACGGCTCCTCCTCGTGCAGCTGGAAGCGGTTGACGCCGACGACCACCCGCTCGCCGGAGTCCGTCTCCTGGGCGATCCGGTACGCGCTGTGCTCGATCTCGTTCTTCTGGAAGCCGTGCTCGATGGCCGCCACCGCGCCGCCGAGGTCCTCGATCCTCCGCATCAGCCCGACCGCCGCCGCCTCGACGTCGTCGGTCATCCTCTCGATGGCATAGGAGCCCGCGAAGGGGTCCACGGTCGCCGTCACGTCCGTCTCGTACGCGAGGACCTGCTGCGTCCGCAACGCCAGCCGCGCGCTCTTGTCCGTCGGCAGCGCGATCGCCTCGTCGAAGGAGTTGGTGTGCAGGGACTGGGTGCCGCCGAACACCGCCGCGAGGCCCTGCACCGCGACCCGGACCAGGTTCACCTCCGGCTGCTGGGCCGTCAGCTGCACGCCGGCCGTCTGGGTGTGGAAGCGGAGCATCAGCGACTTGGGGTTCCTCGCCCCGAACTCGTCCCGCATCACGCGGGCCCAGATGCGGCGGGCGGCACGGAACTTGGCGACCTCCTCCAGGAGCGTCGTACGGGCGACGAAGAAGAAGGAGAGGCGGGGCGCGAAGTCGTCGACGTCCATACCGGCCGCGACCGCCGTGCGGACGTACTCGATGCCGTCGGCGAGGGTGAAGGCGATCTCCTGCGCGGGGGACGCGCCCGCCTCGGCCATGTGGTAGCCGGAGATCGAGATCGTGTTCCACTTCGGGATCTCGGCCTTGCAGTACCGGAAGATGTCGGCGATCAGCCGGAGGGACGGCTTCGGCGGGAAGATGTACGTGCCGCGCGCGATGTACTCCTTCAGCACGTCGTTCTGGATCGTGCCGGTGAGCCGGTCCGCCGGGACCCCCTGTTCCTCCGCGACCAGCTGGTACAGCAGGAGGAGCAGCGCGGCCGGCGCGTTGATCGTCATCGACGTCGACACCTGGTCCAGCGGGATCCCGTCGAACAGCACCCGCATGTCGTCGATCGAGTCGATGGCCACGCCCACCTTGCCGACCTCGCCGTGCGCGATCGGCGCGTCGGAGTCGTGGCCCATCTGGGTGGGCAGGTCGAAGGCGACCGAGAGGCCCATCGTGCCGTGGGCGATCAGCTGCCGGTAGCGGGCGTTCGACTCCGTTGCCGTGCCGAAGCCCGCGTACTGGCGCATCGTCCAGGGGCGGCCCGTGTACATGGAGGGGTACACGCCGCGCGTGAACGGGTACGCCCCCGGCTCGCCCAGCTTCTCGGCCGGGTCCCAGCCGTCCTGCGCGTCCGGCCCGTAGACCGGCTCGATGGGCAGTCCGGACTCCGACTCACGCGCCATGGTGGGGCCTCCGTGTCGCAGTTCACTTCTGTGTCCCACCATGCCGCGTAGTTCGCAACCGGTCACGTGCGGGGAACATCTCAGGTGACATCGGGGCGGTCAGCCCGGTCGGGGCGGCCGCGGTGAGACGCCGGGGGGCGGAAATGCGTACCAGGGGCATGGGGAGAGCGACTGCCGTACTCGCCGCGGGCGCCGCGCTCACGGTCCTGTGCGGTTGTACGGTGCAGGCGTCCGGGGACGACAGGCGCTCGCCGGTGCGCATAGAGCTCCCGAGCGGCACACCGTCCGGGAAGTCCGCGCCGCCGCCCGACGACAAGCCGAGCGCGACGCCCACGCCGGCGGCGCCCGCCGTGCTGTGGTCGCGGGGCGACGAGGGCCGTGACATACGGGAGCTCCAGTCCCGGCTGCGGCAGATCGCCTGGCTCTTCGACGGGCCGACCGGGACCTACGACGATCTGACCGAGCAGGCGGTCAGGGGCTTTCAGGGCAAGCGCGGGCTGCCGAAGACGGGGAAGACCGACCAGGTCACCTGGGAGCGGCTGCTGAAGATGACCCGCGAACCCGGCAAGTGGGACCTGTACCTGATGGGCGGCCAGCCGGCGGACGCGCCGGACGCGCGGTGCCTGACCGGCCGGGTGCTGTGCGTCAGCAAGTCGAGCCGGACCCTGCGCTGGATGATCGACGGGCGGACGGTCCTGACGGTGCCGGTGCGGTTCGGTTCGCAGTACACGCCGACCCGGGAGGGTGTGTTCAGCGTCTACTGGAAGTCCCGGCACCATGTGTCGACGCTCTATGACTCGCCCATGCCCTACGCCATGTTCTTCAGCGGCGGCCAGGCGGTGCACTATTCGTCCGACTTCGCGGCCACGGGTTACGGCGGCGCCTCGCACGGCTGTGTCAACGTACGGGACGAGCGGGCGATCGCGGAGATGTTCGCCCAGGTGAGGACCGGCGACAAGGTCGTCGTCCACTGGTGACGCCGGGCGGGGCGCGCAGGTGCGGGGAGATGGGGCGCGGGCGGGACCGGGGGAACGTGTCCCGCCCGCGCCGATGCACGAGCCGCAGGTACGGGGGGAACCCCGGCTCTGTGCGACGGCCGATGACCAGTCGGCTCACTCAGATCAGCGCCGGGGCGGCCGAAAACGTCACTCCCGCCGCGAAGAATTTTCTACAAATTACAAAACCGCAGGTCAGCGATGTGCGAGCGGAGTGAGGACACGATCCGCCAGGAAGTCGGCCACGGCCGCCGAAGGGGCGACCGCGGCGGCGTCCACGCGGCGGTCGTCGCCCTCGTCGCCCCTCTCCCGGTCCCCGCCCGTGCCCCGGTCCCGGTCCCGGTCTCTGCCCGTGTCCTTGCTCTTGTCCTTGTCCTTGCTCTTGTCCCTGCCCGGCTTGTCCCAGGTACCGCCGGGGGCCTGGAGGACGGTCTTGCAGTACTGCCGGACGCGCTCGGAGCCGCCCGCCGCGCGCTCCAGGGCGCGGCGGCGGTCGTGGGACAGCTGCTTGCCGTCGCGCAGGTCACGGCAGTACGAGGTGACGGCCTTCCACCAGTCGCCAGAGCGGCCGTCCCCGTCCCCGGCGGTGGGTCCGGGGTCCGTGGCGCGGCCTCCGGGTGCCGTCTCCTCGGTGGCGCCCGGACCGGCGGGGGTCTCCGCGTCGTCGGGCGTGGGCCCGCCCTGCACACCGCGCTCCGGGGAGGGCGAGAGGAGGGGGCGTTCCGGCGGGGCGGGCGCCGAGACCGAGGCGGCCGGGCGGCCCCCTTCGTCACCGACGAACGGCGTCGTCAGCACTCCGGTTCCGGCCGCGACCGCGACCCCGCCGACCATGCCCACGGCCAGCGCGGCCGCGAGACCGAGCCTTACGGGACGGCCCCAGCGGGGGCGGTCGGCGGCGCGGGCGGGGCCGCCGATGCGGACGAGCCCCACGTCGGCGACGCGGGTGGCGCGCGGTCCGGCGTCGCCGCCGACGGTCACGGCGGCGTCGTCCCGGTCCCCGCGCGCCGCGCGGAACGCCGCCAACGCGGCGGCCTCTCCGGGGAGTTCGGCGCTGCTCAGCAGGGGTTCGGCGGTCAGGGCCTCAAGCGTCTTGGCGAGGCGTTCGGCCTGGTCCCGGTCGGCCGGGTCGACAGCTTCGAGTGACTCTCCGCGCAGCAGTCGCTCCGCCGTTTCGCGGTCCAGCCACCTGTACTGCTCGTCGGCCATCACACACCCTTCTGCGTCCGCGTGACGCTTTGCGTCACACTCGCAGACGTCACCGCACGGTCGCGGGTTCCTCGCTGGGGAGGCAGGGCGTCGAGCACCCCGGCCGATTCCGGATCGTCGCCGAGCAGCTCGGCCAGCCGCTTCAGGCCCCGGTGCGCGGCGGTCCGTACGGCGCCCGGACGCTTGCCGAGCGTCTCCGCGGCCGTCTTGGCGTCGAGCCCCACGACCACGCGCAGCACGACCGCCTCGGCCTGGTCCTGCGGCAACCGTGCGATGAGGGAGAGGGTGCCGTCGGTGGCCAGCGCCTCCATGGCCTCGCCCGCCGTGTCGGACTCGGCGGCCTTCCCGGACAGCTCCGTCTCGTCGCCGCCGATCGCGGGGCGGCGGCCGCGCATGCGTATGTGGTCCAGCGCGCGGTTGCGGGCTATCCGGGCCGCCCAGCCGCGGAAGCGGTCCGCGTCCCCGCTGAACCGCTGCAGGTCACGCGCTATCTGGAGCCACGCCTCCGAGGCGACGTCCTCGGCGTCCGGGTCGCCGACCAGCGTCCGTACGTACCCGAGCAGCCGCGGGTGCACGGAGCGGTACACAGTGCGGAACGCACTCTCGTCCCCGTCCTGTGCGGCAAGCACCGCGGCGGTCAACTCCGCGTCGTCCCCCAGCACTGCTACCTCAATTGGTGGTTGCGGTTCCGAGACCGCAGGTCGTTGCGGTGGTCATACACCCTCCGCGTCCGGCGCGAAAGGCACGTTACGGCCTGAAAGCGCTGCTCGTCCATGTCCGTACAACATGCAACTACCCGGGAATCCGCGAATGTGTCCTCCCAGGTGTGACAGAAAACGCAGTCATGGCGCTGTAGAAAGTACGGGCCGCCGCGCGACCCGTGCCGCGCGACGGCCGGGGCCTCTCCTGTGGGGGGTGGCGGCCCCGGCCGTTGCCTCGGTGCCACCCGCCCTCGCTGCCTCTTCCCGGCTCCCAGCAGGGCTCGATCGACTTCAGGGAACGCGCCGAACTCCTCGGCACCCCTTCGGGTCCGGACCCACCGCCGACGGCGGCCACGAACCCGGTCTCCGCATCCCGACCGGCACGGACCGACAGCCGCTGTCGGCCTGGCGGCGTCAGTCCTTCTTCTCGGCCTTGTCGGGCTTCCCGGCGCCCTCGCCCGCACTCTCGCCCTCACCCGCGCCCGCGCCCGCGCCCTCACCCGCGCCCTCACCCGACGCGTTCTTCCCGCTCGGCCCCTGACCGTTGCCGGTGGCAGCGCCCTCGTCGGCCTTCTTCGTCGGCACGGTCTTCGCCGCCCGCGCCAGCTGCTCGGCGCAGTACGCGGCCACCTTGTCCTCGCCGCCCGCCAGCGTGACGAGCCGCTGCCAGGCCGTCGAGTCCAGGGCCTTGCCGCTGCCCTCGACCTGGTCGTAGGCGCGGCACTTGGCCTCGGCATCCTGGGCGGTGGAGGGGTGGCCGGGCTTCCCGGCGGTGGCGCCGGGCAAGGCGGCGGACGGGTCGGCGGCCGGCCGGCCGGAAGCGCCGGCCGACGGGGTGGGCCTGACCTTGTCGCCGCCGTCGGGGGCGTCCGAGGTGCCTGACGAGCCGATCGCGGCGACCGCCACGCCGCCCAGCGCGAGGCTCGCGACGAACAGGGAGAGCGTGGTCTTCACGGACAGCGCCAGGCGACGCGGCTCGCGGGGCCGCCAGTCGTCCCGGCGCCGGGTGCGCGCCCGGTGCGCCCCCGCGGCACGGGCGGCGCGGAACGCGGCCACGGCACGCTGCTCGCCCTCGGCGTCCGCCCGGTGTCCGCGCAGTACGGCGGCGGAGAGCAGCGCCTCCAGGGCGGCGTCGTCGAGCGCCACGTTCGGGCCGGAGGCGCGCCCTGACACGTGGCCGAGGACGAGGCCGTCAGGGTGCGCACGCCGACGGCCGGAGGTCCCACCGCCGTTCTGCTGTTCACCCATGTCCGTTTCCTGTTCCTGTCCGACCTGACCCGTTGCGGCCTCCGTGATGCACGTGTCGTACGTGCTCTACGTGACCTCCATGACAGCTGTGACACACGGGCTCGTAGAACCTGTACGTCCCTCGCGCCCCGTACGACTCACCGCGCACACCCCGCTTCGCCTCATCGAGGCGTTGAGATGCCGCCCGTGCCACCGCCGCCACACTCACTGTTCATTTCGATTCCCCCAGCGTCCGGGGGCCGTCATCCGTCACACCCGCGCCGCCCAGCTGCTGGGCGAGGCGCTTCAACCCCCGGTACGCGGCGGTCCGCACCGCACCCGGGCGCTTGCCCAGGACGCGTGCGGCGGCGGGGCCGTCGAGGCCGACGACGACCCGCAGCAGCACCGCCTCGGCCTGGTCCCGCGGCAGCCCGCCGATCAGCTCCAGGGCGCTCTCCGTCGAGATCGACTCCAGCGCCTGGTCGTGCGTGCTGTTCGGTCCGGGCAGGTCCAGTACGTCGCTCTCCAGCGCCGACGCCCGGGGCCGTACCTTCTGCCGACGCAGATGGTCCAGCGCCCGGTGCCGGGCGATGGTCGCGGTCCAGCCCCGGAACCCGGCGCCGTCGCCCTTGAACCTGCCCAGGTCACGGGCGATCTCCAGCCAGGCGTCGGACGCCACGTCCTCCGCGTCGTCCCCGACCAGCCCGCGCAGGTACCCGAGCAGGCCCGGCTGCACCAGCCGGTACGCCACCGCGAAGGCGGCCTCGTCACCTTCCTGAGCCCGCGCGACGGCCGCGCTCAGCTCCCCGTCGTGCGCGTGCACGCGGCGGGGTTCCCCTCCCTGGCCCAAGAACTGTCCTCGTCCGTACCGGTTCGCGGCGAATCCGCACCTCGCGCTGCGGCCGCCCTTTCCCACGCCCCTCCACGGTCAACAGCGCCCGGCCTCACAGAAGTGTCACAGGGCGGCCGGGACGCGGCCGGGATACAACCCTTGCCGCTCATCGCGAGTCACACAGACGCCGTGACGAGGCAGGGGCCTTCGCACAGCCGATCCCCAGGAATGGCATACGATGCGCGCGCCCCTCATAAAGATCACATAAGAGGATGTACACGTCATGTCGATCGTTCGATCTTCCCGTCCCCTTCGTGGCATAACCGCCGCCGTCGCCCTGCTCGCGATCGGCGCGGCCGGGTGCTCGGATGTCTCGGACGCCGTCGACAGCGCCAAGGACGGCGCGAAGAAGGTGGCCCGCCAGCGCTCGGTCTTCTCGCTGGCCGTCGGGGACTGCTACAACCCCAACACCAAGGGCGAGGGCGAGGAGATCCTCGTCGAGATCGTGCCCTGCACCGAGGCGCACACCGGTCAGGTCGTCGCCGATTTCAAGATCGACGAGGGGACCTCGTACCCCGGCGACGACGCGATCTCGGCCATCGCCGACAAGCGATGCCCGGTCGAGGCCGGGAAGTTCGCCCCGGACACCTGGGCGCTCCCCAAGGGCGTCGGCATCTTCTACTACACCCCGACCAAGGAGAGCTGGGCGACGGGTGACCGCGCCGTCACCTGCACCTACAACAAGGAAACGGGCAACTTCACCGGCTCCCTGAAGGCCGACGCGAAGACCCTGAAGCCCGCGCAGAGCACGTACCTGACGGGTTCGAACGCCGTCTACGACGCGTTCTGGGCGAACCAGCCCGAGAAGGACAGCGTCGAGAAGGACCTGGCCGGCTACAAGGCGCAGGCCAAGGCCGTCGCGGCCGCCCTCGACGCACACCTCAAGGGCCTGAAGGGCATCGAGGGCACCGAGGTCGGCAAGCTCCGCGACCAGCTGACGAAGACGGCCGCGCACTGGAAGACCGCCGCGAACGCCGCCGACACCGACGCGTTCTACATCGCCTTCGACCCGGCCTTCACCGGCATCGACCCGAACAAGACGGTCGCCGCCCGCAAGGAGCTGGGCCTGGCCACCACCGTCCCGGCCGACGACGCCGAGGTCTGGGCGAGCTGACGCCTCGCCGAGCGGGCGGGGCCGGGTCCACCAAGGACCCGGCCCCGCTTTCTCGTTCGGTGGGTGACAGTTCCCACGGGCTGTGCGCTGTCTGTAGATGCCACCTGTGTGACAGGTGATGCAGCCGTGACCATTCAATAGGGGTGGGACAGTTGAGTCCTCGCAGGACCCATGCGTACAAACCGCTCAGTCTGAAGAGACGTGCGTGGCTGACGGTGGGAGCCGTCGCGCTGAGCGGTGCCGGTGTCGTGACGTACGCGATCGCGGAACCGTCCGCGCCGGCCGACGCCAAGCGGGAGAGCCGCAAGCCGGCGATCCACACGCTCGAGCTCAAGGACCGCGGCTCCGGCCGCAAGGGCCTCGCCAGGCAGGGCACCGAGCGCTTCAGCGCGGTGGTGCTGACCTGGAACGACCCCGAGGCGACGGCCAAGGGCAGGCCCGAGGTGCGCACCCGGGACATCGAGACCGGCGAGTGGTCCGGCTGGCAGAGGGTCGCGCTGGAGTCGAACCAGGCGGACGGCGAGGAGGGCGCGCGGGCCGCCCTGCGCGGCGGTACGGAGTCGGTGTGGACCGGCGACTCCGACGGCATCGAGGTGCGCGTCGTGAACGCCGACGGCACCGAGGCGGCCGGCCAGCCGACCGGCATGGACGTCAAGCTGCTCGACCCCGGCACCGACCCGAAGGGCACGATGCGCCCGGCCGCCTTCGCGGCGGAGGAGACCACGGCACCGGCGACGCAGACCCCCGTGCCGACGGACCCGGCCTCGCCCACGGAGACGGTCACGCCGACCGACCCGGCCGAGCCCACCGGCTCCCCGGCGCCCACGAACCCGCCGACGCCCACCGCGACGCCCACCGGCTCGGCGTCCCCGACCGCCTCCCCCTCCCCCACCCCGACCGTCCCCGCACCCCGGCCCTCGACGGTCGTGAAGCCGCCGGTCATCACGCAGGCCGAGTGGGGCGCGTCGCCGGACTACGACGGCACACCGGAGTACGGCACCGAGATCAAGGCCGCCGTCATCCACCACACCGGCGTCGACAGCGACAACGGCCTGTCCTGTGCCGAGTCCCGGGCCCGGATGCGCACCATCCAGCAGGAACATTTCTCCCGCGGCTACTTCGACATCGGCTACAACTTCGTCGTCGACCGGTGCGGCCAGATATTCGAGGGCCGCAGCGGCGGCGCGGACCTGCCGGTGATCGGCGCGCACGACGCCGGATTCAACACCAACACGGTCGGCATCTCGTACATCGGCAACTTCGAGAAGGCCAAGCCCAGTCGGGCCGGCCTGGACGCGATCGCGCGCATCGTCGCGTGGAAGTTCGGCATGTACGGCATCGACCCGACCGGCAAGGTGACGCTGACGTCCGGCGTCCCGCAGGGCTACAGCGGCAACAAGATCCCGGAGGGCACGTCGGTCACGCTGCCCCGGGTCTTCGGCCACCGGGACACCAACGCCACGGCCTGCCCCGGCGCCAACCTCTACCCCCAGCTCGGCCGGATCGCCCAGGTCGCCAAGACCCCGGGCATCTCGCACGCCCTGGCCACCTCGGACTTCAACCGGGACGGCATCACCGACCTGGTCGCCGGCACCCCCCGCGCGCTGAGCAACGGCGGCACCCTCACCGTCGTCCCGGGCGGCATCGACGGCCCGGTCCCCGCCTCGAAGCGGACCCTCACCCAGAACAGCGCCGGCGTCCCCGGCTCCCACGAGTCCGGCGACAACTTCGGCGCCGCCACCGCCTGGGGCGACGTCAACGGCGACGGCTACGCCGACCTCGCGATCGGCGCGCCCGGCGAGGACGACACCAGCGGCCACGCGGACCGCGGTTCGGTCACGGTGCTGTACGGCCCGGCGCTCAACTCCGGCTTCTCCTACAGCACGTCGGGCACTGTCACGGCGACCGGCGCCAAGCTCGGCTCCACGGTGGCGGTCGGCGACTTCAACGGCGACGGCGAGGCGGACGTGTTCGCGGCCGGCACCGGCAAGGGCGGCAACTGGAACGCGCGCCTGACCGGCGGCAACACCGTGGCCGGCACGCTCACCACGGCCACCGGCTCCGTCGCCTACCTGGACGCCGCGACCGGCGACTTCAACCGCGACGGCTACGCGGACGTCGCCCTCAACTACCGCGACACGGGCGGCATCGGCCGCGTGATCCGCTTCGCCGGCTCGGCGACCGGCCTGACCAAGGTCGGCGTGCTCTCCGTCAAGGGCGGCCGCTCCATCGCCGCGGGCGACGTCAACGGCAACGGCTACGACGACATCGTCATCGGCCAGCCGGTGGCCTCGGAGTCGGGCGGCAGGTCCGGCGGCCAGATCACCATGGTCCCCGGCACGTCGAGCGGCTTCACCACGACCGGCATGACGACGATCCACCAGGACACGACCGACGTCGCCGGCGGCAACGAGTCCGGTGACAACTTCGGCGCCTCGGTCTCGGTCGGCGACTACAACGCCGACGGCTTCGCCGACGCCCTCACCGGCATCCCCGGCGAGGACTTCCCGCGCGCCGGCGTGAACCAGTCCAACGCGGGTGACGTGCTGCTGGTCAAGGCCACGGCGTCCGGCCTGACCGGCACCGGCTCGGTCCGCTTCTCGCAGGAGACGTCCGGCGTCCCCGGCACCGGGGAGGGCGGCGACCTGTTCGGCTCGTCGGTGTCGCTGACGGACCTGTCGGGCTACGGCCGCGCCGACCTGACGCTCGGCGCGGAGGGCGAGGACGGCACGGACGGCATCGTCATGTACGTCCCGAGCAACAGCACCGGCCTCGGCTATTCCCAGGCGCTCATCTACAGCAAGACCGCCCTGGGCACCCCGACGGACGCCCATCTGGGCCAGACGCTGACGCCGTAACCGCCGAGGTATCCGGCCGGATGTCCGCCGAGAGCAGCTGACCCGGCCGGGACCCCGCCCATTCACGGGGTCCCGGCCGGGTCATGTCCTCGACGGCCGCCGCCTTATCGCCCCGACCAACCGCTCGTCGCGTCCCGGCACAGCAACCGCAGCGACCCGTCGCCCGCGAAGCACCGCCGCGCCTCGTCGATCGGATCCCACAGCCGTCCGTCGGGCGTGCGGATCCAGTGGTCGCCACCCGACGCCCACCACTCGGCACCCGTCTGACGGGCGATCACCTCACCGGCGTACGCACCGAGACCGCGCAGTGTGTTCTCCACGGCGGCGTACGGCGTCCGTTCACGGCGCAGTTCCTCGATCATCCGGTCGACCCGCCACAGGCTCTGCGCCGAGTAGTCGAGTCGCAGTCGCGCCCCCTCGCGCATCGTCGCCACCGCGTCCGCCGCCCACCGAACCGGCTTGGTCGCAGCTGAGGGCCTGGTTTCCTGCTGAGTCGTCACATCCTGGAGAGCGTGGCCGAACTGCGTTTCGTCACCCGGATTCGGGGGTTGCCCGGGACCGGTGCAGGACCGCCCCACCTCCGCCCCATGAATGTCACAGGACTCCCTCACACACCAGGTTTACGCGGGAGTGACGCTTCGCCGCCCCCGTGCGCTCAGTCACTGATGAACATGTGCTTCCATCTCCGAGCGGTGCCGCCCTCGGCGCTGCGCAACAGCCCGACCTGGTTCCAGCGTCTGTTCGAGGACGACTGGGACACCGTGCGGGAACGGATCGGCCGGCACCGCGAGGAGGTGCTCGACAGGCGGTACGGCGAGGTCGAGCTCCTCTACTCCGGCATCCCCCCGAACCACGCACCGGGCGGCCCTCGCACCCATGTGGTCCTCGGCGGCCGCCCGGTCCTGCACCCCGACCCGCCCCTGCAGCCGTTCCTGGTGCTCACCGCGGCCCAGGTGAGCGGAGTCGCCGAGTACCTCAAGGCGGCCGACTTCGACGACCTGTGGCGCCACGCGCGCGGGAGGCTGCTGCGGCCGTACGGCGCGACGGACGCGGAACCCGAGGTCCGCGGTCTCTTCGCGGCGACACACCGCGACCTCTCCGCCTTCTACACGCAGACGGCCCGGTACGGCGACGCGGTGGTCAAGTGGCTGATGGCCTGACGGACCGCCGCGATGCCGGGGCCGACGGCCGGTCAGCCCCTCCCCCGGGCCCGCCGCGACACCACCGCCCGCAGCACCCGCCGCCCCTCCGTCGACACCTCGAGCGCCCGGCGCAGCCCGCCCGCACCATGCCCGGCGAGGATCTCCAGGACGCTGATCTGGCGGCGCAGTTCGGCGGCGACCAGCGGCGACATGCCCGCCGTACGGCCCTCGACGGGGCCGGCACCTTCCGCGCGCGCCGAGCTGAGCGCCTCGGGCAGCGCGCCGGCCGAGGACGCGTCGTCCTCCGCGGGGTCGAGGAGCCGGTGTATCTGGAGCGAGGCGACGGAGCAGGCGTCGGCCCAGATCCGCGCCTCGGCGGCGGACCGTACGGCCGGGGCCGCGGCCAGCATCCGCCGGGCGAGCAGCGCGGCCTCGTCCTCGACGTCCTCGTCGTCCACGATTTCGGCGACGCCCAGCTTCCCGCGTACCTGCTCCAGCAGTTCGCCCCAGGCGGTCGGCTCCCCGCCCGCCGCGAGGTTCGCCCACAGCGGCCGCAGAACCTCGTCGTCACCTCCGAGCAGGGGCACACACCGATCCAAACAAGCCAACCCGCTGGCGGCCAGTCCGCGTTCGTCGGCCTGAGCGATCAGTTCCACCAGGCTCATCCACGCCTCCCTAAGCGGGTCAGTCATGAGGGTCGGGGTCCCCGCACAGGCCCCTGGAAGGGCCCCTTCCTTAACGGAGCCCGCACCTCCCCTTACTGCGTGCAACGGCCCGTGAGTGTCACAGGGGTACGACGCCGAGCCGGTCGAGCAACCGAAAGAAGAGGTTTTCGGCCAAAGGATCCGCTTCAGCGGTGAGTACGTCGATCAACGACTCGGCGTTCACCTCGTGCCCCGCCTCGGCGGCCCAGCCGACGGCGCGCTCGGCGGCGTCACCGGGTTCGAGAAAGTAGTCCTCCAGCGTGAGCCCCTCGTTCCCGGCGCCGAGGTACCCGGCCATCGCGGCCCGCGCCAGACAGGTCGTCCACGCGCCGCTCTCCGGCGCCGCCGCCTCCACCACCACGGAGGCGCTGTCCATGACGTATCCGAAGAGCGCGGGCGCCCCGGTCTCACCGGACAGGGCGTTCATGCTCCCGACCTCGCCGTCCCCGCTCGGGTACTCCCAGACCTGCCAGCCGCCGGGCGCCTCCTCGCGCAGGGTCATCCCCTCCGCGCCGGCCAGCGCGTCCAGCTCCGCCAGCGGCCGCTCCCCGCGGCCCACGACGAAGTACCCCCAGTAGCCCATTCCAGTTCCCCCTGGCAGTCCGTACGGCCAGGGCCGAATACACCACATTCGTACGGGGGTTCGCAGCCGTATCGGCCAATCCGCAGTTCAGTTCAGGCGGTCGGCGAGAGCCCTGAACTCGGCCCAGGACAACTCCGGCTCACCTGTGTCCCACAGCTTCTGCACCGTCGCCCGCAGCGGCATCCGGATCCCGGCGGCGACCTGTTCCTGCGTCTGCGAGTTCGCCAGGTCGCACCACACCGCGAAGGACCCGCCCAGGATCTGGTCGTCGTACGTGGCCGGCACGGGCGTCGTCCCGCGCAGGACCCGCGGCGTCCACTGTTCGTAGATGCGCTGGCCCGTGGGATAGACGAAGGTCTGCGGCTGGCCGAGCACGTAGTAGAGGAACTCGTCGTTGTAGTTGATGACCTTCCGCCCCTCCCTCAGGTACTCCAGCGGCAGCCGGGCGCCGATCTCCTTGCCCGTCCAGTAGGCCACCTGGATGTCCTTGTCCGGCTGGACGGAGGTGCCCCGGAAGAACCCGTCGTTCCACGCGCGCGGCGTGCGGTCGTGGGCGCGGACGGTGTCGGCGCGGTCGTTGAGCCATCCGGTCGCGAGGTCGGCGACGGTGCCGCCGGAGCCGTAGGCCTCCCGGGCGGCGGTGGCGAGCTGCGGGTAGGACGCCTCGGGGTTCGAGACGACCAGCGCCTGGTACTCGTCGCCGCCGAGGTGCCACTGGCTCCCCGGGAAGAGCCCGGCGAACTCGTTCAGCAGGTCGTCGACGATCTCGGCGGACTCGGGCTTGGAGATGTCGACGGCGCCCCGCGTCGCGACACCGTTCACGTTGCGCAGCTGGAGATCGGGGTGCGCGGCGATGACGGCGCCCAGATGCCCGGGCGAGTCGATCTCGGGCACGACGGTGATGTGCCGGCTCTCGGCCAGCCGGACGATCTTCCTGACCTGCGCCTTGGTGAGGTGCTGCTGGGACACGATCTCGGGATGCGAGGTGGACTCGATCCGGAAGCCCTGGTCGTCGGAGAAGTGCAGACCCAGCTGGTTGAACTTCAGGTCCCCCAGCTCCCGCACCCGGTCCTCGATCCAGTCCGCGGTGAAGTGCTTGCGGGCGATGTCGAGCATGAACCCGCGCACCGGCTTGGCCGGCTCGTCCCGCACGACGCCCTCGGGCGCCGTACCCCCGTCCTGGACCTCCTGCTTCAGCGTCCGGGTCCCGTAGAAGACCCCCGCCTCACCGGGCCCGCTGATGGTCACGCGGCCGCCGCGCACGGTCATGGAGTACGACTCCGGATCCGCTCCCTCGTCGTCGTTCAGGGCCAGCCGCACATCCCCGGTCCGCACGTCGTCCTTCTCGCCGGCGTACGCAAGCCCCAGCTCACCGGCGATGAGCCGCCCCTCGTCGGCGAGCTCCGCGTCGTTCACGACGACCCGCTCCTGCTTCGCCGGACGCCAGCCGGGGCCCCGGGCGGCGGTGTGGGAGGTGACGGCCGGGATGGTGCGCGGGGCCTTCGAGAGCGGATACGACCGAGTGGGTGACGGAGTCGGGGTGGGCGCCGCCTCCGGGGCAGCGGGCGAGGCGGCCTCGGATATGCCCGGGGCGGACCGCCGCTGCTCCGAGCCGGCCGGCTCTCCGTCGTCGCCGGTGGCCAGGAGCCCGAGGCTCACCCCGGCCGCGACCGTCACCACGACCACCGCGACGATCAGCACCCACGTCTGCTTCAGCACCCGTTCGGCCGGTGCCCGGCGCCTGTGCTTGTGCTGGCTCACATCGCCAACCTAGGCCCTGTGAGCTCAGCTCGCCGTCCAGGGAACGTTCCGAAACTCTCCCGTTCGACTGAAATTCGGGCATCCGTCGGACACGTCACGTCCACACTCGGTAACGTGGCGCCACTCCTGCCCCAGAATCCCCTGTCGAAACCCACGTGACGCCCACACACCTTCCTGGCCGAGTCGCCATACCGTCGCTGCCCGAGCAGACCCGTACTCCACCGTCTCCCACCGCGCTGGAGTCCTTCAACACGGCCCCCGCCGACGAGGTCCGACGGGCCCTCCTCAGCTGCCTGCGCAGCCCCCGCTGGGCCGACCGCATCGCCGACCACCGCCCGTACCCCGACGTCGACTCCCTGCTGGCCGCATCCGACGAGGCGGCGTACGACCTGACTCCGGGAGACCTGACGCAGGCCCTGGCAGGAGAAACGTTGCCGGTGCTCCCGAAGGGCGCTTACGGGGCGGCCCACACGGCACTCAGCGCCGCGAGCGCCGCATACGAGGCCAGGTTCGGACACGCGTTCGTCATCTGCGTGGACGGCCTGACGCCGAACGAGGCCCTCGACCACGCCCTGGCCGGAATCCGGTCACGATTGACAAACGATCCGGAAGAGGAGCGGGTCGTTGCGGCAGAGGAACTCCGGCGCCTGGCAAGAGGACGGCTGATCGATGTCCTCAGGGGCGCGAGGAACTGCGCGACCAGCCACAACGCGCCCACACTCGGCAAATACCAGGACACCTCGGCCCCTTAGCCGCCAATACCCCATCCGCGTGCCACTTTGATCACATACCCAGCCCCCCGCTAAGCCGCGCAGCGCCACGTGGATACGATGCTGAGGGCCGGTGGACCGTACCCGGCCGGGCCCGACCGACAGCACAAGCCGGCAGGCCCCGATACCCCGCTCCCGGAGGGACTTCCGTGCCGGCTGGAACGCTGTACCGCGGCCGGGAAGGAATGTGGTCCTGGGTGGCTCATCGAGTCACCGGCGTCCTCATCTTCTTCTTCCTGTTCGTTCACGTGCTGGACACCGCTCTCGTCCGCGTCTCCCCCGAGGACTACGACAAGGTCGTAGCCACGTACAAGACGCCGATCGTCGCGCTGCTGGAGTACGGCCTCGTCGCCGCCATCCTCTTCCACGCGCTCAACGGCCTGCGCGTCATCGCCGTCGACTTCTGGTCGAAGGGGCCGCGCTACCAGAAGCAGATGCTCTGGTCCGTCGTCGGCCTCTGGCTGGTGCTGATGCTCGGGGCGATCTACCCCGTCCTCGGCCACGCCGCTCGTGAACTCTTCGGGAGCTGACGCGTAAGCATGTCGAACAACACAGTCACCACTGAGAAGACCGCCGCCGGTATCGGCCCGGTGGAGGGCGAGTCCCTCTACAACGTCGACAACCCGGCCCCGTACATCGAGGCGCCGCGCAAGCGCACCAAGAAGACGCCGCGGTCCACCCGTGGCAACTTCGAGATGGCCGCCTGGCTGTTCATGCGCCTGTCCGGCATCGTGCTGGTCGTCCTCGTCATCGGCCACCTGCTGATCCAGCTCGTGCTGGACGGCGGCGTCTCCAAGATCGGCTTCGCCTTCGTGGCCGGCCGCTGGGCGTCCCCGTTCTGGCAGGTCTGGGACCTGCTGATGCTGTGGCTCGCGATGCTGCACGGCGCCAACGGCCTGCGCACGGTCATCAACGACTACGCGGAGCGCGCGAACACCCGCCTGTGGCTGAAGGGCCTGCTCTACACCGCCACGGTGTTCACCATCCTGCTGGGCACGCTGGTGATCTTCACCTTCGACCCGAACATCCGCTAGGCACGGGGCTGAGGCAACCACCATGAAGATCCACAAGTACGACACCGTCATCGTCGGCGCCGGTGGCGCCGGTATGCGCGCGGCCATCGAGTCCACGAAGCGCAGCCGTACCGCCGTGCTGACCAAGCTCTACCCCACCCGCTCCCACACGGGCGCCGCGCAGGGCGGCATGGCCGCCGCGCTGGCCAACGTGGAGGAGGACAACTGGGAGTGGCACACCTTCGACACGGTCAAGGGCGGTGACTACCTGGTCGACCAGGACGCCGCCGAGATCCTGGCGAAGGAGGCCATCGACTCCGTCCTCGACCTGGAGAAGATGGGCCTGCCGTTCAACCGCACCCCGAACGGCACCATCGACCAGCGCCGCTTCGGCGGTCACAGCCGCAACCACGGCGAGGCCCCGGTCCGCCGGTCCTGCTACGCGGCCGACCGCACCGGCCACATGATCCTCCAGACGCTGTACCAGAACTGCGTGAAGGAGGGCGTGGAGTTCTTCAACGAGTTCTACGTCCTGGACCAGCTGATCACCGAGGTCGACGGCGTCAAGAAGTCCGCCGGTGTGGTCGCCTACGAGCTGGCCACCGGTGAGATCCACGTCTTCCAGGCGAAGGCCGTGATCTACGCGTCCGGCGGCTGCGGCAAGTTCTTCAAGGTGACGTCCAACGCGCACACGCTGACCGGTGACGGCCAGGCGGCCGTGTACCGCCGCGGGCTGCCGCTGGAGGACATGGAGTTCTTCCAGTTCCACCCGACCGGCATCTGGCGCATGGGCATCCTGCTGACGGAGGGCGCCCGCGGTGAGGGCGGCATCCTCCGCAACAAGGACGGCGAGCGCTTCATGGAGAAGTACGCGCCGGTCATGAAGGACCTCGCGTCCCGTGACGTCGTCTCGCGCTCCATCTACACGGAGATCCGCGAGGGCCGCGGCTGCGGTCCCGAGGGCGACCACGTCTACCTGGACCTGACGCACCTTCCGCCGGAGCAGCTCGACGCCAAGCTCCCGGACATCACCGAGTTCGCGCGGACGTACCTGGGCATCGAGCCGTACACGGACCCGATCCCGATCCAGCCCACCGCGCACTACGCGATGGGCGGCATCCCGACGAACGTCGAGGGTGAGGTCCTCAGCGACAACACGACGGTGGTCCCGGGCCTGTACGCGGCCGGCGAGGTCGCCTGTGTGTCCGTGCACGGCGCCAACCGCCTGGGCACGAACTCCCTGCTGGACATCAACGTGTTCGGCCGCCGGGCCGGCATCGCGGCCGCGGAGTACAGCCAGAAGGCGGACTACGTGGAGCTGCCGGAGAACCCGGCGGAGCTGGTGATCGACCAGGTGGAGCGCCTGCGCACCTCCACCGGCACCGAGCGCGTGGCGACCCTGCGCAAGGAGCTGCAGGAGACCATGGACGCCAACGTCATGGTGTTCCGCACGGAGCAGACCATCAAGACGGCGGTCGAGAAGATCGCGGAGCTGCGCGAGCGCTACCGCAACGTCTCGATCCAGGACAAGGGCAAGCGGTTCAACACGGACCTGCTGGAGGCCATCGAGCTGGGCAACCTGCTCGACCTGGCCGAGGTCATGGCCGTGTCCGCCCTCGCCCGCAAGGAGTCCCGCGGCGGCCACTACCGCGAGGACTACCCGAACCGCGACGACGTCAACTTCATGCGCCACACCATGGCGTACCGCGAGGTCGGCGACGACGGCACGGAGTCCATTCGTCTCGACTACAAGCCGGTCGTCCAGACCCGCTACCAGCCGATGGAGCGTAAGTACTGATGGCAACCCCCGTTATGGACAAGGTGGAGGCGGAGTCCGCCGCGTCCCCCTACATCACGGTCACCTTCCGGGTCCGCCGCTTCAACCCGGAGATCTCGGCCGAGGCGACCTGGGAAGACTTCCAGCTGGAGATCGACCCGAAGGAGCGCGTCCTCGACGGCCTCCACAAGATCAAGTGGGACCTGGACGGCACGCTGACCTTCCGCCGCTCCTGCGCCCACGGCATCTGCGGCTCGGACGCGATGAGGATCAACGGCAAGAACCGCCTTGCCTGCAAGACCCTCATCAAGGACATCAACCCCGAGAAGCCGATCACGGTCGAGCCCATCAAGGGCCTGACGGTCCTGAAGGACCTCGTGGTCGACATGGAGCCGTTCTTCCAGGCGTACCGGGACGTCATGCCCTTCCTCATCACGAAGGACACGAACGAGCCGACGCGTGAGCGTTTCCAGACGGCCGAGGACCGCGAGCGCTTCGACGACACGACGAAGTGCATCCTCTGCGCCGCCTGCACCTCCTCGTGCCCGGTGTTCTGGAACGACGGCCAGTACTTCGGCCCGGCGGCCATCGTCAACGCGCACCGCTTCATCTTCGACTCGCGTGACGAGGCCGGCGAGCAGCGCCTGGAGATCCTCAACGAGAAGGACGGCGTCTGGCGCTGCCGCACGACCTTCAACTGCACGGACGCCTGCCCGCGCGGTATCGAGGTCACGAAGGCGATCGCCGAGGTCAAGAAGGCGCTGATCACGCGCCGCTTCTGAGGTTGCCTCAGGTACGGGTTCCCGTGCCAGGGCTTTGCGGGCCCCGTCTCCCGGTTCGGTACCGGGGGCGGGGCCCTCGCCATTCCCTGCTGTTCCCAACAGCTGTGGCTGGAAGGGCAGTTGAGGTAGTTGAGACTTCAATACAGACTGACCCCATGGCACTCCTGAGAAAGGCGGCCGCCGCTCTGTCGGCCACGGCCGCCATCCTGCTCGCGATACCCCCCACTGCCTCCGCGATCCCCCTCTCCCGTCCGACACTCGCCCACGAGAACTTCGACCGACTCCCCCTGGGCCCGGTGTCTCACGGACGCGACTGGACGAGCGACGTCTCCGACGGCACCCTGACCGTCGCCCCGAGCACCACGGGCCGCCCGGGCCGCGAACTCCGCATCCGCACCGAGGGCAACGGCCGGGCCTTCCTCGTCTTTCCCGACCTGACCGCCCCCGGCAACAGCTACTGGGCCCGCCTCCGTCTGCGCGTGGACGCCTTCCCCACCGCCCCCGACTGGGCGCACTGGACGATCGCCGAGGCCTCCGGCTCGGACTCCCCCACGCTCGTGCGCCCCCTGGGCGGCCAGTACGCCCCCACCGACCAGGGCAACTTCTGGGGTGTCGGCTCCGACCTCGGCCCCACGGGGGACTGGACGTCCTGGAAGACCTCGGCGCCCGCCACGGCGGGTACCTGGCAGTGCGCCGAGTTCCACCTGGACGCCACCGACAACCGCGTAACGGTCTACTTCGACGGCGTCGAGCAGCCCGACCTGACCGTCTCCACCAACCAGCACGGCGGCACGTCGGACCCCTTCACCCTCCCGGCCTTCGACAAGCTGAAGCTGGGCTGGCAGCTGTACCAGGCCGACCCGACACCGTCGTCGTACGAGATCCGGCTGGACGACATCGCGGTCGGCACACGGAGGGTGCCCTGCTCATAGCTGGCTCAGGATCGTCGGGTCCGTGATCTTCATGTCGTCGGCCAGCATCATCGCCTTGCTGAGGATCACCGCCAGCATCCGGTCGCCCTCGTAGGGCAGGTAACCCGTCTGCGGGGCGGCCGGGTTGGACTTGGGGACGATGCACAGGTACTGGTCGTTCGGGGTCATCAGGATGTTGCCCGAGCCGAGGTGGATCTTGTACGTGTGGCGTTCGCCCTTCACATGCAGGAAGCGCCCCTCGATCGTGCAGCGGTCGGCGATGGCCAGCCTCGGTATCAGGCGTTCGAGGAGGCCCCGGCGGGTCTCGGCGCTCGCGCCCAGTTCGCCGAAGCCGTACGACGTCCAGTACTCCCGGAAGCGGCCGTCGGGGCCGCCGTCCTGCCAGGTCGGGTCGTTGCCGACGCTTCCCACGCCGACGAACAGGTCCACGTCGCGCAGGACTTCCGACAGGACCAGGGGCGGGACGTCCGTCAGCGGCACCGGTTCGACCGGGTCGGCGCCGTCACGCAGCCACATGCGGTACTCGCCGCCGCAGCAGTGCGCCGAGTTCTGCGGGGCGTCGATCGGGTAGAAGCGGACCTGGTCGGTACGCAGGCGCAGGAAGCTGCCGGAGTCGGTGATGTCCTCGTAGTGCTCGCCGCTGTCGCCCTCGATCCAGTACTCGGCGCGCAGGCCCCACTGGGGCAGCTCCCGGACGGCGGGCGGCGCCTCGTCGTCGACGGCCAGGCGCAGCTTGTTGCGCCAGCCCCGGATCGCCGCCAGGGAGTGGAACTGGTGCTGGCGCAGGACATGCGCCGCGAAACGGTTCGAGTACGTCCCCGTCGCGCGCTCGGCGTCCGTCAGCAGGTACACCTCGCGGTGGGCCTGCTTGAAGGGCTGGGTGATGCCGTGCCGCTCCAGCCAGTCGCGCCAGGCGACGATCTCGGCGGGTTCGTGGCCGGCCGGGTGCCAGAGTTCGACGTGGGTGCCCTCGGTGACCGGTGTGTCGGCCAGGGTGCGCAGCTCGCCGTCCGCGTACCCGGCCGTCGTACCGTCGACCGTCCAGAGCAGACGGCGGGCCAGGGTGCCGACCAGGGGGTGGTCGAGGTAGCGCTCGCGCCACGCGGCGTACGGCCAGGTGCGGCGGTCCAGGAACTGGCGGTCCAGGCGCTCGCTCTGGGCCGAGAGCATCTTGTCGATGTCCTTGGCCGCCGCCTTCAGCTCCTTCAGCTCGTCGGCGTGGTCGCGTCGTACGGCGGCGGGGACGCTCTTCACCGCCTTGCCGCTCGCGTTGCTCCAGCTCAACACGGCCTTGGGGCCGCGGACTTCGAGCAGCGCCGTGACCTCGCCGAGCCGGTGCTCCGCGCGGCCCACCTCCGTCAGGCCGTAGGCCGGTACGGCCAGTTCCTCGACCTCCTCCCGGGCCAGGCCCAGCGCCTGGGCGCGCGCGTCCAGCGCGGTGTTCAGGAGCTTGAGCGTGCCCTTGAAGGTGACACGGGTGGTCAGGCGGGCCAGTTCGGCGAGGGCCGACTCGCCGTCCATGCGGGCCAGCGCGTTGACCGCGGCGTTGGCGACCTTGGGGTTCACCGGGCCGAGGCCCGCCACCTTGCGCAGAGCGGTCTCGGCGAGGGCGCCGAGGGCGCGCGCGGACTCGGGGTGCGCGGGGAGGAGGGAGAGCAGCCAGGCCAGGCCGCGCAGCGCGTCGGCGTTGTACGGGTCGAAGGTGGCGTTGGGGTCCGGCCCGTAGCGCGGTTCGAGGAGCGGGCGGGTCCGCGGTCTGCCCACCAGCCGCAGCCAGGGCAGCAGCCGCTCGCGCACCTCGTCGGTGCCGAGGGGCTCGATCAGCGCGCGGCCGGTCCTGTCCCACTTGGCGGAGGGACGGGCGGCGGTGGCGGTGGCCGCGTGCGCGAGCAGGTGCCGCCAGCCGTCGCCGAGTTCGTCCGCCTCGGCGAGGGCCCGGTCGGACCATGCCTCGCCCGGGTTCACCGCGGGGCCGTCGAGCTGCGCCACCAGTGCTCCCAGTGTCTTCTTGCCGTTCCACAGCGTCAGATACGAGCGGCGGACCACGGCGACGAACTCGCCGGGCAGCTCCCGCCCGTCGGCCTGCTCCAGTTCGGCGAGCCGGATCAGCTGAGCGGTGTCGTAGTGCACGTCCTGCTCCGCGGCCAGGCCGATCAGCGCGGCCCTGGTGTCGAGCTGCTGTCCCTCGGCGGCGGGCCGCATCGTCCGTAGGCAGGCGAACACGCTGACGATGTGGCGGCGCGGGTGGGAACCGGGCTCCATTTCGTGGTAGCGGGCCGCCAGCCGGTGCACCAGCTCCGTCTGGAACCGGTCGCCCGCGGCGAGGATCGCGTGGAAGACGTTCTGGCCGTCCCCGCTCCAGTGGCCGCCGTTCATCTCGGCGAGCCTGAGCAGTTCCGGAACGACGCGTTCGATGTCCTCGGCCGCGACGAGGCCGACGACCTCACGGACCAGTTCGGCGCGCTCGGACCTTGCGTAGGTCATCAGCCACCCACCAGCGCCACGAGCTTCAGGAACGTGATCTCGGTGCCGAGCGCGAGCTCGATCTCGTCGTCGAGGTCGGTCACCTGACGGTCCCCCACGAGCACGAGGAAGCCGTTGCCCGCGAAGGCCTTCAGCGCGAGCTCGGTCTGCGCCTCGGGGTCTATCCGGCGGGCCGTGCGCATCGCGTACCCGTTCAGCACGCGCTCGGCGTCATGCGGCTGCACGAGCCCCTGGAACACCTCCGGCGTACGCGCGTTGTACTCGGCGACCTCCTGGAACACCCGGCGCCGGATCAGTTCGCGCACGGTGAGCCGCTCCTCGGCGATCTCCAGCCCCCAGCCGTCGCTGCGGCTCCCGCTTGTCGTCTCGTCGACGAACGTCACGATTCCCATGACGACGACAGTACGAGCCACCACTGACAATCACCGGTTCCGGCCGATCATCGCCTTACCCTGACGGTATGTCAGATGACGAGTCGTACGAACTGCTCGGGTTCGACAACGTGCTGCTGCCGGTCGGCGACCTCGGCGAGGCCGTCCGTTTCTACGAGCGCGCCGGGTTCACGGTCGGGTTCCGGCTCGACGAGGCCGGGATCGCGCTGCTCAAGGTCGGCGGCGAGACGCCGGGGATCCTGCTGCGCGCCGAGGACGCGCTGGGCCACCGGCCGCCCCCCTGGCCACACCCCCGCGTATGGCTGGAGGTGCCGGACGCCCGGGCGGCGGCGCGGACGTTGCGCGACGCGGGCGTCGAGCCGCTCGACGAGCCCTTCTCCGGGGCCACCGGCTGGACCGTCGAGATCGCCGATCCCTGGGGGAACGTCACCGGGTTCACGGACTACTCCAAGCGGCCGGAGCTCGGGCGCAGGCCCTGAGCCATGCCGGGAGGAATCCCCGGAAAGACGTGACGGAGCCCTCACCTCCGCCGAGTTGAACGCGTTCAAGAACGGGTCTACAGTCTCCCCTGTCAGCGTTTTGAACGCGTTCAAGAAGGGGGCGGCGTCATGGACCGCACGGTCATCGCCTACGTCATCTACCTGGTCGTCAGCATCGCCCTGACCGTCTGGGTGGCCCGCACACTCAGCCGCAACGGACGGATCTTCCTCTCCGACGTGCTGCGCGGGAACGAGAAGCTCGCCGACGCCGTGAACCACCTGCTCGTGGTCGGCTTCTACCTCGTCAACCTCGGGTTCGTCGCGCTGTATCTGAGCGACGACGGAACCGTCCTCGACACACGCGGGATCTTCGAGGCCCTGTCGACCAAGCTCGGCGTGGTGCTGCTCGTGCTCGGCGTGATGCACCTGGGCAACGTCTACGTGCTCAACAAGGTCCGGCGGCGCGGCCTGATGGAGCGCGAGCAGGTACCGCCGGTCGCCCCGCAGGGGTGGGTCACTCCGTCGGCCGGGGCGTGAGCGTGCCCGGCACGGCGGCCGAGGGGGCGAGCGGTGTGACAGGCGAAGTGGCGGGCGGCGTGGCTGCCGAAGCGGCGCGCGGCGTGGCTGCCGAAGCGGCGGCCGGCGTGCCGGTCCGAGGGCTCACGGTTCTCTATGACGCCCAGTGCTCGCTGTGCACCTTCCTGCGCGACTGGCTCGTGAAGCAGCCGCAGCTGGTGCCACTGGAGATGACGCCGGCCGGGTCCGACGAGGCCCGGCGGCGCTTCCCCGGCCTGGACCACGGGGCCACCCTCGACGAGATCACCGTCGTCGGTGACGCGGGACAGGTCTACCGGGGCGGCGCCGCCTGGATCGTCACGCTGTGGGCGCTGCGCGAGCACCGGGGACTCGCGCATCGCCTCAGCACCCCGGCCGGGGCACGGCTCGCCAAGGGGGCCGTGCTCGCCGCCGCCAAGTGGCGCGGGGCGCAGTGGAGCGGGGCGCGACAGGGCGGGGCGCAGGGCGGCGGCGCGCACTGGGGTGGTGCGCAGTGGGGCGGGCGGGCCTACCGGCGCGGGGACGGGTGGTCGTACGACCCGAGTTGGGGCTGGTCGTACAACCCGCCGGGCTGCGAGAGCGGTTCCTGCGCCACGCGGTGAGGTGGTGTCGGCGGCCCGTTCAGGGCGACCAATTCGCCCTGAACGGCTCACTTTCGGACCTTGTTTTGGCATGCACCCTTCCAAAACGGTGCTCGGCTTGGCACGCTGCCTCCCGGTTCTCCACTCCGCACTCGCATCGGCTGTCCGTCGCCTGCCGGGCGGCGCCCGTCTGGTCGCCCGGTCCCCCCATCGCAGAAGGAGTACGCGTGAGAGGCATACCCCGCGTCACCCGCATACCCCGCCCCCTCCTCGGCGCCCTGGTCGGCGTCACCGCGCTGCTCACCGCAGGCGCCCTCGCCACACCCGCGGGCGCCACGCCGAGGCCCGACACCTCGACCGGCGTCAGCTCGGTTCCGGCCGACGCGCAGCGGCAGGCCCGTGAGTTCTGGACACCGGAACGGATGCGCGCGGCGACGCCGCTCGACCTGGTGACCGTCGACGGCCACTACGACGGCGGTTCGGCACCCCTCAAGGGCACCGCGACCAAGGTCGCGCCCAGCGCCCCGGCAGCCGGGGCGGTCGGCAAGGCCGTGTCCGACATCGGCCTGCTGGCCTTCCCGAACAGCGGCGGTCAATGGACCGGCGGCGGTTCGGTCGTGTCCACGGCGGGCCGGGTGTTCTTCAGCTACCAGGGGCGTACGGCGTCCTGTTCCGGCAACGCCGTCACCAGCGCCAACAAGAGCACCGTCATCACGGCGGGCCACTGTGTGAAGCTGGAGGGCGCCTGGCACACCGACTGGGTCTTCGTGCCCGGCTACCACGACGGACAGGCCCCCTACGGCCGCTGGACCGCGTCGAAGACTCTGTCCACCCCGCAGTGGACGGCGAGCGAGGACATTAACTACGACGTCGGCGCGGCGGTCGTCGCCCCGCTGGACGGCAAGCTGCTGACGGACGTCGTCGGCGGGCAGGGGCTGGCCTTCAACACCGGGTACAACCTGCGCATGTACTCCTTCGGCTTCCCGGCCGCCGCCCCGTACGACGGCGAGAAGTTCATCTACTGCAGCGGCACCACCAACCGGGACTTCCTGCTCTCCGACGACCACGGCATGAACTGCAACATGACCGGCGGCGCCAGCGGCGGCCCCTGGTTCACGCAGTTCGACGAGTCCACGGGCAGGGGCCTGCTGTCCTCGGTGAACAGCTTCAAGTACAACTTCCTGCCGAACCGGATGTACGGCCCCTACTTCGGCGCCGACGCCCAGAACCTGTACCAGACGGCACAGGCCTCCTGACGGTCGGCCGAAACACCACTCGTTAGGCTCTCGTTCCGTGCCCTCGAAGAACGACAGCCCTGAACAGGGCGATGCGCCCAGCAAGTCCGAGCAGACCCGCGCGCTGATCCTGGAGACCGCCATGCGGCTCTTCCAGGAGCGCGGCTACGACAAGACGACGATGCGGGCGATCGCCCAGGAGGCCGGTGTCTCCGTCGGAAACGCGTACTACTACTTCGAGGGCAAGGAACACCTGATCCAGGGCTTCTACGACCGGATCGCCACCGAGCACAAGGTGGCGATCCGGGACGTCCTGGCCCGGGAGACCGACCTGGAGGCGCGGCTCGCGGGAGTCCTGAAGGTGTGGCTGGACATCGCGACGCCGTACCACGAGTTCGCCGTGCAGTTCTTCAAGAACGCCGCCGATCCCGACAGCCCGCTCAGCCCCTTCTCCGCCGAGTCGGAGCACGCGCGCGTGGAGGCCATCAGCATCCATCGGCAGGTGCTGGCGGGGGCGACGAAGACCAAGGTGCCCGAGGAACTCCGGGACGTCCTGCCCGAGCTGATGTGGCTCTCCCAGATGGGGCTCGTCCTGTACTGGATCTTCGACCGTACCGAGGGGCGCGAGCGCAGCTACCGGCTCGCCGAGCGGGGCGCCCGGCTGACCGCGCGGGGCGTCTCGCTGGCCCGGTTCCGGGTGCTACGGCCGCTGGTGCGCGAGGTGCACGAGCTGTTCACGGACTTCCTGCCCGGGATGACGAACGCGATCCCGGATCCGGCGAAGGGGAAGACGAGCGGCAAGGGGGCGCCCGCCGAGGACGAGCGCCCCTGAAACCGCCTCTGGCGACTTTCAGTTGACGGCGTCCACCTCGCCCTCGGCCAGCTCCACGTCGTACACGAGCGGCCCCTCCGTCACGACCACCTGACCGGCCCGGGACCCGTACGACGCGGCGGTCACCGCCAGCAGATACGTCCCCGGCGCCGGCACCGAGACGATGTACGAGCCGTCGGCCAGGGAGGTCACCTGGTCGAGCCGGCGCCCGCCGTTCGTCAGCAGCGTCACCGCCGCACCGTCGACCGGCTCGCCGTCGGCGGTGCGGACGAACCCGTGGACGACCGAGGCCCGGCCCGCCACGACCGGCTCCTCCTCGGCCACCGCCGGCTCCTCCCTTGGCTCCACCGCGAGATGCGGCACCCGCTTCTCCAGCCAGTCCGGCAGCCACCAGTTCGACCTGCCGAGCATGTGCATCGCGGCCGGCACCAGTGCCGTACGCAGGATGAACGCGTCCAGGGCGACGGCGGCCGCTAGGCCGATGCCCGCCATCGCGCCCTCCATGTCGCCGCTCAGCACGAACGCGCTGAACACGCAGATCATGATCAGGGCGGCGGAGTTGATGACCCGGCTGGTCTCCGCGAGGCCGACGCGCACCGCGCGCGCGTTGTCCTTCGTGTGCACCCACTCCTCGTGCATCCGGCTCACCAGGAACACCTGGTAGTCCATGGAGAGGCCGAACAGCAGGGACAGCATGATGACCGGCAGGAACGACGTGATCGGCCCCTCCTTGCCGATGCCGAGGAGCTCGGTGCCCCAGCCCCACTGGAAGATCGCCACCAGTACACCGAAGGAGGCGGCCGCCGCGATGAGGTTCATCAGGGCCGCCGTCAGCGGGACCACCAGCGAGCGGAAGGCCACCAGCAGGAGCAGGAAGCCGAGCGCGGTGATCGTCGCGACGAAGTACGGCAGGCGTTCGCCGGTCACCGACGCGAAGTCCTTGAAGACCGCTGTCACGCCGCCGACATGGGCTTCGGCACCCGACCGCGGGATCACGTCGTCGCGCAGGCGGTCGATCAGCTGGTCCGTCTGCTCGGACTGGGGCGAGGTGTCCGGGACGACCTGGATGACCGTGACGCCGTTCGCGGGCGGTGCGGCGGCCACCTGGGCGACGCCCTCCGCCGACCGGATGCCGTCGACCAGACCGGCCGGGGCGGCGCCCTCCACGACCACCTGGAGCGGGCCGTTGACGCCGGGCCCGAAGCCCTCCGCGAGCAGGTCGTAGGCCTGCCGGGTGGTGGTGGACGCCTGGTGGTTGCCCTGGTCGGTGGCGCCGAGACGGAGCGACAGCACGGGGATCGCGAGGGCCGCCATGACCACGAGGGCCAGCGCCGCGATCGGACGCGGGCGCCGTTGGACGTACGTCGACCAGCGCGCGGCGAGTCCGCTCGCCTCCGCCGGTTCCGGTCCCGCCGCCACGAGCCGGCGTCGCTGCCGGCGGCTGAGCACCCGCATGCCGAGCAGGCCGAGGAGGGCCGGCAGCAGGGTGACCGCGGCCAGCACGCTCAGGACGACCGTGAGCGAGGTCGCGACGACCACGCCGTCCAGGAACCGCATGTTCATCACCAGCATTCCGGCGAGCGCGATGCACACCGTGCCACCCGCGAACAGCACCGCGCGGCCCGAGGTGTTGAGGGCGGTCACGGCCGCCTCCTCGGGCTTCATCCCGCGCAGGATGCCGCGTCGGTGCCGGGTCACGATGAACAGGGCGTAGTCGATGCCGACGCCGAGGCCGATCAACGAGCCGAGCAGCGGGGCCACTTCGGGCACGTCCGTGACATGGCTCATCAGCATCGTGGCGATCATGCCAGTGCCGACGCCCGCGACCGCCACGACGATCGGCAGCAGCATCGCGAAGAGCGAGCCGAAGGCCAGGAACAGCACGACCGCCGCCGCGAGGATGCCGACCGCCTCCGCCGTGCCCTGCGGCGGCTCCTGGGTGCGGGCGATGGCCTGGCCGCCCAGCTCCACCTGGAGTCCGTCGCGTTCGGCGGCCTGCGCCGTGTCGACGACGTCCTCGATCAGCTCCATGGGGACGGCGTTCGCCTGCTCGGTGAAGGTGATCTGGGCGTACGCGATCCGCCCGTCCTTGCTGATCTGCGCGGCTCCCCGGGCCGCGTACGGGTCGGCGACCTCACCGACCCCCTTCATGCGCCCGATCTCCTCCAGCGCGGGCTCGATCCGGGACCGTACGGAGTCGTCCCGTACGGATGCCCCTTCGTCCCCGTCCACCTTCCACACCACCGTGTCGGTGTCGCCGGCGCGCTCCGGGAACGCCTTCTCCATCAGGTCGTACGCGGTCGCGGAGTCCGTGTCCGGAAGGGAGAAGACGTTCGCGTAGTTCGTGCCCGCGGCCGAACTCGCCGCGCCCAGGCCGAACAGCGCCCCCACCCACAGCAACAGGACCACCAGCCGGTGCCGATAGCACCACCGTGCCAATGTCGCCACGCTCAACGCTCCTTATTCGGTTCGGTCGGTCCCCCAGGTCCTGGGCAACAGGATTGACGGCGGCACGCGCGCGTGGCAGTCGACGGCCATGACTCTCAAGGAACTCCAAAGGGCGAACCCGCCCGACTGTCAGTGGCCCCGCCGATACTGGGGGCATGACGACGGGTTCTGGCACCGTGCTGGTCGTGGAGGACGAGGAGAGCATCGCCGACGTCCTCGCCATCGCCCTGCGCTACCACCGGTTCGAGGTCCTGATCGCGGGCACGGTCCGCGAGGCGCTCACCCTCGCCGAGCGCACGCGCCCCGACGTGGCGCTGCTCGACGTCATGCTCCCGGACGGGGACGGCCGCGCCCTCGGGCATGAACTGCGCGAGCGCCGCCCGGACTTGGCGCTCGTCTTCCTCACCGCGCGCGACTCGCCCGCCGAGATCGTCGGCGCCCTCGGCTTCGGCGACGACTACATCACCAAGCCGTTCAACATCGACGAGGTCGTCGCCCGCATCACAGCGGTGCTGCGCCGCACCCTCCCCCACGCCCGAACCGGCTCGCGCGGGGGGACCCCCATGGCCGATGTCCTCCCCCAGCGGCCACCCCTGCGGTACGGCGACCTGGAGCTGGACGAGACGACGTACTCGGTGCGCCGCGCGGGCCACACCGTCGAACTCACCCCCACCGAGTACGCCCTGCTGCGCTTCCTGGTGCGCAACGGCGGCCGGATCGTCCCCAAGGAGCAACTCCTGCGCCACGTCTGGCAGTACGAGCACACGCCGCCCGAGTCGACCGTCGTGGAGACCTACATCAGCTATCTGCGACGCAAGCTGGACACCCTGGGGCCGCCGGTCATCACCACGCGGCGTGGCGTCGGATACGGGCTGGCATGAAGGTTCCCAGGATCTTCGGCGCCTGCCCCCGGCGCGGCGTCCACTCGCTGCGCGGCAAGCTGACGCTGGCGAACGTGGCACTGCTGGCCGTCGGCATCGTCGTCGCGACCGCCGTCAGCCTGATGACGGCGCGGTTCTATCTGCTCGACAAGGTGGACACCGAGCTGAAGAGCGCGCGGACCACGCTGGGGAACGCCGGGTTCACCCTCCGGCAGATCGAGTCGCTGAGCGAACTGGGCATCGCGCTGGACAGGTTCACCGGCGACGACGCCACGGACACGGATCCGCTGCCGAGCCCGACGATGGTGTACGTCGCGGTCGACTCCGCGGGAAAGCCGGTGGCCCTGGGCCCGCTGAAGCCGACACCCCGCCAGCACGCGCTCGCCGCCGCCGCGAAGGACCCGGTCGCCCTCGCCGACGACGAGGACCCTCGGGACGTACGGGTCGAGGGCGACCGCTACCGCATGGCCGGCGCGCGGCTGTCGGACGGCACCGTCGTGCTGATCGGCATGTCGACGGAGGGCCTGCACGAGGGCATGGGCAAGGCGCTCAAGATGGACCTGGCCGTCGGCACCGTACTGCTGGCGCTGCTCGCCTGTCTGACCATGATCGGTGTGCTGCGCTGGATGCGGCCGCTGGAGGACATGGTGGAGACCTCGTCGGCCATCGCCGAGGGCGATCTGACCCGGCGGATCCCCTCCAGCCGCGACTCGACCCTGGAGGTGGAACAGCTCCGGGTCGCCCTCAACTCCATGCTCCACCAGGTGGAGTCGGCGTACCGCACGCGCGAGCGCAGCACGGCCCAGCTGCGCCGCTTCGTCGGCGACGCCTCGCACGAGCTGCGCACCCCGCTGTCCGCGATACGCGGGTACCTCCAGCTGTACGACAAGGGGATGCTGCCGGAACCGGCCGAGCGCAAGCGGGTCTGGGACCGGATGAACGGCGAGGTCGACCGCATGGGGCGCCTCGTCGACGAGCTGCTCACCCTCGCCCGTCTCGACCAGCGGCCCGAACTGCGCTTCCGCAACGTCGACCTGAGCCGCCTGGTGCGCGAGGCCGCCGAGGACCTGCGGGTGCAGCAGCCGGAACGGCCGATCACGGTCGGCGCCGAAGGCGCGCTGCTGGTGCACGCCGACGAGTCGGGGCTGCGCCAGGTGCTGGGCAACCTGCTGAGCAACGTCCGCACCCACACACCCGCCGATGTGCCGGTGCGGCTGGGGGTGGAGCGGGCGGACGGGGTCGTGCGGCTGTGGGTCGAGGACAAGGGGCCGGGGCTGTGCGAGGAGGACGCGGCGCGCGTCTTCGACCGGTTCTTCCGGGCCGGCGGCGGCGCCGGCAGCGGGCTGGGGATGGCGATCGTGCAGGGGGTGGTGGAGGCGCACGGCGGGGAGGTCGCGGTGCGGACGGCGCCGGGTGAGGGGCTGGCGGTGACGGTGACGCTGCCGCCGTCACGGTGACGCTGCGGACGGGGGCCGCGAGTAGGGGCCTACGAGTGGGTCGCCTTCACGGCCGTAAAGCCTTGCCGGCTCTCATGGGTTGGCGTCGGCGAGGATCAGTGCCCAGACCGTCTTCCCGTGTCGCCCCCGGCCCCACACACCCCACGCCGCGGCCACGTTCTCCACCAGGTGCAGGCCACGCCCGGTCTCCTCCCACTCCCCCACCACACGTGAACGCGGTTCCAGCCGGCCCTCGTCCGACACCTCGATCAGGCAGGAGCCGTCGGCCAGCGCTGTCACGCCGACCTCGAACTCGCGCTCCAACAGGGGGCCGTGGCGTACGACGTTGGTGGCCAGCTCGGAGACGAGCAGCACCGCGTCCTCAAGTGCCGGATCCCGTGGCCCGTGCCCCCAGTCGGTCAGATGGTCCCGGACCCGGCGCCGGGCGAGACCGACCGACGCAGGATGCCGGGGCAGCCGGAAGGCGTTGCGTCTCAACACGTTTGCTCCTCACCCCGCGCACACCTCCGTCACATGGTGCAGCGCCGAGTGGTCCCCTTGCATCACCAGGGGAATTGCCAACGTGGCGAGATCGCGTCAGATCCAGGTGAGGCGCCAGAGCCGGAACACACCGGTTCCGTCCGAGAGGTACTGGCCGCCGCCGACCTCCTCGCTGGCGACGACGTACTCCTTGGCCTGCCACAGCGGGATCACCGGGACGTCGCGGGCGACGGCCTCCTGGAGCAGGCGGAAGTCCTTCGTGGCCTCGCTGCGGTCGGCGTACTGCTGGCTGGCCGTGATCAGCTGGTCCACGGCCTTGTCGCTGTACCCGGTGTTCATGGTGCCCTTGGTGCCGACGAGCGGGCCGCCGTAGGTGTCCGGATCGGGGAAGTCGGCGACCCAGCCGACGGCGTACGCGTCGAGCCTGCCGCTCGCCCAGCGCTTTTGGAAGTCGGTCCACTCGTAGCCCTTGAGCGTCACCTTGAACAGGCCGCTCGCCTCCAGTTGCCGCTTGATCTCCGCGGCCTCCTCGGCTCCGGCGCCGCGGCCCGTGGCATAGCCGTAGGTGAAGCGGACGGGCAGACTCACGCCGGCCTCGGTAAGCAGGGCGCGCGCCTTGGCGGTGCTCAGCTCGGGATAGGTGTCGAAGAACGACGTCGTGTGGCCGGTGATCCCCGTCGGGATCAGCGAGAACAGCGGGTCGACGGTCCCCTTGTACACCGTCGCCGCCAGCCGCTCGCGGTCGATCAGCCAGGCCATGGCCTGCCGGACCCGGACGTCGTGCAGCGGCGAGCCCTTGCGGGTGTTGAAGTAGAGGTTGCGGATCTCGGAGCTGTCGGCCTCGGAGACACGCTGGCCCGGGTCGGCGGCGTTCAGTCCGGCCAGCACCTCCGGCGGCAGCGTGCGGGTGGCGACGTCGATCCGCTTCGCCTTCCAGGCGCTGCCGAGGGCGTCCGCGTCGGTGTAGTAACGCAGTTCGACGGGGCGGCCGGTTCCCTTGAGGGCGCCCTTGTAGTGCGCGTTGGGGCTGAGGACGGCGTCCTTGTCCTTCGTGTACGAAGTCAGCGTGTACGGGCCGGTGCCGTCGACAGCGTTGTCCTTGCGCAGCGCGCCGGGCGGGTACTTCTCGCGGTCGACGATGGCGCCCGCCCCGGTGGCCACCTTGAGCGGGAACGTGGCGTCCGGCGACGACAGCCGGAAGGTGACCGTACGCCCGCTCGCGTTCACCGAGCCGAGGGTGCTCAGCAGGGAGGACGGGCCGACGTCCGACTTGATCCGCTTGACGCGGTCGAAGGAGTACTTGACGTCCTGCGCGGTCATGGCTCGCCCGCTCGGGAAGGTGAGGCCCTCGCGCAGTTCGCAGCGGTAGGTCTCCAGGTCGGTGCCGACGAAGGCACAGCTCTCGGCCGCGTCCGGCACGGGCGCGACGCCGCCCGGCTCAAAGGTCAGCAGTGACTGGAAGACGTTGTTGAACAGCGCCCAGGAGCCGGCGTCATAGGCGCCGGCCGGATCGAGCGAGGTGACGGCGTCCGTCGTGCCGACCGTGATGGTCCTGTTCTCGTCCTGCTGCGACGGCAGCAACTGCCAGCCGCCTACTCCCACGGCCGCCAGCACGAGCAGCGTCGCGAGAATCCGCATGCGAATCGAACGCATGGGTGTGCCCTCTCCCCGGCCCTCCGCGGGCCCCACATGAGCAGTGAATTCGAGCCACTCCCCTAAGTGGCGCGCACACCTAATCACACGTGTTTCATCAGGGGGAAGGGCTTTCTGGTGACATGGGAAAGAACTTACCTACGGGTGTTTCCGGCGGGTTTCACAGGCTGTTCAAAGCCTCAGGCCTGACGGGACGCCAGCTCGATCACCGTGATGTCCGACGGGGCACCCACGCGCGTGGGCGGCCCCCAGGCGCCCGCGCCCCGGCTGACGTACAGCTGGGTGTCGCCGTAGCGGTCCAGGCCGGCCACCGTCGGGTTCGCCATGCCCGCGAGGAGGTTGCCCGGCCAGAGCTGGCCACCGTGGGTGTGGCCGGAGAGCTGGAGGTCGACGCCGTGGTCGACGGCGTCGTGGATCTGCACCGGCTGATGGGCGAGGAGCACGCACGCGCGTGCCCTGTCCCGGTCGCCGAGGGCCTTGGCGAAGTCGGGGCCCTGGCCCTCGCTCTCGCCCGCGATGTCGTTGACACCGGCCAGGTCGAAGTGGGGCATCTCGGTCCGGGCGTTCTCCAGCGGGCGCAGGCCCAGGCGGCGTACCTCGTCGACCCACTGCTCGGCGCCCGAGAAGTACTCGTGGTTGCCGGTGACGAAGAACGCTCCGTGTCTCGCCCGGAGCCCGGCGAGCGGGGCCGCCGCCGGGCCGAGGTCCTTCACGCTGCCGTCGACCAGGTCGCCGACCACCGCGATGAGGTCGGGCTGGGTGCCGTTGATGGCGTCGACGACCTTCTGCGCGAAGCCGCGGCCCAGGACCGGGCCCAGATGGACGTCGCTCACGACCGCGATGCGGTAGCCGTGCGCCGCGCGCGGGAGCTTGGCCAGCGGGACGGTGACCCGCTTCACCTTCGGGCCTCTGACGACGCCGTAGGTGCCGTACCCGACGGTCCCGACGGCGGCCGCGGCAGCGGCGCCGGCGACGACCCGGGAGACGAAGAGGCGGCGGGTGGGGGTGGCGAGGGGGCGGGAGGCAAGGGGGTGGGAGGGGTCGGCGGAGCCAGGGGCGGATGCCGGGTCGGGGTCGGTCGCGGACCCGGAGGACGAGTCGGTCCCGGGGGCCGGGAGGGGGTCGGCGGTGAGCGCCGAGGCCGAGCCGGCGGTGGACGCCGACACGGTCGTGGACGCCGAGATCGAGCCCGCCTTGGGCGTCGAGGCCGGGACGGTCGTTGGCGCCGCTGTCACACCCGCCGTCACTTCCGCCGGTGCCGCCTCCGGCTGTCGTACGGCCTCCCCGGTGCGCGCCCGCCGCTCGAGCCACCGTCTCAGCAGGGGCCGTACGGCCTCGCCCGCCAGCACGCCCAGGATCAGGTACATCGACAGGGCCAGCCACATGAAGCCCGGCCAGGCGAGGACCTGCTGGAGCCAGAAGGGCGCGCCCGAGCGCTCGGCGACGAGGGCACCCACCGTCAGGGCCCAGCCACCGGCGATCACCACCACGCCGACGCGGCGCACGAACCCGGGGCCACGGGTCGTGTCACGGAACAGACGGCGCCACAGCCACCAGTTACCCGCCACCAGAACGGACACCACGAGCAGTGCGACAAGCGCGAAGACGATGACCACGCCGACGTTCCCTTTCCCTTGCGTGACGAGTGAACGTCCCGCGACCTGGCCGAGTTCCTATGACGTCCGGCGCAGTGCGCGTACTCCACGCAACCCGATGACCCCGACGACCGTCCCCAATACGAAGGAGACGACAGCGAGCACCAGGTGCACCCAGAAGTACGCCGTCGGGTGACCGTCGTCGAACGCGAGCCCGCTGCTGTCCTTGATCAGGTTTTTGACGAAAGTGGCCCAGATGACCCAGCTCCACACCCCGAAGGCGAGCAGGAACCAGGAGACGGGGCGGCTGAGCTTCACAAGAACTGACCTTTCATCGCAGCGCTGGGCACCCGCAGTCGGCCGGGGGTCCGGGGAGTGTCCCCCGGATGGGCACAGCATGCGTTCAGTATCACCGTCCCGGGTCCGGCCCTCCGAGCGGGGTGGGGGCAGAAACGGGACTTCCATGGGAACGGCATGTACGTTCTCGCTCGTGCCCGCACCCAAGAAGACCGCCAGGCGTGCCCTGCTGGTCACTTCCGCCGTCGTGTCGTCCCTCGCGCTGGCCGCGCCCGTCTCCTACGCGGCCCCCAAGCCGTCACCGAGTACGACCCCGTCGGCCACTCCGCCGGCGAACATGTCGACCGTGGGCGGCGAGCGGCTGGGGCAGCCCGGCACGCAGGTGAACCTCGCGGGCGGCGTCCCCGTGCTGCCCAAGGACCTGACGGCGCGCTCCTGGGTCGTCGCCGACGCCGAGTCCGGCGATGTGCTCGCCGCGCACAACGCGCACTGGCGGCTGCCGCCCGCGAGCACCATGAAGATGCTGTTCGCCGACACGGTGCTGCCGAGGTTCCCCAAGACCACGAAGCACAAGGTCGTCCCGTCCGACCTGGCGGACATCGGGTCCGGCTCCAGCCTGGTCGGGATAAAGGAGGGCGAGACCTACTCCGTCCACGACCTGTGGCTCGGGGTCTTCCTGCGCTCGGGCAACGACGCCGTGCACGTGCTGTCGAAGATGAACGGCGGGATCGACAAGACCGTCAAGGAGATGAACGAGCACGCCGAGGAGCTCCAGGCCCTCGACACGAACGCGGTGTCGCCCGACGGCTACGACGCTCCCCGCCAGGTCTCGTCGGCGTACGACCTGACGCTGATCGCCCGTTCCGGGCTCCAGAAGAAGGACTTCCGCGAGTACTGCTCGACCGTCACCGCCAAGTTCCCGGGCCAGACGACGAAGAACAAGAAGGGCAAGTCGGTCCGCGAGTCCTTCGAGATCCAGAACACCAACCGGCTGCTGGCGGGCGACAGCGACGTCCCCGTCTACCAGGGCATCGCGGGCGTCAAGAACGGCAACACCACCAACGCCGGTGCCACCTTCACGGGCGTCGCCGAGCGGGGCGGCAAGGTGCTGCTCGTCACCGTCATGAACCCGGAGAAGAGCGAGCACAACGAGGTCTACAAGGAGACCGCGCGGCTCTTCGACTGGGGCTTCCAGGCGGCCGGCAAGGTGCAGCCGGTGGGTGAGCTGGTGGCGCCGAGGAGCGCGACGCAGGCCAGCGCCCAGCCGGGTGCGAACGACGCCGGGGAGGCCGGTGGCGCCGGGGACGCGGAGAAGTCCTCGAAGCCTGCGGTGGGTGCCTCGGCCGCGGGCGGTTCGAGCGGCATGGGGACCGCGCTCGGGATCGCCGGCGGGCTGCTGGTGCTGCTCGCGGCAGGCGCCTTCCTGATCAACCGCCGGTGGCCGCTGCCCGACCTGGTGCGCCGTCGGGGCCGTTCCTGAGTCCGGGTTTCCCGGGCCGGCCGGGCTCGTCCGGCCCGTCCGGCTCCCCGGACCCACCGGGCTCCTCGGACTGGTCGGGCTCACCGGACTCGTCGACGAGCTCCGACTCCTTGCCCTGCGTCGCCGTCCAGGCGGCGCAGAACACCACCAGCTTCGCGGTGAAGTTGATCCACAGCAGCAGCGCGACCGGCACGCCGAAAGCGCCGTACATGCTCTTCGTGGCCACGCCCTGCATGTAGCCGCTGAGCAGCAGCTTCAGCAGTTCGAACCCGACCGCGCCGATCAGCGCGGCCACCATCAGCCGGCGGCGCGGCGGTTCGACGCGGGGCAGCAGGGTCAGGACGTACAGCAGAAGCAGGAAGTCGGCGAGTACGGCGACGAGGAAGGCGGCGATCTGCAGCAGCACCCCGCCCCAGCCGCCCTCGTCGATGCCGAGCTGCCGGGTGATCCAGCCGACCATGGCGGAGGCGACGGCGGAGGCCGCGAGCGTCAGGAGCACGGCGCCGCCGAAGCCGACCAGGACGCCCGCGTCCTTGGCCTTGCGCAGCACAGGGTTGCCCTCGTCCTCGGGCAGCTCCCACACCGCGCGCAGACACTCGCGCATGGAGCCGACCCAGCCGATGCCGGTGAACAGCAGGAGGGCACCGGCGATGAGGCCGACGGTGCCGGCGTTCTGGACCAGCGCGTCGATGTCGAGCTGGTCGGAGATGCCGGGCACCTGGTCGGTGAGCCTGTCCTCCAGCTTGTCCTGCTGCTCCTTGCTGAGCGTGGCGGCGGCGATCGCCGCGGCCACGGTGAGCAGCGGGAACAGCGCGACAAAACTGGTGAACGTCATCGCGGCGGCCAACCGAGTCCACTTCACCCGGTCCATGCGCTCGTACGACCGCCACGCGTGCGTGGTCATCAGCCGGGTCACCGTGGACCCGACGACGGGAAGTTTCTTCAGCCAGTCCATGATCCGACTCTGCCCTCCGCGCGGAAGACCAATGTCCGAGTGCCCCAAAACCGCAGGACAGTCGCCAGCGCCATGCCGATTCCCGCTCCGGAGACGGTGTCCGCGCGCTGGGAGGTGAGGCCGAGGCCGTAGTGGCTCACGGTGAGACACAGGAGTTGTACGGCCGCTCCGGCGACGTTCACCCCGAAGAAGACGGCGTAGGGGCGCAGGCCCCTCGGGCGGGTGTGGCGGTAGGTGCCGAGGGCGTTCCCGGCGTAGGCGACCGTGCAGCCGGCGACGAAGGAGAGGGCCTTGGCCGTGAGGGGGTCGAGGGCCGCGGGGCCGCGGAGCCAGGTGAAGAGGGCGAGGTCGACGGAGTAGGCGAGGAGGCCGACGGCGGCGAAGCCGAGGAGTTCGCGCCGACCGCCCCACGCGCGCGTGCCGAGGGCCTCCGGTGGGCTGCGCCACGCGCGCGTGCCTACCAATTGGCCACCGCCAAGCCGTACATCGCCAGCCACACCACCCCGATGACGGCGAGCGCGCGGTCGTGCAGGACGACGTCCTCGGGTTCGCCGGCGGTGCCGCGGTCGGCGAAGACGGCGTACCGCAGGATCGCGAGGATGAAGGCGACCATGGACAGCTGACGCCAGGGCAGCACGCCGGTGTGCGGGTCGCCGCCCTCCTCCAGGGCCCACAGGCAGTACCCCAGGACGGCGACCCCGGCCGCCAACTGCCAGACGAAGCGCAGATAGCCGGTGGTGTACTCGGTGAGCAACGCGCGCGTGGCGCCCGCTTTCCCGGCCATCCGCACGGCCTCGGAGTAGCGCTTGGCCGACACCATGAACAGCGCCCCGAATCCGGTCGTGATCAGGAACCAGCGCGACAGCGGGATGCCCAGCGCGAGCCCGCCGACCATCGCCCGCATCAGGAACCCGGTCGTGACGACGGCGAGGTCGACCACCAGAACGTGCTTGAGGCTGACGCAGTACGCGAGTTGCATGCCGATGTACGCCGTGAGCAGGGCCGCGACGGCGGGTGGGGTCAGCCAGGCCGCGGCGGCCGGCGCGAGGACGGCGAGGGTGCCTCCGACGGCGTACGCGACCGGTACGGGCACCTGTCCGGCCGCGACCGGGCGGCGGCGTTTGGTGGGGTGCGCGCGGTCCGCCTCGGCGTCCCGGGCGTCGTTGATCAGGTAGACGGCGGCGGCACAGGCGGTGAAGAGGGCGAAGACCAGGCCGAGTTGGATCAGGGCGTGGGCCGAGAAGAGCCGGCCGGCGGCGGCCGGCGCGGCGATGACCAGGATGTTCTTGACCCACTGCTTGGGGCGCGCGGTCTTGACGATGCCTTTCAACAGCGCGCCCGGGCCGCCTTTTCGGGGTGGCGGTACGGCCTGTCGCGGGGGCGTGCGCTGCGCGTGCAGCGCCGCTTCCCTGATGCGTGCGGCACTCGTCAGGGGCGCGATCTCAGCCATGGGCGACCCCCTTCCTCATCCAGCGCGCCCCGGCGCGCGCGGTGAGCGCCCCCAGTGCCACGCCCGCCGCCACGTCGGAGGGGTAGTGCACGCCGACGACCAGGCGCGACACGCACATCGCGGCGGCGAGCGGCGCGACCGCGTACGCGCCGAGCGCGCCGAAGGCGACGGCGGCAGCCGCGGCGGAGGCCGCGTGGGAGCTGGGGAAGGAGTGCCTGCCGAGGGTGCGCACCAGGGGCTGGACGTGCGCCGGGCGCGGGCGGCGAACCACCCTTTTCACCCCCATGCTGGCGAGGTGCGCACCCGCGGTGAGCGCCGTGCCGCGCAACCAGGCGCCACGTCGCCGCCCGTCCACGAGGGCCCCCGCGAGTCCCGCCGCCAGCCACAGCGTGCCGTGCTCACCCACCCGGGAAAGGGCCCGCGCGGCGGTGGCGACGTGTGGGTCGCGGCCACCGGCATACAACGCCGAAAGGATTCTGTGGTCCGCCCCTCTGAGGCTTCGTCGGTCGATGTCGTCGAGGTGGTCCATGTGGATTCACTGTTCACGTCGACACAGCCAGAATTACGGCAATATTGGGCGACATCCCATTAATCACCCATTTCGGGGAGAGCATGGATGTTTCATAACTGATCGCTCACATACGGACGCTACGGTCGCCGACATGCCTGCTGACACCGTCTCCGTCACGGGATGGGGCCGCACCGCCCCCACCGTCGCCCGTCTGATCCGCCCCAGGACCTACGAGGAGGCCGTGGCGGCCGTCCGGGGCTGCGGAGTGCGCGGGGGCATTCCGAGGGGCCTGGGGCGGGCCTACGGGGACGCGGCGCAGAACGCCGGGGGCGCGGTCTTCGACATGACCGGCCTGGACCGCATCCACGCGATCGACGTCGACGGCGGCACCGTCTCGTGCGACGCGGGTGTATCGCTGCACCGGCTGATGCGGGTACTGCTCCCGCTCGGCTGGTTCGTGCCAGTGACGCCCGGCACCCGCCAGGTGACGGTCGGCGGCGCGATCGGCGCCGACATCCACGGCAAGAACCACCATGTCTCGGGCTCCTTCTCCCGCCATGTGCTGTCGCTGGAACTCCTCACCGCCGACGGCGAGATCCGCACCGTCCGCCGCGACACGCCCCTGTTCGACGCGACCACCGGCGGCATGGGCCTGACCGGCGTGATCCTCACCGCCACGGTCCAACTCCAGCCGGTGCAGACCTCGCTGATGTCGGTCGACACCGAGCGCGCGCGGGACCTCGACGACCTCATGGCCCGACTGGCCGCCACCGACGACCACTACCGCTACTCGGTGGCCTGGGTCGACCTGCTGGCGCGCGGCGCGGCGACCGGGCGCGCGGTGCTGACCCGCGGGGACCACGCGCCCCTGGACGCCCTGCGCGAAGGCACGCGCGCGCGTAGGGACCCGCTCGCCTTTCGCCCCTCCCGCCTTCCGCCCGCGCCCGCCCACCTGCCGGAGGGCCTGCTGAACCGCCGTACCGTGGCCTGTTTCAACGAACTCTGGTACCGCAGGGCTCCACGCGCGCGTACCGGCGAACTACAGAAGCTCTCCACCTTCTTCCACCCCCTGGACGGCGTGCCGCACTGGAACCGGATCTACGGCCGGGGCGGCTTCGTGCAGTACCAGTTCGTCGTCGGACACGGTCAGGAGGAGACGCTGCGCCGCATCGTGCGGCGCATCTCCGAGCACCGCTGCCCGTCCTTCCTGGCCGTCCTCAAACGCTTCGGGGACGCCGACCCCGGCTGGCTCTCCTTCCCCTTGCCCGGCTGGACGCTGGCCCTGGACATCCCGGCCGCCCTGCCCGGCCTCGGCGCACTCCTCGACACGCTGGACGAGGACGTGGCCGCGGCGGGCGGGCGTGTCTACCTCGCCAAGGACTCCCGGCTGCGACCCGAGTCGCTCGCCGCGATGTACCCGCGCCTGGACGCCTTCCGCTCACTGCGCGCGGAGCTGGACCCGCGCGGCGTGTTCGTGTCCGACCTGGCCCGCCGCCTCGCCCTGTAGAACCACCATCAGATCTCTAGGAGCTGTCGTGAAGGACGCCTTCGGCCTCCCCCAGTCCCTGCTCGTCCTCGGCGGTACGTCCGAGATCGCGCTGGCCACCGCACGCCGCATGATCGCGCGCCGCACCCGCACGGTGTGGCTGGCGGGCCGCCCGTCGCCCGCCCTGGAGCAGTCCGCGGCCGAGCTGCGCGCACTGGGCGCCGACGTGCGGACGGTGGCTTTCGACGCGCTCGACCCCGAGTCCCACGAGCCGGCGCTCGGCAAGGTCTTCGCGGAGGGCGACATCGACATGGTGCTGCTCGCCTTCGGGATCCTCGGCGACCAGGCGCACGACGAGCGTGAGCCGCTGAGCGCGGTGCGGGTAGCCCAGACCAACTACACGGGCGCCGTGTCGGCGACCCTGGTCAGCGCGAGCGCCCTCCAGAACCAGGGACACGGCTCGCTGGTCGTCCTCTCCTCCGTCGCCGGCGAGCGGGCCCGCCGCGCCAACTTCATCTACGGCTCCAGCAAGGCCGGCCTCGACGCCTTCACCCAGGGCCTGGGCGACGCCCTGCACGGCACCGGCGTCCACGTCATGGTCGTACGCCCCGGCTTCGTACGTTCCAAGATGACCGCCGGCCTGGCCGAGGCCCCCCTCGCGACCACCCCGGAGGCGGTCGCGACAGCGATCGAAGTGGGCCTGCGACGCCGCTCGGAGACGGTATGGGTACCGGGCGCGCTCCGCCTGGTGATGTCGGCCCTACGACACGCCCCACGAGCTCTGTTCCGCCGCCTGCCGATCTAGACCACGGCCCGGCACGCCCTCAAGGCGCGGCAGCGCCTCCAGGGGCGTGGGGAACCGCGCGCCCAGCCACGACGCACCCGCAGCCGAAACTCAACACACCCCGGCACGCCCTCCCGCCCGACCGGCGGAGCTAACTCGCCGGGATCGAGCCGCGCTCCACCGAGCCCGGCTGCGGCGGAACCACCGGCCCTCCGAAAACGAAGTCCCTCAGCTTGCGCCACACACCGTCGGCGCCCTGCTCGTAGAGGGCGAAGCCGGTGCAGGGCCACTCGGCCCGGTAGTCGGCCAGTTCCTCGAACGCGCGGTCCATCGACTCGTCGTCGATGCCGTGCGCGACGGTGACATGCGGGTGATACGGGAACTGGAGCTCGCGTGCGACGGGCCCGGAGGCGTCGCGGACCTGCTTCTGCAGCCAGGTGCAGGCTTCGGCACCCTCGACGACCTGGACGAAGACGACCGGCGAGAGCGGCCGGAAGGTGCCGGTGCCGGACAGCCGCATCGGGAAGGGCCGGCCCGCGGCCGCGACCTCGACGAGGTGTGCCTCGATCGCCGGCAGCAGCGCGGCGTCGACCTCCGTCGGCGGCAGCAGTGTGACGTGCGTGGGGATGCCGTGCGCCGCGGCGTCGCCGAAGCCCGCGCGCCGCTCCTGGAGCAGGCTGCCGTGAGGCTCCGGGACCGCGATCGACACGCCGATCGTTACGGTCCCCACGTCGTCTCCTGTCGTCTGTCGGTGAGCTCGCCCGTCGCGAGCAGCGCGTCTTGTTGTGAGCACATTGCCCTGTTGTGAGCTCATACCCTGTTGTGAGCGTGAGTGGCCGCTGATACGGCCACTCGGCTATCGACTGTACGGCCACGGCCGTGCCGCGGGCAGGCGCAACCGTAGTGATGTGCAGCGCTTGCGGTGGTACGGCCGTGTTCCGGCCGTGTGCCGTGGTGCGGGCTCAGTGCTTGGCGGGCAGGAAGCCCACCTTGTCGTACGCCTGGGAGAGCGTCTCCGCGGCGACGGCACGCGCCTTCTCCGCACCCTTGGCCAGGATCGAGTCCAGCGTCTCCGGGTCGTCCAGGTACTGCTGGGTGCGCTCCCGGAAGGGCGTCACGAACTCGACCATGACCTCGGCGAGGTCCGTCTTGAGCGCACCGTAGCCCTTGCCGTCGTACTTCTGCTCCAGTTCCGCGATTCCCGCACCCGTGAGGGTCGAGTAGATCGTGAGCAGGTTGCTGACGCCCGGCTTGTCCACGGCGTCGTAGCGGATGACGGTGTCGGTGTCGGTGACCGCGCTCTTGACCTTCTTGGCGGTGGCCTTGGGCTCGTCGAGCAGGTTGATGAGGCCCTTCGGCGTGGACGCCGACTTGCTCATCTTGATCGACGGGTCCTGAAGGTCGTAGATCTTCGCCGTCTCCTTGAGGATGTACGGCTTCGGGAGTGTGAAGGTCTCGCCGAAGCGACCGTTGAAGCGCGTGGCGAGGTCACGGGTGAGCTCGATGTGCTGCCGCTGGTCCTCGCCGACCGGGACCTCGTTGGCCTGGTACAGCAGGATGTCCGCGATCTGCAGGATCGGGTACGTGAACAGGCCGACGGAGGCCCGGTCCGCGCCCTGCTTGGCGGACTTGTCCTTGAACTGGGTCATGCGGGACGCCTCGCCGAAGCCGGTGAGACAGTTCATGACCCAGGCGAGCTGGGCGTGCTCGGGGACATGGCTCTGGACGAAGAGCGTGCAGCGCTCGGGGTCGAGTCCGGCCGCGAGGAGCTGAGCGGCGGCCAGGCGGGTGTTGGCGCGCAGGTCGGCGGGGTCCTGCGGGAGCGTGATCGCATGCAGGTCGACGACCATGTAGAACGCGTCGTGGGACTCCTGGAGGGCAACCCACTGGCGGACGGCGCCGAGGTAGTTGCCGAGGTGGAACGAGCCTGCGGTGGGCTGGATTCCGGAGAGCACGCGGGGTCGGTCAGAGGCCATGCTCACCATTCTCTCAGGTCTCGGGGGCGGGTCCGGAACTGGTCGGAAACAGATGGGAACCGATCCGTCTTCCGCGGTGTAACAAAGGTGTGAGGACGCGGGAGGGGGGCCGCATCGTCGATGAGGCCGCGGTGATCGCACGCGTACGCGCCGGAGAGCCGGAGGCGTACGCGCAGCTGGTGCGGGCCCATACGGGCATCGCGCTCAGGGCGGCCGCCGCGCTCGGGGCGGGTGCGGACGCGGAGGACGTGGTGCAGCAGGCCTTCGTCAAGGCGTACTGCTCGCTGGGCCGCTTCAAGGACGGCGCGGCGTTCAAGCCCTGGCTGCTGGCGATCGTCGCCAATGAGACGAGGAACACAGTGCGTACGGCGGCCCGTCAGCGCACGCTCGCCGGGCGTGAGGCGGCCTTCGTGGAGGCGGAGCCGTTGATACCGGAATCGGCGGACCCGGCGATGGCCGCGCTGGAGATAGAGCGCCGCGTGGCACTGCAAGCCGCCCTGGAGAAGCTGAGCGAGGAGCATCGCCTGGTCGTCACCTACCGCTATCTCCTGGAGATGGACGAATCCGAGACGGCCCAGGCCCTGGGCTGGCCCCGGGGCACGGTGAAATCCCGGCTGAACCGCGCCCTGCGGAAGCTGGGGCGGCTGCTGCCGGATTTTCAGCCTCGGGAAGGGGGTGATGAGCATGAGTGACGAACGGAAGCCGTACGACGACGGCGACGGGCAGGGGGCGTACGAGGGCGAAGGACGGCGTGCGTACGGACGTGACGGCGCCGACGGCCACGAAGCCACCGGTCGAAACGGTCGAAACGGTCGGAGCAAGGGGAACAGGGGGGACAGGGGGAACGGCCGGGGAGTCGGCGGCGGAGGCCCTCGTGATCGCCTCCGTCGCACCGACCCCACACGGCTGCCCGAGGAGTTGCGGGCCCTCGGGCGGTCGCTGGACGCCCAGGGTGGGGCGGACGGCGCCGAGACGATGGTCGAGCGTGTGCTGGGGCAGATACTCGCCGAGCAGCTGCCGGTGCCCGTGGCCGAGCCGCCGGGCCCCGCCGAACGGCTGCGGGCGGTGCGGCGCTGGACGCGGGTGCGGTGGCGTTCCCTGACCGCGGCGTTGTGCGGCCTGCTGGCGGTGCTCGTGCTCACCCCCCCGGTGCGGGCAGCGGTCTTCGACTGGTTCGACTTCGCCGGAGTCGAGGTGCGGTACGACCCGTCGGCGGTTCCCTCGCCCGGCGCCGAGGTCCCGGGCTGTGGCCGCTCGATGTCGCTCGCCCAGGCGGAACGCCGGGCCGGGTTCGAGCCGCTGGTGCCGCAGGAGCTGGGCATGCCGGACACGGTCGCGGTGACGGGTGAGTCACGGGGACGGTTCGTGGTGAGCCTGTGCTGGCGCGAGGACGGCCGCACGATACGGCTGGAGGAGCGGCGGGCGAGCCTGGACCTCGGCTTCGCCAAGACGGTGCGCGAACCGCCGCAATGGATCTCCTTGCGCACGGCCTCCTCCGACGGCGGCACGACCGACCCGGCTCTGTGGTTCCCCCGACCGCACCTGCTGACCTTCTGGCTGGTGGACGCGCGCGGGGAGCGCTACGCCCGCGAGGAGCGGACGGCCGGGCCGACGTTGCTGTGGGCCCACGAGGCCCACGAGGCCCGCGGGGCCGACGAGACCGAGGGCGAGACCGTGACGCTGCGGCTGGAAGGGGTGGCGTCGAAGGAGCGGGCGGTTGAGATCGCGCGGTCGCTCGGCAGACCGACCGAGGTGCCCGCGAAATAGGTGGATCGGGGTGGGAACCCAGGCGGGTCGGGCGGTGTACCAGAAGTGACACGCGGCTCGGGGACGGGCCGCACGGGGATCGCTCGGGTTGGGGGTTCGGATGCGCGGACATGGGGTCGGCCGCTTCGGGGGCCGGTTGCGAGGACAGGAGGCCGACTGCTCGGGAGCGCGGTCGCGCGGGAGCGGACGGCGGCCGGGCAGGGGTCGCGAACTGACGGCGCTGACCGGGGCGTTGGCAGCCGCATTCGCCCTGCTGCTGTGGGGCACCGCGAGCCCGGCGTCGGCCGGCGGCCCGACAAGTGTGCTCCTGGTCTCCCCGGAGAGCACGGAGACCGCCGCGCTGTACTACTCCGACAGGGAGTACGGAGAGCTGGAGCAGCTGCTCGGCACCGCGGCCGAGGGCACGCGGGACAAGCCGCCCGAGGCCGGCCTGACGGCAGCCCGCCAGATCAACGTCACGTGGCTGGTCCATGACGTGACGCCCTGGCGCCTCGACCGGGTCTACCCGGCCCACAGGGGGCAGGACGTCTGGATACACACGACGGCGAACCTGGACAGCACGACGAGCGGCACCTGGCACCGCGCCGATCACCCGGCCCGGCTGCGTGCCCTGCTCAAGAAGCTGGGCCTGATGGGCAAGGTCTCGGGCGAGGGAAGGACGGCGATCTCCCCGCCGGGGTGGGAGGAGGACGGGACGGGCGACGCCGCGAAGGACGCCCCCGGCCCCGCGGCCGACGCCGCGGAGACGGCGACCGAGGCGTCCCCAGCCCGGTCGGGGTCGGGCTCGGGCTCGGGGTCGGGGTCGGGTGACGGCACCGAATGGTGGTGGGCACTACCGGGTGCGGTGGCCGGAGCGGTGCTCGCTCTGGTGCTGCGCCCCTTCACCGCACGGCTGCCGCTGGACCGCCTGCGGGGTGAGCCGGGGCCGAGGCAGGAGCTGCGGGACGTGTGAGGCCCGGCCTGGGTGGAAAGGCACGGCTCTTGGTCCTGCTCGTACCGGTGTCGTTCGCGCTGGTCCTGTGCGGGGCGGCGCCGGCGGCCTCGGCGGTGCCGGCGCAGGCTCGGGATGTCCCCGACGTGGCGATGGTCGTCGCAGGCGGCAGCGGGCGGACGACGGCGACGCGCTCCGGTGAGCAGCCCTTCGCCCGCCTCTGGCAGCTGTTGCAGCCGACCTACGTCGGCACGGAGCGGGTGCCGGAGGACTGGGTCGGGGGGCGTCATCCGCCGATACGCCTCACGGTGATCTGGGGGCTGACCGGGATCGGTGGCTGGCCCGAGACGAACCGGGCGCCGGGAGGGGACGTGGCCGTCCAGCGGCAGGACCAGCTGTTCGTGGCGGAGGACGGCACCCCGTGGGTGCGGTCGGATCCCGCACCGGACGTGGAGGACGACGACATCCGCTGGCACCGTGCACCGCGCTCTGTCTTCGAGCGGCTGGACCTGACAGGGCTGCTCGGTGAGACGGAGGACGAGCGCGCCGTGGCCACGACGGCCGAGGCTCGGCCCTGGGCAGCCATGGGCGACGCCGGGTGGGCGGTGGCTGGGCTGGCCGTAGGGTTCGCGACCGGTGTCGGTGGCACGTTGCTGATACGCCGCGCGGCGGCCCGGCCGGAAGCCGGACCGCCGCGGGAGGAACCACGTCAGGAGTTGATCGACCTGGACCTGTGAGGCCCTGGAGCGTCGCGGGCGTCAGCCCAGGTCGATCTCCGGGTACAGCGGGAAGCCGGCCACGAGGTCGGTGGCGCGGCGGGAGATCTCGTCGGCGACCTTCGGGTCGAGGACGTGCTGGGCCTTGGAGGGGGCGCCCTTGCTGGTGGTGCCGGGCTCGGTGGTGGTGAGGACGCGGTCGATGAGGCCGGCGACCTCGTCCATCTCGGCGGTGCCCAGGCCACGCGTGGTCAGGGCGGGGGTGCCGATGCGGATGCCGGAGGTGTACCAGGCGCCGTTGGGGTCGGCCGGGATCGCGTTGCGGTTGGTGACGATGCCGGACTCGAGGAGCGCGGCCTCGGCCTGGCGGCCGGTGAGGCCGTAGGAGGAGGCGACGTCGATCAGGTTGAGGTGGTTGTCGGTGCCGCCGGTCACGAGGGTCGCGCCCCGGCGCATCAGGCCCTCGGCCAGCGCCCGGGAGTTGTCCACGATGCGCTGGGCGTAGTCGCGGAAGGACTCCTGGCGGGCCTCGGCCAGGGCGACGGCCTTGGCTGCCATGACATGCGGGAGCGGGCCGCCGAGGACCATCGGGCAGCCGCGGTCGACCTGGTCCTTGAGGGAGTCGTCGCACAGGACCATGCCGCCGCGCGGACCACGCAGAGACTTGTGGGTGGTGGTGGTGACGATCTGGGCGTGCGGGACCGGGTCGAAGTCGCCGGTGAGGACCTTGCCGGCGACGAGACCCGCGAAGTGGGCCATGTCCACCATGAGCGTGGCGCCGACCTCGTCGGCGATCTCGCGCATGATCCGGAAGTTCACGAGACGGGGGTAGGCGGAGTAGCCGGCGACGATGATGAGCGGCTTGAACTCACGGGCGGACAGATGCAGGGCCTCGTAGTCGATGAGGCCGGTGGCGGGGTCGGTGCCGTAGGAGCGCTGGTCGAACATCTTGCCGGAGATGTTCGGGCGGAAGCCGTGGGTGAGGTGGCCGCCGGCGTCCAGGGACATGCCGAGCATGCGCTGGTTGCCGAAGGCCTGGCGGAGCTCGGCCCAGTCGGCCTCGGAGAGGTCGTTGACCTGGCGGACGCCGGCCTTCTCCAGGGCGGGGGTCTCGACGCGCTGGGCGAGGACGGACCAGAAGGCGACGAGGTTGGCGTCGATGCCGGAGTGGGGCTGGACGTAGGCGTGCCGGGCGCCGAAGAGTTCCTTCGCGTGCTCGGCGGCGAGGGACTCGACGGTGTCGACGTTGCGGCAGCCGGCGTAGAAGCGACGGCCGATGGTGCCCTCGGCGTACTTGTCGCTGAACCAGTTGCCCATCGCCAGGAGGGTGGCCGGGGAGGCGTAGTTCTCGGAGGCGATCAGTTTGAGCATCTCGCGCTGGTCGGCGACCTCCTGGCCGATGGCGTCGGCCACGCGCGGCTCGACGGCGCGGATCACATCGAGGGCGGCACGGAAGGCGGTGGACTCGTTGGAGAGGGGCTCGGCTGACATGGGGACCTCCGGACGTCGTGTGCAGCGTTCACGGTACGGCCCAGGCGCACGGCACTCGGTCTGGACTCGGTCCAGGGGCCGCTCCCCGATGGTTGGTCCATCCCAGCGCGCCAGTCACGGCCCGTCGATCAGCCTACCGGGCGCGCCGACGCCGCCTGGTCCCGCGTCCACCATGCGAGCAACGATAGGAAGGGGCCGCAAAGCACTCGTAAGGCCAGAAATGGACAGTGGCCGCGAGCCTCGTGACGGTCGGGACACGAGCCCTCGTGGTGGCGGAAACGGAGAGCCCCGTGAGCAGGTCGAGCACCACCGAGTCCCTGATCGCCGCGGTCGACGCGCACAGCGCCCACAACTACCACCCGTTGCCGGTCGTGGTGGCGACGGCGGACGGGGCGTGGATGACGGATGTGGAAGGGCGACGGTATCTGGATCTGCTGGCCGGGTATTCGGCGCTCAACTTCGGGCACGGCAACCGGCGGATCGTGGACGCGGCGAAGGCGCAGCTGGAGCGGGTGACGCTGACGTCGCGGGCGTTTCATCACGACCGGTTCGCGGCGTTCTGCGAGCAGCTCGCCGAGCTGTGCGGGATGGAGATGGTGCTGCCGATGAACACGGGGGCGGAAGCGGTGGAGACGGCCGTGAAGACCGCCCGCAAGTGGGGCTACCGGGTCAAGGGGGTGCCGGCGGAGATGGCGAAGATCGTCGTCGCCGGCAACAACTTCCACGGCCGCACCACGACGATCATCAGCTTCTCCACCGACCCGGAGGCGCGGGCGGACTACGGGCCGTACACACCGGGCTTCGAGATCGTGCCGTACGGGGATCTGACGGCGATGCGGGAGGCGTTGACGGAGAACACGGTGGCCGTGCTGCTGGAGCCGATCCAGGGCGAGGCGGGGGTGCTCGTTCCGCCGGCCGGCTATCTGCCGGCGGTGCGGGAGCTGACGCGGGAGCGGAACGTGCTGTTCGTCGCGGACGAGATCCAGTCGGGGCTGGGGCGCACGGGTCGTACGTTCGCGTGCGAGCACGAGGGTGTGGTGCCGGATGCGTATGTGCTGGGGAAGGCGCTCGGGGGCGGGGTGGTGCCGGTGTCGGCGGTGGTGTCGTCGGCCGAGGTGCTGGGGGTCTTCCGGCCCGGGGAGCACGGGTCGACGTTCGGCGGGAATCCGCTGGCGTGTGCGGTGGCGCTGGAGGTGATCGCGATGCTGCGGACAGGCGAGTTCCAGGAGCGGTCGGCGGAGCTCGGCGCGCATCTGCACCGGGAACTGGCCCTGTTGGCCGGGACGGGCCGGGTGACGGCGGTGCGGGGGCGCGGGCTGTGGGCGGGGGTCGACATCGGCCGGGCGTTCGGCACGGGGCGGGAGGTGTCCGAGAAGCTGATGGACCGGGGTGTGCTGGTGAAGGACACCCAGGGGGCGACGATCCGTATCGCGCCGCCCCTGGTGATCGGGAAGGAGGATCTGGACTGGGGGCTCGCCCAGTTGCGGGGTGTACTCGGGGTGTGAGTCGGCCGCCGCCCGGCGTCAGCGGTGTGCGGTGTGGTCGAGGATCGCGGTGGCGAGGGGTTTGTGGATCTCGGGCGGGAGTGCGTGGCCCATGCCGGGGATCTCGACGACGTGGGCGCCGTGGATCGTCTGGGCGAGGTGCTGGGCGTGCGGGAGGGGGAAGACCGGTTCGGCGGGCGCTGAGACGACGAGGGTGGGGACCGTGGTCCGGGCGAGTTGTTCGGTACGGAGCATGCCCGAGTAGTCGGCGCGGCCATGGGCGTCGCCGGGCCGGTGATGGCCGGTGTGGGCGATGACCTTGCGGTCGAGGGTGCGGAAGTAGTCGGCGTCGAAGGGGATGTGGCCGCCGGACAGAAGCCGCCAGTGGGCGACCCGGCGGTCCAGTTCAGCCTCCCGGCCCTCGTCGCTCCAGGGCTGGGACCACAGCTCCATGATGCGGGGGTCTATTCCGGGGAGTTCCTCCACCGGGGTGCGGGTGCCGTCCGGGTGGATGTAAGGGGTGTCGCTCAGGGCGCTCGTGCCGATCAGGGTCGCACTCAGCAGGCGGTCGGGGTGATCGGCGATCAGGAGCTGGGTGAGCATGCCGCCCAGCGACATACCGACGACATGGGCGCGGGCGACGCCGAGTCCGTCCAGGACCGCGAGGGCGTCGTCGGCGAGGGTGGTGAGGGGGTAGGGCTGGTCGTCGTAGGCCCAGGTGGAGCGGCCGGTGTCGCGGTGGTCGTAGCGGATGACGCGGTGCTGGGCGGCGAGGAGGGCGACGAGTTCGTCGGGCCAGCCGAGGCCGGAGGCCTGCGCGCCCATGATCAGGAGAAGCGGGGGTGCGTCGGGGGCGCCGCGGTCCTCTGCCCAGAGGCGGATCCCGGGTGCCGTGTCCAGGTCGATGAGGTGGTCCATGAGGGCGGGCTCCCTGTGGGTGCGATGCGACCAGAAAGAAAGAAAGAGAGTTCGAGACGAGACGTACCGTATCGGAACTTGGTGGCGCCGGCCACCCTGTATGCGGCATCGCGGGGGGGGGCGCTCATCCGGGTCTGCCGCCTTCGATGTGCGACAGCCGTTCGGCGTACGGCCGCTACTCGGCGTACGGCCGCTAAAGGATCACGTGTGGCAGGAAGCGGGCGTACTCGTCCGTGATCAGGCCGGACGACTCGCGGATGCCGAGGCCGGCCGACTCGTCCTCGACGACCCATGCGCCGAGGACGACGTGGTTGCCGTCGAAGGCGGGGAGCGGGGCCAACTGCTGGTAGCAGCAGGGTTCTTCGCGGACGACCGCCGCCTGGGCTCCGGGTTCGTGGATCGTCACGCCGGCGCCCTCGCGGCCGAGCAGGGGCTTGGCGACATAGCCGGTGGTGCCCGCCAACTCCCGTGGCCCGTCGAGGTAGGCGGGGAGGAGGTTCGGGTGGTCCGGGTAGAGCTCCCAGAGGATGGCGAGGAGGGCCTTGTTGCTGAGGAGCATCTTCCAGGCCGGTTCGATCCAAAGGGTCGTGCCCGTGCCGCCGCCGTTGTCGAGGGTGTCCAGGACGTGGCCGGCGAAGCGGTCCGTGGTGAGCCACTCCCAGGGGTAGAGCTTGAAGCAGCTGCGGATGAAGCGGAGTTGGGTGTCGACGAAGCGGCCGGAGAGACGGTCCCAGCCGATCTCCTCCATGGAGATCCAGCCGGTGTCCAGGCCCGCCTGTTCCGCGGTCTCCTTGAGGTAGGCCACCGTCATCAGGTCCTCGCCGAGTTCGTCGGCCGAGGAGTACGCGAAGTAGAGGGGGCTGCCGGGCGGGAGCAGGGCGGACTGTTTCCTCCAGGCGGCGACGAGGCGTTCATGGAGGGAGTTCCACTGGTCGGCGCCGGGGAAGCGCTCCTCCATCCAGAACCACTGGGGCGAGGCGGCCTCGACGAGGGACGTCGGGGTGTCGGCGTTGTACTCCAGGAGTTTCGCCGGGCCGGTGCCGTCGTAGCGGAGGTCGAAGCGGCCGTAGACGGAGGGGAGTTCGGCGCGGCGGCGCCATGCCTCGGCGACCACTTCCGCGATGCGCGGGTCGGTGATGCCGAGGTCGGCGAAGCGGTGCTCGGCGACGATGTGCTCGGCCGCCGCCAGGCACATGGTGTGGAGGTCCTCGACGACCTCCTCCAGCGTCTCGACCTCCGGGAGCGAGAAGACGTAGTAGGCGCTCTCGTCCCAGTACGGGCGCAGGGAGTCGTCGGGGTGGCGGGTGAGGGGATAGATGAGCCCCTGCTCCTCGACGGTCCGCTGCCAGTCGGGGCGGGGGTCTGTCGTGCGGCGTTCCATCTCGTACGGTGCTCTGCTCTGCTCTGCTCTGCCTGACCTGCCTGCTCTGCCTGGGACCTGCCCTGCCCGCTCAGCCGCCGCTGCTGCCCGAGCCCGAGCAGCCGAAGCCGCCGCGGTCGACGGCCTCGCTGCGGCTGAAGGTGCCGTAGTCGGCGCGGCCGTCGTCGGTGTCGGCGTCGTAGTACCAGGCGGCGTCGGAGCTGCCGGTCTTCTTCCTGCCGCTCTTGCCGTACGAGGAGCTGGAGCTGCCGCCGGAGTTGCAGTTCTTGTCCGCGATGACCTTGTAGCCCTCGTAGGTGTAGCTGTCGCGGTCCACGCAGCGCCGGTCGGGGTCGGAGCTGCACGAGGTCAGTGCCGCGGCTATGACTCCCATGCCGCCGAGGACGACCGTGCTAGAGCGCAGTCGGCGTCGCGTTTCCGCCATGTGTGTCTCCCCCGATAGGTCCCGGGATCCGGAGTTCCCGGTGATCCGGTTGTTCGTCGTACTTCAGGCGGACAGCCTAGAGATCGTTAAGAGTGCGGCTGTCGGGGGGCTGCCGTTTCTCCTGCTCACCTAGAGTCGCTTTGTGCTGTTTGGGATGCTGTGTGCGCTGGGTGCGGCGGTCTGTTTCGGTACGGCCACCGTGCTGCAGGCGGTGGCCGCGCGGGCCGCGAGCGCGCAGGGGGGCCGGGGTGGCGAGGCCGGAGTCCTGCTGCGGGCGCTACGGCAGTGGCGGTACCTGGCCGGGCTGGCCCTGGACGGGCTGGGGTTCGTCCTGCAGGTCGCCGCCCTGCGGTCGCTTCCCATCTACGCCGTCTCGGCGGCGTTGGCGTCCAGTCTCGCGGTGACCGCGGTCGTCGCGGCGCGGTTGCTCCGGGTGCGGTTGCGGCGGAGCGAGTGGGCCGCGGTGGCGGTGGTGTGTGCCGGGCTGGCGATGCTCGGGCTGGCCTCGGGGGCGGAGGGGGACAGGGGCGGTTCGGATGCGCTCCGGTTCGCGATGCTCGGGGTGGCCCTGGGGGTGCTGGGGGTGGGGCTCGCGGGTGGGCGGCTGCCGGAGCGGGGGCGGGGGTTGGTGCTCGGACTGGCGGCCGGTTTCGGCTTCGGGGTGGTGGAGGTGGCGGTACGGCTGATCGACTCGGTCGCGGTGTCGGAGCTGGTGGTGAATCCGGCGACGTATGCGCTGCTGTTGGGGGGCGGGGCGGCGTTTCTGGCGCTGACGTCGGCGTTGCAGCGCGGCTCGGTGACCACGGCCACCGCGGCGATGGTGATCGGGGAGACGATCGGGCCGGCACTGGTGGGCGTGGTGTGGCTCGGGGACCGTACGCGGGAGGGGCTGGCCTGGCTGGCGGTGCTGGGGTTCGTGGTCGCCGTGGCGGGGGCACTGGCGTTGGCGCGGTTCGGGGAGGCGCCGGTCGAAGAGGATCAGGTCGGACGGGGTCAGTCCGAAGAGGGGCAGTTCGACGAGGGGCAGGGCGAAAAGACGACGTGACGGCGGCCGACTTCCACTCCTGTGGCGGTCTCCGACCTCGCCGAGGTGCGGCGCGCGGCAGCCCTGTTCGACAGCGCCGCCGCCGACACCGCTCTGGACCATCTGCGACCGCGGCGCCGCATCGTGCGCCACGTTCGGCCGGCCGACCTGATGATCAGGGCAGTGTCGCGCACAGCGCGTCCAGCGCCCCCGACCATCCGTGGTCCGGCGGTCTCCCGTACCCGACGACCAGCGCGTCCAACGGCTCCACCAGCGCGTCGGGGCGGCGGTACCGGGTGAGGCCGTGCACGGCGAGGTCCTGCCAGTGGGCCGCCTGCACGACCGACTGCTCGGTGCCCGGCGGGAGTCGGAGTACGGCATGCAGTCCGGCTGCGATGCCGGTGGCGCTGACCTGCGGGGCGCGCTCGGCGAGGGCCGCGACCAGGGCGTCGCGCCGGCGCCGGTAGCGCAGCCGGGCGGCGCGTACGTGGCGGTCGTAGGCGCCGGACGTGAGGAACTCCGCCAGCGTCAGCTGGTCCAGCGCCCCGCATGTGTCGACGCCGCCCTTCTCCGCCGTGGCCTCCTCCACCAGCGCGGGCGGCAGCACCAACCAGGCCAGTCGCAGGCCGGGGGCGAGGGACTTGCTCGCGGTGCCGAGGTAGACGACCCGGTCGGGGTCGAGGCCCTGGAGCGCGCCGACGGGCTGGCGGTCGTAGCGGAACTCGCCGTCGTAGTCGTCCTCCAGGACCAGCCCGCCGGCGCGCCGCGCCCAGTCCACGAGGGCCGCGCGCCGGTCACGGTGCAGGGGCACACCCATCGGGAACTGGTGCGCGGGAGTGAGCAGGACCGCGCCAGGGTGCTCCGCTGGGGGCGCCGCGGTGGGTCGTTCGTCGTCTGCGGGGCTACGGTGGCCGGTCGCGCCCGCGCGGCGGAGCCGCATATGGACACCGCCCGCGCCCCTGTGCGGCGTTGGCGGAACGCCGCCCCACCCGTGGACCAACGCCCTTGGATCCGTGCCGAGTTCGTCGTAGGGCAGAGACGCCGTGTGCAGCCCCGCCCCCTCCAGGATGTCCCAGTGGGCCCGCAGGCCGTACGACTCGACTGCGACCGTGCTCACCCCGCGTGCCCGTAGCACCGCGCCGAGGATCCTCAGGCCGTGTGAGATCCCGCCGCACACCAGGATCCGTTCGGGGTCGGCGCGTACGCCCCGTACGCGGGAGAGGTAGCCGGCGAGGGCGGTGCGTAGTTCGGGGCGGCCATGTGGATCGCCGTAGCCGAGGGCGTCGTTCGGGGCGGCGGCCAGGGCGCGGCGGGCTGCACGGAGCCACTCCGTGCGCGGGAACGAGGCGAGGTCGGGCCAGCCGGGGCGCAGGTCGTACTCCGGTCGGCCGCGCTCGCGGGGCCGGCGAACCGTGCCGGCCGACGGGACGACCCTCCGCTCCGCGACCCGGGTGCCCGAACCCTGCCGTGCCGTGAGCCAGCCCTCGGCGACGAGGTCGGCGTAGGCGTCGGCGACGGTGTTGCGGGCGATACCGAGGTCGGCGGCGAGGGCGCGGGAGGAGGGCAGCCGGGTGCCGGGGGCGAGGCGGCCGGTGCGGACCGCGTCGCGCAGGGCGTCGGTCAGGCCCCGGCGCAGACCGGGACCGGCCGGCTCAAGGTGCAGGTCGACGCCGAAAGTGGCCCATGATTCCGCCATGGAAATGGACCATACCCGTGGGCTGCATCGTTCGTAGGGTCGGTGGCATGACCACTGACCAGACCATCCAGTACGCCCCAGAACACACCCAACGCCTGGACTGGGCCACCCTCGCCCCGGACGTCTTCAAGGCCATGGTCCGGCTGGACGCGGCGGCCCGGAAGGGCGTCGAGCCGAAGCTGCTGGAGCTGGTGAAGATCCGCGCCTCGCAGATCAACCACTGCGCGCTCTGCCTCGACATGCACAGCAAGGACGCGCTCGCCGCCGGGGAGAGCGTCGAGCGGATCATCCAGCTCAGCGCGTGGGAGGAGTCCGAGCACTTCTACACGGAGAAGGAACTCGCGGCGCTGGAGCTGACGGAGGCGGTGACCGTGCTGACGGACGGCTTCGTGCCCGACGAGGTGTACGCGAAGGCCGCGAAGCACTTCGAGGAGGCCGAACTGGCCCAGCTGATCGCCGCGATCACGGTGATCAACGCCTGGAACCGGTTCGGGGTGGCCTGCCGTCGGGTGCCCGGGCACTACCAGCCGGGACAGCACGCGTGACGGTCCGCACCGCGCTCCTGGACCGGACGGTCGGCCAGGCCATGTCGTCGCTCAGCGCCGTCGCGAAGCATGGCCTCGGCGACCCCGCACTCGCCGAACTCGTCATGATCCGGGCCTCGCAGCTCAACCACTGCGCCTTCTGCCTGGACATGCACCTCACCATCGCGCGGAAGCACGGGGTGAGCGAAGCACAGCTCGACCTGCTGGCCGCCTGGGAGGAGGCCGAGGGCGTCTTCGACGAGCGGGAGCGGGCCGCGCTCGCGCTGACGGAGGCCGTGACCGTGCTGACGGACGGGTTCGTACCGGACGAGGTGTACGCGAAGGCCGCCGCCCACTTCGACGACGTCCGGCTCGCCCATCTCGTCGGGCTGATCGTCGCCATCAACAACTGGAACCGGGTGATGGTCGGCCGCCGGATCCCGCCGGGAGGTTACACGCCATGAGGAAGGTGGATGTCTTCCGCGCCCTGCACAAGGGGCGGCTGCCCGACGACCCGCTCGTACTGCCGGGCCCCTGGGACGCGGTGAGCGCCCAGGTGTTCGAGAAGGCCGGGTTCCCCGCGCTCGCCACGCCCAGCGCGGGGGTCGCGCTCTCGCTCGGGTACGCGGACGGGGAGGTCCCGGCCGACGAGATGTTCGCCGCGGTGGCGCGCATCGTGCGGGCCGTGGACGTACCGGTGTCGGCGGACGTGGAGGGCGGGTACGGGCTGGCGCCGAAGGAGCTGGTGGAGCGGCTGCTGGAGGCCGGGGCCGTGGGCTGCAACCTTGAGGACTCGAACGGGGGTGTCCTCAAGGACCCGCGCGAGCACGCCGAATGGCTCGCGGAGGTGCGGTACGCGGCCGGTGACCGGCTCTTCGTCAACGCGCGCGTCGACACCTTCGAGTACGGCGACGCCGATCCCGAACGCGCCATCGAGCGAGCCGCGCTGTACGTCGCCGCGGGCGCCGACTGCGTCTATCCGATCGGCGCCCCGGCGAACCTACTGCCCCTGCTGCGGTCCGGTATCGAAGGGCCGGTCAACGTGTACGCGAGGCCGGACGAGGGCCCCTCGCCCACCGAACTCGGTGAACTCGGGGCCACCCGCGTCACGTTCGGGCCGGGACTGCTGCGCAGCGCGGCACGGGCGCTGCGTGACATCGCCGACGGCCTCAGGCCCTAGGCCGGACCGGACCGGACCTGGGGAGGTTCAGGACAGCCACGCCTTCCACGTGGACTCGTGGCTGTCCACCCACTTCTTCGCCGCCTCCTCCGGCGACAGCTTCTGCTCGGCGATCATCAGGGAGACCTCGTTCTGGTCCTCGGTCGTCCACTTGAACTTCTTCAGCAGGGCCGCCGCCTCGCCGCCGGTCTTGGCGAAGTCCGCGTTGAGGTACTTCTGCAGCGGGGTGTGCGGATAGGCGCAGGCGACCTTCTCCGGGTCGGCGTCGCAGCCCTCCTTGTACGCCGGCAGCTTCACCTCGGTCATGGGGACCTTCTTGAACAGCCACTGCGGGGAGTACCAGTACGTCAGGAAGGGCTTCTTCTCCTTGGCGAACTGCTTGATCTGCGTGATCTGCGCGGCCTCCGAACCGGCGAACACCACCTGGTAGTCCAGGTCCAGGTTCTTCACCAGCGCCTTGTCGTTGGTGACGTAGGAGGGCGAGCCGTCCATCAGCTGGCCCTTGCCGCCGCTCTCCGCGGTGCGCATGGCGTCGGCGTACTTGTCGAGGTTCTTCCAGTCGGTGACGTCCGGGTGCTGCTTGGCGAAGTACGTCGGGACGTACCAGCCGATGTGCCCGGTGACCCCGAGGTCGCCGCCGGGCACGATCGTCTTCTTGTCCTTGACGTACCGCTGCTCCTCCTCCGGGTGGCCCCAGTCCTCCATGAGCGCGTCGACACGGCCCTGGCTGAGCGCGTCCCAGGCGGGGACCTCGTCGATCTGGACGGTGTCGACGCGGTAGCCGAGCTCGTGCTCCAGCAGGTACTGGGCCACGGCCACGTTGGCCTGCGCGCCCACCCAGGACTGGACGGACAGGGTCACGGACTTGGCGCCCTGCGCGTTGGCGAACGGCGAGGCCTGCTTGGTCATGTCGGCGGCGCCACAGCCGGTGAGCAGCGCCAGCGAGGACACGCCGGCCACTACGGCAGTCGTACGGAAACGGCCCCGGACAGGTTTACGAAGTCGCATGTCACGCTCCCTTCTTCGCGCGGCGTTCCGTCGGCTGGGTCACCCGGTCGAGCATCAGGCCCAGGCAGACGATCGCCGCGCCGGCCACCAGACCGGTCGCGAGGTCGCCCTGCGCGAGACCGGCGACGACCTCGTAGCCGAGCGCGCCACCGCCGACCAGGCCGCCGATGATGACGACGGCGAGGACCAGGACCACGCCCTGGTTGACGGCGAGCAGCAGCGCCGGGCGGGCGAGCGGGAGTTGGACCTGCCGCAGCTGCTGGGCGGGGGTCGCGCCGAGCGAGCGGGCCGACTCCAGGGCGGCCGGGTCGACCTGGCGCAGGCCCTGGGTGGTGATGCGGACGACGGCGGGCAGGGCGTAGACGACGGCCGCGGCGACCGCGGGTGCGCGGCCGACGCCGAACAGTGCCACCACCGGGATCAGGTACACGAACTGCGGCATCGTCTGGAACACGTCCAGGACGGGCCTCAGCAGCCGTTCGACGCGGTCGCTGCGGGCTGCCGCGATGCCGGTCGCGAAGCCCAGGACCAGGGTGACGGCGACGGCCGCCAGCACCTGGGAGAGGGTGTCGAGCGACGGGGTCCACACGCCCAGGACGCCGATCGCGGCCATGGCGAGCACGGCGGTGAGCGCGGTGCGCCAGGTGCCGATCAGCCAGGCGAGGGCGGCGACGATCAGCAGGACCGACCACCAGGGCAGCCACTGCAGGGTGTCGCGGACGGGGTCGAGGACCCAGGTGGTGAAGTGGGCCGCCCAGTCGGCGGTGCCGCCGACGACGGGGACGCCGGAGTAGAGGTGGTCGGTCATCCAGTCGACGGCGCGGTTGACGGGCTCGGCGATGTTCAGGGTCCAGGCGTCGGGCCAGTCGAGGCGGCCCATGAGACGCCCGGCGACGGCTACGGCCACGGCGGCGACCAGGGTGAACAGCCAGCGTGTCCGGCCGTTCGGCTGCGGCTCCGCGCCGAGCCCCTCCCCCGCCGCTCCCGTCACCCGGTCCAGGACGACGGCGAGCAGCACGATCGGGATGCCGGCCGCGAGCGCCGCACCCACGTCCACGGACCCCAGCGCCTGGTAGACGCGGTCACCGAGGCCGCCCGCGCCGATGACCGACGCGATGACCGCCATCGACAGCGCCATCATGATCGTCTGGTTGAGGCCGAGCAGGAGTTCCTTGCTGGCCAGCGGGATACGGGCGGTCAGCAGGCGCTGCCGCGCGGTGGCGCCGAGCGACTCGACCGCCTCCAGTACCTCCTTGTCGGCGCCGCGCAGGCCGAGGGCGGTGAGGCGGGCCATCGGCGGGGCGGCGTAGACGACGGTGGCCAGGACGGCCGCGGGGACGCCCATGCCGAAGACCAGGACGACGGGAAGCAGGTAGGCGTACGCGGGAAGCACCTGCATGGTGTCCAGGACGGGGCGCAGAATCCTGTCCATACGGTCGGAAAGCCCGGCGGCGAGGCCCAGCAGCGCGCCCACGACGACCGAGGCGAGGACCGCCACGACCATGAGCGCGAGGGTCTGCATGGTGGGGATCCACATGCCGAGGAACCCGCAGGCCAGGAACGCGGCACCGGTACCGGCGGCAAGTCTCCAGCCCGCGACCCGCCAGGCGGTCAGGGCCGCGGCGGCGGTGACGCCGGCCCAGCCGGCCGCGAGCAGCACCAGGTAGACGGCGCGTACGCAGATCACGACCGCGTTGCTGATGTGTCCGAAGAAGTAGACGAAGAGCGGGTGGCTGTCCCGGTTGTCGATGATCCAGACGCTGGCCTTGGTGAGCTGGTCGGAGAAGTCGACGGTCAGCGCGGCGGGCCAGGTGCCGCTCGCCCAGCGGGCGTTCGCCAGGGGCACGAGGATCGCGGCGACGAGGGCGAGCAGCAGGAGCTTGCGGACGACGGGCTGTTTCAGGATGCCGGGCAGGGCGGCGCGCGGGGCGGCGGCTGTGACGGTGGCCATCAAGCCACCTCCTTGCGCCGGCCCGTCCCCGCTACGACGCCGAGAAGCCGTTCGTGGTCGACCACCCCCAGACAACGGCCCCCTTCCATGACCCGGGCCGGGGCCCCGGTACGCGCCACGGCCTCGATCGCCTCGGACACCGTCGCGTCCGGTGAGACCGCCGGCCCGCTGCCGTTCTCGTCCGCCGACGCGGCGCGCATGGCCGAACGCACGGTCAGGACCTGCTCGCGCGGGACGTCGCGGACGAACTCGCGCACATAGTCGTCGGCCGGGGAGCCCACGATCTCCTCCGGGGTGCCCAGCTGGACGACGCGGCCGTCGCGCATGAGGGCGATGCGGTCGCCGAGCTTCAGGGCCTCGCTGAGGTCATGGGTGATGAAGACCATCGTGCGGCCCTCCTCGCGGTGCAGGCGGACGACCTCCTCCTGCATGTCCCGCCGGATCAGCGGGTCGAGCGCGCTGAACGGCTCGTCGAAGAGCAGGACCTCGGGGTCCACCGCCAGCGCCCGGGCCAGGCCGACACGCTGGCGCTGACCGCCGGACAGCTGGCCCGGCCTGCGGTGCTCCATGCCCTCCAGGCCGACCTTGGCGACGACCTGGGCGGCCCGCTCACGGCGCTCGGCCTTGCCGACGCCCTGGATCTCCAGGCCGTACGCCACGTTGTCCAGGACCGTGCGGTGCGGGAGCAGGCCGAAGTGCTGGAAGACCATCGCGGCGCGGTGGCGGCGCAGTTCGCGCAGGCGGGTCTTGTCCATGGCGCGGACGTCCTCGCCGTCGATGGCGATGGTGCCGGCCGTCGGCTCGATGAGCCGGGTCAGACAGCGCACCAGCGTGGACTTGCCGGAGCCCGACAGGCCCATGACGACGAAGACCTCGCCCTTGCGGACGTCGAAGGAGACGTCCTGGACCGCCGCCGTGCAGCCGGTGCGGGCGCGCAGCTCGGCGGGCGTGAGCCCGGCCAGCTCCGGGTCGCCCGGGACGCTGTGCGCCTTCGGTCCGAAGACCTTCCAGAGACCTTCGACAGAGAAAACGGGGGTACCAGTCGTACCAGCGGTAGCAGGGGTAGTACTCATCACGCCTCACCTCCAAGCAGATCGACGGCCTTCTCCCCGACCATGAGCACCCCGATCATCGGGTTCACGGCGGTCATCGTCGGGAACACGGAGGCGTCGGCGATACGAATTTTGTCCAGGCCGCGGATCCTCAACTGCGGGTCCACCACGGCCTGTTCGTCGTCGGCGGCGCCCATACGGCAGGTGCCGGCCGGGTGGTACACGGTGTGGGCGACCTTGCGGGCGTACTCGCTCAGCTCCTCGTCGCCGGTGACGTCGGGGCCGGGGCACACCTCCCGCTTGAGCCAGCCCGCCAGCGGTTCGGTCCTGGCGATCTCGCGGGCGATGCGGATCCCGTCGACGAGGGTGCGGCCGTCGTAGTCGTCCTCGTCGGTGAAGTAGCGGAAGTCGAGCGCGGGCTTGACGGACGGGTCGGCGCTGGTCAGGTAGAGCCGGCCGCGGCTCTTCGGCTTGGGGATGTTCGGGGTCATGGACACCCCGAACTCCGGCCGCTCGTAGCCCAGTCGCTCCGGGTTGTCCGTGAACGGGATCTGGTAGAAGTGGAACATCAGGTCCGGGCCCGGGTGTTCGAGGTCCCGGCGGACGAAAAGGCCCGCGTCGGAGTCCATCGCGGAGTTGTCCGGGATCGGGCCGTCGGTCTCCCAGACGATCACCGACTCGGGGTGGTCGAGCAGGTTCTCGCCGACACCCGGCAGGTCGTGAACCACCGGTATGCCCAGCCGGGTGAGGTCCTCCTTGGGACCGATGCCGGAGTGCATCAGCAGCCGGGGCGAGTCGACGGCGCCCGCACACAGGACGACCTCGCGCCGGGCGCGGATCAGGACTTCCTCGCCGTCCTTGGTGCGGACGTGGACGCCCTCGGCACGCGTGCCGTCGAGCTCCAGCTTGTACGCCCAGGTCTCCAGCAGGATCGTCAGGTTCTCGCGCTCGTCCATCACCGGGTGCAGATACGCCACCGACGCCGACGAGCGCTTGTTGTTCTCGGGGTGGTAGGCGAGGTCGAAGAAGCCGACGCCCTCGGTGAAGGGCTGCTTGTTGAAGCCCTCGACGCGCGGGACGCCGAGCGCGCCCTGCGCCGCGTCGACGAAGTCGCGGGCGATGGCGTTCCGGTCCTTCTCGTCGACCGGGACGATGTTGTTCTTCAGACGGGCGTAGTACGCCTCCATCGGCACCGCGCCCCAGCCCTTGGCGCCGGCTTCCTCCCACTCGTCCCAGTCGGACGGCAGCGGCTTGAAGGCGATGAGCGTGTTGTGCGAGGAACAGCCGCCCAGCACGCGGGCCCTGCTGTGCCGGATGTGCGAGTTGCCGCGGGGCTGCTCGGTCGTCGGGTAGTCGTAGTCCAGCTCGCCGCCGAGGAGACCCATCCAGCGGCGCAGGGTGAGGACGTCCTCACGGTCGACGTCACTGGGGCCGCCCTCGATGACGGCGACGGTGGTGTCGGGGTTCTCGGTGAGACGGGAGGCGATGACGGAACCTGCGGTTCCGCCGCCTATGACGACGTAGTCGTAGACAGGGGTGTTCTCGGGCATGTGGGGGTACTCCAGGGGCTTGCGAGGTCTTGCCGGGGGAGGGGTGCCGGCCCGGGTCAGCCGGTGAACCAGCGGACGGGCTTCGGCGCGAGGTTCTGGTACACGTGCTTGCTCTCGCGGTACTCGGCGAGCCCGGCGGGGCCGAGTTCGCGGCCCACCCCGCTCTTGCCGAAGCCGCCCCACTCCGCCTGGGGAAGGTAGGGGTGGAAGTCGTTGATCCAGACGGTGCCGTGCCGCAGCCGGCCCGCGACCCGGCGCGCCCGCCCCGCGTCGGCGGTCCAGACGGCGCCGGCGAGGCCGTACTCGGTGTCGTTGGCGAGGGCGATCGCCTCGTCCTCGGTGCGGAAGGTCTCGACGGTGAGGACCGGTCCGAAGACCTCCTCGCGTACGACGCGCATCTCGCGGTGGCAGTGGTCGAGGACGGTCGGCTCGTAGAAGTAGCCGCTCTCCGGCCGCTCCGGGGACGGCTCGGGCCGCCTGCCGCCGGAGCGCAGCACCGCGCCCTCCTTCAGCGCGGAGTCGACGTACGCCTCGACCTTCGCGCGCTGCTGCTCGGAGACGAGCGGTCCGCACTCGACGCCGTCGGCGGTGCCGCGGCCGAGCCGGATCCTGCCTGCCCTGCGGGCCAGTTCGGTGACGAAGCGGTCCCGGACGGAGTCCTCGATGATGAGGCGGCCGCCCGCCGAGCAGACCTGGCCGCTGTGGATGAAGGCGGCGTTGAGGGCCTGGTCGACGGCGGTGTCGAAGCCCTCGTCGGTGGCGCAGGCGTCGGCGAAGACGACGTTGGGGTTCTTGCCGCCGAGTTCGAGGGCGACCTTCTTGACGGAGGGCGCCGCGGCCTGGGCCACCTTCGTGCCGCTGACCAGGCCGCCGGTGAAGGAGACGAGGTCGACGTCGGGGTGCTCGGCGAGGCGGGCGCCGACGGAGTGGCCGGGCCCGGTGACGATGTTGGCGACCCCGGCGGGCAGCCCGGCCTCGACCAGCAGCTCGATGAGCGCGACGGTCGTCAGCGGGGTGATCTCGCTGGGCTTGACGACGAAGGTGTTCCCGGCGGCGAGCGCGGGCGCGATCTTCCAACTGGCCTGGAGGAGGGGGTAGTTCCAGGGGGTGATCAGCGCGCACACGCCGACCGGCTCGTGGACGACGACGCTGTGGAGGTCGGGTGAGCCCGCGTCGACGACCCGGCCCGGGGCCTCGGCGGCGACGAGGTCGGCGAAGTAGCGGAAGGCGTCGGCGACGCAGTCGATGTCGACCCGGCCCTCTTCCAGGGTCTTGCCGGCGTCGCGGCTCTCCAGCAGGCCGAGCGCCTCGCGGTCGCGCACCAGGAGATCGGCGACGCGGCGCAGCAGGGCGGCACGCTCGGCGACGGGTGTGCGCGGCCACTCCCCCTGACCGCCGTCGAAGGCGCGGTGGGCGGCCGCCACCGCCAGATCGGTGTCCTTCTCGTCACCCTCGGCGACCACGGCGAACGGCGTCGCGTCCGCGGGGTCGAGGATTTCGCGCGTCGCGCCGGAGACGGCCTCGCGCCATTCGCCGCCCGCGTGAATCGTCTGCTGCGCCTGCTGTCCGGTCATGATCGGTGTTGCCTTCCGTTCCTGTTCAGTGCCCCTGAGTCACACAGGTGTCACCCACGAGGACCGTGACCGCCTGCCCCGACCCTCGCCTTACATGCGCGATCGAGGCCGAAAGTGCGGTGCATCACTGAACATCCGGACAAACCGGAACGAAAAGGGGCGTCGAGGGATGGTCAAGAAGACCGGGCGGTTCAGAAGCCGACCGGCGGGTCCTCCCCCACCCGTCCGTCGATCGACTCGCGGATCAGGTCGGCCTGACCGACGTGGCGGGCGTACTCCTCGACGAGGTCGATCAGGACGCGTCGCACGCTGGGGGCCCGACCGTCGGGCCAGGTGTGGCGGACCAACTGATCCACGCCCCCCTCGGACAGCACTCGCCCCAGGTTCGCCCGGGAACGCGCCACCGCCTCCTCCCACAGCGCGTACAACTGCTCCGGCTTGTCCTGCGCCGCCGAGCGCCACTCCCAGTCGGGGTCGGCGTCCCAGTCCACCGCGTTCCACGGCGGGGGCAGCTCCACTCCGAGCAGGCGCCTGGTGAAGTACTCGTCCTCGACGAGGGCCAGGTGCTTGAGCAGCCCGCCCAGCGTGAGGGCGGAGGGCGCGAGCCGACGGTTCAGGGCCGCGGCGTCCAGCCCTTCGCACTTCCAGGCGAAGGTCCGGCGCTGCCGCTCCAGGGAGCCGATCAGGGTGTCGGCCTCGGAACCGGCGACGGGCGGCTCGACGTGGACCGGCTCTTCGGTGTCGTAGGTCATGACCCGCAGGCTAGGGTCCGTTCCGGTCGACCGACTTCCGGAATAGAAACCCACCTGGGCCGAGAATGAGCCACGCCGAAAGCCCCACCGCCCGCGCCCTCCTGCTTCTCGAACTCCTCCAGAACAACCCCGGCATCACCGCCGACCGCCTGGCCGCCCGCCTCGGCGTCTCCGAGCGTGCCGCCCGCCGCTACGTCGGCATCCTGCGCGAGGCCGGCATCCCCGTCGAGTCCACCCGGGGCCCGTACGGCGGCTACCGCCTCGGCCGGGGTCTGCGGCTGCCGCCGCTGATGTTCGCCCCGACCGAGGCGCTCGGCCTGGTCATGGCCGTCCTGGAAGGCCATCACGACGCGGCTGACCCGTCCGGCCCGGTGGGCAGCGCGCTCGGCAAGCTGCTGCGGGCCCTGCCCGAACCGGTCGCGCACCCGGCCGAGGCGGTCCGCAGGGTCAGCGCCCGGGGCGCCCCCGGCACGTCCGCGCGCCCCGACCCCGACACCACCGCCGCCCTCGTCCAGGCCGCCGCCGCACACCGCCGGCTACGCCTCGGCTACCGGCTGGGGTCGCGCGGCGAGCGCACCATGGAGGTCGACCCGTGGGCGGTCGTCGTCCACCACGGCCGCTGGTATCTGCTGTGCTGGTCGCACACCCGCGACGCGCGACGCGTCCTGCGCGTGGACCGGGTGACGAGCCTGACGGTCCTCCCCGACACCTTCGAACCGCCCACCGGCCTGAACCCCGTCGAGACCGTCGAGGAGCACCTCTCCCAGGGCTGGACCCACGAGGTGGAGATCGTGGTCGAAGCGCCCGCCTCGCGCGTCGCCGAGTGGCTCCCCCGCAGCCTCGGCCGCCCCGAACCGATCGACGACCGCACCACGCGCCTCCTCGCCACCACCGACGAACCGGACTGGTACGCCGAGCAGCTCACGGCGATCCGGGCCCCGTTCCGGATCGTCAGGCCGCGCGAACTGCGGGAGGCGGCGTCGGCGCTCGGCCGGCGTCTCACACAGGCGGCGGAAGGGGTCGACCAGGACGCGACCTTTGACTAAAGTCAAAGAATATGGAGCCAGTGAGGAATGCGGAGCCGGTATCGACCGACCACGTGACGGCCTTCCGCCGCTTCAACCGGTACTTCACCCGCCGCATCGGCGTCCTGGACGACCACTACCTCGGTCAGGACCGCCCGCTGGGTGAGGCCCGGCTGCTCTTCGAGATCGGGGACGGCGCGTCCCTGCGCGAACTCAGGAGCCGGCTCGGCCTGGACGCCGGGTATCTGAGCCGGATGGCCAAGGCGCTTCAGGCGCAGGGCATGGTCCGGCTGAGCGCGCACCCGCAGGACAACCGGCTGCGCATGATCGAGCTGACCGCGGCCGGGCGGGTGGAGGTGAAGGAGCAGGACCGGCGGGCCGGCGTGGCCGCGGCCGGGCTCCTCGCCGGCCTCAGCGAAACACAGCGCGCCGAACTGACCGGGGCGATGGCCACCGCCCAGCGGCTGCTGCGCCTCGCGGGCATCACGGTCGACCTCGTCGACGGCGCCGCACCGGACGCCCGGTCCTGCCTGGACGCCTACGCCGCCGACATCGACGAGCGGTTCCCCGAGGGGTTCGACAAGGACGACCTCGTACGGCCCGAGGAGGTGTCCGGCGACGCCGGCGCGTTCTTCGTCGCCTACGAGGAGGGCCGCCCCGTGGGCTGCGGGGCGCTACGGAGCCTGGAGCCCGGCGTCGGCGAGATCCGCCATGTCTGGGTGCATCCCGACGCCCGCCGCCTCGGCCTCGCGCGCCGACTGCTCGACGCCCTCGAACAGGAGGCCTCCGCACGGCACTTCACCGTCGTACGCCTCGACACACACGCCGCGCTCACCGAGGCGCAGGCGATGTACCGGGCGTGCGGATACACGGACATCCCGGCGTACGACGACAACGTCTACGCCAGCCACTGGTTCGAGAAGCGCCTGAACGGCTGACCCTCAACGGCACTGCCCGCCCGCGGGGCAGAAGGACTCCAGCGCGGTGGTGAGCGGTTCGCGGACCAGATCGGGGGCCAGCTCCGCCGGGCCGGCGGCGCGGATCGCGTAGAGCGTGCCGTCGGTGGCCTCGAAGCGGTGGTCGATGACCTGGCGCGGTCCCCTGTCCTCGTCGTCGTAGCGGTACGTGAGCTCGGACCAGCGGGCGGCCGCGGCGCGGTCCAGGGCCCGGTAGCCGGGCTGGTTCGCGTAGCCGTAGCCGGGGTCGTTCTCGGCGAGGTCGAGGGACTCGGCCGGAGTGTCCTCCGCCAACCCGAAGATCTGCAGGCTGCGCCCGTCGTCCGGGGCGTCGTAGAAGACGACCGGGGCCTTCTCGCCCTGCCGCTGACTGCGGATCCAGCCCTCCGGGACGTGGAGCGTGTAGCCGACGGGGTCCTGGGCGCGGCGGTAGCCGGGGATCGAAGAGGAGGACGGCGACAGGGACGGGGACGAGGAGTTGGGGGTGGGCGCGGGCGGGGTGGTGGTGACGACGCCGGGCAGCGGGTTCGTTCCGGCTCCGGTGAGGGGGGATTCGTCGCGGATGAGGAACCAGACTCCGGCTCCGACGCCCGCGCCGAGGACGGCCGCGGCGACGAGGACGAGAAGGAGGCGGCGGGCGCGGGGAGATGACGGCGGGACGGGCGGCGGGGCCGGGACGGGCGGGGGCGTCGACGTGAAGGTCTGCGTCCGGGCCGACGCCCACGGTGGCGGAACGATCGACTCCCGCGCTGCCCAGGCCGCCTGGCCTCTCTCCTCGCTGGGCTCGTGCTCCGACCAGGAACCGGAGCTGTGGCCACTGCCGTTGCCGCCGCTGTTGCCGTCCCATCCGCTCATGGCACGTCCCCCGAATCACCCCATGCGTACTGCTTCCGACGTTAGCGGCGAAAACGGCCGCAGGCCCCTTTCCGGAAGGAACCGGAACGGGGCCTGCGCAGGTTCGTGACAGAACTGCGGCTGAGCCGGGCTCAGATCAGACCGAGGGCACGGACCGCGTCGCGCTCCTCGGCGAGCTCCTGGACGGAGGCGTCGATCCGGGCGCGGGAGAACTCGTTGATGTCCAGGCCCTGGACGATCTCGTACTGGCCGTCCTTGGTGGTGACCGGGAAGGAGGAGATGAGGCCCTCCGGGACGCCGTACGAACCGTCGGACGGGATACCCATGGAGACCCAGTCGCCCTCGGCGGTGCCGTTGACCCAGGTGTGGACGTGGTCGACGGCGGCGTTGGCGGCGGAGGCCGCGGAGGAGGCGCCACGGGCCTCGATGATCGCCGCACCGCGCTTGGCGACGGTCGGGATGAAGTCCTCGGCCAGCCACTTCTCGTCGTTGACGACCTCGGCGGCGTTCTTGCCGGCGATGGTGGCGTGGAAGATGTCCGGGTACTGGGTGGCGGAGTGGTTGCCCCAGATGGTGAGCCGCTTGATGTCGGCGACCGTGGCGCCCGTCTTCTTCGCGAGCTGGGTCAGCGCGCGGTTGTGGTCGAGGCGGGTCATCGCGGTGAAGCGCTCGGCCGGTACGTCGGGCGCGGCGGCCTGCGCGATGAGCGCGTTGGTGTTGGCCGGGTTGCCGACGACCAGGACCTTGATGTCGTCCGCGGCGTGGGCGTTGATGGCCTGGCCCTGCGGCTTGAAGATGCCGCCGTTGGCCTCCAGGAGGTCACCGCGCTCCATGCCCTTGGTGCGGGGGCGGGCACCGACGAGCAGCGCGACGTTCGCCCCGTCGAAGGCGACGTTCGGGTCGTCGCTGATGTCGATGCCCTGGAGGAGCGGGAACGCGCAGTCGTCGAGCTCCATGGCGGTGCCCTCGGCGGCCTTGAGCGCGGGCGTGATCTCCAGGAGGCGCAGCTTGACCGGCACGTCCGCGCCGAGCAGCTGGCCGGAGGCGATGCGGAAGAGCAGGGCGTAACCGATCTGGCCGGCCGCGCCGGTGACGGTGACGTTCACGGGAGTGCGGGTCATGGCGTTCTCCGTATGACAGCTGGCGGTGAGGGCATCCCTGCCCCGGGGTGCGGGACGTAGAGATGATCGATCTCTTGGCGTCGAGAGATCCACCGGTCAGGCTATCGCGCATCCGGGATCTCGCACGGCCGGGTCCCGTGTGGCCCGCCCCACAGAATGACCATGACTGCGGCAAAAGGGGGCGGCCGCCCTGTCCGGGAGAGGGGGGACATGGGCGGCCGCCGGGTGGGGGTACCGATTGCCGGACTCCCGTGGGGGTACGGTGCGCGTGCCCACTTTGCCGACGGCCATTCCTGTCCGCCCCGAATTCTTTTCTCGCCCCCGCCGCCCCTACCCGTCCCATCCCTTGAAGGGGCTCCGCCCCTTCGACCCCGCCAGGGGGCTCCGCCCCCTGGACCCCCATCGGCCTGCGGCCTCGTCCTCAAACGCCGGACGGGCTGGAGATGCACGCCGGCGTCGAAGAGAGCCGAGGCGAAGGGCCGGGTTCCAGGGGGCGGGGCCCCCTGGAACGGGGCCCCGTTACTGCGTGCACCCCTCCTGACCAGCGGCCAGCGTCACGCAGGCCGTCGCGTCGCCCGCGTCCTTCACGGCCACCATCGGGGTGTACGCGATGGTGTCGCCGGCGGCGGTGATCGTGCCGGTCTGCTTTGTCTTGCCGACCTTCACCACCACCTCGTCGCCCTGGGCGGCCTGCGTGACACGTCCCCATGCCGCGCCGCAGGTCTCGCTGTAGCGGACCTCGACCACGGCCGTGCCGACGGTCGCGGTCTTGGCGGTCGTCACGAGGTCACCGCTGCACCCCATGGCCTCCGCGTCCTTGCCGGTGCAGGAGTCACCGCTGCACTGCACGCCGGCCGGCAGATCGGGGTCGGTCGTCACGGACGGCGAGGGCGACTGCACCGCGTCCTCGTTCTTCTTCCCCCCGCCGTCGGTCAGGAAGAACACCGCGGCGATCACGACCAGCACACCGACGACCCCCGCGAGGAACATCGTCAGCCGCCGCTTCCCGCCGCCCCCACCGGAGGGGGCACCGTGTCCCGGACGAGGCCCCTGCGGAGGCTCGCCGTACGGACTGGGCGTCCCCGGCGAACCGACCGCGCCGACCGCACCGGACTCCCCGGACAGCGCCGCTCCCGACGGACGACCGCCACTCGTCGGCGCCGGCCCCCGATACCCGGCGAGTCCCCACGAGTTGGCCTCGGAGGAGCCGCTGTCCCGGACGTCACCTCCGGTGGAGTCCCGTACCGACGAGTCCCGTACCTCCGGCGCCGTGGGCTGCGCGGGCACCGGGGGCATGGTCGGTGCGACACCTGCCGGCCCCGCCACCCCGGGCGTCGCCGTCGCGCTCCCGCTCTTGCGGGCGGTCTTGGCCGCCTTCGCGCTCCCCTTGGCGTTCGCCGGCGGCGCCCCGAACTCGCTCAGTGCCGCGCGGGCCTGGGAGATCCGTATCGCCTCCATGGTCATGTCGTGGCGCATCTCGGAACGGCTCCACGCCCGTTCGGCGAGCTCCCACATCGTCGTCAGGTGAACGGGATTGGTGCCCGTGACCTCGGCGAGCGCCACGATTGCACCCTTGGGCGCGAGCAGCCGCCCGTTCAGATACCGCTCCCAGGACGTCTTGCTGTATCCCGTGCGGTCGGCCAACGCCGCGATGCTCAGACCGCTACGGTCCACGAGCCGACGCAGCTGGCTCGCGAACTCCCTGACCTGCGGATCGAGTTCATCCGGCAAGGCCCTCCAACGAGGCATTACTTCCCCCCTCTTCCCCCCGGTTCGTGCTGGTGTTTCTCGCGTTCCCCCCGCGCGTGGTGCCCTCTGCCGAGTCCCCGTTCTGGCTACCCACAGGGATGCGCCCAGTAAGGATCTCAGTTCCCGGGGAGGGGGCGCACGGGAGCATTGGGACCGTGGGCATGCACCGTTGCACTCCCATCGGACCGCGTCCAGTGTTCCACCGGCTTCCCTCCCCCGCCGACACAACCCTGGCAGTAAGCCCTTGCCAACACGTGGGACACCCCGGACCGTCCCGATCGACCACGCTAGCCCGCTTGACGAACGACTTCCTTGCAAATCCGCGAACTTGTCAACACATCGACACACAGAAAGCACATAAACGATCACTCACGTCACATGCGCCGCATTCGGACAAGTCCGGCCCGTGAGTGTCATCCCAGCGCGATCATCCCGATCACCATCAGCAGCATCAGAGCCGCGACCAGTACCCCGGCCACGACCAGCAGCCGACGCGACGGCGGCTCCGGTCCCTTCGGCGGCGCGTCCCACCAAGGCAGGGTGGGATCGTCCTCGTACGCCTCCCCGTCGCCGCCCGTCCCGCCGGCCTCGCCCGCCTCGTGCTCCGGCCTCGCCGACACCGTCACGGGCTTCGGCCAGGCCTGCACCGCCAGTTCCCAGCGGGCCCCGAAGCGCTCCGCCTCGTCCTTCCCGACGTCCGCCACCCGGCACAGCGCGACGACCGCCTGCCGCGGTGGGGGCTGGGTGGCGTTGAGGTAGCGCTGCCAGGACGACTTGCTGTACGCGGTGCGCGCCCCCAGCGCGACCAGGCTCAGCCCCGTACGGTCCTTGAGCTGCCGCAACTGCTCCACGAAGTGCCGCACCTCCGGCGGCAGATCGTCAGGCAGCGGCTGCCAGGCACCCATCACTCACCTCCGAACCAGATCCGAACGGGTCGGGTGACGACGTGGGACGGCGGCTTGGTTCCCGGACGGACCCCGACGTAGCGGAACGGTCACTTCCGTGCCACAGCGCACTGACAGGCGTTGAACAGCCTCTTCACCGTGCCCGAGGGTGAACGCGGACGGCGGCCCGTCCTTCCTCGGGGGAGAGGACGGGCCGCCGTCGTGCGAGCGCCTCAGCTGTCCACCGTGAAATGCAGCGCGTCCTTCAGGAACGGGATCTTCAGCAACGGATCCGGCTGCGCCATCAACGCCAGCATCACGATCACGAGGCCCAGCACGCCGTACGTCACTATGTCCGTGAAGCGGGAGCGCACGGCGAGCATGCCGACGCTCGGCAGGATCCAGCGCAGCACCGCACCGGCCAGCAGGGCGCTGCCGATCACCAGGGTGCCGGCCCGGAACACGTCGAGCGCGGTGATCAGCAGGCCCACCCCGACCAGCCCGAGCACCAGAAGCACCGGCCACTGCCGGGCGGGCGCCGGGGCGTCACCGGATGCGGCGCGGCCGCCGCCCTCGGGGCGTGCCGTGTCCCTGGTGAACAGCGGGAAGCGGCGGGTGGTCCGCCGGGGCACACCGTCCGCGTCCGGGGCGCTCACCGGGTCCCGGACCTCGATCTCCTCCGCGGTGTCCTCCACGATCCCCTCCGCGCTGTCGGCGCGGCCGTCAGCCGACACTGCGCTCCGCCGCCTCGACCACGTTGACCAGCAGCTGCGCCCGCGTCATCGGGCCCACGCCACCGGGGTTCGGGGAGATCCAGCCGGCCACCTCGGCGACACCGGGGTGGACGTCGCCCACGATCTTGCCCTCGGCGCTGCGCGAGACACCGACGTCGAGGACGGCAGCGCCCGGCTTGACGTCCTCGGGGCGGATCAGGTGGGCGGAGCCCGCGGCGGCCACGATGATGTCCGCGCGCTTCAGGTGCGCGGACAGATCACGCGTCCCGGTGTGGCACTGGGTCACCGTGGCGTTCTCGCTGCGCCGGGTCAGCAGCAGCGGCATCGGACGGCCGATGGTGACACCGCGGCCGACGACCACCACCTCGGCGCCCTTGATCTCCACGCCGTACCGGCGCAGCAGGGTGAGCACGCCGTTGGGGGTGCAGGGCAGCGGGGCCGGCTCGCCCAGGACCAGGCGCCCGAGGTTCATCGGGTGCAGGCCGTCGGCGTCCTTGTCCGGGTCCATCAGTTCCAGGATGCGGTTCTCGTCGATGCCCTTGGGGAGGGGCAGCTGGACGATGTAACCGGTGCAGGCCGGGTCCTCGTTCAGTTCGCGGACCACCGCCTCGATCTCCTCCTGCGTCGCCGTGTCGGGCAGTTCGCGCTGGATGGAGGCGATGCCGACCTGGGCGCAGTCGCGGTGCTTGCCGGCGACGTACTTCTGGCTGCCGGGGTCGTCCCCGACCAGGATCGTGCCGAGTCCGGGCGTGACGCCCTTCTCCTTCAGCGCCGCCACGCGGGCGGTCAGATCGGACTTGATCGCGGCTGCGGTGGCCTTGCCATCGAGAATCTGGGCGGTCATGCCCCCATCCTCGCGGATGACGCCCTCCCGGTTCCAATCCGGGTCTCCCACCACCCGTGCCGCGGCATCTCCCCCCGTATCCGCTCATGATCAGCGATGTTGCACTTGCACAACACATAGGGAATGCGGCTGGACAAGTAAGAGGCGTCTAAAGAACGATGAGACGCTAGTGCCGCGGGCAGTACCGGGGGGACGAACCGCATCCGAAGAACTTCCTCCGAACCGTGCCACGCGTCGTCCCCGCACTGGATCAAAAACGGAGGAAGGACCGCTCGATGAGCTTCGGCGACCCGAACAACCCTTACGGCCCGCCCCAGGGCCAGCAGCCCGGCTACCCGCCGCAGCAGCCCCCGGCGCAGCCCGGCTACGGCTACCCGCAGGGCGCTCCCCAGCAGCCGCCCGCCTACGGCTACCCGCAGGGCCAGCCGGCCCAGCCCGGCTACCCCGGTTACCCGGGCTACCCGGGGAACGCGATGGCCATGGAGATGCCCGGCCTGATGAAGACCGCGCGCGTGCTGCTGTTCATCATGTCCGGCTTCCAGATCCTGTTCGGCATCATCGCCGGTGTCGCCATCGGTGCCGCCCAGGACCTGTCCAACGGCGTCGGCAGCGGCGACGACACCGACACCCTGGCCGGTCTCGGCTTCCTGGTCGCGGGCCTGCTGGTGGCGCTGGGCGCGCTCTCCATCTTCCTGGGCGTGAAGTTCAAGAACGGCGGCAGCGGCATCCGCATCACGACGATCGTCTACGCGTCGCTGATGATCCTCGGTGGCATCGTGAACATGGTGAACGGCGGGGGCGGCTCGGCCACCTTCGGCGGGCTCATCTCCCTCGCCATCGCCGGCATCATCCTCGCCTCGATGGTCAACAGCGCGGCGTCGGCCTGGTTCAACCGCCCGCGTTACTGAGCATTTCACCGAACTCGCCGAACTCGCCGAACGTTCACGCACGTTCACGCACGTTCATGCGTGACTGAAGAGTTCGCGCCATTTACCAGCCGGGGCCGTGTCTCACTCGTACGAGGGGGCACGGCCCCGCTGCGTCCCCTCTACTCTGGCGTGGGTAGCCGTCAGGCACGGGGAGACGCACCTTGTACAGCATCATCGTGGTACCTCCGCCGACCACGGAGGACGAGACCGACCGCACCCAGCTCCGGCTGGCACCCGGCGAGCGCCTCGGCTTCGGCCGTTCCGCCGCCGACAACGACCTGACCATCGCGCACGACGGGGTGTCCCGCAGAGCGGGCGAGATCACCGCGCAGGGCGCCTTCTGGATATTGAGCAACCTCAGCCGGGAGCAGACGTACGTCGTCGAGAACCCGGAAGGGGCCGGCGAGCACATCAAGGTGGGGCCGGGGCGCCTGGACGCGCCGGTCCCCTTCGAGTTCTCGCGGATCGTGCTGCCGGCGGCCGGCGATCTGCTGCCGATCGAGGTGTGGGCGCCACGCCACGACTACCTCAGCTCCGAGGGTGGCCTGGACGGCGCGACCACCGCTCCCGCCTTCTCGGTGGACCGCACCAAGCGCTACTTCGCGGTCCTGGCCGCGCTGTGCGAATCGCGCCTGCGCGGCGAACCGCACGCCCCGCTGCCCACGGTCGACCAGGTGGTGGACCGGCTGCGCCCCAACTGGCCGGCCGCCTCCCGCACTTCCGTGCAGTGGAACATCGACTACCTCGCCGTGAAGCTGCGCCTCAAGCCCGGCCCGGAGACGGCGGACACGGGGCCGCGGCTCAACGGCAAGAAGGAGTCGCTGGTCTCCCTGGCGCTCCGGTTCGACCTGGTGCGGGAGGACGACCTCGTCGTCCTGAGAGGGCCGCTGCGAGAGCCCTCGTCCGCCGCGGTGTCCGGCCGGCCGGCCCGGTGACCGAGCCATACGCCGTGCCGGTACCGAAGGGGTACCGGGTGGGGGCGTGGGAGGTGCGGGAGCCGATCGCCACGGGGGCGTTCGGGAGCGTGTACGAGGGCAGGCGCGTCGCGGCCGACGGGGACCGGCCCGACCTCCCGAAGACAGCGGCCCTGAAGTTCCTGCCCACCGGCACCGGCACCCCGCGCCAACTCACCCACCTGCGCGAACTCATCGAGCGCGAGGTCGAGTTGTACCGCCGGCTGAAGCAGCCGCGCCTGATCCGGATGTACGACACCCTCGTCGTCGACGACCCGGCAGGGCCAGCCCTCGACGGCGCCACCGTCCTCGTACTGGAGAGGGCGGAGGGCTCCCTGTCGGCCCTGGTCGCGGCGGAGCCCCGCCCCGCCGCCGGGCCCGCCCTGCTCGCGCAGATCTGCGAGGGGCTGGCGCAGCTGCACCGCGCGGGGTGGGTGCACGGGGATCTGAAGCCGGCCAACGTGCTGCTGATGCCGGACGGTTCGGCCCGGCTGGCCGACTTCAACATGGCGGCTGAGCTGGAGGGCACGCACGCGTACACGCCCGCCTTCTCGACCCCGGACTACACGCCGCCGGAGTTGCTGTGGTCGGAGATCGGCGAACGCGGCCGCCGTATCCGCCCGTCGGCCGACGTGTGGGCGTTCGGTGTGCTGGCCCATCTGGTCCTCACCGACTCCTTCCCGCTGCCCGGCGCCACCCCGACGGCCCGCCGCGACGCCGGCGCCGCCTACGCCCGCGGCACCGACGAACTGCGTCTGTCGCCCGAACTCCCGGACGCCTGGCGGGAGATCGTGCGGGACTGTCTGGCCCGCACTCATGCCGACCGGATCCCCACCGGCGACCTGCTGCGGCGGGTCGAGGCAGCGGCGGGCACCGGCCGCTCCCCCCGGCTGCCCCGGAGGCTGCGCCCGCGCCACCGTCTCCGCCGTACGAAGGTCCTGGTCACTGCGGTCGCCGTCGTCGCCGCCTCGGTCCTCGGCTACGGCATCAGCGACTGGGCGGACGTCGGCGGCTCGGACGGCTCGGGCGGCGAGAGCGAGAAGGTGACGCCCGCGACCTACGGCGCCGACGAGCTCCGTACCGACAAGGGCATCCCGGCGGCGTATCGCCGTCTGATCGTCGACTCGGCCCACGACTGTGTCCAGCCGGAGGTCACCCCCGCCCTGATCGCCGCGCTGCTGAAGGCCGAGAGCGACTTCGACCCGGATCTCTCCGACCCCGCCAAGGACGAGTACGGCATCGCCCGCTGGACTCCGGCCGTCCTGCGCTGGTGGATCCGTGACGACGGTGTCCCCGCGAAGGAGACCCCGAGTCCGCCGATCACCCCCTCCGAGTCCATTCCGGCCGTGGGCCGCTATCTGTGCTTCATCGAGCCCCGGCTGCGGGCCGACCTGTCCGGCGACCGCCGGGTGCTGCTCGCCGCCGCCTACCGGACGTCGTTCAAGAAGGTGAACGACGCGGGCGGCGTTCCCCCGAAGAGCAGCGCCTACGCCACCCGTGTCGCCCACTTCCTCAAGGAGTACACGCCTCAGGACCGCGACTACACCGCCCGTGTCGCTCAGTACTTGGAGGAGTACACCCCGCCCCGGAAGGCGTGAACCTGAGAGTTCTGAGGTACCGCGCGCGGGCGACCGGGTCCACCGTGGTCCTGTCCCCGCCTCGCGGCTTCCGGCTCCCTCGGGGGAGGGTCGGAGGCCGCGACGCGCCATACAGCGCCAAAGCTTCGCTTCCGCAATCAGGTCTCCCTTACTCTTTCCCATGTTGAACGTTGAACTGGGGATCTTGAGGGGGACAGGTCCATGTACAGCGTCATCGTCGTGCCGCCGACCTGCGGCAGCGTGGACGACCAGGTGCGTATCGCCTCCGGTGAGCGGCTCTCGTTCGGCAGGGCCGCGCCGGACGGCGGCCTGACCATCGCGCACGAAGGGGTGCCCCGGGTCGCCGGGGAGATCACCGCCCACCGGTCCTTCTGGCTGCTCAGCAATCTCAGCGAGCACCAGACCTACGTGGTGGAGAACCCTGAGGGCGCGGGAGAACACCTCAAGATCGCGCCGGGCCGTCTCGAAGCCCCCGTACCGTTCGAGTTCGCGCGGGTGGTCCTGCCCGCCGCGGGAGACCTGCTCACCTTCGACGTCTGGGCACCGCGCCACGCCTTCCGCAGCGCCGACCGCCAAGGGCTCCCCGGCCCCGTCACGGCCCCGGCGTTCGCCCTGGACCGCACCAGCAGGTACTTCGCGGTGCTGACCGCCCTGTGCGAGCCGCGGCTGCGCGGGGAGCCGCACGCGCCGCTGCCGGCCGTGGAGCAGTTGGTGGAGCGGCTGCGGGGCGTCTGGCCGACGGTCAGCCGGTCCGCCGTGTACTGGAACATCGACTACCTGACCCTCAAACTCCGGCTGCGTCCCGGCCCCGAGACCGCCGAGCCCGGACAGCGAGTCAACGGCAAGAAGGAGTCACTGGTGTCCCTCGCGCTCCGCTTCGACCTGGTCCGCGAGGACGACCTGACGGTGCTGGCGGCCCCCGTCGGTGAGGCGCTGCGATGACCGGCCGGTCCGACGCCGTCCCCGTCCCGAAGGGCTACCGGGTCGGCCCCTGGGAGGTGCGCGAGCCCCTCGGCTCCGGCGCCTTCGCCACGGTGTACGCGGCCCGGCTCGCCGAGCAACGGGACGCGGAGCTGTCCAGCGGCCCGTCGCGCGACCTGCCCCGCCGGGTGGCGCTGAAGTTCCTGCCCACCGGCACCCGCACCCCACGCCAGCTACGCCACCTCCGCGAACTGGCCGAACGCGAGGTAGAGCT
>NZ_LGUR01000049.1 GCF_001270495.1 Streptomyces viridochromogenes
CAGCCGGCACCGCCCCCCGTCACCCACCGGCTCCGGCACCCCCAACCACCCCGGCAGCCGAGCCGCCACAAACTCCGCAGGCGCCGAGAACGTCACGGAAAACTCATACGTCTCCTGCCGCCGCCACATCGACTGCCGCAGATACTCCGCCGCGCTCCCCGTCGGCAACTCCCGCGGAGCGAACCGCGCCCCCGTGGCGAACGGCTCACTCACCCGGTCAACCCGGAACGTCCGCCAGTCGTCCCGATCGAGGTCGTACGCGACGAGGTACCAACGCCGCCCCGTCGACACCAGCCGATACGGCTCCACCAGCCGCCGCGACTCCGCCCCATCCCCCGACCGGTACGCGAACCGCAACCGCTCCCGCCCCGCCACACTCGACGCCATCACCGTCAGCGTCTCGGGCGCGATACTCGCCCCGTCCCCACTGGTCAGCGGCGTCGTAGCGGCCTGCAAGGTGGACACCCGGTGCCGCAGCCGCGACGGCAGCACCTGCTCCAGTTTCGCCAGCGCCCGCACGGACGCCTCCTCCACCCCCTCGACCGCGTGCCCGGCCCCGGCCCGCAGCCCGACCGCGATCGCCACGGCCTCCTCGTCGTCGAGGACGAGCGGCGGCATCGCCTTGCCCGCGACGAGCCGGTAGCCGCCGTCGGCCCCCTTGGTCGCCTGGACGGGATACCCCAGCTCCCGCAGCCGGTCGATGTCCCGCCGCACCGTACGCCGGGACACGCCGAGCCGCTCGGAGAGCTCACCGCCGGGCCATTCACGGGGCGTCTGGAGAAGGGAGAGGAGCGTCAGAAGCCGTGCCGGAGTATCCGTCGTCATGATTCCGAGGATGCCGCACAACTAGGACACTGTCTGACCTAATCAGGCCGTTGACTTCCTTCCATGACCTCAAGGACCTCAGCGGGGACCGACCCCGTGACCCACGCCGTGCCCCACGCCGTGACCCACCCCAGCGCACCCCTCGCCGAGCAAGCCGAGCCCGCCGAACCGGCGGAGCCCACCGCAGGCGACCGCCGCCGCTGGTTCGCCCTGGCGATCGTGATGACCGCGGCCTTCATGGACCTGGTCGACGTCACGATCGTCAACATCGCCATCCCGTCGATCCGGCGCGACGCCGGCGCGACCTTCAGCCAGATTCAGTGGATCACCGCCGGCTACGCACTCGCGTTCGCCGCCGGCCTGATCACGGGCGGGCGTCTCGGCGACATACACGGCCGCAAGCGGCTGTTCCTGATCGGCATCGGCGGCTTCACCCTCGCCTCGGCCCTGTGCGGATTCGCCGCGAACCCGGAGATGCTGGTCGCCTCCCGCATCCTCCAGGGCGCGATGGCGGCGCTGATGGTCCCGCAGGTCCTGTCGATCGTGCACGCCACCTTCCCGGCGCACGAACGCGGCAAGGTCTTCGGCCTGTTCGGCGCGGTCGTCGGTCTCGGGGCGGTCACCGGGCCCCTGCTCGGCGCACTCCTGACGGAGTGGAACCTCTTCGGCCTCGAATGGCGCCCGATCTTCCTGATCAACCTCCCGGTGGGTATAGCGGGCCTGATCCTCGGCAGCCGCTACATCACCGAGTCCAAGGCGCCGAAGGCGCTGAAGCTGGACCTGGTCGGCGTCGCGCTCGTCACGCTCGGCCTGCTGATGCTGCTCTACCCGCTGACCCGAGGCCGCGAGCTGGGCTGGCCGCTGTGGGGGTACGTGTCGATGGCCGGCGCCCTCGTCGTCCTCGCGGCGCTGGTGGCGTACGAGAGGCGGAAGGCCGGCCGCGACGGTTCCCCGCTCGTCGAACTGTCGCTGTTCAAGGTGAAGAGCTTCGCGGCGGGCATCGCGGTGCAGACCGTCTTCGGCGTGGCGCTCGGCATCTTCTTCCTCGTCTGGACGCTGTACATGCAGTTCGGCCTGGGCTGGAGGCCGCTCAAGGCCGGTCTCACCGGGATCCCGTTCTCGATCGCCGTATCCATGGCGGCCGGGATGTCCGTCCAGAAGCTGGTCCCGCGCTTCGGCCGCAAGGTGCTCCAGGCGGGCGCGCTGGTGATGGCGATCGGCGTCCTGCTCTACATCTGGGAGTCCGCCCACTACGGGCTGTCCATCGCCCCCTGGCAGATGGCCCTGCCGCTCGTCGTCATGGGCGTCGGCATGGGCCTGATCGTGGCCCCGCTGACGGACGCGATCCTGTCGGAGGTGCCGCGCGAGCACGCCGGTTCGGCGTCGGGCCTCATCAACACCGTGCAGCAGATGGGCAACGCGCTCGGCCTCGGCCTGGTCTCGGTGGTCTTCTTCGGCGTCGTGGACGACCGGCTGGCCGAGGCCACGGAGCGCACGGCGGCCGGCATGGCCTTCGCGGACGGCTTCCAGCACGCGCTGGGCTGGGTCGCCGCGGTGATGGGCGTCATCTTCCTGCTGATGTTCGCGCTGCCGAAGCGCCCGGCGCAGCACATCGAGGGCGCGGCCGAGGATGCGTCGCCGTCTCCGACGCCGGAGAAGGAGCCCGCGCTGGCGGGCTGAGGGCGGGGGAGGGGCCCGGCACTTCGGTGCCGGGCCCTTCAGCGTTTCCGTACTCCCCATATCGGAAGCCCGGCCTCCCATATCGGAAGCCCGGCCTCCCAGGTCAGATGCCCGGCCTCCCAGGTCGGAAGCCCGATCCCCCCATGCCGGAGGCCCGATCATGCCCGATTGAGCCCGAACCTGTTTACTTTCCGGAAATCCGGGCGTAGCCTCCCAGCGAAACCACAAGTTCGGGCACAGTTCGGAGGCGAACGGACATGTACGCACCGGAGCGACAGCAGGAGATCCTCCGGCTTGCTCGTGACGGCGGCCGAGTGGACGTCCTGTCGCTGGCCGAGGAGTTCCAGGTGACGGCGGAGACGATCCGCCGGGATCTGAAGGCCCTCGACCGCGCCGGACTCGTGCGCCGGGTGCACGGCGGTGCGATCCCGGCCGGGCGTCTGGACTTCGAGCCGGACCTCGCCGAGCGCGAGTCGACGGCGGCCGACGAGAAGGACCGCGTCGCGAAGGCGGCACTCGCCGAGCTGCCCACCGAGGGCACGGTGATCCTCGACGCCGGTACGACGGTGGCCCGCTTCGCCGCCGCGCTGCCGCTGGAGGCCTCCCTCACCGTCGTCACGCACAGCCTGCCCATCGCGGCCCGCCTCGCGGACCACCCCGGCATCCAGCTCCACCTGGTCGGGGGGCGCGTACGGCACCGTACGCGCGCCGCCGTGGACGCCTGGGCGCTGCGGGCGTACGGCGAGATCCGCGCCGACGTCCTGTTCGTCGCGGCCAACGGCTTCTCCGCCGAGCACGGTCTGACCACCCCCGACCTCGCCGAGGCGGCGGTGAAGCGCGCGGCCGTGGCCGCCGCCCGCCGCGTGGTGCTGCTCGCCGACTCCTCCAAGCACGGCCAGGAGCACTTCGCCCGCTTCGGTGACCTGGGGGACGTGGACCTGCTGATCACCGACAGCGGGCTGAGCCCCGAAGACGCCACCGCGATCGAGCGCGGCGGCACGGAAGTGCTGTGTGTTTAGAAACGAGTGCGCATGATCCTCACCGTCACCCCCAACCCGTCCCTGGACCGCACCTACGAGGTCCCGTCCCTCGACCGCGGCGAGGTCATCCGCGCCACCGGCGAGCGCATGGACCCGGGCGGCAAGGGCGTGAACGTCTCGCGCGCCGTGGCGGCCGCCGGACAGCGCACGGTCGCGGTCCTGCCCCTCGGTGGTGCGCCCGGCGCGCTCGTCGCCGACCTGCTCGACGCCCAGGGCATCGAGGTCGCCCCGGTCCCGGTCGCCGGAGCCACCCGCTCCAACATCGCGCTCGCCGAGTCGGACGGGGTGCTCACGAAGATCAACGCGCCCGGCCCCGAGCTGTCCGCGGCCGAGCAGGAGCTGCTCCTGGAGACGGTCCGCGAGCAGTCGCGCGACGCCGACTGGATCGCCTGCTGCGGCAGTCTGCCGCGCGGGCTCGCGCCGTCCTGGTACGCCGATGTGGTCGCCCGGGCGCACGCGGGGGGCGCGCGGATCGCTCTCGACACCTCCGGGCGCGCCCTCCTCGAAGCCCTGCGCGAGCGTCCCGACGTGGTGAAGCCGAACGCCGAGGAGCTCGCGGCAGCGGTCGGGCGCCCCCTGGCCACCGTCGGCGACGCGATGAAGGCCGCCGAGGAACTGCGCGAGATGGGCGCGGGTGCCGTACTGGCGAGCCTGGGCGCCGACGGGCAGCTGCTCGTGGACGAGGCGGGCGCCTGGTTCGGCAGCGCGCGCGTGGATGTCGTACGCAGCAATGTCGGCGCCGGTGACTCCTCGCTGGCCGGCTTCCTGATCGCCGGAGGCAGCGGCCCGGAGGCCCTCGCCTCGGCGGTCGCTCATGGCGCGGCGGCCGTGCAGCTCCCCGGCAGCGTGATGCCGTCCCCGACTGACCTGGACATGGCGGCGGTGACGGTCACGGCCGAGGTGCCGGTGGATCGCGTACTGAAGGAGCCGGCGTCATGACGAATGTCGCGTTTGCCACAGTTCTTGCCGATCCGGTCCGTCAGCGGCGAAGCTCGGCGTTACTCACGCCCGCCAACGGACGGCAGGGCCTCCTGAGCCGCTCTGCCGCCCGGGGGAGGCGGGATTTCCCCAACCCCGCCTCCCCCAC
>NZ_LGUR01000050.1 GCF_001270495.1 Streptomyces viridochromogenes
GGCGAAGAACTGGCGTTTGAAGACGGGCGAGGTGCAGGTCACGGCGGCGGAGGCGGTGGGGGCCGTGGTGAGCAGGGTGCCGGCGGTGGCGAGCACGACGGCGGTGGCGGTGGCAGCGGTGGCCACGGTGGCCGCGGTCGTGCGTCTGGCTGGGTTCATGGATTCCTCGGTCGTGTTCGACGCTGGCCGGGGAGGCTGGCGACGATCACGACTCATGGAGCGGCCCATGGGTTGTACGGGTTTGCCGGTGGAGTTGGACGGCACCTCGCCCTGGGGGCTCTGTCGTCGCGTTCTTTGCAGGCGTCAAAATATGTGACTATGCCGAAGTCCCTGCCGCGCTTACCCGCAAGTAATCCGGAGGAAAGAATTCCTCTTCCGGGTGATCCATTTTCCTCAAGAGAACCTCAGATTCCTTGACGCTCAAGGTGCCTGAAATTACGGTTCCTATCGCAGTGGCCCCACCCGTCCGGCAGGGGCAGCCGAAAGCGCCGGATGGTGTTCGCGTCAGACAGTGCACTCATGATGCCGTCTGATTCACGCATCGACGAAAAGGGGATAGAAATGGCTCGCAATTTGGTCAGGAAGGCATGGGCGACCGCTCTGGCGGTGACGGCTCTCACGGCGATCGCCGTTGCCGGGGCCGGTCCGGCGGCCGCGGCGGACACGGGCTCCCCGTCGCTTCAGGACGAGTGTTCCTGGGCCCCTTGGGACTGGGACGACTGCATTATTTAACACCCGTAACTAACTCGCCGGGGGCCACAGAACGTGAACGACGACGTACGGTGGCCCCCGCTAGCGAATTTCAGCCGGCTTCGCAGGGGCTGTTCCGCTGAGGAAACCTCATCGGGAATCACCGCGTGAGCGAACGTACCGCCAGCCGAAGTAGAACACTCCCGCTGCTCCCCCGGCCGCGCCGACACCGCACAGCACTGTCGCCCATGCGGCCATGTCCTGTGTGATCCACAGCAAGCTCACCGCGACCAGCGCTATGGAGAACGAGAGTCGCTCTCCATACCCCAGGCTGCGGCGCCCGGTCAGTCCCCGGTCGCTGTACATGTGTATGTCACCCCCTTCATTTTGATGTCCGTCCACCCCAGCCTCGTGTTGAGGGGGGCGACATCAGTGCCGCCGCCACCGCCGCCACCGCCGCCACTGTCCTTCTTCCGGCAGTAGTAGCCGAGCGCGTCAAGTTTCTTGAGATCGCTCATCGCCTGGTACTTCTTGTAGGACTTGATCATGGCGGCACGCTTTTCCGCGGGTGTGGCGTTCTTCGCTTTCGAGTACAAATAGCACCCGACGCTGGCGCCGATTCCCACCCAGGACGCTCCCTTGGCCAGCGCCTTGGAGAGACCCGCCGCGCCACTGCCGATGCCCAGGACTGTGCAGATTTCATCAGCGCCGGCGCGAGTCTGCCCGGCTGTCGCGGCCTGCGCGACGGTCGCGGTCCCGGCTCCGGCGTCTTCCGCCGAAGCCGCATACGCGGCGTTCGCGCCAATACCGCACAATGCGCCGGTCATGGCCAGAGCGGTGGCGGCAGAAATTCCTTTACTTCGTACGCTCACGAAGTCAATCCCCCATGCATTCTGCAATTACTGGTCAGGCAATTGCTTGATCATTGCACCGGGGACGCTACCAGCGGGACCATGCGTACACAATGGCGAACTTTGCTCGCGGGGGTCTCCTTAACAATTCCTTACCGCGGCCTCACTTTCTCGAGGCCGGAGAGCGGTGGAGGTGAGGAACGTTCCGGCTTTGCTCGACCCCGAGCGCTACGTCACCGATGACGGCCTTGGCCTCACTGCCGCCGCTCACCGGGTCATCTTCGAAGTCGCCTCTCCCGGCAAGCGCAGTCTGGAACGGGACCGAGCCAAGAAACGCCGCGAATACGCCCGCGCCGGCATCCCCGTCTACGTCCTCGTCGACGACTACGACGGCCAGGGCGCCGTCACCCTCTTCACCGGCCCCCGCCCCGACAAGGCCGACTGGGACGACATCCACCGTGTCCCCTACGGCACCGACGTCACCATCCCCGAAGGCCCCGCCAAGGGCTTCGTGATCGGTGAGGGGATCACGGGTCCGAGGCGGGACTGACCGGGGCCGGGGTTCACAGAAGGTTCGGTCGGATCTTCCAGGGATGTGCGGGCGCCGTCTCGGTGCCGTCGGGGAGGACTCCGACGACCCGGTAGTAGGAGACGGAGCCGAGCGGCTGGGTGGCGTCGCTGTAGGACTGGTAGTAGTCCGTGGTCGGCGAGGCCGTGCCCAGCAGGTCGTAGCTCTGCGTCTCGGGGTTCCAGCGGCTCACCCGGTACTCGGTGATCTGGGCGCAGACGTCGCCGGAGCAGTGCCACTGGATCGGCTTCGCCGACTCGGCGACCGTCCAGCCGCCGCTGCCGTACAGCGGGCCGCCGGCCTCGAAGTCCTGGCCGATCGGCTCGCCCGGGACGATGTTCAGCTCCGTGGCGGTGACCGTGGGGACGGACGGGTCGCTCGCGGACAGCTCGTTGCCCCAGACGTCCTCGGCGATCACCGTGTAGACGTACGTCTCGCCGTCCGGGATGTCGATGCAGAGCATGGCCAGCGGGTCCTCGGCGTCATCCGCGCAGTGCGCCAGCTCGCCGATCCACTTCACCGTGCCGTCGTCCTGCCGTACCCCGCGCAAGGCGCGGTACGAGGCGATGTCGTCGTCGACCGGGGCGTTCCAGCGCAGTTCCGTGCCGTCGGCGCGGGGCGTGGCCGTGAGGCCGGTGAGGGGGAGCGGGGCGACGCGGTCGGACGTGGTGACGGTGACCGTGTTGGAGGGCGCGGAGCGGTTGCCCTGCCAGTCGGTGATGACGACGCCGTAGGTGTAGGTGGTGTCGAACTCGAAGTCCTCGCTGGAGCACGTGAACGAGTACTCGTCACCGGCGGTGTTGAGCGTCTCGTTCACGGTGCAGTCCACGCCCACGGCGTCCGCGCCCAGCGTGGTACCCGGTGAGCGCAGCACGGTGAAGCGGGCGTCGTTGATGAGCTCGTCCGAGGTACGGTCCTCCGGCATGGTCCAGCGCAGCTGCACCGCGTCCCAGGTCGCCGTCGCCCGCAGGTTGCGCGGTGCGTCCGGGGGCGTCCGGTCGATGCCGTCGGAGGTCACGGGGGCCGAGTACGCGCCCGCGTTCCCTCCCGAGTCCAGGGCCCGTACCAGGTAGGTGTGCCGCGTCTCGTCGTGGCCCACGGCGTGGATGTACGACGTGCCGGTGAGCTGCTTGAGCAGAGTGAGGGAGCCGGTGGCCGGGTCCTTCTCGAAGAGCTCGTAGGAGACCGCGTCCGGCGCGGCGTCCCACTCGATCATCATGCCCCACAGGTCGCCGTGCGCGGTGAGCCCCGTGGGCGCCGTCGGGCCCGTGCGGTCGACGGTGGCGACGGCCTGGTCGGCGGTTCCGCCGGAGACGTTGCCGGCCCTGTCGTAGGCACGGATCTCGTAGTAGTACGTCTCGCCGGTCGGCGGCGGAGTGTCCGTGTAGGTGGTGGAGGCGGTGGCGGTGGTCGTCGCGAGGGGCGTGCCGGGGAACGCGGCTCCCTTGAGGCGGCGGTAGACCCGGTATCCCGCGAGGTCC
>NZ_LGUR01000051.1 GCF_001270495.1 Streptomyces viridochromogenes
CACCGACCAACCCGACCACGAACGCCACCTCGTCCTCCCCTTCGCCTGGAACGACGTCCACCTCTACGCCGGCGCAGCCACCACCCTCCGCGTCCACATGTCACCGCAGGGGCCTGACACGATGAGCGTGCGTCTGGCGGACGATGCCGGGCTCCCGGTGGCGATGGTGGGCTCGGTGCGAGGCCGGGCCGTGTCGGTGGCGGATCTGCGCGGCGACACCGATCAGGGCTGGATGCGCGACGCGCTGTTCCAGCTGAAGTGGGCCGAGACCACGCTCGCCGCCCCCGACTCCGTGACCGCGTCGCAGACCGGTTCGGCCGAGCTGCCCCGTGTCCGTACCGCTGCCGACGTTGCCGCCCTGGCCGCGAGCGCCTCGCCCCACAGCGCCGCCCTGGCATACCTCGTCGACCCCGCTGAGTCAGCCGCATCACCCACATCACGCACGTCACCCGCTTCACCCGCCTCGCCCGGCACCCCCGAGGACGTCCACTTCGCCACCAGCCACCTCCTCGACCTCATCCAGCGCTGGCTGGCCGAACCCACCCTCACCGACGCCCGACTCGTCGTCGTCACGCCCCCCACCGACGATCCCGTGGCCGCCGCCGGCTGGGGCCTGGTCCGCAGCGCCCAGCTCGAACACCCGGGCCGCTTCCTCCTCGTCGCCACCGACGGCGCCGACAGCCTGCACTCCGCGCTGCCCGCCCTCCTGGCCGGGGCCGAGCCGCAGATAGCCCTGTGCCAGGGCACTCCCCATGTACCTCGCGTCACCCGCGTCCCGTCCCTGCCCGACGGCGAGACCCAGCAGCGCGACTTCGACCCGGACGGCACCGTCCTCATCACCGGTGGCACCGGCGCCCTGGGCCGGCTCGTCGCCCGCCACCTGGTGGAGCGGCACCAGGTCAAGAACCTGCTGCTGACGAGCCGTCGCGGGCCGGACGCACCGGACGCGGACGCTCTGCACGCCGAACTCACCGCACTCGGCGCCGACGTCCGCATCGCCGCCTGCGACGCCGCCGACCACGATGCCCTCGCCGACCTCCTCACCAGCATCTCCGACACCCACCCCCTCACCGCCGTCATCCACACCGCAGGCGTCGTCGACGACGGCATCATCACCGCCCTCACCCCCGACCGCCTGGCCACCGTCTACCGACCCAAGATCGACGCCGCCCTCAACCTCCACCACCTCACCCAGAACCACCACCTCACCCACTTCATCCTCTTCTCCTCCGCCGCAAGTGCCTTCGGCAGTGCCGGGCAGGCCAACTACGCCGCCGCCAACGCCTTCCTCGACGCCCTCGCCCACCACCGCCACACCCACCACCAACCCGCCACCTCCCTCGCCTGGGGCGGCTGGTCGCACAACAGCCTTATGACGGCCGGTCTGACGCGGGCCGACAAGAGCCGGATGGAGCGCGGCGGCGGCGTCGGAATGACCGCGCAGGAGGGTCTTGCGCTGCTGGACGCGGCGCTGCGCCGCCCGGACGCCCCGGCCCTGCTCCCCGTGAAGCTCGACCTCGGCGTGCTTCGCGCCCAGGCTGAGGCGGGGACCCTGCCGACGCTGCTGAGCGGCCTGGTCCCGACCGGGCGTCGTATCGTCCAGCAGAAGCCCGTGGGCGGTCCCGGTCTGGCCGAGCGCCTCGCCGCCGCGCCGGAGGGCCGCCGCGAGGGCATCGTCCTGGACGTGGTCCGGCGGGAGGTCGCGACGACGCTCGGACATGCCTCGGCCACCGATGTCGACCCCGATCAGGGGTTCAGTGAGATCGGATTCGACTCGCTCCTCGCCGTGGAGCTGCGCAACAAGCTCTCGGAGCTGACCGGGACACGGCTCCCGGCGACCCTCGTGTTCGACCATCCCACCCCCAGGAGCATCGCCCGCCTGCTCTGGACCGAACTCGCCCCCGCCACACCGTCGGCGGACGAGTTCGCCGACCGGGAGGCGGAGATCCGGCAGCTACTGAGCGGCACGCCCCTGGCCCGCTTCCAGGAACTCGGCCTCATGCACCACGTACTGGAGCTGGTGGACGGTCTCAGGTCCGCCGAAGCGACAGCCGCGACGGCTGCTACGGCCGCTACGGCCCCGGGCGGAGCAGCCGCCGCACCGCACGGCCCGAAACCGGACGACGGGCCGCTGATCATGGAAATGGACGTCGACGATCTTGTCGCAAGGGCGATGAAAAAGGCCCGGAAGCAGTAGCAGCACCTTCAGTGGACCGCAGAGAGAAGAGAGAGAAATGACCAGTTCGGACAGCGCGGTCGTCGAGGCGCTGCGTGCTTCCCTGATCGAGAACGAGCGGCTCGAAAACGAGAACGGCGAAATCCGCGGCCGCCTCACCGAACCGATCGCGATCGTCGGTATGGCCTGCCGTTACCCGGGAGAGGTGAAATCCCCCGAAGAGCTCTGGGACCTGGTCGCCTCCGGCACGGACGGCATATCGGAGTTTCCGGTGAACCGTGGCTGGGACGTGGAGAACCTGTACCACCCGGATCCGGACCACCCCGGGACGAGCTATTCCCGTGAGGGCGGGTTCCTGCACGACGCGGCCGACTTCGACGCGGCCTTCTTCGGGATCTCGCCGCGTGAGGCACTCGCCATGGACCCGCAGCAGCGCCTGCTGCTGGAGGTTTCCTGGGAATCACTGGAACGGGCCGGAATCGACCCCGGCACCCTGCGCGAACAGGCCGTCGGCGTCTTCGCCGGCGAGATGTACCACGACTACGCGGTCGGCTATAAGCCCGAGGCGGGCGAAGCGCTCGACGGTGTCGAGGACTACCTGATGATCGGCGGTTCGGGAAGCGTGCTCTCGGGCCGGGTGTCGTACTTCCTGGGCATCGAGGGACCGTCGATGACGGTGGACACCGCCTGCTCCTCGTCCCTGGTGACCGTCCATCTCGCCGCCCAGTCGCTGCGGTCGGGCGAGTCCTCCCTCGCCCTCGCCGGTGGCGTGACCGTCATGGCGGGAGCGGACGCCTTCGTCGCGTTCTCCCGGCAGCGCGGCCTCGCTCCCGACGGCCGCTGCAAGTCCTTCGCGGCGGCGGCCAACGGGACCGGCTGGGCCGAGGGCGCCGGTGTCCTCGTCCTGGAGCGGCTGTCGGACGCCGTACGCAACAAGCGCCGTATCTGGGGCGTCATCCGTGGCTCCGCCGTCAACCAGGACGGCGCCTCCAACGGACTCACCGCGCCCAACGGCCCCTCCCAGCAGCGCGTGATCCGCAAGGCCCTCACCAACGCCGGACTGACCGGCACCGACGTGGACGCCGTCGAAGCCCATGGCACCGGCACGACGCTGGGCGACCCGATCGAGGCCCAGGCGCTGATCGCCACCTACGGCCAGGACCACGACGCCGAACAACCCCTCTGGCTCGGCTCCGTGAAGTCCAACATCGGCCACACGCAGGCCGCCGCGGGGTGCTGCCCCGCACCCTGCACGTCGACGAACCCTCCCCGCAGGTCGACTGGTCGGCCGGGCATGTGGAGCTGCTCACCGAAGCCCGCCCCTGGCCCGAGAACGACCGGCCTCGCCGCGCGGCCGTCTCCGGCTTCGGCGTATCCGGCACCAACGCCCACATCATCCTGGAGCAGGCACCCGAGCCGGTGACCGGCGAGCAGCGAGCGGATTCCGCGCCCGTTGTAGGCTTGGTCCCGCTGGCCGTGTCCGGACGCGGAAGCGCCGGGCTCGCCGGGCAGGCCGACCGACTCGCCTCCTACCTGGAGGAACACCCCGACCTCGAACTGACCACTGTCGCCCGCTCCCTGCTCGAATCACGCGGCCAACTACCCGACCGGGGTGTGGTGTTGGCCGCCGACCGCGAGCAGGCCATGGCCGGACTGCGCGCGCTCGGCCGAGGCGAACAAGCACCGGGCGTGATCACCACCGAGGGCGGACCGGTCAAGGAAGGCCGCCTGGCGGTGCTGTTCACCGGCCAGGGAAGCCAGTACCCCGGCATGGCACAGACTCTCACCAGCACCTTCCCCGTCTTCCGCGACGCCTTC
>NZ_LGUR01000052.1 GCF_001270495.1 Streptomyces viridochromogenes
CCCGCCCCGTACCCCGCCCCGGGCCCCTACGGCGCTCCCCAGCCCCCGGGACCGTACGCCACCCCTCAGCCGCAGCCATACGGACAGCCGCAGCCGCAGCCGTACGGACAACCGCAGCCGCAGCAGCCGCAGCCATACGGGCAGCCCCAGCAGCAGCCGTACGGACAACCGCAGCAGCCGCAGCCGCAGCCCCAGCCATACGGGCAGCCCCAGCAGCAGCCGTACGGCCAGCCGCAGCCCTACCCCCAGCAGAACCCCCACTGGCAGCCCTCGCAGCCTCCGCAGCCCCCGCAGCGCTGACGGCTCCCTCTCTCCCCCCCTCCCGCAGACGCCCTCCATATAGGGGAACGACCACCAAACCTCTCATCCCCCCTCTCGGCCGGGTGAGAGCAAAGTTCCTTTCCGGTCACTCGTGGCCACAGCGCGGAAACGAGCCCTCCCTACCTTCGGGAGCAGCCACTCGTAGGCGACCGAGCCCCGAAGTACCGTGGAGGCGTCATGACAGCCCCTAGCACAGCCCCCGCCGCAAGCAGGGGAGGCCGCTGGATCGATCACTGGGACCCCGAGGACGAGACGTTCTGGAACGAGACCGGTGAGAAGACCGCCAAGCGGAACCTCTTCTTCTCGGTCCTCTCCGAGCACATCGGCTTCTCGATCTGGACCCTGTGGTCCGTGATGGTGCTCTTCATGGGGCCGGAGTACGGGCTCACCCCGGCCGACAAGTTCTTCATCGTCTCGATGGCCACGCTGGTCGGCGCCATCGTCCGCGTGCCGTACACCTTCGCCGTCGCCGTCTTCGGTGGCCGGATGTGGACGGTCATCTCGGCGAGCCTGCTGCTCCTGCCCACCGTCGCCGCGTTCGCCGTGATGGAGCCGGGGACGTCGTTCACCACGTTCCTGCTGTGCGCGATGCTGGCCGGTGTCGGTGGCGGGAACTTCGCCTCCAGCATGACCAACATCAACGCCTTCTTCCCCTTGCGTAAGAAGGGCTGGGCGCTCGGTCTGAACGCCGGCGGCGGCAACATCGGCGTACCCGTCGTGCAGCTCATCGGTCTCGCGGTCATCGGCGCCAGCGGGGGCCCGCGCCTGCTGCTCGGGATCTACATCCCGTTCATCGTGATCGCCGCCGTCCTCGCGTGGCTGAAGATGGACAGCATCTCGTCCGTGAAGAACGACACCGGCGCCGCCAAGGACGCCGCGAAGGACGCCCACACCTGGATCATGTCCTTCCTCTACATCGGCACGTTCGGTTCGTTCATCGGCTACAGCTTCGCGTTCGGGCTGGTCCTTCAGACGCAGTTCGGCCGTACGCCGCTCCAGGCCGCCTACGTCACCTTCATCGGCCCGCTGCTCGGCTCCCTGATCCGTCCCGTGGGAGGCGCGCTCGCCGACCGGTTCGGCGGTGCGAAGATCACGCTGTGGAACTACGTCGCGATGGCCGCCGCGACCTCGGTCGTCATCGTGGCCTCGATGCAGGAGTCGCTGCCGCTGTTCACCGTGGCGTTCATCGCCCTGTTCGTCCTGTCCGGCCTCGGCAACGGCTCGACGTTCAAGATGATCCCCGGCATCTTCCACGCGAAGGCCGTGGCCAAGGGGCTGGAGGGTGAGGAGGCCGCCGCCTACGGCCGCCGGCTCTCCGGTGCCTCCATGGGCCTCATCGGCGCGGTGGGCGCGCTCGGCGGGCTCGGCATCAACCTCGCCTTCCGCCAGTCCTTCCTCACCGTCGGCTCCGGCACCGGTGCCTTCGTCGCCTTCCTCGCCTTCTACGGCGCCTGCTTCGTGGTCACCTGGGCCGTATACCTTCGCCGCCCGGCCGCCTCCGAGACGCACGCCACAGCGACGACGGAGGCAAAGCCGCAGCTCAGCTACGCGGAGGTGTGACGTAACACCGCTGACATCAAGTCGAACCGAGCCTGTCACGCACCGTTGACAGGCTCGCTCGGCATGCAGGTGTAACCACCATGGGTGCGATCAGGAGCCGCTCCCAGCCACCCCCGGTGGCGCCACCTGGCGCAGGCACCACAACTCGAGTGCGGGACGAGAGTTATGTACGACGAACAGCAGCAACCCGACCACGGACCCCTCGCGGGGTTCACCGTGGGCGTCACCGCCGCGCGCCGGGCCGATGAGCTCGGGGCGCTGCTCCAGCGGCGCGGCGCCGCCGTGCTGCACGCCCCAGCCCTGCGCATCGTGCCGCTCGCCGACGACAGCGAACTGCTCGCCGCCACCAAGGAGATCATTCAGCGCACACCCGACGTCGTGGTCGCCACGACCGCGATCGGCTTCCGGGGCTGGATCGAGGCCGCCGACGGATGGGGGCTGGGCGAGGACCTGCTGGCCCGGCTGCGCGGCGTCGAGCTGCTCGCGCGCGGCCCCAAGGTCAAGGGCGCGGTCCGGGCCGCCGGGCTGACCGAGGAGTGGTCGCCGTCCAGTGAGTCCATGGCCGAGGTGCTGGACCGGCTGCTGGAGGAGGGCGTCGACGGGCGCCGGATCGCCATCCAGCTGCACGGGGAGCCGCTCCCCGGGTTCGTGGAGGCGTTGAAGGCCGGGGGAGCGGAGGTGCTCGGGGTGCCTGTGTACCGGTGGCTGCCGCCGGAGGACATCGGACCGGTCGACCGCCTGCTGGACGCGGCGGTCTCCCGAGGCCTGGACGCCGTCACCTTCACCAGCGCACCCGCCGCCGCGTCCCTGCTGTCACGGGCCGAGGAACGCGGGCTGCTTCCGGAGCTGCTCGCCGCCCTCAACCACGACGTCCTGCCGGCCTGCGTCGGCCCGGTCACCGCGCTGCCCCTGCAGGCCCTCGGCATCGACACCGTCCAGCCCGAACGCTTCCGCCTCGGCCCGCTGGTCCAGCTCCTCTGCCAGGAACTGCCGAACCGGGCCCGCTCCCTGCCGATCGCCGGGCACAAGGTGGAGATCCGCGGGCACGCGGTGCTGGTCGACGGGGCGCTGCGGCCGGTGCCGCCGGCGGGGATGTCCCTGCTGCGGGCCCTGTCCCGACGGCCGGGCTGGGTGGTGCCGCGCGCGGAGCTGCTGCGGGCGTTGCCGGGTGCGGGGCGGGACGAGCATGCCGTGGAGACGGCGATGGCGAGGCTGCGTACGGCTCTGGGGGCGCCGAAGCTGATCCAGACGGTGGTGAAGCGGGGGTACCGGCTGGCGCTGGATCCGGCGGCCGACGCGAAGTACGGGGACGCGTGACGAAGTACGGGGACGCGTGAGGAGGCGCCCGGCGCCGGTGTCGCCCTCGCTGGGGGCTGCCGCCCCCAGACCCCGGCTATCGGCCTGAGCGGCCTCGTCCTCAATCGCCGGACGGGCTGGA
>NZ_LGUR01000053.1 GCF_001270495.1 Streptomyces viridochromogenes
TTGCGCCAGACGGACTCGGAGGGAAGCTCGGTTCAGCGGCGACCGGATCTGCTGGACGTGCACGGCACTGTTCGTCCTCGTCCGCGCGCCCGCCGAGCGACGTCGGGACGTACGAGTTCGCGGATCCGTTTCTCCCAGGTGCGGTCCGCGTGGCCGCCCGCGAGGTCCGCCAGGATCCGGCTGGTCTTGGCGAAGCGGACGTGGGCGCCCTGGCGGACGGCGAGGTGGCCGAGGGCCTGGGCGATGTGGGTCTTGCCGACACCGACCGGGCCGAAGAGGATCACGGACTCGCCGGCGTGCAGCCAGCGCAGGGCTCCCAAGTCACGGATCTGGGCCGCGGGCAGTTTCGAGGAGGCGGTGAAGTCGAACTCCTCCAGGGTGACCTGCTGCTCGAACTTCGCGCGGTGCAGGCGGCGTTGGAAGGCGACGGTCTCGCGGCGGGTGATCTCGTCCTGGCAGAGGACCTGGAGGAAGTCGAGGTGTCCGAGCTCGCCGCCGTGGGCCTGGGCCAGGCGGGCGTCGAGGGTCTCCAGCATGCCGGACAGCCGGAGTGCTTTGAGCGACTCGCGCAGGGCACTGTCCATTACGGTCATCGGGCTTCCACCTCGCTTCGTCGTGCACCTGGTCGTCGTGGGCGTCATCCGCCGTGTCGGGGGTCGTGACGGTCGGGGCGAAGAGCTGGGCCGGTCCGTGGAGGAAGGCCGCGGCCCCGGCATCTCCGCTGGTCTCGGGCTCGGGATCGGTCTCGGTGCCGGCGATGAGGATGCCTTTGACGGTGCGGTAGGAGGGGTCGCCCGCGGCGATGGCCCTGGCGCAGGCGGCTTCCAGCCGCGTCTCGCCGTATTTCTTCCGCAGACCGAGAACCCCCTGGGCAGCGCGGAGCCGGTAGAGGGCGTTGACCTCCAGGAGTTGGTCGACGACCTCGCGGCAGGACTCTCCGATCTCGGACGCCTGGCTGCGGCACCAGACCGGCGTGCGCATCTGGAAGGCGATCTTCTCGGGCGGGTAGTCCTGGCGGTCGGTGCGTTTGCCCTGCTCAAGTGCCGCGTGAGTCTTGACCAGTTCGCCGTCGAGGAAGACCTGCACCATCGTGGCGGTGGAGCGGACGTCGACCTTGCGGCCGATCAGCTTCCAGGGCACCGAGTAAAGAGTGCGGCCCACCTTGATGTGGATGTCCGGGCCGACCGTGGCCGTCGACCAGCGGGCCAGCACGAACGGAGTGGGCGGCAGCGGCAACAGCTCGGCGGCCTCCAGCGCCTCGAATACCGCCAGCGGGGCGGCCCCGTCGAGCGGACGGCACTGCCGCCGCCCGGCGACCTGCTGACTCCAGGTCACCGCCTCGGCCTGCATGTGCTCGATCGAGGTGAACTCCCGGCCCCGCCAGAACGAGTCGCGGACATAGGGCATGGGCCGCTCCACCCGCGGCTTGTCCTTCGGTTTCGACGCCCGGGCGGGATCGACCAACGCCCCGTAGTGGGTGGCGAGTTCGGCATACGCCTTGTTGATCTTCGGGTCGTAGAGGTCGGGCTTGTCCACCCCGGTCTTGAGGTTGTCCGGCACCAGCCGGCGCGGGACGCCGCCGAAGTAGCGGAAGGCCGCAACGTGCGCTTCCGTCCATGCCTGCTGGTCCAAATGCAGCACCGGACGCACGAACATGTGCCGCGAGCAGGGCAACACCATCACGAACGCCCAGACCCGGTGCCGCCGACCCGTGCGCGGGTTGATCCACTGCCCCAGGAAGCCGTAGTCGATCTGGGCCTCCGAACCGGGCTCGACCTCCTCCCGCAACACCGTGACCTGCGACCTTGCCACCTCGTCCGGCAGCGTCGCGTGCACCCAGCGGCGGAAGGAGGAGATCGACACCTGGAGCTTGTGCTCGTCCCGCAGCCGCTGGTGGATGGTCGAAACGGTCACCGTCCCCAGCAAGCTCTTGATGTAGTCGCGGTGCTTGTCGATCTCCGGCCAGGTCACCTGCCGCAGCCGTCTGTCAGCCAGCCCCGGGAACCACTCCTTGATCAGTTTCGACCAGTCGGCCTCGCTCATCGGCGGCCCGCCCGGGGTCATCCCGGATGCCTCCGCCGGGGCCAGGTACTTCCTGACCGTCTTGCGATCCACTCCCAGCGACGCTGCCAGCGCACTCTTCGAGCCGCCCGCGTACCAGTGGATGTAAATCTCGGTGATGTCGACCACGACGAACGTTCCTCTCGCCATCCGGGCTGCCCATCGGCCTTCCGAACCACGGGACGAGGAACATGAGCAGCTCCGCGACGACCAGGTCCCTCGATCCCGGACTCCGCGTTACCCATGGCCAATCTGGAGGATTCCGATTAGAGATCACTTAGCACTCAAACCGCCCAAGATAGGGAAAACTTGATCGTCGACAGTGCTGAGCGATCACATGATGCGCCCGGAACCGGTCGCCTGGACCCGTCAGCGCGAGCGGGCAATGTCAGACCCGGCGGGCATCCTGTCGACCATGGATGGGATCGAAACTCGGCCGCTGCGCGACCGCCACGACCTGGACGCGGTGCTTCGCACCGGCTTCGACCTGATCAGGGCTGTCGCTCCGGGGCTCAAGTGCCGGCTCGTCGGCACGGCAGCGGCTCGCCTGCAGGGCGTTGACCTGCCGGTGGGTGACGTCGACATCCTCGTCGAGCGACGCCGCGACGTGGACGCTGTTGCCGAAGCGCTGGCGGACTTGCCCTGTGTGACCGCCCCGCAGTGGCTTGCATCGGCCCGGCAGTACTTCGCCTGCTACAGCCTTCACGGCGTCAGATTCGAGGTCAGCACGGTGGAAGCACCGTGCGATGAGGATGGCTGGGAGTGCCAGGGACCCGGCCCTTGGCGGCACTACGTCACCGTGGACTGGGGTGGGCACCGCATCGACTGCGTGCGGCTGGAACTCCGGCTGACCACCGAGTTCCTCCGCGATCGCTCCGACCGGTACCAGCCGATACTGGCCCACCTCGACGCTCACGGCGCCGACCTCGAACTCCTGCAACAGAGCATGACCGTGCGCGGGATCCCTGAGACACTCGCGCACCTGACCCGAGGGCTTCAAGCAGCCGGCAAACCGTAGACGTAGATCGGCTGCAGAACGACCGAGCCGTCATGCGCGATCACAGCCCTCATGGGGAAGCGTGGCTGCAGGGGTGGGGAATTACCTGACGCCGAACCCGCCTGAGGTGGGGAATTCCGTGACCGTCGACACGCTCTGCCCAAGCGAGAAACCTCCCACCATGCACCGATACACGATGCCAACCCCGGCAGCCAGCACAGCACCCACTCACCGCCCGCCCCACACAGCACAGCAC
>NZ_LGUR01000054.1 GCF_001270495.1 Streptomyces viridochromogenes
GGCGCCGTCCTGGTTGACGGCCGAACCGCGCACCACACCCCAGATCCGCCGCCCGTTGCGCACCGCGTCCGACAGCCGCTCCAGCACCAGCACACCGGCACCTTCCGCGAACCCCGTGCCGTCGGCGGCTGCCGCGAAGGACTTGCAGCGGCCGTCGGGAGCGAGGCCGCGCTGCCGGGAGAAGGCGGCGAAGGCGTGGGGGACCGCCATCACCGTCACCCCGCCGGCCAGCGCGAGGGAACTCTCGCGAGAACGCAGGGACTGGGCGGCCAGATGCAGGGCGACCAGGGAGGAGGAGCAGGCCGTGTCGACGGTGACCGCCGGGCCCTGCGCGCCGAGGAAGTACGAGACCCGGCCCGACAGCACGCTCGCCGCGCCCCCGGTGAGGATGAAGCCCTCAAGGCCGTCGTTGGGGTCCTCGCGGTCGGCGCCGTAGTCGTGGAAGGCGATGCCCGAGAAGACGCCGACGGGCTGCTCGTGCAGGGTGGCCGGGTCGATGGCGGCCCGTTCCAGGGCCTCCCAGGTGATCTCCAGCATCAGCCGCTGCTGCGGGTCCATCGCGAGTGCCTCGCGCGGCGAGATGCCGAAGAAGGCCGCGTCGAACTGGTCGGCGTCATGGAGGAACCCGCCCTCGCGGGAATAGCTCGTACCGGGGTGGTCCGGATCCGGGTGGAAGAGGTTCTCCAGGTCCCAGCCACGGTTCACCGGGAACTCGGAGATGCCGTCACCGCCGGAGGCGACGAGGTCCCACAGCCCCTCCGGGGACGTCACCCCGCCCGGATAGCGGCAGGCCATGCCCACGATCGCGATCGGCTCGGAGCCGGCGGCGACGACCCGGTCGTACTGCTCCTTCAGACGCGTGTTCTCCTTCAGGGAAGCACGCAGGGCATCGACTATTTTCTCGTTCTGAGCGGCCATCATGTCCTCGTCTCTCAGCTCTCGGTCACTGTTCGGTGCCGCCCAGGGCGCGTTGCACTAGTCCGTCGATGTCCATCGAGTCGATCTCGTCGAGCTCGTCCGCCACGCTCGCCGTCGCCCCGGACTGGGAGACCGGGGTGAGCGACTCGGTCCGCGCCAGGGAGAACAGGGCGTCGAGCACACCCGCCTCGCGGAAGCGGTCGAGGGGGACCGAGGCCAGGACGCGCCGGAGGTCCTCCTCGTCGCCCTCCGGTTCCTCGGCGTCGGTGCCGGCCAGCGTCTCGTGCAGGAAGTCCACGAGGGCCGCGGGGGACGGGCAGTCGAAGACGAGCGTGGCGGGCAGGCTCTCGCCGATGGCAGCCGCCAAGGTGTTGCGCAGGGTGACCGACGACAGCGAGTCGAAGCCCATCTCCTGGAATGCCTGCCGCGGCTTGACCTCCTCCAGGTCCGTGTGGCCGAGGGCCGCGGCGGCCCGTTCGCGGACCAGCTTCATCAGGGCCCGCTTCTGGTCCGCCTCGGAGAGGCCCGCGAGACTCTGTACGAGCGCGGAGCCCGCCTCGGCCTCGTCCGCAGCCGCCTCGACAGCGGCCTCGGCGAGTCGCCGTACCTCGGGCAGGTCCCCCAGCAGCGGGCTCGGCCGCACCGAGGTGAACGCCGGTACGAACGCCGACCAGTCGATGTCGGCGACGGCCACGACGCCGTCGTCGGACCGCAGCGCGGCGGCCAGCGACGTCATCGCGAGGTCCGTGGAGATCGGCAGCACACCACGGCGGCGGAGCTGCTCCTGGACCGCCGGATCGGCGGCCACTCCGATGCCCTCGACCACACCCCAGGCCACCGAGGTCGCGGCCAGGCCACGCTGCCGGCGGTCCTCGACCAGGGTGTCGAGGAAGGCGTTGACCGCGCCCGTGACCCCCTGCCCGCCGCCGCCCCAGACACCCGCGGCCGAGGAGAACACCACGAACGCGTCGAGGGGACGGTCGCCCAGCAGCTCGTCCAGGTACAGCGCGGCGTCGGCCTTCACGCGCAGCGCCTTGCCGAGTTCGTCCACGTCGGTGGAGGCGACCGGCAGCATCCCGGCGGAGTCGACGGTGTGCACGACGGCCGTCAACGCGGGCCGCCCGGCCGGGTCGGCCAGCAGCTCGGCGACACCGGCACGGTTGGAGATGTCCGCCGTGGACACCGACACCCCGACGCCCAGTCCGGTCAGCTCGGCCACGAGATCCTGTACGTCCGACGCGTCGGGATCCCCGTCCACGGTGAGCAGCAGATGCTCGGCGCCGGCCAGGGCCAGCCGACGTGCCGCGTGCCGCCCCAGGCTCTCGGTGCCACCGGTGACCAGTACGGTGCCGCGCGGCTGCCAGTCGGCCTGGCGCGGCTCGTTCCGCAGCGGGCTTTCCAGCAGGCGCCGCGCGAACACACCGGCCGAGCGCACCGCGACCTGGTCCTCCCCGCTCGCCCCGCCCAGCACGCCGAGCAGCGCCCGCACCGTACGGTCGTCGAGCGTTTCGGGGAGATCGACCAGCCCGCCCCAACGGTCCGGATGTTCCAGCGCCACCGCCCTGCCGAGCCCCCAGACGACCGCCTGCTCCGGGGCGCGCAGCCGGTCCGCGGGGCCGACCGACACCGCGCCGCTGGTCACGGACCACACCGGCAGCCCCACCGTGCCCGCGCCCAGGGCACGCAGCAGAGCGAGCGTGGCGGCCGTGCCCTCGGTCAGCGCCGGGGACTCCGGGCGGGTACGGCGGTCCAGCGCGAGCAAGGACAGTACGCCGGTGAACTCCCCGTCCCCGGCGAGGACTTCGCCGAGGGCATCGGCGGGATCCTCCCCGTGGGCCGCGTCGAACTCCAGCAGCCGGGACCGCCGGCCCTGACCGTCCAGAGCGCTCATGATCCGGGCGACGCCCTCGTCCTCCGCGGCTCCCGGCGGCGCCAGCACCAGCAGCGCTCCGCCGGGAGTCCCCGTGCTCGCGTGCGGGACCGGCGTCCACCCCACCCGGTACCGCAGACGGGTCACCTCGGCTCGCTCGTCGCGCCCACGACGCCAGGACGCCAGGACACCGAGAGCGGTGCTCAGCGCCGCGACGGAATCCGTCCCGGACTCGGCGTCCATCCCCAACGTCCGGGTGAGAGAGGCCAGATCCTCACGGTCCACCGCCGCCCAGAAACGTGCCTCGACATCGCCGCTCTCCGCCGCCTCGGACTCCGCGCTCCGCGCCTCTTCCAGCCAGTAGCGGTGGTGTTGGAAGGCGTAGGTGGGGAGGTGGGGGGTGGTGGTG
>NZ_LGUR01000055.1 GCF_001270495.1 Streptomyces viridochromogenes
CCCCAGATACCCACGCGCCAACCCCACCCCAGCCACATACAACTCACCCGCCACACCCACCGGAACCGGCCGCAACCCCCCATCCAGCACATAGACCCGGATGTTGGGCAGGGGGCGTCCGATCGGGATCGACGCCTCGTCGCCCTCCTGACCGCACTGCGAGTAAGTGACCTCCACCGATGCCTCGGTGGGGCCGTAGAGGTTGTGCAGCGGGACATCGAGCACGGCCCGGAACCGCGCCGCCAGCTGGGCCGGCAGGGCCTCGCCGGAGCAGAGGACATGGCGCAGGCCCGTGCAGTGCGCGGCGGACGACTCGTCGAGGAAGGCCTGCAGCATCGACGGCACGAAATGGACGACCGTGACGCGCCGGGAGCGGATGACCTCGGCCAGGTAGACCGGGTCCTTGTGCCCGCCCGGTTCCGCCATGACCAGGGTCGCGCCGGTCATCAGGGGCCAGAAGAACTCCCGTACGGAGACGTCGAAGCCGAAGGGGGTCTTCTGAAGGACCCGGTCCGTGGTGCGCAGGCCGTACTCCTCCTGCAGCCACAGCAGCCAGTTCACGACCCCGCGATGCGGGACGACGACGCCCTTCGGACGCCCGGTGGAGCCCGAGGTGTACATCACATAGGCGGGGTGATCGGGGTTCACCGCGGGCAGGTTCTCCGTGCCCGCCCCGCTGTCGTCCGAGGTTCCGGTGAGGTCCACGGACGCCAGCCATGACGCGTCGATCACCAGGGCCGGCCGGGCGTCGTCCAGCATGTAGGCGATGCGCTCGGCCGGGTATTCCGGGTCCACCGGGAGGTACGCCGCGCCCGTCTTCAGCACTGCGAGCAGCACCACGACCAGCTCCGGTGAGCGTTCCAGGCGGACCGCGACGACGTCCTCGGGTCCGACCGCGTGACCGGTCAGGTGCCGGGCGAGTCGGTTGGCGCGGGCGTTCAGCTCGCCGTAGCTCAGTTCCGTCTCGCCGTGTTCCAGTGCGACGGCGTCCCGGTCCCGCGCGACCTGGGCCTCGAACAGATCCGACAGGGTCATGGACGGTACGGACACCGCTGTGCCCTGCCAGTCGACGAGCAGCCGGTGCCGCTCCGCCTCGCCGAGGACGTCCAGTTCACCGATCCCGAGGTGCGGATCGGCGACCACCGCCCGTAGGAGCCGCGCGAACCGGTCGGCGATGCCTTCGGCCGTGGCCCGGTCGAAGAGAGCGGCCGAGAAGTTGAGGGTGCCGTCCAGGCCGGCCGGGGACCCGTCCGCTCCGTACTCCTCGCTCAGGCTGAAGTCCAGATCGAACTTGGCAGGGAGTGGTGCCACGGGGAGCGGTTCGGCGTTCACGCCCGGGAAGCACAGCTCGGTCCGGCTGTTGTTCTGGAGCACGAACATCACCTGGAACAGGGGATGCCGGGCCATGACGCGGGCCGGTGCCAGGTCCTCGACCAGCTGGTCGAAGGGGAGGTCCTGGTGGGCCAGTGCGCTCAGCCACCGTTCCTTCACGCGTGCCAGCACGTCGACGAAGCGGGGGTCGCCGGAGAGATCCGTGCGCAGGACGAGGGTGTTGACGAAGAACCCGACCAGTTCGTCCAGGGCGTCGTCGGTCCGGCCCGCGACGGGTGTGCCGATGGGGATGTCGGTACCGCACCCGAGCCGGAACAGCAGGACGGCCAGGGCCGATTCGAGCACCATGAACACCGTCGAGCCCTGCTCCTGTGCGAGGGAGACCAGCTGTCGGTGGGTCTCGGCCGGTACGCGCAGGGGGATCTCGCCACTCACGTGGCTTACGGCGGCCGGGCGGGGCCGGTCCGTGGGCAGCACCAGTTCCTCCGGCAGGTCCGCCAGCGCGGACCGCCAGTAGGTCAGTTGCCGGGACGCGTCACTGTCGCTGTCCCCCTTGTCGCCCAGCAGGTCGTCCTGCCACAGGGTGTAGTCCGCGTACTGCACCGGCAGTGGCGCCCAGTCCGGGGCCTTGCCCTGGCAGCGGGCGGCGTAGGCCGCGGAGAGGTCCCTCACGAGCGGGGCCAGGGACCAGCCGTCCACCGCGATGTGATGCAGGACGAGCAGGAGCACGTGGTCGTCCGGTCCGGCCGTGAACAGCGTGGCGCGGAAGGGGATCCGGGACGACAGCTCGAACGGTTCCAGCGCGGCTTCCCGGATCGCCTCGGTCCGGTCGGCGCCGGCGGGTGTGACGGTGAGCAGGGGGCTCAGGTCCTCCGGTGCCAGCACTTTCTGCCGTGGCTGTCCGAGGTGGGCGGGGAAGACCGTCCGGAGTGCCTCGTGCCGGACGACGATGTCGCCCAGGGCAGCCCTCAGCGCCTCCTGGTCGAGCGCGCCCGTGAGGCGTACGGCCATGGGGGTGTGGTAGGCGGGGTTCGGCCCCTCCAGTTCGTTGAGGAACCAGAGCCTGCGCTGGGCGAACGACAGGGGCAGGACGTCGGGACGCTCCCGCACCGTGACGGCCGGCCGGGTGCGGCCGGGCTGCTCCATGCGGGCCGCCAGCCCGGTGACGGTGGGGTTGTCGAAGAGGTCGCGCATGCTCAATTCGACGCTCAGGGCGGTCCGCACGCGGGAGACCAGGCGGGTGGCGAGCAGGGAGTGTCCGCCGAGTTCGAAGAAGTTGTCGTCGACACCGACCCGCGGCAGACCGAGGACATCGGCGAACACCTCACACAGCACCCGCTCCTCA
>NZ_LGUR01000057.1 GCF_001270495.1 Streptomyces viridochromogenes
GTGTCGGGCACGCTGTTGGGTGTCTGAGGGTACGGCCGAGAGGCTGCCTTCAGGTGCCGGCCCCAGTGCACTCGAACCGGTTGGTTCGGGGTGATGGGTGGCTGGTCGTTGTTTGAGAACTGCACAGTGGACGCGAGCATCTGTGGCCAAGTTTTTAAGGGCGCACGGTGGATGCCTTGGCACCAGGAACCGATGAAGGACGTGGGAGGCCACGATAGGCCCCGGGGAGTCGTCAACCAGGCTTTGATCCGGGGGTGTCCGAATGGGGAAACCCGGCAGTCGTCATGGGCTGTCACCCTTGCCTGAACACATAGGGCAAGTGGAGGGAACGCGGGGAAGTGAAACATCTCAGTACCCGCAGGAAGAGAAAACAACCGTGATTCCGGGAGTAGTGGCGAGCGAAACTGGATGAGGCTAAACCGTATACGTGTGAGACCCGGCAGGGGTTGCGTATGCGGGGTTGTGGGA
>NZ_LGUR01000058.1 GCF_001270495.1 Streptomyces viridochromogenes
TCTCGTGACTGCGTGCCTTTTGAAGAATGAGCCTGCGAGTTTGCGGTGTGTTGCGAGGTTAACCCGTGTGGGGAAGCCGTAGCGAAAGCGAGTCCGAATAGGGCGGTTTAGTAGCGCGCTCAAGACCCGAAGCGGAGTGATCTAGCCATGGGCAGGTTGAAGCGGAGGTAAGACTTCGTGGAGGACCGAACCCACCAGGGTTGAAAACCTGGGGGATGACCTGTGGTTAGGGGTGAAAGGCCAATCAAACTCCGTGATAGCTGGTTCTCCCCGAAATGCATTTAGGTGCAGCGTCGTGTGTTTCTTGCCGGAGGTAGAGCACTGGATAGGCGATGGGCCCTACCGGGTTACTGACCTTAGCCAAACTCCGAATGCCGGTAAGTGAGAGCGCGGCAGTGAGACTGTGGGGGATAAGCTCCATGGTCGAGAGGGAAACAGCCCAGAGCATCGACTAAGGCCCCTAAGCGTACGCTAAGTGGGAAAGGATGTGGAGTCGCAGAGACAACCAGGAGGTTGGCTTAGAAGCAGCCACCCTTGAAAGAGTGCGTAATAGCTCACTGGTCTAGTGATTCCGCGCCGACAATGTAGCGGGGCTCAAGCGTACCGCCGAAGTCGTGTCATTGCGATATGTACCCCCAACGGGGATCGTGATGGGTAGGGGAGCGTCGTGTGCCGGGTGAAGCAGCACCGGAAGGTAGTTGTGGACGGTTCACGAGTGAGAATGCAGGCATGAGTAGCGATTCACACGTGAGAAACGTGTGCGCCGATTGACTAAGGGTTCCTGGGTCAAGCTGATCTGCCCAGGGTAAGTCGGGACCTAAGGCGAGGCCGACAGGCGTAGTCGATGGATAACCGGTTGATATTCCGGTACCCGCTGTGAAGCGTCAAACATCGAACCAGGCGATGCTAAGTCCGTGAAGCCGTTCCGGACCCTTCGGGGAAAGGAAAGTGGTGGAGCCGACGAACCAGACTTGCAGTAGGTGAGTGATGGGGTGACGCAGGAAGGTAGTCCAGCCCGGGCGGTGGTTGTCCCGGGGTAAGGGTGTAGGCCGGTGTGTAGGTAAATCCGCACACCTTGTGGCTGAGACCTGATGCCGAGCCGATTGTGGTGAAGTGGATGATCCTATGCTGTCGAGAAAAGCCTCTAGCGAGTTTCATGGCGGCCCGTACCCTAAACCGACTCAGGTGGTCAGGTAGAGAATACCGAGGCGTTCGGGTGAACTATGGTTAAGGAACTCGGCAAAATGCCCCCGTAACTTCGGGAGAAGGGGGGCCACACCTGGTGAGAGTACTTGCTGCTCGAGCTGGGGGTGGCCGCAGAGACCAGCGAGAAGCGACTGTTTACTAAAAACACAGGTCCGTGCGAAGCCGTAAGGCGATGTATACGGACTGACGCCTGCCCGGTGCTGGAACGTTAAGGGGACCGGTTAGTCATTCTTCGGGATGGCGAAGCTGAGAACTTAAGCGCCAGTAAACGGCGGTGGTAACTATAACCATCCTAAGGTAGCGAAATTCCTTGTCGGGTAAGTTCCGACCTGCACGAATGGCGTAACGACTTCTCGACTGTCTCAACCATAGGCCCGGTGAAATTGCACTACGAGTAAAGATGCTCGTTTCGCGCAGCAGGACGGAAAGACCCCGGGACCTTTACTACAGTTTGATATTGGTGTTCGGTTCGGCTTGTGTAGGATAGGTGGGAGACTTTGAAGCGGGCACGCCAGTGTTCGTGGAGTCGTCGTTGAAATACCACTCTGGTCGTGCTGGATGTCTAACCTGGGTCCGTGATCCGGATCAGGGACAGTGTCTGATGGGTAGTTTAACTGGGGCGGTTGCCTCCTAAAGAGTAACGGAGGCGCCCAAAGGTTCCCTCAGCCTGGTTGGCAATCAGGTGTTGAGTGTAAGTGCACAAGGGAGCTTGACTGTGAGACCGACGGGTCGAGCAGGGACGAAAGTCGGGACTAGTGATCCGGCGGTGGCTTGTGGAAGCGCCGTCGCTCAACGGATAAAAGGTACCCCGGGGATAACAGGCTGATCTTCCCCAAGAGTCCATATCGACGGGATGGTTTGGCACCTCGATGTCGGCTCGTCGCATCCTGGGGCTGGAGTCGGTCCCAAGGGTTGGGCTGTTCGCCCATTAAAGCGGTACGCGAGCTGGGTTTAGAACGTCGTGAGACAGTTCGGTCCCTATCCGCTGTGCGCGTAGGAGTCTTGAGAAGGGCTGTCCCTAGTACGAGAGGACCGGGACGGACGAACCTCTGGTGTGCCAGTTGTTCTGCCAAGGGCATGGCTGGTTGGCTACGTTCGGGAGGGATAACCGCTGAAAGCATCTAAGCGGGAAGCCTGCTTCGAGATGAGGACTCCCACCCACTTGATGGGGTAAGGCTCCCAGTAGACGACTGGGTTGATAGGCCGGATCTGGAAGCACGGTAACGTGTGGAGGTGACCGGTACTAATAGGCCGAGGGCTTGTCCTCAGTTGCTCGCGTCCACTGTGTT
>NZ_LGUR01000059.1 GCF_001270495.1 Streptomyces viridochromogenes
GCCCTACCCCGCCGTACAGCCCCACGCCGCCCTACGACCCGGCCCTGCCCTACCTCCCCGCGCCCCCGCCCGAGGCGCCCCACCGCAGCGGCCGTTCCACGGTGGCGCTCGTCCTCGTCGCGCTGGTCGTCGCGCTCGGCGCCGGGGGTTCGGTGTACGCCCTCATGAACGGCGGCGGGGACGACAACGCGAGCGGCGGCCCGACGGGTGGCCCCCACACCGCGACCACCCACGCCCCGACCGACCCCGAGACCTCCGGTCCGACCGACCCGGCCACCTCTCCGGACCCGACGGACACCGCGCCCGCGGACGGCGCGGTCCCGACCCGGTTCCTGGGCACCTGGACGGCCTCGATCGACAACGCCACCGGCGAGAACTCCCGCCGGCTGACCATCCGGCAGGGCGAGGTGGGCGACAAGGTGCTCTCCCTCGTCGCCGACGGCCCCGCCGGCAGCGGCACCTACCACTGCGAGTTCGAGGCGACGCTCGCCGAAGAGCCGGGCGCGGACGGCCCGTTGGCGATCGGCCCGTCCACCGTGACCGCGGGCGAACCCGCCACCTCCTGCTCACCCGGCGAGGCCACCGAGATCACACTGCTGCCGGACGGCAGGCTGGAGCGGGTGAACACGAGCAGCGGGGAGAAGCTGACGTACACCAGACAGTAACCCCAAGTATCCGTATCCGTAGGGCTGTTGAGATCGAGCAAACCTACCGTGGCCCCGGTGGAGTGGCTGAGCACAGAGAACATCGTGGCCATCGGTACGGCGGTGCTCGGTGTCGTCGCGTCGGGCGTCATGGTCTGGTACGAGCGGCGCGTGCCGCGCCGGAAGCGCATCGGCTATCGCGTCCAGATGGACAACCCGATAGGCGACGACGTGCGTTCGGGCCGGGCCAACGTACGGCTCGGCCTCTTCGACGCGGACATGGACGACGCGACGCTTGTGCTGCTGCGCGTCGAGAACGACGGCTCGCAGAGCATCGACCGCGACGACTACACGGGCCCCGAACCCCATGGCCTCACCGCGGTGTTCACGGACCGCACCATCCGGGGTGTGTCCGTCACCCAGCCGACCGACATCGACCATCTGATGGACCACTTCACCGCGCAACGCGGCTTCGGCTACGAGGGCAACCGGCTGCGCATCCCGCGCGTCCCGCTCAACCCCGGCGACCACTACAAACTGCTGGTGATGCTCTCCGGCGGCGACGTGGGCGCGGAGATCCGGCTCCGGGGCGGCCTGCGGGACGGCGAGGTGCACCCCAACCGCAGTGCTACACCGGACGACAAGCCGCCGGTGTTCAGCCTTCCGGCCAGGATCTTCACCGGTCTGCTCACCCTCTCCGTCCTCGCCCTCGCGGGCATCGTCGTCTTCCGTGACGGCAATCCGATCGAGTGCGAGACGGGCGAGGTGACGGTGATCGGCTCGACGGCCTTCGAGCCGGTGACCGAGACGCTGGCGAAGCAGTACGAGGGCAAGTGCGCGGGCGCCGAGATCCACGTCGAGGCACGCGGCAGCGAGGCCGGCGTCGCCGAGCTCGCCGCCCTGGCCGACCGGTCGAAGGCGAGCGCGCGGAACGTGATCGCGTTCTCCGACGGCCCGCTGGGCGACCGCCTGGGGCTGAAGGGGAAGAAGGTCGCGCTGTCCGTCTTCACGCTCGTCGTCAACGACGGCATCGACCTCGGGCCGGACGGATTGTCGGTGCGGCAGGTACGGGACATCTACCAGGGCAGGTACAAGCGCTGGGGCGAGGTGCTCCCCGGGACCACCGACAAGGCGACCGCCGACCTGCCCATCGTCCTCGTCAGCCGCAGCGACAGTTCGGGGACGCGGCAGGTCTTCCAGGACCGCGTACTGGGGGAGTGGGAGCAGGCCCAGAGCACCTCACTGGACTGCCGGCCGCCCCAGGGCGCCGTCACCGCCGTCACACGGTGCGAACTCCCCGGCACGAGCGACGTCCTGGACAAGGTCGCCGAGCAACCCGGCGCCCTCGGCTACAGCGAGCTGAGCGTCGCCGCCCGGCACAAGGGCGTGCGCACGGTCCCCCTCGACGGCGACCGTGCCGACGTGGACGAGATCGAACGCGGCGCCAGCGCCTACCCGTACCGCGACATCGAGTACGCCTACACCTACGGCACCCCCTCCGACAACTCCCTCACCGCCGGCTTCCTCGCCTACCTCGACAAGGAAAGCAGCCGCCAGGTGATCCGCACCCAGGGCCACCTGCCGTGCGGCACGCCGGTGGGGGTGAGGCTGTGCACCTCCAGCCCGCCCGGTGCGTGAGGAGGGCGATCTTTCAGCCGGTCCAGCATCTTCAGCCTGTCCGGCGCGTGAGGACGAGGCCCGCCACGTTCCGGCGCCGGTCCAGGCATCTTCAGCCCGTCCGGCGTTTGAGGACGAGGCCCCTTAAGGGCCGATAGCGGGGTCTGGGGCGGCAGCCCCAGCGGGGTCGAAGGGGCGGAGCCCCTTCA
>NZ_LGUR01000060.1 GCF_001270495.1 Streptomyces viridochromogenes
CAGACGCAGCCACGCGCTACGCCCGCGGCACCGAGGAACTACGCCTCTCCCCCGAACTCCCCGAAAACTGGCGGGAGATCATCACCGACTGCCTCGCCCCCACCCACACGGAACGCGTCGCCCGGGTCCCCGACACAGGTGCCCTCCTGCGCCGGGTGGAAGAGGCCGCGGGCACCTCCCCCTCGGCCCGGCTGCCGAGGCTACGGCCCCGGCGGTGGCGGCGTCCGGTACTGGTCGCGGCACTCGTGGCGACGGCGATGCTGGGCGCGACGGCGGTGCCGTACGCGCTGCGCGACGAGTCCCCCGTCGTCGCGGCGGCACCTGCCAGCTGCGAGAAGCCGGCGGTGTACGAGGACCAGAAACACGGCCGCGGCTACACCGCCAACTGGAACAGCACCTGGGACTTCACCATCAAACAGGGCGACGGCGGCAACCAGGTCCGCGAGGTCCAGTGCCTGCTCCGCTACCTGCACGGCATCACCGAGGTCGGCGAAGTGGACGGCTCCTTCGGCCCCTTGACGCACGCGGCGGTGGTGACCTTCCAGAAGCGGGCGGGGCTGGACGCGGACGGGGTGGTGGGGGCGGGGACGTGGCGCGCCTTGCGGAAGGCCGACGAGGTCTGACCTGCCCCACGACCCGCGCGGCAGCCTGTCAGCCTGTCAGCCGCAGGAGTGGTACTTGTACCCCGCCTGACGTGAGTCGCCCTTGCGGTCGGGGAAGACATACTTCCCCTCGGTGTTGCGGCGCAGATCGAAGGTGTGCTTCTTGCCCTCGTACCTCAGGTACAGCGTCCTGTCGCTGTCGGTCGACCCACCGATCTTGTACATGTGCTTATTGACCCGGCTGAAGGTCTTCTCGCCCACGATGCCGTCCGCGGATTCCCCCAACTTCTTCTGCAGGTCAATTGTCGAATAGACGGTGCGCCACCCGAAGTGCCCGTTGATGTGGTCCTCTTCGAAGATCTTGCCGTCGTAGTTCGTGGCGTAGGCCCCCTCAGCCCACAGGATGCGCTGCCACAGGCACGTGGCGTTGGAGCTTGCCCAGGGCGACGTGCGGGACAACTCGCCCTCGTCGTCCCAGTCGTCGGAGAACCTGTCGTACCCCCGTACCCACCCGTCGGACACCTTCGCCGAGGCCGGTGATGCCGCCAGTCCCAGCGTGGTCACCATGGCGGCACCCAGGACCGCCGCCACCGCCCGTGAACGCTTCCTGAGAAAATTCATGTCTTCCCCCTCGGGTCGTGTTTCCCATGTGCAGATTCACACGGAGGGGGCACCGGGCGACCCTCAAAAGTTTCAGGGTGGGTGCGGAAAGGGCCGCCCCCGAGGGGGAGTTATTGCGGTGAGTTCGGGCGCGGTTGCAAGGATGATGAACACACCGGCACTTCACCTGCGCCGATTGACCTACCCGAGGAAGGTTCACACGTGAGACCGACCCGTACCGCCCTGACCCTCGTGATAACCGCCGCTCTGGCCCCAGCGCTCCTGCTGGCCGGCCCGGCCCTCGCCGCCGGGTCGACCCCGTCGTCCGCCACCACCGTGGCGACCGCCTCCGACACGGCCGGCCCAAGCGTCGACGACATGTCCGACGACGACGTCCGGGTCGCGATCGCGCGCATCATCGCCGACCCCACCACGGGCAGGGCCGTCTACGCCGCCGCGCAGAAGGCCATGGACGGCACCATCGAGGACCAGCGGTACTTCCTGGAGACGGGCCGATGGATCGCCCAGGCCGAGGACGACCGCGTCGCCATCGCGCGCATCCTCGCCTCCGCGGACCCGAAGACCGACAAGGCGGTCATCAGGGAGGCCAACGAGGCCCTCGACGCCAACACCCCGGCAGTCCTGCGCGCCTTCCTGGAGACCGGCTACCGCCTGGCCCGGGCCGAGGACGACCGTGTCCGCGTCGCCCGCATCCTCGCCGACCCGACGATCAGCGACGCGCTGCGGGCCGCGGCGGAGGACGCCATCGACGGGACGCCGGAGGAGTTGCGGTACTTCATCGAGGTGGGCCAGTACGAGGTGGACGGCTAGGCCCTGCTTCTGGAACGCCCTTGCCCCGCCCTTCGTTGGCGGGGTGAGGGTGGTCCTCATGGATCGGGGGAGGGGACGGATCCGTGCACAGCGTCATCGTCATGCCACCGGCTTGCGCCGGACCGGACGACCGGCCCGCCGCGCCGAGGAAGGTGGCGGCCGGATGACCGGAGAGCAGCCGCACCCGGTCCCCGTACCGCTGGGCTACCGCGTAGGGCACTGGGAGGTGAGGGAGCCTCTCGGGTCGGGCGCCTTCGCGACCGTCTACGCGGGCAGGCCGATCGGCGAGGCGGATCCGGCCCTGCCCCGCCGGGTGGCGCTGAAGTTCCTGCCCACCGGCACCCGCACCCCACGCCAGCTACGCCACCTCCGCGAACTGGCCGAACGCGAGGTAGAGCT
>NZ_LGUR01000061.1 GCF_001270495.1 Streptomyces viridochromogenes
CAACTACGCCGCCGCCAACGCCTTCCTCGACGCCCTCGCCCACCACCGCCACACCCACCACCAACCCGCCACCTCCCTCGCCTGGGGCTGGTGGGGACAAAACTCCGAGATGACGCAGCATCTGGGCGACGCCGATCTCCAGCGGATCGACCGGCTCGGCATCCTGGCCTTCACAGCGCAGGAGGGCATGGAGCTGTTCGATGTGGCGCTGGGGGCGAAGGATCCGGTGCTGGCGCCGGCGAAGTTCGACTTCGAGGCGATGCGGGCGCAGTTGGAGCCCGGGCACATGCCGCTGATGTTCCGCGGTCTGCTGCGGGTGGCCCGGCCGTCCGCCCATGGCGGCAAGGACGGTGCGAGTCGGCTCATGGAGGATCTGGCGGCCATGTCCGCCGAGGAGCGGGAGGGGACCCTGCTCGACCTGGTGCTGCGTGACGCGGCGGCGGTGCTGGGCTTCGCCGAGGGGGACGAACTGGGCCCGGAGACCGTGCTGTTCGACATCGGGTACGACTCGCTGACCGCGGTGGAGCTGAGGAACCGGCTGTCGGCGCTGACCGGGCTGCGCATCCCGCCGGGGTTCGTCTTCGAGTACCCCACCCCGCAGCTGATCGTCGAGGAGCTGTGCGCCCTCATGGACGGCACCTCGACCGCGGCCGCCTGAGGTCCGCGGTGGTCCGCCGCGGCGGACCGGAACAGAGAAGAAGGAGAGCGAACGTGTTCGACAAAGAGCGGTATCTGGAGCACATCGGGTTCAGCGGCACCCCCGACGCCACTTTGGCGACCCTGCGGGAGCTGCACCGCAAGCACCAGTTGACGCTGTACTACGACAACGGCTACGTCCAGACGACGAACTTCCTGGACTTCGACCTGGACGCGCTGTTCGAGACGATCGTCGTGGGGCGGCGGGGCGGTATCTGCACCGACCTGAACTTCCTGTTCGACCGGCTGCTGAGGGAGCTGGGCTTCGAGGTGAAGCTGCTGGCCGCGGGCATCCTGCTGCCCTCCGGCAAGTGGGGGCCCGATGTCGAGCACGCGGTGATGGTGGTGACCCTGGACGGCGAGGACTGGCTGGTGGACGTCGGCAACGGCGGTGTCTGCATCCTGGATCCGCTGCCCTTCTCGGGGGAGACCGTGGAGCAGGAGGGGATCGGGTTCCGGCTGGTCCGCGAGGGCGAGTACCACATCCTCCAGTACCGGACGCGGAACAAGGACTGGCGGATCGCGTACCGGTTCACGATGCGGGTCCACGAGATGTCCGCGTGGAGCATCCTTTCCGAGCTCAACACCCTTCACAAGGACGTCCTGGTCCGCCGTCGCAGGCGGGTCACGGACCGCGGCCAGATCATGCTCACCGCCAATTACGTCGTGACCATCGAGGACGGCGTGGAGCGTCCGAGCCTGGTCCGCGACCCGGCGGAGCTGGAGAAGCTCGTCGCCGAGCACTGGGGCTGAGGGGGGCGTGCCCGGCATCGGCCGGGCGTGCCGGGTTCCTCGTTGTGACCGGGTTCTCCGACCGGGTTCGTGACCAGGTTTGTGGCCATGTTTGACCAGTTGTGACCATCAGATTAGGGGCTTCAGGGAAATGGTTCAGTCTTCGCGCGGCTCGGTCGTCCAGGACGGCTCCGGCATACCGTCGGCCGTCCCGTCGGTGCCGAAGCCGGGTCCGGTCGAGGTGACCGCGAATGATCCGCGCTACGCCGACTTCCAGATGCGCGGCTACAACCGTCGTTTCATCGGTGCGCCCGAGAGCGTGGTCGTCGTGCACGACACCGGGCAGGTGGTGGACGTCGTGGCCGCCGCGGTCCGGGACGGCCGGCGTATCGCGGTGCGCAGCGGGGGGCACTGCGCGGAGGGTCTCGTCGACGATCCGGCCGTACAGGTCGTCGTCGACCTCTCGCGCCTGGACGCGGTGTACTACGACCCGCGGATGCGGGCCTTCGCGGCGGAGGCCGGGGTGACCCTGGGCCGGCTGTACGAGGTTCTGGACCTGGGCTGGGGGGTCACCCTGCCCGGTGGCACCTGCCCGGAGGTGGGCCTGGGCGGCCATGTGACAGGGGGTGGCAACGGTGTGCTGTCCCGGCTGTACGGCCATATCTCCGACCATCTGTTCGCCGTCGAGGTCGTGGTCGTCGACGAGGACGGTACGGCCCGGTCCGTGATCGCGACGCGGGAGGAGGACGATCCGCACCGCGATCTGTGGTGGGCGCACACCGGGGGCGGCGGGGGGAACTTCGGCGTCGTCACCCGGTTCTGGTTCCGTGACCCGGACGCCGAGGGCGACGACCCCGCGGCGCTGCTGCCGCGACGGCCGACCCGCTATGTGGCCGCCCAGGTGGGGTGGGAGTGGTCGAAGTTCGACGAGGAGTCCTTCTCCCTGTTCCTGCGGAACTTCATGGGCTGGTGCGAGCGCAACAGCGCGCCGGGCACGCCGACGGCCGCGCTGCACGGGGAGATCGCGGTGCTTCAGCAGTCGGCCGGAACCATGATCCTGATGGGCCGTCTGGACCCCTCGCTGCCCGGCAGCGAGGAGGTGCTGGAGGCGTACCTGAGCGAGGTGACGGCCGGCCTGCCGGAGCCGTCGTTCACGGTCAGGCAGGACGAGCCCTGGCTGTACAAGGTGGTGAACGTGCCGGACGCCGCCGAGGCGTTCGGCCTGGAGTCGTCGAAGCTGCGCACGAAGATCAAGGCCGCGTATCTGCGCAGGCCGTTGCGTGACGAGCAGCTGAAGACGGTCTTCCGGTGCCTGACGGACGGGTCGTACGGCCATCCCGCCTCCGGGATCATGATCACCACCTGGGGTGGCCGGATGAACGTGCCGGACCCCTCGGACACCGCGCTCCCGCAGCGGGACTCCGTGATGCAGATGTCGGTGGTCACCTCCTGGAACGACCCGGCGGAGGACGACAAGCACCTGGCGTGGATCCGGGCGTTCTACGCCGACCTGTTCGCCGGGACGGGCGGGGTGCCGGTGTCCGACGAGTGGACCGACGGGTCGTACATCAACTGGCCCGACCCCGATCTCGCCGACCCGGCCCTGAACACCTCCGGTGTGCCCTGGTCGACTCTCTACTACGGCGACAACTACGCCCGGTTGCAGCGGATCAAGGCGCACTGGGATCCGCGGAACGTCTTCTCGCACGCGCTCTCCATCGAGCGGCCGTAACCAGGACCCGGAGGCCGCCGCGGCGCTTTTCCCGCGCGGCGGCCCGGCACGGACGAGGGCAGGGGAATCGGGAGTGATGAACGCATCCGTGGACGCGGAGCCGGTGGCGGGCCGGGAGGCGGGGCAGCCGGTCCTGCCGTCCCCGCGCGCCCGCGACGCCGCACGGGACCGCGGGACGGCGCCGGCCGTCGTCGCCGCGGAGTGCGAGTCGCTGCGTCGCCGTACGGCGGCCGTGGCCCGCGGGGAGGCGCTCCTGGTCCTGGCGGGCGGCCACGTCCCGGAGCCCCTGGCCGAGGCGTCGGTCACCGACCGGCTGGCCGTGCTGTCACGGATGGCGCTCGTGCTGGGCTACGCCGCCGGGCTGCCGGTCGTCAAGGTCGGCTGGACGGTGGGGGGTTCGGCGGGGCAGGCCGGGTCCGGGGGCGGTCCGGGCGGGCCCGGGGCGCGGGCGGCTCGCGAGCGGGCGGCGGTGGCGATGAATCTCGTACGCGCCTGCTCGGCGGGCGAGTTCACGGACGGGCATCAGGTGCGGGCCTGGCTGCGAGAGGTCGCCGGCGAGCCGGGGGGCGGGGCGCGGCGTGCGCTGGCGGCCGAGATCGACCGTGCTCTCGCTTTCCTGGGGGCGTGCGGGGTCGACACCCGCGGGCTCGGGGCAGGCGACTGCTTCGTGGCGTACGAGGCCGGTGTCCCGGAGGGTGCGGCGTCCCGTTCCGCGGCGGGTCGCCTGTGCCGTTCGTATGCGGCCGACGGGCATCTGCTGTGGGCGGGCGGGGTGCCGGACGGGCGTCTCGCCCGGGTCGGCAACTCGCTGGCGGTCGCTATCGATCCGGTCGCCGACCTCGACCGGGTGCCGGGGCTGCTGGACCGCCTCGACCCACGCCGTGAGCCCGGACGGCTGACGTTGGTGGTGCGGTCGGGTGCGGACCGGATCCACGACACCCTGCCGGCGCTGGTGGAGAAGGTCGCGGCCGAGGGCGCGGACGTGTGCTGGGTGAGTGACCCGCCGGCCGACGGCGGCCGTCCGGGGCCGCGCTCGCGGGTGCACGACGAGGTGAGCGGCTTCGTGGCGGTCCATCGGGCGCTGGGCACCCACCCGGGCGGCGTCCGTGTCGACGTCGGCGCCGTCGGCGCCGCCCGCTGTCTCGAAGTGGCGTTCGCGCTGGCCGACGCCTACCGCGGGCACCCGCCGCCGGTTCCCCGACGGGACCCGACCGCGGGGCCCGTCGTCATCGAGCACCGGAACAACTCGCAACGTACGAAGGGAAACGGGGGCGAACACATGCCGAAGACGGAGTCGGGGCGGGCAGTCACCGACGACACGAAACGGTCCCTGCTGCGCCACATGCTGGTGGCCAGAGGGGTCGACGAGGAGGCGCGTCAGCTCCAGAAGCAGGGTGCGCTCGATCTGTGGCTGTCGTGCCAGGGCCAGGAGGCGGCGCAGGTGGGGTCCGCCCTGGCGGTGGGGGCCGGTCCCGCGATCTTCCCCAGTTACCGTGAGCACGCCGTCGCCCTGGTCCGGGGCGTGGCACCGGAGGAGCTGCTCGCGCAGTGGGCCGGCCGGACGTACTGCGGCTGGGATCCATGGCTGCGGGGGTTCTTCCCCTACACGTTGGTGCTGGCGGCCCAGACGCTGCACGGCGTCGGCTACTCGATCGGGCGGCGGCTGCGGGGCCAGGACGATTTCGTCGTGGTGTACGTCGGCGACGGCGCGACCAGTGAGGGCGACATGTCGGAGGCCATGAACCTGGCCGCCGTCGAGTCCGCCGCCGTGCTGTTCATCTGCCAGAACAACGGCTGGGCGATCTCCAAGCCCGCCGCCGAGCAGATGCGCACCTCGGTGGCCGAGCGGGCCCGCGGCTTCGGCATCGAGGCGTCGCTGATCCCAGGTCAGGACCCCGACCTGGTCTACGCCGAGTGCGCACGGGCCGCCGCTCAGGTGCGCGAGGCGAAGGCGCCGTACCTGATCGAGATGAAGGTGGGGCGCGTCAACGGCCATTCGACGTCGGACGCCCAGGAGCTGTACCGCGGCCGCGAGGACATCGAGCGGACCGCGGCGGCCGACCCGGTGGTGGCCTACGTGGAACGGCTGACGGGGGCGGGCGTGGTGGATTCCGAGTGGCTTCGCACGGTCGACGCGGACGTGCGGGAGATACGGCAGCAGCTGATGAAGAGGTACACGTGATGAGCCCGGGACGGCCCGCGAGCCTTGCGGAGACGATCAACGCGACCCTTGCCGATCTGCTGGAGCACGACCCGAGGGTGGTCCTGATCGGGGAGGACATCGGGCGTCTGGGGGGCGTGTTCCGGGTCACCCGGGGCCTCCAGCAGCGCTTCGGCAAGGACCGGGTGCGCGACTCGGTGCTGGCGGAGTCCACGATCATCGGCCAGGCCGTCGGCATGGCCATCAGCGGTCTGGTTCCCGTCTGCGAGATCCAGTTCGACGGCTTCGTCTATCCGGCGGTCAACCAGTTGGTGACGCAGGCGGCCCGGATCGGCCATCGCTGGAACGGGCAGGTCGAGCCGAGCCTGGTGGTGCGGATTCCGTCCGGCGGCGGGGTCCGCGGGGTCGAGCACCACAGCGAGTCCAACGAGGCGCTGTTCGCCCGGGCGCCGGGCATCTCGGTCGCGTGCCCGTCCACGGGCGACGACGCGGACCAGATCCTGCGGCACGCGATGGGACTCGGTTCCCCCGTGGTGATGTACGAGCCCATCCGGCTGTACTGGCGGCGGAACCTGCCCGCGAGGAGCACCGAGCCGGCGTCGGCGCCGACCGCGGCCCGGGTCGTGCGGCGGGGCTCGGACGTGACCGTGGCCACCTTCGGGGCCGTCACCAACGAGGTGCTGGAGGCCGCGCAGGCGCTCAGCCCCGACGTGGACGTCGAGGTGGTGGACCTGCGCTGGGTGGCTCCCTTCGATCTGGACACGGTGCTGACGTCCGTCGCCCGCACCGGGCGGCTGCTGATCGTGCACGAGGCCGCGAAGTACGCGGGCATCGGCGGGGAGGTGGCGGCATCGGTGGCCGAGGACGGATTCCACCTGCTCAAGGGCCCGGTCCGGCGGCTGGCCCCGGACCGCCGCGCCTATCCGCCGGCCGACTTCGAGGACGACTACCTGATCAGCGTGCGACAGATCATGAACGAGGTTCTGGAGATGACGAAATGAGCGCCGAGCACGTCGACATGCACGTTCCCTCCTTCGGACACGGGCTCGGTGAGGCGTTGCTCGTCGAGTGGGTCGCCGGTGTCGGTGACCGTGTCGAACGGGGAGATGTGATCGCCGTCGTCGAGACCGACAAGGCGAGCACGGAGATCGTGGCCGAGCGCGACGGCCGTATCGCCGAGCGGTCGGCGGCCACCGGCACGATCCTCAAGTCCGGTGACGTTCTCTACCGGTTGACGGCCGACTAGGGCCCGTCCGCGCACCCCTCCACAAGCCACCCCGGATCCGGGAAGTACAGGAAGAGAGACATGAACGACATCGAACGCCGCATCACCGACGTCATGCTGGCCAAGCTCCAGGTGCGCGACCCGTCGCTGACCCGCGAGGACCTCGACCGGCCGGTGGCCGACCTCGATCTCGACTCGCTGGACGTCGTCGAGCTGACCCAGCTGCTGGAGCGGGAGCTGCGCGTCAAGGCCGACCTGAAGGAGACGGCGGGCTTCGCCTTCCTGCACGAGTTCAGCGCCTACTTCGTCACCCTGGCGAAGGCATGAGCGCGGGCATAGTCGGCCTCCACGCCGCCAAGTCGGGCGATGTGGTGGACAATTCACACTTCGAGTCGATCGGCCTGACCGACGAGTGGATCAGGCGGCGCAGCGGTATCGCCTCGCGCACCTGGTTCCCGGACGGGGCGGAGCTCGCCGACGTGGCGGCCGAGGCTTGCGCGCCGCTCGTCGGCCGGGCCGGTGACCCGTCGGCCATCGGTGCCCTGATCGTCGTCAGCACCTCCGTGCGGCAGCGCGTCCCGGCGATCGCCCAGAAGGTGGCGGAACTCGCCGGTCTGCCGTCCTCGGTGCTGGCGTTCGACATGAACGCGGCCTGCTGCGGCTTCGTCTACGGGCTCGTCAACGGGCTGTCCCTGATCGACGCCGGGCAGACGAGGTCGGCCCTGGTGTGCACGGTCGAGGCCATGTCGAGGATGGTGGACCGCTCGGACCGGCAGACCGCGTGTCTGTTCGCGGACGGCGCCGCAGCGGTCCTGCTGGAGGACCGCGCGGAGTTCCCTCGGTTCGTGCACGTCGCCGGGGGCGACGGCGGCCGGGAACAGCTCATGCGGGAGACCGACGCCGGCGGCATCCATCTCGACGGGGCGCAGGTGTACGACCGCGCGGTGCGCCGTATGTCGGACACGGCGCGGCAGCTGTTCGCCCATGATCCGGCGCCTTCCGTCCTGGTCGGCCATCAGGCGAACGGACGCATCCTGGAGCAGATCCGGACCTTCACCTCGGAGCTCGGGGTGCCGTTCGTGAACCGGATCGAGCATTTCGGCAACACCTCGTCCGCCTCGATCCCGCTGGCCCTCGCCGACGAGCTGAGCACGGGATCACTGTCCGCCGAGGGCCGTCTGGGGGCCGTCGCCTACGGCGCCGGCGAGGCGTGGGGCGGTGTCTCGGTGAGCTACCGGATACCGGCCGCCGCCTGACCGGCCGGCGGCACAGCAGCACAGCAAGATCGCACATGACCACAGGAGGTTGTCATCTACTCGCCAGACGCCTGGGTGCTTCACTCTGGTTCGGTGGCCGGCGCGCAGGCCGGCCAGGCGGCCGCACTGCGACGTGGCCCGTTCACCTTCGGCCCGCTGGAGGAGGGTGAGGCCCTGGTGGAGCCGATCCTCGGCTCCTGGGAGGCCAACATCGACCACGCGCTGGCACGTTCGCCCATCGACGTGTGCAGCAGCCGCGGCGAGGACGCCGTGGTCCTCGGCAACCTGGGCGTGGTGCGCGTTCTCCAGGTCAACACCGCCGGCCGGGATGCCGCGGTCCGCGAGGGCGACCTGTGCCTGCTCCTGCCGTTCGGCCTGCTCGACCGCTACGGCTACGCCGAGCTGGCGTACGCCTACGACGCCCCGCACACCATCGGGCTGCTGGCGAAGCGGTCGAAGATGGACGTGCGCCTGCTGCTGCCGATCCCGGCGGACACGTCCTACACGCTGCCCCAGTGGGCCACGTACGGCAGGTATTTCACGGCCTGGGACAACTGGCACAAGGCGCTCGGCTGCTGGCGGACCCAGGTGGGCGACGACGATCCCGCCGAGCACCTGGTGTTCGGCTGGGGCGGGGGCGTGGCGTTCGCCGAGCTGCTGCTGGCCAAACGCGCGGGGTTCCGGGTGGCGATGACCGCGGGCTCCGACGAACGTCTCGCGTTCCTGCGGGAGAACGGCATCGAGCCCGTGGACCGCCGTCTCTTCCCCGACCTCTCCCTGTCCCCACGGCAGGCGGGCGCGGACCGCGAACGTCTCGCCCGCCACCGCGGCTCCCTCGCCGACTTCCTCAAACTGACCGACGAGCTCAGCGACGGCCGCGGGGTCGCGATCTTCGTGGACAACATCGGCGAGCCCCTGTACGAGGCGACCGTGAAGTCCCTCGCCCGCGAAGGCGTCATCACCACCTGCGGCTGGAAGGCGGGCATGCGCCTGTCCCACCTGCGAGGCGCCGAGTGCATCAGCCGCCACATCCACGTCAACACCCATGTCTGGCGGCTGCCCGACTCCGCGGAGATCCGGGACTTCCAGGAGGCCAGCGGCTGGATGGCCCCGAACGGTTCGACCACGCTGTACGACTTCGATCAGGTGCCGCAGCTGGCCGAGGACTACGCGCAGGGGAGGATCGGATCGTACTTCCCGCTGTATAGCGTCAATCCGCTCTAGGGGCAGGGTGCCGGTGAGTCCTGGTGCGGTCACCCCGGACGTGCAGTCCTCATGGAGCTGTCGCGCACCAGGTTAACTTCCCGAAAACTCATCGGACTTGACGGGAAAATCTGCGAGGTTGTCATTGACATGCCAGCGTCTACGCGCGTCATCATGGGGGGCATGAGATTCCCCCCACGAATCACCCGTATCGGCGCCGCAGCCGCCGTCCTGTCCGCCCTCCTCGTCGGCGGCACCGTCACCGCCACGCCGGCGGCCGCCGCGGTCGGCAGCATCTGCTACAGCGATCTGCCCTCCCAGGCACACGACACGCTCGACCTGATCGAGCAGGGCGGCCCCTTCCCGTTCGAGCAGGACGGCACGGTCTTCCAGAACCGGGAAGGCATCCTGCCCGGCCAGTCGTCCGGGTACTACCACGAGTACACGGTCATCACGCCTGGTTCCGACACGCGCGGAGCTCGCCGCATCGTCACCGGCGAGGAGAACCAGGAGGACTACTACACGGCCGACCACTACGAGTCCTTCGACCTGGTCAACTACGGCTGCTGAGTCCCCGACCCGAGGTCGCCACCACGGAACGGCGCGACCAGCTGGAGGTCCGGTCCACGTTCAGCCGGACCTCCGGCTCCCGGCTCCTCGCCCCGCGTACCCCCCACAGATCTCGGACGCGGGGTGAGGCGAATTACGCGCGCAACGCCGAACGGCTGGTCAGGCATCTTCCGGGAGTGCGAACGAGCCGTACTGGGGGCTGCCCGCCAGGTCGTACGAGTTGATGGCGACGCCGGTGCTGGTGACGCTGCCGCCGGTGTGCCGGAACGCGGTGGGCGCGGCCCCCTCCGTGAACAGCCGGTGGCCCGTGCCGAGCACGACCGGGAAGGTCAGCAGGTGCAGGGTGTCGACGAGGCCGAGGTCCAGCAGCGACCTGACGAGGGCGCCGCTGCCGTGCACCTGGAGCTCGCCGTCGGTGCGCTCCTTGAGGGCCGTGACCTCCTTGGCCAGATCGCCGCCGAGCACGGTGGTGCCGGCCCACTCGGGGTCCGCCAGGGTCGAGGAGGGGACGTACTTCGGCAACGCGTTCAGCTTCGAGGCGACCGGGTCCCCGGGGTCGGTCACCTTGGGCCAGTACGCCGCGAAGATGTCGTACGTACGGCGTCCGAGGAGGAAGGCGCCCGGGCGCCCGAAGACGTCGTTGATGAACTGGCCGAAGTCGTCGTCGGCGTACGGAAAGCTCCAGCCGCCGTGCTCGAAGCCGCCGCGGGTGTCCTCCTCCGGACCGCCGGGCGCCTGGTAGACACCGTCGAGCGTGACGAAGAGGGTGGAGACGAGCTTGCCCATGAGAGGTGCCTCTTTTCCGGGGTGGGTCTGTTGTCATCACCTCAGACCCCACCGGCACCCGCAACTCATCGCCGGGACTTCCGCCGGGTTGCACCCTCGGATCTCGGTGTCCGTCCGCCGCCAGCACTTCCGCTCGCGCGGCGCTGGGATGGACGCATGACAACCACTTACGGACCCACGACAGGCACTGCCGCAAGCACGACTGACACGCGCGGACCCCTGCACGGCAAGGTGGCCCTGGTCACCGGTGGCAGTCGCGGCATCGGCGCGGCGACGGCACTGCGGCTCGCGCGGGAGGGCGCGGACGTCGCCGTGACCCACGTGAACGGCAAGGAGGCGGCCGAGGAGGTCGTACGGGCCGTGGAGGCGCTGGGCCGGCGGGCCGTGGCCCTGCGGGCGGACTCCGCGGACGCGGACGAGGCGGCAGGCGCGGTGGAACGTACCGCGGAGGCGCTCGGCGGCCTGGACGTGCTGGTGAACAACGCCGGTATCGGCGTTCTGGGCCCGTTGGACGGCCTGACGCTCGGGGACGTGGACCGCGTCCTCGCGGTGAACGTCCGGGGCGTCTTCCTGGCCTCCCAGGCGGCGGCCTCCCGGATGACCGAGGGCGGCAGGATCATCACGATCGGCAGCTGCATGGCCCAGCGGGTGCCGGGCCCCGGCGGAACCCTCTACGCGACCAGCAAGTCGGCCCTGACCGGCCTGACGAAGGCCCTGGCGCGTGAACTGGGCCCGCGCGGCATCACGGCGAACATCGTCCACCCCGGCCCCGTCGACACCGACATGAACCCGGCGGACGGCCCGTACGCGGCCGGTCAGGCGGCGATGACCGCGCTGGGGCGCTTCGGTACGGCCGACGAGGTGGCGTCGACGGTCGCGTACCTGGCCGTGGCGGACTACGTCACGGGCGCCGAGTTCGCGGTGGACGGCGGGCACGCCGCGTAGGCCTCCGGCGGTCGAGCCGACTCACGGTGCGGGTACCTGGGAGTGACCGTCCCTGGGGCTACCGGTCCCAGGCCCCCGCTTCGGCCCTGAAGGGGCCGTGCCCCTCAAACGCCGGACAGGCTGAATGATGCCGACCGGCGTTTGAGGGGCACGGCCCCTTCCGCTCTCAGCCGCCCAGCTCCTGATGCCGTGCCGCCAGAGCCGCCGCTCCCTGCTCCGTCAGCGAGCCGTGCAGCCGCAGGCGGGAGATGCCGCCGTCCGGGAAGATGTCCACGCGTGCGTGCGTGCCCACCGCAGGGGTCGGCAGGACGAAGCGGTGGTTGGTGTCGGGCTGCAGGCGGGTGCGCGGGAGGATCTCGGTCCACTCGCCGTCCTCGCCGTCCTTCACCGACACCGACGCCCAGCCCGCGCTGTTGCCCTTGAGGTACGCCGTGTCGATCTCGACCGCCCGGATCTGGGACTGCGCCACCAGCTGGTAGCGGATCCAGTCGTTGCCCTGGTCCCGGCGTCGACGCGTCTCCCAGCCGTCGTCCATCTTGCGGGAGCGGCCCGGCTGGATGGTGTTCGTGGCGGGCGAGTAGAAGAGGTTGGAGGCGTCCTCGGCCCGGCCGCCGTTCTCCAGGGCGACCACGTCGAAGGTGCCCAGCACCGACAGCCACGCGGGGTCGGGTACGACCTCGCCGTACACGCGCAGGCGCGCGATGCCGCCGTCGGGGTGCTGGTTGACCCGCAGGTGGGTGAAGCGCTGCTCGACGGCGATGGCGAAACCATTCGCCGCATGCCCGCCGACCGGCGTGCGCGGCACCAACGTCGTCCACTTCACGTCGTCCGCGAGCAGTTCCTCCGGCGACGGAGAGCCCGGCACGGACGCGCCCTCGACGGACACGGCCTGCGGGTAGTTGCCTCGGAAGTGGGCCGTGTCGACGACGATCCCGCGGATCACCCCGGGCGCGCCGAGGCGGACCAGCGCCCAGTCGTGGTCCTCGGCCGTCGGCCACGGGTGCTCGGCGGAGGCACCGCGCCGCCGGCGCGTCTCCCAGCCGTCCATGATCTTGCCCTTGTGCCCGAAGTGCTCGGGGTCGAACTCGGCCGGCTCGGGCACCAGCAGGTTCTCGCGCTGGGCGAAGAACTCGTCGTTGGCGGCGATGACACCGGCGCCCAGCCGACGGTCGGCGAGGTTGGCGTACTGGGTGAAGGGGAAGTCGGCGGTGCGGTAGTCCGCGTACGGGTCGCCGCCTCCATAGGGGTTCGCGTCGCCGGTGAAGCTCGGTATCGCCGTCACGGTGGTGGTTCTGCCTTTCTGGAGTCGGCCGGTGCGGGTGCGGGTGGGTCAGTGGGCGGCGCGGGTGAGCAGCTGCCCCTTCGGGTCGGTGAACTCGCCGGCCGCGACGATGCGTTGGCCGCGCAGCCAGGTGGACTTCACGACGCCGTGCAGGGTCTTGCCCGCGTACGCCGTCACGCGGTTGCGGTGCTGGAGCGCGGCCGGGTCCACGGTGAAGGTCTCGTCGGGCGCGAGGACGGCGAAGTCGGCGTCCCGGCCCGCCGCGATGGCGCCCTTGCGGTCGTCGAGCCCGACCAGTTCGGCCGTCCGCGCGGACATCCAGCGGACCACGTCCTCCAGGCCGTGCCCGCGCTTGCGGGCCTCCGTCCACACGGCCGCGAGGCTCAGCTGGAGTCCGGAGATGCCGCCCCAGGCCGTGGCGAAGTCGTCGGTCTTCAGGTCGGCCGTGGACGGCGAGTGGTCGGTCACCACGCAGTCGATCGTGCCGTCGGCCAGCGCCTGCCACAGCAGGTCCTGGTTGGCGGACTCGCGGATCGGCGGGCAGCACTTGAACTCGCTGGCGCCGTCGGGGACTTCCTCGGCGGTGAGCGTCAGATAGTGCGGGCAGGTCTCGACGGTGATCCGTACGCCTTCCCGCTTGGCCTCGGCGATCAGCGGCAGCGCGTCGCTGGACGAGAGGTGCAGGACGTGCACGCGCGCGTGGAGGCGTTTCGCCTGGGCGATCAACTGGGCGATCGCCGTGTCCTCCGCGTCGCGCGGGCGCGAGGCCAGGAAGTCGGCGTACTTGGGGCCGCCCTGTTGCGGGGCGGCGTCGAGGTGGTGGGGGTCCTCGGCGTGCACGATCAGCAGTCCGCCGAAGGAGGTGATCTCGGCCAGGGACTGGGCGAGCCGGTCCTGGTCGAGGTGCGGGAACTCGTCCACGCCGGACGGCGACAGGAAGGCCTTGAAGCCGAAGACGCCGGACTCGTGCAGCGGGCGCAGGTCCTTGACGTTGTCGGGCAGGGCGCCGCCCCAGAAGCCGACGTCGATGTGGGCCTTCTCGCGGGCCACGTCCTGCTTGGTACGCAGGTTGTCGACCGTCGTGGTGGGCGGGAGGGAGTTGAGCGGCATGTCGACGAGGGTGGTGATGCCGCCGGCCGCCGCGGCGCGGGTGGCGGTCCAGAAGCCCTCCCACTCGGTGCGGCCCGGGTCGTTGACGTGCACGTGCGTGTCGACCAGGCCGGGCAGCAGGACGTCGTCGCCGAGGTCCTCCAGCCGGGCGCCGGACGGGACTTCGGCGTCGTGGCCGAGTACGGCCGTGATCCTTCCGGCGGAGACCAGGACCGAGGCGGCCCGTGTCCCCTCCGGGGTGATGACTCGCGTCGAGCGCAGCACCAGTTCAGCGTCGGACACCCGGACCCCTCTCTGCCGCCCTTGACTTCCGTGGAGCGGAATTCAACTTTCTGTTGAAGGAGTCTTCACTCCCGTTCGTGCGCCGTCAAGGGCACACTTCTCCACAGTGCACCCACCCCATACTCTCTGTACGTTTCCACAAAGTGGAATTACAATTTCGGCAAGCAGAACGTAGCTACGCACAAGCGGGGAGTCAACCGACTGGCGGGTAGGCTTCTGCCCTTCCCACCGGTCCCGAAAGGAACGCGCCGTGCCGACGTCCAACGCCAGCACCACCGACCCCGCCAAAGCCAGCAACGGTGGCGGTGTCCAGTCCCTCGAGCGCGCCTTCGACCTGCTGGAGCGGATGGCGGACGCAGGCGGCGAGGTCGGCCTGAGCGAGCTGTCCGCGAGCAGCGGGCTGCCGCTGCCCACCATCCACCGCCTCATGCGGACGCTCGTGGTGTGCGGATACGTACGCCAGCAGCCCAACCGCCGCTACGCCCTCGGCCCGCGCCTGATCCGCCTCGGCGAGTCCGCGTCCCGGCTGCTGGGCACCTGGGCCCGTCCCTACCTGGCCCGGCTGGTCGAGGAGACCGGCGAGACCGCGAACATGGCGCTGCTCGACGGCGACGAGATCGTCTACGTCGCCCAGGTGCCGTCCAAGCACTCGATGCGCATGTTCACCGAGGTGGGCCGGCGGGTGCTCCCGCACTCCACGGGGGTCGGCAAGGCGCTGCTCGCGAACACCCCGGACCACGAGGTGCGCGCGCTGCTGTCCCGCACCGGCATGCCCGCCGCGACGGAGAAGACGATCACCACGCCGGAGGGCTTCCTGGCCGCCCTGGAGGACGTGCGCCGGGCCGGCTACGCGGTCGACGACAACGAGCAGGAGATCGGCGTCCGCTGCCTCGCCGTCTCGGTGCCCGACTCCCCCACCGCCGCCGCCATCTCGATCTCGGGCCCCGCGGGCCGCGTCACGGAGGCCGCGACGGACAAGATCGTGCCCGTCCTCCAGCAGGTGGCCTCGGAGCTGTCGGAGGCACTGGCGAGCTCGGGGCCGGCGGCCTAGGCCTGCCGTCCCGGCGAGACCCGGGCCGGTCCGCACCGGACGCGATGCGGACCCGCCGGGCCTAGCCTGGGAGCAGGGGGACCGGTAGCGGATCGAGGTGTCCACCATGCTGCAGGAGAGCAAGCACTGGTCCTCGGGGAAGTGGCAGGTCAAAGAGGGCAAGGCCGACGAGTTCGTCGACCGTTGGCGGGAGTTCCTCACCTGGACCAAGGAGGCGAACGAGGGGTTCCTCGGGGCGCGTCTGATCCGGGACCTCCGGAACCCGGACTCCTTCGTGTCCTTCGCCGCCTGGCGGGACCTCGACTCGATGCGGGCCTGGCAGGGTTCCGCCGAGTTCGGCAAACGCTTCGACGCCGTCCACGCCCTGTGCGAGGACATGCAGAGCGGCGGCTACGAACTGGTCGCCGACATCTGACCGGGCCCGGACGGCGAGTCAGCGGCCCGGTGGTTCCCCGAACAGGTCCACCGCGTTGCGTACGTCCGACAGTCCCCGGGCCAGCGCGCTCACGGACCCGATCGCCCCGGCGATCAACAGCAACGACCGGCGCAGACGCGGGACTTCGGGGGCGCCGTCGATCGTCATCGCGGCGAGCGCGGCGAGTTCGTCCTCGGCGATTCCGCGGTCGGAGAACTCGGCCGGATGCGCGGCGAGTTCGCGGCGCAGGCGGGCCACCGCCGTCCGCAGTTCCACCACCCTCACGTCCTCGTCGCTGCCCGTCACCGGCCTCTGCCCCAAGCTCCGCAACAAAGCACTCCCCCTCGCACGCCGTTGTGCGCCAGCAGTACGTATCCCCCCGCGAGCCCCCCTGACGGTGGTCGGGCGCCGGGGACGCGGGTCAGTAAACGCCACCGATGCCGGGCGCGCCACCGTGCGGACCGAAATTCAGCCCAAGGAGACCGGGCGTCCTTGCGGGCGTCAGGTATGCAGTACCCATGACGGAGAAACAAGCCCCCCTCGTCGCCGGTCTGCTGCTCGCCGCCGGAGGTGGACGACGGCTCGGCGGACGCCCCAAGGCACTGCTCCGGCATCGCGGCCGGCCCCTCGTCGAGCACGCCGTCGGGGTGCTGCGCACGGCCGGCTGCACCCGCGTGCACGTGGTGCTGGGCGCGCGGGCCGCCGCCGTACGGGAGCGGGCCGAGCTCGGTGACTGCGTCCTGGTGGAGAACCCGGACTGGGCCGAGGGGATGGGCTCCTCGCTGCGCGCCGGACTCGACTCGCTCGCCGGTACGGGGGCGAGGGCGGCGCTCGTCTCGCTCGTCGACCAGCCCGGCATCGGACCGGAGGCGGTCGCACGCGTCCTCGCCGCCTACGAGGACGAGACGTCGCTCGTCGCGGCCGCCTACGACGGCGTACGCGGCCATCCCGTGCTCTTCGGCGCCGCCCACTGGGCGGGCATCGCGGCGACTGCGACCGGCGATCGAGGGGCACGCGCCTATCTGAAGGAGCGGGAGGAGGCGATCAGGCTCGTCGAATGCGGGGACGTGGCACGGCCGTACGACATCGACACGGAGGCCGATCTCGCCCACCTTGAGTAAGTGCGGTGGCACCCAGAGCCACGTTGCCTCGACTCAGAGAATCTCGATATCAACAAACGATTGAACTTCCACCATGAGGAAACTAGTATCCACTGTTCAGAAGCGCCCGCCTGCTCCGCGGGCGCCGCTAGCCGTATCCGGGAAGACTGGCACCCGGTGCCAGAAGCTCGACAGCTCGTCCACGTAGCTCGCTGAAGGAAGTGACAGCTCATGTCCGCACCAGCGCCGTCCCCGCTGGCCATCGTCGACGCCGAGCCCCTGCCCCGGCAGGAGGAGGTCCTCACGGACGCGGCCCTCGCCTTCGTGGCCGAGCTGCACCGCCGGTTCACGCCCCGGCGTGACGAACTCCTCGCCCGCCGTGCGGAGCGCCGCGCCGAGATCGCCCGCACCTCCACCCTCGACTTCCTCCCGGAGACCGCCGCGATCCGCGCGGACGACTCCTGGCGGGTGGCCCCGTGCCCGCCCGCGCTCCAGGACCGCCGGGTCGAGATCACCGGCCCCACCGACCGCAAGATGACCATCAACGCCCTCAACTCGGGCGCGAAGATCTGGCTCGCGGACTTCGAGGACGCCTCGGCGCCGACCTGGGAGAACGTCGTCCTGGGTCAGGTCAACCTGGCCGACGCCTACACCCGCAACATCGACTTCACCGACCCGAAGTCCGGCAAGTCGTACGCGCTCAAGGCCGACGAGGAGCTCGCCACGGTCGTCATGCGCCCGCGCGGCTGGCACCTCGACGAGCGTCACCTCCAGGTCGACGGCCGGCCGGTGCCGGGCGCCTTCGTCGACTTCGGCCTGTACTTCTTCCACAACGCCCAGCGCCTGCTCGACCTCGGCAAGGGCCCGTACTTCTACCTCCCGAAGACGGAGTCGCACCTGGAGGCCCGCCTCTGGAACGACGTGTTCGTCTTCGCGCAGGACTACGTCGGCATCCCGCAGGGCACCGTCCGGGCGACCGTCCTGATCGAGACGATCACGGCGGCGTACGAGATGGAGGAGATCCTCTACGAACTCCGCGACCACGCCTCCGGGTTGAACGCCGGCCGCTGGGACTACCTGTTCTCCATCGTCAAGAACTTCCGTGACGGCGGCGCCAAGTTCGTCCTGCCGGACCGCAACGCGGTGACGATGACGGCCCCGTTCATGCGCGCGTACACCGAACTCCTCGTCCGCACCTGCCACAAGCGCGGAGCGCACGCGATCGGCGGCATGGCGGCCTTCATCCCGTCCCGCCGCGACGCCGAGGTCAACAAGGTGGCCTTCGAGAAGGTCCGCGCCGACAAGGACCGCGAGGCGAACGACGGCTTCGACGGCTCCTGGGTCGCCCACCCCGACCTGGTCCCGATCGCCATGGAGTCCTTCGACAAGGTCCTCGGCGACAAGCCGAACCAGAAGGACCGCCTCCGCGAGGACGTCCACGTCGAGGCGGCCGACCTGATCGCCGTCGACTCGCTGGACGCCAAGCCGACGTACCCGGGCCTGGTCAACGCCGTCCAGGTCGGCATCCGCTACATCGAGGCCTGGCTGCGCGGCCTCGGCGCGGTCGCCATCTTCAACCTCATGGAGGACGCGGCCACCGCCGAGATCTCCCGCTCCCAGATCTGGCAGTGGATCAACGCGGGCGTCGAGTTCGAGAACGGCGAGAAGGCCACCCCGGAGCTGGCCCGCAAGGTCGCCGCCGAGGAACTGGCGAACATCCGCGCCGAGATCGGCGAGGACGCCTTCGCGGCCGGCCACTGGCAGCAGGCCCACGACCTGCTCCTGGAGGTCTCCCTCGACGAGAACTACGCGGACTTCCTGACGCTGCCGGCGTACGAGCAGCTCAAGGGCTGAGCCCGCAGAGCCGACAGGCTCTCAGGAAGCCGGTGTGTCCGAGTGGCCCAGGGGCTTTCCCGGGGCCACTCGGTCGCGTACGACCCTCTTCACCGCCGTGGGCTCGGGGAAACCCTGCTCACGGCGGTCCCATACGACCTCGTCGTCGACGCGGACGACGAAGACGCCGCCCTTGCCGGGCTTCAGCGCCAGCTCGGTCAGCTCCGCCTCGAAGGTCGTGAGCAGTTCCTGTGCCAGCCAGGCCGCGCGGGGCAGCCAGCGGCACTGGGTGCAGTACTCGATCTCGACCCGGCCCGACCCGCCCGAAGAAGCCTCCGTCATTGCAGGTGCACCGACCAATCCTGTTCCGCGGCCGGCTTGCCGTGCAGGTCGGGGACCCGCTGCAGCCACTTGGGCCGGCCTTGCTGTGTCCTCGCCGCCCGGAGGGCCTCCTCGGCGGCGAGTTCCTCCCGGCTGGGGAAGTCCGTGGGCAGCCACTGCCGCGAGGCGCGCACGCGCGCGTGGAGGTAGGTCACGTAGGCCGCACGTGCCTCGCCGGGCGAGTCGAAGTCGGTGAGCCAGGCGTCCGGCACCTCCGCGAGGATCTCGCGCAGCAGTTCCTCCGTCACCTTGGGCGCCAGTTCCGCGTCGGCGGCGCGCACGTCGGGCCCGTAGTGGCCGAGGGCGTGGTGGCGGAAGTCGTACGCCTTCTGCGGATCCGAGCCGTCCCAGCGGTGATGGAAGACGAGCGCGGCCCCGTGGTCGATCAGCCACAGGCGGGGCGGCACGGTGCCGAGCGTCGGCCAGACCATCAGGTTGGAGCTGTGGACCGTACGGTCGACGTTCGCGGTCAGGGCGTCCAGCCAGACGATCCGGCCGGCCTCCAGCGGGTCCACCCGGAAGACCTTGGCGACCTCCGGGGTGAAGTCCCGCGCGCCCGGCAGATAGTCCATGCCGAGATTGACCCCGGCGCTGGACGCGTGCAGGTCCCGCACCTCCTGGTGGGGCTCGCCGTCCGCGATCGCCGGGTCGAAGTGGACCAGGACCAGCTCGGGGAAGCGCAGCCCGAGAGCGCGGGCCAGCTCCCCGACGATCACCTCGGCGACCAGCGCCTTGCGGCCCTGCGCGGAGCCGGTGAACTTGACGACATAGGTGCCCAGGTCGTCGGCCTCGACGACGCCGGGGACGGAGCCGCCGGAGCGCAGGGGCTCGATGTAGCGGGTTGCGGCAACCTCTCTCAGCATTTCCTCAGGCCATCCACTTCATTGACCTTGCAATCCATGGCCGGCCTCGGGAGCACGGGGGAACCGCCCGTCATCAGCCCAGGGGAGAATCTGGGGAGTTCCGACTGACATACAGATCACCCTGCCTTCCCCAGCAGTCCGTCGATGGCCGTCCACCCCTTGCTTCCGGCCTCCGGCATGAAGTGTGCATAGTAACCGGGGGTGATCGCCGGCGAGGAGTGCCCAAGCCACCGCGCCACGGGCACTACGGACTCTCCCGCCTTGAGCGTGATCGAGCCATAGGCGTGCCGCAGCACGTGGAAGCCGTCCTTCGGAACCGCCCTCACCCCTCCCCGAGTCAGCCGCTTCCCTGCTGAACTACTGGCTGTTCCCCGGACGCCGGGCGGGCCAGCCCTTCCGCCCCGACCACCTTCCGCACTCCTCAACGAGATCGGCGCGCCCGGCGGCGCAGCCTGACGAGCGTCAGCCCCGACACGCACAGCGCGTTGGCGTAGATCCTCGCGCACTCCATCGGCCCGAGGCTGCTTTCTGTTCAGCGAGAACGGCTCCCGCGGCAAGTACCACCAATTCATCCGGCGTGCTCCAGGGAGGCGGCGCCTTCCGGTGCCGTCCGCGACCTGGTATCCGGTCGCACTGTCCAGGAGCGTACGCGGCAAGCGAGTGTTCGCGACCGCCTTCGCCGGAGAGCGCATCGCGCTCTACCACGGGGAGAGCGGTACCGTCCACGCACTGGAGGACCGGTGTGCCCAGCGTCAATTGCCGCTGAGCATGGCGGCCGTGGAGGGCCAGACCCTGCGCTGCGGCTATCACGCGTGGGTCTGTCGCGGCGACGGCCGCCTCTCCGTCCCCAGGCTGCCGTGTGCGGTATCCCCCAGGGCGGCCACGCGCCGGCACCCGGCCAACACTCCGCGGGACCGGCCACCCCCGATGACCCGAACGCCTCCGCAGCGCCTCCGCGCGGGTGAATGGGCTCCAGCGAGTCCCATTCATTGTGCGAATTCACCGGCGAAACGACAGACTCGGCAGCCTCGCGAGTGGTGGTCGATGACGCCGACATCACACAGAACCCAGGGCCTGGGGATGGGCGTCGCGGTCTGCGCCCGCCACGCGTGTGCGCTTCTGCCGTGCGGCCGTGCATCAGTCCATGAGTCGGCCCTGGGTGTGAAGTCAGTGCTTCTGAGGGATCTTGTGTTCTGGCGCGGCCAGACACGCGGAGCAGTCGGGGTTGTGGCAGGGGCCGGGGCCCCACACGGGCACGAAGATCCCGAGGGTCTTGTGCCGCCCTTTGATGATCATGTCCACGCTGCGCTTGCAGACCGGGCAGGCAAGCGTCCGTCGTGGGCTCGTCTCATGCTCGGTTTTACTCATTCTTTAACAATAGGCTGCTTTGCGTTAAAAAGGAGCTGTCTGCCCAATTTCGTCACGGTGTGGCACGGCCGGGGGGATCGCCCCGCCGTTCTGACCCGGCCTGTGGATCGCCGTCGGGTCGCGGCCCACTGGCCGCCGTATCCGGCAGCGGGGCCGGCTTCTCCTCCTGGGGGACGGGAGGAAGCGGGGCGGGGCGCCGCAGGCTGAGTACGACAGATGCGGCCAGGACGACGACGATGACCGCGAGGCTGACCGGCGAGGGGATTTCCGGGATGTCGTGGCTGATCATCTTGTGCGACGCCTGGAGGATGAGCTTAAGGCCGATGAAGGCCAGGATGATCGCGAGGCCCCTGTTCAGGTAGTGGAAGCGGTCCAGCAAGCCCGCCAGCATGAAGTACAGGGCGCGCAGGCCCAGGATGGCGAACGCGTTGCTGGTGTAGACGATGAATGCGTCGTCGCTGACGGCCAGGACAGCGGGCACGCTGTCGACAGCGAAGATCAGGTCGGCTGCCTCGATCGCCGCCACCACCGCCAGGAGTGGGGTGGCCACGCGCTTGCCGGCCTCCTTGACGAAGAACTTCATGCCTGCGTACTCGTCCCGGACGGGGACGAACTTGCGGAGCAGGCGCAGGGCGAGGCTCTTGCCCGGGTCGAAGGTCTCCTCGTCGCCCTTGAGGAGTTTGTAGGTGCTGTAGAAGAGGATCGCGGCGAAGGCGAACAGCACCGCGGTGAAGCGGCTGACGACGGCGACACCGAGGGAGAGGAAGATCCCGCGGAAGACCAGGGCGCCCATCACGCCGAAGAACAGGACCCGGTGCTGGTAGGCGCGGGGCACCTTGAAGTAGGCGAAGATCACCGCGAAGACGAAGAGGTTGTCCACCGACAGACTCTTCTCCAGCAGCCACGCGGTGGTGTACTCGGTGCCGGCCGTCGTGCCGAGAACGAGGAAGACGACAAAGGCGAAAACCAGAGCGAGACCCACCCACAAGCCGCTCCAGGCAGCGGCCTCCTTGAAGCCGATGACGTGCGCGGTGCGGTGGGCCAGCAAGTCGACCGCCAGCGACACCACCACGGTCGCGGCGAACGCTCCCCACAGCCAGAGCGGGGCCTCAGGCACACCCGTCACCCTCTCCGCGTCCCACGCCGAATCCGCAGACCCTTACAGAGAAGTCTCCGGCATCTCACCGCACTGAGCGACCCAGGACGTTCAGCACGGCGACCGGGAGCCCGACGTTCCCCCGCGACCCGAGCCCCTTGGCCCTGCCGAAGTCGCCCCGGGCTCGGGCTGCCGCTACTGGGCCGTTCCGTTCGGCTCGCCTTGCTGACCGGATGACGATGACGCCGCGGTGATCCAAAAGAGGCACCCTACGCGTCGTACCCAGGTCGTCGGCCTACACGACGCCGGGGCGAGGACCCCCGCAGCGCAGGGGTCCGATCCAGCAACCACGCCCTGACGGTCTTACGGAGTGATGACGTACCGGGCGGGCCACAGGGGCCCGGCGCCGTCGCGGATCTAGCGTGGCCGTATGCGTGTACTGGTCACCGGCGGTGCCGGATTCATCGGGTCCCATGTCGTCGAGGCGCTCACGGCCCACGGGCACGAGCCGGTCGTGTACGACGTCCGGGCGGACCCCGGCGCCGATGTGCGGGACCCGGCGGCGGTCGCCCGCGCGCTGGCCGGTGTCGACGCCGTGTGCCACCAGGCGGCGATGGTCGGGCTCGGCAACGGGGTCGCCGACGCGGCGGAGTACGTCTCGCACAACGACCTGGGCACCGCCGTGCTGCTCGCCGCGATGGCGGAGGCGGGCGTTCGGTGTCTTGTGCTGGCCGGGTCGATGGTCGTGTACGGGGAGGGGCGGTACACGTGCGGGCGGCACGGGGTGGTGCGGCCGGGGCCGCGGGCCGCCCGCGACCTGGAGGCCGGCCGGTTCGAGCCGGCGTGCCCGGTGTGCGGGCAGGAGCTGTCCCCCGGGCTGGTCGGGGAGGACGCCCCCGCCGATCCACGGAACGTGTACGCGACGACCAAGCTCGCACAGGAGCACCTGGCCGCCGCCTGGGCCCGGTCGACGGGCGGCTCGGCGGTGTCGCTGCGCTACCACAACGTGTACGGGCCCCACATGCCCCGCGACACCCCGTACGCCGGTGTCGCGTCCTTCTTCCGGTCCGCGCTCGCCCGGGGCGAGGCTCCGCGCGTCTTCGAGGACGGCCGTCAGCGCCGGGACTTCGTGCATGTGCGGGACGTGGCCGCCGCCAACGTGGCCGCGCTGGAGGCCGGGACGTCGGACGGGGTGCTGACGGCGTACAACACCGGCAGCGGTGAGCCGCACACCGTGGGCGAGATGGCCCGTGCGCTGGCCGCGGCCTGCGGGGGTCCCGAGCCCGTCGTCACCGGCGAGTACCGGCTGGGAGACGTCCGGCACATCACCGCGGACTCGGCCCGGCTGCGGGCCGAGTTCGGCTGGCGGCCCCAGGTCGGGTTCGAGGAGGGCATGCGGGAGTTCGCCGAGGAGTGACCTCACGCCCGGGCCGTGGGCAGGATCACCTCGAAGCGGCAGCCGCCGGGAATGTTGCGTACGGTGGCCCGCCCGTGGTGGGCCTCCACGATGCCCCGCACGATGGCGAGGCCGAGCCCCGCGCCCGCCGGGGGCGTACGGGCGTGCGTGCCTCGCCAGCCGGTGTCGAAGACCCGCGGCAGGTCCTCCTCGGGGATGCCGCCGCAGCCGTCGGTCACGGACACGACCACGCCGTCGGGCGAGCGCTCGGCGGCAACCGCGACCGTGCCGTCGGCCGGGGTGCGGCGGATGGCGTTGACCAGGAGGTTGCCCAGGACGCGGCTCATCTCCTTGCCGTCGACCTCGACCGGGACGGCGTCCACGTCGTCGCCGACCAGTCGTACGCCGTGCTCGCGGGCGAGCGGGTCCGCGCCCGCGAGGGCGTCGCCGACCAGGTCGTACAGGGAGATCCTGGCGGGGTTGAGGGGCAGGGTTCCGGCGTGGATGCGGGAGAGTTCGAAGAGGTCGCCGACCATGTCGTTGAGGCGTTCGACCTCGGTGCGGATCTGCCTCAGATAGCGGTCGGGGTCGGCGGCGACCCCGTCCTCCAGCGCCTCGGACATGGCGCGCAGGCCGGCCAGCGGGGTGCGCAGGTCGTGGGAGATCCAGGCGACCAGTTCGCGTCGGGAGGTCTCCAACGCGCGTTCACGGTCGCGGGATTCGGCGAGCTTCGCGCTGGTGGCCGCCAGCTCCCGGCTGAGCGACTCCAGCTCGGCGGTGGCCGGGCCGTCGGGCGCGGAGAAGTCGCCGCCGTCGCCGAACGAGCGGGCGGCGAGGGCAAGTTCGTGGCTGCGGGCGACGACCCAGCGGCCCAGCAGCAGCGCGGTGGCGAGCGAGACCACGGCCGCCATCGCCACCACGGTCGTCACGACGGTGAGGTCGTGCGGCGACAGGAACATCGCCCAGGCGACGGCTAGGGTGCCCGCGAGCACTCCGACCACGCCGACCGCGGCGACCACGGTGAGCGATGCGGTGAGCGAGCGGCGCCGCAGCAGGCGCAGCGCACCGGCTCCGGCCAGGCCGGTGGCGGCGGCACCGGCGAAGGCGTACAGGGCGATGAGGAGGGTGTCGCGCACGGTCAGTCCTCCTCCCCGGCGTCGGTTTCGAAGCGGTAGCCCACGCCCCACACTGTCTGGATGAGCCGCGGCCGGGCCGGGTCGTCCTCGACCTTGCCGCGCAGCCGGCGGACGTGGACGGTGACGGTGGACAGGTCGCCGAAGTCCCAGCCCCACACCTCGCGCATCAGGTCCTCGCGGCCGTACGCCCGTCCCTGATTGCGCAGGAAGAAGGCGAGGAGGTCGAACTCCCGGATGGTGAGGGCGAGTTCGGTGCCGTTCTTGGTGGCGCGGCGGGCGGCGGGGTCGACGGTCAGACCGGCCGCGCTCAGCATCCGCGTACCCGCTTCGGGCCGTGCGCGGCGCAGCACCGACTCCACCCTGAGGACGAGTTCGCGCGGGCTGAACGGCTTGGTGACGTAGTCGTCGGCGCCGACCTCCAGGCCGAGGATGCGGTCGTCCTCGTCGCCTCGCGCGGTGAGCATGATGACGGGCACGGGTCCGTGGCCGCGCATCCTCCGGCACACCTCCAGACCGTCCATGCCGGGCAGCATCAGGTCCAGCACCACCAGGTCCGGCCAGTGTGCGGCGGCCCGGGTGAGAGCCCCCGGACCGTCGTCGGCCCGGTCGACGACATATCCGGCCCGGTCCAGGTAGCCGGCGACGACCTCCGCGACCGTGGGGTCGTCGTCGACGACCAGGACCCGGCCGCGGGCGCCCGCTCCACCCGCTCTGTTCGACTGCTGCATGCCCCCAGCCTCGCACCGGGCCCGCCCCCGTGCGGCCTCCGTCGGCTCCCGGCGCTCCGACGTCCGCGTTTCGTAAGGAGCGAAGGACCGATATGCCCGATTCCCGTTCGTAGGGTGAGAGCCGTGACCACCGACGCGGATGTAGATGTCGTGCTCCCCTGCCTGAACGAGGCCGAGGCCCTTCCCTGGGTGCTGGCTCGGATTCCGGCCGGCTGGCGGGCCCTGGTCGTGGACAACGGCTCCACGGACGGTTCGGCGGATGTCGCCCGATCGCTCGGGGCGACCGTCGTGCACGAGCCCAGGCGGGGTTTCGGCGCGGCCTGCCACGCGGGGCTGACCGCGGCCACCGCCGAGTTCGTGTGCTTCTGTGACTGCGACGCCTCCCTCGACCCGGGCCGGCTGGAACCCTTCGTTCGCGAGGTCCGCTCCGACGCGGCCGACCTGGTGCTCGGCCGCAGACGACCGCAGGCCCGCGGCGCATGGCCGGCCCACGCCAGGGCCGGCAACCTCGCGCTCGCCCGGCTGCTGCGCCGCCGCACCGGTCTGCGCCTGCACGACCTCGGACCGCTGCGCGCGGCCCGCCGCGAGCCCTTGCTCGCCCTCGGGCTCACCGACCGGCGCAGCGGCTACCCGCTCCAGATGGTGGTGCGCGCCGCCGACGCGGGCTGGCGCATCACCGAGCACGACGTGCCCTACCTGCCCCGCACCGGCGCCTCGAAGGTGACGGGCACCTGGCGCGGCACCTGGCAGGCGGTACGGGACATGAGCCGGGTGCTGAACGAAGCACCCGTCGGCGAGGGGGCGGCCCGGTGACCACCCTCCTCGTCATCGCCAAGGAGCCCGTGCCGGGCCGGGTCAAGACCCGGCTCACCCCGCCGTTCACGCCGTCGGAAGCGGCGGCGCTCGCGGAGGCCGCGCTCGCCGACACCCTGCGCGCCGTGGCGGCCACGCCCGCCTCCCGCCGCCTCCTCGTACTGGACGGCGCTCCGGGCCCCTGGCTCCCGCCCGGTTTCGACGTCGTACGGCAGTGCGCGGGCGGCCTGGACGAACGGCTCGCGGCCGCCTTCGCCGGATGCGACGGCCCCGCCCTGCTGATCGGCATGGACACCCCGCAGGTGACGCCGGAGCTGCTCGACGTCGACTTCGCGGACGGCGACGCGTACTTCGGTCCGGCCGAGGACGGCGGCTTCTGGGCCCTCGGGCTGGCCGAGCCCGATCCCGCCCTGCTCCGGGGCGTGCCCATGTCGACGCCGGTCACCGGCGCGGTACAGCGGGAGCGGCTGGTGCGCGCGGGGTTGCGTGTGCGGGATCTGCCCCGGCTGCGGGACGTCGACACGGCCGCCGACGCCCACGCGGTCGCCGCGCTCGCCCCGCAGGGAAAGTTCGCGGCACGGCTGGCCCGGTGCCGGGCGGTGACGCGCCCATGACCACGACGCCTTCCGCCTGGGCCGTTGCCGACCCGTACGCCACCGCCCTGCGCGCCGGTCGTGGCCCGCTGTTCCTGCGGCGCGCCGACGGCTGGCTGCTGCCACTCGACGTCGAGCGCTGGTGCGCGCACGCCGACCCGGTCGACCTGGACGTACTGGACCGGTGCGAGGGCGCCGTGCTGGACGTCGGCTGCGGACCCGGGCGGCTCGTCGCGGAACTCGCCGCGCGTGGCCGGACCGCCCTCGGTATCGACGTCAGCGAGACCGCCGTCCACCACGCCGTACGGCTCGGGGGCCAGGCGTTGCGGCGCTCCGTCTTCGACTCCCTGCCCGGCGAGGGCCGCTGGGGCACCGTCCTGCTCATGGACGGCAACGTCGGCATCGGCGGCGATCCGCGCGCCCTGCTGGACCGGGTGGCCGGACTCCTCTCCCCCGGCGGTCTGTTGATCGCCGAGACCGCGCCGGTGGACATCGACGAGCGTGTCGAGGTGCAGGTCGTCGACGTCGTCCACGGATGCGGACCGGACGGTGCGTTCCCCTGGGCGCGGCTCGGCACCTCGGCCTTGCTGCGGCACGCGCGCGGCGCCGGATGGCGGGCTGTCGGTCAGTGGACGGCCGGGGGGCGCTGCTTCGTCGCCCTGCGCAGCCGCAGCGCCAGCAACAGGGCCGAGGCGCCGAAGAGCACGGCGGTGATCAGCAGCCAGCGGGCGAGGAAGCCGTCCGGGGACAGTCCCGTGCCCAGGCGGTAGCGCCGGTCCACCATTCCGCTGATCAACGGGAACCACACCAGCAGGAGCAGGCCGGACAGCGCCGCCGGGACACGGACGTACCGCACCCACTCCCTGTGCCCTGCCGCGCCGAGCCCCCTTACGACGGCCCGGTCCGCCGCCGCGTACAGCGGCAGCAGGACGAGGTCGTGCAACAGCGCCGCCCCCACGAACCACACCGCCACCCCGAACCAGTCGTCGGCGAGGAGGCGAACCCCGGCGTAGCCGGCGAGGGCGAACGAGGCGGCGAGCAGCAGAAGCTGGAACGGACTTCCGACAGGGATCAGCGGTCGGCGCATCAGAGGTCTCCGAAGGTCATACGGGCCACCCACTTGGTGTTGAGCACGCCGGGCGCCGCGGGCACGATGATCCGCGCCGGGAAGCCGTGGTCGGGGGACAGGTCCTCGCCGTTGACGTACAGGGCGAGCAGGGAGCGCGGGTCGGCGACCTGGTTGGCCCGCAGCGCGGCACGGCGGAAGGCGCCGCGCCGCTGGAGGGACTCGACGAGCACGTCCGGCGGATCGTCGTCGTACCCGACGAGCGCGGCGAGGTCGCGCAGCCGCACCCCGCGCCACCACTGGTCGGACGTCGACCAGCCCTCGACACAGGCGATGGGCAACGCCGCGCTGTGCAGGGGGAGTCGGGCCAGCTGGGCACGGCTCAGGCGAACGGTGCCGGTGCGTCCGGTCACGACGAGGCGCCAGGCGTCCTCGGCCGTCTCCGCCGCGTGGATTCCGGCGTATGCGGCCGTCTTGTTGATCTGGAAGCCGCTCGGGCCGCCACCCGGGTCGGCTCCGCCGTGCGGGGCCAGCAGGGCGGTGCGCCGCAGCAGCCCGTCGAAGCTCTGCCCGGCCGTGGTCGCGAACAGCAGCAGCGAGCCGCCCCCGACGAACCACAGGGCACCCCGCCGGGAGACGGTCGGCGGATCCGGGCGCGGGGAGACCAGGTCGGACGGTTCCTCGTCACGCAACCGGCGCAGGTTCCGTAGAGCCGCGGGAGTCTTCAGTACTGCGTGGGCGACGAACGCGGCGAAGAACACCCATGCCCCGTAGAAGTGCAGGGTGTAGAAAGACCCCGGGAAGACGTAGTCCAGCTGGATGTTGAGCACGCCCGTCACGAACTCGAACAGCGCGCCGCCGACCAGCAACAGCAGCGAGATCCGCTCCAGGGCGTGCGCGAGCGAGCGGGCCGGGGGCAGCGCGAACAGCCTCGGGATCACCGACCACAGCTTGGCCAGCAGCACGGGGATCAGCGTGATGCCCAGCGTGACGTGAAGACCCTGGTTCAGCCGGTACAGCCAGTGCGGGTCGGTCGGCCAGGGGAACAGGTAGAAGCCCAGGATCCCCTTGTCCGGGGTCTTGTCGTTCACCGGCGACAGGTTCGGGTTGTAGGCGGCGTAGGACACCAGTCCCGTCACGAACAACACTGTGATCCCGCCGAGCAGGACGACCCCCAGCGCCGAGGTCAGCCAAGCGCCGCGCAGGGGACTGCGCCAGAAGCCCGGCGAGGAAGGAGACCGTGTCATGGCTCGACCGTAGGTCCGGCACACCCCCGAAACGGCCCCGCGACCCATGACGAAACGCTGACATCCGGCCCGGACGGAGGTACTTCCCCCACGGCCCGGCCTAGCGTGCGGATGTGACCCGCCCCCTCCTCCGCGATCTGTACGCCGTCCTGGCCGCCGCCCTCCTCGTCACGGCGGCCGTACTGGTCGGCCGGCACATCCAGCACTCCCACCACACCCTGTTCGTCAACTGGCCTCCGCTACTTGGTACTTGGAGCCCACACGTCGGCCCCGGCACCCCGGCCGCCGTCCTCGTGGCGGCGGCCGGGGTGGCGTACGGGCCCGCCCTCGCCGCCCGACTGCCCTGGCGGGCCCTGCTCGCGACGGCATGGGCGACGGCAACGGCGTGGACCGTCTCCCTCGCCCTGATCGACGGCTGGCAGCGGGGCATCGCCGGCCGGCTCACCACCCCGCACGAATACCTCCGGGTCGTCGACCGCTTCGACGACATCCCGGCCACCCTGCGGGACTTCACCCACCACATCCTCATCGACTCCCCCGACAACTGGCCCGCCCATGTCGCCGGACACCCGCCGGGCGCGACGCTGACCTTCGTCCTCCTCGACCGGATCGGCCTGCGGGGCGGGGGCTGGGCCGGGGTGTGGTGCATCGCCGTCGGCGCCACGGCATGCGTGGCTGTGCTGGTCGCGGTGCGGGCACTGGCCGGTGAGAGCCTCGCCCGCCGAGCGGCGCCCTTCCTGGTCCTGGCCCCGGCCGCGGTGTGGATGGGCACGTCGGCCGACGCGTACTTCGCGGCGGTCGCGGCGTGGGCCGTGGCGCTGCTGGCACTCGCGGTCAGCGGACGGTCATGGGGGTGGGCGGCAGCGGCCGGGCTCCTCTTCGGGCTCACCTGCTACCTCTCGTACGGCCTCACACTCGTCGCGCTGATCGGCGCGGCGGTACTGCTGCTCGGCCGACGGCGCGTCCGGGAACGGCCCGTGCTGCTCGTGCCGCTGCTCGCCGGCCTGGCCGTGGTGCCGGCGGCCTTCACCCTCGCCGGGTTCGACTGGTGGGAGGCGTACCGCCTCCTGGTCACGCGCTACCACCAGGGCGTGGGCGGCATCCGCCCCTACGGCTACTGGGTGTGGGCGAACCTCGCCTGCGCGGTCCTGATCACGGGCCTGGCCACGGCGCCGGGGCTGCGGCGAACGGGGGCGGTGCTGGTCCGGCGGCGCACCGAACACCCCGACCGGGTCGGCCTCGCCCTTCTCGTGTCCGCCGCTCTCCTCGCCCTCCTGATCGCCGACCTGTCCGGCATGAGCAAGGCCGAGACGGAACGCATCTGGCTCCCCTTCGCGGTGTGGCTGCTGCCTGCCTGCGCGTTCCTCACCCGGCCCCGCGCCTGGCTTGCCGCTCAGGCGCTACTCGCGCTGCTGCTCAACCATGTGCTGCGCACCGGATGGTGAGCGAGTGGCGACCTACCGGTCATGCACCGGCCAGCGGGTTCGGAAGAGGCAGGTAGCGGGCGTCGGCGCCGTCCGCGCCCGTCCAGCGCAGCAGCAGGTTGGTCTTGCCGGGGAGGGTGGGGGCGGAGAGCAGGTCCGGGATCTCGGGGAGGTCGTGGCGGGCCAGTTCGCGGCGGACGGCGGGCCAGGGGTCCAGGGTCGGACGGCGTTCGACGAGGGCGCCGGCGATCTCGACGAGGTGGTTGACGACCAGGCAGTACACCAGCCGCTCCCAGCCCGCCGCCCGTGACACGTCCGGCAGCAGCTTCACGCCCTCGGCGTCCCGGAAGAGGGCCTGCACGGGGATGCCGTCGGTGTCGACGGCGACCAGCGTGTTCTGCAGATGCGCTTCGAGTACGACGCCGTGCTCGGCGAAGGCCGCGAGGGCGGGCGGGACCACCTGGGCCAGGTACGCCTCCCACCACGCCGCCGGGTCCACGGCGTCGGCGAGCGGGCTGCCCTCGAAGCCCTCGACGAGCCCGGCGGCGAGCAGGGGCGTCGCGCCGGGCAGCAGGCCGCCCCGCAGGCCGTCGCGGACCAGGACCGCGAGTTCCTCGAAGGCGAAGCCGGCGGTGCGGTAGCCGCGGTCGCCGAGCCAGGCGGCGGGGCCGTCGCACGCGCCGAGCGCGGTGGCCGCCGCCGTGTCGGTGGGGCGGAGCTTGAGCAGGTCGTGGCGCCACAGCCGGCGGATGTCGTTGGTGATGCGCACGTCGAGGCTGAACTTCAGGAAGAGATCGCGCTCGGGGGCGTACAGCGTGCGGATCGCGGCCGTCGGCCAGGCGTCGAACCCGGTCGTGCCCAGCCGCACGAGCCTGCCGTCCGCGAACGCCTCCGCGAGGTCCGGGCCGACCAGGTCGAGCTGCCAGGGGTGCGCGGGCAGCAGCCGGTAGCCGGGCGGGGCCTCGCCGAGAGCGTCCAGGGCGGAGGTGTCGCCCTCCTCGACGACCACGTCCTCGCGCAGGCCGAGCAGCGTCAGCGGGAAGCGGGCGTGCGCCTCGGGGGCGTACGGCAGCCAGGCCGCGACCGGGCCGCCGCCCCGCGCCTTGGGGGCGGGGTGGTGGGGGTGGCCGGTGAGGAGGCACTGCTCGGAGCGGAGGTAGAGGTCGTCGGGCGGCGTCGCACGCGCGCGTGCCGTGAGCAACGCGGCCACGGCGTCCCGGCTGTCGATCATCTCGGCGGGCAGTTCGTGGTTGGACAGTCCGGTGTGGCGGCGCAGTTCGTCGGCCACGAGCTTGACGAGCTCGGTGTGCCCGATGCGCCGCCAGGTGCCGTCCGTGCGCACCTCGGGCTCGGCGGGCCGCCGTTCACCGAGGACCCGCAGCAGGCGGTCCGAGCCGGGCAGCCGGTACACGCGCCGTCCGCCGGACTCTCCGTGTGGTTCGGCCACCTCGCGCAGCAGGCAGTTCAGCAGGGGCGCGACCGCGTGGACGTCGGCGCGTTCCGCGACGTCGGCGGCGGGTGGAGGGTTGAGGTGCACGCGATCCACTCGTTCTCTACGGTCCGTTCAGGACGGTCACTATGGCCCGTTCAGGAGGTCACTGCGGTCCGTTCAGGCGGGAAGACGATCAGTATGTCTGTCGTCGGCGCCTGGCCCGACGTCCTACTCGTACCCGAGGAGCCCGCCCGTGCACCGTCCCCCCAGCGCCGAGGCCGAGGTGGCCGCCGAACTGGCCGACGTACGCCCCGAACTCGCGTCGCGGTACGCCGCCGGGCTCCCCGCCGCACGAGCGGCCGTACTGACCCGGCTGTGGCGTGCCCTCGCGTACGAGCCCCTCCCTTGGGTCGCCCGACGTGAGCCCGGCCGGGAGGGCCTCACCCTGCGTCTTTCGGACGGCCGCCGACTGCACGGACCGCACGCGGACCCGTACGCCACCGCCGCGTACGTCACCGCCGTACGGCTCGACCGGACGTCGTACGACGACCCGGTCCGGCTGCTGACCGACCTCTCCGTACCGCACGGCACCGCGTTCGCCACCGAAGTCGGCCACAGTGTCGCTTCGTTGGCGCTGTCACGGGCGGGACAGGACGCCCACTCGAAGGAGTGGCCCGGGCAGGACTGGGAGTGGGAGCAGCGGGTGGTCGACGGCCATCCGTTTCACCCCAACTGCCGTTCCCGGCCCGGCTTCTCGGTCGCCGAGCAGTTCGCGTACGGGCCGGAGCACCGGCCGGTCGTGAGGTTGGGGCTGGTGCCGGTGCGGGCGGACGAGAGCCTGGTGACGGGTGGGTGGCCGCAGGACATGCGGGACGGGGGACGGCTGCTGGTCCCGGTGCATCCGTGGCAGGCCGAGCATGTGCTCAAGCGCCCCTGCGATCCCTCCGGCGACGGCATCGCCGCGCATCCGCTGATGTCCCTGCGCACGCTCGCCCTGTCCGACGGACCGCACGTCAAGACCGCGCTGAGCGCCCGGCTGACGTCCTCGGTACGGGACATCTCGGTGTACTCGATCACCCTGTCCGCCACCCTGTCCGACTTCGCGGAGACGCTCGCCGCACGCACGGACGGGCTGCTGCACGTCACCCGCACCCTGGGGGCCGCCACCGCCCACTCGCCGGATCTGGCGGCGGTGGTGCGTCAGTCGCCGCGCGAGTACGCGGGGCCCGGCGAGCGGGTCGTGCCGGTGGCCGCGCTCGCCACCACCGCGCTGCCCGAATCCCCCGCGTGGCTGGCCGACTTCACGCGTCTCGCGCTCACCGTGGGGCTGCGGCTGCTGGAGCTGGGGGTGGCGCTGGAGGCACACGGCCAGAACCTGCTCGTGGTGCTGTCCGCCGACGGCGCCCCGGTGCGCCTGGTCTACCGCGACCTCGCCGACATCCGCGTCAGCCCGGCCCGGCTGACCCGGCACGGGATTCCGGTGCCGGAACTGACCGGCCGGATCGTCACGGACGACGTGCCGACGCTGCGCCGCAAACTGTTCGGGTCACTGGTGGCCGGGGCGCTGGCGGGCACGGCGGGGTCGGGCGCGGCGTTGCGCGGGGCGCTGGGGGCGGTCGTACGGGATCTGCCTCAGACCGTGGATCTGGCCGCGCTGCGCGGGAAGCAGCTGCCCACGAAGGCGTTGACGCTGATGCGGCTGTCGCCGGGGACGCCCGGGGACCAGTGGGCGGAGCTGCCCAATCCGCTGGTCACGTAGGTGTTCTGACCGGTGGCCGGGATGTGTTCCGACCGGCGTTCCGACCTCGTTTGGAGCGGGACACCTCTGATCAATAGGATCCGCCGATGATCAGAACACAACGGCTGGCGGCCGGGGTCTGCGCCCTGCTCGCCACGCTCACGGCCGGGATAGCCTTCCCGGCCGGGGCGAACGCCGACGAGACCACCGCCACCGCTCCGAAAGTCGATCTCGTGATCGACGTCAGCGGTTCGATGCGGGCGAAGGACATCGACGGCCAGTCGCGGATGGCCGCGGCGAAGCAGGCCTTCAACGAGGTGCTGGACGCGACGCCCGAAGAGGTCCAGCTCGGCATCCGCACCCTCGGCGCCGACTACCCGGGCGATGACCGCAGGACGGGCTGCAAGGACACCGCGCAGCTCTACCCGGTCGGCCCGCTGGACCGCACCGAGGCCAAGACGGCGGTGGCGACCCTGACGCCCACCGGCTGGACGCCGATCGGTCCCGCCCTGCTGAAGGCGGCCGAGGACCTGGACGGCGGCGAGGGCTCCAAGCGCATCGTGCTGATCAGCGACGGCGAGGACACCTGTGCCCCGCTCGACCCCTGCGAGGTGGCCCGCGAGATCGCCGCCAAGGGCATCGGCCTGACGATCGACACGCTGGGTCTGGTGCCCAACGCCAAGATGCGGGCGCAGCTCAGCTGTATCGCGGAGGCGACGGGCGGTACGTACACCTCGGTCGAGCACACCGAGGAACTCGCCGACAAGGTGAACCAGTTGGTGGACCGGGCGGCCGACCCGGTGGTGACGCCGGTGGCCGTCGAGGGCGCGTCCTCCTGCACGAAGGCGCCGACGCTGAAGGCCGGTCTGTACACGGACCGCGAGGAGTTCGGCCAGGAGCGCTGGTACCGGGTGGACGTCGAGCCCGGCCAGGAGCTGCGGGCCTCGGTGAGCGTGGCCTCGGACCGGGCGATGAACCCGGACTACGGCGTCCTGCTGCGCGCGCTCACGACGCACGGCCGGGAGATCGTGCGCGGTGAGGCCGCGGGCAACGGCCGTACGGACGTGATATCCACGGGGCTGCGCTACCCGAAGCAGGAGAGCGACGACGAGGCGCCGGCCGAGACGGTGTGCCTGCTGGTCACGAACTCCTTCTCCGCGGCCTCCGGGGTGAAGACCACGCCGGGCATGCCGGTCGAGCTGATCGTGGACGTGGTCGACGGCCCGTCGCAGGCCGACGACGTGGCCTCCTTCGGCCTGGGGCGCGGCTGGTGGCTGCTGGGCGCCCTGGTGCTGTTCGGCTTCCTGGCGGGTCTGATCTGGGGCTGGCTGTCGCGCTGGCGCGTCGCGGTGTGGAGGACCAACTGATGAGGATCACACGCGCGTTGGGCGCTGCCCTGCTGACGCTGGGCCTGGCTGCGGCTCCGGCCGCGGCCGACTCGTCCCCCTCCCCCGGTGCTTCCGAGGAGGCTCCCACGTCGGCGGGTACGTCGTTCCGTACGGCGGCGGAGATCGAGCAGGGCCAGACCGCCACGGCGAGCGCCTCCACCGGCGACTACCTGTACTGGTCGTTCCCGGCGGACGCCGGCCGGCGGCCCACGGTGAAGGCGACGGTGAAGCTGCCCGAGGCCCACGCGGGCCAGACCTGGCAGATCGACGTCTACGACGGTCTGCGCCGCCGTCAGGCCTGCCAGTACGGCGCCCAGACCCGCACCGCCGCCCAGGACGCGGCCTCGGTCGAGCTGGTCTGTGTACTGCGGACCGTGCGCGCCTGGTCGGAGACCTGGGCCAACGACCCGCTGCCCGGTACCTACTACGTCCGGCTGACGGCCGTCGGCGTGCGGACCGCCGACCTGGGGCAGCCGGTGGCCGCCGAGGTCCGGGTGGACTCCGAGGACGTGGGCGGCGCGGCGGCGGTGGACGGCCGGCTGGCCGAACCGCTGGTACCCGGTGTCTCCACCACGAAGGACCAGGAGGAGGACAACGCCTCCGCCGTCCTGTCCGACATCCGGCCCGACGACGGCTGGTCGTCCGGCTGGTGGTCCGACCGCTGGGCGTGGACCGGGATCGGGGCGGCCCTGGCCGCGCTCGCCGGGATCGGCGGGTACACGCTGACGCGCGGCTCGGGCCGGCCTTCCCGGGTGCCGCCGGGAGCCTGACACGCTGCCAAAAGGGGCTCGCCGCACGGACGGCGGGCCCCTCGGCCGTTCACGCCTCCCGGAGCGTCTTCGCGAGCGTCCCCTCCCCGGTCACCTCGATACGGCCGTCCCGCACGGCGTCCGGCACGCCCAACTCGCCCCGCGCGACCGCCTCGCACGTGACGGAGTCCAGCACCAGCCGCGCATCGGGCTCACGGGGAGCGGGCCCGTCGCCGTAGACCGGCCCGTCCTCCGCGCCGAGGTACACATGGAAGTCCCCTTCCTCCAGCCGGACTTCGACCAGGCCCTCCCCCTCCAGCGCCCGTGTCAGCGGCAGCGCGAACCAGTGCGCCCGCACGGCGTCGGTCGGCCGCCGCTCGCCCAGCTCGGCCTGTCCCCACTCCCCCAGCGCCTGGAGGACCGGCAGCAACTCCCGCCCGCGTGAGGTGAGTTCGTAGACATACGCCGCGCCGGGGGGCGGCAGCCGGCGGCGGGTGCTGATGCCGTCCCGTTCCATGTCCTTCAGCCGCGACGCGAGTACGTCCGTGCTGACGCCCGGAAGATCGGCGTGCAGGTCGGTGTAACGCCGCGGACCGGCCAGCAGCTCCCGGACGATGAGCAGGGTCCAGCGGTCGCCGACGACGTCGAGCGCGCGGGCGGCGGAGCAGTACTGGTCGTAGCTTCGGCGAGGTGACATGCGACGCAGTCTAGACATGTTGTTGGACTTTCCAAGCTCGAACTTGGTAAAACCAAGTAACACACGAAACCGGAGGGGCGAGCGCGCATGGAGTTCCGGCAGTCGAGCAAGCTGAGCGAGGTCTGTTACGAGATCCGCGGCCCGGTGATCGAGCACGCGAACGCACTGGAGGAGGCCGGCCACAGCGTGCTGCGCCTGAACACGGGCAACCCCGCGCTCTTCGGCTTCGAGGCGCCGGAGGAGATCCTCCAGGACATGATCCGGATGCTCCCCCAGGCGCACGGCTACACCGACTCGCGCGGCATCCTCTCCGCCCGCCGGGCCGTGGCCCAGCGCTACCAGACGCTCGGCCTGGAGGTCGGCGTCGACGACGTCTTCCTCGGCAACGGCGTGTCCGAGCTGGTCTCCATGGCCGTACAGGCCCTGGTCGAGGACGGCGACGAGATCCTCATCCCCGCCCCGGACTTCCCCCTCTGGACGGCGGTGACGACCCTCGCCGGTGGCAAGGCGGTCCACTACCTCTGCGACGAGCAGGCCGACTGGTACCCGGACCTGGACGACATGGCGTCGAAGATCACGGACCGCACGCGCGCCGTGGTCATCATCAACCCGAACAACCCGACCGGCGCGGTCTACCCCAAGGAGATCCTGGAGGGCATCCTCGACCTCGCCCGCCGTCACGGCCTCATGGTCTTCGCCGACGAGATCTACGACCAGATCCTGTACGACGACGCCGTGCACCACTCGGTCGCGACCCTCGCCCCCGACCTGGTGGTCCTCACCTTCTGCGGCCTGTCGAAGACATACCGGGTGGCGGGCTTCCGCTCCGGCTGGATGGTCGTCACCGGCCCGCGGCAGCACGCCAAGGACTACCTGGAGGGCCTGACGATGCTGGCCTCCATGCGCCTGTGCGCCAACGCGCCCGCCCAGTACGCCATCCAGGCCGCCCTCGGCGGCCGCCAGTCCATCCGCGATCTGACCAGTCCGGGCGGGCGCCTGCACGAACAGCGCAACGTGGCCTGGGAGAAGCTCAACGAGATCCCCGGGGTGTCGTGCGTGAAGCCGAAGGGCTCGCTGTACGCGTTCCCGCGCCTCGACCCCAAGGTGCACAAGATCCACGACGACGAGAAGTTCGTCCTGGACCTGCTGCTCCGGGAGAAGATCCAGGTCGTGCAGGGCACCGGCTTCAACTGGCCGACCCCTGACCACTTCCGGATCCTGACCCTGCCGTACGCGGACGACCTGGAGGCGGCGATCGGGCGGATCGGGCGGTTCCTCAGCGGGTATCGGCAGTAACGGCCGGGGCGATCGAGCCGGATTTGCCGATGTTCGCTGATTCGCGGTCACAGAGGACGGGGGGATGCCTTAGAGTGCGGCCACTGATCTCTGGGGTCAGGGATGGGGGAACCGGCAGGTGTTCTTGTCTCGGAGTGGGTCCGACTCGCCATCGTTCTTACGCGGCCGTATCGCCCTGCTGCTCCTGCTCGTCGCCGTCGGGGGCAGCCCGTGGGCGCAGCAGCCGGTCTGGGACTTCTACGTCGAGAAGTTCTACATAGAGCTCTCCGGCGACGAGACCCTGCGCACGCTCACCGAAGCGGCCCTCGTCCCCGGATGGGGGTACTCCCTCGACCGGTACGGCAGCGTGACCTTCCTGGTCATCGACAACGTCTGCGTCGTGGCGCTGCTGGCGGGCCTCGCCCTCTTCGCATCGCGACTGCTGCGCCACGAGGCGGGCTGGATCCGCTGTCTGGCCGTGGGTGTGCTGGCGGCCGAAGTCGAGGCCCTGCTGCGGGTGGGCCTGCTCAAGACCTTCGGCTCGGATGTGCCGGTGTCACCGACGGACACCCTGCTGAAGGACCTGACGCTCTCGGCCCTCGTCTTCGGCCTGGCGCTCGGCGTACTGCTGGCGCTGCTGACCGCCCGGCCACCCGGCACCCGCGCCCCGAGGTCCGTCGCCGCCCAGAGGACGGCACCGGCCAGGAGGAGAAAGGGAGGGTTCGGCATGACCACCCCACAGGTACGCATGCCGGTCGGGAGCACACCGGGTGATGTCACCCGCTATCTGTGCACCGCGGCCTACGTGGACGAACGCTTCGCCGACCGGGTGGTGGAAGAGGTTCTGGCCGACGAGGCCAGTGCCGTGGCCCCCTCGCCCGATGTCGACCTGGTGTCCGTGGCACGCCACTGCCTGACAGCACAGGAGCTGCGTCACCAGCGCGATCTGCGCCTGGCGGGAGCGTTCGCCGTCGTGGCGCTGCTCGCACCACTGTGGCTGGTGTACGTCGCGATGCTCCTGTCGACCACCCGGCGCCCCGGCGCCCAGCCGAGCCTGGCCACCCGCGGCCACCACCAGCCCGGCAGCAAGGCGCTGGTGGCCGGCGCCATCACGGCCGGGGTGGTGTCGCTGCTCGCCTTCTACTTCGCTTCCCTCGTCTCGTCGCTGCCCGTGCCGGGCTTCGCCGGCTGGCTGCTCGGCGCCTACCTGGGCGGCGTACCGGCCGTCCTGGCGTCCATCGGGGCGGTGGTGTTCGCACACATGACGGTCGTGGACCACGACCGGGACATCGACCAGCTGCTACGTACCACCATGACCCGCGACACGTTCGCCCAGCAGCCCCGCCCCACCGTCCCCCGGCGGCAGTGGATGGCCGAGCGGTTCGCGGCCCTCCGGCAGGCCCAGGTCGGCAACGTCACGGTGTACAGCGGGTACACCCCGTTCGTCGGCTACTCGGAGACCAGGTCCAAGTGGTCGCTCGCGGTCCCGCTCCTGCCCGCCGACGACAAGGTCGGCATGACCGCACGCCCCGCCGGGCCGGAGCCCTTCACGGTCGCCGAACTCGTCGACCACGTCCGCGCACGACTGCGCGCGGTCGCCGAGCGCGGCGTCACCGAGGGAGCGGCGGAAGCCGGCGAGGAGGCGCTCGGATCCCTCGTCATCGAGGACCGCGTCTTCGTGAACGGCACGACCATCGGTGACGACGAGAGGTTCATCGAGGCGGAGCGCAGCATCACCCCGACCGTCCGGCTGTCCCCCGAAGAGGTCGAGCGGATCATGCTGCGTCCGACCGGGACCGTCCGCCACTATCTGGCGGTGCACGTCCCGATGTGGGGCGGGGACGTGGTGCCGAGCGTGTTCCTGCACTTCTCGACCGCCGGCAGAACGCTGCACCTGCACTGCGACAACCACGTGCTCGGCCCGGTGGCGGCGGACTACCACGTCGTGGACCGCCTGCGCGGCCCGCTCGGCCCCGAGGGCAGGCGTGGCCTGCTGCTGGCCTCCCTCGCCCGCACCGGCGGCGCGTTCTTCGCCGCGCCGTACCGAGCATGGCGCCACGCCCGCTTCGAGACCCGGCGCACCAGGCGCATGGTGGACGAGCTGAAGGCCATGGAGCAGGACCCGGTCTTCGACTACGGCGCCCGGGTGAGCATCCGGGAGATGGCGCTGAGCCCCGAATACCACAACTACTTCCAGGTCGTGGACTCCGGCCGGATCGTCTCCCTCGTGGAACGCCACACCCTCGCCGCCATCCGGGAGTTCCTCGACGCGCACGGCTACGACATCACCGACTTCCGCACCCAGCAGCAGACGATCCTCAACCAGGGGCTCATCCAGCAGGGCGGGATGAGCATCATCGGCAACCAGGCGATCGGCGCGGGCGCGACCGCCACCCAGAACATCCCGCAGCAGTCCGGCGCCTCCGCCCTCAGCGCCGCCGGCGGCTCCGACAAGTAGGGGACTTCTCATGCGACACGACGACGGGCGCCAGGGCCCTCCCGTCAACAAGGGCGTCATGATCAGCGGCGGCACCCAGTACGTGGGCAACCAGGCCGTGGGAGACGGCGCCCAGGCGTCCTCCGGCGCCGTCTCCTTCCAGACGCAGGACCCGGAGCAGGCCGCTCGCACCGCCCAACTCCTGGCCGTCGTCGAGCGGTTGCTGGAGGAGCACCGCACCGCGCTCGCCGACCCCGACGCCACCAGCAGGGAGCTGCGCCGGCTGCGCGAGGAACTCCAGGAGGAGGAGCCACAGCCGACCGTCCTGCGGCGGGCCCTCCACCGGCTGAACGAGTTCGTCCAGCCGGTGGCCCCGCTCGTCGTCGCGGTCGGACAGCTCGCGCAGTCGGTGCAGAGCCTGCCGGGGGTCTGAACCGGACGTGAGGTACGACGACGGCCGTCCGGGCGGGCCTGACGCAGGCCGTCCGGACCAATCCGCCCTGCGGCCGTCGGCAGCACTGTGGCACGGTGCTGGGAGGCGAGCGGGAAGGGCGCGCACGTGGGTGATCTCCTTCTGGTCCGGCACGGCGAGACCGAGTGGTCACGGTCCGGGCGGCACACCGGCTGGACGGACGTGCCGCTGACCGAGCACGGGCGCGAGGAGGCGCGGCGGCTGATGCCGTTGATCCGTTCGCACCGCATCGGGGCCGCCTTCGTCAGCCCGTTGCGGCGGGCCCGGGAGACCGCCGAGCTCATCGGGCTGCACGAGGTGCCGGACGTGGCGGTCGACACCGATCTGCGGGAGTGGGACTACGGCGGCTACGAGGGGGTCACGACGGTCGAGATCCAGCGGGAGCGGCCGGGCTGGTTCCTGTTCACGGACGGGGTCGCCCCCGGGCCGCCCGACCACCCCGGGGAGAGTCCGGAGCAGGTAGGGCGGCGCGCGGACCGGATGCTGGCCAAGGCGGACGCCGCGCTCGCCCAGACGGAGGGGGCCGTGGTGCTCGTGGCGCACGGGCACTTCCTGCGGGTGCTCACGGCCCGGTGGCTCGGGCTGCCGGCGGCGGACGGGGCGCTGTTCCAGCTGGCGACGGGGGCGGTGTGCCGACTGGGCACGGAGCACGGGCGGCCGGTGATCGCCGGGTGGAATGTCAGACCCGGGCCGTAGCCTTCCCAGCAGATGGGGCATCCGCGACGGCCCGGCAGGGGGTCGGCGCAGCCGCGGTCCGGGCCCCTTGCCCAGGGAGGAGCACGCCGTGACGCGACCGCCGACCGCCGCCCAGCGGCGTCTCATCGATGCCGCCGATCCCGTCACCGGGCGACTCAGGGGCACGGAGGCGCAGCTCGCGGCGCTGGTGAAGCGGGGGCTCGCCTTCCGGCACCCGCGGCCGCCGCACGATCACTTTCTGACGCCGGCGGGGCACCGGATACGGGAGGCGGAGCCGCCGGTACCTCCCAAAGCCGAGGTTCCCGCGTCCGGCGGTGTGTTCGCCGCGCGGATCGGCGGCGAGGAGGACCCGCCGAAGCAGGGGCCGGCCCGCGTGCGGGAGGTGCACAGCGCCTGGCAGGGGCTGCTGGAGCTGCGCCGGATGACCAACCCGGACGGGGCGACGGACCGGCCGTGCGGGTGGGAGCGTACGCATCTGGTGCAGGCCGCCGCGCTCGCTCTGGAGGCCGCCGGGCACCTTCCGGCCGGGCCGGAATCCGAGGGGGGTTACCGGGTGCGGGCCACGCCTCAGCCGGAGGCGGTCGCCGTGCACGACCCGGACGGCGGGCGTCTGCGGGCCTGCGCCGCCACACTGGAGAAGGCGGGGTGGCAGGTCGGCGAGCACACCGAGCCTCGTACAAGAGCGCGATATCTGCTGGCATCCCCGCGCCGGGCATGACGGGCATGCCAAGATCGATGCCCAGGGCATCGAAGGCGAGAAGGGGAAGCAGTGAGCGAGCCGTTTTCCGTCCGGGTCACCGTCCGCGGCTACGAGACGGATGTGCAGGGGCACGTCAACCAGAGTGTGTACATCAACTACGCGGAGCACGCCCGCTGGTCGTTGCTCCAGGCGGCGGGCATCAGCCAGTCGGGCCTGATAGGCAAGGGCGTGGGTCCCGTCGCGCTGGAGACGACCATCCGCTACCAGCGGGAGCTCCTCGCCGGTGACGAGGTCGATGTGACCTGTGCCTTCGAGTGGTCGGGCGGCAAGACGTTCCGTATCCTGCAGACCGTTCGCAAGGCGGACGGCACCGTGGCCGCCGAACTCACGGCGGTCGGCGGCCTGCTGGACCTCAAGGAGCGCAGGATGGTCGCCAATCCGCAGGACTACTTCAAGGAACTGGCCACGGATCCGAGCCTCTTCGGGCTCTAGTCAGACCAACTCCGGCGTGTGCTCCTCGTCGTAGGCCGCGCGCGACTCGGCGATGTAGACCCTGTTCCGCTCGGCCCAGTCGGTCAGGCGTTGCAGGGTCTCTTGGTCGCCCCGTTCCCGGAGCCGCGCGAACAGGCCCGTGCCATCGCGGTGTTCAGCGCGGTCGGCGCGGCGGGCGGGGCGCTCGGCACTTTCCTCGGCGGGGCGCTGACCGAGGCCCTGAACTGGCACTGGATCTTCCTTATCAACCTGCCGATCGGCGTGGTGGCATGGCTCGCGGCCCTGCGCGTCCTGGAGGCCGACCGTGGCGCCGGGCTCGGCAGGGGCGCCGACTACCCGGGGGCGGCGCTGGTCACCGGCGCGCTGATGCTCACGGTGTACGTCATCGTCGGCGCCGGCGACCGCGACCTCAGCGCCACCCTGCTGCTGGCGGCCCTGGCCCTCGCCCTGTTCGTGGCGTTCACGCTCCGTCAGGCACGGGCCGCGCGTCCGCTGCTGCGGCTACGACTGTTCGGCTCCCGGCTGCTGAGCGGCGCGAACGCCGTCCAGATGCTGACGATCGCGACGATGTACGGCTTCCAGTTCATCGGCGCGCTCTACCTGCAACGCGTGCTGGGGTACGGCGAGTTGCTGACCGGGACGGCGTTCCTGCCGGCGCCGGTCGCGATCGGGGTCCTGATGCTGGGCCTGTCGGCCCGTACCGTCGGCCGGTTCGGCGCGTACCGGGTGCTGTTGGCCGGGCTGGCGCTCGTCGTCGCGGGCATGGCCCTGCTGAGCCGCGCTCCGGTCGACGGCTCGTACCTCACCGACGTACTCCCGCCGCTGCTTCTGCTCGCCACCGGGTTCGCCGCCGCGATGCCCGCGCTGACCGGGCTCGCGATGTCGGGGGCGCGCGAGGAGGACGCGGGGCTGGCGTCGGGAGTCTTCAACACCACGCAGGTGGTGGGTGGTTCGCTGGGTCTGGCGGTGCTGTCGGTCCTGGCGGCGAGCCACACCGACGGACTGCTCGCCGACGGCGCCGATCCGGTGGCGGCTACAGCGGCGGGATACCAACTGTCGTTCCAGGTAGGCACGTTGATCGCGGCGGGGGCGCTGGTGCTGGCGGCGGCGGTGTTGAGGAAGCGTCAGAACTGAGTACAACCATTCGCCTACCCCGAGGGTCACATCATGCAGGAGCAACCATCTCCAATGGATACCAGGGGGAAATATGCGATACGCGCGTTCTATCCTGTCCGCTGCCGCGCTGGCGGCCCTGACGGTGGGGTCCACGGCCGCCCTGACGGCGCCCGCCTCCGCCGCGCCCAACACCACCCCGCAGAAGGTCTGCGGAAGCGGCTACAAGACGGTGAACTCGGCGGCCGTCGGCTCGCTGGGCACCATCTACCTGACGTACAACGCCTCCAACGGCGAGAACTGTGTGGCGACCATCCGCAACAACCCGGGGACCGCCGCTGACATGTCGGCGTGGATCTACGTGTCCGACACCGAGGAGTACGACGAGGACTACGGGCAGTACACCTCGTACGCCGGACCGACCTACGTGTACGGCAAGGGGCACTGCGTCGACTGGGGCGGTCACATCAAGAACGTGTACGTGCAGGTGACGGGCTCCAACTGTGGCTCCCTGAAGGAGAACCGGGTGACCTTCACCCGCTGACCCACCGCAGGGACACCACTACGGTGACACCGCTCGCCCCGGCAGGACTCCCGGAGTTCTGCCGGGGCGAGCGCGTGTCGCCGCGGGGCGGCTAGGCCGCGTTCTTCCAGACCGTCATGTCCAGGCTCAAGAAGCCGAGCTCCGGGAGCGCCGTCGACTTCGTCTGGACCACGAGCAGCGCGATGTCCCCGGAGGGGTGCTTGACGCAGATCTCGGTGCCGGCCGCGACCGAGGCCAGCGTCCAGCGGTGGCGGTCGGCACCACCGAGCATGAGACGGCATTCGTCGAGGGTGGTACCCGACTTGCCCATCATCTGGAGGAACACGCTGGTGTCGCTCTCGATCGCGCAGCTGGCGTCCTCGCAGTCGAAGCGGATGTCGCCCTTGCGGTCCTCGCGCCAGAGCGGCTCCTCGAAGCTCAGTGACGTCTCCGCGTTCAGCAGCACGGGGGCTTGAGTGAGGACTCGCGGTGCCGCGGACGTGGTCGCGGAGGGCTTCGACGCCTCCGGTGTCCGGCCATCGGTTCTTGAACCTCCGGAACCCTTCTCCGACGTCGGCGCGGATGCGGATGACGACGCCGACCCCGAACCCGACGACGTCGAGGACTTCCCCGGGCCTGGTGTGACCGTTGTGCCCGCGACCCAGTCGCGGAACCTGTCCCCCGCGTCAGAGACCGTCCACGCGAAGCCCGCCAGTAGCAGGGCCCCGGCCGTCACCGCCGCGGTCGTGATCAGCGCGGTACGCCGTCTACGCGCACGCCGCTCCTCCGGCCCCGCCGGGTGTGACGACCAGCGGCCGCGTGTGCAGCACCCGGGTCGGGTCGGGCACCGGGGCCGGAACCGTCATCTCCGGGCCCATGACGTCCCGCCAGACGGTCGGCCCCGCGTCGGCGTCCGCGCCGAGCCGTCGTCGGCACCACTCGACGATCTCCGCCAGGGTGGCGCGCTCCTCCGGGGCGGCGGCCAGGCAGCGGGCGATCAGCGGACGGAGTTGCTCGGGCAGCACGGACAGGTCGGGTTCGTCGTGCACGATCCGGTACAGCACGCCGACCGCGGAGCCCTCCCCGTACAACGGCCGGCCCAGTGCCGCGAACGCCGTCGTCTGGCCCAGCGCGAACACGTCGGTCGCGGCCGTGACCTCACCCCCGGACGCCTGCTCGGGAGCCATGAAGTGGGGCGTGCCGGCGGTGGAGCCGGTGGCGGTGTGGGAGCTGAGGTCGGCGGCCAGCGAGATGCCGAAGTCGATCACCCGGGGCCCGTCGGAGGCCAGCAGCACGTTCGACGGCTTCAGGTCCCGGTGCACTATGCCCGCGCCATGGACGGCCTGGAGCGCTTCGGCCACCCCCGCCATCAGCCACAGCACCGCGGGCACCGGAAGCGGGCGACGGCCTCCGTCAGAGAGGGGCCCGGCACGTACAGCGTGGCCAGCCAGGGCGGTACGCCGTCCGCGTCGGCGTCGATCAACTCGGCGGTGTACGCGCCGCGGACCCGCCGGGCCGCCTCCACCTCCCGGCGGAACCGCCGCCGGAAGGCCGGGTCGTCGGCCAGCTCCGGCCGTACCACCTTGATCGCCACCGGTCGGCCGCCCTGCGTGTGCGACAGATAGACCCGGCCCATGCCACCCGCGCCGAGCCGGGCGGCGAGTCGGTATCCGGCCACGACGGGCGGATCGTCCGCCTGGAGTGGCTGGAACACCTCGGTAGCGTTGCTCATCGGCCCGCTTCCCCCCTCATCCCCTGAACCCCTGAACCCCCGGTCAACCGAGAGTTGACCGAGGCAGAAGCCTAAGCGGAATTCGGATGCGGAAGGCGCCGCCCACCTGGGAAGCTCCCACTCCATGGCCGCACGACGTATCAAACCCAGCCTCTACATCTCGATCGACATCGAGGCCGACGGCCCGATTCCCGGCCCGTACTCGATGCTGAGCCTCGGTGCCGCGGTCGCCGGTGTGCAGGACGCCGACGGATTCACGACGGCCGACCCGGAGAGGCGCACCTTCTACCGTGAACTGCGCCCGATCAGCGTGGAGTTCGTGCCGGAGGCACTGGCCGTGAGCGGGCTCGACCGTGAGCGCCTCGGCAGGGAGGGCCTCGACCCCGCCCTGGCGCTCGGGCAGTTCACGCGCTGGGTACGCGAGGTGAGCGCCGACGCCCAGCCGGTGATGTGCGGCTACCCGGCGTCGTACGACTGGACGTTCCTTTACTGGTACCTGATCCGCTTCACCGGGGAGAGTCCCTTCGGGCACTCCGGCTGCCTGGACATGAAGACGCTGTTCGCCACCAAGGCCGGGCTGCCGCTGCGGGCCGTGGCCAAGGGCACGATGCCGCGTGACCTGCTGTCGAGGCGCCGTCACACACACCATGCGCTGGACGACGCCATCGAGCAGGCCGAGTTGTTCGCCAACCTCATGGAGTGGCAGGGGCCCGGGTCGTCGTCCCCGTGATCTCCTCTCCCGCCTCCATCGGGTGGGTCACGTCCTGGGCGTCCCGGCCGCCCCTGCCGAGGTGGTTGAAGACCAGGTTGAGCACGACCGCCGCCACACAGCCCGTCGAGATACCGGAGTCGAGGACGATCCGCGCCGTCTCCGGGAAGGCGTGGTAGAACTCCGGCGCCGTGATCGGGACGATGCCTACGGCGAGCGAGACGGCGACGATCAGGACGTTGTTGTCCTTGTCGAGGCCGGCCCGGACGAGGGTCTGGATGCCGCTCGCGGCGACCGAGCCGAAGAGGACGACGCCCGCGCCGCCGAGCACCGGGCGGGGTACGACCGCGATGAGCGAGGCCGCCATCGGGCACAGGCCCATCAGCACCAGGAAGCCACCGCCGACGGCGACGACGTACCGGCTGCGGATCTTCGTCATCGCGACCAGGCCGATGTTCTGCGCGAAGGCGCTGCACATGAAGCCGTTGAACAGTGGGCTGATCGCCGAGCCGAGGGTGTCGGCGCGCAGGCCGGCCGCGATGGTCTTCTCGTCGGCCGGGCGGTCGACTATCTCGCCCAGCGCCAGCATGTCGGCCGTCGATTCGGTCATCGAGACCACCATCACCACGCACAGCGAGATGATCGCGGCGAGCTGGAACTGCGGGGCACCGAAGTGGAACGGGGTCGGGAAGCCGATGACGTCCGCGTCCACGACGGGACCGAAGTCCGTGACGCCGAACGGGATCGCGATCAGTGTGCCGACGACCAGGCCGAGCAGCACGGCGATCTGCTTGACGAAGCCCTTGGTGAAGCGGCGCAGGAGCAGGACGACGAGCAGGGTCCCGGCGGCCAGGCCCAGGTTCGTCCCCGAGCCGTAGTCGTTCGCGGCCGGGTCGGGCCCTTGCGCCCAGTTGAAGGCGACCGGCAGCAGCGAGATGCCGATCAGGGTGATGACCGTCCCCGTCACCACCGGTGGGAAGAAGCGGACCGCCTTGCTGAAGAAGGGGGCCGCCAGGAAGCCGAGGAGGCCGGCGACGATGACCGCGCCGAAGATGATCGGCAGGGCGTCGGACTTGTCCTCGGTGGAGGCGACGACCGCGGTCATGGGGGCGACGCCGGCGAAGGTGACGCCGTTGACGAACGGCAGCCGGGCACCGACCTTCCAGATGCCGAGGGTCTGCAGGAAGGTGGCGAGGCCCGCGGTGAACAGGCAGGCGCCGGTCAGGAAGGTCAGGTCGGTGGCGGACAGGCCTATGGCCGCGCCGACTATCAGGGGTGGGGCGACGACTCCCGCATACATGGCGGCCACGTGTTGCAGACCGGTGGTCGCCATTTTCAGGGCGGGGAGTTTCTCGTCGACTGGGTGAACGGACTGAGCGGACACTGCGGCTCTCCTCCGGTCGGTTAAACGCGTCGGCTCTGACGCGGGTTCAAGGAGGTGGTACGCGGTCGTGCGGGACCGGGGACGGGCCCGTTCTGGGGGAAACGGAGACCGTTCCGGGGCGCACGCGTGTCACGCACGCCCCGGAGACGGCCGCCATGGACCCCGCTCGGGTCCACGGCCACCGGTCGGGAGCCGTCCCTCTCGACCGGAGATCTTCAACTGGTCAGGCCTGCGTCAGGCCTGCGCGGCGATCCTCGCCAGGCGCTGGGCCTCTTCCCGCGTCGAGCGGGCGATCGCGTCCTCGTCGACCGTGAGCAGCCGCCCGTCCTCCACGATCTGCCGGCCGTTCACGAAGGACGCCGTGACCGGGGCCGCCGCGCCGAAGACCAGCGCGGTCACCGGGTCGGCGATGGAGGCGTGGGCGAGGGTGTCCAGCTTCCACAGCACGAGGTCGGCCAGCTTGCCCGGCTCCAGCGAGCCGATCTCCCCCGCGCGGCCGAGGACCTGGGCACCGCCGTACGTCCCGAGCCGCAGCGCCTGCCGGGCGTTCAGGGCGGCCTCGCGGTGGGCGCCGAGGCGGTTGATGAGCAGGGCGTTGCGCAGTTCGGTGTGCAGCTCGCCGGACTCGTTGGAGGCGGTGCCGTCGACACCGAGGCCGACCGGGACGCCGGCCGCGAGCATGTCGGGGACGCGGGCGATGCCGGCCGCGAGGCGGGCGTTGGAGGACGGGCAGTGGGCGACGCCCGTCTTCGTCCGGGCGAAGGCGGCGATGTCGGAGTCGTTCATGTGGACGCAGTGCGCCATCCACACGTCCTCACCGAGCCAGCCGGTGGACTCGAAGTAGTCGGTCGGGCCCATGCCGAACAGCTCGTGGCAGAACTTCTCCTCCTCCACGGTCTCCGAGCCGTGGGTGTGCATGCGCACGCCGAGGCGGCGGGCCAGCTCGGCACCCTGCTTGAGGAGCTCGGTGGAGATGGAGAAGGGGGAGCAGGGGGCGACGGCGACCTGGGTCATCGCGTCGAAGGAGGCGTCGTGGTGCCGCTTGACGGTCTCCTCGGTGCCGGCCAGGGCGCCTTCGAGGGTCTCGACGGCGAAGTCCGGCGGCAGTCCGCCGTCCTTCTCGCTGCGGTCCATGGAGCCGCGGGCGAGGGTGAAGCGGACGCCCATGTCACGGGCGGCGCCGATGATGGCGCCGGAGAGGTCGCCGGAGCCCTGCGGGTAGACGTAGTGGTGGTCCATGGCGGTGGTCACGCCACCGCGGGCCATCATTGCCAGCGAGCCCTGCGCGGCCGCGCGCACCATCCGCTCGTCGATGCGCGCCCAGGTCGGGTAGAGGGCGACGAGCCAGTTGAAGAGGTTGTGGTCCGTGGCCAGGCCGCGGGTGATCCACTGGTAGAAGTGGTGGTGGGTGTTGACCAGGCCGGGGGTGACCAGGTGCCCGGTGGCGTCGATGCGGCGTACGACGTTCTCCAGGCCCTCGGGAGCCTTGCCCGCGCCGAGCGACTCGATGCGGTTGCCGGCGATGACGACGTGCCCGGTCGCGTACTCGGTGTCGTGTGCGTCGACGGTCGCGATCGAACAGTTCTCGATGACGATGCGCTGGGCTGCTGCCATGGTTCGCCCCTTTTTCACGGGTGTTGTGCTGAATCGGAGAGGGCACGGCAGGACCCCGGGAATTTTGAGTGCCGTGACCGGGGAGCCGAGTCCGCGGGGAGGCGGGTTCCCCGGTCACGGGTGCCGAAAGGGGGTGGATCAGAGGTTGGTGAGGTCCATCGGGATCTTCGCCTCGCAGCCGTCCCGCAGGATGGTGGCCTCGATCAGGCCGTAGGGGCGGTCGGCGGCGAAGTACACCTCGTTGTCGTTCTTCAGCCCGAACGGCTCCAGGTCCACCAGGAAGTGGTGCTTGTTCGGGAGGGAGAAGCGGACCTCGTCTATCTCGCTGCGGTTGTTGATGATGCGCGAGCCCATTTGGTACAGGGTCTGCTGGAGGGAGAGCGAGTACGTCTCGGCGAACGCCTGGAGCATGTGCTTCTTGGTCTGCTCGTAGGACTTCTCCCAGTTGGGCATCCGCTGCTCGTCGTCGGTCCAGTTGAACCGCCAGCGGCCGGAGACCTGGGTGGCCAGGATGCGGTCGTACGCCTCCTTGAGCGTCGTGTACTTGTCCTTGACGTAGCCCCAGAACTCGGAGTTGGTCGAGTTCATCACGACGAGGTCCTTGAGGCCGGAGACGACCTCCCACTTCTCACCGTCGTACGTGATCTGCGTGACCCGCGTCTCCTGGCCCTTGCGGACGAAGGAGTGCTTGACCTCGTCGGCGCCGATGAACTGCGAGTTGGCGTCGGAGGCGTCGATCCGCTCCCAGGCGTACTCCTCGATACGGATCCGGGCCTGGTGGATCGGCTCCTGCGAGGTGACGAAATGGCGGGCGAGGTGGATGCCGAACTGCTCGGCGGACTCGATGCCGTACTCCTTGGCGAACGCGTACACCGTGTTCTTGGTGGTGTCGGTCGGCAGGACGTTGGCGTTCGAGCCGGAGTAGTGGACCTCGTCCATGTCGCCGGAGAGCGCGACGGAGACGTTCAGGTCCTTGATGTGGTGGGTGGCGCCGTCCCGCGTGATCTTTACGACTCGGTTCTCGGCCTTGCCGTACTGGTTCTGTCCCAGGATCGTGGGCATGTGTCTGCTAGCTCCCTCGGTAAACGGAGTAGCCGAACGGGTTGAGCAGCAGCGGCACGTGGTAGTGCTCCCCGGGCTGGACGGCGAAGGTGATCGCCACCTCGGGGAAGAACACGGCACCGCTGTCCCGATTCGCGGGGGCGTCCTGCTGCGCATCGGCTTGCTTCTTCTCGAAATACGGCTCCACCGCGAAGTCGAGCCGTACGTGTGTGGTCCCCTCCGGCAGCGCCGGGAGGTCCTTGCACCGCCCGTCCGCATCGGTCGCGGAGCCACCGAGCGCCTGCCACGCAGCGTCCCGGCCGCTACGGGCCGCGAGCTGGATGGCGACGCCCTCGGCGGGCCGGCCGATGCTGGTGTCCAGGATGTGCGTGGACACCGAGGCGGTGGTGCTGGTGCTCATGGCTTGGTCAGTCCTCTTCGACGAGTCGGGCGAGCCGGATACGGTTGATCTTGCCCAGCTCGGTGCGGACGATCTCCCGCTCCTGCTCCGGCGAGTTGCCGATCCGTTCCTTGACCGCGTCGCGCATCTGCTCGCCGGTCCGGCCGGTGGCGCAGATCAGGAAGACATGGCCGAACCTGTCCTGGTAGGCGAGGTTGAGTTCGAGCATCTCCGCCTTGAGCTCCTCGGAGGCGCCGGCCATGCCGCGCTGCTCCCGGGCCGAGGTCGGATCGCCCGGCTTGGGCCGGCCGATCGGCGGGTGCCCGGCCATCGCCTCCTGGAGGTCCTCGGCGGTCAGCTCGGCCATGGCGGCGTCACTGGCTGTGTAGAGGTCGTCGACGGCAGCGTAGGGGCGGGCGGCGAGCAGCCGCTTCGCCCACGCCGTGGAGGCGCACGCCTCGTGGAGAGCGGCGTAGGCCGCGTGCTCCTCCAGGGCGTTGAACCGGGCCAGGCCCGGGGGCGTGGATTTCGACGTCACGGGAGCCTCCGTGGCCGCGAAGGGCCTTCGTACTGAACGGGCGTGCCGATAGCTAACGCCCTACGACGACGAGACGTCAACACTTTGTTGAAAATTCGCGGTGTCGAAACCGGACGACCGTCTCAGGCGTTCTTGTCCCGGTTCAGATAGTTGTAGACGCAGAAGCGGACTGGCACCGAGCGACCACAGACGGTCATTTCTGGTCGCCACCGGCCTGCGTCTTGCGCCGCTTGACCCTCTTCTCCTCTTGGGAGTTGATGTAGTTGTAGACCGTGAAGCGGCTCACCCCGAGCGCGCTCGCCACGGTCTCCACGCCGTGCCGCACGGAGAAGGCGCCCCGCGCTTCCAGTATCCGCACGACCTCCTGCTTGGCCTTGCGGTCCAGGTCGGCCAGCGGCTGGCCCTTCCTGCGCTCCATGGCGGCCAGGATGTGATCAAGGGAGTCGGCGAGCTGGGGCAGGCGTACGGCGACGACGTCGGCGCCCCCCCAGGAGAGCACGACGTCCTCGGGGCCGGCCTCGTCGGGCGGGAGTATCTCGCCGCCCATGGCGTCGACCAGCGGCTTCACGGCCGCGATGAAGGGCTCGTCCCCGGTGCCGGTCACTCCCCACCCTCCCCGACCACGTTCACCTGGAGCGAGATCCGGGTGGCACCGGCCTCCAGGCTCTTGCGGAGCAGGGCGTCCACGGCCGTGAGCACGGTGTCGACACCGCCTTCCGCCGTATTGCCGAACGGGCCGACGTCCACCGCGTCGAGCTCGGCCGCCTCGATGACCTCGCGGGCCGCCAGCGCGTGCGCGGGCGCCTCGTCGAGGTCGAAAGGCTCGGTCGTGAACTCCACTCTCAATCGCACGCGGTCAACCTAACGCGCGGCGCCGCCTTCCGCCGAGCCCTCTTGACAACCTTGGACACACGACGGCAATCTTCCAATACGCAGAAACTAACTTCCGCAATACGGAATCTCGACACGGAAGGGAGCGCCGGCGATGGGATTCGCAGAGCAGCGCTTCAACGTCAACCTGTCGATCCTCTTCACGGAACTCCCGCTCCTGGAGCGCCCCGCGGCCGCCGCCGCGGCCGGCTTCACCGCGGTCGAGCTGTGGTGGCCCTGGATCGACTCCCCCACCCCTGAGCAGTCCGAGCTCGACGCCCTGAAGAAGGCGATCGAGGACGCGGGCGTCCAGCTCACCGGGCTGAACTTCTACGCAGGTCAGCTGCCCGGTCCCGACCGCGGCGCCCTGTCGGTCCCGGGCGAGGAGTCGGAGAGGTTCCGCGCCAACATCGACGTGGCGGCGGACTTCGCGGCCTCGCTCGGCTGCAAAGCGCTCAACGCCCTGTACGGCAACCGCGTCGAGGGCGTGGACCCGGCCGAGCAGGACGCGCTCGCCCTGGAGAACCTGGTCCTCGCGGCCCGGGCGGCCGACCGGATCGGCGCGATTCTCCTCGTCGAGGCGCTGAACCAGCCCGAGTCGCCGCTGTACCCGCTGGTGTCCGCACCGGCCGCCGTCGGCATCGTCGACAAGGTCAACGAGGCGACCGGGCTCGGCAACGCCAAGTTCCTGATGGACCTGTACCACCTGTCCATGAACGGCGAGGACCTGCCGGCGGTGATCGAGCGGTTCGCCGCGAAGACCGGCCACGTGCAGATCGCCGACAACCCGGGGCGCGGCGCGCCGGGCACGGGGGCGCTGCCGCTGGAGGAGCTGCTCGACCAGCTGAAGAAGGCGGGCTACGAGGGCTGGGTCGGCCTGGAGTACAAGCCGGGCGACCGCCCGAGCGCGGAGGCGTTCGGCTGGCTGCCGGTGGAGCAGCGCGCCGCCCGCTGACGGCACCGCCCCTGGGCGGCTCCCGCCCCCCGGACCCCCGCTTCGGCCCCGAAAGGGCCTCGTCCTCAAACGCCGGACGGCTGATTGTCGCTGACCGGCACCCACACGTAGACGTACCAAAGCAGTGCAGAGAGGTACCCCATCATGAGCAACCTCCCCAAGATCGCCTGGATAGGCCTCGGCATCATGGGCTCCCCCATGTCCGAGAACCTGATCAAGGCGGGCTACGACGTCACCGGCTTCACCCTGGAGCAGGACAAGCTGGACCGCCTGGCCGCCGCGGGCGGCACCGTGGCCGGTTCGATCGCCGAGGCCGTGCGGGACGCCGATGTCGTCATCACGATGGTGCCGGCCTCCCCGCAGGTCGAGGCCATCTCCTACGGCCCCGACGGCATCCTGGAGAACGCGAGGTCCGGCGCGCTGCTGATCGACATGTCCTCGATCACCCCGCAGACCTCGGTCGACCTGGCGAAGGCCGCCAAGGACAAGGGCATCCGCGTCCTGGACGCCCCCGTGTCCGGCGGCGAGGCCGGCGCCATCGAGGCCGTACTGTCGATCATGGTCGGCGGCGAGCAGGCGGACTTCGACGCCGCGAAGCCGATCCTTGAGGCGCTCGGCAAGACGATCGTGCTGTGCGGTCCGCACGGCTCCGGTCAGACCGTGAAGGCGGCCAACCAGCTGATCGTCGCCGTGAACATCCAGGCGTGCGCCGAGGCCGTGGTCTTCCTGGAGAAGTCCGGCGTGGACCTGACGGCCGCCCTGGACGTCCTCAACGGCGGCCTGGCGGGTTCGACCGTGCTGACGCGGAAGAAGGACAACTTCCTGAACCGGGACTTCAAGCCCGGCTTCCGGATCGATCTGCACCACAAGGACATGGGCATCGTCACGGACGCCGCCCGCAACGTCGGCGCCGCCCTTCCGGTCGGTGCCGTGGTCGCCCAGCTGGTCGCGTCCCTGCGTGCGCAGGGCGACGGCGGCCTGGACCACTCGGCCCTGCTGCGGGCGGTGGAGCGCCTCTCCGGCGCCCAGGTCTGACCCGGGCCCGACCCACCCCGAGACTTCCGGGCGGCGCCTTCGCTGACACCTGTCCTGTCGCGCCCAGGCGGGGCGTCGCCCGGAATCAACCGCCGCAAACAACTTCAACAAACTGTTGACGCTCAGATTCTCCCACTTCTAGGCTCCATCAAGCGGAAAGAGTTTTCCGCTGCCACCCGCACGGAAGTGCTACCGCACGGAAGGTCCACGATGTCGAAGCGCGTGCTCACCACCGAGTCCGGCGCCCCGGTCGCCGACAACCAGAACTCCGCCTCCGCCGGCGTCGGCGGCCCGCTCCTGCTCCAGGACCAGCACCTCCTGGAGAAGCTGGCGCGCTTCAACCGCGAGCGCATTCCGGAGCGCGTGGTGCACGCCCGGGGCTCCGGCGCCTACGGCCACTTCGAGGTGACCGACGACGTCACCGGCTTCACCCACGCCGACTTCCTCAGCGCGGTCGGCAAGCGCACCGAGGTGTTCCTGCGCTTCTCGACCGTGGCCGACAGCCTCGGCGGCGCGGACGCGGTCCGTGACCCGCGCGGTTTCGCGGTCAAGTTCTATACGGCGGAAGGCAATTACGACCTCGTCGGGAACAACACCCCGGTGTTCTTCATCAAGGACCCGATCAAGTTCCCCGACTTCATCCACTCACAGAAGCGCGACCCGTTCACCGGCCGCCAGGAGCCGGACAACGTCTGGGACTTCTGGGCACACGCCCCCGAGGCCACGCACCAGGTGACCTGGCTGATGGGCGACCGCGGCATCCCCGCGTCGTACCGCCACATGAACGGCTACGGCTCGCACACCTACCAGTGGACGAACGCCGACGGCGAGGCCTTCTTCGTCAAGTACCACTTCAAGACCAACCAGGGCATCCGCTGCCTGAGCGCCGAGCAGGGCGCCGAACTCGCGGGCAAGGACCCCAACTCGCACCAGACGGACCTGCTCCAGGCCATCGAGCGGGGCGTGCACCCGTCCTGGACGCTCTACGTCCAGCTGATGCCGGCGGCCGAGGCGGCCGACTACCGCTTCAACCCGTTCGACCTCACCAAGGTCTGGCCGCACAAGGACTACCCGCTCCAGCGCGTGGGCCGGCTGGTCCTGGACCGCAACCCGGACAACGTCTTCGCCGAGGTCGAGCAGGCCGCGTTCTCCCCGAACAACTTCGTGCCCGGCATCGGCCCCTCCCCCGACAAGATGCTCCAGGGCCGCCTGTTCGCCTACGCGGACGCCCACCGCTACCGCCTGGGCGTCAACCACACCCAGCTGGCCGTCAACGCGCCCAAGGCGACTGCGGCCGACAACTACGGCCGGGACGGTCTCATGGCGACCAACTCCCAGGGCCGCGGGGCGAAGAACTACGAGCCGAACTCCTACGACGGCCCGGTGGAGACCGGCCGCCCGCTGTCGGCCCCGCTGGCCGTGACCGGCCACACCGGCACCCACGAGGCGCCTCTGCACACCAAGGACGACCACTTCTTCCAGGCCGGCGAGCTGTACCGGCTGATGTCGGCCGAGGAGAAGTCCCGCCTGGTCGCGAACATCGCCGGTGGCCTGTCCCAGGTCTCCCGCGACGACGTGATCGAGAAGAACCTGGCCCACTTCCACGCCGCCGACCCGGAGTACGGCAAGCGCGTGGAGGAGGCGGTCCGCGCCCTGCGCGAGGACTGAACCCCCGAGCTGCGTCCGTCTCCTGACAGGAGGTCATGAGCGGACGCACCGCCCGCGCCACGCTGCCGATCGACCCGGATGAGGGGTGGTCGACCGGAAGAGGGCGCGGGCAACGTGAGGACCGCGGCGGCGTGCGAGCCAGTGCGGTGGTGAAGGTCCGGACCTCCTTCTCGACCAGAGGGAAGGGGCCCCGGTTCCGTCGCTGCCGCCGCGGTCCCGAGCCCAGCCGGGCCCTGGACCCCGTCCGGCGGCGCGAACGTCCTGTCGCGCCCAGCCTCGCACCGTCGGACGGCCACAACCGAATACCTCACCGGCTGAAGAGCGCCGGGTACGGACGGTCCCGTACCCGGCGCTCTTCGGCGTCCGGGGTGCCGCGAACGGGCCTTCCGTGGGACGCTCAGGACGCTGGAGGCAGGGCAGCACACCCGGCCGAACGTCCGCGTGTCCGCACGTCCGCACCTCGTAGCGCGTACGCACTTCTGGAGACGTAAGACATCTACGCAAAGCTCAAATCAAGCTCTGAACCTTGTTCAAGGGGCTTCAACTGCCGCCGTTCGAGGGCAACATTCTCATCACACGGGGCCCGCCGGCACGGGGGCGGCGGGCCTCGACGGGGGAGCAACACCCACGGGGGAGCACGGAAAAGGGGCGGTCCGGCCTTTCGGCTGGACCGCCCCTTCTGTGTCCGGGCGGGTGGGAGCTACCGCGTCAGACCTTCAGCGTCCTGATCGACGTCGGCGCGTGCTCCGGCTCCGTCGCGAGCTCCTCGAACTCGACCACGTTGCTGATGTCGTTGGTGGTCGACATGGAGATGTTGGTGACCCGCTCCAGGATCGCCTCCACGACGACCGGCACCTGGTGCTCGGCGGCGAGCTTCTTGGCCTGCTCCAGGGCGGCGCCCAGTTCGCTCGGGTCGGTCACCCGGATCGCCTTGCAGCCGAGGCCCTCGGCGACCTTGACGTGGTCGACGCCGTAGACGCCCAGTTCGGGCGAGTTGATGTTCTCGAACTCCAGCTTGACCTGGAAGTCGATGTCGAACGCCCGCTGCGCCTGGCGGATCAGCCCCAGGTAGGCGTTGTTGACCAGGACGTGCACGTACGGGATCTTGTGCTGCGCGCCGACCGCCAGTTCCTCGATCATGAACTGGAAGTCGTAGTCGCCGGACAGGGCGACGACCTGTGCCTCCGGGTCGGCCTTCGCCACGCCCAGCGCGGCCGGGACGGTCCAGCCGAGGGGGCCCGCCTGGCCGCAGTTGATCCAGTGGCGCGGCTTGAAGACGTGCAGCATCTGGGCGCCGGCGATCTGCGAGAGGCCGATGGTGGAGACGTACCGGGTCTCCGGCCCGAAGGCCTTGTTCATCTCCTCGTAGACGCGCTGCGGCTTGATCGGGATGTCGTCGAAGTGCGTACGTCGCTGGAGGGTCGCCTTCTTCTCCTGCGCGGAGGCCGCCCACGCGGAGCGGTCCGGCAGCTTGCCCGCCGCCTTCAACTCCCTGGCCACCTGGACGAACAGCTCCAGAGCGGCCTTCGCGTCGGAGGCGATGCCGTAGTCGGGGGCGAAGATCTTGCCGATCTGGGTCGGCTCGATGTCGACGTGGACGAACTTCCGGCCTGCCGTGTAGACGTCGAGCTTGCCGGTGTGGCGGTTGGCCCAGCGGTTGCCGATGCCGAGGACGAAGTCGGACTCCAGGAAGGTCGCGTTGCCGTAGCGGTGCGAGGTCTGCAGGCCCACCATGCCGGCGTTCAGCTCGTGGTCGTCGGGCAGCAGGCCCCAGCCCATCAGGGTCGGGACGACCGGAGTGCCCGTCAACTCGGCGAATTCCACGAGCAGTTCGGCGGCGTCAGCGTTGATGACACCGCCGCCCGCGACGATCAGCGGCCGCTCGGAGGCGTTCAGCATCCCGATCGCCTTCTCGATCTGGGCGCGGGTCGCGGCCGGCTTGTAGGCCGGGAGGGGCTCGTACGTCTCCGGGTCGAACTCGATCTCCGTCAGCTGGACGTCGATCGGCAGGTCGATCAGGACCGGGCCGGGACGGCCGGAGCGCATCAGGTGGAAGGCCTGCTGGAAGACTCCGGGGACCTGGGCGGCCTCCAGGACGGTCACCGCCATTTTCGTGACCGGCTTGGCGATCGAGGCGATGTCGACGGCCTGGAAGTCCTCTTTGTGGATCACGGCGGTCGGCGCCTGGCCCGTGATGCACAGGATCGGGATGGAGTCGCCGATCGCGGAGTACAGGCCGGTGATCATGTCGGTGCCGGCGGGACCGGACGTGCCGATGCAGACGCCGATGTTGCCCGCGTGCGTACGGGTGTAGCCCTCGGCCATGTGCGAGGCGCCCTCCACATGGCGGGCGAGGGTGTGGTTGATGCCACCGGAGGCCTTGAGCGCCGCGTAGAAGGGGTTGATCGCCGCGCCCGGCACACCGAACGCGTTGCTGACGCCCTCGCGCTTGAGGATCTCGACTGCCGCTCGGGCAGCGGTCATACGAGCCATTGAGTACTCCTGCTTCGGCTGTCGGATTCGCACTCCCGTCGCGCCCCGCGGTGAGCAATTCCGTGACGATGTCTGTTCTGCTTTACTGCAGCATTTCCGCATTGTGGAAATACTTTTCTACTATCTGGAAGCAATGTAGGTGGGCAGGTGAAGACCGTCAAGGGGCGGACAACCGGGCACCACCTGGAGGACGATGGGGGCGCTGTCCCGATGCGAGATCGTCCTGGAGTGGGCCATGTCCGAGAGCGTGTCGGTGCGCTGCCCGGCCTGTCGGCGGGAGCATCTCTACGCGGCGCCCGTCTACCCGTGTGCGTGCGGGGCGCCCGTCGCGCCGACGCTGGATGCCCAGGGGACCGCCACGGTCATCACCCATCGCTCCTGGGACGAGGAGTGGGTCGGCGTGCGCTGCGGGGCGTGCGGCCGCGAGGACGAGTGGCCCCGTCCGGAGCTGGGCTGCCCCTGCGGGACGGTGCTGCGCGTTCCGGTCGTGGAGACAGGGACCGGCGAGGACGCGGATGCGGATGCAGGAGGGGAAGCGGATACGGATGCGGCACAGCAGAAGACGCCCGTGCCGCGCCGCGCCTTCCAGCCGATCACGATCCGCACCGCCCGCGACGCGGTCACGGCGGCCGCCGTCTATCTGCGCTGGCTCGGCTACCGGGACATCCGCCGCGCCGACCAGCGGCCGCCGACCGGGATCGGGATCGCCGCTCACGGGCTGCTCGCCCAGGTCGACCCGACCGTGGCTCCGGCGTCCCTCCGCGACGTGGAGTGCCTGTGGCTGACCGCGATGACGGAGTCCGCGGCCTGCGTCTACTTCTCCCTCGCCGGATACGCCCCCGAGGCCCGCGCCCGCGCCGACTCGCTGGGCGTCCCCCTGTTCGTCCTGGACCTCACGGGGACACCCCAGCCGGTCAACAGCCTCGCCGACGAACTGGACGCGACGGGCGCCCGGTAATCCGCTCGCGCCCGGCGCCGCGGCCGACGGACACTCGGCCCATGCGCATCCGCCCCGCGATCCCCGACGACCTCCTCGTCCTCCAGGACATCGAGCGCGCCGCGGGCGCCCCCTTCCGCGACCTCGGCATGGCGGCGATCGCCGACGACGAGCCGCCCGCCCTGGACGTCCTGGACCGCTTCCGCCGGGCGGGCCGCGCCTGGGTGGCCCGCGACGCCGACGATCACCCGGTCGCCTATCTGATCTGCGAGCCCGTCGACGGCGCCCTGCACATCGAGCAGGTCTCGGTCCACCCGGACGCCGCCCGCCGGGGCCTGGGCCGGGCCCTCCTCGCCCACGCCGCCGACCACGCACACGAGCAGGGCCTCACCGCCCTCACCCTGACCACCTTCACCGAGGTCCCGTGGAACGCCCCGTACTACGCCCGCCTCGGCTTCCGGGCCCTGGCGGAGGCCGAACTCACCGCGGGGCTGCGGAGGATCCGCGCCCACGAGGCGGAGCTCGGCCTCGACCGGTGGCCGCGCGTGTGCATGCGCCGCGACTGGCCGGAGACCGGCTGAAGCCTAGGCCGAGGGGGCCGCGTACTTCTCCCGCAACTCCACCTTCCGCACCTTCCCGGACACCGTCATCGGGAACGACTCGAGGATCCGCAACCGGCTGGGGATCTTGTAGTGCGCCAACTGCCCGTCGCAGAAGGCCCGTAGCTCCTCCAACGTCAGCGGATCGGCCACGTCGCGCGGGATGACACAGGCCAGCACCTCCTCGCCGTACCGCTCGTGCGGCACCCCGACGACCTGGACGTCCGCGATCTTCGGGTGGGCGTACAGGAACTCCTCGATCTCCCGCGGGTAGATGTTCTCGCCACCCCGGATGATCATGTCCTTGATACGGCCGACGATCTCGACGTAGCCGTCCTCGCGCATCGTCGCGAGGTCACCGGTGTGCATCCAGCGTCCGGCGTCGACGGCCTCGGCGGTCTTCTCGGGCTCGTTCCAGTAGCCGAGCATCACGCTGTAGCCGCGGGTGCACAGCTCGCCCGCCGTGCCGCGCGGCTGGGTCACGCCGGTCGCCGGGTCGACGATCTTCACCTCGATGTGCGGCAGGACGCGGCCGACCGTGGACGTGCGGTGCTCCAGGTCGTCCTCCCGCCGCGTCTGGAGGGACACCGGGGACGTCTCGGTCATGCCGTAGCAGATGGAGACCTCCGCCATGTGCATCTCGGCGACGACCCGCTTCATCACCTCCACCGGGCAGGGCGAGCCCGCCATGATGCCGGTGCGCAGGGAGGAGAGGTCGTACGACGCGAAGTCGGGGAGGTTGAGCTCCGCGATGAACATGGTCGGGACGCCGTAGAGCGAGGTGCAGCGCTCCTGCTGGACCGCCTCCAGCGTGGCCTTCGGGTCGAAGGAGGGGGCCGGGATCACCATGCAGGCACCGTGGGAGGTGGCGGCCAGATTGCCCATGACCATGCCGAAGCAGTGGTAGAACGGCACGGGGATGCACACCCGGTCCTGCTCGCCGTAGGCGATCATCTCGCCCACGAAGTAGCCGTTGTTGAGGATGTTGTGGTGCGAGAGGGTGGCCCCTTTGGGGAAGCCCGTCGTGCCCGACGTGTACTGGATGTTGATGGGGTCGTCGCAGGACAGCTCCTCGTACGGAACCGGGGTCCCGCGAGCGATCAGCGTCTCCCAGCCGGGGTCGCCGATGTACACGGTCTCCCGCAGCCGCGGGCACTTGCCGCGCACCTGCTCGACCATCGCCCGGTAGTCGCTCGTCTTGTGGCTGACGGACGCGAAGAGCAGCGAGATCCCGGCCTGGTTGAGCACGTACTCGACCTCGTGGGTGCGGTACGCCGGGTTGATGTTCACCATGATCGCGCCGATCCGGGCCGTGGCGTACTGGACCAGGACCCACTCGGGGCAGTTGACCGCCCAGATGCCCACCCGGTCGCCCTTGGCGACCCCGCTCGCGAGCAACGCGTACGCCAACTCGTCGACGTCGGCGGCGAATTGGGTGTACGTCCAGCGTCGCCCGGACGGTACGTCGACCAGTGCCTCCCGGTCCGGCCACGCGGCGACCGCACGGTCCAGGTTGGCCCCGATCGTGTCGCCGAGCAGGGCCATCCCGCTCGTCCCGTGGGTGTACGACAGCTGTGCGGTCACCGGAAGTCCTCCTCGTGGTACTCGGCGTCCGACCCCGCGGCCGTGGCCTCGCGCAGCTCGATACGGCGGATCTTGCCGGAGACGGTCTTGGGCAGCGGCGCGAACTCCAGGCGGCGGATGCGCTTGTACGGCGCGAGAACGTCCCGTGAGTGCTCGAAGAGCACCTTGGCCGTGTCGGGGCCCGGCTCCCAGCCCTCCGCCAGGACGACGTACGCCTTCGGCACCGCGAGCCGCAGCTCGTCCGGCGCGGGCACGACGGCCGCCTCGGCCACCGCCCCGTGCTCCAGCAGGGCGCTCTCCAGCTCGAAGGGACTGATCTTGTAGTCCGATGCCTTGAACACGTCGTCCGCGCGACCCACGTACGTGATGTATCCGTCGGCGTCCCGCGAACCGATGTCCCCCGTCCGGTAGTAGCCGCCGGCCATCGCCTCCGCCGTACGGTCGGCGTCGCCGTGGTAGCCGGTCATCACGCCGACGGGTCGGGCCGACAGGTCGAGGGCGATCTCGCCCTCCTCGGCCCCCGGTGCGCCGGAGACCGGATCGAGGAGTTCGACGCGGAAGCCGGGGCTGGGGCGGCCCATCGAGCCCGTCTTCAAGGGCTGGCCGGGGCTGTTGGAGACCTGGACGGCGGTCTCGGTCTGCCCGAAGCCGTCCCGGATGGTCACGCCCCAGGCCCGCCGGACCTGCTCGATGACCTCGGGGTTCAGGGGCTCACCCGCCGCCACGACCTCACGGGGACGGGTGCGCAGCGCGCTCAGGTCGGCCTGGATGAGCATGCGCCAGACGGTCGGCGGGGCGCAGAAGGTGGTGACGCCCGCGCGGTCCATCTCGGCCATCAGCCGGGCCGCGTCGAAGCGCGTGTAGTTGTGGATGAAGACGGTCGCCTCGGCGTTCCACGGGGCGAAGAGGTTGGACCAGGCGTGCTTGGCCCAGCCGGGCGAGGAGATGTTCAGGTGCACGTCGCCGGGCTTGAGGCCGATCCAGTACATGGTGGCCAGGTGCCCGATCGGGTACGAGGTGTGGGTGTGCTCGACCAGCTTGGGGCGGGCGGTGGTGCCGGAGGTGAAGTAGAGCATCAGCGGGTCGTCGGAGGCGGTCGGCCCGTCGGGGACGAACTCGGCGGGGGCCGCGTACGCGTCCTCGTACGACTGCCATCCCTCGCGCGCCCCGCCGACGCTGATGCGCGTGTAGCGGCCGGGCACCTCGTCGAACTTGCCGGTGTCCTCGGCCCGCACCAGCACATGCCGGACGCGGCCCCGCTCCACCCGGTCGCGCAGGTCGGCCGGGCCGAGCAGCGGGGTGGCCGGGATGACGACGGCGCGCAGCTTCATGGCGGCCAGGGCGGTCTCCCACAGCTCGGCCTGGTTGCCGAGCATGACGAGGACACGGTCCTCGGCCCGCACGCCCCGCGCCCGCAGCCAGTTGGCGACACGGTCGGACCGCTCGGCCATCTCGGCGAAGGACAGCCGGACCTCGCTGCCGTCCTCCTCGACGATGTGCAGCGCGGGGCGGTCGTTTCCGGCCGCGATGACGTCGAACCAGTCGAGCGCCCAGTTGAACCGCTCGGGTCGCGGCCAGTCGAAGCCCTCGTAGGCGGTCGCGTAGTCCTCGCGGTGGTCGAGCAGGAAGTTCCGCGCGTCGCGGAACAGCTCCGTCCCCGTCGTCATCTGTCCTCCTGGTCTCCGGACCTTGCCGGGCGGCTCTCTGTCATCGTGTAATCCGTGACGTGGGTCTCACTACCCCCGAACGGGGGTGTGCGCTCGGGAAACAGCGGTGAAAGGGCGAGCACGTGGCAGTTGACGCGGCCGCATCGGTGGAGATGAGGAGCGCGCTGGTACGCCTGCGCCGCTCGACGGGACTGCCGGTCGCCTTCGGCGGCATGGTGGAGCCCGGGCGCCCCCGGATGCGCATCAGCGAACTGAACGGCACGGCGACCGAGTCCCTGCGCAGACTCGCCGTGACCGCCGGCAACGGCCTCGGCGGCAAGGCCGTCGCCCTCGTCCGGCCCTGCGCGGTCACGGACTACTCCGCCTCCCGGCAGATCAGCCACGAGTACGACGCCGTGGTCGCCGCGGAGGGCCTGCGCTCGGTGCTGGCGGTCCCGGTCGTCGTACGGCGCCGGGTGCGCGGTGTCCTGTACGGCGCCCTGCGCACGGCCCAGCCGCTGGGCGACCGCACGCTGACGGCGGCCGTGGAGGCGGCGCGGGACGTGGAGCAGGCGCTGGTGGTGCGGGACGAGGTGCGAGGGCTGCTGGAGGCGGCCCGGCCGCGGACGGCGCCGTACGACGACGAGGGCCGGGGTGCCGCCTGGGAGCAGGTCCGTGAGGCCCACGCCGTCCTGCGCGCCCTGGCCCCGCGCATCGACGACCCCGCGCTGCGCACGGAGCTCCTGGAGGTCTGCGGCCTGCTGGCGGAGGGGCCCGCACCCACGCCGGACGGCCGCCGGGACGGCACGCGGCTGGCCCCGCGGGAAGTGGACGTGCTGGCGTGTGTGGCCGCCGGCTCGACGAACGCGGTCACCGCCGAGCGGCTCGGGCTGCGCGCGGAGACGGTCAAGGGCTACCTGGGCTCGGCCATGCGGAAGCTGGGCGCCCACACCCGCGGAGAGGCGGTGGTGGCGGCACGCCGGGCGGGGTTGCTGCCGTAGAGCGGGGAGGGGCGGGTTGCCTCCGGGGGGCGGTGGGTCTCCGCCCCTGGTCCAGCCCACTCCGACGACCGCCCATTCATTCATCCGCGCCTTGAATTTCCCCATGACGATCGCAAGCTCTCCACGGCTGTTATTTGCCTCACCACGTCGTCCGTCCGAATTTCAAAGATTCGTTGCCTAATATTGGCCCGGACACGACACACGGAGGGGAGCGGTGACCGTGCGACGGGACTTCAAGGAGCCTGCCAGATGCCGCCCCGACCAGGTCATCGGCAGGGACGAGCTGTTCAGGGCGGCGCGTGAGCAGCTCGGGCGGGGCGGCAGCGTGCTGCTTCACGGACCCGCCGGAATTGGGAAGTCGACGGTCCTGCGGGCATTGGCCGGGGAATACGGCGGGGCGGCGCGCACCGTGTTGCGCTGCTCGCCCACGGAGTCCGAATCCCACCTTCCCTTCCTCGCCCTGGCCGACCTCCTCGGCCTGGTCCTGGACGAGGTGTCCGAGCGGCTCCCCGCCGCCCAGCGCACCGCCCTGGAGTCGGCGCTCACCGGCCGCGGCGAGTCCACCCTCCAGCGCGACGGCCTCGCGCTGCGCCTCGCCGTGCTGTCGGCCCTGCGCGCCCTCGCCGACACCGGGCCCGTCCTCGTCGTCGCCGACGACCTCCAGTGGCTGGATCCGGCCAGCGCCGAGCTCCTCGGCTTCGCCGCCCGCCGCCTCGGCGACACCCCGGTCCGGATGTTGTGCGCGGTGCGGACCGACGGCCAGGAGTACGACCGCCATCTACGCGCGTCCCCGCCGGACACCCTCGCCGTACGGCTGGGACCCCTCTCGCGCGCCCAGCTGTCCGCGCTGCTCGACCACCGCGGCTACACCGGCCTGCCCCGCTCCACGGTCCGGGACATCCACCGCACCAGCGGCGGCAACGCCCTGTTCGCCCTCGAACTGGGCCGCGCCCTCGCCGAGAACCCGACCCCGCCCCGCCCCGGCGAACCGCTGCCGGTGCCCACCTCGCTGCGCGCCCTGGTGCTGAACCGCCTGGAGATGCTGTCGGAGGAGGCCCGCCGCACCCTCCTCGTGGCGAGCGCGGGCGCCCGTCCCACGCTGGCGCTGCTGCACGCGGCCGGCCGGGACAACGCCGAGGCCGAGACCGCCCAGGCCGCCGAACTCGGGCTGCTGGCGACCGAGCCCGAGGGCCCCGCCGTACGGTTCGCACACCCGATGATCTCCGCCGCGCTGTACGCGGAGGCGCCCGCGCAGGAGCGGCGGGCCGCGCACGCCGCGCTGTCCACGGCGGCCTCCGACCCCATCGAACGCGCCCGGCACCTGGCCCTGGCGACCCACGGCACCGACCTGGAGGTGGCGGCCCGGCTCGCCGAGGCCGCCGCCCAGGCCCGGGACCGGGGAGCGCCGTCGGTCGCGGCGCAACTGGGCCTGCTCGCGGCGCGGCACACGCCGGCCGACGGCACGTCGAACCCGGAAGTGCTGCGCCTGGCGGCCGCCGAGGACGCGATCACCGCCGGAGAGCTGGACCTCGCCCGGGACATCGCCCGCGAGGTACTGAGCCGCACGACCGTGCCCGAGGACCGGGTGCGGGCCTGGATCATCGTGATCGACACGGCGGGCCACGCCATGACCGAGGTCGACGCGATCTTCCCGCAAGCCCTGGCCGACGCCGGTGAGGACCCGAGGCTGCTCGCCCTGGTCCACTACCAACTCACCTGGCGCGCCCTGCTCGTGGAGGGCGACTTCGACGAGGCCCGCGGCGAGGCGGCGTACGCGGCGGAGTTGGCCGGGCGGGCCGGCGACCGGCACACCGAGCTGATGGCTCTCGCCTTCCAGGCGCAGATCGAGACGCTGATGGGCCACGCGGACGCCCCCGCGACCATCCGGCGGGCGCTGGAGGAGCCGCAGGACCCGAGGGTGGCGTGCCATCACAACGGCGCCGGCTACTCCCGGTTCCGCTGGCTGATCATGAGCGACCAGCTGGCGGAGGCGCGCACGACGGTCACCGCCCTGCTCCGCGAGGTGCGCCGGCGCGGGTCGGTCGAGAGCGAGGTGCACTTCCTGCGCGGGGTGGCCGAGACCGAACTGCACTCCGGGCACTGCGGGCGCGCCCTCGACCTGGCCCGCGAGAGCCTGCGCCTCGCCCGCGACACCGGTATCGGCGAGGTGGCCTCCGCCGTGCTGACCTCGCTCGCCGAGGCGGCGGGCGGCGAGACGGACCGGGCGCTGGCGCTGGCGCGGGAGGCGGTGGAGCACGCCGAGGAGGACGGCGACCAGATGTACGTCTCCCGTGCCCTGGCGGCCCTGGGCCACGCCCAGTTGGTGGCCGGGGACGTGCGGGCGGCGGTCGTCTCGCTGCGCCGGGTACGCGAAGTGGAGCAGGGCCTCGGCATCACCGACCCGGCGCGCGGCCGCTGGCACGGCGACCTCGCCGAGGCCCTGGTCCGCAGCGGCGAGCTCGCGGAGGCACAGGACGTCATCGACGTCACGCGGGAGCTGGCGCTGCGGCTGGACCGCGAGAGCGTGCTGGCCGTCCTGGACCGGGCCGAGGCGCTGCTCCGCGCGACACGCGGCGAACAGGACGCCGCGGTGGCCCAGTTGACGTCGGCGCAGGACCGTCTCGGGAAACTGGGCTACAGCCTGGAGGAGGCCCGCGCCGCCTTCGCCCTGGCCCAGCTACGCACCGGCGCTCCCGGCCCCACGTCGTACGACGAGGCGGCCCGGCTGTTCCGCCGCTGCCGGGCACTGCCCTGGCTGCGGCAGGTCGAGGCGGCCGCCGCGGCGCGCCCCGTGGAGGCGGCCCCCACCCCCGCCGCCGCGCCGCCGGACGGTCTTGAGGGCCTGGACGGGCTCGCCTCTATGGAGCGTCAGGTCGCCGCGCTCGTCATGGAGGGCGCGACGAACCGGGAGATCGCCGCGCGCCTGTTCATCAGCGTCAAAACGGTCGAAGCGACACTTACCCGCGTATATCGCAAGCTCGGGATCCGATCGCGCGTCGACATCGTCAGACTGGCGGCGGGACGGCGCACTACGTGAGTTCGGGACGGCGCACGGCGTGAGTTCGGGGTGCCGGACGACGTGAGTCGAGGTACCGGAGGGCATGAGTTCCGGGTGCCGGACGACGTGTCTTTGAGATGCCGTGCCTGTGCGTCGGGGCGTAGTTCGCAGTGCCCTCGGGTCGTCGTACGACGCCTCGCGGCGCGTGAGTTCACCCGTCCTTGTCGGTCCGCGGAGGTTTAGCCGACCCCGACCGAGGGTTTTCCCTGCCCAACTCCCTTAGGGGGTTCCCTCATTGGGAAGGGGAACTTCCGGGACCTACCTTGAGTGCGTGCCGCTCGCCGGGCACACGGGGGTCGGTCCCGCGGCCCCCGTGCACCACCCCCCACCCGCGCGACCCCCCACCGGCAACCCCCCAATGAGGAGTCTCATGTCCGGGCTCACCCGTGCCAGAAAGACCGCCGCCGTCGTGGCCACCGCTGCCGCGGCCGCGACAGCCCTGCTCAGCGCCCCCACGGCTGAGGCCGCCTCAACGCGCATCGTGGGCGGCACGACCACCACGACGACCGCGTACCCGTTCATGATGCAGATCACCGACGCCTCGCAGAACCAGTTCTGCGGCGGCACGTTGGTCTCGGCCACCAAGGTCGTCACCGCGGCCCACTGCATGGTCGACGAGACCACCAGCAGCGTCCGCGTCGTCGGCGGCCGCACCTACCGCAACGGCACGAACGGCACCGTCAGCCGGGTCAGCGACATCTGGGTCCACCCCGACTACACGAGCGCCACCGACGGCAACGACGTGGCCGTGCTGACCCTGTCGACCTCGATGCCGTACACGACGGCCTCGTACGTCGACTCCTCGGACACCGGCGTGTACGCGGCCGGCACCACCGCCCGCGTCATCGGCTGGGGCACCACGTCCTCGAACGGCAGCTCCTCCAACCAGCTGCGGACGGCCACCGTGCCGCTCGTCTCCAACTCCAGCTGCGCGAGCTCCTACGGTTCGGACTTCCTCGCGTCCGACATGGTCTGCGCCGGATACACCTCCGGCGGCGTCGACACCTGCCAGGGCGACAGCGGCGGTCCCCTGATCATCGGGGGCGTCCTGGCAGGGATCACTTCCTGGGGCGAGGGCTGCGCCCAGGCCGGTTACCCGGGTGTCTACACCCGGCTGACCACGTTCTCGGACGAGGTGACCGAACAGGTCGAGTCCTGACCGGGACTGTCGTCCAGAAGGTCTCCCGAGCACACCTCGGGTGAAAGACCAGGGGGCGTTGCGGGCCTCCACGAGCGGCCCGCAACGCCCCCTATCCATGTCTGCCGCCTGCTCTTGCGCGTCCGCCGCCGTGTCCGTTGTCAGTGGGGCCTGGTTGAATTGGGTGCCGTTCGGAAGTGACGGCACGGGAAGTGAAACAGGCGTCGGGGGTGATGGGCATGGTGTCCGCGGACCGTTTGCTGGCCTTCGCGGCGATGTCGTTGCTGGTGATCGTGGTTCCGGGGCCAAGCGTGCTGTTCGTCATCGGCCGCGCCCTGGCCCACGGTCGCCGCACCGCCATGGCGACCGCGCTCGGCAATGTCCTCGGCTCGTACCTGCTGGTCGTCGCGGTCGCGGTGGGCGTCGGCTCCCTGGTGGAGCGGTCCGTGGCGGTCTATCTGACGGTGAAGCTGGCCGGCGCGGCCTATCTGGTCTACCTGGGCGTGCAGGCGTTCCGGCACCGCAAGGAGCTGAAGGCGTCGGCGATAGAGGTGCGGCCCACGGGACCGTCGCGCGGCGATCTGCGAACGCTCCTCGACGGCGCCCTGGTCGGTGTCACCAACCCGAAGGGCGTGGTGTTCTTCGCCGCCGTCCTCCCCCAGTTCGTGGACCACTCGGCAGGCAGTGTCCCGACGCAGATGCTGCTGCTGGGCCTGGTCCCGATCACCATCGGCCTGGTCACGGACACCCTGTGGGGCCTGACCGCATCCGCCGCCCGCAGCTGGTTCGCCCGCTCCGACCGCCGGCTGTCCCTGATAGGCGGAGCCGGCGGGGCCACGATAATCGGGCTCGGGGTGACCGTCGCGGTGACGGGACGGGCGGACTGAGCCGGAACGAGGCGTGGGCGGTGCCTGTTTGAGGATGCCGGTCACTGGGAGATGACTTGTCGCCAGGAGGCGACAAGTCGCCGGGGGGGCGACGGCCGCTAGGGGATCACGGTCCCGAAGCGGATGTCGTACGAGTCCTCCGAGTGCAGGACCCGCAGCATCCGCTCCCCCTCTTCGAGGACGTCCGCGCGCTGCTGCTTGCTGAGCTCGACGAACGGCTCTATGACCAGGGCGTCGCCGAGGATCCGCCACACCCCCGCGAGGAAGCCGTCGACGAGGAGCGGGCAGTAGAAGGTGTTCGCCTGCCAGGTGCGGCCACGGTTCGCGGGCGGGATCACACGGGTGCGGTCGGCGTGGGAGAGGAGCAGATTGTCGAACTCGGGCAGGAAGCGGGGCGGGGCCGGGGTCTCCGGGTCGGGGCGCGGGGCGTCGGGCAGGTCGAAGAGCTCGACGCCGCTCTCGTCCCGGAAGGTGAGCAGCTGAGGGCGGAGCCGTTCGAAGGCGGCGCGCATCCGGGTCAGGCCGGACCAGGTCTGCATGTCCTTCACGGAGGCCGGCCCGAAAGCGGCCAGATAGCGCAGCACCGCGGCGTCCGGGGAGGCGGCCGGCTCGGCGGGGCGGCCCAGCCAGTGCTCGACGGTGGTGAGGGCGACCTGGGCACTGCGGCCCCACAGTCCGCGCGGGGTGACCTGGACGAGGGGAAGCGTGCAACGGGCGGCGACGGCCAGGGACTGCGGGTCCGCGTCCGGCCACTCGGCGCTCAGCGCCTCGCGCAACTGCTTCATGGTGCGGGGCTCGGCCTCGACGAGGTCACGGGCGATGACGGCGAGGCGGCCCAGGTCGACGCCGACCAGGCCCTTGCGGAAGAGGTTCACCTCGCGGTCCCGGGCGGGCTGGACCAGCGGACGCAGGGTGAGAGTGTCGTCGGCGGTGTGCAGGTGGATCGTCGAACGCAGGGTGACGATGCGTACGGCGGCGCGGTCGGCCAGCGGCCCGGACAGCTTCTCGGGCGTGAAGCCGTCGAGGCGGGCGGCGAGCGCGTAGTACGGCGGTTTGACCTCCTGGGCCTGGAGGCCGACCAGATGTTCCACGGCCGCCATGACGGACAGCGGGGAGCGGCGCAGCAGCAACTGCCGGTCGAGGGTGGCCCGGTTGAGGGCGCGGGTGCTGAGGATGGGATCGGTCCCCGCGGCCCCGGTGGTCCGCTTCGTCGTCTTCGTCATGCTCCGCACGCTAGCGAGACTTGCGGACACCTTCGGTCCGCAACTCTCACGGAATCCAGGATCGGCTCCCCCTCCCATGTCATTCATCCCGTATATCCTGCTCCGTGATCACGCACACGAACACGCACGCACAGACACACACGCACTCATCGTCTCGTCCGGGAGGCAGCCGCGATGTCCGAGCGACGCGCCCGCCCCGCCTCGAAGAACCCCATGAAGTCCGTCTGGCGCCGAGCGCTCACTCCGCCGCAGCCACCTGAGCCACCGGCCCCGGCACATCCCGCGCGGTCCGCGACTGCCGATTCCGCCGAGGTGGCGAGCGTCGTGGAGTCGGCGCTGTACCAGGACGGCGTCCGGGTCTCCTCCCCCGCCACCCTCGCCGAGACCTTCCGCGAGCTGCGCGAGCAGCCGTCCGGCATGGCGTGGATCGGCCTCGCCCGCCCCACTGAGGCCGAACTCCTCTCGCTGGCCGCCGAGTTCGACCTGCACCCGCTCGCGGTCGAGGACGCGATGGAGGCACACCAGCGACCCAAGCTGGAGCGCTACGGCGACACCCTGTTCGTGGTCCTGCGCGCGGCGCGCTATCTCGACGCGCCCGAGGAGGTCGACTTCGGCGAACTGCATGTGTTCGTCGGCCCCGACTTCGTGATCACCGTCCGCCATGGCGCGGCCCCCGATCTGTCGGCGGTGCGCCAGCGTATGGAGGAGACTCCGGAACTGCTCAAACTCGGCCCGGAGGCGGTGCTCTACGCGATACTGGACGCGGTGGTCGACGGCTACGAGCCCGTGGTGACGGGCGTCCAGATCGACATCGACGAGATCGAGACCGAGGTCTTCCGCGGCGACCCCGAGGTCTCCCGCCGCATCTACGAACTCTCCCGCGAAATGGTCGAGTTCCAGCGCGCCACCCGCCCCCTCGTCGGCATGCTGCACGGATTGATGGCCGGCTTCTCCAAGTACGGCACGGACGAGGAACTACAGCGCTACCTCCGCGACGTGGCCGACCACGTCACCCACACCAGCGAACGCGTCGACGGCTTCCGCCAGGCCCTGACCGAGATCCTCACGGTCAACGCGACGCTGGTCACGCAGCAACAGAACGCGGAAATGCGGGCGTTGGCAGAGGCGGGGTTCGAACAGAACGAGGAGATCAAGAAGATCTCCTCGTGGGCGGCCATTCTGTTCGCTCCGACGCTGGTCGGGACGATCTACGGCATGAACTTCACGCACATGCCGGAGTTGCACTGGGTGCTCGGATATCCCTTTGCAATCGCCCTGATGGGCGTTGTATGCACCAGCTTGTACGTCATTTTCAAGCGGCGTGATTGGCTCTGAGTAATCGCCCCGGAGTCCCGAGCTCGTGCAGCTCCGATCCAGGCGCGGCCGACGCGCTTTGAGGCCGCTGGGGAGAATCTGGGGAGCGTGAGCCGCGCTCCGTTCGGGGCGGCCTCCTGCGGTCGTGGGCGGTGGTGTGCGAGGGCGTCGACTCTGCGGCGAGGCGGCGCATTCCCCCGGATCGATGCCACTTCGAGGTCCGGGTAGTCGGCAGATCTTTCAGGGAGTGGAGGTACAACTGGCCGTCCGGCGTGCGGATCCAGGTGGGGCCGCCGAAGGCCGCATGCCAGTCGTTGGGGGGCTCGCTGCCGTTCTTCCCTCTCCCCTCGCGGAAGATGAACCGGTGTCGTTCTGGGGAGCCGGGCGCCGCCGCCAACGCCTCCTGGAACCAGGCGTGTTGGTTGGAGACGTGGTTCGGGACGATGTCGAGGATCACCCGCAGGCCCAGCTCGTGGGCCTCGGTGATCAGCTTTCGGGCCTCGTCCAGGGTGCCGTATGTGGGGTGGATATCGCGGAAGTCGGAGACGTCGTAGCCGAGGTCGGCCAGCGGGGACGGGTACCAGGGAGTGATCCAGATCGCCTCGACACCGAGGTAGGCCAGGTACTGCAGGCGGGAGCGCGGGCCCGCGATGTCGCCGGTTCCGTCGCCGTCGCCGTCGGCGAAGCAGCGTATGTAGACCTGGTAGATGACCGCGAAGCGCCACCAGGATTCGTTCGCGGGGTCGTTCGTGGCGTCGTTCGCGGGGGGGGCGGGTTGTTCATGTGGCTCGGTCCTGTCGGAGGGGACGCGTGGTCCACACCGCCCGCGCATTGATCACAACGAATTTCGGGTGCCTCGCCCGGCTACCCGGTGGTCGCGCCTGCCGTGCCGCCGCGGACGAAGTGCCGTTGGAAGGCGAAGAAGACCAGGGCCACGGGGATGGTCATGAGCAGGGTCGCCGCGAGCTTGATCGGGTGCTGGTCGCCCAGGCCGAGCTGGCCGGAGACGAGTGAGGCGACCCCGGATGTGAGGGTGTTCGGTTCCGGGCTCTGCCAGGACACGATGAAGTGCGGCAGTTCGTTCCACGATCCCTGGAACGACAGGATGGTCAGGGTGATGAGGGCCGGGCGAGCCATCGGCAGCGCGATGGACCAGAAGATCCGGAAGGTGTTCGCGCCGTCGATCCTGGCTGCTTCCTCGACGCTGACGGGGATCGACTCGAAGAACTGCTTCATGGTGAACACCCCTGCGGCATCCGCGAGTCGGTTTCGGCACCAGAAGGACTGATCCTCGAAGAACACTCGGCATCGCGGTCCTGAGGATCATCGGAAGGGGCGGGCCGCCAACATGAGCCTGTGCCGGCCGGCCCCGGCAGGAAGGCCAAGAGGGCCACCGCGGCGATCGCCGGACCGGACAGCGGCATGACGATGCGCCGGTACCGGGCCCGCGGTGCGGGCCCGGCCCGACGTCAGTCACCGGATCGGGCGAGGTCAGGCCAGGTCAGGTCACCGGATCGAGGAAGGTCAGCACCGAGGCGTCTTCCTCGATCAGCGGGACGAGCGCCGCGTTGAACGGGCCGCCGTACGGTGCCTTCAGGTGCGCCTGGAAGGCGTCCTCGTCGCGGTACACCTCGAAGATCCAGAAGGCGCGCGGGGCGGCTGCCTTGGTGTAGACGTCGAAGACGAGGTTGCCTTCTTCCTCTCGCACCTTGAGGGCGTAGTCCCCGATCAGGCGGGCGACCTCGTCCTCAGCTCCCTCACGGGCGGTGAACTCGGCGAGCAGGGTCTTCTTCACGGTGTCGTGTCCTTGTCTGTTGCAGGCGTCAGTCGCGGTAGGAGTCGAGGTGCCAGACGCGGGCCTGGTCCAGCTTCACCGAGCCGTTCTCGGCGAAGATCTGCACTCCCTGGCTGGCGGGGTCGGGGAAGATCTGGTCGGTGATGACGGCCTCGCCGTTGCCGCCGAAGACCTCGACGGACGACCAGTCGACGAGGATCCGCAGCTTCACCTTGCCGTTCTTCGCCTTCAGAGGCGCGGTCTGGACGCCGGGGAAGGTGCTGTTGAAGTCGACAGCGCCGGAGCGGGTGCGGTCGACGTACAGCTCCTGTGTCGTGGTGTCGTAGCCGATGACGGTCTCCTCGCCGTCGGCGCCGGTACGCACCTTCAGACCGAAGCGGTCGGCGTCCTTGAGGGAGAAGGTCGCCTCGATGTCGAGCGCCTTGCCCTGGGCCGCGGGGCCGATCAGGGACTTCGTGGTGCTCTGGACGGTTACACCGGACGCTGTCGCCGGGCGCTTCTTCCGGAGCGACTCCAGGCTGCTGACCGGTGTGCTGGTCAGCCGGATCTGGCCGTTGACCGTACGCAGGGCCATCTCCCGGGGGACGCTCTGCGCACCGCGCCAGGGGGAGGTGGGGATGGCGCCGCTGTAGTCCCAGTTGTTCATCCAGCCGACCATGTACCGCTTGCCGCCCGGTGCGTTCTCCCAGGACACGGCCGCGTAGTAGTCCTTGCCGTAGTCGGCCCAGTCGGCGCGCTGTACGACGGACTTGGCGGCGGTGTCGGCTTCGGTGAACTGGTCGGCCAGGAGGTGGCCCCAGCCGGCGTTGTTCATGTCGACGATCTGGATCTTCGCCTTCTTGCCGGTGTAGGGGCGCAGGTCGAAGGAGGCCCAGTCCAGGGTCTCGCTGTTGGCGCCGGTGGCGCTGCGGACGACCTGGCCGTCGACGATCAGGTTGACGGACGTCTCCTGGGAGACGGGCTGTGCCTTGGTGTCGGACAGCATGATGTGGTCGACGTTGAGGTGGCCCCAGCCGCCGGTGTTGTCGTCGACGACCCTGATCTGCGCCTGCTTGCCGGCGAGGTCGCCGACGTCCCAGGAAGCCCAGTTGAGGGCCTCGCCGTCCTTTCCGGTGGCGCTGCGCACCACTTCGCCGTCGACGACGAGTTCGAGGGCGGTGGGTTCGGCGGAACCGGCGGGGTGGTTGCCGCCGCCGATGAGGAAGTTGATGTGCTTCTTGTCGATGGTGAACTCGGGCGAGGTAAGGGTGCCGGTGGAGGTGTCGCCGTTCAGGTAGCTGTTGACCAGGCCGCTGCCCCGGAATCCGGAGACTTCCTGCTGGTCGGGAAGGGTGCCGGTGGCCGGTGCCGAGCCGAAGGCGTCTCCGGTCGTCGTCCAGTCGCCGTAGCTGCCGCCTTCGAAGTCGGCGAGGACCGTGCCCTCCGGCAGCGGTCCCTGCTCCATGACGGTTCCGGACTCGTGCGGGTGCCGCCCGCCGCCGACCTTGAAGTTCAGGTAGGAGCTGTCGACCGTGAATTCGGGTGAGGTGAGGGTGCCGGTGGCGCCGTCACCCGAGTGGAAGCTGTTGGCGAGGCCCTTGCCGTCGAAGCCGTCGACTGTGCCCTGACCGTCCAGCGCCCCGGCGGCCGGCGCCTGGCCGAACGCGCTGCCCGTGGTCGTCCACGAACCGAAGTTTGTGCCCTCGAAGTCCTGTACCACCGTGCCGGTGGGCGGGGTGTAGGTGCCCTTGTCGTCGGCGGTGAACTTCTTGCCGTCGAAGTCGCCGACGAAGTACTGGGCGGCCGAACCGCCCGCGATACCGCCGGGGTTGATGTTGACGACCAGGACCCACTTGATCTTCTTCTTGTCCCCGTCGACCGCGAGGGGGAACAGGTCCGGGCACTCCCACACACCGCCCGTCGCGCCCGCCGGACCGAACTCGCTCTGCAGCTTCCAGTCCTTGAGGTTCTTGGACGAGTAGAACTGCACCTTGTGCTCGGCGGACAGCGACACCGTCATCAGCCAGCTCTTGGTCGGCGCGTACCACTGGACCTTGGGGTCGCGGAAGTCCTTGGAGCCGATGTCGATGACGGGATTGCCCTGGTACTTGGTCCAGGTGCGGCCCCGGTCGGTGCTGTAGGCGAGCGACTGGGCCTGCTTGCCGCCGTTCTTGTAGGCGCTGGTGTAGATCGCCACCATGGGCGGGTTCTTCTTCGTGCCGAACCCGGTGGTGTTGTCCCGGTCGACGACCGCACTGCCGGAGAACACCATCTCCTCACCGTCGTGCGACAGGGCGAGCGGCAACTCCTCCCAGTGCACGAGGTCCTTGCTCACCGCATGCCCCCAGGACATGTCTCCCCACGAGTTGCCGTTCGGGTTGTACTGGTAGAAGAGGTGGTACTCGCCCTGGAAGTACACGAGCCCGTTGGGGTCGTTCATCCAGTTCTTCTCCGGAGTGAAGTGGAACTGGGGGCGGTAGGTCTCGGTGTACGGCGGGGTGTCGGCAGCTACGGCTGAAGGAGCCAGCGGGGCCGCCGACAGGGCGCAGACGGTCACCACCGCCGCCATCATCCGTATACGAGCATGCCGGGATACACGTCCAGAGCTCATGCTGTCTCCTGTGCTGCGGCCGTCCGCGCAACGAAGCCTGCTGCCCGGCGCGGATCTGGTGAAGAGTGACGCCCTTGTCGGCGCCGTCGTCCACGGCATCGGCAAGGGGTGTCATCGTTGACTTGTGTCATCGATGACATCGAGTGGCCCGATGATGGGGGCAATCCGGCCAATGCGTCAACGGTTCGGCCGTGATGTGCTGTTGAGCGGCAGGCTCGCCCGTCAGGCGCGCTCGGCCGCGGCGAGCGACGCCAGCTGGCTCTGCCACGGCGGGTTGGGTCCGATGACGGAGCAGGTCAGGGCCGCGACGCGGGTGCCGAAGCGGCAGGCTTCCTCGACGTCGTCCAGTCGGAGTTCCGTCAGCCGACCACCCAGAAGCCCACGAGCGCCGAGGTGGTGCAGCAGTCCGGCGGTGAAGGAGTCGCCCGCCCCGACCGTGTCGGCGACGCTCGTCGAGACAGCGGGCACCTGGACCCGTTGGCCGTCGAGCGAGGCCAGGGCGCCGTCGGCACCGCGCGTGATCACGACGAGCCGCGCCCCGGCCGCGTGCCAGATGTCGCACGCCTGCTCGGGCGGCGTGCCCGGCAGCAGGAGTTCCAGGTCGTCCTCGCTCAGCCGGAGCACGTCGGCGAGGGCGCACCAGTGCGCCAGCCGGGCGCGGTAGACGTCGGGGTGCACCAGCAGTGGCCGCACATTGGGGTCGATGCTGATGGTCGCGTGAGGGGCGGCCGCCGCCAGGAAGTCCTCCACCACCACCGCCCCGGGTTCCTGGACCAGGGCCAGGGATCCGGTGTGCACACAGGCCGTTTCGGACAGGTCCACCCGCGCCAGTTCCGCTGCCGTCCACTGCCAGTCGGCCGTGTTCTGCGCATGGAAGGAGAACGCGGCCTGTCCCTGGGCGTCCAGTTCCGCCACGGCCAGCGTGCTGGGCTCCGCAGCCTGGACGGCGTCCGACAGGTCCACCCCCGACGCCTCCAGGTGGGCGCGGAACAGACGGCCGAACACATCGCCGGACAATCGCGCGAGGAAACGGGCCGGGGTGCCGAGGCGGGCCAGTGACACTGCCGTATTCGCAGGTCCGCCGCCCGGCAGTACACGTAGGGCGAGTTCGTTGGTGGTGCTCGCGGGTTCGGCGAACGCGTCCGCGACGCACTCCCCCAGGACGGTGATCTGACGCGGGCTCATGGGCTGACCCTTCTCTGACGGCCGTACGGGCACCGGTCACGTCGAGCGCGGCTGCCGGGCAGCCACGGTGGGCGGCGACGGCGGATGTTTGCCGATTTGTGACGAGCGAAAAGCATTGACGTTTCCGGGAAGCGGAGTCCATCATCCTCGCCAGGCAGTGTCAACGATGACATAAGTCAACGATGACACCCCGGGCGGCGTGCTCTGATCCCAACTCCGTGCCGCTCGCTATCCCACAGGAGTCGATCATGTCTCGCACCACTCGCCTGTCCTCCTCCCTCCTCAGAGTCGCCGCGCTCTCGGGCGTCGCGGCCCTCACCCTGACGGCCTGCGGGTCCGGCTCCGGATCGGGCTCCTCGAGTTCCGGCTCGGGCGAGGTCAAGGTCGGTCTGATCACCAAGACCGACACCAACCCGTTCTTCGTGAAGATGAAGGAGGGCGCGGAGAAGGCCGCCAAGGAGAACGGCGCCCAACTGTCCACTGCGGCGGGCAAGTTCGACGGGGACAACGCCGGGCAGGTCACCGCCATCGAGAACATGGTCGCCGCCGGGGTCAAGGGCATCCTGATCACCCCGAGCGACTCCAAGGCCATCGTGCCCGCGATCGAGAAGGCCCGCGCCAAGGGCGTCCTGGTCATCGCCCTGGACACCCCGACCGACCCGGAGAGCGCGGTCGACGCCCTCTTCGCCACCGACAACCTCAAGGCCGGCGAGCTGATCGGCGAGTACGCCAAGGCCGCCATGAAGGGCAAGACCGCGAAGATAGCCGCCCTCGACCTCGCGCCGGGCGTCTCCGTCGGCGTCCAGCGGCACAACGGTTTCCTCAAGGGCTTCGGCGCCACCGACAAGGACGTCGCCTGCGCCCAGGACACGGGCGGCGACCAGGCCAAGGGCCAGACGGCGATGGAGAACTGTCTCCAGAAGGAGCCCGACATCAACGTCGTCTACACCATCAACGAGCCGGCGGCCCTGGGCGCGTACACCGCGCTGAAGGCCAAGGGCCGGGAGAAGGACGTACTGATCGTCTCCGTGGACGGCGGCTGCACCGGCACCCAGGCCGTCAAGGACGGCAAGATCGCCGCGACTTCTCAGCAGTACCCGCTGAAGATGGCCGCCGAGGGCGTCAAGGCTGTCGTTGCGTACGCCAAGGACGGCAAGAAGGCGTCCGGCTACACCGACACCGGCGTCACGCTGATCAGCGACAAGGCCCAGGACGGCGTCACGTCGAAGGACACCGCCTACGGCCTGGAGAACTGCTGGGGCTGAGCCGGCCGCCTGATCCGTACGCCCCCGCAGCGGGGCGGCCGTCCCTTCCTCCCTGACCGGGGGACGGCCGCCCGCTCGTCCTTTTGTCCTCCGACCAGGAAGGACAACGACCACTGTCTTCCGACAAGGACCTCGCATGACAGCCACGACCACACCCCCGGGCACGTCCTCGCCGTACGCAGAGCTCAAAGCACCGACCACGGCCCGCCGCCTGCTCACGGCACCGACCACCGGCCCCCTGGTCGCCCTCCTCCTGGCCTGTGCCTTCTTCTCCTTCTCGACCGAGCAGTTCCTCACGGGCGGGAACTTCTCGCTGATCGTGCAGCAGGTCATGGTCGTGGGCACCCTCGCCATCGGACAGACCCTGATCATCCTGACCGCGGGCATCGACCTGTCGTGCGGTGCCGTGATGGCGTTCGGCAGCATCGTGATCGCCAAGATGGCGGCCGAGGGCTCCCTGCCTCCGCTCGCCGCCATCGCCCTGGGCCTGGTCGTCTGCGGCGGATTCGGTCTGCTCAACGGGCTGTTGGTGCAGAAGATCCCGCTGCCGCCGTTCATCGTCACCCTCGGCATGCTCAACGTGGCGTTCGCGCTGACCCACATCTACTCCGAGGAGCAGACGGTCACCAACCTGCCGGGCCCGCTGACCGCGCTCGGAGAGACCTTCCCGCTCGGCCACACCGACATCACCTACGGCTCCCTCGTCACCATCGCCCTGTTCCTCCTCCTCGCCTACTCGCTGAGCAACACCGGCTGGGGCCGGCACGTGTACGCCCTGGGCAACAGCCAGGAAGCGGCGCGCCTCAACGGCATCCGCACCTCCCGCCTGACCATCGGCATCTACACCGTGGCGGGTCTCCTCTACGGCATCGCCGCCCTGCTGCTCATCTCCCGCACCGGAGTCGGCGACCCGCAGGCCGGCCAGACCGACAACCTCGACAGCATCACCGCCGTGGTCCTCGGTGGCACCAGCCTCTTCGGCGGACGCGGATCGGTCCTCGGCACCTTCATCGGCGTCCTCATCGTGGGCGTCTTCCGCAACGGTCTGCAGCTGATGGGCGTCGCGTCCATCTACCAGACCCTGATCACCGGCGTCCTGGTGATCCTCGCGGTGACCGTCGACCAGCTCTCCCGGAAGAAGGCCCGATGACCGCCACCTCCTCCCCCACACCCGTCCTCCAGGCCCGCGGTCTGGTCAAGCGCTACGGCCACGTCACCGCCATCGACGGCGCCGACTTCGACCTGCTGCCCGGCGAGGTCCTCGCCGTCATCGGCGACAACGGCGCGGGCAAGACCAGCCTGATCAAGGCGCTCACCGGTGCGGTGGTCCCCGACGCGGGCGAGATACGCCTCAACGGCAAGCCGATCCAGTTCTCCGGTCCGCAGAGTGCTCGTGCCCACGGCATCGAGACGGTCTATCAGGACCTCGCCGTGGCCGCCTCGATGGACATCGCCTCGAACATGTTCCTCGGGCGCGAGCTCCGCCGCCCCGGCGTCCTCGGCAACGTCTTCCGCATGCTGGACAAGAAGCGCATGCGCCAGGAGGCCGCAGAGCACATGGCCGACCTGAAGATCGGTCTGCGCTCGCTGACACAGGCGGTCGAGACGCTCTCCGGCGGACAGCGGCAGGCGGTCGCGGTCGCCCGTTCCGTGGCCTGGGCCCGCAGTGTCGTCGTCATGGACGAGCCCACCGCCGCGCTCGGCGTCAAGGAGTCCGGTCAAGTGCTGGACCTTATCCGCCGGGTCCGGGACAAGGGCATGCCGGTCGTCCTGATCAGCCACAACATGCCGCATGTCTTCGAGATCGCCGACCGGATCCACGTCCACCGCCTCGGCCGGCGCGCCGCCGTCATCAAGCCCTCCGACTACTCCATGGCCGAGGTCGTCGCCATCATGACCGGCGCTCTCACCGTCGACGCGGCCGGAGATACTGTCGTAGCGGATTCCGAGGCGGCGAAGGCCGCCGGAGTCCAGGCCACCTGACAGCACGACCCAGCTCTCGTGGTTTCCGGCCGAGGCCGCGGCCGGAACCGAGAGCCCTCAGGAGACGGTTTCCTCCATGGCAGCGAACCGCCGCCCCACCCTGGCCGATGTCGCCCGAGAAGTCGGCGTCAGCGCCAAGACGGTCTCCCGCGTCCTCAACGAGGACGGGCCCGCCTCCGCCCAGACCAGGGAACAGGTGCTCGCCGCGGTGGCCAAGCTCGGCTTCCAGCCGAACCTCATGGCCCGCAACATCCGCGTCGGCGGACCCGACACCACGGTCGGACTGGTCATCCCGGACCTCGGGAACCCCTTCTTCGGGGCCGTGGCCCAGAGCATCGAGGACACGGTCCGCGACCGCGGACTGACCCTGCTCATGGGCTCCTCCGCGGACGACGCCGAACGCGAACGCGCCCTGACGGACAAGTTCCTCGCCCGTCGCGTCAGCATCCTGATCGTCGTACCGTCCGTCGGCGCCGACCACTCCCACCTCAAGTCCCACCGGACGGCGGGACTGCCCGTGATCTTCCTCGACCGACCCGGAGTCGGCCTCGCCACGGACAGCATCGTCAGCTCCAACCGTGCCGGAGCCCACGATGGTGTCGCCCACCTCATCGCCCACGACCACCGGCGCATCGGCTTCGTCGGCGATCTGCCCACCAAGCTCTACACCCGCCGCGAACGCCTGGCCGGCTACCGCTCGGCGCTGCAGGAAGCCGACATCCTCTACGACCGCCTGCTCGTCACCAACGCCCACGACCAGCAAGGAGCCGAGGCCGCGACCGCCCAACTCCTCGGCCTGGCCGATCCCCCCACGGCCCTGTTCGCCGGCAACAACATCATGGCGCTGGGGATAGTCGCCGAACTGGCCCGCAGCAAACGCAAGGACGTCGCCGTCGTCGCCTTCGACGACGTGTCGCTCGCCGAGGCGCTCGAACCGGCCCTGACGGTCGTCGCCCAGGACCCGGAAGAACTCGGCAGAACGGCGGCGACCACCGCCCTGACCCGCCTCGACGGCGACCGCACCCGCGCCCGCACCATCACGGTCCCCACCCGGCTGATCGTCCGAGGCTCGGGCGAGCAGCCCGCGCCCAAACGGTAGGCGGCTTGTCCCTGCCGGAATCGGGGACGGCACGCGAAGGTCTTCCACTGAGCCCCGCGCCCTGACGTGCCGACCTGACGGGTCGTGGGGCAGCCCGCCCTGGTGGCGACAACGCCGCCGCTGCCGCCTGCCTCGGCTCCGTCCTTCGCCCCGATGACGTGGTGCTCGTAAAGGCGTCACGCGGCGGCCGGCTCTGGCAGATCGCCCAAGCCCTCACAGGGCGGCCCATCACCGGCCCGTGAGCCGCCGTGCATCGCTGTGCAGCAGACCACTTGCCCGTCCCGCCCTGCCTCGGCCACCGCCGTCAGCGGCCCTCGGCCTCCGGCGGCTGACGTCCCTTCCCTCGGCGAGCTCTTCACGAGGGCCGTCGGTGTCATGCTCCGCCGCCGGTCTCGGGTACCGGTGTGCCCGGTGGCGTGAAGGCGGCGAGCACGGTGGCGGTGATGTGGTCGGCGGCGCGGTCGGACGTGAGGCGGCCGGCGCGGATCTCCTCTGCCGCGCTGTGCATGACCGCGTGCAGGACATTGACCAGCCAGGCGATCGGCAGGTCCGTACGGAAGGCTCCCTCGGCGCGGCCGCGGGCGACCAGCGCCTCGACGCGGGCGGCGGGTCCGGCATGCAGTTCGCGGATGCGGCCGGCGGAGAGTTCCCGTTGGGCGGCGACGAGGAGCGCTCGTGCCTGGTCCACCAGGTGCCAGCCGGCCTCGATGTACCGCGCCAGGGCGAGCAGCGGATCACCGGCCAGGTCGACCGTGTCCAGCACGTCGTTGCCCCGGTCGATGGCGCGGCTCATCGCCGCGTCGACGACCTCCGCCCGGGAGGCGAAGTGCGCGTACAGCGTCACCCGGCCCACGCCCGCGGCCCGCGCGATCTCGCTCAGGCTCGCCTCCGGGTTCCGTCCGAGGCATTCGGCCGCCGCCTGCACGATCGCCTCGATGCTGCGCAGAGCGTCGGCACGCTTGGCGGCCGTGGAGTTCTTGCTGCCCATGCACCCACAGTACCCCAGCAAGTCGTACAGCACTGTTTGGCTTATACCCCCGGGGCGTATAACGTGAACACCACTGTTCGACTTAGCGACGAGGGGTGAGCGCGATGAGCGACACGGAAACCACCACCACACGCGCACCTGATGCACCGCATCCGCTGCGCTGGACGGCCTTGGGGCTGCTGGGGCTGGCCCAGCTGATGCTGATCCTCGACATCACCGTGGTCGCGATCGCGCTGCCTGACATGGGCGCCGAACTCGACCTGGGCCGCGCGGCGCTGACCTGGGTGGTCAGCGGATACGCCCTCACGTTCGGGAGTCTGATGCTGCTCGGCGGCCGGGCCGCGGACCTGTTCGGTCCCAAGCGGGTCGTCCTGGCCGGGCTCGCGGTGTTCACCGTCGCCTCGCTGGCCGCAGGACTCGCCACCGGTGCCCCGCTGCTGCTCGCCGCGCGAATCGCCCAGGGTGTCGGCGCCGCGATGCTCTCGCCCGCCGCGCTGTCCGTGGTGGTGCGGCTGTTCGACGGCGACGAGCGCAACCGCGCGCTGGGCATCTGGTCGGCGCTCGGCGGCGGGGGCGCCGCCCTCGGCGTGCTGCTGGGCGGACTGATCACGGCAGGTCCGGGCTGGGCCTGGGTCTTCTTCGTCAACGTCCCTGTGGGCCTGGTCGTCCTCGTCTCGCTTGCCCGGATCCTGCCCGGCTTGCCGCGCGCGGCCGCCGGTTCCCTCGACATACCCGGCGCTGTGCTGGTCGCCGCCGCGACCGGCGCCCTCATCTACGCCCTGCTCCGTGCCGGTGACCACGGCTGGCTCGACCTCGTCACGGTGGCTCTGGTCGCCGCCTCTGCAGCCGTCTACGCGGCCTTCGCCCTCTGGCAACGCCGGGCGGCGGCACCGCTGATGGACCTGCGTCTGCTCGGCCGACGCCCGGTGGTGGCGGGCACCTTCGTCATCGCCGTGACGACGGCGCTGATGGTGGGGGCCTTCTTCCTCGGCTCCTTCTACCTCCAGAACCATCAGGACCACGGTGCTCTGACGACCGGTGTGCTGTTCCTGCCGGTGGCGCTGCTGACCATGGCCGCAGCCGCAGCCGCCGGACGCGTGATCGGCCGTCTGGGAGCACGGCTGCTGGCTGTGGTCTCCCTCGCCGTGGCAGCCGCCGGGTTCCTCGTTCCGGTGCTGTGGTCGGGAACGGCCGCGATGGTCACCGGCGTCAGCGTGGCCGCTGCGGGTCTGGGCGCGCTGTTCGTGGTCGCCTCCGCCACCGCGCTCGCCGGCGTCGCACCCCACGAGGCCGGGGTGACGTCGGGGATCGTGAGCACCTTCCACGAGTTCGGCGCCTCGGCCGGCGCCGCGGCCGTCTCCAGCGCCGCCGCCGCGAGCATCGCCGCCCGCACCGGCGGCCAGACGGCCTCCGGGTTCGACGACGCGTTCCTCGTCGCCACGGGCATGGCCGCGGTCTCCGCCGTCATCGTCCTGTGGCTGATCCCCGCCAAGCACGAGTAAGCCGAGGGCCGATGGGGTCGGCCGGGTTCAGCATCTCCGCAGCCGCGGCGCGGACGAAGCCGAAGACCCGACCCGTACACCCTGCCGGATCCGATCCACAACGCTCGGGCGTACCCGACGCGCTCAACGTGCTCACGGAGGCACTGGATGAACATCGGAAGGCGTCGGCTGCTGACGGCCGGCATCACCACGGCATGTGTCGGCGCGGCACTGGGCGCAGCCCTGTGGATCGGCGGCACACAGCAAGAGAGCAACAACGGGCGAAGCGGCCGACAGGAAGCGGTCGCCGAACGCGGCCGGACCGTGATGCCCTTCGACCTCGAAGAGACCACCCACCACTTCACCCCGAACGAAACGGGCGGCATCCAGGACGTCGTCGCCGACCGACCCGATGACGAGAAGCAGATCGCCCTCATCCGCACCCACCTGAAGCAGGAGGCCAAGGCGTTCGGCCAGGGCGACTTCGGCGACCCCGCCCAGATCCACGGCACCGCCATGCCGGGACTCACGGCACTGCAAGACGGCTACGAGCGAATCGCGGTGCGCTACCGGGAACGGTCCGACGGAGCCACCCTCACCTACACCACCGACGAGCCCGCCCTGGTCGACGCCCTGCACGACTGGTTCGAAGCGCAGCTCAGCGACCACGGCGACCACGCCGAAACCGGCCATTGACCAGCAGCCGAGCATCCCGGCAGGCCGTCACCGCACACGACGCACGATCGGAGGTGGACAGGTTGAGCGACCCGTACGAGTTGAGGGTGGGTGTGCCCTCCGTCGAGGTCTTCCGGCGCCTGCGCACCGACGCCGGCCTCTCGGACAAGGCCCCCGATGCGGTCGCACTCGCCCTGCCCAACACATGGCACGGGGTAGTCCTCCACCACGACGGGAAGCCCGTCGGCATGGGGCGCATCGTCGGTGACAGCGGTACCGCGTTCCAGATCGTCGACATCTGCGTACACCCCGCACACCAGGGCCGCGGCCTCGGCAGGCGCATCATGGCCGCGCTCACCGGGGAACTGGAGCGCCGGGCGCCGGCCACCGCCTACGTCTCGCTGATCGCGGACGGCCCCGCCCGCGTCCTCTACGAGAAGTTCGGCTTCGCCGACACCGCCACGCACGATTCGATCGGCATGTACCGCGTGATGGGCGCCTGATCTCGGGCCTTCACCGGGGCAGGGTCTGGGTGACGCGCCACAGTCGGCGCGGCAGGTCACCCTCCTCGAAGGCGTGGACCTCGTTCAGGGTCCAGCCCTCGGCGAGGGTGTCGACGAGGGCGCGGTCGAAGAAGTGCACGGCGAAGCCGCCATGTTCGTAGATGTGGTCGCCGCGGGCGGTGCCGGTGCCGTAGTGGGCGTCGCCGGTGTGGCGGACGGTGTAGACGAGGGTTCCGCCCGGCCGCAGCACCCGGCCGACCTCGCCGACGAGGGCGTGGATCTCCTCCGTCGACAGGGCCATGCACAGCAGCATGTGCGCGAACACCGCGTCCACCGAGGCGTCCGGCAGAGGCAGCGGGTCGCGAACGTCGTGCACGACCGCGGTCACACGATCGGCCACCCCCTGCTGCCGGGCGGCGGTCCGCAGCTGGTCGAGGCCGGTGGCGGAAAAGTCGGTGGCCCGGACGGTGAAGCCCTCGCGGGCGAGGTAGAGGGCGTCGCGGCCGTGGCCGGCTCCGAGCTCGACAACGTCACGGGCCCCGGCGGCACGGAGGACGCCGGCGGCGTGGACGGCCGCAGCCGAGGGCTCCTCCCCGTACATGCCGGGGTGCGCGGTGTACGTCTCCTGCCAATGAGCCCTTTGCGCGTCGGCCAGGTCCTGTCCCTCGTCCGTCATGAACGCAAGCATAGTCCACCGTTTGCTGAATTCAGGATCTGCTGTACTGTCGTGATGTGCTGACCGTTGCCTCCGACATCGACGTGCTGGCCCGCTTCGGCCGCGCGCTCGCCGATCCCATCCGCTGCCGGATCCTGCTCGCTCTGCGCCAGGCCCCCGCCTACCCGGCCGACCTGGCCGATGCCCTCGGCGTCTCCCGCACCCGGCTGTCCAACCACCTGGCCTGCCTGCGCGACTGCGGCCTGGTCGTCACCGCGCCCGACGGCCGCCGCACCCGCTACGAACTCGCCGACGAACGCCTCGGCCACGCCCTCGACGACCTGCGCACCGCGGTGGTCGCAGTGGAGGCGGACAAGACCTGCCCGGAAGTGGAGTCGAAGGGCTGCTGCTGATGACCGCGACATCCCTCGGCCCCTCCCCGGCCCGCCGCGAGACGCTCACCCGCCGAATACGCCTGCTGGTCACCGCGACGATCACCTACAACGTCATCGAGGCAGCGGTCGCCCTCACCGCCGGCACTCTCGCCTCCTCCACCGCCCTGATCGGCTTCGGCCTGGACTCCGTCATCGAAGTCTCCTCCGCCGCCGCGGTCGCCTGGCAGTTCTCCGCACGCGAGCACGCCGCACGCGAAGCCCGCGAAAGGACCACGCTGCGGATCATCGCGGTGTCGTTCTTCGCGCTCGCCCTCTACGTCACCATCGACGCCGTCCGTGCCCTGACAGGAACCGGCGACGCCGAACGCTCCATCCCCGGCATCGTCCTCGCGGCCCTCTCGCTGGCGGTGATGCCGTTCCTGTCCGCCGCACAGCGACGTGCCGGACGGGAACTCGGCTCCGCCTCCGCGGTCGCCGACTCCAAGCAGACCCTGCTGTGCACCTACCTGTCGGCCGTCCTCCTGGTCGGCCTGATCCTCAACGCCACCCTCGGATGGTCCTGGGCCGACCCCGTGGCCGCCCTGGCCATCGCCGCCATCGCCGTCAAGGAAGGACGGGACGCATGGCGGGGCGAAGGCTGCTGCGCGCCGACGGCCACTCCTACGGATGCTCCGTCGAACGAGGACGCGTGCGGCTGCCGGCCCGGCTGCACCTGCTGCTCATGAACATCTCGTTGCGAAGCACCCCTGTCGGCGGCGCCCGCCTCCAACCCCGCCTGCCCGACCGCGCCCTGCGCCTCCTGCTCGGCACCCTCGCCACCGCCCTCGGCACCCTGTACGCCACCCAGACCCTGGCCTGACCGCCCGGCCGTGGATCTCGAAGGAGGGGCTCCGTAACGCCGCCGCTCGCGCTGCGCCTCAAGGCCGCGTGGCAGGCGTGGGAGAACCACCGCGACGGCGGGGACGAGGAGGAGGCGCAGGCCGAGGAGGGCGGGCCGAGCCCGCTGGAGGTCGCCGCGGTCAGCCTCGCCAACGGTGGCGACAACATCGGCGTCCACGTTCCCGTCTTCGCCACCGCAGGCGTCGCCCCCCGTTCGCCGGTAAGTGATCTGTAGGATCACGTGCCGGCGGGTAACCAGGGGAGGCGATTGCGATGGCCGGCGCAGTACTGGTCCACGGTCTCTACCATCGCCCCGAGCACTTTGCCCTGGTAGTGGAAGGCCTGCAGGCCGCAGGCGTTCACGTGGTCGTTCCAGAGTTGCACCGCGGCTCCCTGAGAGCGGACACGGCGGCGGTTCAGGCTGCCCTCGACGCCTTGGACGAGCCGCCCGTCGTCCTCGGACACTCCTACGGCGGTTCGGTGGTCACCGGTCTTCAGCGCGCGGCGCACCTCGTCTACGTGGCGGCCTTCGTGCTCGACGCGGGTGAGAGCGCGGCGGGCACCGGCGGTGCAACTCCCCGGCTCCGAAGCGCCATCGAGTCCGCACCTGACGACTCCACCTTCATCCGCCGCGATCTGGCCGCCGACGTCTTCTACGCCGACTGCCCCGAGGATCGCGCCGCCTGGGCCGTGGACCTGCTGCGCGTTCAGGGGCCAGGGTGCGGGCGGGGCGTTCCCGAGCGTCAGAGCTGGAAGCACACGCCGTCCACGTACGTCGTCTGCGCGCGAGACCGGGCGATAGAGCCCGAACTGCAACGCGTGTTGGCCCGACGTTGCACATCGGTTCGCGAGTGGCCAACGGGCCACTCCCCCTTCGTCGTCCGACCGGATCTGGTCGTGGACCTCATGCTGGAGCTGCTGCGCGACTGCGCGAGCCCGAACCGGAGCGACGGCAGGCACTCGGCTGCTCATCGACCGTAGCGACGTGCTCCGGCAGGCATCCGGGGTTCGCCACCGTCACGCGCGCTCGACCACTCCCCACCGCCCAACGCGGGGTACCCGAGCGGGCATGGCCGTCTGAGCCTCCCCTGATGGGCGGCCGGACGGACCTGTTGCGACGGGCCGCCGCCCGGCACGATGGCCGCGGTGTGCCCCGACGTCCGGGGCGTCGCATACAAAACGGGAGATGCGGTGACGAGAGCATCCTTCGAAGCCGACGCCGCGGCCGCGGAGCCTCGTCTGGAGGATCTCGTACGCCACAGCGCGAACCGTGTGCCGGACAGGGCAGCCCTGCGTATCGGCCCCCGCCGGGTGAGTTACTCGGAGCTGAGGACCACAGCCGATCGCTGGGCCGGAGTCCTGCGGTCGGTGCACCCCGAGGGTGAGCCCCGCTCGATCGGCATCTTGGCGGATCGGACCTTCACCGGGTACGTGGGCATCCTGGCCGGCATGTGCGCGGGGGCAGCGGTGGTCCCTCTCCCACCGGACCTCCCGGCCGACCGGCTCGGCGAGCTGCTCCGCGACCATCCCATGGATGCCCTGGTCACCGACCCTGTGTGTGCCGCCAAGGTACGGGAACTGGCGGGGCGCGCAAAGCTCCCGCCGGTCTTCTCGCCCGAGGTCGACGCCTCCGCGTGGGCGGGCTCGGACGTGGCCGTTCTCACCGGGACCGGCCCCGTCGCGCTCACCCCTCGGCAACAGCCCAGCGACATCGCCTACGTGCTGTTCACCTCGGGCTCGACCGGGCGCCCCAAGGGGGTGCCGATCGGCCATTCCAACGTCCTCCACTTCGTGACCAGCGTTCTGGACCGTTACGACTTCACCGAGGACGACGTCTTCAGCCAGACCTTCGGCCTCACCTTCGACCTGGCCTTCTTCGACCTGTTCGTGACGTGGGCCTGCGGCGGCACCTTGGTGTACACCCATCCGGCGGCGCTGGCCCGCCTGCCGCAGTTCGTGGCACGGGAACAGGTCACTGTCTGGTTCTCCGTTCCCGGGGCGATCTCGTTGCTGCGGCGCTCCGGTGCGCTGACGGCCGGTTCCCTGCCCTCGTTGCGGTGGAGCCTGTTCTGCGGGGAGGCTCTGCTCCACGAGGACGCGGCCGCTTGGCAGTCGGCCGCGGCCAACTCCACCGTGGAGAACCTCTACGGCCCGACGGAGCTGACGATCGCGTGCTCGGCGCACCGCTGGTCACCGGAGGACGGGCACTCCGGTGACCACGGCATCGTGCCCATCGGCCGGCTGTTCCCCAGTCATGACGCGGTGCTGATCGACGAGAACGGCAAGCCGGACCCCCGTCAGGGTGAGCTGTGTGTGAGCGGCCCTCAGATGTTCGCCGGCTATCTGCGGTCCGAGGACGACGAGGGGCGTTTCCTCCAGTCGGCCGGCCGCCTCTGGTATCGCACCGGTGACGTGGTGCGCCGAAGCGATGATGCAGGTCTGCTCTATCTGGGCCGGACGGACCACCAGACGAAGATCCGGGGTCAGCGCGTCGAGCCGGCGGAGATCGAGCATCGGCTGCGGGCTCTGCCGGGCGTGACGGCCGCGGTCGTCCTCGCGGAGGGCGAGGGCGTCGCCCGACATCTGGTCGCCTTCTGCAGCGGCAGTTCGCTGGACGAGGCCCTGATCGACAGACAGCTGCGCAAGGCGCTACCGCCGACCCTGGTCCCCGCCCGATATGTACTGCTCGACCAGCTCCCGGTGAACGACCGGGGCAAGACGGACCGGAAGGCTCTTGCCGCATGGCCCCGGCCCACGAGCGGGTGAGCCGGGGCCATGACGTCCCAGGAACTGTGATTCCAGCGTCTCGCCGAGAGGACTGCCATACATGAACACGCCAGACGTACCGCAGCAGCGGCTGGAAACGGCGCTGCTGTTGCTGCTGGCTGATGTCGACCTCGACGAGGAACGCGTCGAGCGCTGCCGCGAGCTTCTCGCCCGTAGTGGCCAGGAGCTCGAATGGGGCTTCTTTGTCGACCAGGCGGCACGTCATCGCCTGCTGCCGCTGGTGGCCCGGAACATCCTCCGGCACGGGCTCCACCGCACCTCCGCCATCCCGTATCACTGGGTCTACACCTTCGTGTACTTCGGCAACCGGAACCGCAACGACCTCCTCGCCCGCGAGTTCGGGCAGGTCATCCGCTCTCTCAACGACTCCGGACTGCGCTACGCGATTCGCAAGGGCCCGGTGCTCGGCGAGCGGCTCTACGGCGACGCGGGGCTACGGCCGGTCAGCGACCTCGATGTCCTGGTGGAGCCGCGGGACGCCGCACCCGCCGGGGCGGTGCTCACCGGCCTCGGCTACGTGCAGGGCAAGCTGTCATCCGACGGTGAGCGCATCGAACCCTTCAGCCGGCGTACCAAGATCTACTGGCAGCTCAACGTGCCTGTGGAACTCCCGTACCAGAGGATCTCCGAGCACGACAGCATCGAGACCTTCATCGTCGACATCTGTTCCAACGTTTTCCAGACCCGAGCGGACGGCGCCCGTATGACCGGTGATCTGCTGGAGCTGAGGACCTCGGTGTCGCTCTGCGGTGAGCAGGGCTTCGTCCTCGCCCCGGAGGACCAGTTCATCGACGTGTGCGCCAATCTGCACATGGAGGCGACCTCGCTGTACTACGTCACCGAGGGCGGCGATCTGGAAGTCCTGAAGTTCTTGGACGTCGCCATGGGATGCCGCCGGATCACCGCGGAGAACAGGTGGCCCACCGTGCGGAAACGGGCCGAGGACCTCGGCGTCGTAGAGAGCGTGTACTACGCCCTGCACCACACGGCGCTGCTGTATCCGGAGTCGGTGCCGGCGGAGGAGCTTGTGGCGCTGCGACCCGCGGACTGCGACTACCTGGACGAGTACGGCAGGTTCGAGGGCAGACCGGAACGCTGGCAACAACCCTTCCTCCAGCGCCTGTTCGACACGCGCCGGACGGCCGAGGTACGGCAGGCCAGCCCGATTCCGCGGCGCTGAGCGAGGCATGGAGACGACGGACGGCCCGCCCGGGCGTACCGTGGCGGGCCGTCCGTCCGTGTCAGGCGGCGCCGGCGTCGCGCGCGGCCCGGACCATCTCCTCCACCACGCCCGGAGCGCCGAAGACCGCCGGGACCCGCTCACCTCGGGCCCGCGCTCCGGAGACGAACAGGTTCAGCGGGGTGCCTCGAAGTCCGCGAACCCGCCCGCCGGCCTCGGTCACGATCAGGGCAGGGGCGACGACATCCCAGAAGCGGTACGCGAAGGAGCAGGCGGCCGCCAGAGTTCCGTCAAACACATCGGCGAACATCTTCGCGCTACCCACCGCTCGAACGCCACGCGAACGCTCCAGCAACAGCCGCAGCAGCCGTAGCTGTTCCTCCATGAAGCCGCCGTCCTCGGCCACCGTCGAGAAGTCCACCAGGGCCTGGCTCAGCGGCGGGGCGGCGCCGAGACGGAAGGGCTCTCCGTTCCGGCGGGCGCCGGCTCCGGCCGATGCGGAGTAGAGCACACCGTGGGCGGGGAGATGGATCCCCGCTGCCTGGACCCGGCCACCGATCTGTCTGGAGATCATGACACCGAAGTCCGCTGAGCCCGCGGCGAAGTTCTTGGTGCCGTCCAGCGGATCGACCACCCAGACCGCGTCGGACGTCCCGCGGGACAGCCCGTCCTCCTCGGACAGGACACTGTCCAGGGGGTAGCTCCGCCGGATCTCACCGAGGATGAGTTCCTCGGCCCGTGTGTCCGCCTCCGTGACGATGTCCTGGGGACCCGACTTGGTGTGCCAGGAGAGTCCGTCCCGTCGGACGCCGGTCAGCAGAGTGCCGGCTCGGCGCAGAAGACCGACGATGAATTCCTCCTCCGGTGTCGTCACCGGTGCGCTCCCGTCAGGTCGCGCCGCGAGCCGTCCAGGAGCGCGGTGAGGGCACTTCGGGAACGGTAGACGCCCTTGGCCACCACGCCGAGCGGCTGCCGCAGGGTGCGCAGCGATTCCAGCGGGTTCGCGTCCAGCAGCAGGAAGTCGCCACCCGCACCCGGGCCCTCTCGGCGACCAGCCGGGCCGAACACTTCCGCGGGCACCGTGGTGGCGCAACGCAACGCCTCCGTAGGGGCGAGTCCCGCCTGAACGAGGAGGGACAGTTCCCGGTGCAGGGAGAAGCCGGGGACCAGGAAGGGGTTGGGGGCATCGGTTCCGGCGATGATCCGCACACCGCGTGCGTGGAGGAGCGCCACGATCTCCAGGTAGTTGTCCAGCCTCTGCCGCGACAGGGCGACGATGTCCGGCCACACCGGCGCAAGGTCACGCGTCCGGAAGTCCTGTCGGGGATGCCAGTGGCGCACTCGCTCCGGCGCGAGGTGTTCCAGCGCGGGATCACGCAGGGCAACCTCGGGTTCCTGGAACATCATGCGGTACACGGACAGCGTCGGGCAGATGGCGACGCCCGTGGCGGCCAGTACGTCGGCCATGCGTTCCATCGCGGCCCAGTCGATTCCGGCCGTACGAATCCTCAGCGCCTCCACAGCGGTGTACGCCGGTCCCAGCTGCCGGGCTCGTCCGCCGAGTGAGCGCAGTGCCCGCGCGTACTCGGGGAGCAGATGTCCTGTCTCCACGTTCTCCAGGTGCTCGATACACGCCATTCCCAGGCCCGCCGCCTCCTCGAAGGTGAGGGCACCCGGGCAGTGCCCGACCACTTGCAGGCCGCGCGCCTCGGCGACCGCGCAGATTCCGGCCAGGGTCTCCCGGTCCAGATTCCCGTAGACCTTCAGCATCGGGTATCCCTCGTCGGCGAGTTCGGTGGCCGCCTTGGCGCCCTCCTCGTAGGACCGGCACACGACGACCCCCGGCCAGGTGGACGCCTGTGAGTCCGCCGGACCGTCGATGACGGGGCTTGTCGTGAACAGCCGCGGCCCCGGGAGCCCGGTGTCCTTCCCGGCCGCGAGGGCCAGATGCTCCTCGTTGCCCCACATGTTCCGTACGCAGGTGACGCCGTTGGCCAGATACAGGGCACCGTCGTCGTCGTGGTAGTGGACATGGCCGTCGTGGAGTCCAGGGCACAGATAGCGGCCCGAGCCGTCGATGACCGGGAAAGACGGAGCGGCACCCCGGTCGGCGGGGGTCAGTCGCCCGTCCGAGAGGCGGAGTGTCATGTCGGGGAGCAGGCGGCCGCCCGCCACGTCGACCACGGTCACGCCGACGATCTCGACGGGACGGTCGCTCGCTTCACGGACGTGTACGGGTCCCGGCTCGTCCAGCGGCAGGATCGTGCCGCGGCCGGAGAGCCAGCCGGAGCGTCCGTCCTCGTCGATGGTGCAGACCGTGTTCTCCTCGTCGTGCCGGATGTACTGGGCACCGATCTGGATCCGGTCCCAGAGGGGCAGCCGTATCTCCGTTCCGTCGAGGTCCCGGACCAGACCGGCCCAGTCGAGCGTCGCCCCCTCCCGGGCCCGGTTCACCGCCCGGCGCACGGCACTCAGACTGGACGACGGGGAACGGGACAGGTGCTCCGCGAGCACGGAGTCGAACCGGCCCATGACGGCGTCGATGTCGAGTTCCTCGCCGGGGACGTCGTCGTGGAGTGACGACAGATGCTTTCGGAGGGCCTCCGTCACATCGGCGCCCTCTGCGGTGACGAGTTCCCGTGCCAGTGCGGGACGCTCCTCCGGATCGAAGAGGACGCCCAGTTCCCGGACGATGTCGACCGGTTCGTCGGCCGCGTGGATGAAGGTCATCATCCGGTTCGTGCCGCCGAGTTCGTACCGCAGCTGGCCCTCCTTGCGTACGGACGGGTACGCGGGCCCCTTCAGGCTACGGAAGCGGACAGTTCCCGGTATCTCCAGCGGCGCTGTCTCGTCCCAGAACGCGACCCACAGCGAATCGCAGGCCGGCATCAACAGGTCGGCGACGGCCAGCCGGTCCAACGTGGCGACGTTCCACTGGAACCGCCACAACTCCCTCGCGCGATACCGGTGCAGCCGTACCCGGCGAAAGGCGATCGGCCGGAACCCGTGCCTGGACATAAAGGCCAGGGCCGTGGGGATACGTCGGCCCACTACGGCCTCCGGCTTGAAGGTGATGGCCGCGAGCCGTTGGAGGGCGGGCGCGGCACGCAGACCGCCGACCGCTTCGAGAGTGGCAGCGGCTTCACGGAAGTTGGTCTCTCGCGCGAACTCCAGCGCCTTGTCCTCGACGACCGTCAGCGGCCGCCACCACGCGGGGGCAGGGGGCATGTCCGTCTTTCCTCTCTCGGCGGCGGCCCGTGGGGAGCGGTCAGAGTCTGGTGACATTCGCGCCGTCTGCGCGCCCCCGGGTGTCCAGCACCCGTCGCGCATGCTTGGCGATCTCGTCCAGGTCGTAGTGACGGTGGTGCTGGAGCACCACCGTCAGCTTGGCCTCGGAGACCGCGGTGATCAGGTCGGGAACCCGGACGAGCCGCTCACCCGCGACATGCCACTCGGGCACGAACGGGTCGTGGTAGGAGAGTTCCGCGCCGAGGGCCCGCAGTCGCTCGGCGACGACCAGGCTCGGAGACTCGCGGTCATCCGCGATGTCCGCTTTGTAGGTGACCCCGAGCAGCAGCACGCGCGAGCCCCGCAGAGCGAGCCCGTCCTCGTTGAGCAGCCGGATCACGCGGTCGGCCACGAAGGCCGGCATTCTCCCGTTGATCTCCTGCGCCAGCTCCACGAAACGGAACGGATACCCGAGGCTGCGCACCCTGTGGGAGAGGTAGTTGGGGTCGATCGGAATGCAGTGTCCGCCGACCCCCGGTCCCGGGCGGAACGGATGGAAGCCGAAGGGCTTGGTGGCGGCCGCGTCGATCGCCTCCCACAGGTCGATGCCCAATTCGTGGCAGAACACGGCCATCTCGTTGACCAGGGCGATGTTGACCTGCCGGTAGGTGTTCTCCAGCAACTTGGACATCTCGGCCACCGAGGGCGAACTGACCGGGACCACCCTGTCCGCGAGGAGTTCGTAGAAGCGCACTGCCGCCTCCGAGCAGGCCGGTGTCACTCCTCCCACCACCTTCGGGGTATTGCGCAGCGAGAACTCCCGGTTGCCCGGGTCGATGCGCTCCGGCGAGTAGGCGAGGTGGAAATCGCGGCCCACCTGTAGCCCCTCCCGCTCCAGCATGGGGAGCAGCACCTCCGTCGTCGTGCCCGGGTAGGAGGTGGACTCCAGGACGACGAGGGTGCCCGGCCGGACGGTGAGGGCGATCTGTTCGGTCGCCGCCCGTACGGCGTCCAGATCCGGAACGCCGTCGCGCAGCGGCGTGGGGACGCAGATGATGACGACGTCCGCGCAGGCGAGGCAGCCGGGGTCGGTGGTGGGCACGAACCCGTCGGCGAGGGCCTGGGCGACCTGCTCGTCTGTGATGTCGTCGACGTGGCTGCGGCCTTCGGCCAGCCCCGCGACCCGTGTGTCGTCGCGGTCCAGGCCGTGCACCCGCAGACCTGCCCGCACCGCCTCCATGACCAGGGGCAGTCCGACATATCCGAGACCCACGACCGTCAACCGACGCTGATCCGTCACGAGGCAGCACTCCCCACTTTGTCACCGTCTTCGCGCAGTGCCGCGAGGGGCACGAGCAGCACTCTGTCGTTGAGGTAGTCCGCGATCGAAATGACGTCACCTGAGGGGCCGACCCTGGCGAGGCGAGGGTCCGAGAGGCTGTCGACGGCGTGGCCGCGCCGTCGTCCGTACACACCGGTCACCGCTCCCGAGGGCGTCAAGCGGACGACGCGGTGGTTTCCGCTGTCGGTCACCAGTAGTTGACCGCCGACCAGGTCGACGCTGCGGGGCGATATGAAAGGCGACTCGGTCCCCGCCGCCCGGCGCGGGGTGATGTTCCGCAGCCGTGACTCGCCGTACGGCAGGGCGCAGAGCCGGTCGTGGCCGGTGTTCGCGAACCAGACCGTGCGCTCGTCGTCGATCACGGCGTCATGGACGTCGTCCAGCGGCAGCAGCGTCACTTCGCCGGAGCTCAGGGCCGCTCCGGTCCGCTCACCGCACCAGGCGTGCAGCACTTCTCCGGTCCGCGGGTCGAAGAGCAGCACCGCGTTGAGCCCCGTGTCCGTGACCAGCCAGCCCGGACCGCTCTTGCGCACGGCGTGCGGGTCGATCAGGCCGACGGGCCTGCCGGCGAGGGACAGTCGCAACTCCTGCCAAGTGTCGGCGTCTTGGCCGGGCGACAGGAGCAACCGGCCGTTGCGGCTGTCGGAGACGACCGTGGAGCCGTCGATGACCGAGGCGTTCCGCGGCCAGAACAGCTTTCGGCCGAGGGCGGAAGCCGTGTGGACGACATCGCGGCCGTCCGCGCCGAAGGAGGTCACCCGGTTGTTGTAGGAGTCGGCGACCAGATACCCCGCGGGCGTGGCTTCGAGAGAGCGGGGCAGATGGAACACCCCTGCCTCCACCCGGCTGTCACCGTGGACGGCGGTGACCCTGCCGTCCAGGTCCGCCTCAAGGATGCGGTCGTTGCCCGTATCGGTGATCAGAAGCAGGGATCCGTGGGCGGAGACGGATGTCGGATGCCACAGACGGCCCGGCCCGCTTCCCACCCGGCCCACCCCTCCGAGCGACCAGACAAGTTTGCCGTTCCAGTCCACGAAGAGCACCCGGTGATTACGTGTGTCCGCGATCACGACACCGGAGGGCAGCGGGATGGCGTGCTCCGGGCTGGTGAGGCACCCCTCCTCCGACGAGGGGTGGTTGCTGCGCCCGTACTGCCACACCACCTCGCCTGTCAGGGAGACGACAACGACGCTCTGGCTCTCCCGGTCGCACAGCAGGTAGTGACTGTCATCGACCGGGACGCACGAGCGCACGGACCGTAGTGCGAACGGGGCGGGAAGCCGGTCGGCGGTGCGGCCGTCCGCAGACACCAGAAGCACCGCCTTGCGGGTGTCGTCGCTGACCAGCCACCGGTCCCGCCACTGGCAGGCGAACCACGGGGAGATCCCGGGCAGGTCCAGGTGCCCGTGGATCCGACCGTCGCCGTCGATGCGCGTCAGCCTGCCGATCTCCGGTTGTGCGACGACCGCCAGTCCTTCGGCGCAGCGCGCGACGCCCCGGGGCCCGGTCAGTCCCGCGACCGTCTTCCGGCGGGCCGGGGCACCGCGGTGGATGATCTCTGCTTGCCCGGACCAGTACGAGACGGACAACAGGACATCGGGGTCGAGAAGAAGGCTCCCCGCCCGCCAGTCGTGCGGCCTGGCGGGAGTCGTGCTGCCGGGCAGGTATCCGAGACCGATCTCTGTCACGCCGCCGGGGAGGGCGGCCGAGATCGGCACCATGGGCTCCACGATCAGTGTCCCTTCGATGCGGAGTCGTCGCGGCGACCGGCGTACCGTGCGCGCAGGCGCCGGAGCAGCCGACGTGCCTTCAGGGAGAGCGCGACGACGCTGCGTTTGCCGTCGACGTACACATGGGGGCCGGCCACCGAGAGGGTGTGCGGCCCCACCGGGTAGGGGCCGCTCCCGAAAGGTCCGATCCGGGTGACTTCGACTTCCGCGAACTCGCTCGGGCTCAGCCTCACGACCTCGTTGACGACCATCCGCCAGCCGTACCGCCCGGCGTCGTCCTGGGCGGGGCGCAGCAGTTTCCCGTCGCGTACGAACGGTGCCCCGGCCGGACGGCTGGAGGTGACATCGCTCTTGACGGGGTTGCGCAGGTGCGGGCGCCAAGGCCCCCAAGGGGTGGCGGCGTACCAGATGTACAGGTCGGTGTCCCGTGGTTCGAAACAGTCCGTGTAGAACATCCACCAACGGCCGTCCCACCAGAAGACGGTGGGGTCACCTGCGGCCACTCCGGTGAGGATGTCGCGGTCCTTCTCCAGGCGCGGAGGGTCCTTCAGGCGGTAGACCGACACCGCGTTGTTCCAGCCTGTCTCCGGGACACAGAGCGTCTCGCCGTGGTGCTCGAACAGATAGGGGTACGACATGTGGAACGTCTCCTGTGCGACCACCTCCGAGCCCGACCAGCCTTCCGTCTCCGAGTACGTCGTCGCGATCAGCCGGCCGTGGCGGGTCATGTGGTCGAACTCCTCGGCGTACACCACGCCGGGGCCGCCCGGCAGCGGGATGGGGTCCGCGATGTAGGTGTCGGGCCGGGTTCCTGGATGCCAGTGGAAGTGGTCGCCCCTCACCGATCCGTCCATGACGCTCTCGACCGGCGCCTTCACCACGCCGATCGACCAGTACGTCTCGGTGACGGCGTCCCGCAGCGCCTTGGCACAGCGCCTGCTCACCAGGGTGACGGCGAGGCGGGCGCGCCACAGGAATCCGAGCGTGGCCGTTGCCGGGGAGACCTGTCCTCGGTCACGCGCGGCCGCCGGATGCGGCAGCCGCAGCCGGACGGCGCGCGCGGCCCGGGACGGGAAGTCGGCTGCTCCGCGCAGGACACGGTCGGTCGTTCTGGCGACCGAGGCGGATACGACGCCGTACTTCCCGTCCACGAGCGACTGGCGCTCCCCGTCCGCGGCGGTGCGGATCAAGGCCGCGGTGATCGTCAGGTCGCCGTCGAGCAGCGCACGTGCAGCCATCCGCGCCGGGGGCGTGGGGAACGAGAACCGCCACACGCCGTGGGCCGGCACCTGGAACGTGATGTCCTGGTGCCGCTCACGCAGGTCGAGGACGAAGCCGAGGTCGTGCTCGGCCAGACGGGCCGCCACTTCGCCCGCTTCGACGTCGTACACGGGACCTGTGCAGGCGCCTGGATCCGCATCGGCGAGCGCCACCGACCGCCTCGCCGGATCGTAGAGGACGCCGGTGCGCCCGCGCCTTGCGGAGGGTGCCGCGACCCGGAGCAGTGCGACACAGATTTCCCCCTGGGCCGCCAGCGACTGCAGGCACTGCGTGTGCCAGTGGGGCGGGACGGCGGCATCGGTCAGTACCGCGAACCGCAGCGCCGTGCCGGGGTCGAGCTCGGGTGTCGGAGAACCGGTGGTCACAGGCGGGACCGATCGGGCACGAAGCGGTTGGCCGGTCGCGAGAGGCCGTAGTGCTCGCGTAGCGTGCTGCCCTCGTAGTCACGGCGGAAGATGCCACGGTCCTGCAGGATCGGTACAACCCGGTCGACGAACACCTCAAGTCCGGAGGGCATCACCGCGGGCATGAGGTTGAACCCGTCGGCGGCACGGTTGTCGAACCAGTGCTGCATCGAGTCGGCGATGCTCTCCGCGGTACCGACCAGGGTTCGGTGGCCCCGTCCCGGCCCAAGACGCTCAATGAGTTGACGGACGGTCAGGCGCTCCCGCCGGGCGAGGTCGACGATCAGGGTGAAGCGGCTCTTGACGTCCTCGATCTCGCTCTCCTGAGGGAGATTCGCCGGCAACTCGCGGTCCAGGTGGAGCTCGTCCGGAGACAGACGGAGCCGGGAGGCGAGCTGGAGTTTGGCGTACTCGGGAAGGATGAGCCGATCGAGCGCGTCGGCCATCTCCTGGGCTTCGCTCTCTGTGGATCCGACGACCGGGACGAGACCGGGAAGGATCTTGACCATGCCGGGGTCGCGGCCGGCCCGCGCCACTCGCGTGGTCATGTCGCCGTAGAACCGCTGAGCCTCCTCCAGGGTCTGTTGAGCCGTGAACACCGCTTCGGCGTGTTGGGCGGCGAAAGCGCGTCCGTCTTCCGAGGAGCCGGCCTGGACGAGCAAGGGGCGGCCCTGAGGGCAGCGGGGTACATTGAGCGCGCCCTCGACCCGGAAGAACTTCCCCACATGGGCCGCGGGGTGGATCTTCGCCCCGTCCCCCCAGACGCCGCGCCGCTTGTCCGCGACGACCGTATCGTCCTCCCAGCTGTCCCACAGCCGCAGAGCGACTTCCACGAACTCCGCGGCCCGCGCATACCGTTCATGGTGCGGGGGCGAGTCGTCGAGGCCGAAGTTGCGGGCGGCCGCCGCCCCGGAGCTGGTGACGATGTTCCATCCGGCACGACCGGAGCTGATGTGGTCGACGGACGCGAACCGGCGCGCGAGGTTGTACGGGTCGTTGTAGGTGGTCGAGGCCGTGGCGATGAGCCCGATGCGCCGGGTCACGCAGGCCAGCGCCGTCAGGACGACGGTCGGCTCCAGTGTTCCGGAGGGGCGCCGTCGGATGTCCGTGGTGAGCTTGGGGTTGTCGGCCAGGAAGACCGAGTCGAACTTGCCCCGTTCCGCGATGACCGCCAGGTCCCGGTAGTGATCGATGTCCGTGTCCGCGATGGGATTGCTCTCCGGCAGCCGCCAGGCCGACTCGTGATGGCCCACGTTGTGAAGGAAGACATTGAGGTGCAGCGTCCCGGCGCGTCTCGTACTCACTCCTTGCTCCTGCCTGTGCGTAGCTACTCGGCGGACTCGGGTGCGCGCGGACGTCACCGAGCCGGCCGTACGACCGCTTGCAGCAGACCGCCATCGACACTGCCGTAAGTCCCGGAGCCGCTCCAGGCAATTGCCCGGCATTTACCTCCCGGTCGAGTTGCCGGTTTCTTGCCTGGCCTGCCTTGCCTCCGCTCGTATCCCATGGCTTCTCTTGAGCTCAGGTTTCCACGCCCGAAGGGAAAGGCGCCGCGTCTCGCCAAGACCGTTCCATGCGTCGACGTAAAATTTCCTCGGCTCCCAGGTACTTATACCGCTTTTCCAGATCCTGGCGATGCCTGCGGCATCCGGTGCACCGCCGCGTGAATTTGAATCCCAGAAGAAGCACTCCAGGCCGCGAAGAGCGAGTGCGGCCTGGATCAGTGCGAGGTCCGCCGATCCGGCACATCACCCTGGCCATGCTCGCGCACGCCTTCCTCGCCGCCATGACCGCCGCCGCAGAGGCGGGATTCCGAGTTGGTCGGCCCGGATTTTTTCTACCGCCGCGTATCCGCGCCCCGCGCTCCCGGGCAGCGACGAGGGCAGGTCCCGCTGCAGCACCGGATCCCCGTCCGTCCGGATGTGGTCGGCCGGGCGGCCTGCACATTCGGCAACTCGGTCCTCCGCAGTTGCCGGTCAGTTGCCTGGACGCAGTCGGCTGTGTCCGCCCAGAATTGATCGCTGCCGGAATTCGGTGAGCAACAGCTTACTCCCGGGCGTGTCCTCACTTTCGTGCGGGACCCCACTATACGACCGTCCGTTTTCAAAATTCAAAAACCCCCCTTTTCTCGGCATACCGAGAAAAAGAAGGTCTTGCCAATGCAACGCGACTGTGCTTCAGTTTTTGCGGCTCGCTGACAAGCGACTTCACGGTCTTCAAAAAGGCGCCTCCCTGCAGGGGCTTAAAAGCCAGCGGGCTATCCGCCTACGCGAAAGGAATCCTCATGGAAACCTTGCTTGAGATCGAAGAGCTGGAGCTTTACCTCGACGGCGGTACCGCCGTGGCCGAGGAAGCGCCGACTCAGCTGGGCACCTACGCACCCGCCCAGCTGGGCACCTACGCGCCGACACAGCTCGGCACGTACGCCCCGACGCAGCTCGGCACGTACGCCCCGACGCAGCTCGGCACGTACGCCCCGACGCAGCTCGGTACGTACGCTCCGACCGTCTAACACGAGCTCCTGAGTGAGCCGGGGTATGGCGCCGGACACCGGCATCAGAGCGTTCGGCGCCATACCCCGAACATTTCCTGAAGCAGCAGAACCGAACGGCATTCAGACCGTGAAGAAAACATCTTGGGTCACCGGAAAAGCGTCCGACCCTATTTCCCTTCCACTCCCTTCTTCCGTGTCCCAAGCTGCACACCAAGAACTCCTCACGGAACGACTGAACGCCGCCTCGGCGAAATACCGCGTCGCCGCGGGTCTCTCCGACAAGCCGGTTGTGCGTGACCTGCTCGCCGCGTCTCCCGGCAGGGGCCCGCAGACCGACATCGGACATGTTGACGTGCCCTGGCCCGTCTCTCTGACCCCCATCGTGCTGCCCGCCCGGCTGATCTCGGAGGTGCGGAACATCGGCGCCCTGGTGCCCGGCGCTCTCCGCTGCTCGTGGGACATGCTCGGAGCCTGCGAGGACGTACGTTCGTTCATCTTCCGGTCGCCGAAAGCGGAAGGTGAGCACTTCGACCCCCGGCAGTCGTATCCGCTCGGCGACGCCCCTCTCTTCCGCCTGGACCTCCTTCTCGAACAGAACGGCACCGAGATCGTCCCTTGGCTGGTGGACATCAACCTCATGGCCGGCATGGCCGGCGTCACGGCTGAGATCCAGCACGCCTATGCCGCCTACTCGGACCTCCTCTGGGGCCCGAACGCGCTCCTCGGTTCCTTCGACCTCGACGCCTGGGCACAGGGCATCGCCGACGGACTGCCGGACCCCGCTCCCGGCACAGGCGTGATCGACTACGTCGTCCGGTCCGGGCACGCCCTGGTACCCGACGCGCAGACTGTGGTGTCCGCGCTGCAGCGCAACGGCACCCGGGCCCGGCTGACACCCCTCGACGAACTGGGGTTCGCCGAGGGACGGCTGACCGACGCCTCCGGCGACAGGGTCCGGCGGGTCTTCCGGCAGGTCCGGGCGACGACCAAACACGCGGCGACCGCGGCCGTGGGGCTGCGTGAGGCCCAGGCGTTCGAGCATCTGACGGATGCCTGGCGGTCGGGCGCCGTCCGTATGGCTCCCGGGTTTCACATGTATCTGGAAAGCCACGCCTGGATGCACTACTGGCGCGACGAGGAGTTCGCGCACAACTTCCGCGCCCTGCACGGCGAAGCGGACCGGTCGTACCTGATGTCCCGCATCCCGCCCACCCTGCGGGTCGTCGACGAGGAACGAGTGGCGCCCACCCGGTTCTCGGTGCGTGAGCGTCGGCCCGGTGATCTCGACGGGGCCGTGCTGAAGCGGGCGGACTCCACGGGCGGGGCGGGGCTGAAGATGACCAGCCGGCCCGCGTCGGCCGGCGAAAGGGCAGAGCTCACCGCCTCGCTCACGGCCTCGCACCGCGAGGGACTGCTGCTCCAGGAGCGGGTCCGTCAAAGCCGGTTCACCTTCCCCGTCCCGGACGCCGACGGGGAGCCGTCACCGGTCTCCGGAACGCTGAAGCTCGCCGCCTACTTCCGAGGCGGGACCTATCTCGGCGGACATGCCCTCCTCACCCCCGACGACCGCCGGCGCCTTCCCCCCTCGTCGGTTCTGCGTCTGCTGCCCCTGTTCGTTCCGGTGTACGGCTCCCGCGGCTGAACCGTCGCGCTACCGAAAGGTTTTCCCGGTGTCTCAAGACCTGTGGTCGGCATTCCGGACCGCGTGGGGCCAGTCCGCCCAGGGTTACGACTCCCTGTACGGGCACGGCCTCCACTCGGAAGCGGAGCGCACCGCCTGGCTGCTGCTCCTCCGGCGTCTCCTGCCCGCTCAGGAGAGACCGCTCAAGGTCCTCGACGTCGGTACCGGGACCGGCATGATCGCCCTCCTGGTGGCCGAGCTGGGCCATGAGGTGACCGGCGGCGACTACTCCGAAGCGATGCTGGAGGTGGCCGCCCGCAAGGCCAAGCAATCCGCGCGGGACCTGAACATCTCGTTCGTGCACACCGACGCCATGCTCGGCGAATTGGCGGACGAGCAGTTCGACGTGGTCGTCTGCCGACATCTGTTGTGGGCCCTCCCCTACCCCGAGGACGTGCTGCGCCGCTGGAAGGAGGTGTGCCGTCCGGGCGGAAAGATCATTGTGATCGACCAACTGCGCCCCCGGGTGCACCCCCTGCGCCAGGGCGTCCGGGAGCTGGCCGACCTGCTCAACCCGCTGATCGGCAGCGGTGACAGCCATGACGGTGACTTCCCGAAGATCCCCCTCCACGAGCAGCCGCTGAAGCGGGCCACGTCTGTGCTGCCGGTCGCCAACGCCATGCGCCGGGCCGGCCTGGTCCGGGTCCAGGGAGAGCGCCTGCCGTGGATCGACGCGGTGGAACGCCCGGCGATGCCCCGGCTGGAACGCTGGGCCCGCCGCTGGAACCGCTACGTCGTGGAGGGGTGGGTCTGAGGTGACCCAGCTCGGCATGACGAGCCTCTCCGCCGCCGACCGTGACACCCCGGCGGGCGGCACCCCGGCACCTCGGGCACTGGTGCTGGTCCCGGCGCTGGCCGAGTCCGGTCGGGTGTCCGGTGTGGTCGGCTCCGTCCTGGACGCGCTGGACGCCGATGTGCTCGTGCTCGACGCGGGCGGCAACGCTTTCAGCGCCTCGGCCTTTCCCGACCGGGTGACCTCCGTCGGCGTGCCGCGGGGCGTGGGCTCGGCGGTACGGCACGGCATCGAGTACGCCCTGGCCCACGGCTACCAGGTCGTCACCCGAATCGACGGCGACGGACAGCACGACCCCGTCGTGCTGCAGGACCTCCTGGCACGGCAGCGGGCCGGAGCCGACCTGGTGCTGGGATCCCGCTACCACCCGCAGTCCCACGTCGTCGCCGCGCCGCCCACCGACCGCATCGCGCTCAACGTCATGTTCCGGTCCCTCGTCCAGCAGGTCTGCGGTCTGGCGATGACCGACGTCATCTCCGGCTGCTGGGCCATGGGCCGTGAGGCGATGGAGTTCCTGGCACCGCGGATCCAGGTGCGGGACTACGGAAGCACGCTGGAAATCCTGATGCTGCTCGGTCTGTCCGGTCGTTTCTCGATCACTGAGGTACCGCATCCCGCCATCTACGCCGGGCTGGGTGTGGAACAGCGGTACGGGGCGGACCGGCTCGGCGACCGCTGCGCCCGATCCGCCGTCTACCTGGAAGTGGTGACCGACGTCCTGGACCGCCATGGCGTCAACGCCTGGCCGCTGCTCGTGCAGAGGTGACCACAGTGCGGGAATCACACGCCGGGGCTTCCCGGCTCGCGGAGTTGCTCAACGGTGTGCTGTCGCCGCCGCGGGCCGGCCATGCCGCGTACGGCGACCGGCACACCGTCGTGGTGAGCGCTGGGCTGCACCGGGCGGTGACCGGAAACCGGCCGCCCGTGGACAGCCTGGGCTGTGCCGAGATCCTGCATGGCGCGGCCAGCGACCCGGACCCTGCCCTGGCCGCCCTCAAAGCACGGATGGAAGCGGTGGAACGCTATGCCTCCGTCACCTGTGCCGAACAGCTGTCGACAGTCGCGTCAGCGGTCGAGTTGGGGCCGGGCGCGCTTCCCACGCGTGTCCTGCCCCGCCACGACCCGGGGGAGCCCGGCCCGCGCTCGGGCACGCATGGCGTGCTCGGCGACCGGGACCAGGTGCGTTGGGTACGCGCGACTCGCTGTGGGGACGGGGCCGTGGTGTACGTACCGACGGTCATGGCGTTCAACACCGCGCCCCGGCACCCCGGGGAGGAGTTCTGGGTGCCCGTCTCCACCGGCACCGCCGCGCACCTGTCCTGGGCGCAGGCTCTGGAGAACGCGGTGCTCGAGGTCGTCGAGCGCGACGCGGTCGCACTCACCTGGCTTCTGCGAACCTCCGCGGAGAGGCTTCCGGACGGATTCGGCGATTACCCGGGAGCGGAACCGGAAGCCCGACTGCCGTACTCCGCCGAGCACATGCGGGAGTACACCCTCGCCCGCTGGGACATCACCAGTGACCTCGGTATCCCCACGGTGCTCTCGGTCCTACGTGGCCCCGGACGCAGGGTGCACCAGATCGTCGGAGCCGCGGCACGCCGGACACTGTGGGCTGCCTCCGCGGCGAGCGCCGCGGAGGCAGCCCAGATCCACGCGAGTCTGGAAGCCTCCGTGCGCGCGGGAGACCGGGCGCCCAGGAGCCCGGTCCGATGCCGACGCGTCCATGACGGCGCCCTCTTCATGGCACCGGAGAGCAAGGCTCATCACTTCGACTTTCTGGGCGGCTCCGAGCCGCACGACGCCAAGGAGCCGTCCCGCAGTCCGACGCCCGGTTCCGATCCTGTGCGCCGGCTGATCGAGGCCGGGCACGAGATCTACGCGGTGGATCTGACGCCGCGCGACGTCGCCCCGTCCGGCGTTCGCGTCGTGCGGGCGATCATTCCCTCCCTGCAACCACTGTCCCCCGTGTTCGCGGCGCGATACCTCGCGAGCGACCGCCTCCGTCGCATCGGAGTGCCGCTCGCCGAGGTGAATCCGATGCCCTGTCCCCTGGCCTGAGGAACGGCATGCTCCAAGAAGACCCCGGTCGCCGTAGTGGCGTGCTGCCCGTCGTGCGGTGCACGGCACACGACGCCTTCGGACAGCAGGTGGCCGACCACGTGACCGCGTACCTGCGGCGCCATGAGAGGCCCGGACGTCGCCCCGCCCAGGGTTGCGGCAGTCCGACTCTGGTCGTCGAGGCCTCCGCGTCTCCCGTATCGGCATTCAGCGCCGACGAACACGAGGCGCAGTCGGCGGGCACATGGACGCTCCCTGTGCTGAGCAGTCCTCACGGCCTGTTGGTCGGCCCGCTTCGGGACGCCGGACAACCCTGCCTTTCCTGCCTGTTGCACCGCAGTGACCAGCACCGGTGGGGACTGGAACCGTTCTTCGCCACCGATGGGAGGCCCTGCGGGGTGTCCGGAGTGAGCCCGTTGTCGGCGAGGGCCGCGGCCGCGCTGGTGATGCGCATGGCACTCCGCACCGGGCGCGACGACGCCCCTGCCGGGCTGGCCTGGCACGTGGAGTTCCCACCCCACGGCGCGCGTGCTCTGCACATCCTGCCGATGCCGTACTGCCGTCGGTGCACGGGCGTTCGGGACGCCTCGGCCCGGGAGGTCTCATGACGGACGCAGTCGATCTGAGCCTGCCCGAACTGCCGTTGAAGCCTCGACTCAGGCCGGGGGTGACATGGGCCCTGGAGAACGAGGCCATGGTCGTCCGGGGGACCGACCGGACACACTACGTCCGTGGGCGGCACGTCGGCCGACTGCTCGTGCCCCTGCTCTCCGCCATGACGGGCCGGGCCGACCAGACCGAGCTCGCCGCAGCCGCGGCCTGCTCGCAGGCCGTCCTGCACAAGGCTCTGCGGCAGCTGGATTCCATCGGAGTCCTGGAGGATCTGGCCGGTTGCGAGGACATCCCGGACACCCCGTTGTCCGACTGGTACGCGCGGGCCACCGCCGACACGGGCCTCCACTCCAGTGGCCGCGCAGTGGTGCGGTGCCTGCGGAACCAGATGGTCCGGCTGATCGGCAACGGCAGACTGCACTCCCGCGCCGGCGAACTGCTGACGGAGCACGGCCTGACGGTGCGGACGAGTGTCCTCGGCAGCCCCGACGCCATCGGCCCGGACGGTACGGCCGACCTGACCGTCGTCATCACACCGTGGGCCGCCGATCCGGCAGAGCTCATCGCCGTCGACGACGCCATGGCCGCGTCGGGAGGGCGCTGGCTTGTCGTTCTCGAAAGCGAGGACGGTGCCTTCCTGGGCCCGCTGCTCGACAGGAGTCTGTTTCCGTGCCTCGGCTGCGCCCGACGGGCCCTGCCCGATCGGGCCGGGCAGGGGGAGCCACGGGCCCACGGGAACACCGACACCCTGGTCGAACGGGAGACGCGCACCGATGTCGTGGCCGCCTACGTCGCGGCCGAGTGTCTCGCTCTGACGGCGGGCGTCGGCCACCCCTCCACCGTGCGCCGGATCATCGGTGTGGGAGACGTCGAGGACGGCATCGCCGTGCGGTCGGTCAGCCCGGCTGCCGACTGCCGTCGGTGCGTGTCCGACGGACCGGTGCCGGACACCCCGACGGCGTCGGCCCATGCGTACGAGTACGCGGTCGCCGGGCTTCCGGAGGACCTGCACGGAGGCCGGACCCAGTACGGTCACTACACCGCCGCCAACGTGCTGGCCCAGGTGCCACGACGGCTGTGTGTCGATGAGACGGCGTTGTGGAGCACCGACGTCCGCGAGCCGGCCGTGATCGAGCACGGACCGTGGGCGCGGTTGAGCGCCCTCCTGACCGAGACCTACGGACTACGGCCCGGCACGCTGCGCCGCTATCCGCCGACCGGCGGAAACATCGGCTCACCGCGGGCGCTGGTCTGGTTACCGGAGTCGATATGGGGTTCGGTGCGGGCCGGGCTTCACAGTTACGAGCCGCAGATCGACGCGTTGTGCCGGCTGGAGGTCCCGCACGGGGCGCACAACCGGCTCCAGGCGTCGGCGGGCGACATGACCTGCGTTCTCCAGGTGGTCGACATCGAGCCGCTGGAGAGCAAGTACGGTCCCAGGGCCCCGCGCATCGGCCGACTCGACGCCGGCGTGACCCTCGAACACCTTTTGACGGTCTGCGAGGCCCGGACGATCACAGCGCGCCTGTCTTCTCCCGTGCGCGCGGGGGAGTTCTTCGACGCGGTTCCGGGGCTGTCGCGGCAGTTGCTCCTGTCCGGGCTGGTCGAACTGCCGGACATCCACACGGAGAGCGAGTGACATGACGGGGTATCCGCAGTTCGCGCAGGCACTGGAGCAGGCGCGGGATCCGCGGGCGGGCGCGGCCGGTACGGACGGTCTGCCGCCCTGCCTGCCAGAACGGGGGCACACGCCGGTGCCGCTCCCGGCTCCCGGTGCCCCGGCAGTGGCGTTGTCCGCTGCGCTCGCCGATCGGCGGTCGACGCGGCTCTACGCGGAGCAGGAGGTCCCGGCGGCAGCGGTCTCGGCAGTGCTCTCGGCCGCCACAGGGTTGACCCCGCTGTTGGGCTGGGCCTTGGTCGTCCGGCGCGCGCAGGGTCTCGCCGTCGGTTCGCACCACGTCGAGGCGCTGCCGGACGGCGGCTTGCGGCTGCACCGAGTAGGGCCCGTCCCAGGTGCCGAGGCCTGGCCGCAGCGCGAGTTTCACCTCGCTCCCGTGATCGTCGTCGCCATGGCGAACCTGCTCGTCCCGGCAGGGCGGTCCGCCGCCCCGCTCTACCACCTGGCCGGACGGGCGGCCTACCGGGCGCACATGGCGGCCGCGACAGCGGGACTGGAGTCGTGCCTTTTCTACGGCCCCACTCTCGCGGGGCGCACCGCCCTGCGCTTCGACAATGTCACCCGCGCGCCACTCATCGGCCTGTCGGTGGGGCTGCCGCTCGACGCCTGTCCCCGGCCGGCCGCGAGGGAGGGACCGCCACATGATCAGGCTCTGTCAGGGGCGGCTTCGGGGTGACAGCCCGCGTGGTCCTCGCGTGCTCCCGCTGGTGGCTCGCCGTACGCCTGAATTCCGACACGACCGCCCTCCGAAGGAACTTTCATGCCCGACAACCGGCACATGTACCTGCCGCTTCGCCTGGACATCGGCGGCGGCTCAGCCCGGGGAACCGACGACGGCCTCACCGCGCAGGCTGACACCGCGATCACGGCGCACGCTCCGGCGACGGCCGTCGAGAGCGGCGAGCCGACCCCACTCACCCGCACCTCGGTGGAGATGCGGGATCCGACGTTCGGAATCGAGTCCCTTCTCACCAAGGCGATTGCAGAATGAAACACGGAACGTCGCTGGCGAACACGCCGGCCATGGCCCAGCAGGACGCCCTGCACGTCTCGCTCTTCGTCGAGGACGAACTTCTGCGGAAGGGGCTGCAGAAGCAGCTGAGCGAGCTGGCGATCGTCCGGCTCGCCCACAGCTGTGCCACTCTCGCCGAACTGTCGCGCGTCCTGTCGCAGGGACGGACGGACGTGCTGGTCGTCTCGGGTTCCCGGACCGCCGCGCTGCGTGCCTGTCTGTCTGGACGTTCCGGCCCTACACCACGGGTTCTGGTCCTGCTCGACGAGTCACAACTGACCTCGACGACGGCGGTGAACGCCCTGCCGGCCGACGGCTTTCTGCTGCGGGAGGAAGTGACCGAGCAGACCCTGGACCGGGCCTTGGCGCAACTGGCCAGGAACGAGATGCCGATGCCGCTCCGACTGGGCAGGCGGCTCGTTGACTCCCTGCAAGAGACCGGCCGGGGCCGGTTCCCGCTGTCCCCGCTCACGGAACGCGAGCGGGAGACCCTGATGCACCTGACGGAGGGGTTGAGCAACAAGCAGATAGCGCGGCAGCTCGGCATTTCCGACCATGGCGTCAAGCGGCTTGTCGGCAACATCCTGTTGAAACTGGGAACGCCCAACCGTACGGCTGCCGCCGTGTTCGCGCTGGAGGCGGGGTTGCTCACGGACCCCCCGTCCGGAGCGGCCGCGGCGCGAGGTGAGCGCCGATGACCGCCACTGTCCACGAAGGGAACACGGCTGCGGCCTTGCGCACCGGGCCGGTGTACGAGTGGCTGGCGAAGGCTGCCGAGCGGGTGCCCGACGCGGTCGCGGTCCGGGACGAGACCGCCGTATGGACGTACCGAGAACTCGACCGGTTCAGCAGGTCGGTGTGCGCCTGGCTGAGGGCCCAGGGCGTTCTCCGGGGGGACCGGGTAGTCGTCTGCCTGCCCAACTCCCGTACGGTGGTGGGTCTGTTGTACGGCGTCATCCGGTACGGCGCTGTGTTCGTTCCGGTGAGCCCCGAGTCGCGGCCGTACCAGCTCACCGCGCTGCTGCAGGACTGTCGACCGGTCCTCTTCGTGCACGAGGAACGGAAGGAACACGACCGCGACGTCCCCGCGGGCGATGCCCGGCAGATCTCCGTTGAGCAGCTTCTCGCGGACCTGCCCGCCCCGCTGCCACGCGCGCACGCGGATCGGGCGGATCGCTCCGACGTCGCTCTGCTGATGTACACCTCCGGATCCACGTCCCGGCCCAAGGCGGTGGTGTGCCGGCACGAACAGATCGCCTTCGCGGTGGCAGCGGTGGCGAGCCGGCTGGCGTACCGTCCGGACGACGTCGTCTACTGCAGGCTTCCGTTCTCCTTCGATTACGGCCTCTATCAGGTCTTCCTCTGCGCACAGGCCGGAGCCGCTCTCGCGGTGACCGGCCATCAGCCCGAGCCGGCGGTCCTGAAGTTCGCCGCCCAGTACGGAGCGACCGTCCTGCCACTGGTTCCGACGCTGGCGATCCTGCTGCTGCGGCTCGCGCGACGGGGCCGGCAGCTGCCACCGGTGCGTCTGATCACCAACACGGGTGCCGAGCTGACGGCGGGTACGGCCGCGGAGTTGCGGTCCGTGTTCCCGGGAGCCGCGGTCGTCTTCATGTACGGCATGACGGAGTGCAAGCGGATCACCATCGCCGGTGCCGACGAGGATCTGCGCGCTCCCGGCACGGTGGGCACGGCGCTGCCCGGCACGACCGTCGACATCGTGGACGAGGCGGGGACGGTCCTGCCTCCGGGGCAGCCCGGCCAGATCGTGGTGTGCGGACCCCATCTGATGGACGGTTACTGGCAGGCCCCCCGGCCCACCGACGAGCGCTACCGCCCACATCCGGTCACCGGTGAGAGGGCTCTGTTCACGGGCGACCTCGGGATGCTCGACTCGGCGGGGCGTCTGACATTCCTCGGCCGGGACGACGACATCTTCAAGCGGCGCGGCATGCGGACCAGTACGGCCGAGATCGAGGCGGCCGCCCTCGACGTGCCCGGCGTCGTCCAGGCCGCGGTCAACCCGCCCGGCTCGGACGGCAGGTTGCACCTGTGGGTGGTCTCGGAGGCCGGTCCCGCCGATGTCCTGCGGGGACTGTCCGAACGGCTGGAGCCCGCCAAGGTTCCCGACCACTGCTGGGTACGGGAGCAGCTTCCGCAGACAGCGCACGGAAAGGTGGACAAGCGGCGGCTGCGCGAGGCCGAGCGGGAGCTGCCGGAACCCTCGACGCCCGTGACGCGGACGGGCACCAAGCCATGATCGACTACGCGGGCCGCTACGGCACCCCCTTGTACGTCTACCGGCTGGAGAAGGTCCGGGAAGCAGTCACCGCACTGCGGCGCGGACTGCCCGAAGGGTCCCGGCTCTACTACTCCCTGAAGGCGAATCCGCACCCCCGGATCGTGCGGGAGCTGACGGATCTGGCCGTGCACGCCGAGATCAGCTCGTCCGGCGAACTGCGGGCGGCCCTGGCCGCTTCCCAGTCTCCGTCCGACATCCTCTACACCGGTCCCGGCAAGACCCTCCAGGAGGTGCGGACCGCGATCCGGTCCGGAGTCCGTCGCTTCTCCATCGAGTCCGCCACCGAGCGGGACCGGCTCGCCGAGGCCGCCGAGGCAGAGGCGGAGGAGATCGGCTGTCTGATACGGATCAACGCCCCCGGCCCAGCGGCAGGGAGCACCGGGCTGCGGATGACGGGAGTGCCCTCGCAGTTCGGCATCGACTTCGACCAAGCCTGTGCCCAGCCCGGGCTGTTCCGGGCCACCGGCCGGCTGCGTCCCGTGGGGCTGCACTTCTTTCCGGCCACCAACGTCGCCGACCCGGCCGCGCTGGCCCGGGAGTTCCGGTTGAGCGTGGAGACGGCCGCCGCCCTGCGGGAGAGAACCGGTTTCGACCCCGAGCTGATCGATCTCGGAGGGGGCTTCGCCGCTCCCTTCGCCAAGCCGGGAGACCTCCCGGACTACGGCGGCCTGCGTGAGGTGCTTGAGTCGGTTCTGGACCGCCACCTGCCCGGATGGCGGGACGGCCGTCCGGTCATCGCCTTCGAATCGGGGCGCCACCTCACTGCCGCCTGCGGCACCCTGCTGACCACCGTGCTCGACATCAAGCACAGCGGCGACAGGACGTACGCGATCCTTGACGCGGGGACGAACGTGCTGGGCGGCATGTCCGGACTGGGCCGGATCATGGCCCCCGCCGCCCTTCCGGAACCGGGCGCGGATGCCGGTGTCGACACGCGGGAGGCGTCGGGCGGCGAGCCGGCCCGGGAAGCCGTCACCCTCGTGGGCCCCCTCTGCACCCCCCTCGACGTGCTCAGCCGGTCGGCGCCCCTCGGTTCGCTGAAGGTGGGAGACGTACTGCGCATACCGAACACGGGTGCCTACGGCCTGACCGCGAGCCTGTTGGCCTTTCTGAGCCACCCCCCGGCCACGGAGGTGGTCGTCGACGGCGCCGCCGAGGTGCACGTCCGTCGGCTCGAAGTGATCGAGACACCACTGGAAGGTAGAGAGAGATGACGGCCCCCTGGGACTCGGCATTCGAGTCCATCCTGCGCTCCGTGTTGCGCACCCTGTCGGACGCTGAGCCGCTACGAGCCGACCTGGAACTGGCAGCGGCAGGACTGGACTCGATGGCCAGCGTCGAACTGCTGCTCATGCTGGAGGAGACGTACGGCGTGGAGATTCCGGACGAGTTGCTGCAGCCGGTCACCTTCGCCACGGCCGGCAGCCTGTGGCAGGCGGTCTCCGGGCTGCCCAGTGCGGAGCCGCGGGCATGACGGCCTCCGGACAGACGGTGGACGACGTCCTGACGGACGTACTGGAAACCCTGCGCAAGCACGCCGCCCACGCCGACAAGGAGGCGTCCTTCCCCGCCCACGGCATGGCGAGTGTCCGCGGGTCGGGACTCCTCGGATTTCTCGTACCCGTCGAGTACGGCGGCTGGGGCGGGGATCTGTCGGGCCTGGTGCGGACCGCTCAACGGCTGGGCGGCGCCTGCCTGAACACGGCGACGATCTGGGCGATGCACTGTCAGCAGGTCGATGCCGTGGTGCGTTTCGGCACGAGGGAACTCAAGGAGGAGCTGCTGCCGTCCGTGGCACGCGGGGAGACCTATCTCGCGTCGATCACCACCGAGGCGGTCAAGGGCTGGAGCTTCGTCTCGGCCCAGTCCCCGATCGTCCCGGGCGCGGACGGGCTGCACCTGGACCGATGGGCCCCCGTGGTCTCGGGCGGCGCACACGCCGACGGCTTCCTCCTGACGATGCGGGCGGCCCCGGACGCCCCCAGCCACGAGGTCTCGTTGGTGTACGCCGGACGCGACCAGGTAAGCGTCGAATGTTCGGGGGACTGGGACACTCTGGGCATGCGAGGCATGGAGAATGTCTCGCTCAAACTGAGCGGCACCGTGCCCGAACGGAATCTGATCGGTGGCCCCGGCGGCTTCCGCACGGTGGCCTCCGAGAGCGCCATTCCGCTGGCGCACCTGGGACTGTCCGCGTGCTGGCTCGGCGCCGCACGGGATGTTTTCGCCCAGCTCATCGGCCATCTGCGCGACCCACGGCGCAAGGGCGGCCCCGCCCTCACCTCCGACCTGGTACGGGAGCGACTCGCTCGGATCCGTCTCGACCTGGAGCTCGTCCACGGTTACCTGGGGCGCGTGACCCAGGAGGTCGCCGAGGTTCGCGAAGGTGCCCGCGAGGTGCGCGCGGAGGTGCTGCAGATCCATCTGAACTCTCTCAAGCTGGCCGCCTCGGACCTCTCCTTCCGCGCGGTGGACCGGATGGTGGAGCTGGCCGGGCTGTCCACCGGCTACTCGTCGAGCAGCCCTGTACCACTGGAGCGAGCGCTCAGAGACCTGCGGTCGGCGAGCCTGAACTACTCCAACGACAGGCTGTGGACGGCCAACGGCGCGCTGTCGCTGTGGGACCGCTCGGTCACCCTCGCCTGACCCAGGGGCCTACGTTTCGAGCACGGTGTGTGCTCCGGCGTGGCCGGCCGTTTCGAACGCCTCCCACATCGAGGCGTACTTCCCGCCCGCGGCGAGCAACTCCTCGTGCGACCCGGCCTCGATGATCCGGCCGGCATCGAGCACGAGGATGCGGTCCGCGGTCCGGGCCGTCTGTAGGCGGTGCGCGATCACGATGGTGGTCCGGCCGTTCGAGACACGCTGCATCGCCGCCGCGACCCGGGCCTCGGTGGCGAGGTCGAGGTTGGAGGTGGCCTCGTCCAGCAGGAGCAGGACGGGGTCGACCAGCTCGGCCCTGGCCAGTGCGATGAGCTGGCGCTGCCCGGCCGACAGGGACCGGCCACGTTCAGCCAGTTGGTACAGATAGCCGCCGGGCAGCCCGGCGATGAAGTCGTGGGCTCCGACCGCCCGCGCTGCCGCCTCGACGTCGGCGTCGCTGGCGCCGGGCCGACCGTAGGCGATGTTGTCGCGGACCGATCCGGTGAACAGGAACGCTTCTTGCGGCACGTAGCCGAGCCGGCGCCGGTACGACGGCAGGTCGAGCGCGCGGAGATCGTGGCCGTCGACGCGGATGGCGCCCTCGCCCGGATCGTAGAACCGTGCCACCAGCTTCATGATGGTCGACTTGCCCGCGCCTGTTTCGCCGACGAGCGCGACCGTCTCACCGGACGCAATGCGCAGGCTGATACCGCGCAGCGCCTCGGGTGGCCTGGCCGCCAGGGCGTCGGCATGCTGAAGGCTCTGGACATCTTGCGGGCCGCTGCGTTCCGGGACAGATCCGCGCCGGGTCGCCACGGTCGGGTAGGAGAAGTGCACGTCGTCGATGACCACCTCCCCCGACAGGTGACCCGTTTCCTCCGGATCCTCGGGGTTGGGGGTGAGGGTGTCGGTCTTCATGAGGTCAGCGATGCGGTTCCCCGAGATCCGGGTCTGCTGCCATGAGTCGAAGACCTGCGAGAACTGTTGGATGGGTGAGAAGAACAGGTCGATGTAGAGGATGAACGCGATCAGAGCGCCCGAGGTCAGGTGCCCGGACGTGACCATCCCGGCTCCCACGCCCAGGACGATGGCAACGGCGGCGTCCGGGAGGAACTGCACGAACAGGAAATAGGCAAGCATCAGCCGTTGGGCCGAGATTCGGGAGGCGATGTAATCGCGGCCGAGTCGGCGGTACTGGGCTTTGGCGGCCTCTTCGTGGACGAACGCCTGGGCTTCGCGTATCCCGGACAGGCTCTCCTGGAAGTCGGCGTTGACGAGAGCGATCCGTTCCCTGGCCTGGCCGTAGAGAACGCTGCCACGCCGTCGGTACAGCACAGTCGCGATGGCGAGCGGGACGACGAGGGCGAGCACGACAGCTGCCAGTTCGGGGTTGAGTACGAACAGCGTTATACCCACGCCGGCGAAAGTGACCAGCGAGACGATCGCGGAGAGCAGGCCGTTCTCGATCAGCGACTCGAACTGATTGACGTCGGTGGTCATCCGAGTCATGATCCGTCCGGCCATCTCGCTCTCGTAGTAGTCGAGGGACAGCCGCTGCAGCTGGGCCCAGATCCGGATCCGCAGGGACAGCATGATGCGCTGGGCGGTCTTACCGGCCACGAACGTGCCGCCGATCTGAACGATCAGGTCGGCCAGGGCCACCATCAGGTAGATGCCCGATGCGGTGAAGAGGGCGACCTCTGATCCGGCCAGCACACCGCTGTTGATGCCGTTCTTGATCAGATACGGGCCGGCCAGCGAGGCGAGCGCGTCGAGAACGACCAGGAGCAGGCCGAGCAGGAGCGGGCGGCGGAATTCCGACAGGAACCGGCCCAGCCCGAACGAGGGGTCCCGGCGTGACTCGGTCTCCAGGTCGATGGCCGGAATGTCGCGCACCGGCTTGAGTGCCGCGCCGCCCGGCGGTTCGGGAGCTGACGCCACGTCGCTTCGCCGGCCAAGGCCGCCGTCGCCCTGGCCGGGCTGACGCTTCTCGTTCGTCACCGTGGCGGTCGTGCCGGTACCGGAAAGGGATGCCAGTGTCTCGATACCGCCGTCGGCCGCGTCCCCGTCGGGCTCCCCGCTGAGCAGTGACCGGTAGAGGGCACTGCGCTCCATCAGCTCGTCGTGGGCGCCGGTATCGACGACATGGCCGTGGTCCATGACGACGATCCGGTCCGCGAGGTGCAGGGTCGAGCGGCGGTGCGCGATCAGGATGGTGGTCCGCCCGGCCATCACCTTGCGCAGGGAGTCGTGGATGGCCTCCTCGGTGGAGGCATCCACCGCGCTGGTCGCGTCGTCGAGGATCAGGACCCGGGGGTCGTACAGCAGTGCCCGGGCCAGGGCCACCCGCTGACGCTGCCCGCCCGACAGGCTCTGTCCCCGCTCCCCCACCACGGTGTGGTAGCCGCGGGGCAGGTCCATGATGAAGTCGTGAGCACCTGCGGCACGGGCCGCCTGCTCGATGTCGGCGTCAGTGGCACCCGGGCAGCCGTAGGCGATGTTGTCGCGAACCGACTCGGAGAACAGGAAGCTCTCCTCGAACGCCACGCCGACCTGGCTGCGCAGGGAGTGCAGAGTCACGTCCCGTACGTTGTGGCCGTCCACGAGCACGGCACCCTGCTGCGGGTCATAGATGCGCGACACCAGCGCTACCGCGGTCGACTTGCCGCTCCCGCTCGGGCCCACGATGGCGACGCGTGACCCGGCCGGGATGTGCAGGTCGACGCCGCGCAGCACCTCGACGCCTTCTCCGTAGGAGAAATGAACACCGGAGAAGGTGATCTCGCCGCGGAGAGCCGGCAGTTTGGTCGCGTCGGGCGCGTCGGCGATGGCAGGGCGCATGTCGATGAGCTGGAAGATGCGCTCGACACCGGCCCTGGCTTGCTGCGCGATGATGGGGAAGCGGGCCAAGCGGCCGGCGGGGGGAACGAGTTGGGCGATGTAGGTGGAGAAGGCCAGGAACGTGCCCAGCGTGATCTCGTGGCGCAATACCATCCAGCCGCCGAAGGCCAGGATGGCGACCTGCCCGAAGACCGGAACGGCCTGCAGGACCGGCTGGTAGCGGGCCCGCAGTCGCACCAGGCGCATCTGCGAACCGTAAAGGGCCCGCGACGCCTCGGCGACTCGCTTGAGTTCCTGCCGCTCCTGACCGAAAGCCTTGACGACCCGGACGCCGTTGAGGTCCTCGTCGACGATCTGGACGACGTCGCCCACGCGCTGCTGGGCGTCCCAGGTGGCGGGGAACACCTTCCAGCGCATTCTGTAGGAGAGAGCGAGCACCGTTGGCACGATGGCGATACTGACGATGGCCAGCAGCGGGGACAGGAAGAGCATCACCCCGACCGCCAGCACTACCCGAAGGGCGTCGCTGCTCAGGAAAGGGAAGTAGTTGAGCAGTCCCTGGACCAGGGTGGTATCGGAATTGGCTCGACCGACGAGCTGGCCCGTCGGCATGCGGTCGAGGTTCTCCGCGTCCATGGACTGAAGGCGGTCGTGCATGCCATTGCGCAGGTCGCACTCGACTTCCAGGGCAAGGCGGGCACCGGACAGACGCCGGAGAAATTCGAAGCTGACCGTAGCGGCGCCGAGCGCGAGGACCAGGGTCAGCCACGGCCATAACCCCGATCCGTGGGTAAGTATGACGCCGTCGATGATCTGCCGCACGACCAGGGGCGTGGTGATCATGCAGGTGCTACCGAGTACCGCGCCGAGCAGTGTGAGCACCATTGCCTTGCGGTGCCGGAGCATGTGAGCCCACAGACGGCGAACCCATCCCGGACTTGCCGATGATTCTGCGGGCATCGACTCCCGATCCGCCCGGCGACGCGGTGGCCGGCAAGAAGGCCGCCCACGGCCGCGTCCAGCCTGACGCCCCGTCATCGCAATCTTCTCCACTGACACTCCCGCTGTCGGATTGCTGGTGTTAAATCAGGTGTTTGTGACAGAGACTGAGAGGCTGAGCGGTGCGGGTGTTCTTTCCCTCGGCCGCTCTTCACAACACCGCACTTCAATGAGCGGACGGCACCCCATGGACGGGGGGAGGGGACGGCAGGGATTGACTGCTAGCACCGTCCCGTGGGCGGATTCCGCGTAGGAAAACCGCGGTGATCCAGTCGGCGTTGGTCTGGAGAACTGTGCGGTCGTGGGGGAAGTCGGGGTCGAGAAGTGCGGACAATTGGACGCTGGTCACTGCCGTTCGAATGAACAACGCAGCGTAAGTGTTCAGTTCCGGCACGGAGTAGCCATGCTCGGCGGCGTCCTCGCTGAGTACAGCGGCTACTACGTTGATGACGTGGTCGACGCCGAATTCGTTCACCATCCACAACGGCTCTGGTATGCGGTCGCGCTCCATAACCAGGATCCGTAGAAAGTCCAGGTGCTCGGGCTCGGTCATGGATTCCAAGAGGACCAGGGCGACCCGGGAAAGTTTTCCCTCGGTGTCCGGTGATGAGTCGAGCAACGCTTGGTCGAATCTGAAATTCACCTTGGACGCGCCCCGTCGGACCACTGCTTGAAAAAGTTCGAGCTTGTCACGGAAGTACGCATAGACCGTGGCCTTCGAGACACCAGCCCGAGCGGCGATCTCGTTCATGGAGGTCTTGTCGAAGCCGACGGCCAGGAACATCTCTGCTGCCGCATCGAGCAGGAAGGCGGGCTGGTCGCTCGCGGGCCGGTTCACGCCATGGGTACGAGTACGCTGAGTTGCCATATTGGCACGGTCCAGCTTCCTCGGTTCTGCCACTTCTATTTCACCCCTTCCTGCCCTGATGTCAGGTAACCTCTCGCGAATCGCATGGGGGAATTCAGTGGCTCTGCATCCTCCACGGCCACCCCGACCACTAGAGCCTCAATTGCCAGCAAAATGCGCCGGATGGGAAACTCCGGGAAGTACGCGTCGTGAACAGCGATCGAGAGTGTTTGGCTGCCTTCACCCCAGAGGGTGAACGAAAGAAAACGAGCTCCGCCTTGAGGCACCCGTTCGCGCAGCTCTACCTTCGTCTGCCTCGCGAGATCGTGAATTTTTTCTATTGCTCCGCGATACGCATCCCCTTCTGTGGAATTTCTCATGTCATTGAATGAGAAGTCGAAAGCTCTCTTGTACTCACTGCCTTCGTCGAGGTCTGTGCGCATGAGTTGAAGAGCCTGCTCATCGTAGCGACTGAATCTGTAACCCTTGGCACTTGCTTTCCAAGCATCATTAACTATTGCCTCGAAAGGCATGTTGAGCGATTCCAGTACCCCGGGGGCAAACTGCACAAGCTCCCCGACGAACGAACGCTCTTCCAGGTTCAAGCGATTGGAGGCCGGCAACAGGAAGGAGGACTTGTCCCGCCCGATGAGTGCGCCGGCAACCACTGAAATAGCGGCTAGGTAGACAGCGGATGTACTCATTGCATACTTCTTCGAGATGACTGAAACAGCAGCCCCGAGTGCGTAAGAATCCATTAAGGCTGAGCGACTACTGTCCTGCGGAAGCCTTTCCAGAACTGACTTCCAGTATTCGAGGGCGCGAGCATTCCTTTCTTGCCACTTCGCCGACTGCTCCAGCTGCGCCCGGTCCACCGGCTGCATCAGAGGCTCTGATGGCCGGTCGTACTGCCCGGAAAAGTGATTATCGAGCGCCTCTCCCAGTGCCCTGCGACCATGACCATCAACGGCAAGGTGGGAAACCAGGCAAATAAGGTGCTTTGGAACTTCGGCGCAAGTCACTATGGCGAACAAGGCCCCGAACTCGGTCGTGATATCAAAGCGTTCTCCCTTGAGGTGGTGTATTGCACTTTGAATATCAGCTTCTACGGTAGATCCCTCGGTCGGAATTATGGAGATCTCCACCGATCCGACCTTTTCCACCTTCTGGTAAGGATCGCCATCGGCACCCAGCGGAAATACCGTTCGCAGGGTCTCAAACTCCTCGAATGCCCATTTGGCAGCGTTACCGACTTCACGGAGACTTTTCCCTGGTGGAACAGGTTGGACATGCACGAACGTCCGGTACTTGAGGCGAGAGCCTCGCCAAGTCCTCCGCTGCGCCCACGTTAGGGGTGCGATCGCCTCGCGCTCACCTTCGAAGCGAATCGTCATTTTGTCCATTTTGGCCCCTTCTTGGTTTCCTGCCCCACTGCTACGACAAAGCCGCATGCATCCGAGAGGGGTCATTGGGTCCATATCGAGACTCGAGAAGTCCGCAGCCTCCGGTTAATCCTTCCAGTTTCTGCAACTTCCGAAGCACCCCTTCGATTGCAGAATTGATGGCCCGTGATATCTAATCCGACCAGAAAGCGCTTGTCAACGCCATTCACACAGCGAGAGTTTCTCAATTTTTGGTAAAATCCGAACCCCGCGAGTTTGCCGCGCCCCAGGTGAAACCCTGGGGCTACAAATCAGTAGCTGTCATCTTTTCGACCTTTTGGTCCGACTTCGCTACTTTCGGAGGCCAACCGTGCGGCACGCACCCACCTGACGAGACTTAACGTAACGACGTGCGCACAGATTTTTACTAGGGGTCAAGAGAAAGGGCTTGCTTAACTCGCGAAGGCCCTCTTAACCTCGGCAGACGATGACCGGAACCAGTCCCCCCACACACATCGCCGCCAACTGCTCATGCAACCGGACTGACTTCACGGGGAGCCAAAGGGCCGGGGGAGGTGGCGTACGCGTATGACTGCTTCTTAGACCTGCGCCTCCCGGGTAGCGCCTTCCGCTCTGAACGCACATCCGCCTCGTGCCGACAGGCCAGATTGACGAAGCGGTTTATTGAACGAGGATGTATTCCTTGCTGAATGAGATGCTGTTAAATCTGCGCCAACGCAACGGTTGGACGCAAGAGGAACTCTCGGAGCTTTCCGGCGTCAGTGTACGCACCATCAGAAACCTGGAAACCGGAAAGGTGAGTCATCCGCGCCGGGCCTCCCTGCGCCTCCTGTCTTCGGTCCTCGACCCGGAGGGCAGACAGGCATTCCTGATGAAGCAACTAACGCATGCCGGATTGGCAGCACCCTGGAACGGTACGAAATCCCCACAGAACGCACTCGTGGGCCGGGACGAGGACCTGCGGTTCCTTTCCGGGGTGATCCGTGAGCGGCGCTTGGTCGTCCTCGTGGGACCGGGTGGAGTGGGAAAGACCAGGCTGGCCATGGCGCTGGCCGAGTCCGCGACGGACGGGCCGGTCAATGGCGTGTCGGTGATCGACCTGGGTTCCTTACCCGCCGAGGGCGACGAGCCGCGGCAGAGCTACGAACGGGTCTCGGCCGCGGTCACGAAGGAGCGTCTGCACCCCTCCCACCTGGTTGTTCTCGACAACGCCGAGCACCTTGCCCCATCGGTCACCCGGCTGAGCCGGCGCCTCCTCTCCGATCACCCCGGGCTGCGGCTGATCATCACCTCCAGACTCCGCCTCGCGATGGACGCCGCTTGCACTTGGGAGGTCACACCGCTCCGCACGGATTCTTCCTGTGCGCGAGGCGGGCTGCCGCCGGCCGTCGAGCTGGTCCTGCAGCGCACGAGGACCTCGTACCCCGGTCTGGCCGACACCATGGATCCAGCCCAGGTGCAAAGGCTGTGCCAGCTGCTCGACGGCATACCTCGTTACCTTGAGATCGCCGCAGAGCGGCTGCGCTCGGTCTCCCTCGAAGATCTGCTGGCCCTGCTGGAGAACGACGCGAAACTGGAGGTGCTGAGGTCCGTCGACGGCTCGCTACTGCCGCACCAGCGGGACATCGTCAGAAGCGTGGAATGGAGCCTCGCACTGCTGGACCCCGCCCTTCGCTCGTTCCTCAGCCGCCTCGCATCCATCAGCGGCGAGTTCTCGTTGCAGGACATCGAGAGGTTTCCTTCTTCCGCTTCCTCTGCGCCTCCTGCCCCTTTTCCACCTCTGGACATCGTCCAAATGCTGGCACAACTCGCCGACCACTCCTTGGTCCAAGTCGTCCGCGGTGACGTTTACCGGTACCGGGTGCTGTCCTGCGTACGGTCCGTCGTGCTGAGCGCGGCGGAGCACGCGATCCCGGTCGACGCATAGTCCTTTGCACTCGCCATACGTTCCGCATCGGACACGAGCACGTCGCGCAAGCGATGGACGCAGGCCGTGGCCACGGCGCGTGGGTCCCACTGAGCTCGACCGCCGTACCGCCATCGGCCGGCATGGAGAGCGGGACCTGGGAGACGGACCTCAGCCTCTGGCCGCGCGGGTCCGGGTCGCCCGAGAACCGCAGCGGGACCGGGCGCACGAAGTGGCCGACGGCGTCCTCGTCCACGTCGTCGCGGCCCGCGTAGCAGGAACCGGACGTAGACGAGACCGGCTCGCGTGATCCCGAGCAGGGCCATGACCAGTTCCGGGCCGCAGTGTTCTCGACGCGGGCCGTGCGAGGGGTCTGGCTAGCACTCATGAGGATCACTTCCGGTCGGAGTAGGAAGGGGCGTCAGGTGGCGAGGCCGGGCTGCTCGGCGGCGAGACGCGCGCTGTGCCGGTGGAAGATGACGGCCTTGGTGACCGCTTGGAGGAGGTTCGCGCAGATCAGGGCGGCCCACAGGGCGGTGAGTCCGCCCGCGTCGGCCACCGGGACCGCGCTCAGGCACAGCAGGCCGAAGAAGACGGCTGTGGAGACCAGGCTCGGGAAGGTCCGCTTCAGCCCGAGCATGCCGAAGCCGGCGATCGCCTGGAGGGCGTCGGTGACCACGACGGCGAACACGAGCGGAAGCTGATCCTCCAGCTGCGGCCGCAGGGCGGCGTCCTCGCTGAAGAGGGGGACGATCCAGTGGCCGAAGACCACGAGGAGGAGACCGAGGGTACCGACGCCGCACAGCGCGACGCCGCCGCCCGCGATGACACTGCGCCGGGCCCCTGCGACGTCGGCGTCGCGTGCGGCGCCCGCCACGATGGGGACGGTCGCCTGTCCGATCGCCACGGCAAGCGTGTAGATCAAGTTGACCAGCGTCTCGGACGCCCCGTGCACGGCGGCCTGTTCGGTTCCGAGCCGGGCGGCGGCGAACGTCAGCACGCCGAGGACCACGAACTTGATGAGCACGGTTCCCGCGAGCGGGATGCCGACCCTGGCGAGCCGGAACACCCGCGGCAGGTCGGGGCGTCCGGGGCGCAGTGACTGGCCGGCCAGCACCGGAAGGCGGTGCAGGGCGAGTTGGACCCGGATGGTGGTGACGAGGCTGGCCGTCAGCATGGCGATGCCGGCTCCGTTCAGCCCCAGGGCCGGCAGGGGCCCGGTGCCCGCGATGAGCCCGATCGACAGCAGCACGGCGACGGCGGTGCCGACGAGTCCGGCCCGCATGACGAGCTTGCCCTGTCCGAGGGCGACCAGGACGGAGATCGCGGAGGCGCCCACCGACGTCGACAGTACGGCGACGGCCAACAGGTAGGGGAACACGCCGAGATGGTCGAGGGTGGACTCGGGTACGCCGGTCGCACGTCCGATGACCGACACCCCGGCGACGGCGGCGGCGCCGAGCAGGCCGACGATGAACCCCAGCCACATTCCGTTGCGGACCAGCGGGGCCATATGGTCGGGGTCGTCCTCGTGCCGGCTGACGAACGGCATGACGCCGCGCAGGGCTCCGGTGACCGTGGCGGTGGCCGGGCTGTAGACGGCGATGGACACGGCGAACGCGGCGAGTGAGGAGGTCGCGTGTCTGCCGAGCAGGGCGGCGTCCACCAGGGCTCCGGCGGAGGACGCGACCATCGTGAGGTAGAGCGGCAGCGCGGTCGTCGCGATCCTGCTGAAGGCGTTCTGCCGCCGCTCGGTCGTGGTGGTTCCGGTCATGGGTCTTCCTGTCGGTTCGGCCCGCTTGCTTTCTGTTGCGGCGCCCCCGCTTTCCGCTCCAGCGCCCGATCGTCCTCGCCAAGGGTGGTACACAGCGGGGGTGTCCGGTACGCGGCCGAGCCGCGCGAGCCGGTGCCGGGCGATGAGGGTGGCGGATGGCTCTGCCGTCATGAACTGGAAAGCGTCCGGAACGACGGACAACCCCGAACATGCGGATCCCTACCGGGAGATGAGCAGCGGAGACCCCTGTTATGGTGCGCCGATGTCATCGATCAAGCAGTTCCAAGTCACCTTCGACTGCGCAGAACCTGAGCGCGTCGCTCGCTTCTGGTGCGAGGTGTTGGGGTACGTCGTAGCGCCGCCGCCGTCGGGGTTCGCCACTTGGGACGAGTTCGACAGCTCTCTGCCGCCCGAGAAACAGGGTTCGTGGTTCGCGTGCAGTGATCCCTCAGGTGTGGGGCCGCGACTGTTCTTTCAGCGCGTTCCCGAAGGGAAGGTCGTCAAGAACCGGGTGCATCTTGACGTGCGGGTCGGCACAGGGCTCGTGGGGGAAGAGCGCCTCGCCACGCTCGAAGCGGAGTGCGTACGACTGGTCGCGCTCGGCGCGGTACGTGTGCGGCTGCTGTATGACGGCAACGACTCGTGCATCGTGATGCAGGACATCGAGGGCAACGAGTTCTGTCTCGACTGAGCGTCCTGTGAGACGGCGGTCACCACAGCACGTGCAGGGTGGGCGGCTTACGGAAGACCAGGCCGTGGGGGATGGTGGGGTGGGCCGGGTCCAGGCGCAGGCCGGGCAGGCGGGCGAGGAACGTTGGAGGGCGATGCGGGTCTCCCGCCTTGCGAGATGCGCGGCGATGCAGTGATGCGGGCCATGTGCGAAGGCCAGCTGGAGACGGGCGTTCTCGCGGCGGACGTCGAACCGGTCGGGGTCGATGAAGACAGCCGGGTCGCGGTTGGCGCCGGCCAGGGAGACGGTGACGCGGTCACCTCGGCGGATGGCGGCCGGGTTCGTTGGTGCCCTCCAGCCCCAGTGCTCGCGTGACGACGGCGACGGCTAGCGGACCGGCGAAGGCTCGTCGCAACTCGGCGCCGCCCGCCGGTTCCAGGCCGGTGATCAGCCGGTCGGTCTCCCGCTCGATGAACGCCGCGAAGCCGTCACGCACCGCCCGGGGCCGGAAGGGAGGGTTGAAGGGCCCACGGTGACGGGCGTGCTCGGCACCGTCCAGGGACAGCATGCTCGGTCCGACGACCTGCGCGGTCGAGAACCGGGGATCGTCGACAGTGAAGGTCGCGGCGTCGCGCATCACGTCCAGGGCGAGGTCGCGGCGGGTCACCAGCCAGCCGTCCAGCTCGGGCAGCCAGGACACGGGCTCGTGAGCACGGAGCAGCGCCAGTCGTGGGTGCGGGTCCCGCGCGAGTTCGGCGAGCGTGGTCGCGGCACCGAGCGGGAAGGAGTCGGCACCCCTCATCGCGAACCTCGGGACCTCGGGACCTCGGGACCTCGGGACCTCGGGACCTCGGGACCTCGGGACCTCGGGACCTCGGGACCTCGGGACCTCGATCATGATCGAAGATGACAACCGCGGTTGGGCGTGAAAGTGGACAGGGCGTCCGAGATCATCGACGTGATGCGCATCACTCTCCGGGCTGTTCGGGTCGGGCATGCGCGAGCATGATCGGAATGGACGCTCGTTTCCTTGGCACCGCTGAGGTCGCCGAAGCCCCGCCCGTGGCCGTCGTGGTCGACGTGATGCGTGCTTTCACCGTGGCCGCCTGGGCCTTCGCCCAGGGGGCGGAGAAGATCGTTCTGGCCGAGTCGCTGGACGACGCTCTGGCGCTCAAGGTTCGCCACCCGGATTGGGTGACGCTCAAGGACGGTCCGCCCGCGCCCGGGTTCGACGCCGTCAACTCGCCTGGGCTGCTGCGGTCTGTCGACCTCGACGGACGGACCGTTGTGCAGAAGACCACGGCAGGGACGGTCGGAGCCCTCGCGGTCAAGGAGGCGGCGCTGGTGCTGTGCGCCAGCTTCGTCGTGGCGGAGGCAACGGCTCGGCTCCTGTCGGCGCGCGGGTGCGACAGTGTCACGTTCCTGGTCACCGGCGAAGACGGACAGGCCGACGAAGACCTGGCGTGTGCTCAATACATCGCCGGCAGAGCCGTCGGGGCCGGGACGGACGCCGCCGGGTTCCTCCGCCGCGCCGCCGCGTCGCGTGCCGCCGCCGAACTCGCGGCGGGTGTGCGTCGAGGAGTCCACCCTGATGACGTCGCACTCTGTCTTGAGCTCGACCGCTTCCCCTTTGCCATGGTGGCGGCCTTGGAAGGCTCGCTCATGGTCCTGCGTCCCCACGCCATGCCTGGGCTGACCGGCGACGCCTCGATGCGGTGAGGATTCGACACCTCCACCACACACGGGGGCCTTCCCCCGCGGTCAAGACCGGCCCACGTTGCCAAGCCAACGCTCGTGATCAATACACCTGGCGGCCCGTCGAATCCGATCGGGTCAGGCCCGCGTAGCGGTGGGCGACTCCGGCGGGCAGCAGGTATTCGGCCAGTAGGTTGCCGACGCGGCGGGACGGCAGCCCCATGTCGTGCAGGAGTTCGTCCGCGCAGTGGATGTCGTAGGGGCCGAAGTCGTAGCCGCCGGAGCCTGGCAGCACCCTTTCCTGCCAGGCCAGGCGGGCGTCGATGGCTTCCTCCATCTCCTGCTCGCTCGGGGTGGTGCGCAGCGTCGCCCGGAAATGGCGGGTCAGCCAGTGGGCGGAGAGTTCCACGCCCATGATGTTGTTGAAGACCTGCCGGAAGCCGATGAACCCCAGCCGGTCGGCGCCGGGAGGCACGATGCCCCGGTGGAGCCGCAGCCGCCCGGCCGAGTCGTGCACCGTCACTCCTGGGTCCAGGAACGGGAAGACCTTGTGGTGCCCCGTGGCGAACACGATGACGTCCGCGGCCACTTCCTCGCCGGTCGCCAGCCGCAGCCCCTGGTCGGTGTACGCCTCCAGGGCACCGACCTTGGGGGCGATCAGACCACGGCGGACGGCCCGGACGTAGCCGCGTGGCATCACTCCCGCGTGGGCCAGGTGGAAGGGGAGCGCTCGATCGGGCCGCAGTTGCTTCGGCAGCCGGTAGAAGCCGGCGGAGAACAGCATGTCGCGGGTGATGACCCACCACAGAGCTCGCTTGACCCGGTCGTCGATGCGGTCGACCGGACGGACGCAGGCCGGATCGTGGTAGCGGGGCAGGAGTGCCTCGCCGAACCGGGTGAACAGGATCCACTTGTAGCCGACCAGACCGAACAGGAGCCGCTCGGGGACCATCCAGTTCACCTTGCGCTGCACGAGGGTGGCCGAGGTCGCCTCGCCTGCGGCACGGGTGACCAGGTCCAACGCGGACTTGCCGCCCCCTACGACGACCACGCGCCGCCCGGCGAAGGTGCCGGCCCGCACTTCGTTGGAGTGCAGCACGGTCCCGTGGAACGCCGCTCGCCCCGGCAACTCGGGCAACCGGGCGTGGTGATGAGCCCCGCTGGCGACGACGACGTAGTCGTATCGTTCGCGCCGGACGTCCGCTGTCCCCTCCCCCGTGGGCCGGGACTCGATCCACCAGCCGGAGGCGCCCGGCCGCCCCGGCCCCTCCACCGGCCGGATGGAGACCACCTCGGTGCCGGGTCGGACGCGGTCCAGCACACCGAACGTCTCGGCGTAGTTCTCCAGGTAGCGCTGCGTGTCCACCGCGCCGGCGAAGTGCAACCGGTTGGGCAGGTCCGCGAATTCGAAGAGGCGCCGACTGGCCTGGTTGGCCAGCCCGTCGTAGCAGCCTCCTGCCGACCAGGTACCGCCGACCTGCTGGAACTTGTCGAGGACGGTGACGTCGAAGCCGTTCTCCAGCAGCACCTTGGCGCTGACGATTCCCCCGGGGCCGGCCCCGACCACACACGCTCTCATCGGCTGTCACTCTCCTCGGAGACGGGTACGGCCGGCTCACTCATCATCCCGGCCCCAGGCGACCGCGCAAGACGGCCGTCCATCGGGTGCGTCCGGCGTTCCGCTGGCTAACCTTCACGGGTGACGACCGAGTTGATCCTGCTGCCCCGAGTCGCCTGTCGTGGACGGGAGATCACCGCGCCCCGGCTTCGCGCGCTGCTGGCGCTGCTCGCGGGCGATCTGCGCACCGGGTGCAGCACGGGTCGGCTGGTGGAGGGGCTGTGGCCGGAGGAGTTGCCGGAGCGGCCGGGCAAGGCGGTGCAGATCCTGGTGTCGCGGCTCAGGGCGCAGGTGGGTGCCGAGCTGGTCGTGAGTATGCCGACGGGCTATCGGCTGGCGCTGGACGAGGCGCGGGTGGACAGTTCCGCGCTGCTGCTGCACGAGGCGGCGAGTGCCGAGCGGGCGCGGGCGGGCGATCACGAGGGCTCCCTGACGCAGGCCGAGGCGGGGCTGGGTCTGTGGGACGGCGGCGTGGGTGCGGGGGACGGAGAGGATCTGCACGATCCCGTGGTGGCGCTGCGCAGTGATCGGTTCCGGGCGCACCGTTCGCTGGTCCGCTCCCGCGCGCTGGCTCTCGCCCGGCTGGGGCGGCGGGAGGAGGCCGCCGCGCCGCTGGCCGGGCTGGCGGAGGAGTCGCCGCGGGACGAGGAGGTGTTGACGGAGCTGCTGCGCTGCGAGGCCGCCACCGCGGGCCGGGCGGCGGCGCTGACCCGGTACGACGCCTATCGCCGCGGACTGCGTGAGGAGCTGGGTACCGATCCGGGAGCTGAACTCAGGGCCACGTACCAGGAGTTGCTGAGCGCGGACGTGGCGCCGGTCCGCCACGGTGTGCCGCACGAGCCGAACCCGCTGGTGGGGCGGGAAGCCGATGTCACCGCCGTGGCGGGGCTGTTGCGCACGGCCCGGGTGGTCACGGTCGTGGGCCCGGGAGGGCTGGGCAAGACCCGGCTCTCCCACGCGGTGAGCCGGGCGGCCGAGCAGCCTGTGGTGCACTTCGTGGCGCTGGCCGGCGTCACCACCGACGACGACGTGGCGGGTGAGGTGGCCTCGGCTGTCGGTGCGGGAGAGACCCGGCAGTTCGCCGCAGGCGACGCGGTCTCCGGCATCGTGGCCGCGCTGGGCACGGGGCCCACCCTGCTGGTGCTGGACAACTGCGAGCAGGTGGTCTCCGGTGCGGCGGCGCTCGTACAGGCGCTGGTCTCGCGGTCGAAGGAGCTGCGGATCCTGGCCACCAGCCGGGCTCCGCTGGGGCTGACCTCGGAGTCCGTGTACACCCTGCCGGAGCTGTCCCTGGCGACCTCGGTCGAGCTCTTCGAGCAGCGGGCGCGGGCTGCCCGGCCCGGTGTGGAACTGCCCGAGGGCACGGTCGCCGACATCTGCCGGCACCTGGACGGGCTGCCGCTCGCCGTGGAACTCGCCGCGGCCCGGGTGCGGGTGCTGTCCGTGGCCGACATCTCCCGTCGGCTCCGGGACCGCTTCACGCTGCTGCGCGGCGGCGCCCGCGACGCACCCGAACGGCATCGCACGCTGCGGGCCGTGGTCGAGTGGAGCTGGAATCTGCTTGAACCCGACGGCCGGGCGGCGCTGCGGGCGCTGTCGGTGTTTCCCGGCGGCTTCGGCGAGGACGCGGCGCAGGACGTGCTCGGCGAGAGCGCCGACGCGTTGACGCTGCTGGAACAGCTGGCCGACCAGTCCCTGGTCAAGGTGGGCGACGGCCCTTCCGGAGTGCGCTTCCACATGCTGGAGACCCTGCGGGAGTTCAGCGCGGCCAGACGCGCCGAGGCCGGGGAGGAGGAGGCGGTGACCGACCGGTTCCTTTGCTGGGCGCGGGACTTCGGCCGTGCGCATCACGATGTGCTGTTCACCGGCGACCAACTGCCCGCCCGGCTGCGTATCCGGGCGGAGCAGGACAACCTCGTCCTGGCGCTGCGGTACGCGCTGGCCCGGTCCGACGGCCCCACCACCGCGGCGGTCACCGCCGTACTGGCCTCGCTGTGGGCCACCGACACCAACTACGCCCGGCTCGCCGCCCTCGCCGCCGAGACCGGCGGGCCGCTGTCGCACTTCCGGCCGGGCCCCGACGATGTCGAACCGGCCCGCAGCGCAGCCGCGGTGTGCGCCGGCACGCTCTTCATGGGGCGCGGCGCACGCGCCGTACGGCAGTTCGTCACGCTGCGCCGACTGCCGCCCGCCCCGCCGGACACCCTGCTGCGGGCGCTGGCCCTGGTCCTGAACGCCGTACCGGACATGCATCCGCCGCGGTACGCCCGGCTTCAGGAGCTCTGCGACGCCGAGGAGCCCCTGCTGGCGGGGCTCGCGACATGTGTGGCCAGCTATGTGTGGGAGGCCGAGCACGAGCCGGAGCGCGCGCTGGAGTGCGCCCGCCGGATGATCGACACCCTGGGCCCGCTCGGCAACCCGTCCATGATGCTGCTCAGCCACGGCCGGATCAGCGAACTGTGCCTCCAGTCCGGGCGGGCCGAGGAGGCGTACGACCATCTGCGCGCCCTGCTCGGCACGCTCGACGAGTTCGGCGACCGGTGGGACTCGGTCGGTGTGCGCTGGGGCCTGGTGCAGGCGTCTTTGGAGCGTGGGGAGATCGACGAGGCCGAGTACTGGCTGGGGCTCGCCACGCTGGACCCGCCGCCGGAGGGCTTGCAGGTCTTCACCCCCGACCTGTCGTCCCGGGCGGAGATCGCGCTGGCCCGGGGGCTGACCGAGACCGGGCTCGGGCTGTGGCGGCAGGCGGTGGTGCGCACGCGGGAGGCCGTCCCGCCGCACGCCGACGATCCGTTCGTGGAGCCGTGGTCGCTGGCGGTGCGTTCGGCCGCGCTCGCGGCGCACGCCCAGCACGGCCGCCTGGAGCCGGTGGCCGGACTCGCCGACGAGCTGCGGGAACGGCTGCTGGGGATGCTGACCGGCGGCTTCGACGACAAGTCCCCGGCGGAGTTCCCGGTCTACGGCACCGTCCTGCTGTCACTCGGCTTCGCGGGGCTGGCCCGGGGCGACACGACGGCCGTACGGCTGGTGGCGCTGGCGGAACGGATGCTGGTGGGGCGGGAGTTCCCGACCCTGTCCTCGGCCCGGTCCCGGCAGGCGGTCGAGAACGCCGACAAGGCGGCGTACGCCGAGGCTCACCGGGCGTACGCCGCCCTGGGGCGGGAGGAGTTGCGGGCGGAGGCGCTGCGCGAGCTCAGCTCCCCGGCTCACGGTTGAACCGCGCCTTGGACCAGAAGTAGCCCAGCACGGTCAGGCCCAGGCACCAGCCGACGGTGAGCACCGCGTTCCTGGTGCCGATCTCGCTGCCCAGCAGCAGTCCGCGCAGGGTCTCGATGGCGGGCGAGAAGGGCTGGTACTCGGCGAACCAGCGGAACCAGCCCGGCATGGCGTCCACCGGCACGAACGCGCTGGACAGGAGCGGCAGCACCATCAGGGGCAGCGCGAGGTTGCTGGCCCCTTCGGCGTTGGGGCTCACCAGTCCCATGCCGACCGCGATCCAGATCAGCGAGACGCTGACCAACGCCAGCAGCCCGACCGCCACGAGCCACTCCACCGGCGTGGCGTCGGGGCGGAAGCCGATGGCCAGCCCGACGCCCAGCACCACCGCGAGCGCCATCAGCGTCTGGATCACACTCCCGACGACATGGCCGATCAGCACGGAGGCGCGGGAGATCGCCATGGTGCGGAAGCGGGCGATGATGCCCTCGGTCATGTCGGAGGCCACGGACACCGCGGTGCCGATCGCGGTCCCGCCGATGGTCATGAGCAGGATGCCGGGAACGATGTAGGCGATGTACTCGCTACGGTCCCCGGGGCCGCCGGTGATGCCCGCGCTCATGGTGTCGCCGAAGATGTAGACGAAGAGGAGCAGCAGGATGACCGGGGTGAGCAGGAGGTTCAGGGTCAGGGAGGGGTAGCGGCGCGCGTGCAGGAGGTTGCGCCGCAGCATGGTGACGTTGTCGCGGAACGGGTGGCCGGCGGTGCTCATCGGACGGTCTCCTTGGCGCTGGACGGGGCGGGGGCGACGCTCGCGGTCAGGGCGAAGAACACGTCGTCCAGGTCGGGGGTGTGCACGGACAGGTCGTCGGCCTCGACTCCGGCCGCGTCGAGCCAGTCGAGGATGGCGCGCAGCTCGCGCTGGCTGCCGCCGCTGGGGATCTGGAGGGTGAGGGCGTCGTCGTCGCGGGTCGTCTCGCGCAGTGCGGTGGCCGCCCGTTCGTACGCCACCGGGTCGGCGAAGCGCAGTCGTACGTGGCCGCCGGGGACGAGGCGCTTCAGTTCCTCGGCGGTGCCGTGGGCGACGAGCTTGCCGCCGTTGAGGACGGCGATACGGTCGGCGAGTTGGTCGGCCTCCTCCAGGTACTGGGTGGTGAGGAAGACGGTGACGCCGTCGGCGACCAGCTCGCGGATGATCTGCCACATGTTGTGCCGGGAGCGCGGG
>NZ_LGUR01000062.1 GCF_001270495.1 Streptomyces viridochromogenes
CAACAAACAGCCGCCACCACCCTCGGCTACACCACCACCCACCAACTCGACCCCGACCGCGCCCTCAACGACATCGGCTTCGACTCCCTCACAGCCGTCCAGCTGCGGAACCGCCTCGCCACCCAGACCGGGCTGCGCCTGCCCGCCACGCTGATCTTCGACCACCCCACACCGGCCAGCCTGGCCCGGTATCTCCACGGTGAGCTGGTTCCGGACGTGGACGCGGGCGCGGCGCTGCTGGCCGAACTGGACTCTCTGGAGGCGTCGTTCGCGGACCTCTCGCCCGACGGCGAGACACATCGCCAGGTCCTGGTCCGGCTTCAGTCGCTGGTCGATCAGTGGCGCGGCCGTTCCGGTGCCGCCGAGGAGCAGGAAGAGCTCGATCTGGACTCGGCGACCGACGACGAGATGTTCCGGCTCATCGACAGCGAGTTCGGCCCGGCCTGACGGGCTCCGTCCCTCTCCACCCACGCGGCGCGTCCGCGACCGACCCGGATTTCCCAGAAAAGGCAGACCTCATGACGAACGAACAGCAGCTTCGCGATTATCTGAAGCGTGTTCTCGCGGATGCCCGCCGCTTTCAGAACCGGGTGCGCGAGCTGGAGCGCGCCACGTCGGAGCCGGTCGCCGTCGTCGCGATGAGCTGCCGCTACCCGGGCGGGGTGACGTCCCCGGAGGAGCTGTGGCAGCTCGTGGTGGAGGGCACCGATGCCGTGTCGGACTTCCCCGAGGACCGCGGCTGGGACCTCGACGCGCTGTTCGACCCGGATCCCGACGGGGTGGGGACGAGCTATGCGCGTGGGGGCGGGTTCCTGACGGACATCGACCGTTTCGACGCGGACTTCTTCGGGATCTCGCCACGCGAGGCACTGGCGATGGACCCTGAGCAGCGGCTGATGCTGGAGATCTCCTGGGAGTCACTGGAACGGGCCGGCATCGACCCGGCCACGGTGCGCGGTGCCGAGGTGGGCGTCTTCACCGGCACGGGAGGAGGCGACTACCGGGCGGATCCGCACGAGGTGCCCGACGGGGTCGACGGCTATCTGATGACCGGGGGGCTCGGCAGCGTCGTCTCGGGCCGGGTGTCGTACTTCCTGGGTCTGGAGGGCCCGGCGGTGACGGTGGACACCGCCTGTTCGTCCTCCCTGGTGGCCCTGCATCTGGCCGCTCAGTCGCTGCGGTCGGGCGAGAGTTCTCTGGCGCTGGCCGGCGGGGTGACGGTGATGACCGAACCGCAGACGATCGTCGACTCCGCGCGGCAGCGGGGGTTGTCCCCCGACAGCCGCTGCAAGGCCTTCGCGGCCGCCGCCGACGGCACCGGGCTCGCCGAGGGGGCGGGCGTGCTGGTGCTGGAGCGGCTGTCGGACGCGGTGCGCAACAAGCGACGGATCCTGGGCGTACTCCTCGGCTCGGCCGTCAACCAGGACGGTGCTTCGAACGGGCTGACCGCGCCCAACGGTCCCTCCCAGCAGCGGGTGATCCGGCGCGCGTTGGCCAACTCCGGGCTGACCGGTGCGGATGTGGACGCCGTGGAGGCGCATGGCACGGGCACCCCGCTGGGGGACCCGATCGAGGCACAGGCCCTGATCGCCACCTATGGGCAGGGCAGGGACGCCGAACAGCCTTTGTGGCTGGGCTCGTTGAAGTCGAACATCGGGCATGCGCAGGCGGCCGCCGGGGTGGGCGGTGTCATCAAGATGGTGATGGCCATGCAGCACGGCGTGCTCCCTCGCACCCTGCACGTCGATGAACCGACCCCGCAGGTCGACTGGTCCGCCGGGCATGTCGAGCTGCTCACCGAGGCCCGCCCCTGGCCCGACACGGACCGGCCTCGCCGCGCGGCAGTCTCCGGCTTCGGTGTGTCCGGCACCAACGCCCACGTCATCCTCGAACAGGCGCCGTCCGACGCGGCCGACGAGGAGCAGGCGCCGACAGAGCCCGTGGAGGAACGGCCGAGGGTGCTGGCCGGCGCCGAGGTGGTGCCGTTGCTGGTGTCCGGGCGGGGGGCCGCCGGGCTGGCCGGGCAGGCCGAACGGCTCGCGGGGTTCCTGGCGGAGCGGCCCGAGCTGGAGTTGCCCGAGGTCGCGCGCGCCCTGGTGCACAGCCGCGGCCGACTGCCCGACCGGGGAGTGGTCCTGGCCAAGGACACGGCGGAGGCGGTGTCCGGGCTCCGGGCGCTGGCACGTGGCGCCTGGTCGCCTTCCGTGGTCACCGCGGAGGGTGGTCCGGTCACCGGCCGGCAGGTATGGGTCTTCCCCGGCCAAGGCGCCCAATGGGCCGGCATGGGCGCCGACCTCCTCGACACCTCACCCGCATTCGCCCAGAAGATGACCGAATGC
>NZ_LGUR01000063.1 GCF_001270495.1 Streptomyces viridochromogenes
TCGAGGAAGATGATCCGCGGGCTGCCGACCAGCGTCATGGCGATGTCCAGGCGGCGCTTCATACCGCCGGAGTAGGTCGAGGCGGGCTTCTTCGCCGCCGCCACCAGGTCGAAACGCTCCAGCAACTCGGCCGCGGTGCGCTTGCCTTCACTGCGGGAGAGGTGGTGCAGGTCCGCCATGAGGAGCATGTTCTCCTCTCCGGTGATCAGCCCGTCCACGGCCGAGAACTGCCCGGTGACACCGATCGCGGCGCGCACCGCCTGGGGGTCGGCGGCCAGGTCGTGGCCGCCGACGTGGATGTCGCCGGTGCCCGCGTCGGCGGAGACCAGGGTGGAGAGGATCTTCACGGCGGTGGTCTTGCCGGCGCCGTTCGGACCGAGCAGCGAGAAGATCGTTCCGTCGGGGACGGCGATGTCGACGCCGTCGAGAACTACCTTGTCGCCATAGGACTTGCGCAGCCCGTTCGCCGCGATGGCCAGGTTGGTCATGCCGGATGGCTCCTTCTTCAGAGGCTGCGGGCGGTGATGTCGCCGTGGTCGGTGGTCGCGTGGATGTTCAGGTCGGCGGCGGCGCCGTCGGTGTTCTTGAGCGCGTTCTGGATCCGGCCGTGGCCGGTGCCGGCGTCCAGTGAGGCGGAGGCTCCGCGGGCCGCGTCGATCGAGATGTCGCCCATCTGGGTGCGCAGCACGACCTCACCGCGCTCGGCCTCGGTGATCCGGATGTCGCCCCGCAGGGTGCTGATCTGCGCGGGGCCGCCCAGCCGGCCCACCGTGACGTCGCCGTCCTGCAGGGTCAGGCGGACACTCGCGGCCTCGTCGAGCTTGACCGGGCCCTGCGCGCACTCCAGGGCGACGTCGCCGAGCCGTCCGACGCCGCGGAAGTCGGCGGCGGCCGCCTTCGTCTCGACTCGGGAGCCGGCCGGCAGCTGGACGGTGACCTCGACGGCTCCGGAAGCACCGAAGTACTGGTTCTTCGCCTCCGGGGCCTGGATCCGCAGGACGCCGCCTTCGTAGGCGACCTCGGTCCGCTCCGCCGCCTTCACGTCGCGGCTCTTGGAGGGATCGGCGGGCCGGACCTCGACCGTGGTGTCGGCCCGGTCGGCGGCGATGAACTGGATGCGGCCCGCGGGGAGGTCGAGGACGGCGGAGACGGGGGCGGGGGTGTCGAACTTCTGCATGATGTTCTCCTGCGTTCGTTGCTGTTTCTGACGATGGAAAAGCTACGTTGCGTTCAGAAAACGCGCAACATCTTCGTTGCGAATAAGCAGCATACGAGCAGGTCAAAGCGCAAGTATCGTTGCAACCGTTCTGAATTTAATGCAACAACCCCCATCGACTCGTTGCAATAGATGGGAACTGAACGCTATCCTCAAGGAGGCACCAAGAAGCACGAAGGAGATCGCGATGCCGGGAGGCAGACTCACTCAGCAGGAACGTCAGCAGATCGCACTGGGGGTGGCCGACGGGCTCGCCTACGCGGAGATCGCCAGACGCCTCGACCGCCCCACCTCGACCATCACCCGCGAGGTCATGCGCAACGGCGGCCCCACCGGCTACCGCGCCGACCTCGCGCACCGCGCCACCGAACGCCGCGCCCATCGACGGAGGCAGGCCACACCCCGAGGGCCGCAGGCGCCGGCGCAGACCGACGGACGCGACCCGGAGGCCGTGCGCGAGTACGAGGAGGCGTGGACCACCCTCCTCATGCAACAGGGCCTGCCCAAGATGATGTCCCGGGTACTGACCTGCCTCTACACCACCGACGCGGGCAGCCTCACCGCGTCCGAACTCGTCCAGCGCCTCCAGGTCAGCCCGGCGTCCATCTCCAAATCGGTCACGTTCCTGGAAAGCCAGGGCCTCATCCGCCGGGAACGCGACGAAGGCCGGCGCGAGCGGTACGTCGTTGACGACGACGTCTGGTACCAGGGGATGATCGCCAGCGTCCGGTCCCACGGCCAACTCGCCGACACCGCCCGGCAGGGTGTCGCCATCCTCGGCCCCGACACCCCGGCCGCCACCCGCCTCGAGAACATCGCCCGCTTCGTCGACTTCGTGGCCGAGAGCATGGCCCGCGCCGCGGAACAGGCCCGCGACATCCTCTACACGAAGCCCGAAACACCTTCGAACGACACCGCCGAGCCGGGTTCGGCGGCCACGCCGGATCCGTCAACCTGAGCCGACCCGCAGGGGTTCACGTCCGACCGGAAGGACACGGCCGGCATACGCCGGCCCAGGCCCCATGCCCCGCCCCGGCCCGCCC
>NZ_LGUR01000064.1 GCF_001270495.1 Streptomyces viridochromogenes
GCGCGAAGTTCTCGGAGGCGATCATCTCCAGGGTGGACTGCTGGCGCTCCAGCTCGGCGTCGAGCGCGGCGGCGATCGCCGGGTCCAGCTCGTGCAGGGACTGGTTGAACAGGGTCATCGGCGGTCTCCTTGAGTGTGGGCGCAGTGGGCGGCATAGGCCTCGGCGGACAGTGCGCCGGCGATGTTCTCGACCCGCAACCGGAACAGCCAACCCACGGTGTAGGGAGCGGAGTTGACGACGCCGGGGTCGTCGGTCAGCGCGGTGTTGACTTCAAGGACCTGGCCCGAGGCGGGGGCGTACAGATCGCTGACGGCGGTCAGTGACTCGATCGCTCCACAGCTCTCGCCCGCCTCGACCCAGGTGCCGACCGCGGGCAGCCGGAGGTGGACGACGTCACCGAGGGCCTTCGCCGCGAACGCGGTGATGCCGACCGTGGCGTTGCCCTCGTCGACGACCAGCCACTCGTGGTCCCAGGTGTAGCGCAGGTGACGCGGAATGCTCATGGCGGTCTCCCGTGCGGGCGGGGTGAGTTGGGGCGGGGCGCTCATGACACGGTGGCCGCGGCGGCCGGGACGAGGGTGCGGCGGAGCCGGTTGAAGAACTTCGGCTGGTTGAGGGAGAGGACGGCGACGGGAGCGCCCTCGCGGCGGTAGACGGCGGTGAAGGTGCGGCTGTCGACGTCGCCTTCGACGACCTCGGGCTCGGCACCCGGGGCGACATGTCCCGCCACCTGGATGCGCACCTGGTACTGGTCGGACCAGAAATACGGCGCGGTGGGCGGGGCGGCGGCCGACACACCGGAGAGCAGTGTGCGGGCGGCGGTCCTCGCCTGTTCGGTGGCGTTGCTCCAGTGTTCGATGCGGGCATGCCGTCCGGTGAACGGGTTGGGGCAGCGGGCGACGTCACCGACGGCGACCACGCCCGGCACAGTGGTCGAGCAGCCGGCGTCGCAGACCACACCGTCGTCGACCCGCACGCCGGATCCGGCGAGCCAGTCGGTGTGGGGCCGGACGCCCACCCCGACCACGACGATGTCGGCGGGCAGCACCCGTCCGTCGGCCAGTCGTACGCCCGTGACCCTGCCCTCTCCGATCAGTTCCGCAACGCCGGTTCCGCACAGCAGGCGAACCCCGTGGTCGTTGTGGAGCGAGGAGCACACCAGACCCATCTCGCGCCCCAGTTGGCGTTCCAGCGGGACGTCGAGCGCCTCGACGACGGTGACCTGGAGCCCGAGCCGATGGGCGGTGGACGCCACCTCGGCACCGATGAAACCGGCGCCGATGACGACGACCCTGGGCAGTCCGTCCAGCAGTTCGGCGCGCAGGGCCTGGGCGTCGTCGAGGGTGCGCAGGGTGTGGACACCGGCCAGCCCGTCCGTGCCGGGCAGCATCCGGGCGCCGGCACCGGTCGCGACGACCACTCCGTCGGAGCGCAGCTGCCGTCCGCCGGCCAGCACGACGGACCGGTCCGCGGGGTCGAGCCGCACCGCGCGCTCGCCGAGCAGCCACCGCACGTCGAGGTCCTCGTATTCGTCCGCGTCGCCGAGCGCGAGCGCGTCGGCGTCGAGGTCGCCCTTGAGGAAGTCCTTGGACAGGGGCGGGCGGTCGTACGGGGTGTGGCGTTCCTCCCCGACGACGACGATGCCGCCGTCGTAGCCCTCTGCGCGCAGCGCGCGGACCGTGCTCAGGCCCGCGAGCGACGCTCCGACGACGGTGATGGTCCTCATTCGGGCTCCAGACGGGGAGGTGTCTCGCATAACACAACGACCTTCGCTATACGCAACATGCTCTGGGCGAGATGCGGCAGCTGTCAAGGGGTAGGGGTGTTGGTGAGTCGATGGCCCGTCCACCTGCCGGAGGCCGGTGGCAGGCAGACGGGCGGTACCGGAGGGGACGGGATCAGTGTGCGGGGCCCGCGTCGAGCCTTTCCTGCACCCAGGTGTGGAACTCTCCGATGTGGTGCTCGCTGGGCACCAGCACGCCACCCTTGGCATAGGCCCGTGAGCTCATCGCGGGCTGGGTGCGTTCACAGGCGTCGAAGTCCTGCTGGTTGACCCGGTGGAACAGCTCCACGGACCGGCTGACGTCCTTGCCGCTCTCGACGACGTGCGGCAGGTACAGCCAGTCGCACTCCACGACCGTCCGGTCGTGGGCCATCGGGTACATCCGGTGGAAGATCACGTGGTCCGGCACGAGGTTGACGAACACCTGGGGCCTGACGGTGATCGCGTAGTACCGGCGGTCCTGGTCCTCGGC
>NZ_LGUR01000065.1 GCF_001270495.1 Streptomyces viridochromogenes
GGAAGCCCGCCCCAGGATTCCTCCCGCGCAGCTCGTCGGCATGCTCCGCGCGCTCGCCGACGACACCCGCCTGCGCGCCCTCCGGCTGATCGCCGAACGCCCGCGCAGTACCCAGGAGTTGGCTCCGCTCGTCGGCGTCAGCGAGGCCGCCCTGTCCAAGCACCTGCGCGTCCTTGCGGACGCGGGCCTGCTCGAACGCCGCCGCGAGGGCTACTACGTCCTGTACCGGCTCCTGCCCGGGCAGGTGGCGGGTCTCGCTCCCAGCCTGGAGAGCTTTCTGCACGCCGCCGACTCCATTGATTAGCCATCTGCCTAATAGGTGGATCAGGTGCCCGAGGGGATCCGACAGTGGCGGCATGTCACTGCTCAGGGACCGCGATTTCCTGCTTCTCTTTGCCGGCCAGGCCGTCTCACGCTTCGGCGACGGCCTGTACACCGCGGCGACCGCTTGGCTGGCCTGGTCGCTGACGAAGGACCCGACGGCCGTTGCCGTGGTCAGCGTGGCCGCGTTCGCGCCCGCGTTCCTGGCCACGTTCGTGTCCGCCTCGTACGCCGACCGTTACGACCGCCGGAAGCTGATGATCGCCACCGATCTGGCCCGGGTCGCCGTGGTGGCGGTGGCCGCGGTGCTGCTGTCCCTCGGTCTGCTGAACCTGCCCCTGCTCGTGGTGACAACGGCGCTGCTGGCCCTGATCGGCGCCCCGTTCGCCCCGGCCCGCAACGCCATCGTCACGCAGATCGTCCCGGCCGACCGTCTGCAACAGGCCAACGGGCTGCTGCAAGTCGCCTTCCGGGCCGCCTTCTTCGTCGGCCCGCTCATGCTCACGCCGCTGCTCGCCTACGGCTCCATGCGGGCGGCGCTGGTGGTCAACGGCCTGACCTTCCTGGGCTCGGCGGGCGCCGTGGCCGCCATCCGCGTGACCCGCCCCGTCCTGGCCGCCGACCAGGCGGGCCTGTGGGCCGATCTCGCCGCCGGGCTCAAGGCCGTTCGGGCCGCTCCCGACGTGCTCGTGGTCATCGTGACCTTCGTGCTCGCCCTCGCTCTGACCAGCGGTTTCCTGACGGTGGGGCTGGTCGCCGTCGTCGGGCAGGGCGGCCGCTACGGCCTGCTGCTGGGCGTCGCCGGGGTCGCGGAAGTGGCGGGGGCGCTCCTGCTGGCCGGCCTGCGGATGCGCAGACTCGCCCTGGCGGCGGTGCTGGCCTGGGCCCTGCTCGGAATCTTCCGTGCGCCGCTCGGAATCGTCACCTCCACAGCCGGGGCCGCAGTGCTCCTGATCGCCACCGGGCTGGCCTCGGCCCTCACGGACATCCCGCTGATCGCGCTGGTGCAACAGCGCATACCGAGTCACCATCTGGCGAAGGCGTTGGGCCTGTGGGAGGCCGGAGTGGCAGGAGCCCTGGCCGTTTCCCCCTTCGTGGCCTCGACCACCATCGCACTCACCGGAGTCCAGGACGCCTTCCTCCTCTCGGGCGCCGCCCTCGTCGTTCTGGCCATGGGTGCCGCGCTCACCCTGGCCCGCACAGACAGAGCACAGCGGCCCGGGCAGTCGCGCATCGGCGTCCCGTCTGGTTCCGAGGCCGAACAACCGGCAGTCGCGCCGGAGTCCGCCCGGTGACTGGCCCCCTGCTGTCGTCCCGCCGGCCCCGATTCCGGACGGCCCGCCGTGAGCGAGGCTCGCCGCACCAGTCGTGAGCCGTTCGCGCTGAACCCGACTTCCGCGCCGCCGCCCTTTCGGCCAGACACACCTCCTGGGCGCCCGCCTGACCTTCCGCGATCGTCCGGGCGGCGAGAGGTAAGCCGTGCTCGGACTTCCGGAGCGGCCTCCAGGGTGAAGCCCCGGCCCTACCCGCAGCGTCGAACTCCCGGTCTGGCCGCAGCGGCTGTGCAGCCGGTCCTATCGTTCCCGCACCGTGCCGGACTCCCAGGCCCAGGCGGCGATCTCGACCCGGTTACGGGCGTCGATCTTCTGCTGGATGTTGGCCAGGTGGGTCTTGACCGTGGACAGTGACACCACGAGTTGGTCGCAGATCTCCTGGTTGGTGCGGCCCACCGCGACGAGTCGGGCCACGTCGAGTTCGCGGTCGGTGAGCGGGCTGCCGGCGTCCGGGGCGGGCCGTGTGGCGGACAGCTCCCTCAGCAGCCGGACGGTGACGGCGGGGGAGACCAGCGCGTCGCCGCGGGCGGCGGCCCGTACCGCCTCGATCAGCAGGCTGGGCGGGGCGTCCTTGAGCA
>NZ_LGUR01000066.1 GCF_001270495.1 Streptomyces viridochromogenes
CGGGTGGTGGCGAGGGCGTGAGCGATGTCGGTGAGGCTGGTGTCGGGGTGTTCGTGGAGGTAGGAGGCGAGGCGACCCGCCTGACCAGCCAACCCGGCGCTGCCTCGGGCTGAGAGCACCAACGGCACCGGGCCGCCGCCGTCCAGCACACGCGGCCTGTCCTCCTCGGGCTCCACTGCCACCGGCTCGCCGTCTGACGGCGGGACCTGCGCCGGGGACTGTTCGAGAATGACGTGCACATTCGTGCCGCTGACCCCGAAACTGGACACGGCGCTACGCCGCGGCCGGTCGATCTCCGGCCAGGGGCGGGCCTCGGTCAGCAGCTCGACATGCCCCGCGCTCCAGTCGACCTGCGGGGTCGGCTCGTCGACGTGCAGGGTGCGGGGCAGCACGCCGTGCTGCATGGCCATCACCATCTTGATGACACCGCCGACCCCGGCGGCGGCCTGCGTATGGCCGACGTTCGACTTCAACGAGCCCAGCCACAAAGGCTGTTCGGCGTCGTGGTCCTGCCCGTAGGTGGCGATCAGGGCCTGCGCCTCGATCGGGTCGCCGAGCGTGGTTCCGGTGCCGTGAGCCTCCACGGCGTCCACGTCCGCACCGGTCAGCCCCGCACTCGCCAACGCCTGCCGGATCACCCGCCGTTGGGAGGGACCGTTCGGCGCGGTCATGCCGTTGGAGGCGCCGTCCTGGTTCATGGCCGAACCGCGCACCACACCCAGGATCCGCCGCTTGTTGCGCACCGCGTCCGACAGCCGCTCCAGCACGAGTACGCCCGCGCCCTCCGCCCAGCCGGTCCCGTTCGCGGCCGCGGCGAACGCCTTGCAGCGGCCGTCGGGAGACAGACCACGCTGCCGGGAGAAGTCGACGAACACGGCCGGGGACGACATCACGGTCACACCCCCGGCCAGCGCCAGGGAGATCTCACCGGCCCGCAGCGCCTGGGCGGCCAGATGCAGCGTCACCAGGGAGGAGGAGCAGGCCGTGTCGACGGTGACCGCCGGGCCCTCCAGACCCAGAAGGTACGACACCCGGCCCGACAGCACGCTGCCCGCACCGCCCGTCATGAGGTAACCCTCGACGCCCTCGGGCGCTCCGCCGACGTCGTCCGTCGTCCCGACCGCGTAGTCGTGGTACATGTGCCCGGTGAAGACGCCGACGGGCGTTCCTCGCACCACGGCCGGGTCGATGCCGGCCCGTTCCAGTGACTCCCAGGAGATCTCCAGCATCAGCCGCTGCTGCGGGTCCATCGCCAGCGCCTCGCGCGGCGAGATCCCGAAGAACGCCGGATCGAACTGGTCGGCGTCGTGCAGGAACCCGCTCTCCCGGCAGTAGCTCGTGCCGGGGTGGTCCGGGTCCGGATGGAAGAGGTTGTCCAGGTCCCAGCCACGGTTCTCGGGGAAGCCGGTCACCGCGTCGCCGCCCGAGGCGACCAGGTCCCACAGCTCCTCGGGTGAGGTCACCCCGCCCGGGTACCGGCAGGCCATACCGATGATCGCGATCGGCTCGGAACTGGCCGCGACGACCCGGTCGTACTGCTCCTGAAGACGCGCGTTCTCCTTCAACGACGTCCGCAGCGCGTTGATGATCTGCTCGCTCTGGGGCTGGGGCTGGGGCTGGGGCTGGGGCTCCATGATGTCCTCGTCTGTCTGCTGGCCGGTCACGACTGGGTGTTGCGCAGGGCTCGCTGCACGAGGTCGCCCACGTTCATCGCATCGATCAGTTCGATCTGCTCCTCGGCGCGGGACACCGGAGCGGACGCGGAAGCGGCCGTCTCCGCGTGCACGAGTGAGATCAGCGCTTCGAGAAGTCCCGCCTCGCGGAAGCGGCTTAGCGGTACGGCGGCCAGGACACGCCGTATCTCCTTCTCGTCGACCTCCGGCTCGTCGACGCCGTCCCCGACGAGCTCGGCACGCAGATACTCGGCCAGCGCCATGGGCGACGGATGATCGAAGATCAGCGTGGCGGGCAGGCGCAGCCCGGTCAGGGTGGCCAGGCGGTTCCGCAGCTCGACGGCTGTGAGGGAGTCGAAGCCGATGTCGTTGAGGGCGCGGTCGGGGTCGAGTTGGTGGGTGGTGGTGTAGCCGAGGGTGGTGGCGGCTGTTTGTTG
>NZ_LGUR01000067.1 GCF_001270495.1 Streptomyces viridochromogenes
CCGGCCCGGCGCGGGTCGGGCGCGCGCTCGGCGGTGACCGCCGGGTCGCCGGGGCGGTCTCCGATCACCGCGACGAGTTCACCGGGGTGGGCCAGTGCCGCGCGGCCCAGGGTTCCGGTGGGTGTGCCGGGGACCGGGTGGCGGTCGGCAGGCAGCCGGTCGAGCAGGGCGCCGAGCGCCGGGGAGACCCACAGTTCGCCGGGGGCGGGGAAGCGGTCGAGGCCGGGCGGGGCGGGAGCGGTGCGTCCGGGCAGCCGCGCGACGTCCACGACGGTCACCGGCTCACCCAGAGTGAAGGTCGTTCCCATCGCCTGGACGGCGACCGGACGGGAGGACTCCACCGGATTGCGCCAGTCGGTGCGGTCCGCGCGGTGCTGGAAGCCCAGGTTCATCGCGACGCACAGCAGCAGCAGGGTGGTGGACACGGCCGCCGCCGCGACCGCGAGCCCGGTCGCGAGCAGGCCGGTGCGGCCGCCGGCCCGCGTGAGCCGCCAGGTCAGTGTCCAGGTGGTGCGGTCCAGTGCCCTCATCGCCGGGACCCCGCCTTCGCGTCGGTCCCGGTCTGCGCCGCGGCTTGATCTCCGGCCAGTCGGCCGTCTCGGACCTCCACCGTGCGGTCGCACCAGCGGGCCACGTTCGCGTCGTGGGTGACCAGGACCAGGGCGGCGCCCTGCCGGCGGCTGACGTCCGTCAGCAGGTGGATGACCTCCATGCCGGTGGCCTGGTCCAACGCGCCGGTCGGCTCGTCGGCGAAGATCACCTTTGGCTTGCCGACCAGAGCCCGGGCGATGGCCACCCGCTGCGCCTGACCTCCGGAAAGCTGCCCGGGAGTCCGGGCTTCCAGGCCCTGCAGTCCCAGGGGCCCGAACCACTGCCGGGCCTGCTCGACGGCCGCCCGGCGTGGCATGCCTCCGAGCATCAGCGGCAGCGCGACGTTCTCGTCGGCGGGCAGTTCCGGCAGCAGCTGGCCGGACTGGAAGACGAAGCCGAACGCGGTGCGGCGCAGCTCGCTGCGGGCCGGTTCACGAAGCTGGTCGACGCGCTCGCCGTCCAGCAGAACCTCGCCGGAATCGGGCCGTTCGATGCCTGCCAGGCAGTGCAGCAGGGTGGACTTGCCGGAGCCGGACGGGCCCATGACGGCCAGCGACTCGCCGGCCGTCACGACGATGTCGACGCCGGCCAGGGCGCGGGCCATGCCGTAGGACTTGAACAGGCCGGTGCCGGTCAGGACGGCGGAGGGGGTGTTCATCGGGCGGACTCCCCGGAAGAAACGGTGATCATCGGATGCATGCCGTCCACGATCGGGGCGTACGGCACCCGGCGGGCTCGGCCGGACGGCCGGTTGTGAGGGTCGGACATCGGCCATTCGGCCGAGTCCGCGGGGAATCACCTCTTCCGTATTCTGCCAGCGTGTACACCGAGACTTCGCGGCTGCGCCGGGCACTGATCGCCGCCGGCTGGATCCTTCTTCTCGCGGTGGGGCTGATGGATGCCTTCGCCGGCCGGTCGATGCACTACCGGTGGACCAGCTGGCTGCCGGTCGTGTCCGGCCCGCTTGCCTGCGCGGCGCTGCTGTGGCCCGGCCGCCGACCGAGCACGCAAGTACGTGCCGCGCTCGCCGCAGGCTGCTCGCTGGCTCTCACGGTTGGGATCGGCGTGTTCGCGGGTGTGAATGGTGCTGGCACCTGGGGCTTCCTGGAGGGCGTCGTCCTGCTGGTGCTGCTGTCCCGAGCGGTGCGGGCGGTATCCCGTCCGGGAATCGCGGTGGCTGTCTCGGCCGCGCTGGCCGTCGCGGTCATCGCGATTCCGCTGCGCTGGCTGCCGATGGACATCCGTTACGACGGCCAGGCCTCCATCACCGGGTCCCTGTTGATGACACTCGGCGTCGGCCTGGCTCTCGCCTGGGGTCTGCGGGCACGGCTGCTGGAGGAGCAACGGGCCCGCGACATCGCCGCCGTACGCCAGCGCCAGCGCCTGGAACTCGCCCACGACCTGCACGACTTCGTCGCCCACCACGTCACCGGCATGATCGTCCAGGCCAATGCCGCGCTGGCCCTCCAGCACAGGTCCGGATCGGAGACGCTGGACTCGATGCGCCGTCTGGTGCGGGTCCTGCGCGAGGACGACCACGAGGGCGTGCGGCCCGGTGAGGTGTGGGCGGAAATCGCCCGCCTCGTCTCCGTGTTCTCCGAGGGCGGGGCGGGCGTGCAGCTTCACGTTGGTGCGGCGGCCCGCGAGGTACGGCTCGCTCCCGAGGTGGAGACCTCCGTGCACCGCGTCGTGCAGGAGGCCCTGACCAATGTGCGCCGCCACGCGCATGGCGCCGCGGTGGCCGTACGGGTCGACGCGGACGGGCCCAGGCTGCGGGTCGAGGTGCACAACACCGCACCGGCCGCACGTCATGCCGTCCCGGTCGGCGGGCGCGGCGGCTTCGGGCTGGTGGGCCTGCGCGAACGCGTAGAAGCGGTGGAGGGCGCGCTGACCGCCGCTCCGACCGACGACGGCGGCTGGCGGGTGACCGCCGACTTCCCGATGCTGGCCGCCATGGCAGGATCACCGGCGTGAACGACACGGTGATCCGCGTACTGATCGCGGACGACCAGGAAATGGTCCGCATGGGCTTCCGGCTGATCCTCGGCGCCCAGCCCGGCAT
>NZ_LGUR01000068.1 GCF_001270495.1 Streptomyces viridochromogenes
CCTCAAGCCTTACTCCCCCGGCCACACAGGCTTCCGCTTCTCATTGAACGCGGCCACCCCCTCCGCCCGATCCCCCGAGAACGCCGTCGCCCGCCAAGCCGCGTCCTCGATCTCCAGCCCGGCTCGCAGATCCAGCCCGTGCCCCACCCGCAGCGCCCGCTTGGCGGACCGCAGGCCCACCGGCGAGTTCACGGCGATCCGGGCCCCGAGCGCCAGCGCCTCCTCCCGGTCGCGCCCCGCCTCCACCAGCTCATCGACCAGCCCCAGCTCCCGGGCTTCGACGGCCTCGACCCGCCGCGCCGTGAAGATCAGCTCCGCAGCCCGAGCCGCCCCCACCCGGCGCGGCAGCAACTGCGTCCCCCCACCACCCGGAATGACCCCGACCGACACCTCGGGCAGCCCCACCACGGCCGTACGGTCGGCCACGATCACATCGCACGACAGCGCCAGCTCGAAGCCACCCCCGAGCGCGAAGCCGTGCACCGCCGCGATCGTCGGCACCGGCAGCTCCAGCACGCCCGTGTAGGCGGCCCGGGCCACGGGCCGCTGCCGCACCAGATCGGCGTCGCTGAACGAGTTCCGCTCCTTCAGGTCCGCGCCGACACAGAACGCCCGCTCATGAGTCGAGGTCAGCACCACCACCCGTACCTCACGGTCCGCCCCCAGCGCCGCACACGCCCCCGCGATCGAACGCGCCATCTCCGTCGACACGGCGTTCATGGCCTTGGGCCGGTCGAGGACGAGCTCCGCGACCTGCCCGGCGCCCTCGTCACCGTGCCGCCTCACCAGCACGAACTCCCCGTACCGCTCCTCACTCATGACACCCTCCGGTTAACGCGGGTTAACAACACTCGCCCCGATCATCGCAGCCGGACCCCGCCAGGGAAAGGCCGGTCCCGACACCCCGTTCGAGTGACATCCCGCCCAACTCCCGCCCTACCACCAACGACAGCGCATAACGTGCGCGAGCCACGGCGTGTCGGGGGCGCGAGCGGGTTGGGAGGGGTCGTGATGAGCGGGACGACGGAAACAACGGCGGAATCCGTGACAGAAACCGGGACAGCAACGGGGACGGCAACCGGGGCGGTCGGTGCGGACGGCCAGACCGCCACCCGCCTCTTCGGCCCCCGCGGCCGCCACCGGCGCCCCCGCCCCCGCAAGGTCCTCCTGGCAGCCGGCGGCCTGGCCCTGGCGGCCGGCGCCCTCAGCCTCGTACGCCTGACCCCCGACACCGAGGTGGCGGGCCTGGGCGCAACGGAGACGGAGCCCGCCCCGGACTCCGACACAGGCACAGGCACGGACTCGGGCACGGCCACGGACAACTCGGCAAACGCCGCCGCCACCGTCCCGGCGGCCACCCCGCGGCCAAGCCCGTCCGCGACCTCCGTCATGGGCGGCCTGAACGCGACACCGACAACGACCATGATCGTCGTACCGACACCGAACACCTCAGCGCCACCAGGCCCCGACACGCCGCCGGCAGACACCCCGGCCCACCCGTCCGCACCCCGCCCACCAACGC
>NZ_LGUR01000069.1 GCF_001270495.1 Streptomyces viridochromogenes
CCCACCCCCATCAACCTCCCCACCTACGCCTTCCAACACCACCCCTACTGGCTCACCACCGCCACCACCCCAGGCAACCCAACAGACCTAGGACTGGCCCAAGTCGAACACCCCATGCTCGGCGCCCTGGCGGAAGACCCGGCCACCGGCGGGCTGTTGTTCACCTCCCGCTGGTCCCTGACGACGCACCCCTGGCTCGCCGACCACGCCACCGCGGACACCGCTCTGGTCGACCTCCTCATCCGGGCCGGCGACGAGACCGGCACCAGCCACCTCGGCGAACTCGTCGTGGAAGTCCCGCTGTCCATCCCCGCCGAGGGTGGCGTGCACGTCCGGGTCAGCGTGAGTGAGCCCGACGAGTCCGGCCGACGTACCGCGCAGGTCCACTCCCGCCCGGACGACGCGGCACCGGGCGAGCCGTTCACCCGCCACGCCTCGGCCCGCCTGTCCGCCGAGGCCCCGGCACCCGACTTCGACCTCACCCAGTGGCCCCCGCCCGGAGCCGTCCCGATCGAGGACGCCGCCTTCCACGGGTGGACCCAGGGCACCGGTCTCTACGCCGAAGTCACCCTGCCCGACACCGCGGGCGACCCGGACGGCTACGGTCTCCACCCCGCCCTCCTCGACGCCTGTCTGCACGCCGCCGCGCGGCTCACCGGCGCCGAGAGGCAGCTCATCGTGCCGGTCGAGTGGACCGACGTACATCTCCATGCCGACGGTGCCACCGCCCTCCGCGTCCATCTGGCCCTCGACGGCCAGGGCTCGATCAGCATGCGTCTGGCTGACGTCACCGGTGTTCCGGTCGGGTCCGTCGGTGCCGTGGTCACCCGGTCGTTCGACGGGGCGGAGACGGCTCGACCGGAGCGGCCAGAGCGACCGGAGCGGCATCTCTACCGCGTCGCGTGGGAGCAGGCTTCAATGCGGTGGCAGGGCACGTCGTCCGGTGTCGTCCGGGTGGCCACCGCCGACGAAGTGCGCGCGGTGGCCGAGGCCGAGCCGGTCCCCGCCGTGCTAGCGCTGGAGATGTCCGGCGGGGACGCGATCGACGCCGACGCCGTCCGTGCCCTCACCGGCCGTGTCCTGGACGTCGTCCAGGCGTACCTGTCCGCCCCTCGCCTCCAGGACACACGTCTCCTCGCCGTCACCCGTGGCGCTGTCGCCGTAACCGCTGACGAGGCGCTGACCGACCTGCCCGCCGCCGCGGCCGCCGGTCTGCTGCGTTCCGCCCAAGCCGAGCACCCCGGTCGCATCACGCTCATCGACACCGACGGCAGCGTTCCCCTGACGCGACTCGCCACCCCTCTCCCCACCCTCGACGAGCCTCAACTCGCCGTCCGGCAGGGCATGTCGCATGTGCCGCGGCTGACGCGGACCACACCGGAACTCGACGACCGTCCGCTCGATCCGGACGGCACGATCCTCATCACCGGCGGCACCGGCACCCTCGGCCGACTCGTCGCCCACCACCTCATCACCCACCACGGCGCCCGACACCTCCTCCTCACC
>NZ_LGUR01000070.1 GCF_001270495.1 Streptomyces viridochromogenes
CCCCCCACCTCCCCACCTACGCCTTCCAACACCACCGCTACTGGCTGAACTCAGGGCTCGGCACGGGTGATCCGGCGGATCTGGGGCTGGGCTCGGTGGAGCATCCGATGCTGGGTGCCCTGGCGGAGGACCCGGCCACCGGCGGGCTGCTCTTCACCTCCCGCTGGTCTCTGTGGTCGCAGCCATGGTTGGCCGACCACGCCGCCGGGGGGACCACGCTCGTGCCGGGCGCCGCTCTCGTCGACCTCCTCATCCGCGCCGGCGACCAGGCCAACACCAGTCACCTCACCGAACTCGTCATCGAGGCACCGCTGCTCGTTCCCGAGGAAGGCGGCTTGCACGTTCGGGTGAGTGTGAGCGGGCCCGACGAGTCCGGGGTGCGCACGGCGCACGTCCACTCCCGTGTCGAGGACGCGGAGCCGGGCGCCGCGTTCACGCGTCATGCCTCCGCACGTCTGGCTCCCGAGGCGCCCGCCCCGGACTTCGACCTGGCCCAGTGGCCGCCGGCCGGAGCGGCCCGGATCGACGGCGCCGCCGAGCGGGCGTACGGCGAACTCGACGCCACCGGTTACGGCTACGGCCCCGCCTTCCGCGGCCTGCGTGCCGTATGGACCCAGGGTTCAGACGTGTACGCCGAGGTCACGCTCCCCGAGGAGGCGGGCAAGCCCGAGGGGTACGGCCTCCACCCCGCCCTCCTCGATGCCTGCCTGCACGCCGGTGTCTTCGGCGAGCGGGAGAACGGGGCATCGGGGCAGCGGCTCATGCTGCCCTTCGTATGGAATGGCGTGTCGCTGCACGCGACCGGTGCCACGACCCTGCGTGTGCAGCTTTCGCCGCAGGGCTCCGACTCGATGCGGGTGCGCATCGCGGACGCCACCGGCGCCGCGGTCGCGTCGGTCGATTCTCTCGTCACCCGGCCGTTCAACACCGCTGAGGTGCCGCGGACAACCCGCGACTCCGGCCGGGACCATCTCTACCGCGTCTTCTGGGAGACGGCTGCGGTCACTTGGCAGGAGGCCGGGCCGGATCCGGTCGTGGTGGTGAGCGGGGCGGATGTGAGGGCGGTGGCCGAGGCCGGTGAGGTCCCTGACGTCCTCGTCCTGGGCGTCTCGGCGGACGGTGCCTTCGATGCCCCCGATGCCTCCCGTGCCTCTGATGTCTCCGACGCGGCGGCCGTGCACACGTTGACCAGCCGCGTGCTGGAGGTCGTCCAGGCGTATCTGGCCGAGCCCCGTCTCCAGGACACGAGCCTGCTCGCCGTCACCCACGGCGCCTTCGCTGTCGAAGGCCCGCATTCGCTGACGGACCTGCCCGCCGCCGCGGCCGCCGGTCTGCTGCGTTCGGCTCAGGCGGAGAACCCCGGCCGGATCACCCTCCTCGACACCGACGACACCATCCCCCTCAACCGCATCGCCGCCACCCTGAACCCCCTCGACGAACCCCAACTCGCCATCCGCCAAGGCACCAGCCACGTCCCCCGC
>NZ_LGUR01000071.1 GCF_001270495.1 Streptomyces viridochromogenes
TTCGGCGACGAAGCCAGCGACCGCGACGTCCTTGTCATGCTGCTGACCGCACTGGCCACGGCGTTTCCCGACGGCCGGCACACCATCGAACGACTCACCCCCGTCGGCACCGGCGAAGCACTGCTGTACCGGCGGTTCACCGGCACCGCTTTCCCCGGCGCCGTGACAGCCGGTGCCCGCGTGGACTTCGCCGGCACCAGCCTGTTCGCCGCCGGCAGCGGAGCCTTCACCGCACAACGCCACGTCGAAGACCTGCGCACCCTCACCGGCCAACCGCGCCCGGACCACACCGGATCATGACCGTGTCACCGACGCCGGAAAGCAAGCGGCGGCCGCATCGAGAAAGTCGATGCGGCCGCCGCTGCGGTGACGGGGTTCCGTCGCCCGACGGTGATGCCGGGATGACGAGAATCAGACGCCGTAGGGGTTTTCGATGATGTAGACCCAGTCCCCCTCGCTCGTCCTCTTCATCACCTCGACCGACTTTCCTTCCAGGGTGCCGTCCTCGCTCGTGATCCGCCAGGGCACCTGGACCATCGCCAGGTCGCCGTTCTGATGGACCGACGCGGCCCCCATCTCAAAGGTGCCGGGCGAGGCGAGGTAGGGCTTCAGCGCTTCCTTGATGCCTTCTCTGCCGTAGACCGGCTCCTGTCCCGGTCCCGGTACGAACATGGCATCTTCGTCGAACAGGGAACCCACTTGAGGTACTGGGCGAAGCGCTCGTGCACGATTTCCGGCTTCATGTTCTTTCCTTTTCTTTTCGTTTCTTCGTTGCGGACGGGCGGGTCGGCTACAGGCCGATCTGCGTGTGCCATTGACCGGTGGTGCGCGGCGTCAGCCCCAGAAACTGCCGGGCGCTGTCGTGCACGCTGATCATCCTGTCCGGCACAGTGGCGAGGCCCTCATGCAGTGCGGTGACCGCAGCCGCTCCCGCGTCTCCGTTGGCCTAGAAGGAGCGGGCCGGTGCGCCGGCGGCGGCACCGGGTGAGGTATCAGCGGTGAGGTGTCAGCGGGTGTGCGGGTCCGGCAGGGTGAGGGGCCGGCCCGGGGTGGGCCAGTGCAGCGGGGGCCGCATCGAGAACGTCGATACGGCCGCCGTTGCCGTGGCGAGGTTCCGTTGCCCGACGGTGATGCCGGGATGACGAGAATCAGACGCCGTAGGGGTTGTCGATGATGTAGAGCCAGTTCCCCTCGCTCGTCCTCTTCATCACCTCGATCGCCTTTCCTTCCACGGTGCCGTCCTCGCTCGTGATCCGCCAGGACGGCTGGACCATCGCCAGGTCGCCGTTCTGATGGACCGACGTGGCCACCACCTCCATGGTGCTGGGCGAGGCGAGGTAGGGCTTCAGCGCCTCCTTGATGCTTTCCCTGCCGAAGACGGGCTCCTGCCCCGGTCCCGGTACGAACATGGCATCTTCGGCGAACAGGGAACCCAGTCCGTCGAGGTCCTGGTCCTTGAGGTACTGGGCGAAGCGCTCGTGCAGGACTTCCGGCTTCATGTTCTTTCCTTTTCTTTTCGTTTCTTCGTTGCGGACGGGCGGGTCGGCTACAGGCCGAACCATGTGAGCCATTGGCCGGTGGTGCGCGGCGTCAGCCCCAGGGCGTCAGCCCCAGAAACTGCCGGGCGCTGTCGTGCGCGCTGATGATCCTGTCCGGCACGATGGCGAGGCCCTCGTACAGTGCGGTGACCGCAGCCGCTCCCGCGTCTCCGCTGGCCTAGAAGGAGCGGGTTGGTGTGCCGGCGGCGGCACTGGGTGAGGTGTCAGCGGGTGTGCGGGTCGGGCAGGGTGACGGGCTCGCCGGGGGTGGGCCAGTGCAGCGGGACGCCGGCGGCGTCGAAGGTCTGCTGGACGTGGCTGCGGTCTTCGGTGTAATGCGCCCAGCCCTCGGCGTGCACGGCCACCACGAGGGGGTCGCCGAGCAGGCGGCGGGCCTCGACGGCCTGGACCGCGGTCAGCGACAGCCGTACGTCACCGAATGCCTCGAAGCCCGCCGCGCCCAGGTGCAGCAGCGCCACGTCGACGCGGTACCGGCCGGCCAGGTCGCTCATCGCGTCCAGGTCAACGGTGTCACCGGAGACGTACACGCTCGGCGTGGAGCCGTCGTCGGTGTGCAGGAGGAAGCCGGTGACCGGACCGGTGAGGTCCTCGGTGCCGACGGGACCGTGGCGGGCGGGGACCGCGGTGATGTTCAGCGGCGTGCGGCCCGGCTTCGACAGGGTCCGGGTCTGCCAGGGCTCCAGGCCGACGGCCGCGCCCCCGAGATCCTCGGCGCCGGCGACGGTGGTGAACACCTCCGAGGCGCCGGAGGCCACCGCACGCCCGGCGGTGTCGAGGTTGTCCAGATGCCCGGTGTGGCTGACCAGGGCGGCGTCGAGAGCGGGCAGTTGGGCGGGCTTCAGTGCCGGGCCGGCGGTCTTGCGCACCGGGACCGGGCCGTCCTGATATTCGGTGCCGGCGGCGTCGAAGGTCGGGTCGGTCAGCAGCGTCCAGCCGGCCAGGCGGATCAGCGCGGTGGGGCCGCCGAGCACCGTCACGGTGTTCACGGCACGAGTCACGGCAACGTCGGTTACCACGGGTACTCCTTGACGATCAGCGGTTGGCTCACTCACTCTGACCGAGTTACTTTCTCAAGGGAAGTACATACCTTTAGGTGAGGTGAGCACGTGCAGGAAAGCACGCGAGGCAACGTCCGCAATCCCGCCTGCCCCGGCAGGCAGCTGTTCGACCTGGTCACCGCCCGGTGGGCCGCCCTGGTCCTGGTCGATCTCATCGACGGCCCGCAACGCTGGTCCGAGCTGCGCCGACGGGCCGGCGGCGTCAGCGACAAGATGCTCGCGCAGACCCTGCGCGACCTCGAAACCGGTGGACTGATCACCCGCACCGTGCACACCAGCCGCCCACCGACGGTGCTGTACGACCTGACCGACCTCGCCCGCGG
>NZ_LGUR01000072.1 GCF_001270495.1 Streptomyces viridochromogenes
GTACGCCTTCAGCACCGACTTGTTCAGCGTCCCCATCATCCCGGCACTCGCCTCGATACCGATGATCTTCCCGCCGAACTCCTTGCCCCGGCCCTTCAGGTCCGCCAGCGAGTCGACACCCTTCACATAGGAGGGGACCGTCAGCTCCAACGACGTCGGCCCGTACCAGGCGCCCAGGTCGTCGAGCTGGGAGCTGTACTTGTCCCAGTACGCCTTGTGCGTGGTCGGCAGCCAGGCGTCGGTCTGGAAGTCGATGTCGCCGCGGGCCACGCCCGAGTAGAGCGGGCCGGGGTCGAGCTGCTTGACGTCGGTCTCGTAGCCGCGCTGTTCCAGGAGCTCCTTCCACAGGTACGTGGTGGCGGTGCCCTCGTCCCAGGGGATGTAGCCGATGTTGATCTTCTTGCCCTGTCCGACGTCCGTGCCGGCCGCGGCCTCCTGGCTGCTCCCTGAGCCGGCCAGGTTCATGCCGCCCGCGACGAGCGCGAGGATCACGACGCCGATGACCGCCACCGCGCCGCCCGGCTTGTAGTGCGCGAGCTTGAAGCGGCCCGCGGCGGCGACGGCGGCCTTGGCCGCGGCCCGGCGGCCGAGCGGGGAGACCCGCTGGCCCAGCGCTCCGGTCATACGGTCCAGGTACATCGCGAGGATGACCACGGCCACACCGCTCTCGGCGGCCAGGCCGACCTTGAGCTGGGTGATGGCGGAGTAGACCTGCTCGCCGAGGCCACCGGCGCCGGCCATACCGCCGATGACCACCATCGACAGGGCCAGCATGATGACCTGGTTGACACCGGCCATGATCGTCGGCAGCGCGAGCGGCAGCTGGACGCGTGCCAGGGTGCTGCGCGGGCTGGTGCCGAACGCCTCGGCGGCCTCGATCAGTTCGCCGTCCACCTGCCGGATGCCCAGCTCGGTCATGCGGACGCCCGGGGGCATGGCGAAGATGATCGTCGCGAGGAGACCGGGGGTGGTGCCGACGCCGAAGAACATGACGCCGGGGATGAGGTAGATGAAGGCCGGCATCGTCTGCATGACGTCGAGCACGGGCCGCAGCTGGGCGCTGACCCGCTCGCTGCGGGCGGCCCAGATGCCGAGCGGCACCGCGAACACGATGGTGATGACCGAGGCGACGAGGACGAGCGAGAGCGTGTCCATCGCGTCGTCCCACAGCCCGAGCGAATCGATCAGGGCGAGGCCGACGAAGGCCAGGGCGCCGGGCAGCAGTCCGCGCAGCCAGCACGCGATCACCGCGAGGACACCGGCCATCAGAAGCGGCTCGCCGCCTCCGAGGACGGCGTCGACGGCGTCGTACATGCCGCCGAGCACGGTGTTGACGATGTCGAACACCCAGGTCAGATGGGACTGGAGCCAGCCCACCAGGTCTTCGATCCAGTTGCCGAAGTGGAGCCTAGGCATTGGCGATCACCTTCCCGTCGCGGGTGCCGCGCGGGTTGTCGCAGGGGCCGGGCTCGCCCTGCTGGTCGCCGAGGAAGCCGACCAGGCGTTGTCTGGGTACGCGACCGACGAGTTTCCCGTCCGCGTCGAGGACGGCCACGGGGTGCGTGAGGCGGGCGCTGATCGCGCAGAGTTCGGTGACCGGGGTGTCCGTCGTCGCGGTCTCGCAGCCGCAGGTGACCTCGTCACCGGCGATGTCGTCGTCCATGACGGCCTCCGCGGTCAGCACGCGGGAGCGGTCGACGTCCTGGATGAAGGAGGCGACGTAGTCGTTGGCCGGGCGCAGGAGGATGTCCTGGGCCGTGCCGGTCTGGACGATACGGCCGTCCCGCATGACCGCGATGCGGTCGCCCAGGCGCATGGCCTCGTTGAGGTCATGGGTGATGAAGACGATCGTCTTCTTCAGGGTCTGCTGGAGCTGGAGCAGCTGGTCCTGCATGTCCCGGCGGATCAGCGGGTCGAGCGCGCTGAAGGACTCGTCCATGAGGAGCAGGTCGGCGTCGGTGGCGAGGGCGCGGGCGAGGCCCACGCGCTGCTGCATGCCGCCGGACAGTTCGTCGGGCCAGGACTTCTCCCAGCCGGCCAGTCCGGACAGGGCCAGCGCCTCGCCGGCGCGCTTCTCGCGCTCGGCGCGGGGCACGCCCTGCACGGCCAGGCCGTAGGCGGCGTTCTCCAGCACGCTGCGGTGCGGGAAGAGCGCGAAGTGCTGGAAGACCATGCTGATCTTGTGCGCGCGGACCTGGCGCAGCTCGCGGTCGCCGATCGCGGTCAGGTCCTGGCCGTCGAAGCGGACGTGACCCGCGGTCGGCTCCAGGAGCCCGTTGAGCATGCGCAGCAGGGTGGACTTGCCGGATCCGGACAGGCCCATCACGACGAAGATCTGGCCCGGTTCCACGGTGAAGGAGGCGTCGATCACGGCGGCGGTGGTGCCGTCGGCGCGCAGTTCCTCCCGGTCGGCGCCTTGGCGGAGCCGTTCGACGGCCTCGTCCGGTCGTCTGCCGAACACCTTGTAGAGATGTTCGGCCTCAAGCCTGGATGACACGGGTACCTCTTGTCTCGACGGCCAATGAACCGGAACGACGGCGCAGCAGTTGAATGCGCAAGAGTTGAATCCGCAAGCGCGTCGCTCCCGGGGCCGCGCCTGCCCTCGTTTTCCGGACACAAACGCACAAGTGGTCCAGGCCACAGGCATGGGCCCCCGGCAACGCGATGCGCACCGTCCGGCCACTGTCAGTGCCGTACGGCATGATGCGTGGCGTGACCGGACGACTGATGCTCCTCGACACCGCCTCGCTGTACTTCCGCGCCTATTTCGGCGTCCCGGACTCCGTGAAGGCCCCGGACGGCACGCCGGTGAACGCCGTGCGCGGGCTCCTCGACTTCATCGACCGCCTGGTCAAGGACCACCGCCCGGATGCGCTGGTGGCCTGCATGGACGCCGACTGGCGACCGCAGTGGCGGGTCGACCTGATCCCCTCCTACAAGGCGCATCGCGTCGCCGAGGAGCACGAGGTGGGGCCGGACGAGGAGGAGGTGCCCGACACGCTGTCCCCGCAGGTGCCGGTCATCGAGGCCGTCCTGGACGCCCTCGGCATCGCGCGGGTGGGGGTCGAGGGATACGAGGCGGACGACGTCATCGGCACGTTCACCGGGCGGGCGAAGGGCCCGGTCGACATCGTCACCGGCGACCGCGACCTGTACCAGCTGGTGGACGACGCGCGCGGGGTGCGGGTGCTGTATCCGCTCAAGGGCGTGGGCACTCTCCAGCTCACCGACGAGGCGTGGCTGCGCGAGAAGTACGGCGTCGACGGCCGTGGGTACGCCGATCTGGCGCTGCTGCGCGGCGACCCGAGCGACGGACTGCCGGGCGTGCCCGGCATCGGCGAGAAGACGGCCGCGAAGCTGCTGGCCGAGTTCGGCGACCTGGCCGGGATCATGGCGGCGGTCGACGACCCCAAGGCGAAGCTCACGCCCTCGCAGCGCAAGCGGCTCGACGAGTCGCGGGCGTACGTCGCCGTCGCGCCCACGGTGGTGCGGGTCGCGGGCGATGTTCCACTGCCCGACGTGGACACGACGCTGCCGCGGACGCCCCGGGATCCGGCGGGGCTGGACGAGCTGGCGATGCGGTGGGGGCTGGGCGGGTCGCTACAGCGGCTGCTGGCGACACTGGGGGCGTGAAGGGCGCGACAGGCGCACAGGGCCGGCGGGGCGGGTGAATGCGGATCATCGCGCGGGGAATTCGGACCTTGCGCGCGACATGCGCCCGTTCATGAACGAGTCGTAGCGGCATTCTCCGGGACGAGGTGCTAACTTAGGTAAACCTAAGCTTGGAACGAGGGAGGCCAGTGATGGCACTACGCCCTGCCCGCAAGCCGCGGAAGCCCCACTCCGCGCAGGTCATCCGTACCGAACGGCTGACCCCGCACATGCAGCGTGTGGTGCTGGGTGGCGAGGGGCTCGCCGACTTCGCGGCGGACACCTGCACGGACCACTACGTGAAGATGCTGTTCTCCCCCGAGGGCGTGAGCTATCCCGAGCCCTTCGACCTGGAGCGCATCCGCGAGGAGCTGCCGCGCGAGCAGTGGCCGGTGACGCGGACGTACACCGTGCGAGCGTGGGACCCCGAGCACCGTGAGCTCACGCTGGACTTCGTGCTGCACGGCGACGAGGGCCTGGCCGGCCCGTGGGCGATGCGCGCCCAGCCCGGCGAGACCGTGCGTTTCACGGGCCCCGGCGGCGCCTACGCCCCCGACCCGGACGCCGACTGGCATCTGCTCGTCGGTGACGAGAGCGCGCTGCCCGCGATCGCCCGCTCCCTGGAGTCGCTGCCCGACAGCGCCACGGCCTACGCCTTCGTGGAGATCGCGGGCCCCGAGGAGGAGCAGAAGATCGACTCCGACGTCGAGGTCATCTGGCTGCACCGCGGCGCCCGCCCCGTCGGCGAGGCGCTGGTCGAGGCCGTCCGCGCGCTGGAGTTCCCGGAGGGCCGGGTGCACGCCTTCGTGCACGGCGAGGCCCACTTCGTGAAGGAGCTGCGCCAGCTGCTGCGGGTCGAGCGCGGCATGGCCCGCGAGGACCTGTCGATCTCCGGCTACTGGCGGCTCGGCCACGACGAGGACGGCTGGCAGGCCTCCAAGCGGGACTGGAACGCACGGATCGAGGCGGAGCAGGAGGGGACGGCACCGGCCGCGTAGCGCCCGTCCCTGTGTGAATGCTTCGAGGGGCGGCACCTTTCCAGGTGCCGCCCCTCCGCCATGCCCGTGCCCATGTCACCCCGGCGGCGCCCGCCCCGGGTCAGTCGCCCTGCACGCGCGCGTGCAGGTGCATGTCGTGCCAGCCGTCCTGGTGGAGGAGAGCGCTGCGCTTGGTGCCCTCCAGGGCGAAGCCGGTCTTGGTGGCGACACGGCAGGAGGCCGTGTTGGCGACGGCGTGCAGGAGTTCGAGGCGGTGGAGGCCGATGTCGTGGAGCGCCCAGCGGGTCAGGGTGGTCGTGGCGCGTACGGCGACACCCTTCCCGCGGGCCGCCGCTGCGGTCCAGTAGGCGACCTCGGCCGTGCCGTCGGCGAGTTGGATCTCGCGCAGGGCAACACGCCCCAGCAGGCGGTCGGTATCGGACTCGACGACGGCCCACTGAGCGGCCCGCTCCCCCGCCCAGGCCCGCTGCCACTCCTCGATCCAGCCGCCCACCTCGGCCACGGAGTCGGCTGCCCGGACATGCCACTGGTGGAGGACCGGGTCCTGGAAGATCTCGTGGACGGCGGGCGCGTCCTCGGCCAGCCAAGGGCGCAGGAGGAGGCCGTCGCCGGTGGGGAGGGTGGGCTGCGGGGTGCCGGCGAGGGCGCCGGCCGGGACGACGGGGCTGGTCAGATCAGGCATGGTGCGCATCCTGCCAACGCACTGACGACCCGCCCAACGGGTTTTCCGCCGCCGTACGCTTGATCGTGATGAGACGCCGTACGCCGCCCCCGCCCTCTCCCCTGCCGCAGCGCGACGGGGTCGACGCCGTGCGGGTGCGGCTTCCCTTCGAGGGGGCGTGGGCCACCGTGCGGGAGCATCTGGTGGAGCGGCTCACGGGGGCGGGGCCCGGTGTCGTCACGGGGATGTTCGACGCGGGGCTGGTCGTCGGGGCGGACGGGAAGCCGGTGCCGCCCGACGCGGCGTATGTGCCGGGGATGTTCGTGTGGTTCCACCGGGAGCTGCCCGCCGAGGTGCGGGTTCCGTTCACGGTGGACGTCGTGTATCGCGACGAGCACATCGTCGTCGCCGACAAGCCGCACTTCCTGGCCACGACCCCGCGCGGCGGCCATGTCACCGAGACCGCGCTGGCCCGGCTGCGCCGGGAACTGGGCGTCCCCGCGCTGAGCTCCGCGCACCGGCTCGACCGGCTCACCGCCGGGCTGGTGCTGTTCACGGTGCGGCCCGAGGAACGCGGCGCGTATCAGACGCTGTTCCGCGACCGGCTGGTGCACAAGGAGTACGAGGCCGTCGCGCCGTACGATCCCGCGCTCGCCCTGCCCCGGACCGTGCGCAGCCGCATCGTGAAGGAGCGCGGGGTGCTCGCGGCCCGGGAGGTCGAGGGTGAGCCGAACGCCGTCACGCGGGTCGAGGTCGTCGAGCGGCGCGCCGACGGACTCGCCCGGTACCGGCTGGTGCCCTCGACCGGGCAGACCCATCAGCTGCGGGTCCATATGAACGCCCTCGGGGTGCCGATCCTCGGCGACCCGCTGTACCCGGAGGTGACCGCCCCCGTCCCGGCCGGCGACTTCCGGCGCCCGCTCCAACTTCTGGCGCGGGCACTGGAGTTCACCGATCCGGTGACGGGGACGGCACATCGGTTCCGCAGCGCGAGGGCCCTGGATGCCTGGGTCTCGTACTCCGGGTGGGCGGCTCCGCGGCCGCCCCGCACGGAGTCGGCTCAGTCTCAGTAACCCCGCCACCACACCAGGAAACGCCGCCAGGCCCCCTTCGGCCGGACCGGTTCCGGCGTCGGCAACGGCTGCTGCGCCGCGGGCTGCTGGGGTGCGGCCGACTGAGGTGCGGGAGCGGGGGCCGGCTGCGCCTGGGGCGTGCCCACCTGCCAGGTGGCGCGCTGGGGCGGGACCGGGGCGCGGCCCGGCTTCTGCATCACGTCCTGCGGGGGCTTGGGCGCGAAGCGGACCGGCATCTCCACCAGGTGGCTGGAGGCGATCGACCCCCGCCACTCCAACTCGTCCTCGTCGCAGTCGAGTTCGACGTCGGGCAGTCGCATCAGGAGCGCGTCGACGCCGACTTCGGCGATCGCACGGCCGATGTCGGCGCCCGGGCACTCGTGCGGCCCGCCGCCGAAGGCGAGGTGGGAACGGTTGCCCATCATGTTGGCGGCCAGGTCGGGACGTACCCGCGGATCGACATTGCCCGGGGCCGGGGCGAAGAGCAGCCCGTCGCCCTTGCGGATGCGCTGACCGCCCAACTCCGTGTCCTGCTTGGCGAAGTAGGCGAAGACGGTGCTGAACGGCGGCTCGTCCCACAGGGACTGCTCCACCGCCTGCGGAACCGTCATCTGGCCGCCGCTGAGCTGGGCGCGGAACCGCGGGTCGGTGAGGACCACGCGCAGCACGTTGGCGAGGAGGTTGGCGGTGGCCTCGTAGGCGGCGATGAGCACGACCCGCAGGTGCTGGCCGATCTCGTCGTCGGTGAGCCGGGCCGGGTGGTTGATCAGGTGGGTCGCGAAGTCCTCCTCGGGCCTGGCCCGGCGCTTGGCCGTGAGCCGCATCAGCGCGTCCATGATGTACGCGTTGCTGGCGATGGCGGTCTCGGTGCCCTTGAGCATGTCGCGGGCGGCCTCGACGATACGGTCGTTGTACTCGTCGGGCATGCCGAGGATCTCGCACATCACGGCCATCGGCAGATGCTCGGAGAACTGCGCGACCAGGTCGGCGCGGCCCTCCTCGCAGAACCGGTTGACGAGGCGCTGCGTGGAGCGGTTGATGTGGCGGCGCATACCGCGGTGGTCGATGGTGGACATGGCGCCGGTGACCGCGCCACGCAGCCGCAGGTGCTCGTCGCCCTCGGCGTGGGAGCAGATCGGCTGCCAGGCGATGTGCGGCATCAGCGGGTGGTCGGGCTTGACCATGCCCTCCAGGAGCGGGGTCCAGATACGGCTGTCCCGGCAGAACTGCGAGGGCGTACGCACCATGTGCAGGTTCTCGGTGTGACCGAGGACCACCCACATCGGCACGTCCTCGTGCAGCAGCACGGGCGCCACCTGGCCGTGCTGCTCACGCAGTTGCTCGTACAGCTCGCTCAGGTCCTCCGCCTCGTGGAGCCGGTGCAGTCCCCCGGGGCCGAGTCCGAGTCCATGGGCGGGGCAGCCGGGCGGCGGGGTGAAGGGGTCGTGCGTACCGGTCGGGGAATGGGAGTCAGGCGTCACAGTGGTCGCTCCGAAGTGGATCCGGTGTCTGGGGAGTCAGGACGGATGCGGGTGCAGGGGATACGGGAGCCAGGCGATACGGGGCCAGGCGATACGGGGATGCAGGGGTCGCAGGAGGCCCGGGGGTGGTGGGACCGCTGCGGCGATCGGGCCCTACCTGAGCGCTCCCGACATGGCGAGCGAGTGCAGGAAGCGCATCAGGGTCATCAGGACGTCACGGCTGGAGGCCCGGCGGCGTACGTCGCACTCGACGATGGGGATCTCCGGGTCCAGGTCGAGCGCCGTGCGCAGGTCCTCGACGGGGTAACGGGGCGCGTCGGGGAAGGAGTTGACGGCGACGACGAACGGCACGCCGCGCTCTTCGAGTCGCCCTATGACGTCGAAGCTGACTTCGAGCCGGCGGGTGTCGATCAGCACGACCGCGCCGAGCGCGCCCTCGAACAACCCGTTCCACAGGAACCAGAAGCGCTCCTGGCCGGGGGTGCCGAAGAGGTAAAGCACAAGCTCGTCGGTGATGCTGATGCGGCCGAAGTCCATGGCCACGGTGGTGGCCGTCTTGGAGTCCGAGCCGAAGTTGTCGTCGACACCGATGCCGGCCTGCGTCATGGTCTCTTCGGTGGTCAGCGGCCTGATCTCGCTGACCGAGCCGACCATGGTCGTCTTGCCGACCCCGAAGCCGCCCACGATCACGATCTTGACCGCGGCCTCGGCCGTGTGCGGCAGCTGGTCCTCGGTCCGTGGACCGGGGATGGTGTCAGAGCCTTTGAAGTCCATGCATCACCGCTTCGAGAAGGGAACGGTCGGCGACGGCCTGGCGCACGATCGGGTCGCGCGCCGTCACCAGTTCGGCCGTCAGCATGTCGGTGAGCAGGACCGTCATCGTGCTGAACGGCAGGTTGAGATAGGCCGAGAGCTCGGCCACGGACAGGGGGGACGTGCAGAGCCGGAGCAGCGCCGTCTGCTCGGGCGCGGCGGAGGGCGGTGGTTCGGCGCTCGCCACGATTAAGGTGACGAGGTCGAGCTCGGCGCGCTCGCCGTCCTTTCCGGCCACCACGAAGAGCCGTTCCGGGTTCTTCTTCTCCCCTGGCTTCTCGCCCGGCTTCTCCCTCGGCCGGGGCGACTGCGGGGGCCGCTGTTCGGTCGGATGTCGCCGCTGGCGTTGCGGAGGAGTCATACGGTCTGCCCGTTGCGCCGGGGCGGACTGGTGAGATGGGCACCGATCCGGGCGACGAGGTCGGACATGCGGTTGCTCATCATTCCGGGTTCGGCGAACGTGTCGGAGAGCACAGCGAGATAGGCGTTGGCACCGGCTGCCATCAGATAGAAGTAGCCGCCGTTGATCTCGATGAGGACCATCTTCATCTTGCCGTCGCTGTTGGGAATCTCGGAGGCGACGGCGGCCGCCAGGCTCTGCAGCCCGGCGCAGGCCGCGGCGACGCGGTCGGCGGTGTCCGGGTCACCGCCGTAGCGGGCGATGCGCAGTCCGTCGGCGGAGAGCACGACGATCATCTCGATGCCCGGTACGCCGTCGTGGAGCTCCTTGAGCATCCAGTCGAAGTTGGCGCGCTGCTGGATCACTTGAGGTCCCCCTCGTCATCGGCCTCGGGGCGGGCCGGTTGGGCGGGTCGGGTTCGCGGCTTGAGTGTGAGCGGGTCTGGCTTGTCCTTGAGTCCGTTCCAGAACGCCTCGACCCACGCACCGGGGGCGGGCTCGTCCTTCGCCGGCTCGGGCTCGGGTTCGGGCCTGGTCGTGGACCAGACGGTCGGCCTGCCCTCCCGTTCGGCCTGCTCGATGGCCGCCTGCTCGGCGATCCGCTTGCTGAGCGGGGTCTTGACCCGGCTGCGGCGCTGTGGCAGCCCGTTGGCGGTCCATTCGGTGACCACCGGGACGTCGTCTTCCATCGAGACCGTGGCGGGGATCTTCGGGCTGGTGGGGCGGCGCTTCTTGGGGGTGCGCTTGGGGCCTTCGAGCGCACCGGGTCCGAGCTTGGGCGCCGCCGCGGCACCGATGCCGTGGGCGTATCCGGGTGCGGCGTCGGTGGTCAGCATCTCGCGCGGGATGATGAGGACCGCGCGGACACCGCCGTATGCGGAGGTGCGCAGGGAGACCTGCATGTTGAACGCCGTGCACAGTCGGCCCACGACGGCCAGGCCGAGGCGCGGGGACTCGCCGAGTTCCTGGAGGTCCGTGCCCTGCTTGGCGCGTTCGAGCATGCCCTCGACCCGGGCGCGGGTTTCCTCGCTGAGGCTGACGCCGGCGTCCTCGATCTCGATCGCGATGCCGGTCTGCACCTCGGTGGCGGTGACGCGTACCTCGGTCTGCGGCGGCGAGTAGCGCGTGGCGTTGTCGAGCAGCTCGGCCGCGGCGTGGATGACCGGCTCGACGGAGATACCGCGCACGTTGACCTGGGCGATGGAGTCCAGCTTGATCCGGCGGTACTCCAGGATCCGGGACATGGCACCGCGCAGCACGCTGTACAGCTGGACGGGGTTGGGCCACTGCCGGCCGGGGCGGCCGCCGCCGAGCACGGAGATGGAGTCGGCGAGACGGCCGATCAGCATGGTGCCGTGGTCGATGCGGAGCAGGTCGTCGAAGACCTCGGGGTTACGGCCGTGGTCCTCCTCCATCTCCCTCAGTTCCGCGGCCTGTTGGTGCACGATCGACTGGACGCGGCGGGCGATGTTGACGAAGGAGCGCTGGGCGGAGTCCCGCAGGGCCCCTTCGTGGTCGATGATGTCGAGCATCGTCTTGACCAAGGCGACCTGTGCCGGGGGGAGTTGGGCATAGGACGGGTCGATCAGGGCGAGATCGCGGATCACCTCATGGGGTGAATTGTCACAGCGCAGCCGGTGGATCGCGGCGGGCGTGATCTCCGTGGCGAGGCGGATCATCTCGTCGTCGTGGGCGGCGATACGCCGTTCCAGATACGCGGTGTGACGGGCGTGCTCGGCCCGCAGATCCCGCAGGGCGTGGCCGCGACGCACCGCCTGGGCCGCTGCCGCCAGTACCAGCAGCATGGCCACGGCACCGCATACGCCGACGGCCGTCCGGGCCGGTTCCGCCACGACGGCGACGGCGGCTCCGGTCGCCGCGGCCATCAGTATCGCCGGTAGCAACAGCGTGCGCGTGTAAGGGAGTTCACCGCGACGAGGCGGGGATTGAACGCTCACCATGTGGGCCCTCTGAAACGAATCGGGTGGGTGTAGGGGGAGCTTGCAGGGGGGTATGTCATGGGTATGTCGGAATCTTCTGCATGATTGGGAACAAGCGCACGATTACACCTCAACTCGGTGCGCTGCGGGCGAGCTTAGTCCGACCGGATCATCGCTGTGTCATATTCAGCAAGCACCTGAAATGGGGCGCGCGGCGGTAGTACGCTCGGCCCCATTTATACGCTCGGATTACTTTCGCACACGGTGCGTTACGGCGTACGGGCGTGCGAAGAGCACTCACCGTGACGGGTGAAGACCCGTGACGAGTGACGATCGGATTCCGGCGGCACAGGCGAAGCAGGCCGACGCAGCCGCTTGGCGGGGATCAGCGAGGGAACGGTCGGGCCTGCCGCGGACGGCAAAAAGAAAGGCAAGGAGGTCGTTGACTCCTTGCCACTCTCAACTTATAGCGCACCAGGGGCCTTGCGGCAAGGCCCCCCTCGTACCGCAGAATCTCCGGCCTAAGGCCAAATACCTGCGGAAACGGGAGTCTTGAGTGCGCGTGGTGTTGTCGACCTACGGGTCGCGGGGGGATGTCGAACCGATGGTCGGGCTCGCGGTGCGGTTGCGGGAGCTCGGCGCGGAGGTGCGGGTGTGCGCTCCGCCCGACGAGGATTTCGCGCGGCGGCTGGCCGGTGTCGACGTGCCGCTGGTGCCGGTCGGCCCGTCGGCGCGTGCGCTGACGAAGGCACCGCCGGCGCCGTCGTCGATGCCCCAGCGCGCGGCCGAGGTGATCGCCGGCCAGCTGGAGGTGATCCCCGCGGCGGCCGAGGGGTGTGACGTGCTGGTGGCGACCGGGATGATACCGGCCGCGGCCGGCGCGCGGACGGTCGCCGAGAAGCTGGGCATCCCCTCCGTGTCGGTGACCTTCCAGCAACTCCAGCTGCCGTCGCCGCACCGCCGGCCGCTGGAGTACCGGGGCCGCCCGTTCCCGCCGGAGGTGACCGACAACCGGGTGCTGTGGGACCTGGACGCCCAGAGCATCAACGCGCTGTTCGGTGAAGCGCTCAACACGAACCGGGCGTCGATCGGCCTGGCCCCGGTGGACGACGTCCGCGACTACGTCTTCGGCGGCCGGCCGTGGTTGGCGACCGACCCGGTCCTGGACCCGCTGCACGAGATGCCGGGCCTCGACGTCGTCCAGACCGGCGCGTGGATCGCGCCCGACGTCCGCCCGCTCCCGGCCGGGCTGGAGGCGTTCCTGGACGCCGGCGCCCCGCCGGTTTACGTGGGCTTCGGCAGCATGCCCCTGCACGCGTCAACGGACGCCGCCCAGGTGGCCATCGACGCGGTGCGCGCGCAGGGCCGCCGCGTCCTCATGTCCCGCGGCTGGGCCGACCTCGCCCTGGTCGACGACCAGGACGACTGCTTCGTCGTGGGCGAGGCCAACCACCAGGCACTGTTCACCCGGGTGGCCGCCGTCATGCACCACGGTGGTGCCGGTACGACGACCACGGCCGCCCGGGCCGGTGCGCCCCAGGTCGTGGTGCCCCAGATGGCGGACCAGCCGTACTGGGCCGGCCGGGTGGCCGACCTGGGCATCGGGGCGGCACACGACGGTCCGACGCCGGCCTTCGCGTCCCTGTCGGCCGCGCTCGAAACGGCCCTGACCCCCGAGACCCACGCGCGGGCGACCGCCGTGGCCGCCTCGATCCGCACCGACGGGGCGGAAGTGGCCGCGAAGCTGGTGCTCGACGCGGTCGCCTGAGGACAGGCCACCCCGCGCCGCGCCCGCGTGCACCACGCGGGCGCGCCCAGGCGCCTCGCGCGACGCAAGGGCGCGATCCCCAAATCCGTAGAGCCCTCAATGGCCGCAGGGCCACTGGGCCACGGAGCCGCATGGCCATAGAACCGCATGGCCACAGAACCGCGAGTCACCACACCGCCACACCGCCGCACCGCAGTGCTGCAGCAAATCGACCGCACCACCTTCGGAGTCGCCGTGAACCCCGTGACCACCAGCGCGTTCGACCTTCCCGACCGCCTCTCCCCCAAGGCCGACCCGACTCTGATCGCCGGCGACGAGCAGCACTTCGCGGCCATCGCGGAGTGCCTCGACCAGTCGATCGCCGAGCTGACGGACCGTCTCGACGCCGCGCGCAGGGCACCCGGCGGCAAAGGGCAGCAGGCCATGGACCGGGACATCGAGGTGCACCGGCTGACAGCGCGTCTGCGTACGCTGCGCCGCTTCGGCCTGGACCTGTGCCTGGGGCACATGGTCGACGCGGACACCGCCGAGTCCGTCTACATCGGTCGACTCGGCCTGACGGACAGCACAGGCCGTCGCCTGCTGCTCGACTGGCGCTCCCCCGCCGCCGAGCCGTTCTTCGGAGCCACCCACGCCAACCCGATGGGGCTGGCGAGCCGCCGTAGATATCGCTGGGCCGACGGCCGGATCAGTGACTACTGGGACGAGGTGTTCACCTCGGACGGGTTCGGCGGGCACCAGGCCGCGCTCGACGACCAGTCCGCCTTCATCGCCAGCCTGGGCAGCGACCGTTCGCCCCGGATGCGGGACGTGCTGGGCACCATCCAGGCCGACCAGGACGCCATCATCCGCGCGGGATCCCGCGGCGCGCTCGTCGTCGACGGCGGCCCGGGCACCGGCAAGACCGTCGTCGCGCTGCACCGCTCCGCCTACCTCCTCCACTCCGACCCGCGCCTCGGGCACCGCCGGGGCGGCGTGCTCTTCGTCGGTCCGCACCGCCCCTACCTGGCGTATGTCTCCGACGTTCTGCCCAGCCTCGGCGAGGAGGGCGTACAGACCTGCATCCTGCGGGACCTCGTCGCCGAGGGCGCCACCGCGACCGTCGAGGCCGATCCGGACGTGGCACGCCTGAAGTCGTCCGCCGACCTGGTGAAGGCGATCGAGAAGGCCGTCCGGTTCTACGAGGAGCCGCCCACCAAGGGCATGACGGTCACGACCCACTGGTCGGATGTCTGGCTGAGCGCCGGCGACTGGGCGGTGGCGTTCGAAGCGGCGGAACCCGGCACCCCGCACAACGAGGCACGTGACCAGGTCTGGGAGGAGTTGCTCACGATCCTGGTGGACAAGCACGAAGGCGACGCCTCTACGCAGGACGGCGAGGTCTCGGCGGACCTGCTGCGCAGGTCGCTGAGGCGGAACAGGGAACTGCTGACGGCCTTCAACCGCGCGTGGCCGCTGCTCGAAGCGGCGGACCTGGTCGGCGATCTGTGGTCGGTACCCGCCTACCTGCGGATGTGCGCGCCCTGGCTCAGCCGCGAGGACGTCCAGCGGCTCCAGCGCACGGACGCCCAGGCCTGGACGGTGTCCGACCTGCCGCTCCTGGACGCGGCACGACAGCGGCTCGGCGACCCGGAGGCGTCCCGGCGCAAGCGCCGCCACGAGGCCACTGTCGCCGCCGAACGCGAGCGCATGGACAGGGTCGTCGACAACCTGCTGGAGGCCCACACCCACGACGACGGCGAAGGCGTCCTGGTCATGCTGCACGGACAGGACATGCGGAACTCCCTGGTCGACGACTCGGCCCTGCCCACCGCCGAGCCTGACCTGCTCGCCGGCCCGTTCGCGCACATCGTCGTCGACGAGGCCCAGGAACTGACCGACGCGGAGTGGCAGATGCTGCTCCTGCGCTGCCCGTCCCGAAGCTTCACCATCGTCGGCGACCGCGCCCAGGCCAGGCAGGGCTTCACGGAGCCATGGCGGGAACGGCTCGAACGGGTCGGGTTCGGCCGCATCGAACTGGCCTCCCTCAGCATCAACTACCGGACACCGGAGGAGATCATGGCGGCGGCCGAGCCGGTCATCCGCACCGCCCTCCCGGACGCGAACGTACCGACCTCCATCCGCAGCAACGGCATCCCCGTCGTCTACGGATCCACCACGGACCTCGCCGCGACCCTCGAGACCTGGCTCGCCACGCACCCCGAGGGGATCGCCTGCGTGATCGGCGACCCCACGTTCCGCCCGACGGACCGGGTCCAGTCACTGGCCCCGGAACTCTCCAAGGGGTTGGAGTTCGACTTGGTGGTCCTCATGAACCCGGAGGAGTTCGGCGAGGGCATCGCGGGCGCGGTGGACCGCTATGTGGCAATGACGCGGGCGACCCAGCAGCTCGTCATCCTGACCCGCACCTCTTGAGATGCGGCGCGTGCACGTCCCCTCAGGGGCGCGGGGCGGTGTCGATTTGCGGCTCCGCCGCGTGGGCACGCCGAGCCACGACGAACCCACACCCGCCGACAACCCACTCACCCCACCGACGAATAGGCGACAACCCCCCGCAACAGCCCATCCACGGCCTTCCGCGCACTCTTGGCCACGGTCGAGCCCTCCGCAGGAGAAGCCGCCGCGATCTGCCCCAGCACGTCGATCACCTGCTTGCACCACCGCACGAAGTCACCGGCCGGCATCTCCGCCTCACGCAACACCTCATCGAGCCCCGCGCCGCCGGCCCACATGTACGCGGCCCAGGCGAACCCGAGATCCGGCTCACGCTGCCCGACCCCCTCGCTCTGCGTGATCCGGAAGTCCTCCTCAAGGGCATCGAGCCGCCCCCAGATCCGCACCATCTCACCGAGCGCGGCCTTGGCCTTGCCCGAAGGCAGCTTCGGGGCCATCGCATCGTCCCCGACCCGTGCCTCGTACACCAACGCCGAGACACAGGCGGCCAGCTCGGCCGGGCCGAGGCCCTCCCACACCCGTTCCCGCAGGCATTCGCTGGCCAGCAGGTCGAGTTCGCCGTACAGCCGAGCGAGCCGCTTTCCGTGCTCGGTGACCTCGTCGCCGCGCAGATAGTCCAGTTCGGTCAACAGCGCCACAATACGATCAAACGTACGGGCGATGGTGTTCGTCCGCCCCTCGATACGACGCTCCAGCTGCGAGGTGTCCCGCAGCAGCCGGTGGTAGCGCTCGGCCCAACGGGCGTGGTCCTCACGGTCGTTGCAGCCGTGGCAGGCGTGCGCGCGGATCGCCGTGCGCAGCCGGGCGATCTCCCGGTCGTCCGCCGCCTGGGACCGCCGCTTGCGCTGCCGCTCGGGCGCGATGTGCCCCGCCTTGGTGCGCAGCGCGGAGGCGAGGTCCCGACGGGACTGCGGGGAGCGCGGGTTGAAGGACTTGGGGATCCGCATCCGCTCCAACGCCTCGACGGGGACGGGGAAGTCCATGGACGCCAGCCGCTTGACCTGCCGTTCGGCGGTCAGGACCAGCGGGCGCGGGCCGTCGTGGTGCTCGAAGCCGCGGTGGCCGTTGGACCGCCCGGCGGGCAGCCCGGGGTCCAGCACCAGCGCGAGACCGGCGTACTTGCCCGTCGGCACATGGATGACGTCACCCGGCTTGAGCTTCTCCAGCGCGACCGCGGCCTCCGCGCGCCGCTGCGCCGCACCCTCCCGGGCCAACTCGGTCTCACGGTCCTTGAGTTCGCGACGCAGTCGGGCGTACTCCTCGAAGTCCCCGAGATGGCAGGTCATGGACTCCTTGTAACCGGACAGCCCTTCCTCGTTGCGCTGCACCTGCCGGGAGATCCCGACGACCGACTTGTCGGCCTGGAACTGTGCGAACGAGGTCTCCAGCAGCTCGCGCGAGCGGTGCCGGCCGAACTGCCCGACCAGGTTGACCGCCATGTTGTACGACGGCTTGAAGCTGGACTTCAGCGGGTACGTGCGCGTGCCGGCCAGCCCGGCGAGGTGCTCGGGGCTGGAGCCTCGCTGCCACAGCACCACGGCATGGCCCTCGACGTCGATGCCGCGGCGGCCCGCTCGGCCGGTGAGCTGCGTGTACTCACCGGGCGTGATGTCGGCGTGCTGCTCGCCGTTCCACTTGACGAGCTTCTCCAACACCACCGACCGGGCAGGCATGTTGATGCCCAGAGCCAGTGTCTCCGTGGCGAACACGGCCTTCACCAGGCCCCGGACGAACAGCTCCTCGACGACCTCCTTGAAGGTCGGCAGCATGCCCGCGTGGTGAGCGGCTATGCCGCGCTCCAGACCTTCCAGCCACTCGTAGTAGCCGAGGACGTGCAGATCCTCGGACGGGATGGCCGATGTGCGCTCCTCGACGAGGGCACGCACCTTCTCCCGCGCCTCGTCGTCGTTCAGCCTCAGTCCGGCGTACAGGCACTGCTGTACGGCGGCCTCACACGCGGCCCGGCTGAAGATGAAGGTGATCGCGGGCAGCAGCCCTTCGGCGTCGAGGCGTTCGATGACCTCGGGCCGCCCCGGCGTCCACACCCGGGACCGCTGTCTGCGCTCCCGCTCCCGGTCGGCCTCCCGCATGGCACGCCCACGCCTGCGGTCCTGGTACGACGGTCTGGTCGCCTCCATCCGGGCCAGCCGCATGAGGTCGGGGTTGACCGCCTTCTTGCTGCCCTCGCCCTCCTCGAACAGGTCGTACATCCGCCGCCCGGCGAGCACGTGCTGGAACAGCGGAACGGGCCGGTGCTCGGAGACGATCACCTCGGTGTCGCCGCGGACGGTGTCGAGCCAGTCGCCGAACTCCTCGGCGTTCGACACGGTCGCCGAGAGCGAGACGAGCGTGACCGACTCGGGGAGGTGGATGATCACCTCTTCCCATACGGCGCCGCGGAAGCGGTCGGAGAGGTAGTGGACCTCGTCCATGACCACATAGCCGAGGCCGAGGAGGGTCTGCGACCCGGCGTACAGCATGTTCCGCAGCACCTCGGTCGTCATCACGACCACCGGGGCGTCGGAGTTGATGCTGTTGTCGCCCGTGAGCAGGCCGACCATGCCGTCGCCGTAACGGCGGCACAGGTCGGCGTACTTCTGGTTCGACAGTGCCTTGATGGGCGTCGTGTAGAAGCACTTCTTGCCCTGCATCAGGGCGAGGTGGACGGCGAACTCGCCGACGATCGTCTTGCCTGAGCCGGTGGGCGCGGCCACCAGTACGCCCTTGCCCGCCTCGAGTGCCTGGCAGGCCTCGATCTGGAAGGGGTCGAGGCCGAAGTCGTACATCTCGCGGAAGGAGGCGAGCGCGGTGGCCTGCTCGGCAGCGCGCCTGCGTGCTGCCGCATACCGCTCGGCCGGTGAGAGGTCCTCTGTCATCGTGCTTTCGAGCGTACCGGGCCCCACTGACAACAGGACGATCATTATCCGGATCGGCACCCGGCAAACCCGGGATCCCCGCAGCTCATGGCCGCGCAGCGGAAACGGCCGGGTGCGCCCCGTAGGCGCCCCGGCCGTGTCTGCCCGAAAACCGCTTCGCTCAGGTCACGTCGTCGTAGCCGTTGACCCGCTCCGTGCTCGCCTGCTCGGGCAGCGCCCGGCTCGCGGAGACGGTTTCGACCTCTCCGATGCTCTCGGGGGTCAGGTCGAGGTCGGAGGCCTCGTCGTCGTCCAGATCCGAGTCCGGGTTGTTACGGCTGCGCCGTCGGTCGTTCAGGATGGAGAAGCCGACCGCCATGAAGTACAGGATGACGATGGGCCCGGCGAGGGCCATCATGCCGATGGGGTCGGTGGTGGGGGTCGCCACAGCGCCGAAGACGAAGACACCCATCACGACGCCGCGCCACCAGCCGAGCATGCGGCGCCCCGTCACCATGCCCGTCATGTTCAGCATGACCAGGAGCAGGGGGAGCTCGAAGGCCGCACCGAAGACAAGGACCATCCGGACACTGAAGTCGAGGATCTTGTCCATCGGCAGGATGTTCGCCGACCCGTCGGGCGTGATGCCCAGCAGGACACGCATGCTGATCGGCATGATCGTGTAGGCGAGCCAGGCGCCCCCGAAGAACAGCGGCACGGCGGCCGCCACGAAGTAGTACGTGTACTTGCGCTCGCTCTTGTGCAGTCCCGGGGCGACGAACGCCCACAGCTGGTAGAGCCAGACAGGGCTGGACAGGACGATGCCCGCCATGAGGCTCACCTTCACCGTGGTCGTGAAGGGAGAAAGAAGGTCGGTGTACGCGACGACCGCGCAGGCACCTCCCGTGGTCTCGCCCAGTCCCTTGGTGCAGCGAGGCACAGGATCGGAGAGGAACTGCATGAGTTCCTGGTTGTAGAAGGCGGCCGCGATGGTGACGACCGTGATCGCCAGCATGCCTTTCGCGAGCCGGTTGCGGAGCTCACGAAGGTGCTCCACGAGGGGCATCCGCCCCTCGGGATCCTTCTCCTTCTTGCGGGCAGACTTCAGCAACCCACGTTCCCATCTCGTGCGGCGGGCCGGAGGTCACCGGCCCTGCGTCAGCGCTTGGTGGTGTCCGTCGGCTCGTTGACCGGGCGAGCGTTCGTCGCGTCGCCGGGGGCGGCCTGGATGATGCGCTGAGCGGGGGGCTGCTGGTCGCTGTTGTTCGGCGGGTCGGCCGGGGCGGCGGACTTGTCCTCTTCCTTCATCGCCTTGGCCTCGCTCTTGAGGATGCGAGCCGACTTGCCGAGAGAGCGGGCCATGTCCGGGAGCTTCTTGGCGCCGAACAGCAGGATGATCACGACGAGGATCAGAATGATCTCGGTGGGGCCGAGCCTACCCATAGCTTTTACCTTCTTCACCGAGGCGACATGGTCCGAATACCCGGCCGGTCGGACATTCATCCGACCACCGTGCTGCCAGGGATCGTAACGCTCAGGGGTGAACGCGGGACAATCCCTGTGCATACTCCCAGTCCGCGGGCCCGCGCCTCGCTCTCGGGCCGCAATCCGCAGCGTACCTGGCGTGGGCGGCAAGTTGACAGGGCGAAGTGGCCCAAAACGCACGCGACGCAGGTCTCACACCGAATCCTTGAGCGGACTACAGGGAGTCCACAGCCCGGGCGGCACTGGCGGTCGCCCGCTCCAGGTCCTCCGCCGCCCTGCTGATGCGCCGAGCTGAGTCCGTGACCTGCCGACCGAGGCGCTCTGCCTCCAGGAAGACCCGCACGGCGAGCACACCGAGCACGAGGAGACCCAGAAAACCCACCGCTACCGCGAACATCGGCCAGAACATGACGCCGAGCCTAGACCGTCCTACAGCGTGGAGTGCAGCCGCAGGGTGCTGACTCCGCCGCCCGTCAGCAGCTCGACGATCCGCTCGCCCGCCGGCTTGCGGACGGACGCGCCGCACTCGGGACAGGTGAAGGAGTAGAACGTCGTACGGCTGGTCGCGCCGATGGCGAGTCGAAAGGCGCTCGCGGCGAGTTCGAAGCGGCCCCGGCAGTCCGGGCAGCCGGCCTTGAACACCACCGGGGACACGCTTCTCATCCCGCCGAACGCGGACGCCACCGTCATCTCCCGCACCCCGGACGTCGCCGACTCGCTCAAAGCCCTGCTCCCGCCTGTCGCACCGCTAGTCCAACCGCCTGCCGAGCTGTCTGTCCCACCGGCCTGTTCTACCGGCCTGCCCTACCGACCCGTCCTACTGTCCGTCGTCCACCGAGCGCGCCCCGTGAGCGTCGTGCGCCTCGACTCCGTCGTACGCGGCCAGCGCCTCGCGGGCCGCCTGCCGGGCGCTGTCGGCCAGCTCGGACGGCGAGACGATCCGGCCGTCCCGCCCGAGCCGCAGCGCCAGGCGTCGCAGCGACGCCGGGTCAGGGGTGCGCAGAGTGATACGCAGCCCGCCGTCCGCCAGCTCATCCGCGCTGTCGTGCGGGTAGTACTCGGCCACCCAGCGTCCGCCCGGGCCTACCTCGACGACGACCTCGGGATCCTCCGCGGCGGGCTGCACCAGCCCCTCGGAAAGGTCCCGCAGCTCGATCTCGGGGGCCGCGGACGGCTCGTCGAGGATCTTGATCTCGGCAACCCGGTCGAGCCGGAAGGTGCGGCGCGCCTCGGAGCGGCGGCACCATGCCTCGACGTAGGTGTGGCCGACGCTGACCAGGCGGATCGGGTCGATCTCGCGCTCGGTGACCTCGTCCCGGGCGGGCGAGTAGTAGCGGATCCACAGCCGGCGCCGCTCGGAGATCGCGCGGTCGACATCGGCGAAGACGCCACCCTCGGACTCGAAGGTCACCGACAGCCGGGAGCTGGCGCCGGCCGCCTCCCCGGCCGCGGTCTCCACCTTGGCGGTCGCCCGCAGCAACGCCTGCCGGTCGCTCTCGCGCAGTCCAGGCAGCGTGGACACGGCCCGCGCCGCCACCAGCAGCGCGGTGGCCTCGTCTGCGGCGAGCCGCAGCGGCTCGGCGACGTCGTCGGGGTTGTGCCACCAGATGCGCTCACCGTCGGTGTCGATGTCGAGCAGGTCACCGCCACGGAAGCTGGTCCCGCACATGGGCAGCACGTCGAGATCCGAGACCAGCTCGTCCTCGGAGATACCGAAGGCACGCGCCACGTCCTCGACGCGGGCACCCGGACGCTCCCTCAGATACGTCACCAGCGAAAGCATCCGCCGGGTCTGGTCGATGGCATTGACGGGCCGAACCGGTTTGCCTGCCACTGTCTTGCTCCGCTCCCCCTCAGCCCTTGGCCACGGCACGCAGCCGGTCCACCACATCGGCCCGCAACTCCGCGGGCTCCAGGACCACCACGTCGGGCCCGAACTCCACCAGCCACGCATCCAGCCCGTGGCCGTACGGAATCTCCAACTCGTCCCAGCCGTCCCCGAGTTCCCGCACCGCCGTGGCCTTCGCCCGAAGGGGGTACCCCGCGCCCGTACGCAGCCGGATCAGCGCGGAACGGTCGGCGGTCTCCCCCGCCCAGCCCGCCACGGTCTCCCGCACGGTGACCACATCGGGGACCGGTGCGGTGAACCGCGCGCCACGCGAACGCACCTTGCCCGTGATCCGGGACAACCGGAACACGCGCTCCGCGCCGCGGTCCCGGTCCCAGCCCGCCAGATACCAGTGGCCGCGCCAGCACTCCAGCGCCCACGGCTCGACATGCCGGGGCTCGGGACGGGCGGCGGTGGCCTTGCGGTAGTCGAAGAGGACGGGGCGGCGGTCGCGGCAGGCCAGCATCAGCGGCTCGAACGCGGCCTCGTGCACCGGGATCCGGGGCTCCAGCGCGCCATGCGCCTCGTAGGGGTCGACATCCTCGGGCAGCCCCGCCGCGCGCAGCTTCTGCAGGGCGCCGCTGGCCGCGCCCGCGAGCCGGACCTGCTGCCACACCTTGGCCGCCAGCCCCAGAGCGGCGGCCTCCTCGGCGTCCAGGGTGATGGGCGGGAGGCGGTTGCTGTCCCGGCGGGCCAGATAGCCGACCTCGCCGTCGAGGTTCTCCACCGTCTCGATGACCAGACCGAGCTCGCGCAGATCGTCCTTGTCGCGCTCGAACATCCGGTTGAAGGAGTCGTCGGAGCCGGCCTCCAGATAGGCCTCGATGGACTCACGCAGCTCGCGCTTGCTCAGCGGCCGCCGCGTCCCGAGCAGACACAGCGCCAGGTTCATGAGCCGCTCGGCCTTGGCAATGGCCATCGACGCCCTTCGCCTTCCCTATGAAGCTTACGGACGATGACCGTACCGCTCCGCGGTGGCCTGGCAAAAGCCGAGGGCCCATGCGCGGACAGGCATGGGCCCCAGGTAGTCGGGTCCGGTCGTACACCGATCAGCCGTACGCCGATCCGACGTGCGCCGATCAGAGGCGACGATCAGACACCGAGCAGGTCGACCACGAAGATCAGGGTCTCGCCGGGCTTGATCGCCGGGGTCGGGCTCTGGTTGCCGTAGGCGAGGTGGGCCGGGATGGTCAGCTGGCGGCGGCCGCCGACCTTCATGCCCTGCACACCCTGGTCCCAGCCCTTGATGACGCGGCCGCCACCCAGCGGGAAGCGGAACGGCGTACCACGGTTCCAGCTGGCGTCGAACTCCTCGCCCGTGCTGAAGGCCACACCCACGTAGTGCACGGTGACGGTCTGGCCCGCCTGCGCAACCGCGCCGTCGCCCTCCCAGATGTCCTTGATCTCGAGGTCCGCCGGGGGCTCGCCACCCGGGAAGTCGATCTCGGGCTTGTCGATGCTCACTTCTTACGCTCCTGCTGGTTGTGGAAAGGCAACGGCACAGTCTTACACCCGGGCCCGGCTACATCGCCGCCAGGATGTCGACCGAGAAGACCAGAGTGGAGCCCTTCTTGATGACACCGCCACTCGGCGGGGTGTCGCCGTACGCCAGGTCCGGGGGTACGACGACCAGCACCCGGCTGCCCACCTTCTTCCCGGTCAAACCCTGCGCCAGCCCCTTCACGACCTGCTGCATCTGCGGCAGCGCGAACTGGCTCAGCTGCCCCTGCTTGTAGGACGACTCGAACTCCTTGCCGCTGTCCCAGACCACGCCCTTGAACTGGCACAGGACGGTCTGCTCCGCCTTGACCTCGGCGCCGTCGCCCTCCAGGACATAGGCCGACACCAGCTTGGTCGGCGCGTCCGACTTGGGGACGGTGACCGACGGCGCCTTGCCGTCGGTGTTGGTGCCGATCTTGGGCAGATCGATGTTGTCCTGCGCCACCGCCTTGCCCTCGGCCGAGCTCTTGGCGTTGAACGTCTCCTCGACGTCGATGACGAAGACCAGCGTGTCGGTCCCCTTGATACCCGCGTCCTGATTGCCCTGCGGGCCGTAACCCCAGGTCGGCGGGATGGCCATCTCGACCCGGCTGCCCGCCTTCCGCCCCGCCAGACCGTACCGCCAGCCGTCGATGACACGGCCCTGGGTGAGCTGGATCAGCAGCGGCTTCTTGGAGTCGTAGGAGTTGTCGAAGGACTTGCCGGTGGCCCAGATCTGACCGAGATAGTTGGCCACGACGAAGTCGTTCTCCGCCATCGTCCGGCCGCTACCCGCGATGACCGTCCGCACCGCCAGGTCCTTCGACGGCTCTCCGCTGCCCTTGGCGACCGTCGGCTTCTCCCCGAACTTCGTGCCCGCGGTGATCGCCGGCAGCGGACCGTCCACGATCTTCGGCGCCGGAGCCGCCGATGTCGCCGGAGCCGAGGGCGACGCACTGTCGCTCGCCTTGCTCGAGTCGTCCTTGTCATCGCCGCATGCGGCGAGCGTGACCATTCCTGCGGGTACGGCGATGAGAAGTGAGCGTCGGCGCACGGTGAGAGCCTCGTAATCGGTCGATCTTGTGGATGGCGTGCGCGCAACTCTACGGCGTGAGAAGGGCGCCGTACGGGAAACGTACGGCGCCCGCGTTGCGTTCCGGAAATTCCGCCGGAACCCGTCGCTCACATACCGGCGATGAGTTTCTCCACCCGATCGTCCACCGAACGGAACGGGTCCTTGCACAACACCGTGCGCTGCGCCTGGTCGTTGAGCTTGAGATGCACCCAGTCGACGGTGAAGTCCCGGCGCTGTTCCTGGGCCCTGCGGATGAAATCACCGCGCAGCCGGGCCCGAGTGGTCTGCGGCGGAACAGACTTGCCCTCGAAGATCTTCAAGTCGTTGCAGATACGGGCGGCTTGCCCCTTCTTCTCCAGTAGGTAGTACAGGCCACGACGACGGTGGATGTCGTGGTAGGCGAGGTCTATCTGCGCGACCCGCGGATGCGACATGGTCATGTTGTGCTTGGCCCGGTACCGCTCGATGAGCTTGTACTTCATGACCCAGTCGATCTCGGTACCGATCCGGTCGAGGTCCTCGGCCTCGATCGCGTCCAGCGTGCGACCCCACAGCTCCAGGACCTGCTCGACCGTGCCCGTGCGAATGCCGCGGCGCTCGCAGAAGTCCACGGCCTTCTCGTAGTACTCGCGCTGCACCTCCAGCGCCGATGCCTCCCGGCCACTGGCCAGGCGCACCTTGCGGCGACCCGTGATGTCGTGGCTGACCTCGCGGATCGCCCGGATCGGGTTCTCCAGGGTCAGATCGCGCATCACCGTGCCCGCCTCGATCATGCGCAGCACCAGATCGGTCGCGCCGACCTTGAGCAGCATGGTCGTCTCGGACATGTTCGAGTCGCCCACGATCACATGCAGCCGCCGGTAACGCTCGGCATCCGCGTGCGGCTCGTCACGCGTGTTGATGATCGGCCGGGAACGGGTCGTCGCCGAGGAGACGCCCTCCCAGATGTGCTCCGCCCGCTGACTGACGCAGTACACCGCACCACGCGGAGTCTGCAGCACCTTCCCGGCGCCACACAGCAACTGCCGGGTGACAAGGAACGGGATGAGGATGTCCGCGAGCCGGGAGAACTCGCCATGGCGTGCCACCAGATAGTTCTCGTGGCATCCGTACGAGTTGCCCGCCGAGTCGGTGTTGTTCTTGAAGAGGTAGACGTCGCCCGCGATTCCCTCCTCGTGCAGGCGTCGTTCCGCGTCCACCAGGAGTCCTTCGAGAATGCGCTCGCCTGCTTTGTCGTGGGTGACCAGTTCGGTCACGTTGTCACATTCGGGTGTCGCGTATTCCGGATGTGAGCCCACGTCGAGATACAGGCGGGCGCCGTTACGCAGAAAGACATTGCTGCTACGGCCCCATGACACGACACGGCGGAAGAGGTACCGCGCCACCTCGTCAGGCGACAGGCGGCGCTGTCCCCTGAACGTGCACGTGACGCCGTACTCGTTCTCCAGCCCGAAAATGCGGCGGTCCATGACTGAACATTACGCCCGATCCCCCGAGCTGAAACGGGGTTCGACAGCACGGTTTGGATCATTTTCCGATGAAGCCGCAACCACCGCACCCCTCGCGGGAGCTGCGAGGACCCCTCCCGTGGCCAGCAGGACCAGCAACGACACCGCCCCCGCGGCACTCGGCACGGCGAACCCCCACAGCGTTCCGCCCGCCTCGACGACCGGCCCCGCCAGGCCCGTTCCCACCGACGCACCCACCGTGAACGTCGTCACAAGCCACGAGAACGCCTCGGTGACCGTCCCGCGCGGCGCATGCCGGTCGACCAGCACGAACGCACAAGCGATGCACGGCGCGAGAAACACCCCCGCGAGCACCGCCAGCAACGTCATCGCCACCACACCCGGCATCAGCATCAACGGCAGATAACACACCGCCAGAAGCGCCACCAGCAGGCGCAGTCGCCGCGCCGGCTCACCAGCCCACTGCCGCGCCCCGTACACCACACCACCGACCAGCGCACCCAGCCCCACGCCCGCCATCAACCAGCCGTACACCACGTCCCCGCCGTTTCCGTCCGCGTACGACACGGCCGCGACCGCGATCGACCCGAGCGCCATCCCGATGAACAGGAACGAGGCCAGCAGCGCCAGCAACCCGGACGAACGCAACGCCCCCAGCCAGTGCGCCTCACGCGGCGCCGAACGCCACGCGCGCGAAGGCGGCGACACCACCACCGACAGCGCACCCAGCACCCCGATGACGTTCACGACGAGCAACGCCACCTGCGCCGACCACAACGACGCACACAGCGTCAGCAACAACGGTCCGACCGTGAACATGACTTCCTGGGCCACCGCGTCCATCGCATACGCCGCATGCACCTGGCCCTCCTTGTGGAGGACCGACGACCACAGCGCCCGCAGACCACCCTCCAGAGGCGGCGTGAACAGCCCGGCGGCCGCCACGGCCGCGTAGGCGAGCGGCAGCGCCCCGATGCCCACGAAGGCGAACCCGGCCATCGCGACGGCCGAGGCGACCGCCGCCGGCAGCTGCACCCGCGGCTGCCCGTACATGTCCACCAGCCGCCCCAGCACCGGCTGCCCCACCGCGTTGGCGACCCCGTACACCGCCGCCAGCCCCCCGGCCAGACTGTACGAACCCCCCTCCGCGCGCACGAACAGCACGATCGCGAGCGCGGCCACCGCGTTCGGCAGCCGCCCCACAAGCGTGCCGACCAGCAGCCGGCCGGCATGCCTCGCCCTGAGGACCTCCAGGTATGCGCCGGTCATCAGCCGCGCCGCCCTCCGCATAGGTTTTACGTATAACGTCGTCCGTCATACGTACCATGTGCGCTGTTCAAGAGTCCAGACAAAGGAGCAGGCGGACGGTGGCACACGGCAGCACCCGACCCACCAGCCGAGACGTCGCCCAAGCAGCAGGCGTCTCCCAAGCCGCGGTCTCCCTCGTACTCGGCGACAAATGGCGCGGACGAGTCTCCGAAACCACCGCCGAACGCGTCCGCGAGGCCGCCCGCGAACTCGGCTACCGACCCAACCTCGCCGCCCGCAACCTACGCCTCGGCCACACCCGCACCGTACTGCTCGTAGTCCCCGCGCTCACCACCGAATTCTTCGCCGGCGTCTACACCGGCGCCGCCCGCATCGCCGCCCAACACGGCTTCGGCGTCGTCCTCTACCCCTCCCCCGAAGGCATCGGCCCCGCCCGCAACCCCTTCGCCTCCGCCCAAGCCGCCCTCGACGGCATCATCGCCTCCTCCATGGCCGCCGACGCCCTCACCGCCATCCGCGGCGACCAGCTCCCCCTCGTCATGCTGGACAGCGACCCGGCGGGCAGCCTCGGCGCCGCCACAGTCAACCTCGACATCACCGACGGCATCCGCCAGGTCACCGACCACCTGCTGGGCCTGGGCCACCGACGCTTCCTCCACCTCGCGGCCGACGTGGCGTCCTGGACGTTCGAAGTACGCGCACACGAACTCGCCGCACGAATCGGCGACGTCCCCGGCACGTCACTGCTCACCGTCCGCGCACCCATCTCCATCGAAGACGCCCGCACCGCCACGGAAACCGCCCTCGCCGCCAAAGGCCCCCGCCCCACCGCCATCGTCTGCGACGACGACAAACTCGCCGCCGGCGCCTACAAAGCCGCACGACGCCTCGGACTACGCATCCCCGACGACCTCTCCATCACCGGCCTCGACGACCTCGCCCTCGCCACCGCCATCGACCCCGAACTCACCACCGTCCGACTCGACGCCGAACTCTTCGGCGAACGCGGCATGCAAGCCCTCCTGGCCGTCCTGGAAGGCCGCGAACCCGAGGAGGGCGACATCCCCGTCGAACTCGTCGTACGGGGCTCCACAGCCCCGCCCAGCGCGCCGTGAAGCCCCCCGGGAACGCCTGTGCCCCGACCGAGAGATTCGGCCGGGGCACAACACAAGCGGGGCGAAGTGGGACTACTCCTCGGAACTACCGGACTCCTCCGAGTCCTCTCCGTTGTCGGCACTCTCGGCCTCAGTGGACGCACCGTTGGCCTCCAACAGCCGCGCCAGCTGACGACCCACGATGCGCTTGAACTTGCGCGACTGCGGACGCGTACGGTCCAGCACCGCGACCTCCAGCCGCTCCGCGGGAATCTCCCGCTGCGTACCGTTCGACTCGCGGGACAGAGCCTGCACCGCCAGCTTGAGCGCCTCGGCGAGGCTCATCCCGTCCTCATGCCGCTGGTCAAGGAAATTACTGATCAGCTCGGCATTACCACCGACCGCGACCGAACCGTGCTCGTCCACGATCGAACCGTCATGCGGCAGCCGGTAAATCTGGTCACCCTCAGGCGTCTCACCCACCTCGGCGACAACCAGCTCCACCTCGTACGGCTTCTCCGCAGCCGAAGAGAAGATCGTGCCCAGCGTCTGCGCATAGACGTTCGCCAGGCCACGAGCCGTCACATCATCACGGTCATAGGTGTAACCACGAAGATCGGCGTACCGCACACCACCGATCCGCAGATTCTCGTACTCGTTGTACTTACCGGCGGCCGCGAAACCGATCCGGTCATAGATCTCGCTGAACTTGTGCAGCGCACGGGACGGGTTCTCGCCGACGAACACGATGCCGTCGGCATACTGCAGCACAACCAGGCTGCGACCACGCGCGATGCCCTTACGGGCGTACTCCGCCCGGTCGGCCATGGCCTGCTGGGGGGAGACATAGAACGGCGTCGACACCGGTTATCCGTCCCTTTCTGTCGAAGTCACAGGATCACGTGGACAAGACCGAACCGCCGCTACAGCAGCGCGGCCCGCGGGCCGTCAGGCTGCTCCAGACGACGCTCCAGAATGGAACGGGCGATCTCCGAGGACTCATCATCGGTGAGCCGGCGGAAACCGTCGTCAGTGATCACCGTGACGATCGGGTAGATCCGGCGGGCGACATCGGGACCACCGGTCGCCGAGTCGTCGTCAGCCGCGTCATACAGGGCCTGCACGACCAGCGTCGTGGCCTCGGCCTCAGTCAGGTCATTACGGAAGAGCTTCTTCATGGCACCACGCGCGAAGATCGACCCCGACCCGGTGGCGGCGTACCCCTGCTCCTCGGAACGACCACCGGTGACGTCGTAGGAGAAGATCCGCCCCTTCTCCCGATCCACGTCATACCCCGCGAACAGCGGCACCACGGCCAGCCCCTGCATCGCCATCCCCAGATTCGACCGGATCATGGTCGACAGCCGGTTCGCCTTACCCTCCAGCGACAGCTGAGCACCCTCGACCTTCTCGAAGTGCTCCAGCTCCAACTGGAAGAGCTTCACCATCTCGACGGCCAGACCAGCGGTACCGGCGATACCGACGGCCGAGTACTCGTCGGCCGGAAACACCTTCTCGATATCGCGCTGCGCGATGACGTTCCCCATGGTCGCCCGCCGGTCACCGGCCAGCACGACACCGCCGGGGAACGTCGCGGCCACGATCGTGGTGCCGTGCGGCGCCTCGATCACGCCCTGCGTGGGCGGGAGTTGACGGTTACCGGGCAGCATCTCGGGCTGGTGCTCCGAGAGAAAATCCATGAACGAGGACGACCCAGGCGTCAGGAAGGCAGCTGGTAGACGCCCGGTGCTACGAGTGTTGGCTTCCACGCGATTCCTTCCACGTAAGCAGCAGCCCGCCTTATGACGTCGGGCCGATCCTTGAACTGCCCCAGTGCGGCGTTGCAGCTGAAGCACAGTACGCCACGGACCCTACCCGTCTCGTGGCAGTGATCCACATGCTCGGGCAGAGCAGCCAAACATATGCAGCAGACGCCCCCTTGAGAGGCGACCAACTCGTCGCGCTCGGCTTCGGTGATGCCGTACTTGCGCCACAAATGGTCTTGCCGCCCCCGGACGGCCCGACACGCCTTACAGCGTGTCGACAGGCCGTCCGGTGCCGTCCCATTGCGATGCCATTCACTGTGGGACTTGACCTCACCACACGTCCGGCAGAGCTTGTGCCCAGCCGGAGCATCCACCTTCTCCCGCACCTGCTTCCCCATAGCCTCCCGGCGGGGCCGGTAGCGCGTGGCACCGTACTCAGCCACGCACTCCCGACACCACACCTGAAGGCCATCGGGCCGATCTCCGTTCTTCGCGAAGGCTGAAAGAGACAAGCTCCTTTTGCATCTCCTGCACTGCCTCGCGTCCGGGCCACCGACCAACCCCGCCCCTATCTTCAATTCGAAGGCCAAGGCACCTAATGGCCTTTACTGGCCACCTTTCTGCACGAAGGAGCGCACGAAATCCTCGGCGTTCTCCTCGAGTACGTCGTCGATCTCATCGAGAACCGAGTCGACGTCATCGCTCAGCTTCTCCTGCCGCTCCTTGAGGTCCTCAGAAGCCTGCGTCTCAGCCGCCTGCTCCTCGACCTCCTCAGTAGAGCGCGTGGCCTTCTGCTGTCCGCCGCCGGTGTCCTTGGTTGCCATATCCCTCACCCCGCTCATTTCGCCCGACATGGTCGACAGGTCGGCTTTCCTGCCGATCGATGATGATCAGACCCTACAAGCAGGGTCTGACATCGGCCCCGCAGTTTCTCCAACGTACGGGGGCCATCTCGATGATTCCCGGACGTCAGGTTTTCCACCCTGTTCGGCCGACGTCCGGTCGGCATCTTCCGAGTACCCCTCAGCCGCCTGACAGGACCCTGACCAGGTCTTCTGCCGTGCGACAGCGGTCCAGGAGCTCCTTGACGTGATTTCGCGTTCCGCGAAGGGGTTCGAGGGTTGGAACGCGTTGGAGGGAGTCGCGGCCGGGGAGGTCGAAGATGACCGAGTCCCAGGAGGCCGCGGCGACGTCGTCGGCGTACTGCTCCAGGCAGCGTCCGCGGAAGTACGCGCGGGTGTCCTCCGGTGGCTTGGCCTTGGCCCGCTCGACGGCTTCCTCGTCCATGAGGCGCTTGATGCGTCCGCGGGCCACGAGGCGGTTGTAGAGGCCCTTGTCGGGGCGTACGTCGGCGTACTGGAGGTCGAGGAGGTGGAGCTTGGCGGCGTCCCAGTCGAGGTCGTCGCGGCGTCGGTAGCCCTCCATGAGTTCGCGTTTGGCGACCCAGTCGAGTTCGCCGGCGAGGCTCATGGGGTCCCTCTCCAGGCGGTTGAGGGTGTCCTCCCAGCGGCTGAGGACGTCCTTGGTCTGTTCGTCGGCGTCGGCGCCGAACCGCTCCTCCACGTATTTGCGCGAGAGCTCGTAGTACTCCATCTGGAGCTGGACCGCGGTGAGTGTGCGGCCGCTACGGAGGGTGATGAGCCGTTGGAGTGAGGGGTCGTGGGATACCTGGTGGAGGGTGCGGACGGGCTGGTCGACGGCCAGGTCCACCGCGATGAAGCCGTCCTCGATCATGGACAGGACCAGGGCCGTCGTTCCGAGCTTCAGATAGGTCGAGATCTCGGAGAGGTTCGCGTCGCCGATGATCACGTGGAGGCGGCGGTATTTTTCCGCGTCGGCGTGCGGCTCGTCCCGGGTGTTGATGATGGGGCGCTTCAGGGTGGTTTCGAGCCCGACCTCGACCTCGAAGTAGTCGGCGCGCTGGCTGAGCTGGAAGCCGTGTTCGTGACCGTCCTGGCCGATGCCGACGCGGCCTGCGCCGGTGACGACCTGGCGGGAGACGAAGAAGGGGGTGAGGTGGCGCACGATGTCGGAGAAGGGGGTTTCCCGCTTCATGAGGTAGTTCTCGTGCGTGCCGTAGGAGGCGCCCTTGTTGTCGGTGTTGTTCTTGTAGAGGTGGATGGGCTGGGCGCCGGGTAGCTGTGCCGCCCGTTCGGCGGCTTCGGCCATGATGCGTTCGCCGGCTTTGTCCCAGAGGACGGCGTCCCGGGGGTTGGTGACCTCGGGGGCGCTGTATTCGGGGTGTGCGTGGTCGACGTAGAGGCGTGCTCCGTTGGTGAGGATGACGTTGGCGAGGCCGATGTCCTCGTCGGTGAGCTGGCTGGAGTCGGCGGCCTCGCGGGCGAGGTCGAAGCCTCGCGCGTCGCGCAGCGGGTTCTCCTCCTCGAAGTCCCAGCGGGCCCGGCGGGCCCTGTGCATCGCGGCCGCGTAGGCGTTGACGATCTGGGATGAGGTGAGCATGGCATTGGCGTTGGGGTGGCCGGGGACGGAGATCCCGTACTCCGTCTCGATGCCCATTACTCGCCGTACGGTCATGCGGCCCTCCTTGCCCGGCGGCGCCCTCGGTCGGGGGCGCCGCTCAAGTACCGCTGGCGCTCCGGTGCGTGTGCGGTGCCCGTCCCCGCACTGCGCGACTCGGCGGTATGGAAGAGCCTAGAACGCCTTTGCGCTGGTGGGGAGATCATTTGCGTCATTGCGTTGCTCGCCTTTGTTCCGGCGGTGGCCGGAAAAACAGTCGGCTGCGGGTACCCGGTGGGGGCACCCGCAGCCGCCCTGTCTTTTACAGGTACTGACCGGTGTTTGCCACCGTGTCGATGGAGCGTCCGGTGTCTGCGCCCTGCTTTCCGGTGATGAGGGTGCGGATGTAGACGATCCGTTCGCCCTTCTTTCCGGAGATGCGGGCCCAGTCGTCGGGGTTGGTGGTGTTGGGCAGGTCCTCGTTCTCCTTGAACTCGTCCACGCAGGCCTGGAGGAGGTGGGAGACGCGGAGGCCCTTCTGGTTGTGCTCGAGGAAGTCCTTGATCGCCATTTTCTTGGCGCGGCCCACGATGTTTTCGATCATGGCGCCGGAGTTGAAGTCCTTGAAGTAGAGGACTTCCTTGTCGCCGTTGGCGTAGGTGACTTCCAGGAAGCGGTTTTCCTCGGATTCGGCGTACATCTGTTCGACGGCGGTCTGGATCATGCTCTCGACCGTGGTCGTCCTGCTGCCACCGTGTTCTCCGAGGTCTTCGGAGTGCAGGGGGAGGCGTTCTGTGAGGTACTTGCCGAAGATGTCCTTGGCGGCCTCGGCGTCGGGACGTTCGATCTTGATCTTCACGTCCAGGCGGCCGGGGCGCAGGATGGCGGGGTCGATCATGTCCTCGCGGTTGGAGGCGCCGATCACGACCACGTTCTGCAGGCCCTCCACGCCGTCGATCTCGGCGAGCAGCTGCGGGACGATGGTGTTTTCCACGTCGGAGCTGACGCCGGAGCCGCGGGTGCGGAAGAGGGATTCCATTTCGTCGAAGAAGACGATGACGGGTGTGCCCTCACTGGCCTTTTCTCGTGCGCGCTGGAAGACGAGGCGGATTTGCCGCTCGGTCTCGCCGACGTATTTGTTGAGGAGCTCGGGTCCCTTGATGTTGAGGAAGAAGCTCTTGCCCTGGGCTTGGCCGGTGACTTCGGCGACCTTTTTGGCCAGCGAGTTGGCGACGGCTTTGGCGATGAGTGTCTTGCCGCATCCGGGGGGCCCGTACAGGAGGACGCCCTTGGGCGGCCGCAGTTCGTGCTCCTTGAACAGGTCGGGGTAGAGGTAGGGGAGCTCGACGGCGTCGCGGATCATTTCGATCTGGCCGCCCAGGCCGCCGATCTGCTCGTAGCCGATGTCGGGGACCTCTTCGAGGACGAGTTCCTCGACCTCGCTCTTCGGAACGATCTCGTAGACGTAGCCGGAGCGGGGTTCGAGCAGAAGGGCGTCGCCGGGTCGGATGGTGACGTCCAGCAGCGGCTCGGCGAGCCGTACCACCCGTTCCTCGTCGGTGTGCCCGAGCACCAGGGCTCGCTCGCCGTCCTCAAGGATCTCCTTGAGGGTGACGATGTCCCCGACGCGCTCGAACTCCATGGCTTCGACCACGTTGAGCGCTTCGTTGAGCATTACTTCCTGGCCGCGCCTGAGGTCGTCGAGTTCGACGCTCGGGCTGACGTTCACGCGGAGTTTGCGGCCTCCGGTGAAGATGTCGGCGGTGCCGTCCTCAAGGGCTTGCAGGAAGACACCGAAGCCGGCCGGCGGCTGTGCGAGCCGGTCGACTTCTTCCTTGAGGGCCACGATCTGGTCGCGGGCCTCACGGAGCGTGTTGGCGAGTCGCTCGTTCTGTGCGGACACGCCGGCCAGGTTGGTCTGCAGCTCGACGATCCGCTCTTCGAGAATCCTCGTGTGCCGCGGAGAGTCGGCGAGCTTGCGTCGCAGGACGGCGATCTCCTGCTCAAGGTAGGCGATCTGCCCGGCCGGGTCGTCGGACCCTCGTCCCGGGCGGATGCCGCGGTTCATGTCGTCGTCGTGGGCTGCCACGGTCCTCACCTCCTCCAAGGGGAGCTGGACGCTTCCAGACCCTACCTGGGTGGGTGTCGATTGAAACCCCTAGATCACAAAGACTGTAGGGGTGTGTCCGATCTTCACCCTTGCGCTCTCCCTCACGCCAGGGGAATACCCACCGAACATGATTGGGAAGCCGCCGCAGGTAGGCTCGAAGCGTTCAACACCCGTCAGAGCTGGCCGGATTCCCGTTCGGCTCGACGTAGCTAGCGGCAGGAGAGATGAGCGTGGAGCAGGCGGCCGGGGTCGAGGGCGGGGCGCTGGAGGTCTGGATCGATCAGGATCTCTGTACTGGTGACGGCATCTGTGCCCAGTACGCGCCGGAGGTGTTCGAGCTGGACATCGATGGTCTGGCGTATGTGAAGAGCGGCGAGGACGAGCTGCTGCAGGCCAAGGGGGCCACTACGCCTGTGCCGTTGCCGCTTCTCACGGATGTGGTGGACTCGGCGAAGGAGTGTCCGGGCGACTGCATCCATGTGCGTCGGGTTTCGGACAAGGTCGAGGTGTACGGTCCGGACGCCGAGTGACCTTGCGCGTACGGGGTGTTACGACTGTCTGATTTCTCACATGTGCTGGTGGCGTGGGTCAGACGCTGTGGGCGCCGGAGGGTGTCGAGCGGATGAACGCGCCGTTTTTCCACTGCCACTTCGCGCTGCTCTTCACGTCGGGGCAGCACCGGGGTACGTCGTCGGACGAGTAGCCGAGCAGATCGGCGATGACCGCGCCGTCTCGGACGGTGATGTCACTGACGGTAGTGCTGTCCTTCGGGTCGACGAGGGTGGCGGCGACGCGGGGGGTGGTTGTCCCGGCGCTGTGGGTGAGGACGTAGATGCCGTCGGGCGGGGTCCCCATGGGGGCGTCGCAGTGGACGACGACCACGGTTTCGGGGCTGGCGTCGCCGTCCAGGTCGCCGGTGGCCTTCTTGACCACGATCGCTTTCACCGGGCCGCACTCGAGCGGGAAGTCGGCGCGTGCCGGGTCGGGGGGTGCGAGGGCCGCGGGGGCGTGTTTCGCGTCCGGGCCGGTTGTCTGGGCCGCTGTCGCCGAGTTGGGCTGGAGGACCGAGGAGAGGGCGACGACGCCGGCGACCGCTGTGGCGGTGGCGAGCCAGTGGATGGGGCGGGTGTGGGTGTGTGCCAGTTCCGGGACGGCGGATTGCTGCACTAGGAGCGTCTCCTGTGAGGGCTGTGCCGGTGGGGTGGCCAGCATGGTGCCACACGTCACAGTGCGGGGGAACGGCGGGGTGGAGTTCCGGTGCTGGTGTTCGGTGGTTGGGGGTGCGTGGGGGGCGTGCGGGTGTTGTGCGACGTTCGGATTTGCGGGTTGTCGGTGTTGGGCCAACAGAAAGGCGCTGTGGTCGAGTTCCCGGGGCGTTCCGGGAACTCGACCACAGCGCTTGTACGTTGGATGCGGCACGGGCCGCCTCAGCGGCCGGCGCCTCCGTCGGCGTTGGGGCCTTCGTAGTCCTCGCCGTAGGCGCCCTTGGCGGGGCGGCGGCGGCGCATGGGCGGCTCGACTCCGTCGGCGAGGCGGCGGGCGGTGAGCAGGAAGCCGGTGTGGCCGATCATCCGGTGGTCGGGGCGGACGGCGAGGCCCTCGATGTGCCAGTTGCGGATCATCGTCTCCCAGGCGGTCGGCTCGTTGAAGCAGCCGATCTCGCGGATGGACTCGACGGTCCGGGCGAGCTGGGTGGTGGTGGCGACGTAGCAGCAGAGGATGCCGCCGGGGACGAGGGCCTTGGAGACGGCTTCCAGGCACTCCCAGGGGGCGAGCATGTCGAGGATGACGCGGTCGACGTCGGTGTCGCTCAGGTTGTCCTGGAGGTCGCCGACGGTGAGCTGCCAGGCGGGGTGGGGGCCGCCGAAGTAGCGCTCGACGTTCTGCTGGGCGATCTCCGCGAAGTCTTCGCGGCGCTCGTAGCTGTGCAGCATGCCCTGGTCGCCGATGGCGCGCAGCAGGAAGCTGCTGAGCGATCCGGAGCCGACGCCGGCTTCGACGACGCGTGCGCCGGGGAAGATGTCGGCGAAGGCGAGGATCTGCCCTGCGTCCTTGGGGTAGACCACGGCGGCGCCGCGGGGCATGGACAGGACGTAGTCGGGGAGCAGGGGGCGCAGCGCGAGGTAGGCGACGTTCCCGGTGGTGCGGACAACGCTGCCCTCGGGTGCGCCGATCAGTTCGTCGTGCGGGAAGGAACCCTTGTGGGTGTGGAAGTTCTTCCCGGCTTCGAGCGTGAACGTGTAGTGGCGGCCCTTGGGGTCGGTCAGCTGAACCTGGTCCCCGACCTTGAAGGGCCCGCGCCTGCGGGCGGCACCGGTCGGTTCGGACATGTGAACAGCCTACCGGTTCCCTGGCGGGGGCTTGGCCACTGAGGGTGTGGGGGTCGACGCCAGGCGGTGGGGTTGCGCGCCGTCGTGGTTGATCGCGCCGTTCCCCGCGCCCCGGGGGGGTCAGGCCGGTCTTGCCATTGCCTTGACGAAGGCGCGTTCCACGTCGGCCGCGGACAGGACGCCGTAGATCTCGCCGGTCTCCTCCACGACCAGGTATTCGGTCGCGGGGGCGGCCCTCAGGGCGTCCAGGAGGTCCTCTCCCGCGAGTTCGGCGGAGACGCGCATGCCGTCGGTGAGGTCCTGGGCGAGGCCGCTGACGGCGACCCAGGGGCGGCGGTGTTCGGGGACGCCGACGATGGCGGCCTCGCGGACGAGGGAGAGGGGGTTGCCGTCGGCGTCGACGACGACGAGGGCGCGGGCGCCGGCGGCGTTGGCGCGGCGCAGGGCTTCGGAGAGGGGGGTGTCGGTCTCGACGGGGACGGCGCGGCGGGTGAGGGTGCGGGCGCGTAGTTCGGGGAGGTGTTCGCGCAGACGGGCCATGCGGAGGCTGTTGCCGGCGCCGGTCCAGATGATCGCGGCGAGGATGGCGGCGAGCAGGGCGTCCATGACGGTGTCCATGCCGACGTTGTCGACGGCGTCGGAGCCGAGGGCGCCGGACTGGGTGAGCCAGGGCAGTCCGACGAGGACGGAGACGGCGAGGGCGCGGCCGACCCAGGCGGCGGCGATGGTGCCGGTCATGGGCTTGCCGGTGATCTTCCAGACGATGGCGCGGAGCATGCGGCCGCCGTCGAGGGGGAGGCCCGGGAGCAGGTTGAAGGCGGCGACGATGAGGTTGGAGATCATCAGGCCGGCCAGGAGGACGCCGGGGACGGTGCCGGGTTCGACGGGCTGCATGGCGGCGTAGAAGACGCCGGCGAGGACGAGGGAGAGCAGTGGTCCGACGAAGGCGAGGACGAACTCGCGGCCGGGTGTCTCGGCCTCCTTCTCGATTTCGGAGACTCCGCCGAAGAACTGCAGCTGGATGCGGCGCACGGGCAGTTTGAAGCGGAGTGCGGCGACGGTGTGGGCGAGTTCGTGGACGAGGACGGAGGCGTAGAAGGCGACGGCGAAGAAGAGGGAGACGAGGTAGCGGGCGGCGCCGAGCTCGGGCAGGACGCGGTCGAGCTGTCCGCCGAACACCCAGGTGATGAGCGCGGCGACGAGGAACCAGCTGGGGGCGACGTATACGGGTACGCCGAAGGGGCGTCCCATGAGCAGTCCGCCGCGGGGTTCCTTGGGGCGCGGGGGCGGTTGGCCCTTGGTCGTGCCGGTGTGGGCGAGGGTGCGGTCGTGGGCGTCGGGGGCGTGGGTGGGAGCCGGCCGGGTCGCGGGGTCGTTGACGGGGGCGTCTTGTGCCTGCTGGGGCGCCTCACCGTCGGTGGCCTCGTCGTCGCTGTCCGCGCCCTGTGGGGGGGCGTCGTTCTCGGAGCGTGCTTCGGCGTGGAGGGGCGGCTGGGCGGCTTCCTGCGCGGTGTCGTCCCGGTCGGGGCCCAATGGGCGGCCGTCCGTGGGCTGTTCGGCGGTCGGGGCCGGGTCGGGCCGTGCGGGTTCGGTGGCCGGGGCCCTACGGTCTGCTCGGCCCTCGGCCGACTCGTCGGTGCCGGACCGCGGCTGCCCGCTCCCGCCGCTCTCGTCCACGGTGTCCCCTCGTTCGAAGCGTCGTCCGCGCCTGCCGGGCGGATGGGTCTGGGTCGATGGTATGCGGCCGTCGCGGCGTGTTCCGCCCCGGCACCCCTCTCTGTTTCCCCGGCTGTCCCAGCCGTAACGGCCGCGGCTGGGTCACTGTCAGTGGCGGGCCGTAAGGTCTGTGGGCATGGAGACGAGCACGGAGGGTGCCGCGGCGGACTGCGGCGGTGACGTCGCGCCGGTGACTGCGCCGGCGACGGACGAGTACCCAGCGGGGGCGGAGAGTAAGGCGGCGGCGGTCGGGGCGGGTGAGGGCGCGCCCTCGGCGGGTGGCACGGCGGTCCGCGCGGCCATAGCGCCGGCCTCGCTGTCTCCGTCGCGTGCGAGTGACTTCATGCAGTGCCCGCTGCTTTACCGGTTCCGGGTGATCGACCGGCTGCCCGAGAAGCCGAGTGCGGCGGCGACGAAGGGCACGCTGGTGCATGCGGTGCTGGAGCGGCTCTTCGATGCGCCGGCCGCCGAGCGGACCGCTCCGCGCGCCAAGTCGCTCATCCCCGGTCAGTGGGACCGGCTGCGGGAGAGCAGGCCGGAGGTCGTGGAGCTGTTCGCGGACGATCCCGAGGGCGAGCGGCTTGCGACATGGCTGGGTGAGGCGGAGCGGCTCGTCGAGCGGTGGTTCGGGCTTGAGGACCCGACCCGGCTGGAGCCGGCCGAGCGAGAGCTGTTCGTGGAGGCCGAGCTGGATTCGGGGCTGCGGTTGCGCGGCATCATCGACCGTGTCGACGTGGCGCCGACGGGTGAGGTGCGGATCGTCGACTACAAGACCGGCAAGGCGCCGCGGCCCGAGTACTCCGAGGGTGCGCTGTTCCAGATGAAGTTCTACGCGCTCGTGGTGTGGCGGCTGAAGAACGTGGTTCCGCGCCGGCTCCAGCTCGTCTATCTCGGCAGTGGTGACGTGCTGACGTACGACCCGGTCCTCGCCGATCTGGAGCGGGTGGAGCGCAAGCTGCTGGCGCTGTGGGACGCGATCCGGGAGGCGACCGAGACGGGTGTCTGGCGTCCGCGGCCGACGAAGCTGTGCGGCTGGTGTGATCACCAGGCGCACTGCCCGGAATTCGGCGGCACTCCCCCGCCCTATCCGTTGCCGGTCAGGGCGGGCGAGTCCGGTGGCGGCCCGCAGGGCAGAATGGGGCCGGACTAGCGAAGGAGACTTACGTGGCCATCCGCGTCCTACTGGTCGACGACCAGCCGCTGCTGCGTACCGGCTTCCGGATGATTCTGGAAGCGGAGCAGGACATCGCGGTCGTGGGCGAGGCCGGCGACGGCCTCCAGGCTCTCGACCAGGTGCGGGCCTTGCAGCCCGATGTGGTTCTGATGGACATCCGTATGCCTCGGATGGACGGGGTCGAGGCGACCCGGCAGATCACCGGGCCCGGGCGGGACGGTCCGGCGAAGGTGCTGGTGCTGACGACCTTCGACCTCGACGAGTACGTGGTGGAGGCGTTGAAGGCGGGCGCCAGCGGCTTCCTGCTGAAGGACGCTCCGGCCAATGAGCTGGTGCAGGCGATCCGTGTGGTCGCCGGCGGTGAGGCGATGCTCGCGCCGAGCATCACGCGTCGGCTGCTCGACAAGTACGCGACGCATCTGCCGTCGGGTGACGAGCCGGTTCCGGACACCCTGCACACGCTCACCGAGCGGGAGGTGGAGGTGCTGAAGCTGGTGGCGAGGGGCTTGTCCAACGCGGAGATCGCCGCGGATCTGTTTGTCAGCGAGACCACGGTGAAGACGCACGTCGGGCATGTCCTCACCAAGCTGGGGCTGCGTGACCGGGTGCAGGCCGCGGTGTACGCGTACGAGAGCGGGTTGGTGCGCCCCGGCGCACAGTAGGGGCCCGCGACGGCGAGAGCCCGCGTCACATGCGGAGAGGGCGCCCCTTCCTGGAAGGGGCGCCCTCTTCGTATGTGCGTCGGGTCCGAGCGGCCGTCAGCTGTGGCCGTTCGTCAGCCCTTGCTCAGCCCTTGCTCAGCTCCCAGAAGCGGAAGACGGTGGAGGCGTCGAGGCAGTACTCCAGGCCGTAGACGTTGTCGCGGACGACGGCGTACTGCTTGGCCTGCCAGACCGGCAGGACGGGGAGTTCCCTGGCCACGATGTTCTGGAGCTGGTTGAACTCGTCGTCGGTCGCGGAGCGGTCGCTCTCGGCGGCGGTGCGCGGGATGAGCGAGCCGGTGATCGCGTTGTTGCTGTAGTTGTTGCTCAGCACGTTGCCCTTGCCGAAGAAGGGGGCCGTGAAGTTGTCGGCGTCCGGGTAGTCCGGGATCCAGCCCTTCACGTACACGCCGTACTTGCCGTCGGCGATGTCCTTCTCGTACTGGTCGAACGCGACGGACTGCACGTCGGCGTCGAACAGGCCGCTGTCGTTGAGCTGCTGCGCGATCGTCTTCAACTCCTGGTCGGTGGCCGGGCCGTAGCGCGACGGGGTGGACCAGAGGGTCAGCTTGACCTTGCCGGTGATGCCGTCGTCCTGGAGCGCGGCGGCGGCCTTGGCCTTGGAGGGCCGGGCGCCGTAGGTGTCGAAGAAGGCCGTGTTGTGGCCGCCGATACCGGCCGGGATGATCGAGTACAGCGGGCTGGCGGTGCCCTGGTAGACGTCCTTGATGAGGGCGTCACGGTCGATGAGGTAGGCGATGGCCTTGCGGACGCCGAGCTTTCCGGTGACCGGGTCGTCCATGTTGAAGACCAGGTGCTGGACTTCGGCGCTGCTGCCCTCGACGACCTCGATGCCGGAGTCGCCGCCGGACTTCTCGCCGTCGGCGATGTCGCCCGCGGTGAGGCCTCGGTAGGCGATGTCGACCTCGCCTGCGCGCAGGGACTTCTTCAGGGCGTCCTGGTCGCCGTGGAAGAACTTCAGCGTCACGCCGGAGTTCTGCGTCTTCGCGGTGCCCTTGTAGTTCTCGTTGACGGAGAAGACGGCTTCGTCGTCCCCGAAGGAGTCCAGCTTGTACGGGCCGGAGCCGACCGCTTCGTTGTCCTTGCGGAGGCCGTCGGCGTCGTACTGCTCCTGGTCGACGATGGAGCCGGCGCCGGAGGCTATCTTGCTCGGGAAGGTGGCGTCCGGGGTGTTGAGCTGGAAGACGACCGTCTTCTCGTCCGGGGTCTGCACCTTGTCGAGCGTGGGGAACATGACGGCGGGGCCGTCGGGGTCGTTGATCTTCAGCATGCGGTCGAAGGAGAACTTGACGTCCTCCGAGGTGAGCGCGTCACCGTTGCTGAACTGGAGGCCGTCTCTGAGCGTGCACTTGTAGACCTTGGCTTCCGTGTCGGAGAAGGTGCACTGCTCGGCGGCTTCGGGCTGTGGTTCGGTGGCGCCCTTGGGGAAGCTGAGCAGGGACTGGAAGACGTTGTTGAACAACAGCCAGGAGCCGGGGTCGTAGCCGGAGGCGGGGTCGGTGGCGAGGACGTCGTCGGACATCCCCATGACCACCGAGCTGCCGGTCCCCCCGGAATCGCCCGTCTCGGTTCCGCAGCCGGTCAGCAGGCCGGAGGCCAGCCCTGCCACGACGGGCAGGACCGGCCACTGGTTACGCATGTTCACGTACGAGTGCCTTGTCGTCGTTGTGAGGAACCCGGGCCGCGTCCCGGATCCCGGGCCTGGCCCGGCGCCTTGGTCGTCGGCGCCGGGCACGGAGAGACGTCAGCCGCTCACGCCACGGCCGAGCTCCCACAGCTGAAGGGTCGAGGAGGAGTTGAGCACGTATGCCGTACCGGTGACGTCGTCACCGGCGGCGACGTACTGCTTGCCCTGCCACAGCGGCAGCACCGGGACGTCGTCGGCGACGATGTCCTGGATGTCCGTCAGGCTGCCGGACGCCGAGAGCCGGTCGGCCACGCGGCGGGACTCCGGGATGAGGTTGTTGCGGATCGCGCTGTTGCTGTAGGGCGAGCCGAGGAAGTTGTCCTTGTCGAGGAAGGGCGCGAGGAAGTTGTCGGCGTCGGGGAAGTCGGGGAACCAGCCCATGCCGTACACCTCGTACTCGCCCTTCTGCTCGGCGGGGCGGAACGTGGCCCAGGGGGCGCCTTCGATGTCGACGTCGAACAGGCCGCTGTCGTTGAGCTGCTTCTGCAGCAGCTCGAACTCCTTCTTGGTGGCCGACCCGTAGTGGTCGGTGGTGTAGTGCAGGGTCAGCTTCACCGGGGTGGTGATACCGGCCTTCTCCAGCAGGGACTTGGCCTTGGCGGCGCTCGGATCGCCGTACTTGTTGAAGAAGGCGTTGGAGTGGCCCGTGACGCTGGCGGGGACCAGCGAGTACAGCGGTTCGGCCTGGGAGCCGTACACCTTGGAGACGAGTTCGCCGCGGTTGATGAGCTGTGCCATCGCCTGGCGGACGGCCTTGGTCCGTACGCTCGGGTCGTTGGTGTTGAAGGCGAGGTAGCGGATTTCCAGGCCGGGCATGTCGACGAGGTCGACGGTGTCGTCGGAGTCGGCGGACAGCTTCTGGATCTGCTCGGGCGACATGGTGCGGGTCATCAGGTCGATGTCGCCCTTGTCGAGGGCGGTGCCCATCTCGTCGGCGTCCGCGAAGTTGCGCAGTTCGACCTTGTCGTTGTTCACCGTCAGACTCCCCTTGTAGTCGGGGTTCTTGGTGAACACGGCGGAGACCAGCTTGTCGTTCTCGACCTCGGCCTGGAGGGTGTACGGGCCGGAGCCGTCGACCTCGAAGCCGTCGCGCAGCTTGTCCTTGGCGTAGATGTCCGGGTCGACGATGCCCGCGACCGGGGTGGACAGCTTGAACGGGAAGGTGGCGTCGGCGGTCTTGAGGTGGAAGATGACCTCGCGGTCGCCCTGGGTCTCGACGGTGTCGATGGTGGACAGCAGGGCGAAGACGCCGCTGTCGGCCTTGAGGGCGCGGGCGCGGTCGATGGAGTACTTGACGTCGGCCGCGGTGACGGGGTCGCCGTTCGCGAACTTGAGGTTCTCGCGCAGGGTGCAGGCGTAGCGCTCGTTGCCGCTGTCGGTGAAGCCGCAGCTCTGGGCGGCCTCGGGCACCGGGTCGCCCTCGCCGCGCGGCTGGACCATCAGGGTCTGCACGGTCTGGCGGAGGATGTTCCAGGTGCCGACGTCGTAGGCGTACGCCGGGTCGAGGGGGGCGGGAGCGTCCTTCGAGGCAGTGAACGCGTCCGTGGTGCCGACGACGATCGCGTCGCCGCCGCCGCTACCGCTGTCGGTTCCGCCGCAGGCGGCGAGAACCGGCGCGAGCAGGCCGATGACGGCCGGCAGCACCAAAGTCTTGCGGTTCATGCTCGGGTTTCTCCAGCTGTCGACTCCGTGTACCCGGCATGCAGGGGTGTCGCGGCGGGTCACGGGGGTAAGGGCGATGTTCTCGCGACGAGGTTAGTCCGCACCTGCAGGAAGGTTCGCCGCCACCGGAGTTGAGAACCCATCACGCTGTGAGACCGCTCGCGGACGCACCGGAAACCTGATGCCGGAAGGATTCGTGCACCGATCCATCAATCGGGACACAACGGTGCGCCCGAAAGCCCCAAATCAGGGTCGGCGGCACACCGTAGAGCACCTGTCGACACTCCGGAGAGTGGCGAACGTCACAACTGGACGTTTCTCGATCCGCACCGGAATTCAACCATCTCCAGGCATTCGAATTCCCTTGCGGAATTCCTCGGTCTATCAGGGTTGCACGCTGGGTGAACGACAGGCCTTTTCCGTTGTCAGACCACGATCAGCCCGCGCAGAAATGCCAGATCGACCTCTTCCAACGAGGTCACCACGGTACGCCGGGCGGCCGGCGTGATCGGCGCCACCGACGGCACGGCCACCACATGGCAGCCCGCGGCCTCGGCGGCGGCGACACCGGTCGCCGTGTCCTCGACGACCGCGCATCTGGCGGGCTCGGCACCGAGCCCGGCCGCGGCGAACAGGTACGGGTCCGGGTACGGCTTGGTGCGCGCCACCTCGTCGCCGGCGACGGTGAGCGCGAAGTACTGCGGCCCGAGCGAGGTGAGCACCCGGTCGATGATGCGCCGGTGCGAGGCGGAGACGAGCGCCGTGGGGATCTCGTACTCGGCCAGCTCGGCCAGCAGCCGGGCGGCGCCCGGCATCAGCGGCAGGGCGCGGTCGATACGGTCCTCGAAGCCCTGGTTGAGCAGCACCGTGAGCTCGGCGAGGGTGATGTCGGCGCCGGTGGCCTCGATCAGGAAGCCCGCGCTGCGGCTCATCGGGCCGCCGACCACGACATGGCGCCAGGTGTCGTCGAGGGTGTGGCCGAGGCCGGCGAAGATCTCGACCTCGACGTCCCACCAGAAGCCCTCGGTGTCCACCAGGGTTCCGTCCATGTCGAGGAGTACGGCCTGAAGTGCCGAACCGTCGGCCGTACGGGTTACTGGCGCGGGGACCGTGCTGGTCATCCTGGCGCACCTCCTTGAGGGGCGATCAGGCCGGCTCCCATGAAGGGAGCCGGCCTGCGGTGGACCGTCCAGTGTACGACGTGCGGCGACGAAGCGCCTGATTTGATCGGTGTGCCTCCAGGCACACCGACTACGTCATCGTGCGTTGAAGTACTTCGCCTCGGGGTGGTGGATGACGATCGCGTCCGTGGACTGCTCGGGGTGCAACTGGAACTCCTCGGACAGGTGGACCCCGATGCGCTCCGGCTGGAGCAGGTCGGCGATCTTGGACCGGTCCTCCAGGTTCGGGCAGGCGCCGTAGCCGAGGGAGAAGCGGGCGCCCCGGTACTTCAGCGCGAACATGTCCTCGATGTCGGCCGGGTCCTCCCCGGCGAAGCCCAGCTCGGAGCGCACGCGCGCGTGCCAGTACTCGGCGAGCGCCTCGGCCAGCTGCACGGAGAGGCCGTGCAGCTCCAGGTAGTCGCGGTAGGCGTTCGCCTCGAACATCCGCGCCGTCTCCTCGCCGATCCGCGAGCCGACGGTGACGACCTGGAGGCCCACGACGTCCGTCTCGCCCGACTCCTGCGGGCGGAAGAAGTCCGCGAGGCACAGGCGGCGGCCGCGGCGCTGGCGCGGGAAGGTGAAGCGGGTGCGTTCATTGCCGTGCTCGTCGAGGAGGATCAGGTCGTCGTCCTTGGAGACGCACGGGAAGTAGCCGTAGACCACGGCCGCTTCGAGGAGGTTCTCCGTCTGGAGCCGGTCGAGCAGACCGCGCAGCCGCGGGCGGCCCTCGGTCTCGACGAGTTCCTGGTACGACGGCCCGTCGCCGGTGCGGGCTTCCTTCAGGCCCCACTGGCCCTTGAACAGGGCGCCCTCGTCGAGCCAGGACGCGTACTCCTTGAGCTGGATGCCCTTGATGACGCGGGTGCCCCAGAACGGCGGCTCGGGGAGCGGGTTGTCGGTGGCGACGTCGGAGCGGACGTGGCCTTCCTCGGGACGCTCCTCCGGTACGGCCGTCGTGGCGGTGCTCCTGACCCGGCGCTGCTTGAGGTCGGGCAGCTTCGCACCGGGCACGCCCCGCTTGACCCCGATCAGGGCGTCCATCAGGCGCAGGCCCTCGAACGCGTCCCGGGCGTAGCGGACTTCGCCCTCGTAGATCTCGTGCAGGTCCTGCTCGACGTACGCGCGCGTGAGGGCCGCGCCGCCGAGGATGACCGGGTAGTTCGCCGCCAGGCCGCGCTGGTTGAGCTCCTCCAGGTTCTCCTTCATGATCACCGTGGACTTGACCAGCAGGCCGGACATGCCGATGACGTCGGCCCGGTGTTCCTCGGCGGCCTCGAGGATCGCGGAGACGGGCTGCTTGATGCCCAGATTGACCACGTTGTAGCCGTTGTTGGACAGGATGATGTCCACGAGGTTCTTGCCGATGTCGTGGACGTCGCCGCGCACGGTGGCCAGCACGATGGTGCCCTTGCCCTCGGCGTCGGACTTCTCCATGTGCGGTTCGAGGTGGGCGACGGCGGCCTTCATGACCTCGGCGGACTGGAGGACGAACGGCAGCTGCATCTGGCCGGAGCCGAACAGCTCGCCGACGACCTTCATGCCGTCCAGGAGGGTCTCGTTGACGATGTCGAGCGCCGGACGCTCCTGGAGGGCCTCGTCGAGGTCGGCCTCCAGGCCGTTGCGTTCGCCGTCGATGATGCGGCGCTTGAGGCGCTCCTCCAGGGGAAGGGCGGCGAGTTCCTCGGCCTTGCCCGCCTTCAGTGACTTGGCGGTGGCGCCCTCGAACAGGGCCATCAGCTTCTGCAGCGGGTCGTAGCCCTCGGCGCGGCGGTCGTGGATCAGGTCGAGGGCGGTCTGCACCTCTTCCTCGCTGAAGCGGGCGATCGGAAGGATCTTCGAGGCGTGGACGATGGCCGAGTCCAGGCCCGCCTTGACGCATTCGTCGAGGAAGACGGAGTTGAGCAGGATGCGGGCGGCCGGGTTCAGGCCGAAGGAGATGTTCGACAGGCCGAGGGTGGTCTGGACGTCCGGGTGGCGGCGCTTGAGTTCGCGGATCGCCTCGATGGTGGCGATGCCGTCCTTGCGGGACTCCTCCTGGCCGGTACAGATGGTGAAGGTCAGGGTGTCGATGAGGATGTCCGACTCGTGGATGCCCCAGTTGCCGGTCAGGTCGTCGATCAGCCGTTCGGCGATCTCGACCTTCTTCTCGGGGGTGCGGGCCTGGCCTTCCTCGTCGATGGTCAGCGCGATCAGCGCGGCGCCGTGCTCACGGGCGAGCTGGGTGACCTTCGCGAAGCGGGACTCGGGGCCGTCGCCGTCCTCGTAGTTGACGGAGTTGATGACCGCGCGGCCGCCGAGCTTCTCCAGGCCGGCCTGGATGACGTCGACCTCGGTCGAGTCGAGGACGATGGGCAGCGTGGAGGCGGTGGCGAAGCGGCCGGCCAGCTCCTCCATGTCGGCGACGCCGTCCCGGCCGACGTAGTCCACGCACAGGTCGAGCATGTGCGCGCCCTCGCGGATCTGCTCGCGGGCCATCTCCACGCAGTCGTCCCAGCGGGCCGCCAGCATGGCCTCGCGGAACTTCTTGGAGCCGTTGGCGTTGGTGCGCTCGCCGATGGCCAGGTAGGAGGTGTCCTGGCGGAAGGGGACGGTCTGGTAGAGGGAGGCGGCGCCGGGCTCGGGGCGCGGGCTGCGCCCGGCCGGGGTGAGGTCGCGGACGCGGTCGACGACCTGGCGCAGGTGCTCCGGGGTGGTGCCGCAGCAGCCGCCGATGAGGGAGAGGCCGTAGTCGCGGACGAAGTTCTCCTGCGCGTCGGCCAGTTCCGGGGCCGTCAGCGGGTAGTGGGCGCCGTCCTTGGTCAGTACCGGCAGGCCCGCGTTGGGCATGCAGGACAGCTGGACGCGGGAGTGCCGGGACAGGTAGCGCAGGTGCTCGCTCATCTCGGCCGGGCCGGTCGCGCAGTTCAGGCCGATCATGTCGATGCCGAGTGGTTCCAGCGCGGTCAGCGCGGCGCCGATCTCCGAGCCGAGCAGCATCGTGCCGGTGGTCTCCACCGTCACGGACACGATCAGCGGGACGTCGTACCCGGCCGTCTCCATCGCCCGGCGGGCGGCGAGGACGGAGGCCTTGGTCTGCAGCAGGTCCTGGGTGGTCTCCACCAGCAGCGCGTCGGCGCCGCCCGCCAGCAGGCCCTCGGCGTTTCGCTGGTACGCGTCACGGATGGCGGTGAAGGTGGTGTGGCCGAGGGTGGGCAGCTTGGTGCCGGGGCCGATGGATCCGAGTACCCAGCGCTGCCGGCCGTCACGTGCGGCGAACTCGTCCGCCGTCTCGCGGGCGATGCGGGCGCCGGCCTCGGACAGTTCCGCGACGCGTTCGGGGATGTCGTACTCGCCGAGCGCGGTGAGGTTCGCACCGAAGGTGTTGGTCTCGACGCAGTCGACGCCCGCGTCGAAGTACTCGGAATGCACCGAGCGGACGATGTCCGGGCGGGTCACGTTGAGGATCTCGTTGCAGCCCTCCAGCTGCTGGAAGTCCTCCAGGCTGGGCTCCTGGGCCTGCAACATGGTGCCCATCGCTCCGTCGGCGACCACCACACGGGTGGCGAGCGCCTCGCGGAGGGCGGACGCACGGGTCCGGCTGTCGGCGGAAGGGGTCGGTGGCAACGAGGCCATGAAAGGGCTCCCTGGAATGCGACGGCTGTCGGCTTTGCACCCTTGTGTGACTTTCCACGGCGGGCGCACCCCGCCAGCGTAGCCGGGACCGCGGCGGAAGGGTCAGGCCGTCCACGGGGCGGACGTCAACGACGATGCGGGCACTCACCGGATCGTATGACGGATACCTGCGACACAAGAGAAGCAGGCGGATGGCGGCAGACCATTAGCGGGAGGTCGGCATCGACCGGTAGTGTTCGACATTGCCGAACGGCGGCGCGACGTCGCGATGTCGACGGTCGAAGTGGACGGAGGCAGTACGGCGATGGCACGGAACATCCAGTCGCTCGAACGGGCGGCCGCGATGCTGCGGCTTCTCGCAGGCGGCGAGCGGCGCCTCGGCCTGTCGGACATCGCCTCGTCACTGGGCCTCGCCAAGGGCACCGCCCATGGAATCCTGCGCACCCTCCAGCAGGAGGGGTTCGTCGAGCAGGACGACGCCTCCGGGCGCTACCAGCTGGGTGCCGAGCTGCTGCGCCTGGGCACGACCTATCTGGACGTGCACGAGCTGCGGGCACGCGCGCTGGTGTGGACGGACGACCTGGCCCGCTCCAGCGGGGAGAGCGTCTACCTGGGCGTTCTGCACCAGCAGGGGGTGCTGATCGTCCACCACGTCTTCCGCCCGGACGACAGCCGGCAAGTGCTGGAGATCGGCGCCATGCAGCCCCTGCACTCCACGGCCCTGGGCAAGGTCCTGTCGGCGTACGACCCGGTCGCGCACAGCGAGGCGATCGAGGCCGACCGCAAGGCCTTCACGGACCGGACGGTGTGCGAGCTGGACGACTTCGAACATCTCCTCGACCTGACACGCGCGCGTGGCTACGCGGCCGACGTCGAGGAGACCTGGGAGGGCGTCGCCTCCCTGGCCGCCCCCATCCACGACCGGCGCCGTATGCCGGTCGGCGCGGTCGGCATCACCGGCGCCGTGGAGCGGCTGTACCGGGACGGCGAGCTGCGCCCCGAGCTGATCGCGGCGGTGCGGGACTGCGCCCGCGCGGTGTCGCGGGACCTGGGCGCCGGGCGGTTCTGAGCGCCGCACGGGACGAGAGTGGCCGCCGGGACGCCGTAGGACGTTCCGGCCTTCGTCATGCCACGGCTCCGTTATCGGCATGTCGATAAATCAACACAATCAACAACGATCGCGCATTCAACGACACAGCTCTTGACGCACACCTGACGCCGGGGCAAGCTCCCGTCCATCGGTCGGCATTGTCGAACACCTACCGGCAATACGCGCTAGAGTGTGACAACGCCAAGGGCCGGCATCGCTCTCACCCCCGAGGGCAACGCGAACCACCGGAGGGACCCGGGGTTCGGCTTCCCTGGACGAAGGACAAAGGAGTCGCGGGTGTCCAGCTCCGACATCTTCATCGGCGAGACCATCGGTACCGCCATACTCATCCTGCTCGGCGGGGGCGTCTGCGCCGCCGTCACGCTGAAGGCCTCCAAGGCCCGCAACGCCGGCTGGCTCGCCATCACCTTCGGGTGGGGCTTCGCAGTACTCACGGCGGTCTACACCTCGGCGCCGCTGTCCGGCGCCCATCTGAACCCGGCCGTGACCGTCGCACTCGCGATCAAGGACGGCGAGTGGAGCAATGTTCCGACGTACTTCGCCGGACAGCTGCTCGGCGCCATGATCGGTGCGGCCCTGGTCTGGGTCGCCTACTACGGCCAGTTCCACGCCCACCTCACCGACAGGGAGATCGTCGGCGGTCCGGGTGCGCAGGCCACCGCGGCCAAGGCCGTCGAGGCCCAGGAGAAGGGCGCCGGCCCGGTCCTGGGCATCTTCTCCACCGGTCCCGAGATCCGGAACGCGGTGCAGAACCTCGCCACGGAGATCATCGGCACGGTCGTGCTGGTCCTCGCCGTCCTCACGCAGGGCCTGAACGACGCCGGCAACGGCCTCGGCACCCTGGGCGCCCTGATCACCGCGCTCGTGGTCGTCTCCATCGGTCTGTCGCTCGGCGGCCCGACCGGTTACGCGATCAACCCGGCCCGTGACCTCGGTCCGCGCATCGTCCACGCCCTTCTTCCGCTGCCCAACAAGGGCGGTTCCGACTGGGGCTACGCCTGGATCCCGGTGGTCGGCCCGCTGATCGGCGGCGCCATCGCGGCAGGTATCTACAACGTCGCTTTCGCCTAGGAGCAGCGAGCTTCACCCGTTCGGGTGATCAGCACCGAAACTCTCAGCGCGCGCCGTACGTAAAGCCCCATAACCACGGAACTTCCAGGAGCTAACAGTGACCGACGCCCACACCGCCGGCCCCTTCATCGCCGCCATCGACCAGGGCACCACCTCGTCCCGCTGCATCGTCTTCGACCGCGACGGCCGTATCGTCTCCGTCGACCAGAAGGAGCACGAGCAGATCTTCCCGAAGCCGGGCTGGGTCGAGCACAACGCCACCGAGATCTGGACCAACGTCCAGGAGGTCGTCGCCGGAGCGATCGCCAAGGCCGGCATCACCCGCGACGACATCAAGGCCATCGGCATCACCAACCAGCGCGAGACCACCGTGCTGTGGGACAAGAACACCGGTGAGCCCGTCCACAACGCCATCGTCTGGCAGGACACCCGCACCGACGCGCTCTGCAAGGAGCTCGGCCGCAATGTCGGCCAGGACCGCTTCCGCCGCGAGACCGGCCTTCCTCTGGCCTCCTACTTCGCCGGTCCCAAGGCCCGCTGGCTGCTGGACAACGTCGAGGGCCTCAAGGAGCGCGCCGAGGCCGGCGACATCCTCTTCGGCACCATGGACACCTGGGTCATCTGGAACCTGACCGGCGGTGCCAACGGCGGCAAGCACGTCACGGACGTCACCAACGCCTCCCGCACCATGCTGATGAACCTCCACACCATGGAGTGGGACGAGAAGATCGCCGAGTCGATCGGCGTGCCGCTGCAGATCCTGCCGGAGATCCGGTCCTCCGCCGAGGTCTACGGCGAGGTCACCGGCGGCAAGCTGGGCGACCTGCTCGGCGGCATCCCGGTCGCCTCCGCGCTCGGCGACCAGCAGGCGGCCCTGTTCGGCCAGACCTGTTTCTCCGAGGGCGAGGTCAAGTCGACGTACGGCACCGGCACCTTCATGGTGATGAACACCGGTGACAAGATCATCAACTCGTACGCGGGCCTGCTGACCACCGTCGGCTACAAGATCGGCGACCAGCCGACGGTGTACGCCCTGGAGGGCTCGATCGCCGTCACCGGCTCGCTGGTGCAGTGGATGCGTGACCAGATGGGTCTGATCTCCACCGCCGCCGAGATCGAGACGCTCGCGCTGTCGGTCGAGGACAACGGCGGCGCCTACTTCGTGCCGGCCTTCTCCGGTCTGTTCGCCCCGCACTGGCGCTCCGACGCCCGTGGTGTGATCGCCGGCCTGACCCGGTACGTCACCAAGGCGCACCTCGCGCGTGCCGTCCTGGAGGCGACCGCGTGGCAGACGCGGGAGATCGCCGACGCCATGGTCAAGGACTCCGGCGACGAGCTGGTGGCCCTGAAGGTCGACGGCGGCATGACCTCCAACAACCTGCTGATGCAGACCCTCTCGGACGTCCTGGACGCACCCGTGGTGCGCCCGATGGTCGCCGAGACCACCTGCCTCGGCGCCGCCTACGCCGCCGGTCTCGCCGTCGGCTTCTGGTCCGACACCGACGAACTGCGCGCCAACTGGCGCCGGGCCGCCGAGTGGACCCCCCACATGGACGCGGACACCCGCGACCGTGAGTACAAGAACTGGCTCAAGGCCGTCGAGCGGACCATGGGCTGGATCGAGGACGACGAGAGCTGAGAGCAGTTCTCGCCCGCTCTCGAACTCTGATGAGGAGTAAGAACCCGAAATGACCAGTCAGACCACCCTGCAGTCCGTGCCTGCCCTCGGTACGCGCCCGGCCTCCGGCTCCAACCCGAGCCGCGCCGAGACCCGGGAGCAGCTCGCCAAGGCGTCGTACGACCTTCTCGTGATCGGCGGCGGCATCCTGGGCATCTCCACTGCCTGGCACGCCGCGCAGTCCGGCCTGCGGGTGGCTCTGGTCGACGCCGGTGACTTCGCCGGCGCCACCTCGTCCGCCTCCTCCAAGCTGCTCCACGGCGGCCTGCGCTATCTGCAGACCGGCGCGGTGAAGCTGGTGGCGGAGAACCACTTCGAGCGCCGTGCGGTCTCCCGCCAGGTGGCCCCCCACCTGGCGAACCCGCTCACGTTCTACCTCCCCGTGTACAAGGGCGGGCCGCACGGCGCCGCGAAGCTCGGGGCGGGCGTCTTCGCCTACTCCGCGCTCTCCGCGTTCGGTGACGGCGTCGGTCACCTCTTGTCCCCCGCCAAGGCGGCTCAGGACGTGCCCGAGCTGCGCACCGAGAACCTCAAGGCCGTGGCCGTGTACGGCGACGACCAGATGAACGACGCGCGCATGGCGCTGATGACGGTCCGCGGGGCCGTCGAGGCGGGCGCTGTCGTGCTCAACCACGCCGAGGTAACCGGCCTGCGCTTCACCAAGGGCCGGGTGACCGGTGCGGACCTGAGGGACCGCGTGTCCGGTGACGAGTTCGGGGTCAACGCCCGTCTCGTGCTCAACGCGACCGGCCCGTGGGTCGACCACCTGCGCAAGATGGAGGACCCGAATGCCGCGCCGTCGATCCGTCTGTCGAAGGGCGCGCATCTGGTCCTGAAGCGGACGTCGCCGTGGAAGGCGGCGCTCGCGACCCCGATCGACAAGTACCGCATCACGTTCGCCCTGCCCTGGGAGGACATGCTCCTCCTGGGCACCACGGACGAGGAGTTCGAGGGCGACCCGGCGGACGTCGCGGTCACCGAGAAGGACACGGCCCAGATACTCGACGAGGCCGCGTTCTCGATCCGCGACCAGCAGCTCGACCGTGACCTCATCACGTACTCCTTCGCGGGTCTGCGCGTGCTGCCGGGCGGCCCCGGTGACACCGCGAAGGCCAAGCGCGAGACGGTCGTGACCGAGGGCAGGGGCGGCATGCTGTCCGTCGCGGGCGGCAAGTGGACGACCTTCCGGCACATCGGCCGCACGATCATGAAGAAGCTGGAGGCGCTGCCGGGCCACCCGCTGGGCGACGACTTCGAGCCGATCGCCTCGCTGCCGAAGAAGCTGCCGCTGCCCGGCATCGCCAACCCGCGCGCGGTCGCCCACCGGCTGCTGACCGACCACCCGGCGCCCGGCCCGCGCATGGCGGCCGACACCGCCAAGCACCTGGCCACGCACTACGGTTCGCTGGCCTTCGACATCGCCCGCATCGCGAACGAGAACCCGGAGCTGGGCGAGCGCGTCCACCCGGACGCCCCGGAGATCTGGGCCCAGGTCGTCTACGCCCGCGACAACGAGTGGGCCGAGACGCAGGACGACGTGCTGCGCCGCCGCACGACGCTGACGATCCGGGGTCTGGCCACGGACGACGTCCGCGCGAAGGTCCAGGACCTGCTCGACAAGAAGTGAGCCTCGCGGCGCCGAGGGAGGTTTTCGCCGGATGAGCCTCCCTCGGTGTCAGGTCCGGCCACTCCCCTGACCACGCCGGACCGTACGAGGGCGGCCCCGTTTCTTCCGCACCGGGGCCGGCCAACACCGGAAGGGGCGGCTCCACGCCGACGGAGCCGCCCCTTTCGCAATGCCTGACATGCGCGTCGACAGGCCGGATATTCGCGGGCGTCGAGGCCGATGCGGCCCTTATCGTGCGGGCGTGACGATCACCGACGCCGAGATGGCCGGCCTGCTCGCGCCCGGCGGGTTTCTCTTCCTGCGGCGCCTGAGCGAGGACGAGGTCCCGCCGGCTCCTCTGCCGCCCCACCACGGTCCCGCCAACTGCCTGCCCGAGCACGGGCGGATCGACTCGCCCGTGGTCGACATCGACGACCCGGATCTGCCCGCCAAGGTCCGGGAGGGGTGGCATGGGATGGCCGCCGAGTACGGACTCCTCGACGACGCACGGGAGTTCCTGCTCTGCGTCGACTACTCCGACCCCGAGGACGTGAACAGTGAATGGGCGTGGGCCCGGGTGCGGCTCCTCGACGAGTGGGATCTCGGCGGTGGTGACGATGGCCCGCTGCCGTTGTGGATGCGGTTCTACATGGGCGACCGGTTCGTACCGGAGTTCACGGTGATGGCCCTCGACGGGCATGTGATCATGAACACCACCCTGTGGGGCGACGGCACGGTCAGCACCATCGTCGTCTGCCCGTCCAGGCTGCCCTGACGTTCGTCAGAGAAGCGCCCGTACGTGCTCCGGCGTCGAAAGCTCCTCGCGCCGCACGATCAGTTCACGCCCCAGCAGCAGCGCACGCCGGGACGCCGGTACCGGGTCCGGGAGGGTGGTCAGGTCCGTCAGGTGCGCGAAGCCGATGATGCGGCGGACGATCTCCGTGCCGGCGTAGCCGAGGGACTCGGTCCATACCCGGCGCAGGAAGCGGTCCAGGTACGCGTCGTCGAAGAACGTGTCGACGCGGGTCGGCCAGAGGCGGCGGAACTCCGACTCGAACGCCTCCCAGGAGAGGCGGAGTTGGTCACCGTGGTCGGACAGCGTGCCGAGCGCCCGTGCCCGCTCCTCCGACACCAGGGCGTTGGCCCAGTACAGGCCCAGGTCGTAGCCGACGGGGCCCACGAAGGAGAACTCGGGGTCGAAGACCCGCACCACGTGGGCGCCTTCGCGCTCGCCGACCATGATGCTGCCGGTGTGCAGATCACCGTGGAGGAGGGCCTGGGCGCTGGTCATGAAGGTGTGGCGGAGGTCGGCGACCTCGGTACGCAGCCGCGCGTCGGCGCGGAAGTCCGCCGCCAGGTCGTCCAGTTGCTCGTGCCAGTGGTTGTGCTCGTGCTCGATGTACGGCTCGGACAGGACCACGTCCTCGGTGATCTTGCAGAGTTCGGGACTGACCGAGGCCGCGATGAGCGCCTTCCGCTCGGCGGACTCCATGCCGAAGTCGCTGGTCGCGAAGGAGAGCTGAGCGACGAGCTCGCCGGTGCGCGCCGAGGTGTGCGGGCCGTACGGCTCGCCCTCGTTCAGGCGGGTGCGCAGGACCTCCAGGTCCGACATGTCCTCCATGACGAGGGCGTGGTTCTCGGGGTCGTAGCCGTGGATCGCCGGGATCTTGTCGGGGGCGACCTTCGCCACCTGGGCGTACGCACGGGCCTCGGCGTCGGCGCGGTCCGGGCTCATCGGCCAGGACGGGCCGGCGACCCGGACCCAGGGCAGGGCCTGCTTGACGGCGAGGCTGCGGGTGCCGTCGGCGGACGACGCGAGGAACACCCGGTTCATGTTGCCGTCCGACACCTCGCGGACCCCGATGTCGGTCGCGTCGTCCCAGTGGCCGCGCTCGCGCAGGTAGCCGGGGATGTCGTCGGTCTCCAGGATGCGGTAGCTCATCGTACGAACTCCTCGAACTTCCTTGTGCGTCATGCGGTGCGGCGCTTGGACAGGGTGAAGCTGAAGACGAGGGCGAGGATGAGGACCGCGCCCTCGACGACGTCCTGGGTGTAGTACGGCAGCCCCTTGATGGTCAGGCCGGTGGTGATGATGCCGATGAGGACGGCTCCGAGGGCCGTGCCCCAGACGTTGGGACGCCCGCGGCCCAGGACGGAGGTGCCGACGAGGGCCACCGCGACCGCCTCCAGCAGCTGCGAGGTGCCTGCCGACACGTCGCCCTGGCCGATGCGGGACGCCAGGATGAGGCCGCCGATCGAGGCGAGCACGCCGGAGAGGACGTACGCCAGGGCCCGGTACGCGCCTACGCGGATGCCCGCCAGGCGCGATGCCTCGGGGTTGGCGCCGATCGCGTAGAGCACCCGGCCCCAGCGGGTGCGGGCCAGGAAGACCCAGGCGGCGATCGTGAGGCCGCCGAAGACGAGGACCGAGACGGGGATGCCGAGGACGGTGCCGCGGTCGATGCGCAGGAAGCCGTCGGTGAACCTGCCGGGGGCCGTGGTGCCGTCGTCCAGGGTCATCCCGGGGGTGATGGACTGGCCGTCGACCAGGATGAGTTTGGTGCCCTGGATGACGAACATGGTGCCGAGCGTGGCCAGCATGTCGGGGATCTTCAGGACCACGATGAGCAGGGCGTTGAGCAGCCCGGCCAGGGCTCCCGCCGCCAGTACGGCGAGGATCGCGACCGTGCCGACCTGGTTGAGGACGACCATGGTGTGCGCGGCGACCGAGACGCCGAGCCCGGCCACCGCTCCGACGGACATGTCCATTCCGCCGACGGCCATGGTGAGGGTGACCCCGAGGCCGAGGATCGCGGCGACGGAGACGTACCGCAGGGTGTCGAGGAGGGTCGCCGACTCCCGGAAGGAGCCCTCGCTCAGCGCGAAGTACAGGAACAGCGCGACGGTGACGAAGATGAAGCCGTACTTGATGACGGCGTTCTGGACGCGTGCAGCCGTGGAGGTCGCGGGCGGGATCGCCGCCTTGGTGGGGACTTCCGTGCTCTGGGTGGTGGTCATGGCGTAGTTCCTCAAGGGGCCGGGGTCACACGGACGCCGAGATGGTCTGGATGACGCGGTCGCGTTCCGCGTCCTCGCCGTAGGCGTCGAGGTGGATCTCGCCGGCGGCGAGCACGACGACCCGGTCGGCGATCTCGAGAACCTCGTCGACGTCGGCGGACAGGACGAGCACGGCGGCGCCCTCGGCAGCGAGGGACCGGGCACGGCGGCCGATGTCCCGGCGGGCGCCGATGTCCACACCTCGGAACGGCTCGTCCAGGATGAGGACGCGGGGTGTCTCGGCGAGCCAGCGGCCGACGACGACCTTCTGCTGGTTGCCGCCGGACAGCTCCTCGACGGTGCTGTGCTCGTCGCGGGCGACGACGCCGAGGGCGGCGATGGTGTCGCGGCCGAGGGCGTCCTCCTTGGCCGTGTTCATCAGCCCCATCCTGGACAGGGACTTCAGGAACGGCAGCGAGATGTTCCGGGCCAGCGACCAGCCGGGGACGAGGGCGTCGGCATGCCGGTCCTCGGGGACCAGATGGACGCCGGCGCGGATCGCGTCGGAGGGCCTTTTCGGCTCGTACGGCCTGCCGTCCAGTTCGGCGGAACCGGTCGCGAAGGGCTCGGCGCCGAACAGGCCGCGGGCCAGCTCGGTCTTGCCCGCGCCCAACAGACCTACGACGCCGGTGACTTCACCCGTACGCAGGTCCAGGTCGAGCGGTGCGCGGCCGTCGAAGAGCCGTACGCCCCGCAGCGACAGCGCCACATCGCCCTCGGCGCCTTCGCGGACCGGGCGGGCCGTCGTCGCCTCCTGGGCCTGGGCCAGCATCGCGCGCAGGGCGCTGTCCCAGTCGAAGGGCTTGGACTGGTCCTCGGTGAGACGGCCGTCCCGCAGGACGACCAGGCGGTCGGCGAGGGCGTCGATCTCCCCGAGGCGGTGGGAGACGTAGAGGACCGCGATGCCGTCGTCGCGCATCCTCTCGACCAGCGCGAAGAGGCGTTCGGCCTCGGCGGCGGACAGGGCCGAGGTCGGTTCGTCCAGGATGAGCAGGCGCGGGCGGGTGGCGAGGGCGCGGGCGAGGATCAGCAACTGGCGGTCGGAGAGACCGAGTTCGGTGACGTCCTTGCGCAGCACCGAGTCGCTCCAGTCCAGGCCGAGGCCCGCCTGGATCTCGCGGGCGCGGGCCAACAGTCGGCCGCCGTTCAGGAACGGGTTGCCGCGCGCCTGCGCCAGTTCCTCGAAGACCAGGTTCTCGGCGACCGAGAGGCCCGGCACGATGCCCTCGCCGATGCGCTGGTGGACCGTCTGGATGCCCAGCTGGCGGGCGGCCAGCGGGGAGTGGAGGGCCGCGGGTTCCCCGGCGACCCGCACCTCTCCCCCGTGGTCGGTGTGGACGCCCGAAAGGATCTTGATCAGGGTGGACTTGCCGGCGCCGTTCGCGCCGAGCAGCGCGACCACGCTGCCCGGGGCGATGTCGAGCGTGACGGAGGCGAGGACCGTCTTCCCGCCGAACGCCATGCTGACGTCGGTCAGGCTGACGGCCGCCTTCGCGCGGCCGATGTCATGGCTGATGTCACGGCCGCCGCGGTCAGTGGGCGACATTCGAGATCCAGTCGGCGGTGCTGACCTGGGACAGGTTCAGCGCGGGCAGCGCCTCGCGCAGCTGGTCCATGTTCTCGATCTTCTTCTCACGCAGGAAGCCCTGGGTGATGGCGACGGCCGGGAACTCGACCGAGGTCTTGCCCAGTTGACCGGCCAGTTCCAGCGCGGTCGTGCGGACGACGGCGGCGCCGACGGCGGACGGGTCGGTGCCCGCGGTGGCGACCCAGGGGCTGCCGTCGGCGGTCATGTTCTGGATGTCGGCGTTGGAGACGTCCGCGCCGAAGACCTTCACCTTGTCCTGGAGCTTCTTGTTCTGGACGGCGAGGACGGTGCCCTTGGCGAGTTCGTCGTACGGGGCGAAGACGCCGGTGACGTCGGAGTGCTGGGTGAGGGCGGCGGACACCAGCGGCACGTTGTCGGTCGCCGTGGAGTCGGTGACCTTGCCGACCTTGAACTGCTGCTTCCAGCCCTGGGCGCCGACCGTCGACTTCCAGACACTGTCGCGCTTGTCGAGGGCGGCGTAGCCGGCGACGTTGACGTAGCCGACCTTGGCGTCCTTGCCGACCTCCCTGGCCATCACGTCGAGGACGGCCTGGGCCATGCTCGCGTCGTTCTGCCTGGTGGAGACGACGCCCTTGGTGGCGGTCTCGACGTCGTAGACGACGACCTTGACACCCTTCTTCACGGCCTTGTCGATCTCCGGCTGGATGGTGGCCGGAAATCCATGGTCGACGATGATGGCCTGCGCGCCGGAGTTGATGGCCGAGGACAGGTCGGTGGCCTGCTTGGCGTTGTCGGCCTGGGCGTCGTACACGGTCAGGTCGATCCCGAGGGCCTTGGCCTGGGCCTTGGCGCCGTTGCCCCACTGCTCGAAGTAGTCACCGGCGCCGCTCTGCCGCACCAGGGCCACCTTGACGGCGCCCTTGCTGAAGGGGGCCGGCTTCGCGCCGGTGGCGGCCGCGGCAGAGGCGGCGGTGTCGCCGGTGTTCTTGGAGGCGTCCGTGGACTGCGAGCAGCCCGCGAGGAGCAGGGCGGAGACGGACGCGAGGGAGAGCGCGGCGAGGGGAAGTCGGACACGGGACATGGCGGGGCTCCAGGTGCGGGGAAAGGGTGGGGAGTTGCTGGACCCGGAGCCGGGGACACCGATCGTGGACGGGGGCGCCCCGGGACACGGGGGCGCGGGAGAGCTCCGGATGAGGTCAGCGACAGCTGGCTGTGGTCGACCGGAGCAAGTCCACGTACAGCCGCCGCACGAGCAGCAGCGTCTTCATACGGAGATCATGGGAACGATTTCAGCCACTCGTCAAAGCGGAGCAAGCGGTTTCTCACCACGTGAGACAACGACTTGGTCACACCCTGTCGACACCTCGGCAGGGCCCGGACGGAGTTACGATCACCGGACCGGCACCCCGAACCGGCACAGTGAGGCCCTGATGACGACACCCCGCGCGACAGCGATGCGCATGCCCCGCATGCTCTGCTGTCCCGGCGCGCGGTGTCGCGGCTGACCGACGCCCGACCAGCCGTCCGCCACTGCGCCCTTCCCTCCTCCCCCTGCCGGGTGCTTGTCTCGGTACCCGGACCCACGTTTCCAGCCCCCCGTTCCCTCTCCAGGAGTTGCACCCATGACCCTGCTGACGACCTGGCCCGAGTCCGGACCGCAGACCCTGATCCGCCGCACCTCGGACCCCGCCGAGATCGCCGCGGCCCTGAAGCCGCTGGGCGTGCGCTACGAGCAGTGGCCGATCCGGGAGGACGTCCCGTTCGACGCGGACAGCGACACCGTGTTCGCGGCGTACGGCCCCGAGATCGACCGGCTCAACGCCGAGGAGGGCTTCACCACCGTCGACGTCCTGGGTCTGCACCCCAGCGACGACCCGGAGTTCCCGGCGAAGGCGAAGGCCGCGCGCGAGAAGTTCCTCCAGGAGCACACGCACGACGACGATGACGAGGTGCGCTTCTTCGTCTCCGGTTCCGGCATCTTCTACCTCCATGTGAACGGCGAGGTGCACGCCGTCTTCTGCGAGAAGGGCGACCTGCTGGGCGTGCCGCGCGGCACGACGCACTGGTTCGACATGGGCACGAAGCCGTCCTTCACCGCGATCCGCTTCTTCCACGAGGCGGACGGCTGGATCGGCAACTTCACCGGTTCCACCATCGCCGGCCGCTTCCCGGACTACGACACGATCGCGGCCGGCTACGAGGCCGACAGGGCCGCGGCGTGACCGTGCGGGACATCCGCTTCGACGTGGACGCCGGGAACGCCGTGGACGCCGTGGTGCTCGACATCGAGGGCACCACGAGCGCCACCGGATTCGTCGTGGACGTGCTGTACCCGTACTCGCGCTCGCGGTTCGGGGCGCTGCTCGCCGAGCGCGGGGACGATCCGGCGGTGGCACGGGCGGTCGCGCAGGTGCGGGAGCTGACGGGCGACCCGGACGCCGACGCCGTACGGATCGAGAAGACCCTCAACACCTGGCTGGACGAGGACCGCAAGGCCACCCCGCTGAAGACCCTCCAGGGCATCATCTGGTCCGAGGGCTTCGCGCGCGGTGACCTCGTGTCGCACTTCTACGACGACGTGGTCCCGCGGTTGCGCGCGTGGCACGCGGCGGGCGTACGGCTGTACGTCTACTCGTCCGGGTCGGTGGCCGCCCAGCGGGCGTGGTTCACGAACAGCCCGGAGGGCGACCTGACCTCGCTCGTCTCCGGTCTGTACGACACCGAGAACGCGGGCCCCAAGCAGGAGCCGGAGTCCTACCGGCGTATCGCCGAGGCGACCGGCGTCGCGCCCGCCGGTCTCCTCTTCCTCTCCGACCGCCCCGGCGAGCTGGACGCGGCTCGCGCGGCGGGCTGGCGGACGGTCGGCGTCCGGCGGCCCGGGGAGCCGTACTACGAGCAGGGTGTCGGCGACCACGCGCAGGCGGGGACGTTCGACGAGATCACCATCATCACTTCCGGGAGCAGCACGTGACCGCCGACATAAGCCAACTCGACCTTGAGGAGGCGGGCGCGGTCCTGGCCGCCGAGTCCGCCCGGTTCGCCTCCTTCGGCTGGATGCGGGGCACCTCCGGCAATCTGTCCGTGGTGCTGACCCGTGACCCGCTGCGGCTCGCGGTCACGGCCAGCGGCCACGACAAGGGCGAACTGACACCCTCGGACGTGGTGCTGGTCGACGGGCAGGGTGCCGCGGTGCACGGCGGCAAGCCGTCCGCCGAGGCGGAACTGCACGCGCGCGTGGCCGCGCTGACCGGTGCCGGGGCCGTCGTCCACGTCCACACGGTCGCCTCCGTGGCGATGGGCCGGCGCGAGCCCGGCGGCGTCGTCTTCAAGGACCTGGAGATGCTCAAGGGCGTCGGCCAGCCCGCCCACGACGTCGAGGTGACGTTGCCGGTCATCGCCAACAGCCAGGACATGAAGGTCCTCGGCGACCGTCTGGAGGCCGCGCGCGACCCCCGTATGCCCGCGGTGGTCGTGGCCGGACACGGCCTCTACGTCTGGGGCGACAACCCGCGCCAGGCCCGGCACCACACCGAAGTGGTGGAGTGGCTGCTGGAGTTGGAGCTCACGCGGCGGTAAGGCGACAAGGCACGACGAGAAACGCGCCCGCGGTCAGGCCCCGTACGGCAGCAGCGCCTCGCCGAGCCGCCGCCAGTGCGGCATCGCGGAGCCGCCCGGCGGGGTGCCGATGACCTGTACCGCGACATGGTCGGCGCCCGCCCGGACATGGTCGTGGAGCCGCTCCGCCACCGTGTCCACGTCCCCCCAGAACACGAGGTCGTCCACGAGGCGGTCGCTGCCACCGTGGGCGATCTCGTCGTCCGTGTAACCGAGACGGCGGAACTTGGCGATGTTGTACGAGGAGTCGAGGTACGGGCGCAGATGCTCGCGTGCCGTCGCGCGGGCCTTGTCGGGCTCCGCCTCGAAGAGCACCGCGTGCTCGACGCCGAGGAACGCGTCGGGGCCGAGGATGTCCCTCGCCTGGGCGGTGTGGGCCGTGTTGACGTGGTAGGTGTGGGCGCCTGCGGAGCGGTCCCGGGCCAGGGCGAGCATCTTGGGGCCGTAGGCGGCCAGGATGCGGCGGGCCGGCGTTTGCGGCGCGGGCACGGGTGACTGCTTGGCGAGCGTGTCCAACTCGTCGAGGTACCCGGCCATGGCCGCGAGGGGTTTGACGCCCGGCCTGTGCGCGCCGAATCCCAGACCCAGGACATGCCGGCCCGGGTAGGCGTCGGCCAGCAGCGCGCTCGCGGCGTGGGTCGCGCCCGCCTCCCGCGACCAGATCTGTGCGATGCCGTTGACCACGTGCAGCCGCTCGGTCGAGGCGAGCAGATAGCCGGCCTGGGTGAGCGCCTCGCGCCCGCCCACCTCGGGGAACCACACCGCCCGCCAGCCCAGTTGTTCCAGCTCCTGTACGGAGTCGCGCACCCGCGCGGCAGGCTGGTGCTCGAAGTCGAAGGTGTAGATGCCGAAGGTCCCCAGGTTCCCCAGATTCTCCATGCATCGAAATATTGCAGATTCTCGATATCAAGTCCAACAGGGCGGCACTCGCACGCCCACGTGTCCAACTGCTAGAGGGTTCGCCCGAGTTGGGCCACCAGCTCGGCGATGCGCTCCTCGTCCCGCTTGTAGTGGGTCCACTTGCCCACCCGCGTCGCCCGCACCAGACCCGCCCGCTGAAGCTCCGCCATGTACGCCGACACCGTCGACTGGGCCAGCCCGGCCTTGGCCTGGATGTGGCTCACACAGACCCCGACCTCGGCCGGGTCCGCGATCGCCTCGTACTGCGAGAAGTGCCGCTCGGGCTCACGCAGCCACACCAACAGCTGTAGCCGCACCGGGTTGGCCAGCGCCTTCAGGGCGCCGACCAGATCCGCGTCCGGTGAGATCGCAGCGTCGGCCATGGGTCCGGAGTATAGGTCGCCACCTCCCACGGACTTCAGCGCAGCCTCTCCCCCGGCAGCTCCCCCGCCGACACCTCCAGCACCCCACGCTCGGTGACCAGCCCGGTCACCAGACGCCCCGGCGTGACGTCGAACGCCGGGTTGTGGCCGCGCGAGGCCGCCGGAGCGGTCCGTATGCCACCCCACTCCAGCACCTCGTCCTCGCCCCGGAGTTCGATGTGGATGTCGTCGCCGGTCTTCGTGGCCAGGTCGACGGTCGTCGTCGGCGCCGCCACCAGGAACGGGATCCCTGCGTCCGCGCAGGCCAGGGCGACCCCCACGGTGCCGACCTTGTTCGCGGTGTCGCCGTTCGCGGCGATCCGGTCGGCGCCGACGACCGCCGCGTCGACCTCGCCGCGCAGGATGGTGCCGGCCGCGGCGCCGTCGGCCTGGACGTAGTGCGGGATGCCCTCCTGGACCAGCTCCCAGGCGGTCAGGCGGGAGCCCTGGAGCAGCGGGCGCGTCTCGTCGGCGTACACGACCTCCAGGCGGCCACGGGCGTGCAGTTCGCGGATGACGCCGAGCGCCGTGCCCCAGCCGGAGGTGGCGAGCGCGCCGGTGTTGCAGTGGGTGAGGATGCGCAACGGCCGCTCGACGCCGACCCGTCCGAGCAGCCAGTCGGCGCCGAACGCGGCCATGGCGCGGTTCGCGTCGACGTCCTCCTGCTGGACGGCGGCGGCCTCCTCCAGCACCGCGTCGAGGCCCTCGTCGAAGCGGGTCATGACGCGGTCCACGCACACCATGAGGTTGACCGCGGTGGGCCGGGCGTCACGGACGCGGGCCACGGCCGCGCGTATCTCGTCGGCCGACCAGCCCTCCCGCTCGCCCTGGAGCAGCGCGAGCGCGACGCCGTAGGCTCCCGCGGCGCCGATCGCGGGCGCACCGCGCACGACGAGCCGCTGGATCGCGTCGACCAGGGTGTCCACATCACGGACGTCCATCGTCTCGGTGCGGTGCGGGAGCACGGTCTGGTCGATCAGCGCGAGGCTCGTTCCGGTCCACTGGACGGCACGCAATTCCTCGGGCATGGGCCGCACTTCCTGGGACATAAGAGGACACTCCTAGTACTCCTGTGGGTGTCCGTCACCGTACATGACCTTGGGGAACCACAGTTCGAGACAGCCGCTCCCCCCGGAGGGGGCGCGGCGTGGGCGCGATCGACCTGTTGGTCCACGGCGGAGGCGCTCATCTGAACAGACCGCATAATGTGCCTGAGACGTCGGATGTCTTGCACGACATCCTGAACGACCGGGAGGGCGGCCATGGCAGTCACCGACGAGGCGATCGAGAAGATCAAGGGCATGATCGTCTCCGGCGCGCTGCGCCCCGGCGACCGGCTCCCCAAGGAGAGCGAGCTGGCCGCCGATCTCGGGCTGTCCCGCAACTCCCTGCGCGAGGCCGTGCGCGCTCTGTCACTGATCCGGATCCTGGACGTGCGGCAGGGCGACGGCACGTATGTCACGAGTCTGGATCCGCAGCTGTTGCTGGAGGCGCTGAGCTTCGTCGTCGACTTCCACCGCGACGACACGGTGCTGGAGTTCCTCGCCGTACGCCGCATCCTGGAGCCGGCCGCCACGGCGATGGCCGCGTCCCGGATCAGCGAGCAGCAACTGAACGCGCTGACCAACCAGTTGGACAAGCTCGGCAACGATCCGTCGGTGGAGGAGCTCGTCGCCTGCGACCTGGAGTTCCACCGGGGCATCGTGCAGAGCTCGGGGAACTCGGTGCTCTGTTCGCTCCTCGACGGGCTGTCGGGGCCGACGACTCGGGCCCGCATCTGGCGCGGGCTGACCCAGGAGGACGCGGTCAGCCGGACCCTGCACGAGCACCGGGCGATCCTGGCGGCGCTGCGGGACCGCGACGCGGAGGCGGCGAAGTCGTGGGCGACGGTGCACATCGCGAGCGTGGAGCAGTGGCTGCGGTCCACTCTGTGAGTTCGGCCAGGTGCGCCATGGGAGTGCGCGTCGTCTTGCGGGTGCCGGTTCGTTGTGGCCGCTCGCGCAGTTCCCCGCGCTGCTGGGTCGGCCCACTCGCCCGGGTGAGAGGCTCCGGGGTGTTCCCCGGTGACGAACGGGGCAGTGATCCGTTCACTCCCCCGTGCAAGGGGGCTGCGGGCGCCCCCGCCGCACGCCGTAAGGTTGGGTGGTCAAGCGAGGGCACGTCGGAAGGAGGCACTGGGTGATCGAGCTCGAGGGGGTTCCCGAGCTGATCGACCCGGTCATGGTGGCCGCGTTCGAGGGCTGGAACGATGCCGGCGACGCCGCTTCCACCGCGGTCGCGCATCTGGACAGGGAGTGGAAGGGCGAGGTGTTCGCGGCGCTGGACGCCGAGGACTACTACGACTTCCAAGTGAACCGCCCCACGGTATGGATGGACGCGGGCGTCCGCAAGATCACTTGGCCCACGACCAGGCTTTCGGTGGTCCGCGTCGGCGGCGAGAAGCCGCGTGACCTCGTGCTCGTCCGAGGTATCGAACCGTCCATGCGCTGGCGCTCGTTCTGCAACGAGCTCCTCGGCTTCGCGCACGAACTGGGCGTGGAGCTGGTGGTCATCCTGGGCGCCCTGCTCGGTGACACCCCGCACACGCGTCCGGTCCCGATCAGCGGGACCACGTCCGACGCGGACCTGGCCCAGCGAATGGATCTGGAGGAGACCAAGTACGAGGGCCCGACGGGCATCGTCGGCGTCCTCCAGGAGGCGTGCACACACGCAGGCGTCCCGGCGGTGTCGCTGTGGGCGGCCGTACCGCACTACGTCTCGCAGCCGCCGAACCCGAAGGCGACGCTGGCCCTGCTCAACCGCCTGGAAGACCTGATCGACGTGCGCATCCCGCTGGGCGAGCTGCCCGAGGACGCGCGCGCCTGGCAGGTCGGTGTGGACCAGCTGGCCGCCGAGGACAGCGAGGTCGCCGAGTACGTGCAGTCGCTGGAGGAGGCCCGGGACACCGCGGAGCTGCCGGAGGCGTCGGGCGAGGCGATCGCCCGCGAGTTCGAGCGGTATCTGCGCCGACGGGACGGCGGCGGCCCGACGCCGGGCGGGCACGCCACGGCGGACGGCGGGGAGTCCCCCGGCCCCTTCCTGAGGGACAACCCGAGCGGTCGCGCGAAGCCGCCCAAGCCACCGAAGCCGGGCACCACGGACGACGACGAGTCGTCGGAGGACTGAGAAAGAGACGAAGGAGGGCGGTGCGCGGACTGCGCACCGCCCTCCTTCGTCATACGGGCAGGATCGTCACGCGGGCACGGAGATCACGTCGTACGTCGTCTCCGGTGTCGGTGTCGTGGTGAAGCGCGCGTTGGGCAGGTAGAGGCGGCCCCGGTACGCGGCCACCGTGGTCGGCACGTCGAAGAGCGGGTCGGTGACACGGCGCCGGAAGACGCCGCTGCGGCCGTCCGCGGAGAGCCTGAACACGTCGATCGCGTTCTGCCGGTTCTGCACGACGTACAGCGTGCGTCCGTCCAGCAGCAGTCCGTCGCCGTTGGAGAGCGGGGCCGCGTCGCCGAGGTCGACGAGCCGGGTGACGCCGGTGCGCGGGTTCACGCGGTGCAGGCCGCCCACCCCGGACTGCACGACCAGCAGCGCGGAGCCGTCAGGGGTGCTCGTGATGCCGTTGGCGTTCACGACCTCGCCGGGGACCTGGCTCCAGTCGCCGCTCAGGGTGATCGTCACGACGTCGTCCGCGCCCGGCAGTTCCCCGTGCCGGCCGAGCGGCAGGGCGTACAGCGCGGGCTGGAAGGAGTCGGTGAACCAGGCCGTGCGCGGGGTCAGGAACACGTCGTTGGCGAAGGACGGGGTCGCCGTGGTGAGGACGTACGAGGCGAGGACCTCGCCGGTGCGGGTGTCCACGACGCGGGTGCCCTGGCCGCGTGCGGCGACGAACAGGCGTCCCCGGTGATCGAGTTTGAGGCCGACCGAGGGCGTGCCGGGTCCGGCCGAGATGATGCCGCCCTCGCCGGTGCGCAGGTCGGCGCGGTAGATCGAGCCGTCGCCGAGCGAGCCGAGGTAGGCGTACGGTCCGCCGCCGATGGTGATGCCCTCCGGGCGGAAGCCGTTCGGGAGGTGGATCACGACGGGCCGGGTCTTCCCGGCCGCGGCGGCGGGGGTGCCGGCCGACCCGACGAGCACGGCTCCGGCGGTGGCGGCGCCGGCCGTGAGGAGTCTGCGGCGGGTGGGGCGAGCTGCGAAGGAGCGGTGTTCGGGGGCCACTGTGCGTCCTTCCACGAAGAGGACCAGCCGACAGCTGGTCCAACGGTCAACTGACTCGTCCACCCCACCACACGCCGGATGCCTCCGCAGCCGTAGACAGCCTCTCGACAGCGACTGGGCACATCTGGCCCGATTGTGGCGTGACATCTCTTTCACGCCGGATTGCACACGGTGCCCAATTCAACTTGTTTCAAACCGAGTTGGCGAAATAAGTCTGGACGGACCGGGCCGCGCGTGCTTGGTTGTCCTGCGAAGGCGCGCCGCACCACCCGCACTTGGTATCCGCAGGAACCGAAGGGAGCGGCAGACGATGACCGACCAGGCAGAGCCGGCGCAGGGCCCGGGAGCGTCCGGGCCGGGGCCCGACGGAGCGGGATTCACCTATCGAGGAGCCGAGCGGGAGCTGATCGTCGTCGCCCGCCCGGAGGTCCGGCTGCGGGCCCGGGCCGAGGGCGTCCGCTCGGTGGCGGGCGCCGACGTGTCGGCCCTCGACATGTTCCTCAGTGACGAACAACTCACGCTGGAGCCGCTGTTCGGCAGCGAGGAGCGGCTGCAGCAGGCCGCCCCGCAAGCAGGCGCCGAGGAGGTCCCCGACCTCGCGCTGTTCTACCGGGTACGCGGCGGGGAGAGCCGCGCCGAGGAGCTGCGGGCCCGTATCGCCGCGCTGCCGGGGATCGACACGGCGTATGTGAAGCCGGGCGCGGTACCGGCCGGGTTCGGGCCGATGGGGGCGGAGAGCGGGCGCCTGAAGGAGGGCGCGCCGGTCACGCCCGACTACAGCGGCCGCCAGGGCTATCTGCGGCCCGCGCCCGAGGGCGTGGACGCGCACTGGGCCTGGCAGCGCCCCGGCGGCACCGGTGAGGGCGTGACCGTGATCGACGTGGAGGGCTCCTGGCAGCTGGGCCACGAGGACCTGGCCGCCAAGCTGGCCGGAGTCGTCGTCGGCACCCCGCTGTCCGACCTCGCCTGGCGCAACCACGGCACCGCCGTGATCGGGGTCATCGGCGGTGACCGCACCGAGTACGGCATCACCGGCATCGTGCCGGACACGGTGACCGCGGCCGCGTCCTTCCAGGGCATCGGGACGGCGCCCGCGATCCACGCGGCGGCCGACCGGCTGAGCCCCGGCGACATCCTGCTGATCGAACTGCACCGCCCCGGGCCGCGGTTCGAGTACGCCCAGCGCGACGACCAGCGCGGCTACATCGCGCTGGAATGGTGGCCGGACGACCTCGCCGCCGTCCGCTACGCCACCGCCAAGGGGGTCCTCGTGGTGGCCGCCGCGGGCAACGGCGCCGAGTCGCTGGACGACGCGCTCTACGAGCGTCGCCCGGACGACTTCCCGGAGTCGTGGCGCAACCCGTTCAACCCGTCCAACCCGTCCTCCGGCGCCGTACTGGTCGGGGCGGGCGCCCCACCGCCGGGCACGCACGGCCGTGACCACGGCCCGGACCGCTCACGGCTCGCGTTCTCCAACTACGGCGCCCGCGTGGACGCGCAGGGCTGGGGGCGCGAGGTGACGACCACCGGCGGCTTCTGGGACCGGCCCGGCGACCTTCAGGGCGGGCCCGAGGAGATCGCCTGGTACACCGACACGTTCTCGGGGACGTCGTCCGCCTCCCCGGTCGTGGTCGGCGCGCTGGCCGCCTTGCAGGGCATGCTCAAAGCCGCGGGCCAGCCGCCGATGACCCCCGAGCGCGCGTGTGCCGTGCTGCGGGCGACGGGTTCCCCGCAGCAGGACGCGCCTGGCCGGCCCGCCTCCCAGCGGATCGGCAACCGCCCCGACATCAGGGCGGCGGTCACCCATCTGGTGCCGCAGGCGGTCGGCTCGGGCCTGGCCGAACGCTACTGGGACGAGCTCCTGCCCTACCCACGCGAACTCCCGCCCAGGCTCCGGCTGTTCGTGGCCGGCGGCTGGCGGAACCTCAACCACCCGTCCCCGGAGATCCGCCAGGCGGTCCATACCGCCTTCGCGGGGGGACGGCCCGAAGTCCGAGTGTGGTTCTCGGACGACGAGATCGTCGGCCTGGTGATCACCGGCTGACGCAGCCCATCACATCAAGGGAAGGTGACACCCGAATGAGCACCACCCCGCAGATGAGTCACATGGGACAACAGCAAGGCCAGCAGTTCCCCAGCACATCGCCCTACCAGCAGCAGCCGTTCGGGCAGCAACAGGGCTTCGGCCAGCAGCAGGGCTTCGGCCAGCAGCAGCCGTACGGCATGAGCGGCTCCCTGGAACAGCTCCAGCAGCTCGGCCAGCAGCAGCCGTACCAGCAGTTGCTTCAGCAGCTGGGCCAGCAGCAGTTCGGCGGCCAGCAGCAGGACCAGCAGGCGCAGCAGAACGAGCAGCAGATGCAGCAGCAGTTGCAGCAGGTCGCGCTGGCGGCGGTGCAGCAGGCCGCCCAGCAGCTCCAGGCGCAGGCTCTGGCCTCCGGTGTGGCGGACGGCTTCGTCGACATCGTCCACCCGCTCCAGGGGCAGCCGCATCAGATCTTCCTGCGCATCGACAACCAGTTCCGGGTCCTGAACAACCCGAACCCGCAGATCCACCAGCAGATCCAGCAGGCGTTCGCGTTCGGCCACCAGGTGATCGGCATCTGGGACACCCAGTCGCCGAGCGTGCTGCGCGGCGTCCGGATCCAGCGACTCTGACGGGCACCTGAACGAACGGACGGGCACCTGAGCAAAGGGATCGGGGCGCTTCCTCCCGCGGAGAGGAAGCGCCCCTCTCTCGGTTCCGGATCCCTACAGGGCGACGCCCAGCAGCGCGTCCACGGCGCGCGACACGACGCCGGGGGCGCCGATGTCCGTACCGCCGCTCTCCTCCTGTGCGGCGGCCCAGCGGTCGACCGCCACGAGCGCGGCCGGGGCGTCCAGGTCGTGTCCGAGGGCCTCGCGGATCTCCTCGACGAGCGCCTCGGCGGGCGGCCCGTCGGGCCGGGACACGGCGGCACGCCACCGGTCCAGGCGGGCGACGGCGTCCTGGAGCACCTGGTCGGTCCACTCCCAGTCGGCCCGGTAGTGGTGGGCGAGGAGGGCGAGCCGGATGGCGGCGGGGTCGACGCCGTCGCGCCGCAGCTGCGACACGAAGACCAGGTTCCCCTTGGACTTGGACATCTTCTCGCCGTGCAGGGCGACCATGCCGGCGTGGACGTACGCCTTGGCCATGGGGAACTCGCCGGTCAGCACCTGGGCGTGCGAGGCGCCCATCTCGTGGTGCGGGAAGGCCAGGTCGGAACCGCCGCCCTGGACGTCGAAGCCCATGCCGAGGTGGTCGAGGGCGATGGCGACGCACTCGATGTGCCAGCCGGGGCGGCCGCGCCCGAGCGAACCGCCGTCCCAGCTGGGCTCCCCGGGACGGGCGGCCATCCACAGCATCGGGTCGAGCGGGTTCTTCTTGCCCGGACGGTCCGGGTCACCGCCGCGCTCGGCCGAGAGCAGCCGCATGGCGGCGGCGTCGAGGCCGGAGACCTTGCCGAAGTTCGGGTCGGACTCGACGGAGAAGTAGACGTCCCCGTCGAGTTCGTACGCGGCGCCGGCGTCCCGCAGCCGCTCGACCAGCGGCACGATCCCGGGTATCGCCTCGACCGCGCCGATGTAGTGCCGCGGGGGCAGCATGCGCAGGGCGGTCATGTCCTCGCGGAAGAGGGCGGTCTCCTTCTCGGCGAGGGCGGCCCAGTCGATGTCGTCGCGCTCGGCCCGCTCCAGGAGCGGATCGTCGATGTCGGTGACGTTCTGGACGTAGTGAACCTGCCGCTTGGTGTCGAGCCACACGCGCTGCACGAGGTCGAACGCGTTGTAGGTCGCCGCGTGACCCAGGTGGGTCGCGTCGTACGGGGTGATGCCGCAGACGTAGATACGGGCGACGGGACCGGGGTCGAGGGTGACCAGACCGCCGGTCGCGGTGTCGTGGATCCTCAGGTCGCGGCCCTGACCAGGCAGGGCGGGGACCTCAGAAGCGGGCCAGGCATACATGCCATGAGCCTAACCGGACGGATGTTCCGGATACGAACCGGACCAGGCCGGATGGCCGGTAAGGCCCTCTTGCGCGATACGGCCCTCCATGCAGTACCCCGCTAGACGGGCGGCCACGGAATGGCCGGCCACTCCCCGCTCGGCTCCGGGTACTTCCCGGACGTCAGAAGCGCCTCCACGCGCGCGCGTGTGGCCTCCACCTCGGCGGGGGTGATCAGCCCGGCCAGCCGCACGGCCAGCTCACCGCCCTCCTTCAGCCCCTCCCGCAGGGCGCCGAGCACCTCGCCGGCCTCCCCTCCCAGCGGCTCCCCCGCCCACCCCCACAGCAGCGTCCGCAGCTTGTTCTCGACGTTGAACGTGACGCCGTGGTCGATGCCGTACAGGTGGCCGCCCTCGGTGGGCAGCAGGTGCCCGCCCTTGCGGTCGGCGTTGTTGATCACGGCGTCCAGGACGGCGAGCCGCCGCAGCCGCTCGTCGTCGGCGTGCACCAGCAGGGCGGTCTTCCCCTCGCCGACCTCGGCGAAGGCGATCGCCCTCCAGCCGGGCCCGGGCTCCTCGCCGTCGACCAGGGCGAGCAGCTCGGCCTCGGGCGTCGCCTCGATCCACAGCTGGACCATGCCCTCGCCGTACGGCCCGTCCCGCAGCACGGTGGGCGGTACGAGCCCCCAGCCGGTCGCCTCGGAGACCTCGTACGCGGCGACCTCGCGCTGCGCGAGCGTCCCGTCGGGGAAGTCCCACAGCGGCCGCTCACCGGCGACGGGCTTGTAGACGCAGGACGCCTCCTGCCCCTCGTACGCGACCGTGCAGAACAGGGCCGCGTTGGACGCCTCGCGGATGCGTCCGCGCATCGTCAGCTCACCCTCGGTGAGCAGCTCCACCGAGGTCACGCTCCGCGGCGGTATCCGTTCTGGCGCGGACATACGTGTCCTTCCGGGTCGAGCGGGAGGCTGCACAGCGGACACGGCGGCCGCCCGGCGTTGACGACGTCCAGGGCGCGCTTGGCGAAGGCCCTCGCCTGCGCGCCGGTGAGCCGGACCCGCAGCATCGGGGGCCCGTTCTCCTCGTCCTGGAGGAGCCGCTCCTCGGCCTCGGCCAGGTCCTCCTCGGAGTCGGCGTCGAGCTCCACGAGGGCCTGCGCCTCGACGATCATGCGCTGCTCGTCGCCGTCCCAGGCGAGGGCCATGGTGCCGACGCGGAACTCCTCCTCGACGGGGGTGTCCAGCGGGTCGGTGTCGGCGACCTCGGCGGGCGCCATGGCGGGGACGGCGGCGCTGCCGCCACTACGCCGTACGACCTCGTCGAGCAGTTCGTCCATGCGCTCGGCGAGGGCGGCGACCTGGGTCTTCTCCAGGGCCACGCTGGTCACCCGGGAGCCTGCGGTGGCCTGGAGGAAGAACGTACGGCGCCCGGGCAGTCCGACCGTACCGGCCACGAAGCGGTCCGGGGGGTCGTAGAGGAACACCTGACGGGACACGTCCTGTCTCCATGGGAATCGTGAGTACGGCGACAACTGGGAACGGCTGGATCGACGGCGAGAGCGTGGGTGCGGCGCTGCTTCGACCGCTTCACCCTACTGCGCCGGACGATCACGGTGCGCCCGCGCCGCCTCCGACCGTCGCGTCGCCGGCCGGCGGCTCCTCGCGCGGGGCGAGGGACGCGAAATCACCGGTGTCCCCGAGGCGTACGAGGAACGGCCTCAGGCGGGTGTAGCGGATCGCGGTGACGGAACACGGTTCGACGGAAATCCTCTGGAAGAGGTCGAGATGAAGACCGAGGGCGTCCGCGACGAGGGACTTGATGATGTCGCCGTGCGAGCACATCAGGTACACGGCGTCGGCGCCGTGATCGCGCTCCACGCGCGCGTTCCACTCGCGTACGGCCTCGGCGGCCCGGGTCTGCATCGCCCGCATCGACTCACCGCCGGGGAACGCGGCCGCCGAGGGGTGCGCCTGGACGACCTCCATCAGCGGCTCGTCCCCCAGCTCGGCGAGCTTGCGGCCGGACCAGTCGCCGTAGTGGCACTCCCCGATCCGCTCGTCGGTGTGCGCGGTGAGTTCCGGCCGGGCGTCGAGCAGCGGCCGGATCGTCTCCTGGCAGCGCTGCAGCGGGCTGGTGACGATCTCGGAGACCGGCAGCGCGGTGAGCCGTCCGGGCAGCGCGGCGGCCTGCGCGGCGCCGCGCTCGTCGAGGGCGACGCCGGGCGTCCACCCGGCGAGGAGTCCCTCGGTGTTGGCGGTGGAGCGTCCGTGGCGGACCAGGATCAGGGTGGGCATGCGGCCCAGCGTAGGCATACGACCGGGTGCGCTCGCGAGGGGATGGCGGGAGAATACGCTCCGTGATCGTCGACTGCGCCATCTACGAGGACGGGCGCCGGACGGAGGGGCCGGCGGACTTCTCCGACGCCCTTGATCTGTGCCGCCTGCGGGGCGACGCCTTCGTCTGGATCGGCTTGTACGAGCCCACGGAGAACGAGTTCGACCGGGTCACCGACGAGTTCGGGCTGCACCCGCTGGCCGTGGAGGACGCCCTGCACGCGCACCAGCGGCCCAAGCTGGAGGTCTACGACGACTCGCTGTTCATGGTCCTCAAGCCGGTCGGGTACGAGGCGAAGAGCGACATCGTCTCCTCCGGCGAGGTCATGGTCTTCATCGGCGACTCGTTCGTGGTGACGGTCCGGCACGGCGAGGAGGCGCCGCTGGGGACGGTGCGCAGCCGTCTGGAGCACGAGCCGGAGATGCTCCGGCACGGTCCCACGGCGGTGCTGTACATGATCGCCGACGCCGTGGTCGACCACTACGTGGACGTGGCGGGCGAGTTGGGCACGGACCTGGAGGAGCTGGAGGCGGAGGTGTTCTCGCCGACCGGCGGGGGCTCCCGGCACACGGCGTCCCGCATCTATGCCTTCAAGCGGCAGATCCTGGAGTTCCGCAGGGCCACCGGCCCGCTCGCGCAGCCGTTGTCCCGGCTCGCCGGCACCGGCATGATCGGGGCGCGCGTGCCGTTCGTGCACGACAAGGCGCAGCCCTTCTTCCGCGACGTGAGCGACCACCTCACGCGCGTGAACGAGTCGGTGGAGGGCCTGGACCGGCTGGTCTCCGACATCCTCGCGGCGCATCTCGCGCAGATGAGCGTCCGGCAGAACGACGACGTGCGGAAGATCTCCGCGTGGGCGGCCATGGCCGCGATCCCCACGATGATCGCGGGGATCTACGGCATGAACTTCGAGCACATGCCCGAGCTGCGCTGGACAGGGTCGTATCCGGCGCTCATCGCGGGCATGGTCGCTCTGGAGGTGCTGTTGTACCGGCTGTTCAAGCGCCGGGGTTGGCTGTAGTTCCGCAGGCGGTCCGGGTCAGGCGAACTCGGGCGCCGAGGTGGCCGGGCCGCCGAGGGCGTCGCGTCGTTCGGGCATCTTCAGGGACACCATGCGCCGCCAGCCCGCCAGCCGCTCCCAGGCGTACACGGCGTGGATGCCCGCGGCGAGCACGGCCGCCTTGGGCCGGGGCCAGTCGAGGATGCGGCCCATGTGGTCCATGACCGCGAGGCTGACGTCCCGGTAGATCCGGATCTCCGCGAGCGCGCACTCCCGCAGCGTCCGCTGGATGACCCGCCCGTGGCCCTGGGCGGCGAAGCGCAGGAGTTCCTCGTGGCAGTAGGCGAGGTGGTTGTCCTCGTCGGCCGAGATCATCCTGACCGCGCGGCCGAGGTCGGGGTGGTCGGCGAAGTGCTTGCGCAGCAGCTCCATCTCCTCGGAGGCCCGCTGTTCGGTGACCCGGCTGTGGGACAGGTAGGTGACGATGTCCTGGACGGTGAGCGGCTCCTCGCCCTTGAGCTTCTCGTGGGCGAGTCCGATGCCGTGCCGCTCCAGCAGCATCGTGTAGTCGGTCTCGGGCGGGACGGGGACGGGTTCGAGGCCGCGCTTCTTCATCAGGGCGTTGAAGATCCGCCCGTGCTTGTCCTCGTCCGCCCCGTGCCGGGTGATCTTGGGCGCGAGACCGCGCTCGCTCTGCGGGACGAGCGCGGCGATCCGCGCGTTCTCCCAGCCGCCCTGGGACTCACCGCTGGCCGCGATGGAGCAGAACAGACGGAACGACTCGTCGTTGTCGAGGATCTCCTGGAACAGACTCTTGGCCGAAAGCATCGTGGGGCACCTCTCTGCAGGACGCCGCAGGATTCCGCAAAGAACGAGTCAAATGCGGCGAGAGAGGTGCTGCAACACCTGTGTCGGACAACTCCGCCAAAAGAATGACCATCGGGGTCACGACGGGGGCGTAACCGGGTGGGCACGCGCGCGTTGTTCTGCGTGACGGCCGTGGCGGGGAAGACCCCCGAGCCCCCACCACGGCCGCTGAAAACTTCCCGAGCTGTACGACGCCCGGCGCGCCGCCTCTTACGCGAGCCCGGCGCGCTCCAGGGCCTCGGTGCCGGCGCGGAGCGAGGCGAGCCGCTCGTCGAGCGTGAAGCCCGCGGGCGCGAGGGACAGGGTGGTGACCCCGGCCGCGGCGTAGGCCTTCATGCGGTCGGCGATGCGGTCGACGGAACCCAGCAGCGCGGTCTTGTCGATCAGGTCCTGCGGGACCGCGGCAGCGGCGCCCTGCTTGTCGCCGGAGAGGTACCTTGTCTGGATCTCGGCGGCTTCCTTCTCGTAGCCCATGCGCTGGGCGAGCTGGTTGTAGAAGTTCTGCTTGGGGCTGCCCATGCCGCCGACGTACAGCGCGGTGTAGGGGCGGAAAGTGTCGGCCAGCGTGGCCACGTCCTTGTCGTCGCCCACGGCGAGCGGCAGGGTCGGGCAGACGTCGAACCCGTCGAGGGTCTTGCCCGCCTTCTCGCGCCCGGCGCGCAGGTACTTGATCGTCGTGTCCTCGAGGTGCTCCGCGGAGGGGAAGATCAGCAGGGCGCCGTCGGCGATCTCACCGGTCTGTTCGAGGTTCTTCGGGCCGATGGCGGCGATGTACAGCGGGATGTGCTCGCGCTGCGGGTGCACGGTCAGCTTGATCGGCTTGCCGGGGCCGCCGGGCAGGGGCAGCGTCCAGTGCTGGCCCTCGTACGACAGGCGCTCGCGCGTCATGGCCTTGCGGACGATCTCGACGTACTCGCGCGTGCGTGCCAGCGGCTTGTCGAACTTGACGCCGTACCAGCCCTCGGAGACCTGCGGTCCGGAGACGCCGAGGCCGAGGCGGAAGCGGCCGCCGGAGAGCGAGTCCAGGGTCGCGGCGGTCATCGCGGTCATCGCCGGCTGGCGGGCCGGGATCTGGAAGATGGCGGAGCCGACGTCGATGCGCTCGGTCTGGGCAGCGACCCAGCTCAGCACGGTGGCCGCGTCCGAGCCGTACGCCTCGGCGGCCCAGCACACGGCGTACCCGAGCCGGTCGGCCTCCTGCGCGACGGCGAGGTTGTCCGCGTCCATTCCGGCACCCCAGTAGCCGAGGTTGATCCCGAGCTGCATGGCCGATCCCCTTACCGATCAGTAACGTCCCTTGTCGGCCCGACCTTAGCGCGGCGGACCCCCGGCGGGGAGGCCGGTGTGGCGGGCGTCGCCCCGACGACCGTGGGGATCCCCGGTGACCGTCCTGAAAACTGGTTATCCACAGGCCCCCACATGGCAGGTTCTGGCCAGTAATCTCGGCGTTCATGGAGCAGAGGCATCTCGGCCGCACCGGCCTGCGCGTGTCCCGGATCGGGCTCGGCACCCTCACCTGGGGCAGGGACACCGACGAGCACGATGCCGCGGACCTCTTGAAAACGTTCTGGGAGGCGGGCGGCAGCCTCGTCGACACGGCCGACGTGTACGGCGACGGCGAGGCCGAGTACCTGCTCGGCCGGCTCATAGAGGGGCTGGTCCCGCGCCGGGACCTGGTGATCTCGACGAAGGCGGGCAGCGTGCCCGACCCGGACCGCAGGTTCGACGGCTCGCGCGGCCATCTGCTCTCCGCGCTGGACGCCTCGCTGGCCCGGCTCGGCACCGACTACGTCGACGTCTGGCACATCCACGCCTTCGACCCGTCCACCCCGCTGGAGGAGACCCTCCAGGCCCTCGACCTGGCGGTCAGCAGCGGCCGGGCCCGCTATGCGGGCGTCTCCAACTTCTGCGGCTGGCAGCTCGCCAAGGCGGCGACATGGCAGCTCGCGGCGCCCGGCACCCGGACCCGGCTGGCGAGCACACAGCTGGAGTACTCCCTGCTCCAGCGCGGCGTGGAGCGCGAAGTGCTGCCGGCCGCGCTGGACCTCGGCATCGGCCTGCTCCCCTCCTCCCCGCTCGGCCGGGGCGTCCTGACGGGGAAGTACCGCGACTCCACTCCCGCCGACTCACGCGGCGCCTCGGAGCATCTGGCGCCCTTCGTCGCGCCGTACCTCGACGACACGGCGAGCCGCATCGTGGACGCCGTGCAGACGGCGGCCGACGGGCTGGCCGTCACCCCGCTCCAGGTCGCCCTGGCCTGGGTCCGCGACCGACCCGGCGTGGCCGCGCCCGTCATCGGCCCGCGCAACTCCCAGCAGCTCACGGCGGCATTGTCAGTGGAGGCCCTTAGTCTTCCTGACGAGATCTGCCGGGCGCTCGACGACGTGTCAGCGCCCGTGCACCGCTATCCCGATCACGACTGGAGCACGCTGTGAGCACGGAGCCGCCCGAGACCACGGAGAACACCGAGCCGGGGACGCCGGGCGCCGCGACGGAGGACGCCGGGGCGGAAGCCGCGGCTGCGGCCGGCAGCGAGGGCGCCGACGCCGCTGAGGGTGCCGGGGCGGAAGCCACGACCAAGGACGGCGACGGCGACACCACCGCGCGTTTGTCCGAGGCCGAGGCCGAACTCGCCGCTCAGCGCGTCGAGCGGGAGCGGATCGAGCGGCGGAAGGCCGAGAAGCAGAGGCCCGTCGAGAGCGGGACGAAGCTCAGCGGGAAGGCCGCCGACCTGCTCGCCGCCGTCCGGGCCGTGGAGAGCGGCGCCAAGCCCGCCGCCACCGTGTTCAGCGAGCCGGAGCCACCGCGCCGCCCCACCCCGGAGCCGGCCCCCCGACCGCGGCCCGTGGCGGCCGAGGCGCCCACGGGCCCCGCTCCGGAGACCGTCGAGTCCGTGCGCCGCACGCTGGCCGACGGCGGCGCCCCGGAAGCGCTCGCCCCGCAGGTCGCCGCGGCCCTCGGCGAGGACGCGGCTGGTCAACTGCGCGCGGACCCCTGGCAGTTGCTGCGCGTCGGCGGCGTACGGACCGAGCAGGCCGACGGGTTCGCGCGGGCGCTGCTCGGCGCGGAGTGCGGACCCGACGACGAGCGGCGGGGCCGGGCGATCACCGTCTGGCTCCTGGAGCAGGCGGCCGTGGCCGGGCACACGGCCCTGGAGATGCCGGCGCTCACCGCCACGCTGACCCAGCGGGGTGTGCCCGACGCCGATACGGCCGTGCAGAACACACTGGCCGAGGGCGAGGCCCTGGCCTTCCAGGACGCCCTGGACGAACCCGGCACCCCGGCCCGGATGGACGACGAGGCGGAGGAGGACGAGGAGCGGCCGGTCCGCGTCCTGGTCGGGCTGGAGCGGTACGCCCTCGCGGAGGAGAGCCTCGCCGACGGACTGGCCCGCCTGATCAACTCGGCGCCCAAGCAGGACGGTTCGGCCGAGGAGTGGGAACGGGCCGCGGCGGACGCGGGCTCCGCCGCCGACCTGATCCGCGCGGTCGCGGCACACGGCCTGGTCCTGCACACCGGCGGGCAGGCGTCCCTGGCCGAACCGGCGGCCCTGCTGCACGCCGCGCAGGCTCTGGGGCTGCGGGCCTGGGCGGCCACGCACAGCCCGCTCGCCCGGGGCCGCTTCGCGGCGCTCCTGGGCGGGTCCGGTCGGCCGGACGACCCCGCGCCGACGGGGTCCGTGCCCGGCGTCGCCACCGTGGCCGGTCTGCTCTCCGGTGCCGAAGGGCCCGGCCGGGACGCGGAAGGTGCCTTCGACCTCGATCTGCTCGTCCTGCTGGACGCGCCGCAGCTGGACGTGGAGACGGCGGCCCTGCTCACGGAGTCGTTGCCGGACGGGGCCCGGCTGGTGCTGGCCGGGGATCCCGCGGTGCTGTGGTCGGCGGGGCCCGGCCGGGTGTTCGCCGATCTGCTGGCGGCGCGGATCTGTCCGCAGATCGCCTCGCGGCGGCCGGACCCGGGCCCACTGGGCGAGCTGGTGTCAGGAATCGGCATCGGCGAGCTGAACCAGGTCGAGGCGCCCGGCAAGGAGGTCGTGATCGTGCCGGTGCGCGACGCGGGCGAGGCCGTGCACCGCACCGTGCAGCTGGTCGCGGACTCGGTGCCGCGGGCGATCGGCATCCCGGCCGAGGAGACCCAGGTGATCACCCCGGGCCATGGGGGCGCGGCCGGCACCCGCGTTCTCAACGCCGCGCTCAAGGAACGGCTCAACCCCGGCCCCGGCCGCTTCGGCGGCTTCGACCCCGGTGACCGCGTCGCGTACTCGCCCGCACCGGGCCGTATGGTACCGGGCCACGTGGTCAAGGCGGACGCCGAGGGACTGCACCTGTCCTGTGCGGGCGAGGCCGTCGTCGTACCGAAGGAGCGGGTGGAGCAGTCCGTACGGCACGGCTGGGCGCTGACCGCGCACCAGGCGGCGGGCGCCAGATGGGCCGCGGTGGTCGTGGTGCTGCCCGGCGATGCCGCACAGACGCTGAACCGACCGTGGATCTACACGGCGTTCGGCCGGGCCGACCGCCATCTGTCCGTGGTCCACGGGGTGGAGCAGGCCCTGCCGCGAGCGGTCGCCGAGGTCCCGGCGAAGCCGCGCACGACCCGCCTGCCCGTCCTGCTCGGAACACAGCAGCCGACGCCGAGCTGAGGCGCACCGGACGCGGGGCGCGGGGTGCGGGGAACCGTCACGGACCCACACGCAACGGCTGCGGCCCGGACCTTCTCCGGGCCGCAGCCGTCATGACAGCCGTCGCACCGCCGTCGGCGGCGCGCTACCGCTCCAGTGGCTCCAGATCGTCTTCCTCGTCCTGATCGGCGTCGAGTTCGTCCTCGAAGTCACCCTCGTCACCGATCTCTTCGTCGAACACCGTGCTCACGTCGAAGCGGCAGACCACTCGCTGCGGGTCGACGCCCTCGAAGGGCGCCTCCAGCCATTCACCGGGGTCGGTCTGGTCGTCGGAGGCGGTCACCCAGAGTGTGGAGTCGCCCTCCTCCAGGCCGAACTCCTTGTGCCGGGAGGCGATCTCGTCCGGCTCGAACTCCCCGAACAGGGTGCCCAGCGCCCCGTGCACCGTGCCGGAGCCGTCCGCCTCGTCGTAGTCCGCCGCCTCGATCCGCTGGGCCTGCGCCAGCAACCGCTGTGGCTCCGCCACGGCGTAGTCGCGCCTGATCAGCACACTCAGCGCGTTCGGTTCCTCGGGGCCCGTGTACGGCGGCAACGCGTCCTCCGCACCGGGGATCTCGAAGGGGGTGACCTCGTCGTAGCGGTCGTAGAGCAGCTCGTCGTAGGTCTCGGCGGCCGCGGCCAGCTGGTTGAACGCCTCGTAGACGGCCGGGTCGTCCTCACCCGACCGGCGTTCGACCGCGGCCAGGTGGCGGTCGAGCGCGGTCTTGACCGCCTCGGCGGCGGCGCGTACCTCGGCAGCGGTGGGCTGCACAGCATCAGACATAGTGCAGACGCTATCCGTACCGGGCCCCAGCCCGCACAATAGATGCGATGCCGGAATACGAATTTGTCGACGTGTACGTACCGCGCGGGGTCTCCCGCAAGGACGCCACACGCCTGCTGACGGACCATGCCGAGTACGGACACTGGGAGTTGGACCGCCTGAGCCTGCTGCGCGACGGCAGCCGCAAGGTGCGGCTGCGGCGCCGGATCATCCGCCAGGTGCGGGCCACATGGTGAGCTGAGGCGACGGACGGCGAGACAGGAACAGCAGCAGAGGAACACATGGAGCGTGCCCCGCCGCGGCGGGGCACGCTCCGTTCTGTGCCGGACGGCCGAGCCCTATGCCGAAGGCCGTGCCTTGCGGTACAGCACCGTGCCCGCCAGCAGCGCCCCCGCGCCGACCGGCAGAGCGAGGCCCATCGGCAGGTCGCTGCCGGTCCGGGCGAGCTCCGCGTCACCCCGGGGCTGGGTGACGAAGTGGGCGCCCGGCTGGTTGCCGCCGGAGGAGCCGCCCGGGGTCTCGCCGCCCGCGCTGGGCGGCGTGCTCGGGGTACCGGGGTGGCTCGGCTCGGCAGGGTTCTCCGGGTTACCGGGGTTGCCCGGGTTCCCGGGGTTGCCCGGGTTACCGGGGTTGCCCGGGTTACCGGGGTTGCCCGGCTGCCCGGGGTTGCCGGGGTTGCCCGGCTGCTCCGGCGAACCGGGCGGGTTCTCGTGGCCGCCGCCCGGCGGGGTGTGGCCCCCGCCGCCGTTGTTGGTGCAGTCGTTGCCCTCGGTGGAGTTGCCGATGCCGATGATGTCGACGCTGTTGCCGCACACGTTGACCGGCACATGCACCGGCGCCTCGACGTGGTTGCCGGAGCCGACGCCGGGCGAGTCACTGGCGTGACCGTCGGCCGACGCCCCCGAGCCGCCACCGGAGCCGTGGCCGCCGCCCGTGTTGGCGCAGCTGTTGCCGCTCGCCGGGTTGAGCACGCCGACGACGTCGACCGTGTTGCCGCAGACGTTGACCGGCACGTGCACCGGCGCCTGCACCGTGTTGCCCGACAGCACGCCGGGCGAGTTCGAGCTGGAGCCGTGCGCACCCGAGCCGGTCGCGTGGGCGGCGCCGCCCGCGGCTGCGACGATGCCGGTCGCGGCCGCCACGGTCATCAGGCCCTTGCGGGTGACCTGTCGCATTGCTGAATACCTGCCTTCGACCTTGTTCCGAAGAGAGGACGCCGGAAGTCGACCGACGTCCCGAAAAGGCCGGTCGGCCCCGGAGCGCATGGCACGCGCTCCGGGGCCGACGGGCTCAGCCCTTTTACAGGGCGAGGCACAACGTCACTTGTTGATGCAGGTGTTGCCGAAGGCGGGGTTCAGCAGCCCGATCACCGAGATCGTGTTGCCGCAGACGTTCACGGGGACGTGAATCGGCGCCTGAACGACGTTGCCGGACAGGACACCCGGGGAGTGCACTGCGGCACCCTGGGCACCCGAGTCGGCGACGGCGAGGCCCGCGCCCGCGAGAACCAGCCCACCAGTGGCAGCCGCAGCGGCGACGACCTTCTTGATCATTATTCCTCCTTGTTGGCAATGCGATCACAAGTAGCTGATCGCATCACCTGTAACGAGGAGGAACTAATAGGGCTACGACCTGATGAGCGCGTTCACCCGCCCCGGTCACGGCCAGTACGTCTGGTCGAATACCGAAGTGTGCTTTCAGCGGGCCAATTCAGGACGCATCGATGAACCGGTCGAGCACCCGCACCCCGAATTGCAGCCCGTCCACCGGTACCCGCTCGTCGACGCCGTGGAACATGCCCGCGAAGTCCAGCTCCGGCGGCAGCTTCAGCGGAGCGAAGCCGAAGCCCCGGATGCCCAGGTCGTCGAAGGACTTGGCGTCGGTCCCGCCGGAGAGCATGTAGGGGATCGCCTTGGCCGCCGGGTCCTCGGCCACCAGCGCGGACTGCATCGCCGCGACCAGCGCCCCGTCGAAGCCCGTCTCGACGGCCTTGTCGGCGTGCACGTCCTCGCGCCGCACGTTCGGGCCGAGGATCCGGTCGAGGTCGGCGAGGAACTCCTCCTCGAACCCGGGCAGGAAACGGCCGTCCACGTGCGCGGTGGCCTCGCCCGGGATGACGTTGACCTTGTAGCCGGCGCCGAGCTGGGTGGGGTTGGCCGTGTTGCTGAGGGTCGCGCCGATGAGCTTGGCGATGCCGCCGAGCCGGGCGAGGGTGCCCTCCATGTCCTCCGGGTCCAGCTCTGTGCCGAGCGCGTCGCCGAGTTCGTCGAGGAAGGCCCGGGTGGTCTTGGTGACCCGCACCGGGAACTTGTGCCGGCCCAGCCGGGCGACGGCCTCCGACAGCTCGGTGATCGCGTTGTCCCGGTGGATCATCGACCCGTGCCCGGCCGTGCCGGCCACGGTGAGCTTCATCCAGTGCATGCCCTTCTCGGCCGTCTGGATCAGATAGAGCCGCCGCTCCTCGCTCACGGTGAACGAGAACCCGCCCACCTCGCTGATCGCCTCGGTGACGCCCTCGAAGAGGTCCGGGTGCTTGTCGACGAGGAACCGGGCGCCGAACTTGCCGCCGGCCTCCTCGTCGGCGAGGAACGCGAGCACGATGTCCCGCGGCGGGCGGCGCCCGCTGCGCAGCCGGTCGCGGACGACCGCCAGGGTCATCGCGTCCATGTCCTTCATGTCGACGGCCCCGCGCCCCCACACGCAGCCGTCCGCGACCTCGCCGGAGAAGGGGTGGTGGGTCCAGTCGTCCGCGTTGGCCGGTACGACGTCGGTGTGGCCGTGGATGAGCAGTGCGGGCCGGGACGGGTCCTCCCCCTCGATCCGGGCCACGGTGGAGGCGCGTCCCGGGTGGGACTCGAAGATCTTCGGCTCGAGGCCGACCTCGGCGAGCTTCTCGGCGACGTACTCGGCCGCCTTGCGCTCACCGGGACCCGAGTGGTCGCCGTAGTTGCTGGTGTCGATCTGGATCAGCTCGCGGCAGAGGTCCACGACCTCGTCCTCGCCGGTGACGCCCCTGGCCGTGTCCGTCTCGCTCACGCTGCTTCCTCCCGCACTGTCGCTGCTGGTGGTCCCCCTCATCCTCCCCCTCCCACCGCCCCCGCCCAAGACCGGCCGCGTCCCGTCACACGCCGTTCACGCCACGACGGGGGGTGATCAGGCACCCTCGAAAGCCTGGTAATGTTTCCTCTGTCGCCGCGGGGGAAACCCCGCACGACAGACACCTTGTCCGGGTGGCGGAATGGCAGACGCGCTAGCTTGAGGTGCTAGTGCCCTTTATCGGGCGTGGGGGTTCAAGTCCCCCCTCGGACACCAGCGGAACCCCCAGGCGACTGGGGGTTCTTTCGTTGCACCTGGGCTTTTGTCGTGCCGGGTGATCCTGACGCTTCGGTTCGAAGGAATCCGTCCCGCCGCATCAGCCGGTAACAGATAATGCCGCAATGAACACACAGCGTGCCGTCGCTCTGGGGACCGGCGTGGTGGCATGCCTTCTGGCCGTCGCCTTCCTGGTGGTGAGTCCGGGCCAGGCCGACCACATCGCGACCCTGTTCTCAGCGGTGGTCGCGGTGGTGTCCCTGGGCGTCGCCGTGTGGGCTCTGGTACCCGTGCCACGGCGAGGCGTCGTCCGCGTCGTCAGGACCGGTGACGCGCGTGCCTCGGGTGCCGGCTCGGCGGTGTCCGGGGCCGCGGTGTCGGGTGCGGGTGCCGCCCAGGCGGTCGACGTGCTGCGGACCGGCACCGCCGACGCTTCTGATCAGGGCGAGGCCACGAGCGGGTTCCGCCGGTCCTGACCCCGCCAGGGGCGCGGGACGACACGGGTGGGTAGGCGGCGTGGTCCGCCGGTGGACGCGAGGACGGAGCCATTGGTCGGCAAGGGGCCATCGTGGGGTCGGCGGTCGGGCGTGACGGCTGCGGAGACGGGACTGGCACAGGCTGTCGGAGGCATGGCGGTCTCCGGGGCGCTGCATGTGGAGGGCGATGTCACCCTCGCCGGTCCGGCCGCGGCGCGGACCGGGTATCGCGAGCAGACCCGTCGTATCGCACCCCCGGAACTGCTGGGACGCGAGGAGGAGCTCGCCGCCCTGGCCGCGTTCTGTACCGGACCGGTGGAGAGCCCGTATCTGTGGTTGAGGGGGCGTGCCTGGGCCGGGAAGTCGGCCCTGCTGTCGTGGTTCGCCCTGCACCCGCCCAAGGGGGTGAGGGTGGTGCCGTTCTTCATCACCGGGCGCTTCGCCGGGCAGAACGACCGGATCGCGTTCTGCGATGTGGTGATGGAACAGCTGGCCGCGTACCTCGGGCAGCCGCTGCCCGTGCAGGTGACCGAAGCGACGCGCGAGGCTCATCTGCTGCGTCTGGTCTCCGAGGCCGCCCGCCGGTGCGCGGACGAGGGCAGTCGCCTGGTCCTGATCGTGGACGGACTGGACGAGGACTCCGGTGTCACCGTGCTGCCCCAGTCGTACAGCATCGCCGCTCTGCTCCCTGCCCGGCCGGACGCGGGGATGCGCGTCGTCGTGGCCAGCCGGCCGAGTCCGCCGATCCCCGCCGACGTGCCGCCGAACCACCCCTTGCGTGATCCCTCCGTCGTGCGCGAACTCTCGCCGTCGCCGCATGCGGAGGCGGTCCGGGCGGACGCGGAGCGGGAACTCCAGCGGCTGCTGGACGAGTCGGGGCCGGCCGGGGAGATCCTGGGCCTGATCACGACCGCCGGCGGCGGCTTGAGCGAGGGTGACCTGGCCGAGCTCACGGGCGAATCGGCTTACACCGTCGGGCGCCATGTCCGGACCGTGACGGGCCGCACCTTCATCCCGCTCATCAGCTCGTGGGGCGGTCAGGAGGTGTATGCGCTGGGCCACGACGAGCTGCGCGTCACGGCGCTGTCCATGCTGGGTGGCGGCGCGGTCGCCCGCTACCGCGACCGGCTGCATCACTGGGCAGACGCACACCGGGCGCGGGGATGGCCCCGCGATACGCCCGAGTATCTGTTTCTCGGCTACTTCCGGCTGTTGCAGGACTCGCGTGATCTGCCGCGCATGGTCCAGTGCGCCACGGAGGTCGCCCGCCACAACCGCATGCTCGACACCACCGGCGGCGACGCGGCCGCGTTCACCGAGATCGCGGCGGCGCAGGAGCTGATCCTGGGGCAGGACGACCCCGACCTGCTCGCGATGGCGCGGCTGGCGCTGCACCGCGACAACCTCAAGGCGCGTAACGACCGGATTCCGACCGCGTTGCCCGCCCTCTGGGCGGCATTGGGGAACCACCAGAGGGCGGAGGCCCTCATCCACAGCGTTCTCATTCCCGAGCGCCGCAACAAGGCGGTGCTGTGTCTGCTCGAGACGCTGCTCAGGGCCGGCGACCTGGAACGTGCCAGGGCCCTCGCCGACTCGGCGCCGGGCCCGGGCCCGCGTTCACGAGCACTCGCCGACGTGGCGAAGGCGGCGTGCGCGGCCGGGCAGCTGGAGCTGGCGGAGGAGCTGTGTCTCGCCGTGGAGGATCCGCGCCAGCAGGTGAGCGCGCTCTCGGACCTCGTGCGGGCGGCCGCGCGCGCCGGGGACCAGGTGCGTGCCGTCCGTCTCGTGGCGCGGGCGGAGTCGGTGGCGCGTGGCATCGGCAGAACGCTGCACAGGGCCCATGCGATGGCAGGCGTGGCCACTTCCCTCGATCTGATGGGCGACCACGAACGCGCGTGGTCCTTGGCTCGGACCATTCCGCATCCGTACAAGCAGGCGCGAACGCTGTGCAATCTCGCGGTCGGCGCCGCGCTGGCGGGTGACCGGACCCGCTGCGAAGCACTGTGCCGGGAGGCCGAGGACCTCGCGTGCTCCCTTTCCAGCCCGGGCGAGACGGCCAGGGTGCTGGCGATGCTGGCCCGCACCTCGGCACGCGCCGGCATGCCCGAACGTGCCCGCGAACTGGCCCGCAGAGCCGATGCGCTGGCCCACGTCATCGGCGATCCCGGCCAGCGGGCGACCGCCCTCGCCGGGGTGGTGCCGGCCATCGCCGTCGCCGGAGACCCGGCGCGGGCGCAGCTCCTGGCCCGCGGCATTCCCGTGCCGACGCACAGGATCAATGCGCTGCTGCGGCTGGCGGGAACCGACACCGTCAGTGTCCGGGCGTGCCTCGATGAACTCATCGGTGCGGTGGAGGGTGAGAAGAGGGCTGCCTCCGGGCCCGGTGGCACGGACGGAGACCTCGCCCATTTCGCCCGCACGGCCGCGTTCGAGCTGAGGGAGGGCTCGCTCGCCGAATCGATCGCGTCGCGGGTCCACGACCCGGGCCGTCGGGTACGGCTCCTGCTGGAGCTGGCCACGGGCGCGGCCGTCGACGGTGCTCATGACGAGGCCCGGAGCCTCAGAGGGCAGGCGGAGGCGGCCGTCCCGTCGTTGCCCGATCCGGACGAGAAGACCGAGGCCATGGTGGCCGTCGCGCATGTCGACGTCCTCCTCGGCCAGGAGGCCCGGGCCCGTGCGCTCGCAGAGCAGGTGGAGGCCCGGATGCGTGACGCCGGCTCCAGCACCCGCCATCAGTTGCAGGCGCTGCTCAACCTCGCCCGTGCGATGGCCGTGATGGGTGACGGGGAGCGGGTCAAAGGGCTGGCCCACGAGGTGAGACGGCTCGCCTGCGCCATGTGCGACGAGGGCGAGCGGACACGGGCACTGAACGAGCTGGTGGACGTGGCCGTGATGACCGGGGACCACGGGTGGGCGGAAGAGGTCGCTCGCGATGTCGATCATCCCTTCCGGCGTGCGCTGGCTCTCGTCAAGCTGGCCCGCACCGCCGCGTCGACCGGTGCTCCCGAGCGGGCGGCGCGCCTCGCGCGCGAAGTCGAAGCCCTGGTCGACAGCGCGCACAGCAACGACAACTGGCCTCAGCTGCTCTCCGATCTCACCGACGTGCTCATCACGTTGGGAGATCACGCGCGTGCGGAGGCCGTGGCGCGCAGGATCCGCGACCCCCGCCCGCAGGCACAGGCGCTGCTGAAGGTGGCGAGAGGGACCAGCCCCGCGCATGCCCGGCGGCTGCTCGCCCGGGTGCTGCACACGGCGGGGTGGGCGGAGCCGCTGGCGAGCCTGGGACCGCTGGCGCCGTCGGTGGTGACAGCGGTGGTGGACGGACAACTGGGTCCGTCCAGGGCGTTGACGGACCCGTGAGGCGCTCGTGTGGGGCATGTCTCGTCCGGTCGAAGATCACCAGGTCAGCGTCGGCTCGCCAGCCCCCACGCCGCCCCGAACGGACTTCCCGAGTGGTGAACCAACGGCCGCGAACCTAGCGTCGTACTAAAATTTCCGGCTTGTTACGGAGCTGGAGCCGGACAACCCCAGGCAAACCTGTGGCCCGCCAGCGCCCCGGAGGCATCCGGGATCGAGACGCGAGGACCGGATGGCAGCCATACACGAGGGCAGTGCTCTCGGCCTGCTCGATGAGGAGATCCGCGAGAAGTTCGGCGACACGGCCCGTTTTTCCGGAGGTCAGGCGGCCTCCCCGCGCACCCTCGTCGATGTCTTCGAGGCGTCCGTACGGTCGTTTCCGGACGAGCCGGCCCTGGACGACGGCACGACCAGCCTGACCTATCGTGCCCTGGCCGTCGAGGTGCAGCGGCTGCGGCGCAGGCTCGCCGCGGCCGGGGTCGGGCTCGGGGACCGGGTGGGCGTGCGGGTGCCGTCCGGGACCAATGACCTCTACGTGGCGATCCTCGCCGTGCTCGCGGCCGGTGCCGCCTATGTCCCGGTCGACGCCGAGGACCCGGACGAGCGGGCCGAGCTGGTGTTCGGGGAGGCGGATGTACGGGCCGTCATCGGTGCGGGGCACGAGATCGCCCTCCACGGCACGTCCGCGTCCTCCGCCGGCCGTCCCGGCGTCGAGCACGACGCGTGGATCATCTTCACGTCCGGCTCCACCGGGAAGCCGAAGGGCGTCGCCGTCTCGCACCGCAGTGCCGCCGCGTTCGTGGACGCCGAGGCCGCGCTGTTCCTCACCGAGGAGCCGATCGGGCCCGGGGACCGGATCATGGCGGGTCTGTCGGTCGCCTTCGACGCGTCCTGCGAGGAGATGTGGCTGGCCTGGCGGTACGGCGCCTGTCTGGTGCCGGTGCCGCGCTCGCAGGTCAGGAGCGGTGCCGATCTGGGGCCCTGGCTGGTCGAGCAGGAGATCACCGTGGTGTCCACGGTTCCCACGCTGGCGGCGCTCTGGGAGCCCGAGACCCTCAACGACGTACGCCTGCTGATCTTCGGCGGTGAGGCCTGTCCGCCCGAGCTGGCGCAGCGGCTGGTGACCGAGGGGCGCGAGGTCTGGAACACGTACGGGCCGACCGAGGCGACCGTCGTGGCCTGTGCGTCGCTGATGAGCGGTGCGGAGCCGATCCGAATCGGGTTGCCGCTGGACGGCTGGGAGCTGGCCGTCGTCGACGAGGCCGGGGAGCCGGTGCCGATGGGCGCCAGCGGGCAGCTGGTGATCGGCGGGGTCGGGCTGGCCCGGTATCTCGACGCCGAGAAGGACGCGGAGAAGTACGCCCCACTGGAGTCCCTGGGCTGGGAGCGGGCGTATCGCAGTGGCGACCTCGTCAAGGCGGAGCCCGAGGGCCTGGTCTTCCTCGGGCGGGCCGACGAGCAGATCAAGCTCGGCGGGCGGCGGATCGAGCTCGGTGAGGTGGATGCCGCGTTGCAGGCGCTGCCGGGGGTGGCCGGTGCGGCCGCCGCCGTGCGGACCGCTCGCAGCGGCAATCAGCTGCTCGTCGGGTACGTCGTCACCCAGGACGTCTGGGATCAGGCGGCGGCGGTCGAGAAGCTGCGGGCGGAACTGCCCGCCGCGCTCGTGCCGCTGCTCGCGCCGGTCGAGGAGCTGCCGACCCGTACGTCCGGCAAGGTGGACCGGAACGCGCTGCCCTGGCCGCTGGCGGGCCTGGAGAGCGGCGGTGGTGGACCGGCCGAGCAGCTCTACGGCACCGAGGCCTGGCTCGCGGAGCAGTGGACCGAGGTGCTCGGCATCCCCGTGACCAGCGCTTCCGATGACTTCTTCGCGATCGGCGGCAGCAGTCTGGCCGCCGCTCAGCTGACGACGCGGCTGCGGACCCGGTATCCGAGCTCGGCCGTCCTGGACATCTACCAGCAGCCGGTGCTGCGGAAGCTGGCCCGGCGGCTGGAGGACTCCTCGCAGGACGACGGGGCGGAGCGGACCGTCGCGCCGGTGCCCCGGCGCGCCCAGGTGCTCCAGCTCCTGCTCCTCGTTCCGCTGTTCTCGCTGCTCGGCCTGCGCTGGACGGTCGCGCTGGCCGTGCTCGGGAATCTGCTGCCCGCCTACGCGTGGCTGCCCACGGCCCCTTGGTGGCTGCTCGCCGTCGGAGCCGTCGTCCTGTTCAGCCCGCCGGGGCGGCTCGCGCTGGCCGCCGGGGGCGCGCGCCTGCTGCTCAGGGGTGTGAAGCCCGGCCGGTACGCGCGCGGTGGCAGTGTGCATCTGCGGCTGTGGACCGCCGAGCGGCTGGCCGAGTTCAGCGGGGCGACCTCGCTGACCGGGGCGTGGCTGGAGCGGTACGCGCGGGCGCTGGGCGCCAAGGTCGGGCCCGATGCCGACCTGCACTCGCTGCCGCCGGTCACCGGGCTGCTCAAGCTCGGGCGCGGCGCGGCCGTGGAGTCCGAGGTGGATCTGTCGGGGTACTGGCTGGACGGGGACCGGCTGGAGATCGGCGCCGTGAAGGTGGGCGCGCATGCCGTCGTCGGCACGCGCAGCATGCTCTTCCCCGGTGCCCGGGTGGGCAAGCGGGCCGAGGTGGCACCCGGTTCGGCGGTCACCGGGCAGATTCCCACCGGTCAGCGATGGGCGGGCGCACCGGCCGTCAAGCTGGGCAAGGCCAAGCGCAACTGGCCGAAGGAACGGCCGCGGCGCGGGACGTACTGGCGTGTCATGTACGGCATCACGGGCTTCGCGCTCACCGGGCTGCCGGTGCTGGCGGGCGCGGCCGCGTTCCTCGTGGCCCGGGTGTTCTTCACACCGGACGCGCCCCTCACGGGCGCGGCGCTGGCCCTGGTTCCGGCGACGCTCGCCTTCGGGCTGGCGTACGCCGTGCTGATCCTGATCGCCGTACGGCTGCTGAGCCTCGGGCTGCGCGAGGGCACGCATCCGACGCACAGCCGTGTCGGCTGGCAGGCCTGGACGGTCACGCAGCTGATGGACCGCTCGCGGGAGACGCTGTTCCCGCTGTACGCCGGGCTGGTCACGCCGGTGTGGCTGCGGCTGCTCGGGATGCGGATCGGGCGGGGAGCCGAGGTGTCGACCGTGCTGGCGCTGCCGAGCCTGACCACGGTCGGCGAGGGCGCGTTCCTGGCCGACGACACGCTGACCGCGCCGTACGAGCTCGGCGGTGGCTGGATGCGGATCGGGCGGGCGGAGATCGGGCGGCGGGCCTTCCTCGGGAACTCGGGGATGACCGCGCCCGGGCGGACCGTGCCGGACGGCGGGCTGGTCGGCGTGCTGTCGGCGACGCCGAAGAAGGCCAAGAAGGGCACGTCGTATCTGGGGCTGCCGCCGGTGAAGCTGCCGCGTGCGGCGGCCGACGGCGACCAGAGCCTGACGTACGACCCGCCGGCCCGGCTGCTGTGGGCGCGCGGGCTGGTGGAGCTGTGCCGGATCGTGCCGGTGTTCTGCTCGGCGGGGCTGGCGGTGCTGACGATCGCCGCGCTGTGTGCGCTGGGCGTGTGGGCGCCGCTGCTGGCGGGGCTGGTGCTGCTGGGTGCCGGGGCCGTGGCCGGGCTCGTGTCCATCCTGGCCAAGTGGCTGCTGGTGGGCCGGCATCACAGCGGGGAGCATCCGCTGTGGTCCGCCTTCGTGTGGCGCAACGAGCTGGCGGACACCTTCGTCGAGGTGCTCGCGGTGCCGTGGCTGGCGGGTTCGGTGCCGGGTACGCCGGTGATGACGGCGTGGCTGCGCGGGCTCGGCGCGCGCATCGGCAAGGGCGTGTGGGTGGACAGCTACTGGCTGCCGGAGACGGATCTGGTGACGCTGGAGGACGCGTCCACCGTGAACCGGGGCTGTGTGCTCCAGACGCACCTCTTCCACGACCGGATCTTGCGGACGGATACTGTGGTCCTCCGAGAGGGCGCGACGCTGGGTCCTGGCGGGATCGTTCTGCCCGGCAGCGCGATCGGGGCCCGTACGACGCTGGGTCCCGCGTCGCTCGTCATGGCCGCGGAGTCCGTCCCCGACGACACCCGTTGGCTCGGCAATCCGATCGAGGCATGGCGTCCCTGATGCCGGCCCACCCGGAGCCGGAGAGCGGGGGGTCGGCGGGGAGTGGCATCAGTACGGCGCAGGGAGCACAGACAGCGGTGGCAGTTCAGCAGGCGGCGGGCGCGGACCCGTACTTCCCGGAGCACGGCGATCCCCGGTACCGGGTGCACCGGTACGAGCTCGCGCTGGACTACCGCCCGGGCCCGAACCGGCTCTCGGGGACGGCCCGGATCAACGCCATCGCGGGACGGGCGCCGCTCACCGAGTTCGTGCTGAACCTGGCCGACTTCCGGATCGGGCGGGTCCGGGTCGACGGACGGCAGCCGCACTACACCCATCGCGGCGGGCGGCTGCGCGTCCGGCCCGCCAAGCCCGTCCGCGCCGGTGCCGCCTTCACGGTCGAGGTGCACTGGTCGGGCAACCCCAAGCCGGTGAACAGCCCCTGGGGCGGCATCGGTTGGGAGGAGCTGGAGGACGGGGCGCTGGTGGCGAGCCAGCCGATCGGGGCGCCGTCGTGGTACCCGTGCAACGACCGGCCCGCCGACAAGGCGTCGTACCAGATCTCGATCACCACACCGTCGGCGTACGCGGTCGTGGCGGGCGGGCGCCTGCTGACCCGTACGACGAAGGCGTCCACGACCACCTGGGTGTACGAGCAGTCGGCGCCGACGTCCAGCTATCTGGTCGGGCTGTCGATCGGCAAGTACCAGACGGTACTGCTCGGTGACCCCGGTCTGGGCGGAGTACCGCAGCACGGGCACATCCCGGCGCATCTGCTGCCGGAGTTCTCCCGGGACTTCGCGCGCCAGCCGCAGATGATGGAGCTCTTCCAGGAGCTGTTCGGGCCGTATCCCTTCGACGAGTACGCGGTCGTGGTGACCGAGGAGGAACTCGATGTGCCCGTCGAGGCCCAGGGGTTGTCGCTGTTCGGCGCCAACCACGTGGACGGGGCGCGGGGTTCGGAGCGGCTGGTGGCGCACGAGCTGGCGCACCAGTGGTTCGGCAACAGCGTGTCCATCGCCAACTGGCGGCACATCTGGCTGAACGAGGGCTTCGCGAAGTACGCCGAGTGGCTGTGGTCGGAGCGGTCGGGCGGGCGTACGGCGCAGCAACTCGCCGCCACCGCACACCGGTTGCTGTCGTCGATGCCGCAGGATCTGCGGCTGGCGGATCCCGGGCGCAAGTCGATGTTCGACGACCGGCTCTACGAACGCGGCGGGCTCGTGCTGCACGCGGTGCGCTGCGCGATGGGCGACATCGCCTTCTTCCGCATGCTGCGCGCCTGGGGACAGCTCCACCGCGGCGGCACGGTGACGACGGCCGCCTTCACCGCGCACGTGGCCCGCTTCGCGACCGAGCCGGTGGACGAGCTGTTCGAGGCATGGGTGTACGGGACGGCGCTGCCGCCGCTGCCCGGGGCGCCGACGCGGGTGGCGGGCTAGCACAATGGCGGGCGTGACTACGCGTTCCTGCCCGTGCGGGCTGCCCGAGGGCTACGACAAGTGCTGCGGCCGCTTTCTCCCCCAGTCTCGAACAACCTCGACCGGGGGGACCCCCATCGGCGCGGCGGCCGCGCCGACCGCCGAGGCGCTCATGCGGTCGCGGTACAGCGCGTTCGTCAAGGGTGATGCGGCGTACCTGCTGCGGACCTGGCATCCGCGGACGCGGCCGCCGCGGCTGGACCTCGATCCGGGGATGCGGTGGAGCGGGCTGGAGATCCTGGGGACGACCGACGGTTCGGCGTTCCACTCCACCGGGACGGTCACCTTCCGCGCCTCGTTCCGGGGCGGGTCGCTGCATGAGCGAAGCCGGTTCGAGCGGGTCGACGGGGCGTGGGTGTACGTGGACGGGGAGTTCCTGAGCTAGCGGCTCCCGTACCGCCCGCTACGTCTCATGGCGCCAGGATGTCCAGTTCCTGGAGGGCGCCCATGGTGATCTCGCGGGTCAGGTGTTCGGCGCGCACGGCGTCGCCCGCGCGGACCGCCTCCGCGACCTGGACGTGCAGGGTGACGGCGGCCGGGTCGGGGTCCTCGAACATGACCTCGTGATGGGTGCGGCCCGCGAGGACCTCGGCGACGACGTCCCCGAGGCGGGCGAACATCTCGTTGCCGGAGGCGTTGAGGATGACGCGGTGGAAGGCGATGTCGTGGACCAGGTAGCCCTCCAGCTGGTGGCCGCGTGAGTGGGCGACCATGCCGAGGGCGCACTCGGTGAGTTCGGCGCACTGCTCGGCCGTCGCGTACTTCGCCGCCAGTCCGGCGGCCGCCGGCTCGATCGCCGAGCGCAGCATCGTGAGCGAGCGCAGCTGCTGGGGGCGGTCGGCGCCGGCCAGGCGCCAGCGGATGACCTGAGGGTCGTAGACGTTCCACTCGGCCTTGGGGCGGACGGTCACGCCCACCCGGCGGCGGGACTCCACCAGGTGCATGGACTCCAGAACACGGACCGCCTCACGCATCACCGAACGGGAGACGTCGAAGCGCTGCGCCAGTTCGTCCGTGCGCAGAACGCTGCCCGGCGGGTACTCGCCCGCGGTGATCGCGGGGCCGAGGGTTTCCAGTACTTGGCCGTGCAGCCCCCGGCCCGTTGTGCTCATGCACTCAGCGTACGGGTCAGGTCACGCGATCAAAAAGTCAGACTTATATGTCACAGCCTCTTGAATTCGTCGTACCTAATGAGTTTCAGTTGCGTCGACATCACGTGTCGACGAAGACAGCAGACAGTGAGGCAGCGATGAGTACCCCCCATGTCGTCGTGGTCATGGGCGTCGCGGGCACCGGCAAGACCACCATCGGTCCCCTGCTCGCCGCCCGGCTCGGCGTCCCGTACGCCGAGGGCGACGACTTCCACCCGCAGGCCAACATCGCCAAGATGTCGGCCGGCACCCCGCTCGACGACGACGACAGGTGGCCGTGGCTCGACGCCATCGGCGCCTGGGCGCACGAGCGGGCCGGACTCGGCGGGGTGGTCAGCTGCTCGGCGCTGAAGCGGTCGTACCGTGACCGGCTGCGGGCCGAGGCGCCCGGCGTCGTGTTCGTGCACCTCACCGGCGACCGGGCCCTCATCGAGGACCGGATGACGCACCGCCAGGGGCACTTCATGCCGACCGCGCTGCTGGACTCGCAGTTCGCCACGCTCCAGTCGCTCGGGGCCGACGAGGCCGGAGTCGCCGTGGATGTCGCCGGGAGCCCGGAGGAGATCACCGAACGGGCCGCCAAGGCGCTGGACGAGCTCCCCCGGTCGGACTCGTAACACGCGCCGTCACACCCCTCGCACCATCCTTCGCACCACCTCTGACACCCCCCAACACACCCCCCACTGCAGTACCCCTCTCCCCCAACACCCCGTACCTGCAAGGGAAACCCCCGTGACCAGACTCAGTGTCGAGATGCTGGCAGCAGACCCGGTCGAGCCCATCACCACGGCCGGCCACGCTCAGCTGGGCATCGTCGTCCTGGCGGGCATCGCCGTCATCGTGCTGCTCATCACCAAGTTCAAGCTCCACGCCTTCCTGTCGCTGACCATCGGGTCGCTGGCACTGGGGGCGTTCGCCGGGGCACCGCTCGACAAGACCATCGTCAGCTTCACCACCGGGCTCGGCACCACGGTGGCCGGCGTGGGTGTGCTGATCGCGCTCGGCGCCATCCTCGGCAAGATGCTCGCCGACTCCGGCGGCGCCGACCAGATCGTCGACACGATCCTCGCCAGGGCGAGCGGCCGTTCGATGCCGTGGGCGATGGTGCTGATCGCCTCGGTGATCGGACTGCCGCTGTTCTTCGAGGTCGGCGTCGTACTGCTGATCCCGGTCGTGCTGATGGTCGCCAAGCGCGGCAACTACTCGCTGATGCGCATCGGCATCCCGGCCCTCGCCGGACTGTCCGTGATGCACGGCCTGGTCCCGCCGCACCCGGGGCCGCTGGTCGCGATCGACGCGGTCCAGGCCAACCTCGGTGTCACCCTGGCGCTCGGCGTACTCGTCGCCATCCCGACGGTGATCATCGCCGGTCCGCTGTTCTCGAAGTACGCGGCCCGCTGGGTCGACGTTCCCGCCCCGGACCGGATGATCCCGCAGCGCACCTCGGAGGACCTGGAGAAGCGGCCCGGCTTCGGTCCCACGCTGGCGACCATCCTCCTGCCCGTCGTCCTGATGCTCTCCAAGGCACTGGTCGACATCGTGATCGACGACCCCGAGAACACCGTGCAGCGCGTGTTCGACGTGATCGGCTCGCCGCTGATCGCGCTGCTCGCCTCCGTGCTCGTGGGCATCTTCACGCTGCTCAGGCCCGCCGGGTTCGGCAAGGAGCGGGTCTCGCCGCTCGTCGAGAAGAGCCTCGCCCCCATCGCCGGCATCCTGCTGATCGTGGGCGCGGGCGGCGGCTTCAAGCAGACGCTGATCGACACCGGCGTGGGGCAGATGGTCCTGGACATCTCCAAGGACTGGTCGATCCCGGCGCTGCTGCTGGCCTGGCTGATCGCGGTGGCGATCCGGCTGGCGACGGGTTCGGCGACGGTCGCGACGGTCTCGGCCGCGGGGCTCGTGGCGCCGCTGGCCGCCGACATGTCGTCGACCCACGCCGCCCTGCTGGTCCTCGCCATCGGCGCCGGCTCGCTCTTCTTCAGCCATGTCAACGACGCCGGGTTCTGGATGGTGAAGGAGTACTTCGGCCTCAGCGTCGGCCAGAACATCAAGACCTGGTCCGTCATGGAGACGATCATCTCGGTGGTCGCCGGCGGTCTGGTCCTCCTGCTCTCGCTGATCATTTAGGGATACGACGATGACGGCTCACCCCCTCTTCGACATCAGCGGCCGCACTGCCCTGGTCACCGGCTCCAGCCGGGGCATCGGCCTCGCGCTCGCCCAGGGTCTGGCGGAGGCCGGCTGCACGGTGGTCCTCAACGGACGGGACGGCGAACGCCTCGCCGAGGCCGCCGCCGGCCTGCCCGGGGACCGGGTCCACACGGCCGTGTTCGACGTGACCGACGGTTCCTCGGTGGCCGCCGGGATCGCGGATGTCGAGGAGCGGGTGGGCCCGCTGGACATCCTGGTCAACAACGCGGGCATGCAACTGCGCGCCCCGCTGCTGGAGTTCACCGACTCCGACTGGCACCGCATCCTGGACACCAATCTCACCAGCGCGTTCCTGGTGGGCCGGGAGGCCGCCCGCCGGATGACGGAACGCGGCCACGGAAAGATCGTCAACATCTGCTCGCTCCAGAGCGAGGTCGCCCGCCCGGGCATCGCGCCCTACGCCGCCACCAAGGGCGCGCTGAAGATGCTCACCAAGGGCATGTGCGCCGACTGGGGCCCGCACGGCGTCCAGGTCAACGGCCTCGGCCCCGGCTACATCGAGACCGAACTCACCCAACCCCTCGTCCAGGACGAGGAGTTCAGCGCCTGGGTACGGCGACGCACCCCGGCCGGACGCTGGGGCCGTACCGAGGACCTGGTGGGCGGGGTGCTGTTCCTCGCCTCTCCGGCCGCGGACTTCGTCAGCGGACAGGTGCTGTATGTCGACGGCGGCATGACGAGCGTGCTGTGAAGGAGGCCCCGGGGATGCTCGGTTGCGTGATCCATGGTGCGGGCGACCTGCGGGTCGAGGAGCTGCCGGTACCGGCTCCGGGCCCCGGACAGGCGCTGGTGGCCGTGCGCTACGGCGGGGTCTGCGGCTCCGATCTGCACTACTGGCGGCACGGCGGGGTCGGCGACTTCCGGCTCAGGGAACCGATGCTGCTCGGGCACGAGGTGGTCGGGACGGTCGTCGCGTACGGCGACGGAGCCTCGGGGCCGGTCGCCGGTACGGCCGTCGCGGTGCACCCCGCCACTCCCTGCGCGGTGTGCCCGGAGTGCGCGGACGGCCGGCGCAATGTCTGCCGGGACACGCGCTACCTCGGCAGCGCGGCCCGCTTCCCGCATGTGCAGGGCGGATTCGCCGCCCGGGTGACGGTCCCGGCCGGCCAGTTGAGGCCGCTCCCGGCCGGCCTCGACCTGCGCCGCGCGGCGCTCGCCGAGCCGCTGTCCGTCGCGCTGCACGCGGTGCGGCGGGCCGGGGAGGTGGCGGGGAGGCATGTCCTGGTCACCGGTGCCGGGCCCATCGGGTGCCTGGTGGTCGCGGCGGCGAAGGCGGCCGGGGCGGCCCGCGTCACGGTGACGGACCTGCTGCCGACGGCTCTTGAGTACGCGCGGATCGCCGGCGCCGACACCCTCGTACGGGCCGACGATCCGGACGATGCCGGGTGGCCCTCCGAGGTCGACGTGGCGATCGAGGCGTCGGGCGTCGCCGCGGGCCTGGACACCTGTCTGCGGCTGGTGCGGCGTGGCGCGGTCGTGGTGCAGCTGGGGATGCTGCCGCCGGGGCGGAGTCCGTTCGCGGGGAACCTCGTCGTGAGCCGGGAGATCGAGCTGCGCGGGGCGTTCCGCTTCGACACGGAGTTCGACGCGGCGCTGGAACTGCTCGCGGCCGAGGCGTCGTTCGACGGGCTGGTCAGCGCGGTCGTGCCGGTGCGGGAGGCCGGGGCGGCGTTCACGCTGGCGGCGGACCGGGGCCGGTCCTGCAAGGTGCTGCTGGACTTCGGGGACTGACGCCTGGCCTCCGCTCCGCCTCACTTCCGCCAGAGGGGGTGCTCCCGCTCGGCCCACTCCCGGCTGACGGAGCCGGTCCGCATGCCCCTGCGGGCCTCCGGATCCCCCAGCGCCATCCCGATGTGTCCCGCGAGGACGATGCCGATGGTCAGGGCCAGCCAGTCGTGGACGAAGGTCGCGCTGGTGCGCCACACCAGGGGCGTGAGATGGGTGAACCACATGATGAGACCGGTGCCCAGCATCACCAGCGTCGCGCCGGCGATCCACGCGGCGTAGATCTTCTGCCCGGCGTTGAACTTGCCCGCCGGACGGGACGCGGCCCGCTTGTCGCGGCGCAGGGCGGCGCGCAGCCACACGCGGTCGTGCGGGCCGAAGCGGTTGAGGAAGCCGAGGTCGCGGCGGAAGGCACGGGAGGCGAGGCCGGCCAGGACGGGCACGGGCAGGGCGAGGCCGGCCCACTCGTGGACACGGACCACGAGTTCGCGGCGCCCGACGAGTTCGGCGAGCTGCGGGACGTACAGACAGGCCGCCGTCACCACGCACACCCCCATCAGCGCGGCCGTCGTACGGTGCGCCCAGCGCGAGGCGCGGCCGAAGCGCCGGACGCCGGTGGACCGGCCGGGTGCGTCAAGTCGTAGGGGCATCGTCGCGTCCGTTCGAACGGCCGACCCAGGCGTCGACGTCGTAGCCCCGTTTCTCCCAGTAGCCGGGCTGCACGTCCTTGGTGACGGTGATGCCGGAGAGCCACTTGGCGGACTTGTAGAAGTACATGGGCGCCACATAGAGGCGGACGGGGCCGCCGTGGGCGTGGTTCAGGTCCTTGTCCTGCATGCGCAGGGCGACCAGGACGTCCGCGCGGCGGGCCTGGTCGAGGGTGAGGCTCTCGCTGTACGCGCCGTCGAAGCAGGTGAAGCGCACCGCTCCGGCGCCCTGGCGTACTCCCGCGGCGTCGAGGAGCCGGGACAGGCGCACCCCTTCGAAGGGTGTGTCGGGGACCCGCCAGCCGGTGACGCACTGGACGTCGCGCACCATCCGGGTCTGGGGCAGGGCGCGCAGCTCGGCCAGTGTGTAGGTGCTGGGGCGGTCGACAAGGCCGTCGATGGTGAGGCGGTAGGTGGTGGCGTCCTTGCGGGGGACGGAGGAGGCGACCGAGTAGTAGCGGAACCCGCCTCCGTTCGGGAGCAGGCCGGTCAGGCCGGTGGGGTCCTTGTCGGACGCGCTCGCGAGGAAGGACTCCAGGCCGCGCTGGAGGGTGGGCGCGGTGACCACGCCGAGGGCGCCCAGGCCGAGGGTGCCGAGGAGGACGCGGCGGCCGACGGGTTTGCCCCGCGGCTCTTCGGGTTGTTCGGAGTTCACGTACTTATCGAACACCCGCGTCCCGTCGCTGGACCAGGGAACGCGGGTGCCCGTCAGATTTCCGTAACCACCTCTCACCCGGCTCTCATGAGTCGCCGCCGGCCGCCTTCTCCAGTTGGAACGCCTCGTTGCCGAGCCCGATGCGGGCGTGTGTCTCGGGCGCGCGGGAGCGCAGGAGCACGCCCTGGGCCAGGCCGACGGCCAGGGCGACGGCGATGACGGCGGGCAGCGCCCAGCTCAGGGCCGAGTCGGGGCCCGCCCCGATCAGGACGTCGAAGTCCTTGACGGTGTAGACGACGATGAAGGCCAGCGCGAGGACGGCGAGCCCGGCGGCGGCCAGCCGCCAGAACTGGGCGGCGACGGCCCCGCGGCGGACGAAGAAGACGACGACGGAGACCGAGGCGGCGGCCATCAGGGCGGCGACGCCCAGCGCGCCGAGGCTGCCCATCCAGGTGAACAGGTGCAGAACCGGTGCGGTCGGGTCACCGGTCGGCTTGTCGTCGGCGAACGCGAACGCGGCGACGACCACGAGCGAGATCCCGGTCTGGAGGAGCGAGCCGGTGCCGGGGGCGCCGCTCGCGCCGCTGGTCCGGCCGAACGCGGCGGGCAGCAGGCCCTCGCGGCCCATGGCGAAGGCGTAGCGGGCGACGACGTTGTGGAAGCTGAGCATCGCCGCGAACATGCCGGTCACGAACAGCACGTGCAGGACGTCGGTGAACCCGGTGCCGAGCAGGTCCTCGGTGAGGAAGAACAGCAGTCCGGCGCTCTGCTCCTGTGCGGTACCGACGATCGCCGAGGGCCCGGCGGCGACGGTGTAGGCCCAGCAGCTGATCGTGTAGAAGACGGCGATGCCGCCGATGGCCAGGTACATCACGCGGGGCACGAGGACGTGCGGGCGGCTGGTCTCCTCGGCGTAGACGGGGGCCTGCTCGAAGCCGAGGAAGGCGGCGACGCAGAAGCACAGGGCGGTGCCGATGCCCGCGCCGGTGAGGGTGTCCGGGTTGAAGGCGTGCAGGGACAGGCCCTCCTTGCCGGGGTCGGCGAGCGCGGCGACGTCGAAGACGACCACGAGCGCGACCTCGATGAGCAGCAGCACACCGAGCACCCGCGCGTTGAGGTCGATCTTCAGCCAGCCGAGCCCGCCGACGAGGAGCACGGCCGCCAGGGCCGGTATCCACCAGGCGACCTCCGTCTCCAGGTAGGTGGCGAAGAGCCCGGAGACCTCGAAGCCGAAGATGCCGTAGATGCCGACCTGGAGTGCGTTGTAGGCGACGAGCGCGACCATCGCGGCGCCGGCGCCGGCGGTGCCGCCGAGGCCGCGGGAGATGTACGCGTAGAAGGCGCCGGCGTTGTGGACGTGCCGGCTCATCTCGGCGTATCCGACGCTGAACAGCGCGAGGACGAGGCCGAGGATCACGAAGAGCAGGGGCTGTCCGAGGACGCCCATCACCCCGAAAGTCGTGGGCATGACACCCGCGACGACCATCAGAGGGGCCGTCGCGGCGAGCACGGACAGCAGCAGGCCCGTCGTGCCCAGCCGGTCGGCGCGCAGGGCACGGTCCTGCCCCTTGAACGTACTGATGCCGCCGCCGTCCGCGGTGGCCGTGCTCGTGCTGGAACTGCCCGTGGTCATCGGGGACCGTCCTTGGGTCGACTGCGGTTGGGGGCGTTACGCCGTGCCGAGCGCGGTGTCGCGTGCGGCGCGGAAGGCGGGATACGGATCGCGGTCCGGGTACGACCACGGGGTGGGGGTGGCGTGCTCGCCGATGCGGTGGAACAGGGCGGCGGCCTCGGCGCCGCGGCCCTCGCAGACCTTGGCGTGGGCGAGGTAGTTCAGATCGATCAGGCGGCGCGGGTGGCCCTCCTGCTCCCACTCCAGCCACCAGTCGAAGGCGGCGCGCATCACCTGCCGGGCCCGGCGGCCGCTCCAGTGCCCGGAGGCGGTCGCGTCGCGCTGCTCGTGTCCTGCCCCCGCGAGAACGCGGTAGCGCTCGGCGTGGGCGACGACCGGGAGGATGGCGAGCGGGGAGTCGGCGGGGGCGTGCTCGGCGGCGGCGTTGGCGAAGTCGTAGACCTCGTGGAGCGGGTCGGGGCCGGTGCCGGTGCGGCGCTCGGCGAGGCGGGCGATCATCAGGTGGTGGGCGTGGTGGTGGTCGGCGTACCGGGCGCGGACCTCGGCGAAATGGCGCCGCACCTCTTCCTCGGCGCCCAGGGCGCTCTCCAGCATGAGCAGGCCGAGCCAGGGGGTGGGGTCGGCGGGGGCGAGCGCGGCGGCGGTGTGGCAGGACTCGCGGGCGCGGACCGGTTTCTCCTTGCCCCGCAAGGCGCGCCGGACCTTGGCGTGGGCGAGCAGGACGGCGGCGTCGGCGGAGTCGGGCTCGGCGAGCAGCCAGTCATTGGTCCAGGGGGCGCAGTACGGCTCCCGGGCGAGGACGGTGACGCGGTGCCCTCTGCGGTCCCAGTCGTCGCCGGTCCGGGCGAGCAGCGAGCGGGCCGTCTGCCATCTGCCCTGGGCCAGCGCGGTACGGGCCGCGGCGAGCTCGGCGTCGTCGAGGGCCGCGTCGAAGGCGTGGGTTGCGCGCTTGCGGCCGCGGCCGAGGGGTGGCGGAGGTGGGGACACCGTTTTGGGTTCTGTAGGGGGAGAGAATGTGGACTGTCATCAACCGATCACACACAGCAAATCCGCAGCCAACGGTTCACGTCAAGGGCCGCCGACGCGTTACACGCGTCAACTCGCGTGACGCGTGGGGCAGTTGTGGCAGACCACCTGCCCGCAATGTCGGATTTGTTCTAATGGTGTGGCGTTCGTCATAGCGTTGTCGTCGCGGGCATCGCAGGATTGCGGGACGCGCATGCCGGGCCCAAGGCCGCTACAGTCGGCCCTTACGCACCCCGTCCGCCCGGCAGGATGATCGAGGTACGCAGCGTGTCGCTACAGATTCTGATACTCGCCGTCAGCGCTGCATGCTGTCTGGGCTTCGGCTTCGTACTGCAGCAGAACGCGGCACAGAAGGCGCCGCTGAGCGACTTCCTCTCCCCCCGGATCCTCCTCGACCTGATGAAGGTGCCCCGCTGGCTGGGCGGCATCGGGTTCATGGTGGTCGGCATGGCCCTGGGCGCGATGGCGCTGGGCCAGGGTGAGATCTCCCTGGTGGAGCCGTTGCTGGCGACCAACCTGCTCTTCGCGCTCGCACTCTCCCGCCGCCAGACCAAGCAGCCACTGGGCCGCCAGGGCTGGACGGGTCTCGCCCTGCTCGCGGGCGGCGTGACGGCGTTCATCGTCGCCGGCCAGCCCCACGGCGGATCGGCGCCCAGCGGCCCCTTCCGGCAGTGGCTGATCATCGGCGTCATGGTCGGGGTGGCCCTGCTGCTCACGGCGTACGCCAAGCGCTCGCGGCTCAGCTCGGGCCCTGCCCTGCTGGCCACGGCCGCCGGACTGCTGTACGGCGTGCAGGACGCCCTGACGCGCGTGACCGGCCAGCGTTTCGCCGAGGGCGGCATGACCGAGATCCTCACCAGCTGGCAGCCGTACGCCGTCGTGGCGCTCGGCCTCACCGGCCTGATCCTGGTCCAGAGCGCGTTCGAGACGGCTTCCCTGCGTATGTCCCTGCCCGCCCTGACCGCGGCGCAGCCGCTGGCGGGCATCCTCTGCGGCGTCGGCTTCCTCGGCGACCGGCTGCGCGCCGACTCGGGCGCGCTGGCGTGGGAGGCCGCCGGGCTCGCCGGGATCGTGGTGGGCATCATCATGCTGGGGACGCATTCCGCGATGCCGTGCGGGGCGGTCCAGCCGAAGCGGGCCGCGGCGGCGGTGGCGACGAGCTGACCGCACGGGTGCCGCCCTGGTTGGATGGCCCCCATGAGCGCTGCTGACGAGATCCTCGACATCGTCGACGAGCAGGACCGGGTCGTCGGACAGTCCCCGCGCGGCGAGGCCTACGCCAAGGGGCTGCGTCACCGCAGCGTCTTCATCGAGGCCCGGGACGCGCAAGGCCGCCTCTTCGTGCATCGCCGCACACCGACGAAGCTGGTGTTCCCGTCGCGGTACGACATGTTCGTCGGCGGAGTGGTCGGCGCGGGCGAGTCGTACGACGACGCCGCTCTGCGCGAGGCCGAGGAGGAACTCGGCGTGAGCGGCCTGCCGCGTCCCACGTACCTCTTCAAGTTCCTCTACGACGACGGCGCCGGGCAGACCTGGTGGTCGGCCGTGTACGAGGTGCGCTGCGAGCTGCCGGTGAGCCCGCAGGTGGAGGAGGTCGCCTGGCACGACTTCCTGCCGGAGACCGAGGTGGAGCGGCGGCTGACCGAGTGGGCGTGGGTGCCGGACGGACTGGCGGCGTACGAGCGGCTCAGGGCCTACCGGGCGGGCGGCACCGACAGCGCCCTGTGACCGACGCCCGGATAGGGTCGTGCATGTGATCGAGTTCGTACGAAACGTCCGGCTGTGGTTCGCGCCCCAGGAGGTCCGGCAGGAAGGCGGCACCCCCGACTACCGGTTCTCGCTGGCCAACGAGCGCACCTTTCTGGCCTGGCTGCGTACCGCCCTCGCCCTCATCGGCGGCGGCTTCGCGGTGGACCAGTTCCTGCCGGACCTGCGCTGGGGGTGGCGGGTCGGGCTGGCGCTGGCGTTGCTCGCGGCGGGCGTGCTGTGTTCGCTGCGCGCGGTCAATCACTGGGTGCGCTGCGAGCGGGCGATGCGCCGGGGCGAGGATCTGCCGGTGTCGCGGTTCCCGGCGGTGCTGAGCCTCGTGGTCGCGGTCGTCGCGGTCGCGATGGTCGTCGTCGTACTCGTCGGGTGGGAGGGGTGAGCGCCGGGCCGGTCGCGGAGCCGGTGCGTGACCCGGGGCTCCAGCCCGAGCGGACGCGCCTCGCGTGGCGCCGTACGACACTGTCCGGGGCCGCGGCCGCCGTACTCGCCGTCAAGACCGCGCTGCACGGCGGCGTCTCGGTGGTCGGGATCGTCGTCTGTGCCCTGTGCTGCGGGCTGTGGCTGGGCTTCCTGGCCCTCGCCCACCGCCGCATCCGCATCCTGGCCTCGTCGGCCGAACCGGCCGCCCTGGCCCCCCGGCATGCCACGGCCACGGTCCTGTTCACCGTGGCCCTGGCCGTGTGCGGTGCCGCCCTCGTCCTCTGAGGCACTCGAAGAGCACTCGAAGAGCTACGGACCCTGGTCCGTCTCCTGCCACAGCCCTTCCGGTGCCACCGGCTCCTCCTCCGTCTCCCAGTCCACCGTCACCACGATCTTGCCGCGGGTGCGGCCCTCCTGACTCAGCCGGTGGGCGTCGGCCGCCCGTTCCAGCGGGAACGTCTCCGAGACGTGGACGGCCACCACGCCCTCCTCCGCCAGCTCGGACAGCCGCAGCAGGTCCGCGGCGTCGGGGCGGACGAAGTAGTAGCGGCCGCCGTAGTCGAAGACGTCCGGGTCGGCGATCGACACCAGGCGGCCCTCCGGGGCGAGGAGGTTGGCCGAGGTCTTCAGCGCCTCGCCGCCGACCGTGTCGATCACGGCGTCCACGCCTTCGGGCACAAGCCCCCGCACCCGTTCGGTCAGCCCGTCGCCGTACTCGACCGGTTCGCCGCCGAGGCCGCGGACGAAGTCGTGGTTGTGCGCGCTCGCCGTACCGATCACCCGGGCGCCCAGATGGCGGGCGAGCTGGACGGCGATCGAGCCCACGCCGCCGGCCGCGGCGTGCACGAGGACGGTCTCGCCCTGCCTGACCTGGAGGACCTTGATCAGCACCTGATACGCCGTCAGCCCCACCAGCGGCAGACCGGCCGCCTCCTCCCAGGTGAGGTTGCGGGGTTTGCGCGCGAGGGTGCGGACGGGGGCGGCGACGTACTCGGCGAAGGTGCCGTGGGAGAGGAGGTCCTCGCGGACATAGCCGATGACCTCGTCGCCGACGCCGAACTCCGTGACGGACACACCCGGTTGGACCACCACCCCGGAGACGTCCCAGCCCGGCACCACCGGGAAGGCCGGCTCCAGCATCCGGTCCATATAGCCCTCGCGGCACTTCCAGTCGACCGGGTTGACGGCCGCGGCCCGCACCTTGACCAGCACGGAGTCGGGGCCGACGCGCGGGTCGCGCACCTCTCCGTATGCGAGCACCTCGGGCCCGCCGTAGCGTGAGTAGCTGATGCCCTTCATGGGTTCGACCCTCCGGGGTGACGGGACGCCACGCAAGCCGAATAACCCGATATGCGGCGTTCGCGTGGCAGCCTGTCCGACGTCACGACCCGCACCTCCGAAGGTGAGCACCATGAGCACCCTGCATGTGGAACACCCCTCCCACACCCACACTCACGGACCGGACTGCGGGCACACCGCGGTACCGCACGGCGACCACACCGACTACGCGCACGACGGTCACCTCCACCGCGAGCACAGCGGTCACTGGGACGAGTGCGAGGCGAACGGGCACGTCGCGCACGACGGCCACACCCATGAGCACGGCGCCGACTGCGGGCACGAGAGCGTCCTGCACGGCGACCACGTCGACTACCTCCACGACGGCCACCGGCACGCCTCGCACGAGGGCCACTGGGACGACCACTGAGCCCGACGGGGCCGTTCCGACACGCCCGCGAGCCCGCTGGGCGACTCCGCCCCTTCGGCGCACTGGCCGAGAAAGACCACCGACGGCTCCCCGACGCCCTGCGCGGGGAGCCGTCGGCCTATCGTGGCCCCGATCACGTTCGACTCCCCCACTGGACTACATACCGACTGGTCGGCATCATTGGTCGGGTCTGGTTCACCTGCCTGTAGGAGCGATGTATGAGCCCCGACCACCCGCCCGGTCTCGATCTCGACCGGCTGCGCGGCCTGCTCGAGCGCGAGCGGCCCGGTCTGGCACAGGGTCCGCTGACCGGCCGGCTGATCGAGGGCGGACGGTCGAACCTCACCTACGCGGTCTCCGACGGCACCTCCAAGTGGGTCGTACGACGTCCCCCGCTCGGCCATGTCCTCGCCACGGCGCACGACATGAAGCGCGAGCACCGGGTCATCAGCGCGCTGCACCCGACGAACGTCCCGGTGCCGCGCCCGGTGCTGCTGTGCGAGGACGAGGAGGTCGTCGGGGCGCCGTTCTACGTCATGGAGTTCGTCGAGGGCACCCCCTACCGCACCGCCGACCAGCTGGCCCCGCTCGGCCCCGAGCGCACCCGGGGCGCGGTGCTGTCGCTGGTGGACACCCTCGTCGAACTGCACGCGGTGGATCCCGCCGAGGTGGGCCTCGCGGACTTCGGCCGGCCCGAGGGCTTCCTGGACCGGCAACTGCGCCGCTGGGGCAAGCAGTTGGACGCCTCCCGCAACCGCGAGCTGGCCGGCATCGACGAGCTGCACGCGACGCTCGGCCGCCGGCTGCCCGCCTCCCCCGCCGCGGCGGTCGTGCACGGCGACTACCGGCTCGACAACGTCCTCATCGGTGCGGACGACACGATCAAGGCGATCCTCGACTGGGAGATGTCCACGCTCGGCGATCCGCTGACCGACCTGGGCCTGCTGGTGATGTACAGCATGCCGCTGGGCATGCCCGACTCCCCCGTCTCCACCACGGCGCAGGCCCCGGGGCACCCGGAACCGGCCGAACTGATCGAGCGGTACGCCGCGCGCTCGGGGCGCGACGTCTCCGCGGTCTCCTGGTACACGGCGTTCGCCTGGTTCAAGCTCGCCGTGATCCTGGAGGGCATCCACTACCGCTACACGCTGGGCCAGACGGTCGGCCGCGGCTTCGACCGCATCGGCGACCTGGTCCCCGTCTTCATCCAGCACGGCCTCACCACCCTTCAGGAAGGCTGATCCGCCATGGACTTCGCGTTCGACGCACGCACCGAGGAACTGCGCGCCAAGCTGCTCGCCTTCATGGACGAGCACGTCTATCCGGCGGAGGCCGTGGCGGAGGAGCAGCGGGCCGCGCTGGCATCCCCGTGGGACACCCCGGCCGTGGTCGAGGAACTGAAGGCCGAGGCGCGCAGGCAGGGCCTGTGGAACCTCTTCCTGCCCGACGCCGAGTACGGTGCCGGCCTCACCAACCTCCAGTACGCCCCGCTCGCGGAAATCACCGGCCGTTCCCCGCAGCTGGCGCCCACCGCCACGAACTGCGCGGCGCCCGACACCGGGAACATGGAGGTGCTGTCCCAGTTCGCCGACGAGCAGCAGAAGAAGCAGTGGCTGGAGCCGTTGCTCGCCGGTGAGATCCGCTCGGCGTTCGCGATGACCGAGCCGGAGGTGGCCTCGTCCGACGCCACCAACATCACCACGCTGATCGAGCGGGACGGCGACGAGTACGTCATCACGGGCCGCAAGTGGTACATCTCCGGGGCGATGAACCCGGACTGCAAGATCTTCATCGTGATGGGCAAGACGGACCCGGACGGCGCGGACATCCGCCGCCAGCAGTCGATGATCCTGGTCCCCCGCGACACGCCGGGTGTCACGGTCAAGCGCGCCATGCAGGTGTTCGGCTACGAGGACCACTACCACGGCGGCCACGCCGAGGTGGTCTTCGACCACGCGCGTGTGCCGGCCTCCAGCCTCATCGGTGAGGAGGGCGGCGGCTTCGCCATCGCGCAGGCGCGGCTCGGTCCCGGCCGGATCCACCACTGCATGCGGCTGATCGGCATGGCCGAGCGGGCGATCGAGCTGATGTGCCGCCGGGCCGCCTCCCGTACGGCGTTCGGCAAGGCGCTGGCCCAGCAGGGCGTGGTGCACAACTGGATCGCCGACGCGCGCGTGACGGTCGAGCAGCTGCGGCTGCTGGTCCTGAAGACGGCCTGGCTGATGGACACCGTCGGCAACAAGGGTGCCCACACGGAGATCCAGGCCATCAAGATCGCCACGCCGCGGGCGGTCGTCGACATCATCGACCGGGCGATTCAGCTGCACGGGGCGGGCGGTGTCAGCCAGGACTTCCCGCTGGCCGAGCTGTATGCCGGGGCGCGGACGCTGATGATCGCGGACGGTCCGGACGAGGTACATCAGCGGTCGCTGGCGCGGCGGGAGCTGAAGAAGTACGTGTGACGGCGGGGCGGCGGTGGGGGAATCTCGCCCCCGCCGCCCCTACCCGTCCCGTCCCTGGGGGCTGCGCCCCCAGACCCCCGCTGTCGGCCCTTCGGGCCTCGTCCTCAAACGCCGGACGGGCTGAGAATGCCTGGCGAATCCAGCCCCTCCGGCGTTTGAGGAGCGGGGTCTGGGGCGGCGGGGGCGAGGAAAGCTCCGTGCGATTACGGGCGTAGCGCCCGCAGCAGCAGGTCCGCCAGGTGGTCGGCGACCTGCTGAGGGCTCATCGGGCCGTCCGGTCGGTACCAGGTCGACAGGTGGTGAACGGACCCGAAGTGGTAGTCCACCACCAGGTCGGCCGGGGTCGCCTTGGAGAAGACGCCCGCCTCCTGGCCCTCCTCGACGAGCGCACGGAAGCGTTCGTGGTAGCGCCGGCGCTCGGCACGCACCTGCTTGTTCTTCTCCGGGCTCAGATGGTGCATCGAGCGGAAGAAGATCATCGCGTCGTCGAGGTTCTCGATCGTCGTGACGACGACGTCCGCGGCCGCGCCTCTGAGCCGCTTCTCGATGGGCTCGTCGGCGTCCGCGAAGGCGTCGAGCCGCTCCTGCTGAACGCGCAGCACGCGCGCGTACACCTCGTGCAGAAGGTCGTCCTTGGAACCGAAGTAGTGGTACAGCGCCCCCTTGGTGACGCCGGCCGCCTCCACGATCTCCTGCACCGAGGTGCGGTCGTAGCCCCGCTCGGCGAAGAGCCGGGTGGCGGCGGCGAGCAACCGCTGGGGGACGGGCGTACCGTCTCCGTCCGTCGTCCTGGCCACTGTGCCGCCACCTGCCCTTCCGAGATGTCTGCCGACTGAACAGCCGTCTTACGCGCGGGAACGAAGGTCCCGTCGGAGGATCTTCCCACTTGCCGTCTTCGGCAGGTCGGGCAGGATCTCCACCTGCCGCGGATATTTGTAGGCGGCCAGTCTCTCCCTGCAGTACTCGGCGAGTGCGTCGGGGTCGGCTTCCGCACCCGGACGGAGGCTGATGTATGCCTTGACGGTCTCCCCGCGGTACCCGTCGGGCACCCCGACGACAGCGGCCTCGCGCACCGCCGGGTGGGTGTAGAGCACGTCCTCGACCTCACGCGGCCAGACCTTGAAGCCGGACGCGTTGATCATGTCCTTCTTGCGGTCGACGACGTACAGCCAGCCCTCGGCGTCCATGAAGCCGATGTCCCCGGTGCGCAGTTCTCCGTCGGGGAAGGTCTCGGCGGTGGCGTCGGGGCGCCGCCAGTAGCCGGGGACGACCTGCGGGCCGCGTACGAGGATCTCGCCCTGTTCGCCCAAGGGGACCTCCTGGCCCTCGTCGTCGACGATCCGTACGACCGTCTCGGGCCCCGGCAGCCCGACGGCGAGCGTCCCGGAGACCGGGTCGACGGGGGCCTCCAGGCCGGGCGGGACGGAGGCGCAGGGGGCGGTGCACTCGGTGAGGCCGTATCCGTTGCGGATGTACGGCCCGAAGCCGGCCCGGAACTTCTCGACCAGGGCGGGTGGCAGCGGGGCACCGCCGGAGGAGATCATCCGGAAGGAGGCGAAGTGGTCGCGGGTGACGTCCGGGTGGGCGGCCAGCGCCATGAAGGCGGTCGACGGGCCGACGGTGTAGTGCGGCCCGTGCTCGGCGAACGCGCCGAGCACCACCCCCGCCTCGAAGCGGTACGCCAGCACGAGCACGCCCGCGCTGTTGAGACAGGCTGCGAGCTGGGCGACCATCCCGGTGATGTGGAACAGCGGCGCCATCGCGAAGTAGACGGGCGGGTCGGGCAGCTCCAGGCTGGTCCGCTGCCGCTCCGCGTTGTACATGATGTTGCCGTGCGTGTTGGTGGCGCCCTTCGGGGTGCCGCTGGTGCCCGAGGTGTAGCTGATCAGCGCGATGTCGGACGGGCCCAGGTCACGGCCCTCCGGCGCCTCGTGGCCGGCCCGGGCCACGGCCGTCAGATCGTCGGTGTCCTCGGCCTGAGGGAGCCGCTCGAAGGCCAGCACGCGCGCGTCGTTGCGCGTCTGGAAATCCAACTCGCACCCGGTGAGCACGATCCGCACCGGCGAGTCGGCCGCCGTCTCGCGCAGATACGCGTCCCAGGCCCGGTCGGAACAGATCAGCGCGGCCACCTCACCGTCCCGCAGGACGTGACCGACCTCCCCCGACTTGTACATCGGGTTGACGGGTACGACGACCGCCCCCGCCTTCCAGGCGCCGAGCAGGGCGAGCACGAAGTGCGGGGAGTTCTGCAGCAGGATCGCCACCCGGTCGCCGCGCTCCAGGCCGCGGGCGGCGAGGTGGCCGGCGACGGAGTCGCTGAGCTCGTCGACCTCGCGATAGGTCAGGCGGCCGTCGAAGTAGGCGAGGCAGCTGCGCTCCGGGGTCTCGGCGACCACCCGGCGCAGGGCGTGCACGAGGGTGTGGGCCGGGTCGACGGGGGTGCGCTGGGCGTCGCTGAGCAGCGCCAGCCAGGGCTTGGCGGCGTAGCTGGAGGCGGAGGCGTCGGTCACTGGCTCGCCTCCCACTTCTGCTGGAGGTGGTTCATGCCGGCCAGCCAGCGGTCGGGCTCGGCGGCACGCGCCTGGTAGTACCCGGCGACCTCGGCGTGCGGAAGGATCAGGAAGCGGTCCTCCTCCATGCCCTTGAACAGGGCGTCGGCCACGTCCTCCGGCGCGATGGCGGTGGGCTTGAGCACCAGGTCCCCCGCACTGCCGGTGGCGTCCAGCATGTCGGTGCGCACGCCCTGGGGGCAGATGGCGTGGACCTTCAGACCACGGTGCCGGTACGTCAGCGACAGGTACTCGGCGAAGGCGAGGGCGCCGTGCTTGGTGACGGCGTAGGGCGCGGCGCCGATCATGGTGAGCAGCCCGGCGGCGGAGACGGTGGAGACGAACCGCCCGCTGCCACGCTCCAGCCAGCCCGGGAGCAGCTCATGGGCCGCGCGGACGTGTGCCATGACGTTGACGTCCCAGGACAACGACCAGGACTTCTCATCGAGCGCCTGCCCCGGATCCGCGCCCCCGAAGGCGACACCGGCGTTGGCGCAGTAGACGTCGACGATGCCGCCGAGCGCGTCCCGGGCGTCGGAGACGATCGCGGAGGCGTCACCGGGGACGGCGATGCCACCGATCTCGTCGGCGACGGCAGCGGCCTTCGCCCCGTCGAGGTCGTTGACGACGACCCGGGCCCCTTCGGCGGCGAACCGACGGGCCAGCGCGGCCCCGATGCCGCCCCCGGCTCCCGTGACGACCACTCCGGCACCTTGAACGGCTTCCACCATCGGTCTCCTTCGACTGCGGCTCGACTGCATAGCCAGACTAACCGGTCGGTATGTCACAGGGAAGGGCCACTGCAACGCCCCCAAGGGGCGCGGGGACCTGCGCGACGAGCCACGAATCACCGGCACCTTCCCCACAACCTGCGGGAGCAATACCGTGCCCCCCATGCGCCTATCCAGACGAGCACTCCTCGCAGCGACAACGGCAGCAGCGTCCCTACCTTCGGCAGCGGCGGCGTCCGAGCGCCGCAGGCCACCGCAAACCGGCTTCGAACGGCTCGCAGCCGACGGCTACGCACTCCTCGACGGCCGCCGCGTCGGAATCGTCACCAACCCCACCGGCATCACCCGCAACGTCCGCCACATCGTCGACGTCATGCACGCGGACGACCGCGTGAACCTGACCGCCGTCTTCGGCCCCGAACACGGCTTCCGCGGCACCGCCCAGGCCGGCGGCTCGGAAGGCCGCTACGACGACCCGGCGACCGGCCTCCCCGTCTACGACACGTATCTCAAGAGCGGTCGGCCCCTCGCGGACATCTTCACGGCCTCCGGCGTCGACACGGTCGTCTTCGACATCCAGGACGTGGGCGCCCGCTTCTACACCTACATCTGGACCCTCTACGACTGCATGGAGGCGGCCCAGCTGGCCGGCAAGCGCTTCGTGGTGCTGGACCGGCCGAACCCGGTGACCGGACGGTCGGCCCAAGGCCCGGTGCTGCACAAGGAGTTCGCCACCTTCGTCGGCCGAGAGCCCATTTCGCAGGCGCACGGCATGACGGTCGCGGAGCTGGCGCGGCTGTTCAACGGGGAGTTCCTCACGACCCCGGTGCCGCTGGAGACCGTACGGATGACGGGCTGGCGGCGGTCCGACTTCCACGACGCCTCGGGCCTGCCCTGGGTCCCGCCGAGCCCGAACATGCCGACGCCGGACACCGCCCTCGTGTACGCGGGGACGTGCCTCTTCGAGGGCACGAACCTCTCGGAGGGACGCGGCACCACCCGCCCCTTCGAACTGCTGGGCGCGGAGGGCGTCGACGGCCGCTGGGCGGCGGCCGCCAATGAACTCGGCCTCGCCGGCGTGCACTTCAGGGAGGCCTACTTCGCCCCGACGTTCTCGAAGTTCCAGGGCAAGACCATCGGCGGCGTCCAGATCCACGTCCACGACCGCACCGCATACGACCCCGTCCGCACCGGAATCGCCCTGCTGGTGACCGCCAAGAAGGTCTGGAGCGGCTTCGGTTGGCGCCCGGACAACTGGATCGACAAGCTCACCGGCTCCACCCGGGTCCGCACGATGATCGACGCGGGCGCGGGCACCGACGACGTGGTGGCGGGCTGGCAGCGGGAGCTGGCGGCGTTCCGGCGGGTGCGCAAGGAGTACCTGCTGTACAAATGAACGCCCCCGTCGTGTGCCTCTGATGGGTGACGACGTATGGCCAATCCCGCCCGGTAGCAGGACGATGCGCCCGTATCGCACCGCTTCGGGGGACTAGGGGGCCTGTCATGGCGGAACCGGCAGTGAGCGTGACTCCTTACTGGGAGCTGACCTTCGACGCGGACGGGGATCCGGACGCCGGGCGACGGGACCGGCTGCTGGCCGGGGTGGCGCGGCAGCACGTCCGTGATCTGATCGTCTTCGCGCACGGCTGGAACAGCGACCGCTCGGGGGCGACGCGGCTCTACGACCGCTTCTTCGCGCCGATCCCGCAGCTCGCTCCGGCGGCGAGGATCGGGTACGTGGGTGTGGTCTGGCCGTCGATGCGGTTCTCGGACGAGCCGATCCCGGACTTTCCGCGGGCCGTGGCGGCCGAGATGCCCCGTCGGCCGGTGCTCGACAAGGACACGCGGCACGCGCTGCTGGACACGTTTCCCGGGCGGGCGACCGTGATCGACCAGATCGCACGGTTGCTGGACCAGCAGCCGCGTGAGGAAGCCGAGCTGGAGGAGTTCGGGCGGCTCGTGCGGATGCTGGTGGATGTCGTTCCGCCGGGGCCGCAGGCGCTGTTCGCGGCGGACACGCTGGCAGAGGGCGTGCCGCAGAGCTCGCCGGACATGTTCTCGGCGTCCACCGCGGCCGTGTGCGAGGAGTTCGCGCAGGCGCTGACCCATCTCGAAGCGCCGGACGGCACGGCCGCCTTCTCGTTGCCGAACCCGTGGGAGGGAGCCCACGAGCTGCTGCGGCAGGCGACGTACTACGCCATGAAACGGCGCGCGGGGACGGTCGGTGAGCGTGGGCTCGGCCGGGTGATCGGGCAACTCGCCTCGCGCTCGCCCGAGGTGCGGGTGCACCTGGTCGGGCACAGCTTCGGCGGCCGGCTGGTGTCGTTCGCGCTGCGCGGGCTGCCGAAGGGTGTGCGCACGGTGAAGTCCGTGACGCTGCTTCAGGGTGCCTTCTCGCACTACGCGTTCGCGTCCCGGCTGCCGCACGACGCGCGTGCGGGCGGGGTGCTGGAGGGCCAGCACAACCGTATCGACGGACCGCTGGTGTGCTGCTACTCACGGCACGACTCGGCTCTTTCCACGATGTATCCGCTGGCCTCGCGTATGGCGGGGGACGCGCGGGGGATCGCGGCCCTGGACGTCGGCCGGATGCTGGGTGCCAAGTGGGGTGCGATGGGGCACGACGGGGTGCAGGCGGTGCCGGGGACGGTGTCGTTCAAGCTGGCCGACGCGCTGAAGGCGACGCTGCCCGCCTCGGGTTGCGTGAACATCGACGCGGCGACGGTCGTCAAGCGTGGCGGGCCCCCGGCGGGAGCGCACAGCGACATCCTGCACCGGGAGTTGGCGCGGGTGGTGGTGGCGGCGGGCCGCATCCACCGACCCGCCGCCGACCACTGATCGTCACCTGTGTGACGTGAACTCCACGACCTGCTGATACGTCGGCCGGTTCTGCCAGCTGATCCTGGAGTGCTTGATGCCGCCCAGCGTGCGCTGGACGATCGAGTCGGCGCACCACTGGTCGCCGGCCGAGCACTGGTCGTCACCCGGGTAGACCTGGGCCGCGGTCTTGCCCGCCGCCTCCTTCAGGGTGCTGATCAGGAGGTCGCGGCAGGCGCTGAGGCTGCCGCCGCCGCAGTACTTCCGGTCGAGCGGGCCCTGCACCGACTCGCCGAGCACGGCCCGGATGTCCTTGTCGACGTAGGACCACCAGCCGTACTGGAAGGAGCTTCCGGCGTGCGAGCCGGTCGGGCCGTGGGCGGCCGACGGTGACTCGTCGATGGGCAGGTTGTTCGTCATCGCGCCGTACAGCTCACTCCCGAGACCCGGTTCGAACTCGGCCTTCACCAGCAGCGGCCACCACGCGTCCAGGATGCGGATCGCTTCGGCGTTGGCGTACGTCTTCGAACCGGCCGCCGTCTCGGTGCGCTTGCCGCCCGCCGAGATCCATGCCTGGAGCTTGCTCACGGCCGCCGCGGCCGCGGAGTCGGTGACCGGGGAGCTGCCCACGACCTTGAGCAGGTCCGGCAGAACGTCCTCGGCCCGCAGGTCGGCGAGGCCCGCGTCGGCCATCGCCTTCACCAGCGAGGCCCGGGTCACGCCGCCCGCGTCGACCAGCTTCTTCACCCGGTTCTCCAGCAGGTTGCCGCGGTGGACCGAGCCGTCGCCCCAGGGAGCGGTCGTGTAGTCCTTGGCCTGCTTGTTGTTCCAGGAGATGTAGTAGTCCTGGTCGATGGAGTTGGGGTGGGCCGACGGCGGGGTGTACTGCGCCGTGTTCGTCGTCGGGTCCCAGCCCCGCCACTCGTACGCCTGCTGGGCCCACACCGGGAACTCCGCGTCGACGCCGGTCGCCCGGACCGGGTTGTCGCCGCTGTTGTAGTAGGCGGTGTGCTCGGAGTCGACGTAGAACCAGTTGAAGGTGTAGTTGATGTGCTGCACCGCCTTCTGGAAGTCCGCCGGGCCCTTGACGTAGTCCGGGTCGTTCAGCATCTGGAAGCCGATGATCGAGTCGGCCTCGTGCAGGTAGGACGAGCGCAGGGTGGTGTAGGCGACCTTCTTGCCGCCGACGGTGGCGCGGTGGGTGACGGGACCGTACTTCGTCCGCCAGACCCGCATCGTGTACGAGCCCTCAGGGGTGCTGTCGGCGGTCGTCGGCTTCCAGGCGTTCTTCTGCTCGACCTTCTCCATCGCGGTGCAGGTGCCGCGGTACAGATAGTGGTAGTCGTCCTGGCACAGTTCGACGGCGTAGGTGTCGATGATGTCCTGGCCGGAGGTGGTGGCGCTCCAGGAGTAGTCCTGGCCGCGGCCGAGCTCGACGTACATGCTCAGGCCGGCGAAGGAGGCGCCGCGGGCGCTGATGCCGGGGCCCTGGATCTCCTGGAGCAGGAGCAGCTGGGGTGCGAAGTAGCCGGTCTGCGGGCCGAAGACGGCGACCGGGTGGCCGCTGGCCGTGTGCTCGCCGCCGACCACGAGGGCGTTGGACATCCCGCGCTTCGCCGAGCTCATCGCGGTCTTGGCCGCCGTGGTCGACGCGGTGCTCGCGGCGGCTCCGGCCGCGCTGCCCGTACGGTCGTACACGAGCTGCTCCTCGGCCACGGAACCGGCGTCGGGCAGGGCCTCGCCCTGCGGGTCGGCGGGCTTGGTGGCGTACGGGAAGCTCTTGTCATGGACGGTGACGACCGCCTCCGGGTCGTTGCGTTCGCGGAACGACTCCCAGAGCTTGGTGCCCTCGGCGACTCCGTACTTTTCCTGCGCGGCGAGCAGGGAGATCGCGTTGTTGACCTCGCCGCCGCCTCCGGAGCCGAACAGTGCGCCGATGACGGAGCCCAGCGCGACCAGGTCGGTGATCTTGAAGTGCTGGATGGTGCCGGCGTTGGTGACGGAGTCCTTGTGGCCGGTCAGGACGTACTCGCCGGGGAAGTAGCGGCCGCTGTCGGAGGCGTCGATGTAGGCGTTGATGCCGTCGAGGTACGCCTTGGCGTCGGCGAGGGCGAGCTGCCCGCGTTCGCCGTTGGTGGCGACCGCGTTGTCGATCTGGGCCTGGAGATCGGCTTCGGTGTAGGGCGCGTGGCGCCAGAACTGCTGCTCCAGGCCCTGGTTGGAGGGCGCGCCACCGGCGAACGAGGTGAGCTGGCCGCGTCCGACATGGCGGAAGACGTCCATGAGCCACAGCCGGTCCTGGGCGGCCGCGTAGCCGGCGCCGAACTCGGTGCCGTACCTGGTGGTACCGGTGATGTGCGGCACACCCGTCTTCTTGTCGCGGACGATCGTCACGTCGCCGCGCCCGGCGGGATTGACGGTGGAGGCGACTTGGTCGGACGGTACGCCGAACGAGGCGTCGTTGAAGAAGTTGTTGATCGTCGCGTTGGTGAGGCCGGAGTAGCCCTTGGCCAGATTGGCGTAGGGCCCGAGCTGGTCCGAGGCGTGTTCGGGCATGGTGCCGAAGGCCTGGTTGAGCAGGATCTGTGCGAGGGTGGCATTGCCGTTCTGACCAGGCGGAAGAACGTCGGAACACTGGTTGCCGCAGTGATCGGCGGCGGCCGTCGCCTCGGCCGCCGCGGCCTGGGACGCGGTCACCGCCGGTGAAAGCGGCGACAAAAGACCGGCAATCAGAACGCATACGGATGCGGTCTTCAGGAACCCGGGGAATCTGCCGGGAGTTCTCAGTCCGACTAGGGCGTTGCGTGGGGTACGCCGTGGCATGGCCGCTCCTACCGACGAGGGTGAGCCGGGATGTTACCGGCGGTATCCCCGAGATTGAAGATGAACATGCGTCACGTTTGGGAGTCACCAGGGCTCACCACGGAGGTGGCCGGAAATCGGATGGAGCCGAATCGCATGTCGATACGTCTATTCGTCAACGTCGTGCGAAGTCCGTGCGGCGACGCCGAAGTGACCGAAGTACAGGTGCAGGTGTGACGGAGGTGCAGGGCGATGGCCGGTTTCCGGAGTCTGGCGAGACAGGTGCGCGATCCGCGGTGCGATCTGGCGCTACGGCGCTACTCGCTGCGTAAGTGCCTTGAGCGGTTCGCTCCTTACGGGCACAGGGCGACCTGGGACCACTTGTGCTCCCGGGCAGGGTTTGGTCCGGAGGACCGCTCCCCCGATCCGGCGCGGCTCGTGGCCGCGTTGGACGAGCTGGAGGAAGCGCGTTCGGTCTGGCTGGCCTACGAGGTCGAGTTCGCCGAGCGACGCAAGAAGGAAAAGCACGATGGACTGCGCAGGCCGGGCAGTGTGGACGACTGGCACCGGCTGACCTGGGGCGGTTTCGGAGTCGCCTGGTGCGACAACCCCCGGGTCCACCCGAACGAACCGCTGGCCGAGGTGCTGCGCCGGCTGATCTCCGCGCTGGAGCGGGACCCGGGCTGTGAGTGCCCGGTGTGCGGCGGGGACCGGCTGATCTACAAGTACGACCTGGCCCATGAACCGTCGTCGGGCCCGGTCTGCACGGACTGCGGGATCGTCGTACCGCGTCCGGTTCTCACGCCGGAAGCGCTGGCGGCGTCGCGGCGCGAACGGCGACTGCTCATGTCCGCCTAGTACGACGGGGGTGCGCCGGGGATGCCGCACCCCCTCCTGTCGGCGTGCGACCACTGCCTTCTCGTCCCTGTTGTCAGTGCCGGCTGGCACCATCGAGGCATGATCCAGGTGTGCCTCAACGGGACCCGAGGGGCCGGCGACGGTGCCGTGGTGCCGCTCTCGCCGGAGGCGCTGGCCGACTCCGCGGCCGAGGCGGTCGCGGCCGGAGCCACGGACATCCATGGCCACGCCAAGACTCCCTGCGGACAGGACAGCCTGTCGCCGCGTGTGCTCACGCCGGCGCTGGAGGCGATACGGGCCCGGGTGCCGGTGCCGGTCGGGGTGACCACGGGCGCTTGGGCGGAACCCGACCCGGTGGCCCGCGTGAGGCGCGTACGGAGCTGGACGGCGCTACCGGACCACGCCTCCGTCAACTGGCATGAGGACGGCGCCGAGGACGTGGCCGCGGCGCTGATGGAGCGGGGCGTGGGCGTCGAGGCCGGCATCTGGTCCGGCACGGACGGAGCGGCGCGGTTCGCCGCCTCGCCGCTGGGGCCGAGGGTGCTGCGGGTGCTGGCGGAGGTGACGGACCCCTCCGCGCAGACGGCCGAGGAGAGCGCGCGTGCGCTGCTCGCCGACCTGGGCTCGGCGTTCGGCCGTCCCGTGCTGCTGCACGGGGAGGACGGCGGAGCGTGGCCGGTGCTGCGCCTTGCGGGGCGGCTGGGGCTGGCGACACGCGTGGGCCTGGAGGACACGCTGGTCCTGCCGGACGGGGAACGGGCCCGGTCCAACGCCCAGTTGGTGTCTGCGGCGTGGGTTCAGTACGGATGGGGCCGGCGATCTCCCTAGGCCCTGTCGTCAAATTCCCGTCGTCCGCCCGAAGGGCGGGCCGTGCGGCGAGAGTGCGTGCATGGCGTCGCACGGCAGGCGGGAATTTGACGACAGGGCCTAGTACAGGGTGAGGAGTTCAGCGCGAGGTGGGGCGCTCACCGGCGCCGGCGGGGCGCCGCCTCTCTGTGGGACGGGCGCCGCCCCAGCGGCACGACTGCCCGCAGGCCGGGTGAGCTGCGGCCGGCCACACACCACCCGCAGTCGGCGTCAAAGCCAAGGCCCCGAGCCCGCAGGCGACCAACCCGGCCACACCGTCAACCACGGCCCTCGGCCCCCCGCCCGCGCCCTCCCCCTTGCTCCGCCATCAGCCGCGACCCCGTGAGCCGTTCGCCGAACACATCGTCCGGGTTGGACAGGACGCACGTGTCCAGGGAGAGGCAGCCGCAGCCGATGCAGTCGGTCAAGTGGTCGCGGAGGCGGTTGAGTTGCTTGATGCGCTCGTCCAGCTCCGAACGCCATGCCTCCGACAACCGTGCCCAGTCTTCGTGGGTGGGGGTGCGCTCCTCGGGAAGTTCGGCAAGGGCGTCGCGGATCGTCGCCAGGGGGATGCCCACGCGCTGGGCGGCCCGGACGAAAGCGACCCGGCGGAGGGTGTCACGGGTGTAGCGGCGCTGGTTGCCGGAGGTGCGGCGGCTGCTGATCAAGCCCTTGGACTCGTAGAAGTGCAGGGCGGAGACAGCGGCGCCGCTACGGGCGGAGAGCTGGCCGACCGTGAGCTCGTGGATCTTCTCGGGGATCTGGGGCACGCCCTCCAACCTACCTACCGCGTCACACTCACGGTCCATTGACAGAGGCTTCGCCCGCGACCATGCTAAGCAGTTGCTTAGACATGGTTATCTGGAACACGCGACGCGAGAGGCCTGGACATGGCAGAGCCGAGGATCTTCACCTCCGCCGACGACCTGAAGGCGGCGGTGGGCGAGCAGCTGGGGTACACGGACTGGCTGGAGGTCGACCAGAAGCGGATCGACCTGTTCGCTGAGGCCACCGGCGACCACCAGTGGATCCACGTGGACCCCGAGAAGGCCGCCGCGGGCCCCTTCGGGACCACCATCGCCCACGGGTATCTCACGCTGTCCCTGCTTCCGCTCTTCGGGCCTCAGCTCATCAAGGTCGAGAACGTGAAGATGGGCGTCAACTACGGGACGAACAAGGTGCGTTTCCCCGCCCCGGTACCGGTCGGCTCGCGCCTGCGCGCGACCGCCACCATCACCGGTGTCGAGGACGTGACGGGCGGCGTCCAGGTCGCCGTCGCGTTCACCGTGGAGCGCGAGGGCGGGGACAAGCCGGTGTGCGTCGCCGAGTCCGTCTCGCGCTACTACCTGTAGGCGGCCCCGCCACCCGGAGGGCCTACTTCGCCCCCACCATCCGCAGCACGAGGTCGGCGTACAGCGCGCCGACCTCGTCGGGCGTCCAGGGGCCGTCGACGTTGAACCAGCGGGCCACGTCGATGCACAGCGACAGGACGGCGAGGGTCGTGCCCTTCACGTCCAGCACGTCGAAGTCACCGGCCGCCACACCGTCCTCGATGATGCCGCGCACCTCGGCGTCGCACTGCCGACGCAGCGCGAGGATCTCGTCGCGGGCGTCCGGGCCGAGGGAGTCCAGTTCGTACTGCACGACCCGGGCGGTGGTACGTCCCCCGGCGTGCCAGCGGACGAAGGAGCTCACGGCGTCGGCGAGCCGCTCTGCGGGGGTGCCCGCACGCCGGGCCGCCGTCCGGAGGATCTCCAGCGCCTTCTCGTGGCCGATCCTGCTGATGCGGTGGAGCAGCTCTTCCTTGGTCTTGTAGTGGATGTAGAGCGCGGCCGGGCTCATGCCCGCGCGACCGGCGATGTCACGGGTCGTGGTGGCGTGGTAGCCACGCTCGGCGAAGGCCTCCACGGCGGCGACCAGCAACCGCCGGGCCGCGTCGGGTGTGACCTCACCCCACGCCGACGTCTCGTCGCCGGCCGTCTCCTCCGCCGCACTCATCGCTGACTCGCCCCTCTCGCTGACAGAACCCCCACCATACCGCCCACGCTGAGCGAGCGCTTAGCGTGGCCGTTCGGAGCTCTTCCTGAAGGGGTCGTGTTCCGCGAGGAGCTTGTCCAGCCGGGCCTGGTCCACGCGGTTCACGATCTGTCCGACCTCCTGGCGGTCACGGATCACCTTGGCGAGGGTGAACGCCGAGGTCACGAGATAGAGCACGGCGATCGCGAGGAAGGCGCGCACCCAGGCATCGGCCCGCAGGTGGTAGATGCCGAGGCCGGTGGCGGCCATGGCGACCCCGAAGGAGGCGACGGCCTGCCCGTAGAAGGCGGCCGTACTCTGCTGCTTGACCGGTGTGTCACTCATGGGGAACAGGGTCGGCACTCGCGGCGGCGGCCACATCCGCCGAAGTACTCAGCCGGGTACTCAGAAGGCGCCTGCTCAGAAGGCCGAAACCCCGGTCAGGGCCCGCCCGATGAGCAGTTTCTGGATCTGGCTCGTGCCCTCGTAGAGGGTCATCACGCGGGCGTCGCGCAGCAGCTTGCCCGCCGGGTACTCGTCGATGTAGCCGTAACCGCCGAAGACCTGGAGGGCGTTGTTGGCGGCGCGGACGGCGGCCTCCGAGGCGAACAGCTTGGCCTTGGAGGACTCGACGGCGAAGGGCAGCCCGCGGTCGATCAGGTCGGCGACCCGCCAGGTCAGCAGCCGGGCCGCGTCCACGTCGACGGCGATGTCGCTGATCAGTTCCTGGACCAGCTGGTGCCGGGCGATGGGCTTGCCGAACTGCTCGCGCTCACCGGCGTACCGGACGGCCGCGTCCAGGGCGGCCTGGGCTATGCCCACGCACCCCGCGGCGACCGACATCCGGCCCTTGGCCAGGGCCGACATCGCGACCGAGAAGCCCTTGCCCTCCTCCCCCAGCATGGCCGTGGCGGGCACCCGTACATCCTCGAGCACCAGCTCCGCGGTGGCCTGGCCGCGCAGGCCGAGCTTGCCGTGGATGGTGCGGCGGGTCAGGCCGGGGGTGTCGGTGGGCACCAGGAAGGCGGAGACGCCCTTGTGGCCCGGCGCGTCGGTGGAGCGGGCGAAGAGCAGGACGACATCGGCCCAAGTGCCGTTCGTGATGAACATCTTGGTGCCGTTGACGACGTAGTCGTCGCCGTCGCGCACCGCCCGGGTGGTGAGGTTGCCCGCGTCGGAGCCGGTGCCCGGCTCGGTGAGGCCGAAGCAGCCGACCAGCTCGCCCGCGGTGAGGCCGGGGAGCCAGCGGCGCTTGTGCTCCTCGCTCCCCCAGGCCGCGACGGTCTTGGCGACCAGGCCGAGGGAGACCGACACTATTCCGCGCACGGACGAGTCCCCGCGCCCCAGTTCCTCCGTGACCAGGCAGTACGCGAGGTGGTCACCGCCCGAGCCGCCGTACTCCTCGTTGATCGTCAGGCCCAGGAAGCCGACCTCGCCGAGCTTCTTGACGATCGAGCGGTCCACTTCCTCGGCACGGTCCCACTCGACCACGTGCGGGGCGATCTCGCGGTCCACGAAGTCCCTGGCGAGCCGCCGGACAGCGGTCTGCTCCTCGCTGAGCTCCAGATTCATGCCGAGACACCCCACAGACTTGAAAGCAGTACATTTAAATTAGCACTGCTAGTTTCCTTTGGGCAGCCCTACTATGTGCGCCATGGCCCGACCGCGCAAGCCCCTCCTCAGCTACGACCGGATCGTCGAGACGGCGCGTGAACTCGTGGACGCGGAGGGCCTCGCGGCCGTCTCCACGCGTCGGCTCGCCGCCGAACTGGGCGTGAGCGGACCGTCCCTCTACAACCACTTCCGCACGAAGGACGAGATCCTGGAGGCGGTGGCCGACTCGGTCAGCGCACAGGTCGACCTGTCGATGTTCGAGGACGGGCGGGACTGGCGGACCGCGCTGCACGACTGGGCCGTCTCCTACCGGGCCGCCCTGCGCGACCACCCGAACATCGTCCCGGTGCTGGCCCGCGGACCCGGCCGCCGTCCGGCCGGCCTGCGGCTCGCCGACGCCGTCTACGGCGCGATGGTCGCGGCGGGCTGGCCGCCGGCGCAGGCCACCTCCATCGGCGCGCTGATGCGGTACTTCGTCATGGGCTCGGCGCTCGGCTCGTTCGCCGGGGGCTTCGTGGACGACGCGAGCGCTTACGACCCCGCCGACTACCCGCACCTCGGGCAGGCCCACCTCCTCGCCGACCAGCAGGAGAAGATCGACGAGCGGGCCTTCGAGACGGGGCTCGCCGCGCTGCTGGACGGGTTGGCGCGGCAGTACGAGCAGGTCGGGCGCACCCCCTAGGCCCCGCCCCGGCCCAGCACGGACACTTCGGCGCGCACCGAAGTGTCCGTGCCCCATCCTGGACCACATGGCCGGAAAAGACCCCCAGGCACCGCACCTCGCCCGTCTCGCCGCACTCATCGCCGACGAGACCCGGGCGGCCTGTCTGCTGGCGCTGCTCGACGGACGGGCCTGGACCGCCGGTGAGCTCGCCCGGCACGCCGGGGTCGCCGCGTCCACACTGAGCGAGCATCTGGGCAAGCTCGTCGCGGGCGGGCTCCTCACCGAGGAGCGGCAGGGGCGGCACCGGTACGTCCGGCTGGCCGACGCGCGGGTGGCGCAGCTCCTGGAGGACCTGGCCGCGCAGGTTGCCCCGCAGGCGGCCCGACGGCCCCGGAATCTACGGGAGTCCAGTGCCGGGTCCGCCATGGCACGCGGGCGCACCTGCTACGACCATCTGGCCGGGCGGCTCGGCATCGCGGTCACCGACGCGTTGACCGCGCGGGGGCTGTTGCGCCAGGACACGGGGTTCGCGCTGACGGATGCGGGGCTCGGCTGGTTCGACAGCGCCGGGATCCGTCTCGACCGCACCGGCCGTCGCCCGCTGGCCCGGGCCTGCCTCGACTGGACCGAACGACGGCCTCATCTCGCGGGGGTGTCCGGTGCGGCGCTGTGCCGGCATGCGCTGGAGGTGGGGTGGTGTGTGCGGATCGGGTCCGAGCGGGCCGTGAAGGTGACGGCGGCGGGTGAGCGGGCGCTGGACGAGCTTTTGGGCATCGAGGCAGCGACGTTGCGCTGAGCGCCCCCCAGGGGCGTGGGGCCGTATCGATATGCGGCTCCGCCGCGCGGGCGCGACCAGCCATGACGCACCCGCAGACACGGACCGAAACGGTAGCCCCCCGTCCGAAATCCGCAAGCCTTCCGATCCACTGCCCTCCTAGCCTCTGGAGCATGATGAACCTCTCCCCCACCCGCCGTACGGAGCTGCTCGCCGCCACAGCCGCCACCGTCACCGTCGTCCTCTGGGCCTCCGCCTTCGTGTCGATCCGCAGTGCGGGCTCCGAGTACTCGTCGGGCGCGCTCGCGTTGGGGCGGCTGCTCGTCGGGGCCCTGGTGCTGGGGGCGGTCTGCCTCGTCCGGCGGGAGGGGCTGCCGCCGCGGGCGGCCTGGCCCGGGATCGCGATATCGGGGCTGCTGTGGTTCGGCTTCTACAGCGTCGTGCTGAACTGGGGCGAGCAGCAGGTGGACGCCGGTACGGCGGCTCTCGTGGTGAACATCGGACCCATCCTGATGGCACTGCTGGCCGCCCGGGTGCTCGGCGATCCGATGCCGCCGCGGCTGCTGGCCGGGATGGCGGTGTCGTTCGCCGGCGCGGTGACCGTGGGGCTGTCGATGTCGGGCGGGGGCGGGTCCTCGCTGCTCGGGGTGGTGCTGTGCCTGCTCGCCGCGATCGGGTACGCGGGCGGCGCCGTGGCGCAGAAGCCCGCGCTCGGCCATGCGAGCGCGCTCCAGGTGACGACGTACGGGTGTCTCGTCGGCGCGGTCCTGTGTCTGCCCTTCACCGGGCAGCTGATCGGCGACATGGCCGACGCCTCGCTGTCCGCGACGCTCAACATGGTCTACCTGGGCGTCTTCTCGCTGGCGCTCGCCTTCACCACGTGGGCGTACGCCCTCGCCCGTACGACCGCCGGCCGGATGGGCGCGACCACGTACGCGGTGCCCGCGCTGGTCGTGCTGATGTCCTGGCTGGCGCTGGGCGAGGTGCCGGGGCCGCTCACGCTGGCGGGCGGGGCGCTGTGTCTGGCGGGGGTCGCCGTGTCGCGGTCCCGGACGCGGTCCGCTCGGGTCGTGGCGGCCGCGCCGCAACCCGAGCAGACCCGCGAACCCACGTGAACCGGCGTGAACGGAATCAGCGGGAACGCGCCCTGTCCGCCAGGACCTTGATGGACAGCAGGGCGATCACCGAGAGGCCGATGATGTAGCCGGAGACCGCCATCGAGGTGCCCGTGGCCTCCAGCAGCAGCACCATGACGAACGGGGCGAGACCGCCGCCGAACACGGCCGCGATCTGGTAGCCGAGGGAGGCGCCCGTGTAGCGCATCTCGGGCGTGAACAACTCGGCGAACAGGGCCGCCTGGGGGCCGTACATGATGCTGAGGAAACAGCTGGCGACGAACGTGCCGACCGCCAGCCACAGCAGCGAGCCGGTGTCGATCAGCAGGAACAGCGGTACGGCCCACAGGCCGATGCCGGCCGCGCCGAGGGCGTAGATGCGGATGCGGCCGATCTTGTCCGAGAGCGCGGCGGAGGCCGGGATCAGCACCAGCTGGGTGAGGCTGATGCAGAGCGAGACGGTCAGGACGGCGCTCTTCTTCATGCCGAGTTCGCGGGTCGTGTAGTCGAGCACGCCGGTGATGATGATGTAGAAGGTCGCGGTGTTCACGGCGAAGGAGCCGCCGGCGAGGAGCACCGTGCCGAGGTGGCCGCGCAGGATCGTGCGCAGCGGGGAGGACTGCTCCGACTTCTCCTTCTCGGCCAGCTTCTTCTCCGCCTCCCGGAATTCGGGGGTCTCCTCGACACGCGTGTGGATGTACCAGGCGAGCACGAGGACGAACAGGCCGACGAGGAACGGCACGCGCCAGGCCCAGGCCGCGAACTCCGCGTCGGTCGTGAGCGCTCCGGCCAGCAGGAACACCGTGTTGGCGGTGACCACGCCGATGGGGACGCCGAGTTGCACGAAGCTGCCGTAGATACCGCGCTTGCCCTCGGGGGCGTACTCGGTGGCCATCAGCATCGCGCCGCCCCACTGGGCACCGACCGCGATGCCCTGGAGCACGCGGAAGAGGACCAGCAGGATCGGCGCGGCGACACCGATCGTGTCGTACGTCGGGAGCAGGCCGATGCCGGTGGTGGCGAGCCCCATCAGGGTGAGCGCGAGGACCAGCATCGGCTTGCGGCCGCGCTTGTCGCCGAGCTGGCCCGCGACGATGCCCCCGAGGGGCCGGGCCAGGAAGCCGACGGCGAAGGTGGCGAAGGAGGCGAGCACGCCGGCGGTCGAGCTGCCGGCCGGGAAGTACAGATCGCCGAGGACGAGAGCGGCGGCGATGCCGAAGACGAAGTAGTCGTACCACTCGACGGCCGAGGCGAGCGCTGCGGCGGTGGCCACGCGGCGGCGGTTGCCGACGGCGGGAGCGGTAGGGGTGACCGGCTGAGCGGAAGGTGCCGTGTCCATGCGTGCACACTCCGGTGGGTGCGGGGACGGGACGGAGCGGGGGGTGGTTCAGGTTCCGGGGAACGTACTGACCGGACGGTATGTACGTCAACGGGTCGCACAGCAGGAGTTTTGCCTGTACATGGCACGGACAGCGGGATCCGGGTACGCCTGAGGCCCCGGCCTCACAGGGAGGCCGGGGCGTGGTCGGCGGCCCCTAGAAGACCACCAGCGCCCGGCCTCCCTTGCCCGCCAGCATGTTCTCGAAGGCCGCGGGGATGCCCTCCAGGGCGATCCGTTCCGTCACCAGCGCGCCCAGGTCCAGGCGGCCCGCGCGGACGTGCTCGGCCAGGACCGGCAGGTCGCGGGCCGGGTCGGAGTCGCCGTAGACGCAGCCGGAGAGGGTGCGGCCCCAGTGGAAGATCTCCAGGGCGTTGAAGGTGACCTGCTGGTCCTTGCCGCCGATACCGACGACCGTGGTGCGGCCGCCGCGGCGGGTGGAGTCCCAGGCCGTGCGGATCGTGGTGGCACGGCCCACGCACTCGACGGCCACGTCCACGCCCTGCTTGCCGGTGAGGCCGCGGATCTCGCGGGCCGTGTTCTCGGAGGCGATCACGTAGTCGGTGGCGCCTGCCGCGCGGGCCAGCTCCTCCTTCTCCGGGGAGACGTCGACCGCGACGATCTTCGCCGCGCCCGCGATCCGGGCCGACTGGAGCGCGGCCAGACCCACACCGCCGACGCCGAACACCGCGACCGTCTCCCCCGCCCGGACCCGCGCCGAGTGGTGCACGGCGCCGTAGCCGGTGAGTACGGCGCAGCCCAGCAGGGCGGCGTCGGTGAGCGGGATGCCGTCCGGGAGCGGCAGGAGGCAGCCGGCCGGCACGACCGTCTCCTCGGCGAACGCGGCGACGTTCAGGCCGGGGTGGAGGTCGGTTCCCTCCGCGGTGCGGGCGTAGACGTCGGCGGCGCCGTTCAGCGCGTTGGCGCACAGCCAGACCTCGCCGAGCCCACAGGCGTGGCAACTGCCGCAGGACGGAGCCCAGTTGAGGACGACTCCGGCGCCGGGGGCCATGTGCGTGACGCCCTCCCCCACGGCTACGACCGTGCCGGCGCCCTCGTGGCCCAGGACCGCGGGGACGGGGACGCGCATGGTGCCGTTCGCCAGGGAGAGGTCGGAGTGGCAGACACCGGCTGCGGCGAGGCGGACGCGGACCCGGCCGGGTCCGGGGTCGGGCAGGTCGATCTCGGTGACCTCCAGCGGGGCACCGACGGCGGGCAGGACTGCGGCACGGACGGCCATGGGGGAAGCTCCCTTGAACGGGCTCAGAACTGGAGGGACTTGGTCTGGAGGTACTCGGCCAGGCCGTGCGCCCCGAGTTCGCGGCCCACTCCCGACTGCTTGTAGCCACCGAAGGGGGCGAGGGGGTTGAAGCGGCCTCCGTTGATGTCGACCTGCCCGGTGTCCATCCGGCGCGCGAAGGCCACCGCCTCCGCCTCCTCGCCCGCCCAGACGGCGCCCGCGAGGCCGTAGACCGTGCCGTTGGCGATCCGCAGGGCGTCCTCCTCGTCGTCGTAGCGCAGGATCGACAGGACGGGGCCGAAGATCTCCTCCTGGGCGACCGTCATGTCGGGTGTCACATCGGCGAGGACGGTCGGGCTGACGTAGTACCCCAGCTCGCGCGGCGCCTCGGGGCCGCCCGCGGCCACGCGCGCCCCTTCGACCACGCCCTTCTCGATATAGCCGAGCACCCGCTCCTGCTGCGTGGCGTTGACGACCGGGCCGATTCGCTCGCCGTACTTCGCGGCGGCGGCCGTGGCCAGCGCCACGGCCTCGTCGTACTGGTCGCGGTGCACCAGCATCCGCGTCCAGGCGCTGCACGTCTGCCCGGAGTTGGACATGACGTTGGCGACGCCGACGTTGACCGCCTTGGCCAGGTCGGCGCTCGGCAGGATGACGTTGGCGGACTTGCCGCCCAGCTCCAGGGCGACCTTCTTGATCGCCGCTCCGGCCACCGCGCCGATCCGCCGGCCGACGGCCGTGGAACCGGTGAAGGAGACCAGGTCCACGCCCGGATGCTCGGCGAGTGCCTGGCCGGCGACCGGGCCACGGCCGGTGACCAGGTTGAAGACGCCCGCGGGGAGGCCGGTCTCGTGCACCGCCTCGGCGAAGAGCTGGGCGACCAGCGGGGTGTCCTCGGCGGGCTTCACCACCACCGTGCAGCCTGCCGCCAGCGCCGGGGCGACCTTGGCGACGATCTGGTGGAGCGGGTAGTTCCAGGGCGTGATGGCGCCGACCACGCCGATGGGCTCGTGGTAGACGGTCGAGTTGCCGACCTTCTCCTCGAAGGTGTACGTCGCCGCCAGCTCGGCGTACGAGCCCGCGACCGCGATCGGGACGGCCGCGTGGACCGCCTGGGAGAACTTCAGGGGCGAGCCGAGCTCGGCGGTGACCGTCTCGGCGATCTCGTCCTTGCGGGCGTCGAGGACGTCGCGCAGGGCGGTGAGCCGCGCGGCGCGCTCGGCGGGCGGGGTGGCGGCCCAGCCCGGGAGGGCGGCGCGGGCGGCCCGTACGGCGGCGTCGACGTCGGCCGCGGTACCGGCCGGGACCCGGCCGACGACCTGCTCGTCGGCCGGATTCACCACCTCGATCACATCCCGGCCCGCGGCGGGGCGCCAGGCGCCGTCGATGTACATGCCGTCGTGTGCCTTCATCGCGTTTCCTCCCGGGCGGGCCCTCTTTGCGTCCAGCACATAAACTAGCGGCGATAGTTTTTGGGCGCCAGACGTATCGGCCTGCGGCTCCGCCGCGCGCCTATGACATCAGAAGTCGACGCGCGCCTCGTCGTCCACCCTCCCCACCGCCTCCTGACCGAAGGCCTTCTCGTAGGCCCGCCGGATCTCCTCGATCCTGCGGTCGCTGCTCTGCGCCTCCGCCCGCGGGTAGAGCAGGATCAGCTCGTACGACCGCTCCTTCTCGATCGCCCCGCTCGCGTCCCGCCACTGTCCGCGCCCGGACTGGATCGTGAGCCCGTCCGGGAAGGCCGGCGTGACCTCCTTGTCGACGAACGCCATGAACTGGCGGTCGGTGACGGCGGGGCCGCCGTCGGGGCGTGCGGTGCCGAAGAAGAGCTGGGTCTCGACGTAGGGGTCTGCGCGCCGCGGCTCAGCGGCAGTGGGAGTGGGTGCGTCCGCGCCGTCCAGCGTGGCGTACGCGGTCGGCGCGCCGACGGCGAGCAGGAGGCCAACGGTGGCGAGGACGGCCCGAGTTCGGGTGAAGTGCACGTTCATGGCCCATAACTAGCCATACCTCCCGTACTTCACTCCTCCAGATCGGGCAGCCGCGCCGGGTCCGGGCAGATCCGTTCACCGTGGTGGTCGAAGACGAACAGGTGGGCGATGTCGACGAGGAGGGGGACCTGCATGCCGTGCCGGAGGTCGAGGTCGGGGGTGGTGCGGACGATGAGGTCGCCGGGGAGGCGACCCTCGGGCGGCGCCGGGTCGGGGGCGGCGTCGGCCGGGTGCTCCAGCGTCACCACGGGCCCGGCGCGCAGGGCACCCGCCCGGCCGCGGAGCCGGTCCAGCACGGTGCCGGCGTCCCGGCGGCGGCGCCGGACCGGGGGGACGGGGCGCGGCGCCTCCAGGTCGGGTACGACCGCGGGGCGCGAACCGGTGTTGAAGTGCACGAGGATCTCGTGGCCCTGGAACTCCACATGCTCGACCAGGCCGGTGATGTGCACTTCGCCCGGGCGGGCCGCGGCGGGCTCGGCGATCCGGACCGCCTCCGAGCGCAGGCCGACGATGACCTCGCGGCCCTGCTGGACGCGGAGCAACTGGTGGTCCAGGGTCAGGGGCTCGGGCAGGCGGAGGTACTGCTTGCCGAGGCTGATGGTCATCGCCCCGTCCAGCGGGGCGCGCACCACGCCGCGCAGGAGGTTGATGCGCGGGGTGCCGATGAAGGCGGCGACGAAGATGTTGCGGGGCACCGCGTACACCGAGCGTGGGGTGCCCACCTGCTGCAGGACGCCGCCGCGCAGGACGGCCACCCGGTCGCCGAGTGACATCGCCTCGGCCTGGTCGTGGGTGACGTACACCGTGGTGACGCCCAACGTGCGGGTGAGGGCGGAGATTTCGGCGCGCAGGTGGCCCCGGAGCTTGGCGTCGAGGTTGGACAGCGGCTCGTCCATCAGGAACGCGGTGGGGTGGCGGGCGATGGCCCGGCCCATGGCGACGCGCTGGCGTTCGCCGCCGGAGAGCTGGGCGGGGAAGCGGTCGAGGAGGTCCTCGATACCCAGCATGCGGGCGGTGGTGTCCACGCGCGGGCGCGGATCCGCGCCGGGTGCCTCGATGCGCAGGGGGAAGCCGATGTTGTCGCGGGTGGTCATGTTCGGGTAGAGGGCGAAGTTCTGGAAGACCATCGCCATCTGCCGCGCGGCGGGCAGCAGGTCGTTGGCGTACTCGCCGTCGAGCAGCAGCTCGCCCTCGTCGATCTCCTCCAGACCGGCGATCATTCTGAGCACGGTGGACTTGCCGCAGCCGGACGGCCCGAGGAGGACCAGGAACTCGCCGGGTTCGACGTCCAGCGAGAAACGGTCCACGACGCGGACGCCTCGCGTGTATGCCTTGCTCACGTCGTGCAGAGATATGGCGCGTGTCATGACGGCTGCCCCCGAGGGCTCATCGGCTCCGCGGTCGAACGCCTCGTGCGGGTCGTACGGGGCGTGTGAGTCACGGAAGTTAACGGAATGTGTGCGGGCGGGGGAAGGGAATGGGCGGGATCGGGCATGGCGGTCCAGCAAATGAGAAAACGGACGACGGGATTCAGCGCTTGCCGGCCGCGGGCGGCTCGCGGGTCGCGGTGAGATGGGCGAAGACGACGACGTTGCCGGAGTAGCCGGTCCTGCGGTCGTAGCTGCCGCCGCAGGTGATCAGGCGGAGCTCCGGGCGCTTCCGGGCGCCGTACACCTCGCGGTTGGGGAACTTGTCCTTCTCGTACGACTTGATGGCGTCGACGGAGTAGACGGCGGTCCGTCCGTCGGCGCGCCGGATTTCGATGCGTTTGCCGCGCTTCAGTTCGCCGAGACCGCCGAAGACTGCGGGGCCGGTGTTGGTGTCGAGGTGGCCCACGGCGACGGCGGTGCCCTGCTCGCCGGGTGACGGCCCGTCCGCGTACCAGCCGGCGATGTCGGGCTCGTCCTCCGGGGGCGCGGGTAGCCGCCGCTCGCTGTCGAGGCGGAGGTCGACGAGCGGGGCGTCGACGCCGACGTAGGGGATGACCAGGCGGGTCGCACGGGAGCGGGGCAGGGGGCGGGGCGCGGCGGCGCGCTTGGCGGCCTTTTCC
>NZ_LGUR01000073.1 GCF_001270495.1 Streptomyces viridochromogenes
TCCCTCACAACCCACCCCTGGCTCGCCGACCACGCCGCAGGCGGCACCACCCTCGTCCCCGGCGCCGCCCTCACCGACCTCCTCATCCGCGCCGGAGACGAAACCGGAACCAGCCTGCTCACCGAGCTCGTCATCGAAGCCCCGCTCCTCATCCCCACCGACGGCAGCGTCCAGATCCGCGTCACCGTCAGCGAACCCGACGCGACAGGACAACGCACCGCACAGGTCCACTCACGCCCCCAGGACGCGGCACCCGGCACTCCGTTCACCCGTCACACCTCGGCCCGCCTCTCGCAGGAGGCCCCGGCACCCGACTTCGACCTCACCCAGTGGCCCCCACCCGGAGCCACGCCGGTTCCTGAGGCCGCGCAGCACGCGTACGGTCAGCTGGAGAAGACCGGTTATGGCTACGGCCCCGCTTTCCGTGGTCTGCGTGCCGCCTGGACGCTGGGTCCGGACGTCTACGCCGAGGTCACCCTCCCCGAGGAGGCAGGCAGGCCCGAGGGCTACGGTCTCCACCCCGCCCTCCTTGACGCGTGTCTGCACGCCGGTGTCTTCCGGGAGCGTGAGGGCGGGGCGTCGGAGCAGCCGTTGATGCTGCCGTTCGCCTGGAACGACGTACGTCTCTACGCGACCGGAGCCACCACGCTCCGGGTCCGTCTGTCGTTCGAGGGCAGCGATTCCGTGACCGTGCGGCTGGCCGACGCCACCGGCGCTCCGGTCGCTTCCGTCGACTCGCTCGTCTCCCGGCCGGTGAGCGGCGAGTTGGGGCGGGGGCGCGGGGACGCGTCGAGGGAGCAGTTGTTCCGGGTCGCGTGGGGGCCCACCTCGGTCAAGCGGCAGGGCGCGGCGCTGGACGCGGTTCCGGTGGCCACGGCGGAGGACGTGCGGGCGGTGGCCGAGGCGGGTGACGCGCCAGAGGTGCTGCTGCTGGACGTGGTCGGTGACGACGCGTCGGCCGCGGAGGTCCGTGAACTGACCACGCGTGTGCTGGAGGTCGTGCAGGCGTGGAGTACCGAGCCCCGGCTTCAGGACACCCGGCTGCTCGCCGTTACGCACGGGGCCGTCGCGGTCACCGCTGACGAGGAGTTGAGCGATCTGCCCGCCGCCGCGGCCGCGGGGCTGCTGCGTTCCGCCCAGGCCGAGAACCCGCGCCGGATCGTGCTGATCGACACCGACGACAGCGCGCGGTCACTCGACGCGCTCCCCGATGTCCTCGCTTCCGGTGAACTCCATGTCGCCGTACGCAACGGGACGATCCTCGCCCCCCGTCTGACGCGCACGCTGCCGAGTGCCGGTGACCGTCCGCTCGATCCTGACGGCACGATCCTCATCACCGGCGGCACCGGCACCCTCGGCCGACTCGTCGCCCACCACCTCATCACCCACCACGGCGCCCGACACCTCCTCCTCACCCACCCACCACGGCGCCCGACACCTCCTCCTCACCAGCCGCCGCGGACCCAACGCCCCAGGCGCGGACACCCTCCACACCGAACTCACCGCACTCGGCGCCCACATCCGCATCGCCGCCTGCGACGCCGCCGACCACGACGCCCTCGCCGACCTCCTCACCACCATCCCCCACACCCACCCCCTCACCGCCGTCATCCACACCGCAGGCATCGTCGACGACGGCATCATCACCGCCCTCACCCCCGACCGCCTCACCACCGTCTACCGACCCAAGATCGACGCCGCCCTCAACCTCCACCACCTCACCCAAAACCACCACCTCACCCACTTCATCCTCTTCTCCTCCGCCTCCGGCATCCTCGGCAACCCCGGCCAAGCCAACTACGCCGCCGCCAACGCCTTCCTCGACGCCCTCGCCCACCACCGCCACACCCACCACCAACCCGCCACCTCCCTCGCCTGGGGCTGGTGGGGACA
>NZ_LGUR01000074.1 GCF_001270495.1 Streptomyces viridochromogenes
ACCCCCACCTCCCCCCTCCACACCTGGTGGTCGCAACGTCCCCCCACAGCCGGCGCCGCCGTCATGGCAACCGGCATCCTGTCGGTGGCCCTGCACCAGACGGGCTACGAAACCCTGTCCCGGATCGCCCTCGCCCTCGCCTGCGCATCCTGGCTCGCGCTGGCCGCCGCCTTCACCGCACGCCTCCTGTGGGACCGCGCCAGATGGATCAAGGAGGCAGCCACCCCCGCCGCCCTGACCGCCATCGCCGCGACCACAGTCCTCGGCACCCGCTTCACGACCCTCGGCTGGGAAACCCTCGCAAAGGCCCTCCTGGACCTGGCGGCCCTGCTCTGGCCATGCCTTCTCATCGTCGTCGTACGCCACTGGCACCCCCGCATGCCCGGCGCGGTGTTCCTGGCCTGCGTGGCCACACAGGGCCTCGCCGTCCTCGGCGCAACGCTCGCCGCGGCCGAGTCATCGGCATGGCTCGCCCACACGGCACTCGTGCTGTTCTGGCTCGGCCTCGTGCTCTACGTCATCGCCCTGACCCGCTTCGACCTACGCCAGGTGGTCCACGGCGTCGGCGACCACTGGGTAGCGGGCGGCGCCCTCGCCATCTCCGCGCTCGCCGGCTCGAAGCTCATCGCCGCCGACAGCAGCCGCCTGTACCTCTGGAACGACGACGACACCAGCGCGCTGCGCACGGTGACCGTCGCCCTGCTGGTCCTCGACCTGGCCTGGTACGCCACCCTGCTCGTCTCCGAGATCGGCTGGCCCCGGCCGCACTACGACGTACGCCGCTGGGCAACCGTGTTCCCGCTGGGAATGACGGCGGCGGCGACACTCTCCGTCGCGGACGCCGTAGACGTCCCGTGGCTCAAAACCCCCGGCGAGGTCCTGCTGTGGATCGCGGTGGCGGCTTGGCTGGCGGTCACCGCGGGCGCGGTGTGGGCCTACACCCACCCCATCGACAGAACCGCTGCCGACGTCGGCACCGAACCGGGAAGCGCCGCAGGAACGGACGTCAGGTCCACAACACAGCGATGAAGATGTTCGCCATGGTCAGCAGCCCCACCAGCCCGAACAGACGCTTGTCCACCGTCTCGTCGTCCCGCTTCACGTACACGAGCCCCAGGATCACGACCAGCAGCGCCAGCTTCACGCCGATCTTGATGTTGTCGACGGACTGGTCGTCCGCCTGATTGAGGCCCACCAGGATCACCCCGGTGACCAGCATGGTCAGGGCGCCATGCAGCATCGCGGGGACGAACCGGGCGGTGCCCTGGCCCATGGCCTTCATCTGGGTGAAGAAACCGCCGAGCAGCGCGGCGATACCGATGATGTGCAGGCCGACGAAGAGATGGATGAGTACGTCCATGGAGCCGGAGCCTAATCAGCCCCGAACACCCACCCACCACCGCCC
>NZ_LGUR01000075.1 GCF_001270495.1 Streptomyces viridochromogenes
CTTGACCGGGGGGACGGGGTGCGGACGGAGCTCGGCCGGCTGGGGGACGGTGAGCTGCGGTATCTCGCGCTGTCGTTGGTGCTGCTGACGGGGCCCGGGGTGCTGGAGGTCGATCCGGTGGGGGAGGTGCCTGCGGCCATGCAGACGTTGACCGTGCTGGTGGATGGGTTCGACCGGGGGCTGGATCCCGGGCAGCGGGGGGAGTTGGCGGGGCTGGCGGCGCGGATGTGTGAGCGGGGGCATATCCGGGTGGTCGGGGCTTTGAGTGACGCGGCGGGGGTTGCGGAGGGCGGTTGTGTGACGGTGGTACATCTGGAGCCGTGACCGAACCTCTTGATGTGGCCAAGCTCCAGCGCAGGCTGGCCGAGTTCGCTGCCGCGCGCGACTGGCAGCCGTATCACACGCCGAAGAACCTCGTCGCGGCGCTCAGTGTCGAGGCGTCCGAACTGGTGGAGATCTTCCAGTGGATGACGCCTGAGGAGTCGGCGCGGGTGATGGACGACGCCGAGACCGCGGGGCGGGTGACCGATGAGGTCGCGGACGTGCTGGCGTATCTGTTGCAGCTGTGCGAGGTGCTCGGGATCGATCCGCTGGTGGCGTTGGACGCGAAGATCGATCGGAACGAGCGGAGGTTTCCGGCGCCGTAGTGGTTCGGTGGCGGGGTGGGAGGCGCGTCGTCCACTTTCACTCTGTGTATATGTTCAGCTGGCCGTAGCCGAAAAGTTGTCCGCAGATTTCCGTCTTCCTCTGGCTTTTCGTCTCAAGGGCCTTCACTCTGGGTAGTGGACAAGGGAGTTCGGGCGGACGCGTGGGCAGCGCGTCGGGACAGACGGGGACTGCGGATGGACGCGGTGCGGCTGATCGTGACGGGCAGGCGGGCGCTGGCGGGGAGCAAGGGCGTCCCGGAGATGATGACCGAGGTGTGGCAGGCGCAGGCTCTGGCTCAGGCGATAGGCAGTCGGCTGGCGGTGTTCGGCCCACCTGAACTGCGGGGCGAGGCACTGGGGTTGACGGAGTTGGCGGGGCGTGGGTGTGGGGTCCTGGATACGCCGGATCTGGCGGTGGGGGCCTTACGCGCGGCCCAGCTCACGGAGTTGGGTGACGCGCGGCAGGCGCTGATGCAGTTGGGCGGCCTGCTGGGTGACGTCGGGATCGCTCTCGTCGGGATGGCCAGTGGGGCGGATGACGAGGCCACGTACTGGCAGTGCATGGAAGCGATCGACGCGGCGGACGAGTCTCGGGATCGGGTGCTGGAGATGCTGCGAAGACTTGCGGATCGGGATGAGGTGGTGCCGGAGGCGGGGTAGCCGCGGGTGGGTGGGTGTATGCCTGCGGCGGCCTGTGCGGG
>NZ_LGUR01000076.1 GCF_001270495.1 Streptomyces viridochromogenes
CCCCCCCCCGCCCCCCCCCCCCCCCCCCCCCCCCCCCCCCCCCCCCCCCCCCCCCCCCCCCACCCCGGCCCCGCCGCTCCACGCTCCCCAGCTCCTCCAGCAACCGCCAGACGATCTCCCCGTCCTTGCGCTGGGCCCACCCGCCCACCACCCGCCCGTTCCACCACACCGTCGGCCCCACATTGCCGCTGCGGTCGAACAGCGACGGCCACAGCTCCGGCGCCAGATACCACTCCCGCCGCTGCCACCCCATCGCCGTGGGGTCGAGCGCGGGCAGCAGCGCCGCCCACGGCTCCGCGGGCTCCGCCACCGGACCGACGTCGCCGTCGACGACGTACCCCGTCCCCTCGTCGAGGGACACGGCCTGCGCCCCCATCGCCGCCAGTGCCCGGCGCACCTCGGTCACCCGCCACCCGGTCCACCACTTGAGGTCGGCCTCCGTCGCCGGCCCGCACACCGCCAGCCAGTTCCGCAGCAGCTCCGCCTGTGCCCCGGCCACGTCCAGCTCGGGATGCTCGGGCGCCACCGCCCACCGGAACTGCGAGGACGTCCAGGAGCCCAGCGGCCGTCCCCGCACCACCTTCCCCTCGACGCCCATCACCCGCAGCAGCCGCGTCGAGACGGTGTGCACGCCCTCGTAGCTCTTCCCCGCCCCGTACAAGAACCGCTCGCGCAACCGCGGCTCGTCCTCGGCGAGTTCGGCCGCGGTCGCCTGCCCGCGCCGCGCGAGCGCGGCCAGCGTGGACTCCTCCACCTCCGCCAGCCAGGCCGCGTCCGGCGCCCCGGCCGTCGCCATGTGCTTGACCAGCGTGGCCCGTTCCCGGGCGGCGACCGTGAGGCCGGTCGAGGCGTGCACGACGGCCGTCAGACGGGTGGGGAACACGAACACGGTGTGCCGCATGCCGTGCATCCGGACCAGCGTCCGCTCCTCGTACAGCGCCCGCTCGGTCTCCTCGACGGTCTTCGCGGGCTCCGCCAGCCGAGCCCCCACGGCCAGGTACACGGTCGCCGGATCGGTGCCGTGCAGCGCGACGAGGGACTCGGCGACCTCCTCCGGGCCCCCGGCCCGCGCCGCCCCGGCCAGCCGATGCCGCTGCCCCAGCCGAGCGCGCCGCTCCGCCACCCCGACGTACCGCAGCCCGTCACCACCCATCGCGACCTCCGCCCATCCCGAACTCCACCCGTCACACACCAGTGACCGCATCCTCCCCGAGACCACTGACAACGGCCCCCGCCCGCACCGTCACCCCGTCACCCGATTGCCGTACCCGGCATGCGTCCACCCCAACG
>NZ_LGUR01000077.1 GCF_001270495.1 Streptomyces viridochromogenes
GTCCGGGGCTGAACGGGGGCTCGGGCCCGGGTGGAGGTCCGCTCGCGGGGTGGTGTGGGGGCCGGTGCGGGGGTTCGTCTTCGGGCTCATCCGGGGGTGTTTCCTTCCACCAGTTTCAGGAGGGCGGCCAGGTCGTCCGGGCGCGTGTGGGGGTTGAGGAGGGTGGTCTTGAGCCACAGGCGCCCGTCTATGCGGGCCCGGCCCAGGACCGCGCGGCCGTCGGTGAGGAGCCTTCGGCGTACGGCGGCGACGGCGTCGTCGGAGGCGTGTGCGGGCCGGAACAGGACCGTGCTGATGGTGGGCGGGTCGTAGAGCTCGAACGCGGGGTGACCGTGGACGAGGTCGGCGAACTCACGGGCCCTGTCGCAGACTTGCTCGACGAGCCGGCCGAGTCCGCTGCGGCCGAGGGCCTTGAGGGTGACGGCGATCTTGAGGACGTCGGGCCGGCGGCTGGTGCGCAGCGATCGGCCGAGCAGGTCGGGCAGGCCCGCCTCGATGTCGTCGTCGGCGTTGAGGTAGTCGGCGCGGTGGTGGAGCACCGCGAGGGTCCGCCGGTCACGTACGGCGAGAAGCCCCGCGGCGACGGGCTGCCAGCCCAGCTTGTGCAGATCGAGGGTGACGGTGTCGGCGGCGTCGAGACCGCTGAGCCGGTCACGGTACCGGTCGCTGAACAGCAGGCCCCCGCCGTAGGCGGCGTCGACGTGCAGTCGGGCGCCATGGGCGACGCACAGGGCGGCGATCTCGGGCAGCGGGTCGATGAGCCCGGCGTCGGTGCTCCCGGCGGTGGCGGCGACGAGATGCGGACCGGGCAGCTCGGTGAGGGCCTCGTCGAGCGCGGCGGGGTCGAGGACGCCGGCCGGGGCGGGCACGACGACGGGCTCGGACAGCCCGAGCAGCCAGGCGGCACGGGGCAGCGAGTGATGCGCGTTGGCTCCGTGGACGAGCCGGATACCGGCGCCGTGCGCTTCTCGGGCGAGGAGGAGGGCGAGTTGGTTGGATTCGGTGCCGCCGGTGGTGATCAGGGCGGAGGGGGTGACTCGGGCCGAGGGGGTTGCGCGGGCCGCAGCGGTGACGCGGGGGAAGGGGATGGTGCCGGGTGGGGGCGAGGTGCCAGGTGGGGGCGAGGTGCCGGCGGTTGCGGTCTCGGCGGGCTCCGGGGGTTCCGGGGCCCAAACCCCCCCCCCCCCCCCCCCCCTCCCCCACCCCCCCC
>NZ_LGUR01000078.1 GCF_001270495.1 Streptomyces viridochromogenes
ATTTTGACCCGCTGTGAGGGTCAGGGGCCTAGTTTTGACGCATGGAAAGCGCAGGCCGACGCAGTGTGTGAGAAAGAGGGCCCCAATGCGGGTACTCATATTCTGAATGCGTCCAACGCCGTGGACGAACTGAACGCCGCTGAAACCTGGACGGAGGAGCTACTTAGTACGACGGCAACTGAGTTGACGGACGCCGGAGTGGCGATGCGGCGCATTGTCGGCAGTTGGCGGGCAGTGGAACGCCCTGATGGGCGGGGGGAAGACATTGACAAGCTGCTTCGAGCAGGTACAGCCACCAGTGACGCGTACTACGATTCGGCGGACGGCGTTTACGCAGGGGACCCTACGGAAGAGCAAAACGCCAACCGAGCGGAAGCGGCGCATAATCTCGCGGTGCAAATCAGCGACCTGGGTTTGGAGGAATGCCAGTTCTGGTTCGGGAGCCCGGAAGATGTTCCCGCCCCGGCTCCGCCGGGGTCCTGATATGAATGCCGATCTTTCGGGCTCTGCGGGCCCAGCGGTCAGCCCACGGACCCTGACCGGATGCGCCACCCTGTCGCCCCACGATGGTGGGAAGCGTCGTCACTTCCGACCAGTACAACGAGCGACCCGGTGAACGTTCACGGTCACAGCACTAGCGACGGTGCGGCCACGCGCTCCGAGGTGCCAGCCCAGAGGCGCTGACACCCTGGTCAGCAGAGGGCCACTCCGTCTCGGTTTCCGTCTCACTCATAAGCCAAAGCTAGTGCCACGTTCACCAGCGCCGTCGGCGCCCATGGCTGCCGGCGCCCCGACGTCTTCTTCGCCGTGGTCTTCTTCGCGGGCTGCTTCTTCGCTGCCTTCTTGGCTGCGGTCTTCTTCTTCGGTTTCGGCATCTCGTGCACGCCCCTACTAACCCTCCCACGTCTTTAGTGCCGTGACCGCATAGGTTCGCCGGGTTGCCGGCTGGACGGGTGGCCTGGTGTGCTCTCGCTGCGGTAAGGGCACGAGGCAGCGTCTCGTCGGCGTGCGGTGCAGATGCGGCTGGATCAGTTTTGGTGGAAGGTAGGGCTATGTTCGCTTATGCGTCGATGCCCTATCGGGTGGGCGGCTGGGGAGAGGGCGTCGAGTTGGCCTGATTCCTTGGAGGGCTGCATGGCCTTTGACGCTTCAGGGGAGTCGCCCGAACCCGTAGGTAGGTCACCAGAGCCACCAG
>NZ_LGUR01000079.1 GCF_001270495.1 Streptomyces viridochromogenes
CTGGGCCGGTATCCGCTGCGGGATCTGGTGACGGCGTCGGATCCGCTGCCGCTGCTGGTGGAGCGGGAGCGGGCGCTGTACGGCTCCTGGTACGAGTTCTTCCCACGCTCCGAGGGCACACCGCAGCAGCCCCACGGCACCTTCCGCACCGCCGCGCGGCGGCTGCCGGCGATCGCCGCGATGGGCTTCGACGTGGTCTACCTGCCGCCCGTCCACCCGATCGGCACCACCTTCCGCAAGGGCCCGGACAACACCCTGTCCGCCGGCCCGGACGACCCCGGCGTGCCCTGGGCGATCGGCTCCCCCGAGGGCGGCCACGACGCGATCCACCCCGACCTGGGCACCATCGAGGACTTCGACCACTTCGTGGCGAAGGCGGCCGAACTCGGCCTGGAGATCGCCCTCGACTTCGCCCTGCAGTGCTCCCCCGACCACCCCTGGGTGCACAAGCATCCCGAGTGGTTCCACCACCGCCCGGACGGCACGATCGCCTACGCGGAGAACCCGCCGAAGAAGTACCAGGACATCTACCCCATCGCCTTCGACGCCGACATGGACGGCCTCGTCACCGAGACCCTGCGCGTCCTGCGGCACTGGATGGCCCACGGGGTGCGGATCTTCCGGGTGGACAACCCGCACACCAAGCCGGTCGTGTTCTGGCAGCGGGTCATCGCGGACATCAACCGCACCGACCCGGACGTGATCTTCCTGGCCGAGGCGTTCACCCGCCCGGCGATGATGCACACCCTGGCCCAGATCGGCTTCCAGCAGTCGTACACCTACTTCACCTGGCGCAACACCAAGCAGGAGCTGACCGAGTACCTGACCGAGCTGTCGGGGGAGGCGGCCGCCTACATGCGGCCGAACTTCTTCGCCAACACCCCCGACATCCTGCACGAGTTCCTCCAGCAGGGCGGCCGCCCGGCCTTCGAGCTGCGCGCCGTCCTGGCCGCCACCCTCTCCCCCACCTGGGGCATCTACAGCGGCTACGAACTCTGCGAGAACACACCCCTGCGCAAGGGCAGCGAGGAGTACCTCCACTCGGAGAAGTACCAGCTGCGCCCCCGCGACTGGGCGG
>NZ_LGUR01000080.1 GCF_001270495.1 Streptomyces viridochromogenes
CTAAGGGTTGTCCCGTAACTGCTGGTCACGGGTGAGATGATCTTGGTGTGGCTGGTGTGATCACGGCGTCGGAGCCGTCCTGGATAGCCCCGTTCACCGGGTTGAGCCCGCGTCAGTTCAGCAAGCTCATCACGGCGTTGCGCCGCGAGGGTGCGGATCCGGTCCGCAAGGGCCGGCCGTGGAGCCTGCCGCTGGAGGACCGGGTCCTGCTGGTCGCCGCGTACTGGCGCACCAACCTCACGATGCGCCAACTCGCCCCGCTGTTCGGGGTGTCGAAGTCGGCCGCCGACCGCATCATCGACCACCTCGGGCCGTCTCTCGCCCTCCAGCCCCGCAAGCGGTTCCGCAAGGACGCCGTACTGATCGTGGACGGAACCCTGGTGCCCACCCGTGATCACAGCATCGCCGAGCAGTCGAAGAACTACAGGTACTCGACCAACCACCAGGTCGTCATCGACGCCGACACCCGCCTCGTCGTCGCCGTGGGCCGGCCGCTGTCCGGCAACCGCAACGACTGCAAGGCGTGGGAACTGTCCGGCGCCAAGGACGCCGTCGGCAAGACGACCGTGATCGCGGACGGCGGCTACCAGGGCACCGGCCTGGTCATCCCGCACCGCCGCGAGCGCGGCCAGGCCGAACTCCCAGCTTGGAAGGAGGAACACAACGCCTCCCACCGCAAGGTCCGCGCCCGCGTCGAGCACGTCTTCGCCCGGATGAAGACCTGGAAGATCCTTCGCGACTGCCGCCTGAAAGGCGACGGCGTACGGCACGCCATGCTCGGCATCGCCCGCCTGCACAACCTTGCCCTCGCCGGGTGACGGGGAAACGCACAGGTCATCCAGCATGCCGGAGATCATTTACGGGACAACCCTTAG
>NZ_LGUR01000081.1 GCF_001270495.1 Streptomyces viridochromogenes
CCCACGTGCTCATCGACACCTACGGCCGAGTGGCCACCGACCTGCGGGTCTCGCTGACGGACCGCTGCAACCTGCGGTGCACGTACTGCATGCCCGAGGAGGGCCTGCAGTGGCTGGCCAAGCCCGACCTGCTCACGGACGACGAGATCGTCCGCCTGATCGACATCGCCGTGACCTCCCTCGGCATCGAGGAAGTCCGCTTCACCGGTGGTGAGCCCCTGCTACGCCCCGGTCTGGTCGGCATAGTGGAGCGGGTCGCGGCCCTGGAGCCCCGCCCCCAGATGTCCCTCACGACGAACGGCATCGGCCTCAGGCGCACCGCGTCCGCCCTGAAGGCGGCGGGCCTGGACCGGGTCAACGTCTCGCTGGACACCCTGCGCCCGGACGTCTTCAAGACCCTCACCCGCCGCGACCGCCACAAGGACGTCATCGAGGGCCTGTACGCCGCCCGCGAGGCCGGCCTGACCCCGGTCAAGGTCAACTCCGTCCTGATGCCGGGCCTGAACGACGACGAGGCTCCCGACCTCCTCGCCTGGGCCGTCGAGCACGACTACGAACTGCGCTTCATCGAGCAGATGCCCCTGGACGCCCAGCACGGCTGGAAGCGCGACGGCATGATCACCGCCGGGGACATCCTGACCTCCCTGCGCACCCGCTTCGAGCTGACCGCAGAGGGTGAGGAGAAGCGCGGCTCGGCCCCGGCGGAACGCTGGATCGTCGACGGCGGTCCGCACGTGGTGGGCGTCATCGCCTCCGTCACCCGCCCGTTCTGCGCGGCCTGCGACCGCACCCGCCTGACGGCCGACGGCCAGGTACGCACCTGCCTCTTCGCC
>NZ_LGUR01000082.1 GCF_001270495.1 Streptomyces viridochromogenes
GAGGGCGAGTACAAGGTGGTGTCGTCGAGTACGTCGTCGATGCTGGCGGAGCTGGACCGGTCGATCAAGAAGCGTGAGCCGGTGGTGGTCACGCTGTGGTCGCCGCACTGGGCGTACGGCAAGTACGACCTGAGGAAGCTCAAGGACCCCGAGGGCGCCTGGGGCAAGGGCGAGCAGATCCACACCGTCGCGCAAAAGGGCTTCGCGAAGAAGGACCCGGTCGTCGCGAAGTGGCTGAAGGACTTCAAGCTCACCGAGCAGCAGCTGACCAGCCTGGAGAACGACATCCGCGCCGCGGGCGAAGGCCATGAGCAGGACGGTGTCCGTGCCTGGCTGACGAAGAACCCCGGCCTGGTGAACAAGCTCGCCCCGGTCGCCGACGCCGCGAAGGCACAGGGCAAGGACGCGGGCAAGACCGTCGACATGGGCTACTTCCCGTGGGACGAGGCCATCGCCGCCACCTACCTCTGGCAGAACATCCTCGAGGACCGCGGCTACAAGCCGAACGTCAAGCAGCTCGACCCCGGCCCGCTCTACACCTCCCTCGCACAGGGGCAGATGGACGTGCAGCTGGACGGCTGGCTGCCGACCACGCACAAGGAGTATGTGGACCGCTTCAAGGGGAAGTTGGACGACCTGGGCGCCTGGTACGGGCCTACGTCGTTGGAGCTGACGGTCCCCTCCTATGTGAAGGGTGTCGACTCGCTGGCGGATCTGAAGGGCCGGGGCAAGGAGTTCGGCGGGAAGATCATCGGTATCGAGGCGAGTGCCGGGATGATGGGGACGCTGAACAAGTCGGTGCTGAAGGCGTAC
>NZ_LGUR01000083.1 GCF_001270495.1 Streptomyces viridochromogenes
GAACGGCACCCCCACCAACCGGCACAACCCAGACACCGCCCACTCAGCCGCCCTCAACCGGCGCCAACCGAGCGGAGCTCTTACGCTCGGGTCATGTCAGAGGTGTACGCCACCCGCCGATCCCGGCTGAGGGACCGCTGCCAAGCCAGCGGCAGCGCCACCGCGCTGATCTCCCGCCCCGCCAACGTCCGCTACCTCGCGGGCGCCGCCCCGCAGGGCTCCGTGCTGCTCCTCGGCAAGACCGAAGACCTGCTCGTGTGCGCCGGCCCGCTCGACGACCGCCCCAACGAAGGCCGCCCCGACGAGGCACTGCGGATCCACGCCCTCCCCGGCCCCGGAGGCGACCCCGCCGTCGCCGCGGCCGACCTCGCCGCAGCGCAGGGCGGGGTCTGTCTCGCCGTGGAGGAACACCACCTCACCGTGGCCCGGCACCGAGCCATCCGCTCGGTCGTGCCGCGACTGCGCCTCGCCGACCTCGGAGGCGCGGTCGAGCAGCTCCGGGTGGTCAAGGACGAGGAGGAGATCTCCTGCCTCAGGATCGGCGCGGAGATCGCCGACCAGGCCCTGGGAGAGCTGCTCGAATCCATCCTCGTCGGCCGCACCGAACGCCACCTGGCCCTCGAACTGGAACGACGCCTGGTCGATCACGGTGCCGACGGCCCCGCCTTCCCCACCTCGGTCGCCACCGGCCCGAACGCCGGCCGAAGGGCCCATCGGCCCACCGACCGCCGGGTGGAGGAGGGCGACTTCCTCTCCGTCTGTCTGGGGGCCACGTACCGCGGCTACCGGTGCGAGATCGGCCGTACGTTCGTCATCGGTACGTCCCCCGCCGACTGGCAGATCGAGCTGTACGACCTGGTCTTCGCCGCCCAGCGCGCCGGACGGGAGTCGCTGGCACCGGGCACCGCCTACCGTGATGTGGACCGCGCGGCACGTCAGGTGCTTGACTCCGCGGGGTACGCGCAAGGGCTTCCGGCCCTGACGGGGCACGGTGTGGGACTCGAAATCGACGAGGACCCGCAGTTTGCTCCCGCGGCCATGGGTAAACTGGACGCTTGCGTGCCGGTCACCGTCGAACCGGGGGTTCACCTCCCGGGCCGGGGCGGTGTCCGGATCGATGACACGCTCGTCGTTCGCCCCGAGGCGGACGGCGGACCCGAGCTACTCACCATCACGACCAAGGAGCTGCTCGCCCTTTAGACAGGAGCGTGCGCCGGGGTCGTCCACGTCAGTCCAGGAGATTCCGCAACCGTGGCTTCCACGAACGACCTCAAGAACGGCATGGTGCTCAAGCTCGAAGGCGGCCAGCTCTGGTCCGTCGTCGAGTTCCAGCACGTCAAGCCCGGCAAGGGCCCGGCCTTCGTGCGCACCAAGCTCAAGAACGTGCTGTCCGGGAAGGTCGTCGACAAGACCTTCAACGCCGGCGTGAAGGTCGAGACGGCCACCGTCGACAAGCGCGACATGCAGTTCTCCTACATGGACGGCGACTACTTCGTCTTCATGGACATGGAGACCTACGACCAGCTCATGGTCGACCGCAAGGCCGTCGGCGACGCCGCCAACTTCCTGATCGAGGGCTTCACCGCCACCGTCGCGCAGCACGAGGGCGAGGTGCTCTTCGTCGAGCTGCCGGCCGCCGTCGAGCTCGTCATCCAGGAGACCGAGCCGGGTGTCCAGGGCGACCGCTCCACCGGCGGCACCAAGCCCGCCACGCTGGAGACCGGCCACCAGATCCAGGTCCCGCTCTTCATCACCACCGGTGAGAAGATCAAGGTCGACACCCGTACGAGCGACTACCTCGGCCGGGTGAACAGCTAACCGTGGCTGCCCGCAACACGGCCCGCAAGCGCGCCTTCCAGATCCTCTTCGAGGGCGACCAGCGCGGCGTCGACGTCCTGACGGTCCTCGCGGACTGGGTCCGGCTCTCCCGGACCGACACCCGGCAGCCGCCGGTGAGCGAGTACACGATGCAGCTGGTCGAGGGCTACGCGGTACACGCGAAGCGGATCGACGAGCTGATCGCCCAGTACTCGGTCGGCTGGACGCTCGACCGGATGCCGGTCGTGGACCGCAACATCCTGCGTCTCGGTGCGTACGAGCTGATCTGGGTCGACGAGACTCCGGACGCGGTCGTGCTGGACGAGATGGTGCAGCTGGCGAAGGAGTTCTCCACGGACGAGTCGCCCTCGTTCGTCAACGGCCTGCTCGGCCGGTTCAAGGACCTGAAGCCCTCTCTGCGCCGAGACGAGGCATAGGGGTTTCGAAGTTTCGAAGTACGCCGGAGGGCCCGCAGCATCCCCGCTGCGGGCCCTCCGGCGTTCCGGTACCTCTGGGGTCCTCCAGGCCCACAGAACGCCGCCGGGGTGGCCGGGAACCGTAAAGTTCCGGCCACCCCGGCGGCACGTTTCTGCTGAAGGGGCTCAACCCGCGGAGCGCTCAGCTCTCCTCGGCGTGGGAGACCGCGCGACGCGCGTCCGCGTCCAGCACACCCCAGCTGATCAGCTGCTCGGTGAGGACCGAGGGCGACTGGTCGTAGATGACGGCGAGTGTACGCAGGTCGTCCTGGCGGATCGAGAGCACCTTGCCGTTGTAGTCACCGCGCTGCGACTGGATCGTCGCGGCGTACCGCTGGAGGGGACCCGCCTTCTCGGCCGGTACATGGGCCAGTCGCTCCAGGTCCAGGACCAGCTTCGGCGGCGGCTCGGCGGCGCCGCCCGGGGTGGTGCCCGGAAGCAGTTCCTGCACAGGGACGCCGTAGAAATCCGCCAACTCGGCGAGGCGCTGCACGGTCACGGCGCGGTCCCCGCGCTCGTATGAACCGACCACAACGGCCTTCCAGCGTCCCTGGGACTTCTCCTCGACACCGTGAAGAGAAAGGCCCTGCTGGGTGCGGATGGCCCGGAGCTTGGCCCCGAGCTGTTTGGCGTATTCGCTGGACATATAGCTCCCCGGCACTGGGTCGACGCGGACTGGCTTGGGTTCCATGCCGCGCGGTTGGTAACTCACTGTGAGGTTACGCAGCGTTACTCTGGCGCGTCAAGCCGAATGGTCCACACCGACGCTTCCGTGCTATCGGTGGCCGATTAGGCCAAGGGGGTGAACGGGAGCGGGGCGTCGGCCTGCTACGGTGGATGGCGCAAACCAGACGTCCTTTAAGGTCCGTCCCGTGAGGCGGAGAAGGAGGTCCCTTTCGTATGGACAGCCAGCAGGACACGCAAGCGTCCGACGCCCGGCCCGTTCTCGAAGGCCCTGACATCGCGCGGGTGTTGACCCGCATCGCTCACGAGATCGTCGAACGCGCCAAGGGCGCCGACGACGTGGTGCTCCTCGGCATTCCGACCCGCGGCGTCTTTCTCGCCCAGCGGCTCGCCACCAAGCTGGAGCAGATCACCGAGCGCAAGATCCCGGTCGGCTCGCTCGACATCACCATGTACCGCGACGACCTGCGCATGCACCCGCCGCGTGCGCTGGCCCGCACCGAGATCCCCGGTGACGGCATCGACGGCCGTCTCGTCGTCCTCGTCGACGACGTCCTCTTCTCCGGCCGCACCATCCGCGCCGCCCTCGACGCGCTGAACGACATCGGTCGTCCGCGCGCGGTCCAGCTCGCGGTCCTCGTCGACCGCGGCCACCGCGAACTGCCCATCCGCGCCGACTACGTCGGCAAGAACCTCCCCACGTCGTTGCGGGAGACGGTCAAGGTCCAGCTCGCCGAGGAGGACGGTCGCGACACCGTGCTGCTCGGCGCGAAGCAGACCCACTAGCAAGCCGGCGGGGACGCCTCTCTTCGGCATGCCCGTACTTGCCCGTAATCTCCCGAACTGCCTTACGGAGCCTGACAGATGCAGCGTCATCTCATCTCGGCCGCCGACCTCACCCGCGACGACGCCGTCCTGATCCTCGACACCGCCGAGGAGATGGCCCGGGTCGCCGACCGGCCGATCAAGAAGCTGCCGACCTTGCGCGGCCGCACCATCGTGAACCTCTTCTTCGAGGACTCCACACGCACGCGTATCTCCTTCGAGGCCGCCGAGAAGCGGCTCTCCGCGGACGTGATCAACTTCACGGCCAAGGGGTCGAGCGTGTCCAAGGGCGAGTCCCTGAAGGACACCGCCCAGACCCTGGAGGCCATGGGGGTCGACGCCGTCGTCATCCGGCACGGCGCCTCCGGAGCCCCGTACCGCCTCGCCAACTCCGGCTGGATCGACGCCGCCGTCATCAACGCCGGCGACGGCACCCACCAGCACCCCACCCAGGCCCTGCTGGACGCCTTCACCATGCGCCGCCGACTGGTCGGCCGGGACGCCGGGCTCGGCCAGGACCTCGCCGGCCGGCAGATCACGATCGTCGGCGACGTCCTGCACAGCCGGGTCGCCCGCTCCAACGTCGACCTGCTGCACACCCTGGGCGCCGAGGTCACCCTGGTCGCCCCGCCGACCCTGGTGCCGGTCGGCGTCGAGACATGGCCCTGCGAGGTGTCGTACGACCTCGACAGCACCCTGGCGAAGACCGACGCGGTGATGATGCTGCGCGTGCAGCGTGAGCGCATGAACGCCGCGTTCTTCCCGACCGAGCGCGAGTACTCGCGGCGCTACGGCCTCGACGGCGACCGCATGGCGCGGATGCCCGAGCACGCCATCGTGATGCACCCCGGCCCGATGGTGCGCGGCATGGAGATCACCGCCGAGGTCGCCGACTCGGAGCGCTGCACCGTCGTCGAGCAGGTCGCAAACGGAGTGTCCATCCGGATGGCCGTTCTGTATCTGCTGCTAGGGGGCAACGAACCCGCCCTGACCCACGCCCGCCCGCCCGTCTCCCACCACCACCCTTCCAACGAGCGCTCCGCGCACACCCCTTCTGCGGCCGAGGAGAAGTAAGACAGATGAGCAAGATCCTGATCCGTGGTGCGAAGGTGCTCGGCGGCGAGCCGCAGGACGTGCTGATCGACGGTTCGCTGATCGAGGCCGTCGGTACCGGGCTGTCCGACGAGGGCGCCGAGGTCGTCGAGGCCGACGGCAAGGTGCTCCTGCCGGGCCTCGTCGACCTGCACACCCATCTGCGTGAGCCCGGCCGCGAGGACTCCGAGACCGTGCTGACCGGCACGCGCGCGGCCGCCTCGGGCGGTTACACGGCCGTCTTCGCCATGGCCAACACCTTCCCGGTCGCCGACACCGCCGGTGTCGTCGAGCAGGTCTACCGGCTCGGCCAGGAGCACGGTTACTGCGATGTGCAGCCCATCGGGGCCGTGACCGTCGGCCTGGAGGGCAAGAAGCTCGCCGAGCTGGGGGCCATGCACGAGTCGGCCGCCAGTGTCACCGTCTTCTCCGACGACGGCAAGTGCGTCGACGACGCCGTGATCATGCGCCGGGCGCTGGAGTACGTGAAGGCATTCGGCGGCGTCGTCGCCCAGCACGCGCAGGAGCCGCGGCTGACCGAGGGCGCCCAGATGAACGAGGGCATCGTCTCCGCCGAGCTGGGGCTCGGGGGCTGGCCCGCGGTGGCCGAGGAATCGATCATCGCCCGGGACGTCCTGCTCGCCGAGCACGTCGGCTCCCGCGTGCACATCTGCCACCTCTCGACCGCCGGATCCGTCGAGATCGTGCGCTGGGCCAAGTCCCGGGGCATCGACGTGACCGCCGAGGTCACCCCGCACCACCTCCTCCTCACCGACGAGCTGGTCCGCAGCTACAACCCGGTCTACAAGGTGAACCCGCCGCTGCGCACCGAGCGTGACGTGCTGGCGCTGCGCGAGGCGCTCGCCGACGGCACGATCGACATCGTCGCCACCGACCACGCCCCGCACCCGCACGAGGACAAGGACTGCGAGTGGGCCGCGGCCGCCATGGGGATGGTCGGCCTGGAGACCGCGTTGTCAGTGGTGCAGGAGACCATGGTGGACACCGGGCTCCTCACCTGGGCCGGGGTCGCCGAGCGCATGTCCTTCAAGCCCGCCGAGATCGGGCGGGCCACGGGGCACGGCCGACCCGTCTCGGCTGGTGAGCCCGCCAACCTCACGCTCGTCGACACGGAATACCGTGGGTCCGTGGACCCCGAGGGCTTCGCCTCGCGCAGCCGCAACACTCCGTACGAGGGGCGCGAGCTGCCGGGCCGTGTGACGCACACGTGGCTCCGGGGCAAGGCCACGCTCGTCGACGGGAAGCTCACGTGACACCTGCAACACTGCTCGCAGCCGGAACCGGGCTCGCGGCCGAACAGAAGTCGGCCGAAGTGACCGACTGGGCCGCCCGCGTCGGCTGGGTCGTCGGACTCGCCCTCTTCGTCGCGCTCGTCTACTGGCTGATGCGCGAGGGCTGGAAGTGGCGGGGCACGCTCCAGGGCGACCTGCCCGAGCTGTCCAGCGCGCCGGACGACCCCGGCCCGGCCAGACTGAGCATGAGCGGCCGCTACCACGGCTCGACCACGGCAGGTCAGTGGCTGGACCGCATCGTGGCGCACGGCCTCGGCACCCGCAGCCGGGTCGAGCTCACGCTGACGGACGCGGGACTGGACGTCGTACGCCCCGGCGCGACCGACTTCTTCGTGCCGGCCGACCGGCTGCGCGAGGCCCGGCTCGACAAGGGCATCGCCGGCAAGGTCCTGACCGAGGGCGGTCTGCTCGTCGTGACCTGGGCGCACGGCGAACGGCTGATCGACTCCGGGTTCCGCTCGGACCATGCGGCGGAGCACAACGAGTGGGTCGACGTCATTAACTCCATGATCAAAACGAACAGCATCAACAGCACGGAAGGCGCCGACCGATGACGACCTCCATCCAGGGGACCGCCTCGCCGAGGCACAAGGCGGCTCCCGCCGTACTCGTCCTGGAGGACGGCCGCATCTTCCGCGGCCGCGCCTACGGGGCCGTGGGGGTGACCTTCGGCGAGGCCGTGTTCTCCACCGGCATGACCGGCTACCAGGAGACCCTCACCGACCCGTCGTACCACCGCCAGGTCGTCGTGATGACCGCCCCGCACGTCGGCAACACCGGCGTCAACGACGAGGACCCGGAGAGCAAGCAGATCTGGGTCGCCGGATACGTCGTGCGCGACCCCGCGCGCGTGCCGTCCAACTGGCGCTCGCGGCGCTCACTGGACGACGAGCTGCGCCACCAGGGCGTCGTCGGGATCTCCGGCATCGACACCCGCGCGCTGACCCGCCACCTGCGCGAGCGCGGCGCCATGCGCGTCGGCATCTTCTCCGGCAACGCGCTGCCCGACGAGGGCACCATGCTCGCCGAGGTCCGCCAGGCCCCCGAGATGAAGGGCGCCGACCTCTCCGCCGAGGTCGCCACCAAGGAGACCTACGTCGTCCCGGCGATCGGCACGAAGAAGTTCACCGTCGCGGCCGTCGACCTCGGCATCAAGGGCATGACCCCGCACCGGATGGCCGAGCGCGGCATCGAGGTGCACGTGCTGCCGGCCACCGCGAGCGTCGAGGACGTCTACGCCGTCAACCCGGACGGCGTGTTCTTCTCCAACGGCCCGGGCGACCCGGCCACCGCCCACCACCCGGTCTCCGTCATGCAGGCGGTCCTGGAGCGCGGCACCCCGCTCTTCGGCATCTGCTTCGGCAACCAGATCCTGGGCCGCGCCCTCGGCTTCGGCACCTACAAGCTGAAGTACGGCCACCGCGGCATCAACCAGCCGGTGCAGGACCGCACGACCGGCAAGGTCGAGGTCACCGCGCACAACCACGGCTTCGCCGTGGACGCCCCGACCGACAAGGTCTCCGACACCCCCTACGGCCGCGCCGAGGTCTCCCACGTGTGCCTCAACGACAACGTGGTGGAGGGTCTCCAGCTCCTCGACCGCCCGGCCTTCAGCGTCCAGTACCACCCCGAAGCGGCAGCGGGCCCGCACGACGCCGCCTACCTGTTCGACCGCTTCGTATCCCTGATGGAGGGCCAGCGTGCCTAAGCGCACCGATATCCAGTCCGTCCTGGTCATCGGCTCCGGCCCGATCGTCATCGGCCAGGCCGCCGAGTTCGACTACTCCGGCACCCAGGCGTGCCGCATCCTGCGCGCCGAGGGCCTGCGGGTCATCCTCGTGAACTCCAACCCGGCGACGATCATGACCGACCCGGAGATCGCCGACGCCACCTACGTCGAGCCGATCACCCCGGAGTTCGTCGAGAAGATCATCGCCAAGGAGCGCCCGGACGCGCTCCTGCCGACCCTGGGCGGCCAGACGGCCCTCAACACGGCCATCTCGCTGCACCAGGCCGGCACCCTCGACAAGTACGGCGTCGAGCTGATCGGCGCCAACGTCGAGGCCATCAACAAGGGCGAGGACCGCGATCTCTTCAAGGAGGTCGTCGAGGCCGTCCGCCAGAAGATCGGGCACGGCGAGTCCGCCCGCTCGGTCATCTGCCACTCCATGGAGGACGTCCTCGCGGGCGTCGAGACCCTCGGCGGCTACCCGGTGGTGGTCCGCCCGTCCTTCACCATGGGCGGCGCCGGCTCCGGCTTCGCGCACGACGAGGAGGAGCTGCGCCGCATCGCAGGGCAGGGCCTCACCCTCTCGCCGACCACCGAGGTGCTCCTGGAGGAGTCCATCCTCGGCTGGAAGGAGTACGAGCTGGAGCTGATGCGCGACAAGCACGACAACGTCGTGGTCGTCTGCTCCATCGAGAACTTCGACCCCATGGGCGTGCACACCGGTGACTCGATCACCGTCGCGCCCGCGATGACCCTCACCGACCGCGAGTACCAGATCCTGCGTGACATCGGCATCGCCGTGATCCGCGAGGTCGGCGTCGACACCGGTGGCTGCAACATCCAGTTCGCGGTGAACCCCGAGGACGGTCGCGTGATCGTCATCGAGATGAACCCGCGCGTGTCGCGGTCCTCGGCGCTGGCCTCCAAGGCGACCGGCTTCCCGATCGCCAAGATCGCCGCCAAGCTGGCCGTCGGCTACACGCTCGACGAGATCCCGAACGACATCACGCAGGAGACCCCGGCCTCCTTCGAGCCCACGCTCGACTACGTGGTCGTGAAGGCCCCGCGCTTCGCCTTCGAGAAGTTCCCGCAGGCCGACTCCACACTGACCACCACCATGAAGTCGGTCGGCGAGGCCATGGCCATCGGCCGCAACTTCACCGAGGCCTTCCAGAAGGCGCTGCGCTCGCTGGAGAAGAAGGGCAGCCAGTTCACGTTCGTGGGCGAGCCCGGCGACAAGACCGAGCTGCTGCGCGAGGCCGTGCGGCCCACCGACGGCCGTATCAACGCGGTCATGCAGGCCATCCGCGCGGGCGCCACGCAGGCGGAGGTCTTCGAGTACACGAAGATCGACCCCTGGTTCGTCGACCAGCTCTTCCTGATCAAGGAGATCGCCGACGAGCTGGCGGAGGCACCCGAGCTGACCCCCGAGCTGCTCGCCGAGGCCAAGCGGCACGGATTCTCCGACCAGCAGATCGGCGAGATCCGCGGGCTGCGCGAGGACGTCGTGCGCGAGGTGCGGCACGCGCTGGGCATCCGCCCGGTCTACAAGACGGTCGACACCTGCGCCGCCGAGTTCGCGGCCAGGACGCCGTACTTCTACTCCTCGTACGACGAGGAGACCGAGGTCGCCCCGCGCGAGAAGCCGGCCGTCATCATCCTGGGCTCCGGACCCAACCGCATCGGCCAGGGCATCGAGTTCGACTACTCCTGCGTCCACGCCTCCTTCGCGCTGAGCGACGCCGGGTACGAGACCGTGATGGTCAACTGCAACCCGGAGACCGTCTCCACGGACTACGACACCTCCGACCGCCTGTACTTCGAGCCGCTGACGCTCGAAGACGTGCTGGAGATCGTCCACGCGGAGCAGCAGGCCGGTCCGGTGGCGGGCGTGGTGGTCCAGCTGGGCGGCCAGACCCCGCTCGGCCTGTCGCAGGCGCTCAAGGACAACGGCGTGCCGATCGTCGGCACGTCCCCGGAGGCCATCCACGCCGCCGAGGACCGCGGCGCCTTCGGCCGCGTCCTCGCCGACGCGGGCCTGCCGGCCCCCAAGCACGGCACCGCCACCACCTTCGCCGGCGCCAAGGCCATCGCCGACGAGATCGGCTACCCGGTCCTCGTACGGCCGTCGTACGTCCTCGGCGGACGCGGCATGGAGATCGTCTACGACGAGACCCGGCTGGAGTCCTACATCGCCGAGTCGACCGAGATCAGCCCCTCGCGGCCGGTCCTCGTCGACCGGTTCCTGGACGACGCGATCGAGATCGACGTCGACGCGCTCTACGACGGTGCGGAGCTGTACCTCGGCGGCGTCATGGAGCACATCGAGGAGGCCGGCATCCACTCCGGCGACTCCGCGTGCGCGCTGCCGCCGATCACGCTGGGCGGCTTCGACATCAAGCGCCTGCGCGCCTCGACCGAGGCCATCGCCAAGGGCGTCGGGGTCCGCGGCCTGATCAACATCCAGTTCGCGATGGCCGGCGACATCCTCTACGTCCTGGAGGCCAACCCGCGCGCGTCCCGCACGGTTCCCTTCACCTCGAAGGCGACCGCGGTGCCGCTGGCCAAGGCCGCCGCCCGGATCTCGCTGGGCGCGACCATCGCCGAACTGCGTGCCGAGGGCATGCTGCCGGCGACCGGCGACGGCGGCGAGCTCCCGTTCGACGCGCCGATCTCCGTCAAGGAGGCCGTCATGCCGTGGTCGCGCTTCCGCGACATCCACGGGCGCGGCGTCGACACCGTCCTCGGCCCGGAGATGCGCTCCACCGGCGAGGTCATGGGCATCGACTCCGTCTTCGGCACGGCGTACGCCAAGTCGCAGGCGGGTGCGTACGGCCCGCTGCCGACGAAGGGCCGCGCGTTCATCTCCGTCGCCAACCGCGACAAGCGCTCGATGATCTTCCCGGCGCGCGAGCTGGTCGCCCACGGCTTCGAGCTGCTCGCGACGTCCGGCACGGCCGAGGTGCTCAAGCGCAACGGCATCAACGCCACCGTCGTGCGCAAGCAGTCCGAGGGCACCGGCCCGAACGGCGAGAAGACCATCGTCCAGCTCATCCACGACGGCGAGGTCGACCTCATCGTCAACACCCCGTACGGCACCGGCGGCCGCCTCGACGGCTACGACATCCGTACGGCGGCCGTGGCGCGGTCCGTCCCGTGCCTGACGACGGTCCAGGCGCTCGCCGCCGCCGTCCAGGGCATCGACGCCCTCAACCACGGTGATGTGGGCGTGCGTTCGCTCCAGGAACACGCCGAGCATCTGACCGCGGCCCGCGACTAGCAGCCCTGAGGGGGACACCGGAGACGGTGTCCCCCTCTTCGTGAGGACACCAACATGTACAAGCTTTTCTTCCGTCTGGTTTTCAAACGGATGGACCCGGAGCAGGCGCATCACCTGGCGTTCCGCTGGATCCGACTCGCCGTCAGGACCCCCGTGCTGCGTACCTTCGTCGCCGCCGCTCTCGCGCCCCGCTACGAGGAACTGCGCACCGAGGCCTTCGGGCTGCGCATGCACGGCCCCTTCGGGCTCGCGGCAGGCTTCGACAAGAACGCCGTCGCGATCGACGGGATGTCGATGCTGGGCTTCGACCACATCGAGATCGGCACGGTCACGGGGGAGGCTCAGCCGGGCAACCCCAAGAAGCGGCTGTTCCGCCTCGTGCAGGACCGGGCGCTGATCAACCGCATGGGCTTCAACAACGAGGGCTCGCTGGCCGTAGCGGCCCGTCTGGCCTCCCGTACGCCCGTCTTCAGGACCGTCGTGGGCGTCAACATCGGCAAGACCAAGGTCGTCCCGGAGGCGGAGGCCGCCGGCGACTACGTGAAGTCGACGGAGCGGCTGGCGCCGTACGCCGACTACCTGGTCGTCAATGTCTCCTCGCCCAACACGCCCGGCCTGCGCAACCTCCAGGCCACCGAGTCGCTGCGCCCGCTCCTGACCGCCGTCCGCGAGGCCGCCGACCGCACGGTGACCAGCCGCCGAGTGCCGCTGCTCGTCAAGATCGCGCCGGACCTCGCCGACGAGGACGTCGACGCGGTCGCCGACCTGGCCGTCGAGCTCGGCCTGGACGGGATCATCGCCACGAACACCACCATCGCGCGCGAGAGCCTCGGTTTGAAATCCGAACCTTCCCTGGTCGAAGAGGCCGGAGGTCTCTCCGGCGCGCCCCTGAAGGCGCGCTCCCTGGAGGTGCTGCGGCGCCTGTACGCGCGCGTGGGCGACCGGATCACCCTCGTGGGCGTCGGCGGCATCGAGAACGCCGAGGACGCCTGGCAGCGGATCCTGGCCGGCGCCACGCTGGTCCAGGGGTACAGCGCCTTCATCTACGAGGGCCCCTTCTGGGGCCGTGCCATCCACAAGGGGCTCGCCGCACGCCTGCTTACCAGCCCGTACGACACCCTCGCCGACGCGGTCGGCGCCGACGTCAGGAAGGCCGAGGAAGCCGCATGACCGCTCTGGAACCCTTCGGTGCACGCCTCCGCCGCGCGATGGACGAGCGTGGCCCCCTGTGCGTCGGCATCGACCCGCACGCGTCCCTGCTCGCCGAGTGGGGTCTGGACGACGACGTGACCGGCCTGGAGCGGTTCAGCCGTACGGTCGTAGAGGCGATGGCCGACCGGGTCGCCGTGCTCAAGCCGCAGAGCGCGTTCTTCGAGCGCTTCGGGTCGCGCGGTGTGGCCGTGCTGGAGAAGTCGGTCGAGGAGGCGCGGGCGGCCGGGGCGCTGGTGGTGATGGACGCCAAGCGCGGCGACATCGGCTCGACCATGGCCGCGTACGCCGAGTCCTTCCTCCGGAAGGACTCCCCGCTGTTCTCGGACGCGCTGACCGTCTCGCCGTACCTCGGCTACGGCTCGCTCTCGCCGGCGGTCGCGCTGGCGCGGGAGAGCGGCACCGGCCTGTTCGTCCTCGCGCTGACCTCGAACCCGGAGGGCGGCGAGGTCCAGCACGCGGTCCGCGCGGACGGCCGTACCGTCGGTGCGACGATGCTGGCGCACCTGGCGGCCGAGAACGTGGGGGAGGAGCCGCTGGGCTCCTTCGGGGCGGTCGTCGGCGCCACGCTCGGCGACCTGTCGTCGTACGACCTCGACATCAACGGTCCGCTTCTCGCACCCGGAATCGGGGCCCAGGGCGCCACGCCGGCGGACCTCCCCCGGGTCTTCGGCGCCGCGGTGCGCAACGTCGTGCCCAACGTCAGCCGGGGCGTGCTGCGGCACGGACCCGATGTCGTCGCGCTGCGTGACGCCGCGTCACGCTTCGCAGAAGACGTCAGGTCCGCTGTGTCGGGCGCCTGACCGCCGTCAGGGGTGTTCGAGCCGGTCGGTGAGACCTCCGATGAGTCCATCGGTGAGTGGCTCGGGGCCGACTTGAGTCTGAATACATCCTCAAATCCGGGGCATTATGTCCTAAATGTCCGACCTGACGGAGGCTGACCAGGACTTTTCCGCTGTTCTCGCTGACTCTGGCGGACTTGGCCGCTAGTCTCCGACGAGAGTGAACGGGCAAGCGTGTTGCTCGTGGCTCCCCAGGTGTGGGGCGACTAGGTTCCTCACCGGTCCGTATCCGACAGTCAACATCCGAGGTGACGTAGGCGTGGCTCTTCCGCCCCTTACCCCTGAACAGCGCGCAGCCGCGCTCGAAAAGGCCGCCGCGGCTCGCCGGGAGCGGGCCGAGGTCAAGAATCGACTCAAGCACTCCGGCGCCTCCCTTCATGAGGTCATCAAGCAGGGCCAGGAGAACGACGTCATCGGCAAGATGAAGGTCTCCGCCCTGCTCGAGTCCCTGCCGGGCGTGGGCAAGGTCCGCGCCAAGCAGATCATGGAGCGACTCGGCATCTCCGAGAGCCGCCGCGTGCGTGGCCTCGGCTCGAACCAGATCGCTTCCCTGGAGCGCGAGTTCGGCAGCACCGGCTCCTGATCCGGTCGCTCCGGACCGGGAGTCCCGGGCACTCCGGGATTGCTGGAATAATCGCTGCATGAGTGAACGTCCGCGGCTGACCGTGCTCTCCGGCCCCTCCGGGGTCGGCAAGAGCACGGTCGTCGCCCATATGCGCAAGGAACACCCCGAGGTCTGGCTCTCGGTGTCGGCGACGACCCGCAAGCCCCGCCCCGGCGAGCGGCACGGAGTCCACTACTTCTTCGTCACCGACGAAGAGATGGACAAGCTGATCGCCAACGGTGAGCTGCTGGAGTGGGCGGAGTTCGCCGGCAACCGTTACGGCACGCCGCGTGCGGCCGTGCTGGAGCGGCTGGAGGCGGGTGAGCCCGTGCTCCTGGAGATCGACCTCCAGGGCGCCCGGCAGGTCCGCGAGTCGATGGCGGAGGCCCAGCTGGTGTTCCTGGCTCCTCCCTCCTGGGAGGAGCTCGTGCGCAGACTCACCGGACGTGGCACCGAGCCGCCCGAGGTGATCGAACGCCGCCTGGACGCGGCGAAGGTCGAGCTGGCGGCCGAGCCGGAGTTCGATGTGACCTTGGTCAACACCTCCGTCGAGGACGTGGCGCGCGAGCTGCTAGCCTTGATGGACGTTGTGTGATCGTCACTGATCGTCCACACTGATTCTTTCCCATCCATCGGAAGGTAGAGCGTGTCCTCTTCCATCTCCGCGCCCGAGGGCATCATCAACCCGCCGATCGACGAGCTCCTCGAGGCCACCGACTCGAAGTACAGCCTCGTGATCTATGCGGCCAAGCGGGCCCGCCAGATCAACGCGTACTACTCGCAGCTCGGCGAGGGCCTCCTCGAGTACGTCGGTCCGCTCGTCGACACCCACGTCCACGAGAAGCCGCTCTCGATCGCTCTGCGTGAGATCAACGCGGGTCTGCTGACGTCCGAGGCCGTCGAGGGCCCGGCGCAGTAAGTAGTATTTTCAGCTTTGAGCTGGCTTTTCCACAGGCCCGGCAGCGCGACTGTCGGGCCTGTGGTCTGCTCGGGGTGCGGGGCCGCCCCCGCTGTGATGCAGCATGGAGTCATCGGTCAACGAGTGGGGAGGCCCGGTGGACAAGCCGAAGGTCGTTCTGGGGGTCAGCGGCGGCATCGCCGCGTACAAGGCCTGTGAGCTGCTGCGCAGGCTCACGGAGTCCGGGCATGACGTCCGGGTCGTGCCCACCGCCTCCGCGCTCCACTTCGTCGGCGCCGCCACCTGGTCCGCCCTCTCCGGCAAGCCCGTCTCGACGGAGGTCTGGGACGACGTCCACGAGGTCCCGCACGTGCGCATCGGACAGCAGGCCGACCTGGTCGTCGTCGCCCCGGCCACGGCCGACACCCTCGCCAAGGCCGCGCACGGCCTCGCCGACGACCTGCTGACCAACACCCTGCTGACCGCGCGCTGCCCCGTGGTCTTCGCCCCGGCCATGCACACCGAGATGTGGGAGCACCCGGCCACGCAGGAGAACGTGGCGACGCTGCGTCGCCGCGGCGCGATCGTCATCGAGCCGGCCGTCGGCCGGCTGACCGGCGTCGACACCGGCAAGGGTCGGCTGCCCGAGCCCGCGGAGATCTTCGAGGCATGCCGCCGTGTGCTGGCCCGCGGGGTCACCGAGACGGACCTCAAGGGGCGGCACATCGTGGTGAGCGCCGGTGGCACGCGCGAGCCCCTCGACCCCGTCCGCTTCCTCGGCAACCGCTCCTCCGGCAAGCAGGGCTACGCCCTCGCCCGCACCGCCGCCGCCCGGGGTGCCCGGGTGACGCTGATCGCCGCCAACACCGGTATGCCCGACCCGGCCGGGGTGGACGTCGTCCAGGTCGGCACGGCCGTACAGCTGCGTGAGGCGGTCCTCAAGGCGGCCGCGGACGCCGACGCCGTGGTGATGGCGGCGGCGGTCGCGGACTTCCGCCCTGCGACGTACGCCGCAGGCAAGATCAAGAAGAAGGACGGCCAGGACCCGGAACCCATCGTCCTGGTGCGGAATCCGGACATCCTCGCGGAGATCTCGACCGACCGCGCCCGCCCCGGCCAGGTGATCGTCGGTTTCGCCGCCGAGACGGACGACGTCCTCGCCAACGGTCGCCGGAAGCTGGAGCGCAAGGGGTGCGATCTCCTCGTGGTGAACGAGGTGGGCGAGCGCAAGACCTTCGGCTCCGAGGAGAACGAGGCGGTCGTGCTGGGGGCCGACGGCAGCGAGACACCCGTACCGTACGGGCCCAAGGAGGCCCTGGCCGAAACCGTATGGGACCTGGTGGCGCGCCGCCTGGGCGCACATGTTTGATGCGGTGCGGGTATCCCACCCGCCACGCCCGATTCGGGTGTGGCGCCCCTGGCCAAGGGTGCGTGGGATTGGGCAGAATGCCCGTGCCGCAGGTCACAGCACTCCCGAGAGGCGAGACAGGGGGCCGGTGGCCGAGCGCGACAGATAAACTGTCCTCGGACGACGCCGGGCGCAGCTCCCGTCCCGTCCGCCAATGATCAGCCAGCAGCCGCTGCAACCACAGGGAGCGTTGTGTCCCGTCGCCTGTTCACCTCGGAGTCCGTGACCGAGGGTCACCCCGACAAGATCGCTGACCAGATCAGCGACACCATTCTCGACGCGCTTCTGCGCGAGGACCCGACGTCCCGCGTCGCCGTCGAGACCCTGATCACGACCGGCCTGGTGCACGTGGCCGGAGAGGTCACGACCAAGACGTACGCGGACATCGCGACGCTGGTCCGCAACAAGATCCTCGAGATCGGCTACGACTCCTCGAAGAAGGGCTTCGACGGCGCTTCCTGCGGCGTCTCGGTCTCGATCGGCTCGCAGTCGCCGGACATCGCGCAGGGCGTGGACACGGCGTACGAGTCCCGGGTCGAGGGCGACGAGGACGAACTGGACCGCCAGGGCGCCGGTGACCAGGGCCTGATGTTCGGTTACGCGACGGACGAGACGCCGACGCTGATGCCGCTGCCGGTCTTCCTCGCGCACCGCCTGTCCAAGCGCCTCTCCGAGGTCCGCAAGAACGGCACCATCCCCTACCTGCGCCCGGACGGCAAGACGCAGGTCACCATCGAGTACGACGGTGACAAGGCGGTCCGCCTGGACACCGTGGTCGTCTCCTCGCAGCACGCGTCCGACATCGACCTGGACTCGCTCCTCGCGCCCGACATCCGGGAGTTCGTGGTCGAGCCGGAGCTGAAGGCCCTGCTCGACGACGGCATCAAGCTCGACACCGAGAACTACCGCCTTCTGGTCAACCCCACCGGTCGCTTCGAGATCGGCGGCCCGATGGGCGACGCGGGTCTGACCGGCCGGAAGATCATCATCGACACCTACGGCGGCATGGCCCGTCACGGCGGCGGCGCGTTCTCCGGCAAGGACCCGTCCAAGGTGGACCGTTCGGCGGCGTACGCGATGCGCTGGGTCGCCAAGAACGTCGTCGCGGCCGGTCTGGCCTCGCGCTGCGAGGTGCAGGTGGCGTACGCGATCGGCAAGGCCGAGCCGGTCGGCCTGTTCGTGGAGACCTTCGGCACCGCCAAGGTCGACGCCGAGAAGATCGAGAAGGCCATCGAAGAGGTCTTCGACCTGCGCCCGGCCGCGATCATCCGCGACCTGGACCTGCTCCGCCCGATCTACGCCCAGACCGCCGCGTACGGCCACTTCGGCCGTGAGCTGCCGGAATTCACCTGGGAGCGGACGGACCGGGTGGAGGCGCTGCGGAAGGCAGTAGGCCTGTAAGGCGTCCTCAGCTGTAAGAGGCCCGGTTTCCCTGGCGGGAGCCGGGCCTCGTTCATGTCCCACGGGCGCGGCTTGCCGCTCGGTGGCTGGTGGTCCCGTGCGGTGCTGATCCCAGGACGGCGCCGGCTGTCAGTGGCGTTTGGTAAGAATGCAAGCGTGAGCAGCGAGAACGAGAGTGGCGGTGGCGGGGCCGAGGGGGCGTCGCCCGAGCAGCTCGCGCTCATCCGGGAGAGTGTGCGGCAGGCGAAGGTGCCGCGGGCCAAGCCCAGGACCTGGCGCGGGGCCGAGCTGGCGAAGGAGCTTCCTGTCGCGCGGGTGCTGGTCGACAAGGGCGTGCTGCATCTCGACCGGTACTTCGATTACGCCGTGCCCGCGGAACTCGATGCCGATGCGCAGCCCGGGGTGCGGGTGCGGGTGCGGTTCGGCGCCGGCCGGCATCGGGTGCGGGAGGGGCGGCGCGAGGGCGGGGGGCTCATTGACGGGTTCCTTGTCGAGCGGCTTGCCGAGTCCGACTACTCCGGGCCCCTCGCCGCGCTCGCTCAGGTCGTTTCGCCGGAGCGGGTGCTGAGTGAGGAGTTGCTCGGGCTCGCGCGGGCCGTGGCCGATCGGTACGCGGGTGGGCTCGCCGATGTGCTGCAGCTGGCCGTGCCGCCACGCAGTGCGCGGGCCGAGCAGCGGCCGTCACCTGAGCCGCTCGCGGCGCCTGGCAGGCCCGAGGCGGGGTCCTGGGGGCGGTATGAGCGAGGGGCCGCGTTCCTGGAGTCGCTGGCCTCCGGCGGTGCGCCGCGTGCCGTGTGGAATGCGTTGCCCGGACCCGAGTGGAGCGAGGAACTGGCCCGGGCCGTCGTCGCGACGCTCGCCTCCGGACGGGGGGCGCTCGTCGTGCTGCCGGACGGCCGGGCGGTCGCGCGGGTCGATGCCGCCCTGACCTCACTCATGGGCAAGGGCCGGCATGCCGTGCTGACCGCCGACGCCGGGCCCGAGAAGCGGTACCGGGAGTGGCTCGCGGTACGGCGGGGGAGCGTAAGGGCGGTCGTGGGGACTCGGGCGGCCATGTTCGCGCCTGTGCAGGACCTTGGGCTGGTCGCCCTCTGGGACGACGGTGACGACAGCCACAGCGAGCAGCACGCCCCGCAGCCGCACGCGCGTGAAGTGCTGTTGCTTCGGGCCGCGCAGGACAAGTGCGGCTTTCTGCTGGGGAGTTGGAGCTGCACGGTCGAGGCGGCCCAACTCGTGGAGAGCGGGTGGGCCCGGCCGTTGGTCGCCGGGCGGGAGCAGGCGCGGGGCGCGGCTCCGCTCGTACGGACCGTTGGGGACGCGGATCTCGCCCGGGACGAGGCCGCGCGGGCCGCTCGGCTGCCGACCCTCGCCTGGCAGGCGGTGCGGGAGGGGCTGCGGCACGGGCCGGTTCTGGTACAGGTGCCCCGGCGTGGGTACGTGCCGCGGATGGCCTGTGCCAACTGCCGGGCGCCCGCTCGGTGTCGGCACTGCTCCGGACCGCTGGAGGCGCACGGCTCCGGAGCCGACCTGCGGTGCGGGTGGTGCGGGCGTGAGGAGGGGGCCTGGCACTGCCCGGAGTGCGGTGCGTTCCGGCTGCGGGCTCAGGTGGTGGGGGCGCGGCGGACCGCCGAGGAGTTGGGGCGGGCCTTTCCCGCCGTCCCGGTCCGGACCTCGGGGCGTGAGCATGTGCTGGACACCGTGCCGGGCACGCCTTCACTGGTCGTGAGTACACCGGGGGCCGAGCCCGTCGCCGAAGGCGGCTACGCGGCGGCCCTGCTGCTGGACGGCTGGGCCATGCTCGGGCGGCCCGATCTGCGGGCCGGGGAGGACGCGTTGCGCCGCTGGATCGGGGCCGCCTCGCTGGTACGGCCGCAGACAGCCGGGGGGACGGTGGTCGTCGTCGCCGAGCCCACGCTGCGGCCCGTGCAGGCGCTGGTGCGCTGGGATCCCGTCGGGCACGCGGTGCGGGAACTCGGTGAGCGGGCCGAGCTCGGGTTTCCGCCGGTGTCCCGGATGGCTTCCGTGGCCGGGCCGGGGGAGGCGGTCACCGAGTTTCTCCGTACGGCCGAACTGCCGGTGGACGCGGAGGTGTTGGGGCCCGTGCCGCTGCCCGTCACCGCGGTGGGGCGACCGCGGCGCGTGGGGGCGCCGCCGCCCGGCGAACACTGGGACCGGGCGTTGGTGCGGGTGCCGCCCGGGAGCGGGGCCGCGTTGGCGTCCGCGTTGAAGGCCGCGCAGGCGGCGCGGATGGCGCGTGGGGGCGGTGGGGGTGGGGAGGTCGCGGTGCGGGTTCGGATTGATCCGCCGGATATCGGGTGAGGCCGGTGGGGCCTGGTGCCGGTGGCGGCCGGTGCCGGTGCTGATGCCTGGTCCTCGGTCCTCGGTCGCCGTGGTCCTCGTCGCCCGGCTGGGCCCTGGAGATCGTGACATGGCTCTGCCCTCCCGGGTGCGCTTCGGGAGGGCAGAGTGAAGGGGGTCAGCCGTTGCGAGGGCCGGGGAACGCCGTGGGCCTGGCCTCGTCGCGGAGGCCGGGGCTGCCGGCCGTCGGCTGCGTCGGCATCGAGCGGGCCGCGGGGACCGTCGGCACCGTGGGGAGGGCCGTGGAGACGGTGACCGTCCGGCTGCCCGTCGGCTCGGTCGTCCGCTCGGCCTCGGCCGCCGCTTGGGTGGCGGCGCGGCGCGCGCCGTAGCGGCGGTGGACCGCCTGCTTGGTGACGCCGAGGGCGGAACCCACCGCGTCCCAGGAGAAGCCGAGTGAGCGGTCGAAGTCCACGGCTGCCGTGACCAGGGTCTCGACACTGTCCCGCAGCTCCTGGGCGAGACGGACCGTCGGGGCGGGGGCGCGTCCGTAGACGACGAAGCCCGTGGAGGGGCCGGAGCGGCGCGGGCGGTAGACGTTGCCCAATTGGGCGGTGAGCGTACGCAGTGCGTCCACCTGCCGGCGGACCCGCTCGATGTCCCGCACCAGCAAGTGCAGGCTGGCCCGAGCCTGGGCGTCGTGGGTTGCGTGGTCGGCCATGAACAAGCCTCTCGAACCGGCGTTGAAAAGGAAGGGGCCGCGGAGATGGTGTGTGCGGCCCGTTGTGGTCAACTCTTTCTTGACCAACGCGGGAGCGCTCCGCGGGTCACGCAGTGGGGGCGTATGGGCATATGCCTGCGCCCCTGCGCGGGGGGCGTGCGCCTCGGCCTTCGGCCTTGGATGCTTGCCCACCCTCGCACCACGGGTTTCCAGTTGGCCGAGAGGCTGACGTCTCCTGTGGGGGTTGCTCGTCGTCGGCGGCTGTCCGTTCGTGGCGGGAAGAAGCGGGGGTGGGTGGCGGAAACGCGATCGGGTGTGGGCTGGGGAAGACGTTGGTGGTGTGGGGCTGCGTGGGGTGAGTGGGGTCGCGGTCGTTGGCGGTCAGGGTGAGCTGTTGGTGGGTGGAAGCGCGATCGGTCGTGGGTTGGGTGAGTCCTTGGCGGCGGGGGCGGGATCGCAGTTCTTCGCGGGCAGGGTGAGTCGTTGTTCGTGGGGTCGGCGCAGTCGTTTGCGGGCTGGAGTGAGTTGTCCGTGGTGTTCCCCATGTGAGGGCCGTCGTCGGCACCCATAGACTTGTGTGCTGCCCAACCAACCCCGCCCGAGAGGCCCGTGCCCACCCATGAAGCTTGTCTTCGCCGGTACCCCTGAGGTCGCCGTTCCCGCTCTGGACGCTCTGATCGCTTCCGGGCGGCACGAGGTGGCCGCCGTTGTCACGCGGCCGGACGCGCAGGCCGGGCGGGGGCGCAGGATGGTGGCGAGTCCGGTGGCCGAGCGGGCCGAGGAGGCCGGGATCGAGGTGCTCAAGCCGGCCAGGCCGCGTGAACCCGAGTTCCTGGAGCGGCTCAGGGAGATCGCGCCCGACTGCTGCCCCGTCGTCGCGTACGGCGCCCTGCTGCCCCGCGTCGCCCTCGACATCCCGGCCCACGGCTGGGTCAACCTGCACTTCTCGTTGCTGCCCGCCTGGCGGGGGGCCGCGCCCGTGCAGCACGCCATCATGGCGGGCGACGAGATCACCGGGGCCTCGACCTTCCTCATCGAGGAAGGGCTCGACTCCGGGCCCGTCTACGGCACCGTCACCGAGGCGATCCGGCACACCGACACCAGCGGCGACCTGCTGACCAGGCTCGCCTTCGCGGGCGCGGGGCTGCTTGCCGCGACCATGGACGGGATCGCGGACGGCACGTTGAAGGCCGTGCCGCAGCCGTCCGAGGGGATCACCCTCGCGCCCAAGGTCAACGTCGAGGACGCTCATATCGACTGGGCTGCCCCTTCCCTGCGCGTCGACCGTCTCGTGCGCGGGTGCACCCCTGCCCCGGGTGCCTGGACCACCTTCCGCGGTGAGCGGCTCAAGCTCATCCAGGTGCAGCCCGTGCCCGGGCGGGACGATCTCGCCCCGGGGGCGCTCTCCGTCGGGAAGAACAACGTGTACGTCGGGACGGGGTCGTACGCCGTCGAGTTGCTGTGGGTGCAGGCGCAGGGCAAGAAGCCGATGCGGGCCGCGGACTGGGCGCGTGGCGTACGGATCGAGGACGGGGAGAGCCTCGGGGGCTGACCGTCGGTCTGACCGACGGTTCCCTGGCCTCGGCGTGACCAGCCGTACGTCCGGGCGGCCGTGCGACGTAGGCTGGTCGTACATCTCATCCAGCAATCCGGAGCACCTTTTTCGTGAGCGACACCTCCCGTCGGCCCCGCAAACCCGGCAAGCCCTACCGACGGCCCAAGAAGGACCCCGTCCGCGTCCTCGCCTTCGAGGCGCTGCGTGCCGTGGACGAGCGGGACGCGTACGCCAACCTCGTGCTGCCGCCGCTGTTGCGGAAGGCGCGGGAGAAGGGCGACTTCGACGGGCGTGACGCCGCGCTCGCCACCGAGCTGGTCTACGGGACGCTGCGGTGGCAGGGGACGTACGACTCCGTCATCGCCGCCTGTGTGGACCGGCCGCTGCGCGAGGTCGACCCGCCCGTGCTCGATGTGCTCAGCCTGGGTGCGCACCAGTTGCTCGGGACGCGGATTCCTTCGCATGCCGCCGTTTCCGCGTCTGTGGAACTCGCGCGGGTCGTGCTGGGGGACGGGCGGGCCAAGTTCGTCAATGCCGTGTTGCGGAAAGTCGCGCAGGACGATCTCGACGGGTGGATCCAGCGGGTCGCTCCGCCCTACGACGACGATCCCGAGGACCATCTCGCCGTCGTGCACTCGCATCCGCGGTGGGTCGTCTCGGCGCTGTGGGACTCCCTCGGCGGTGGACGGGCCGGGATCGAGCGGTTGCTGGCCGCCGACAACGAGCGGCCCGAGGTGACGCTGGTCGCCCGGCCGGGGCGGGCCACGACCGAGGAGTTGCTCGGTGAGGAGGCCGCGGTGCCGGGGCGGTGGTCGCCGTATGCCGTGCGGTTGGCCGAGGGCGGAGAGCCTGGGGCCGTCGAGGCCGTTCGGGAAGGGCGTGCGGGGGTGCAGGACGAGGGGAGCCAGCTGGTCGCCCTCGCTCTGGCCAACGCGCCGCTGGAAGGGCGCGACGAGAAGTGGCTCGACGGGTGTGCCGGGCCCGGTGGCAAGGCTGCGCTGCTCGGGGCGCTGGCCGCCGAGCGGGGGGCCATGTTGCTCGCCTCCGAGAAGCAGCCGCATCGGGCGGGGCTCGTGGCGAAGGCACTGGAGGGTAATCCGGGGCCGTATCAGGTGATCACCGCGGACGGTACGCGGCCGGCCTGGCGGGCCGGGAGCTTTGACCGGGTGTTGATGGATGTGCCGTGTACGGGGCTGGGGGCGTTGCGGCGGCGGCCGGAGGCTCGGTGGCGGCGGCGGCCGGAGGATCTGGACGGGTTCGCTCCGCTTCAGCGGGAGTTGCTGCGGTCGGCTCTTGACGCTGTGCGGGTGGGCGGGGTCGTCGGGTACGCCACGTGCTCGCCTCATCTCGCGGAGACGCGGGCGGTGGTCGAGGACGTGTTGAAGCAGCGGGGTGGGGCTGAGTTGATCGATGCCCGGGGGCTGCTGCCGGGGGTGCCGGACTTGGGGGAGGGGCCTGATGTGCAGTTGTGGCCTCATCTGCATGGGACGGATGCGATGTATTTGGCGCTGATTCGGAAGGTGGGCTGAGGGGCGGTCGGTTGTGCGGCGGTGTGGGGGCGGGCCATGGCTGTCTTCGCCCCCGCCGCTCCTTCCCGTCCCTTCCCGTCCCGTCCCTTGAAGGGGCTCCGCCCCTTCGACCCCGCCAGGGGGCTGCCGCCCCCTGGACCCCCGCTATCGGCCCGAAGGGCCTCGTCCTCGAACTCCCCCGGAGGGGGTACCCCCAGACGGGCTGAAGAGATGGTGCTTCAGCCTCCCCGCTGAGCGCCGCTTCCCTCCGGCTCCCGTACCGCCGTGGCTCCCCCGTCCTCCCGGGCCAGTCGATGCGGCCACCACACCTTCGGGCCCACGTCCAGGAAGAGGGACGTCACCAGGACCGAGCGGACGATGAAGGTGTCCAGGAGGACGCCCAGGGCTACCGCGAAGCCGATCTCGGCGAAGGCGACCATGGGGAGGGTGCCGAGGGCGGCGAAGGTGCCTGCCAGGACCAGGCCGGCTGAGGTGATGACCGTGCCTGTGGCGGCCAGGCCCGTGACCACGCCGGGGCGGGTGCCCTGGTGGGTGGCCTCCTCGCGGATGCGGGTGGTGAGGAAGATGTTGTAGTCGATGCCCAGCGCCACCAGGAAGACGAAGACGAAGAGGGGGAAGTCGGTCGACTCGCCCGCGTAGTCGAAGAGGTGGCGGAAGGCGAGTGCGCTGATGCCGAGTGCGGCCGCGAAGGACAGGATCACCGTGCCGATCAGGAGCAGCGGGGCGATCAGGGCGCGGAGCAGGGCGCAGAGGATCAGCAGGACCACCAGCAGGACCAGCGGGATGATCAGTATGTTGTCGTGCGTGGTCGCCTCGTCCATGTCCAGCAGGGCCGCCGTACCGCCGCCCACCTGGGCATCCGCGTCCGGCACCGCGTGGACGGCGTCCCGTACGCGTTCGACGGTCTGCTTCGCGGCCTCGCTGTCGGCGGGCGCGGTCATCGTCGCCTCGAAGAGCACCTTGCCTTCGTAGGAGGGCTTCGTGCCTGGTGGCAGGCCCAGTGAGGTGGGGACGACGCCCTCTGTTCCGGCGACGGCGCGGCCCACCTGTACCGCTTGGGCTTGGTTGCTGATGATGACCAGGGGGTCGCCGCTGCCGGCCGGGAAGTAGCGTTCGGAGATCTGCTGGCCGGTGATGGAGTCCGGTTTGTCGGTGAACGCGTCGGCGTTGCTCAGGCCCTCGGCGCGGAGTTGGATCAGGCCCAGGGAGCAGACGGCGAGTGCGATGGCCGTGACCGTCCAGACCATGCGGGGGCGGTGGGAGATACGGCGGCCCATGCGGGCCCAGACGCCTCGCGTCTCCGGGTTCTCCGTGCCCAGGTGCGGGACCACCGGCCAGAAGATCCAGCGGCCGAAGATGACCAGGAGGGCGGGGAACAGGGTCAGCATCGCGATCAGGGCGACCGCGACTCCGATCGCCGCCACCGGGCCGAGGCCGCGCGTCGAGTTCATCTCCGCCGCCAGCAGCACCAGCATGCTCAGGACGACGGTCGCGCCGGAGGCGATCACCGCCGGGCCCGCGCGGTGCAGGGCCAGGGCCATCGCCTCGTGGCGGTCCCCGTGACGGCGCAGCTCTTCTCGGTAGCGGGCCACCAGCAGTAGTGCGTAGTCCGTGCCCGCGCCGAAGACCAGGACCGTGAGGATGCCGGCGCTCTGGCCGTTCACCGTCAGGCCCCCGTGTTCCGCCAGGAGATAGATGAAGGCCTGCGCGGTGAACAGGGCGACGATCACGGAGACGAGGGGGACCAGGAGCAGGGTGGGGCTGCGGTAGGTGATCAGGAGCATGACGATGACGACCGCCATCGCCGAGAGGAGGAGCGTGGAGTCGATGCCCTCGAAGGCTTCGGAGAAGTCGGCTGAGGTGCCGCCGGGGCCCGTGATGTGCACGGCGAGCCCGGCACCGCCCGTGCCCACGATGTCCCTGATGGAGTCGACGGCCGGCGCGATGCGCTCCCAGCCCTTCTCGTCCATCGTGATCGGCACCTGGACCTGGGCCGCCCGCGGGTCCACCTCGCGGTCGAAGACCGGGCCCCGGGTCTCGGCGCCCCGGATGCCGTGGTCGGTCAGCTGCTTGAGCTGCGCCACGTCCTCGGTGATCGCCGTTCGCTCCCGGACCGTCAGGCCGCCGTCACGGGCGTAGATGACGATCGCGGGGATCTGCTCCGGCCTGAAGTTCTCGGAGACTTCCAGGACTTGAGTGGATTCCGCGGACCCCGGCAGCCAGGAGGCCGCGTCGTTGTCCTGCGCGTCGGTCAGCTTCTGCGCGAAGGGCGCCGTCAGGAACAGCGCCACCAGCCACAGCACCAGCACGACCCACTTGGCGCGCCGTCCGCAGACCAGATGCGCGATGCCTCGTGTCCCGGTCATGGCCACCCCCGTAGCCGGTCGGCCGCCGAGCATGGCACGGGCGACCGTGCCCCGTAAGGGGCGCGGCACCGGGACACCTGCGGCTTCGCCGCGCGGGCGCGAACAGCCACGGACGGCCCCCGGCGAACATACGGCCGTTTCCATCCGGGACCGATGCTGCTCACCCCCCGAGGGCATGGCAGTCTTGGGGCATGGCCGCGCAGATCAACCCCAGCATCCTGTCCGCCGACTTCGCCCGCCTCGCGGACGAGGCCAAGGCGGTCGAGGGAGCCGACTTCCTCCACGTCGACGTCATGGACAACCATTTCGTCCCGAACCTCACGCTCGGCGTGCCGGTCGTAGAGTCCCTGGCCCGTGCGACGGACACCCCGCTGGACTGCCATCTGATGATCGAGGCCCCCGATCGGTGGGCGCCCCAGTACGTGGAAGCGGGGGCCTCCTCCGTCACCTTCCATGTCGAGGCCGCCGCGGCCCCCGTGCGGCTCGCTCGGGAGATCCGGGCCAAGGGCGCCCGTGCCTCCATGGCGCTCAAGCCCGCGACGCCCATCGAGCCGTACGAGGATCTGCTCCCCGAACTCGACATGCTGCTGATCATGACGGTCGAGCCGGGCTTCGGTGGTCAGGCGTTTCTCGACATCATGCTTCCGAAGATTCGCCGCACCCGCGAGTTGATCAGCAAGCACGGCCTTCAGCTGTGGCTCCAGGTGGACGGCGGAGTCTCCGCCTCGACCATCGAGCGGTGCGCCGAGGCGGGCGCCGATGTGTTTGTCGCCGGTTCGGCGGTCTACGGGGCCGAGGACCCCGCCGAAGCGGTCCGTGCGTTGCGTGCCCGGGCGGACGCGGTCACGAAGACCGCAGCCTGGGCATGCGACCACTGAGCCAAGGGAACGTGAACGGCGCCCATCAGGGCGGATCAAGAGCGCCGGATCTGCAAGGATGAACGGCGAATCCAGAGTGTGAACAGCAGTGAGGAGATCGCCGTGTCGGGTATGTCGGCGGGCCGGTCAGCCATGCGGATGGGACCCGCTGAGCTGGTGCAGGCGGCGGCTATGGCCCGCCGCTTCTACCTCGAGGGCAAATCCAAGATCCAGATCGCGGAGGAGTTCGGCGTCAGCCGCTTCAAGGTGGCCCGGGTCCTGGAGACCGCTCTCGAACGGGATCTGGTGCGCATCGAGATCCGTGTGCCGGCCGAGCTGGACGCGGAGCGCTCGGACGCGCTGCGCGCCCGCTACGGCCTCAGGCACGCCGTCGTGGTCGAGTCCCCGGCCGAGGCCGAGGAGACGCCCGACCCCGAGAACCTGGGAGAAGTGGCCGCCGACCTGCTCGGCGAGCTCGTGAACGAAGGCGATGTGCTGGGCCTTGCCTGGGGCCGGTCCACCATCCACATGGCGGCCGCTCTCGACCGGCTGCCGCCCTGCACCGTCGTGCAGCTGACGGGCGTGTACGACGCCGGGACCGCGGAACGCGGTTCCGTCGAGGCGGTGCGCCGGGCCGCCCAGGTCTCCGGCGGCGACGCCCACCCCATCTACGCGCCGATGCTGCTGCCGGACGCGGCCACCGCGGCGGCGCTGCGCCACCAGACCGGGATCGCCCGGGCCTTCGAGTACTTCGACAAGGTCACGGTCGCCTGCGTCTCCATCGGCTCCTGGGAGCCCGGTATCTCGACGGTGCACGACATGCTCAGCGACGAGGAGCGGGCCCACTACGCCTCGCTCGGCGTCGCCGCCGAGATGTCCGCGCACCTCTTCGACACCGAGGGACGCCGGGTCGGACGGGACCTCGGGGAGCGGTGCATCACCGTGAAGGCGGACCAGCTCCGCCGTATCCCGGAGGTCGTCGCGATCGCGGGTGGCGCGCGCAAGGCCGCCGCGATCGACGCGGTGCTGCGGTCCGGGCTCGTGACCAGCCTGGTGACGGACACGTCGGCCGCGGATGTGCTGATGACGGCGGGGCCGACCCCGAGGTCGACGCTCAACAGGGCTGACCCGGACGGACAGTGACGGTGTGTCAGGAGGGGGACGGTCCGGTGGCCGTCCCCCTCGTTCGTCGACGATCACTATGACTTGGCGGTACTGAGATGACCGACCTCGCGGTCACGCTGGACCTCGACGGGGTCATGGACAAGGCGGGCCTGATGGACCGTTGTGCCGTGACCCTGGAGTTGCCCGACTGGTTCGGCCGCAACTGGGACGCCCTCGCCGACAGCCTCGCCGATCCCTCCGTGTGGCCGAGGGAGGCCGCGGACGGGCTGCTGGTCGTCGTACGGAACTGGCAGCCGTACGCGAAGGCGCGGCCCGAGGAGTGGGAGATCGCCCAGGAGGTGTTCTCCGCGGCCGTGGACCGGGCGCCGTCGCTCACCGTGATGCTCGCTCTCGGAGGATCCTCCTAGTGCCCCTTTGACCTGCTCGTATGAAGCGACCGTGCATCGCATTCCGGTCAGCATGGGACAATGAAGTACGTGCTCTTCCCCCTGGCTGACCTGTCCGGGGGCCACCTCTGATCGACTGGGATGTGCAGCACGTGCGTTTCCTCAATGACATCCAGCCCGCGTACGACCTGACGTACGACGACGTCTTCATGGTCCCGAGCCGCAGCGCGGTCGGCTCGCGGCAGGGTGTGGACCTCAGCTCCCCGGACGGCACGGGCACCACGATCCCGCTGGTCGTCGCCAACATGACCGCCATCGCAGGCCGCCGTATGGCCGAGACGATGGCCCGGCGCGGCGGCCTGGTGGTCATCCCGCAGGACATCCCGATCGAGGTCGTCACCGAGGTCGTCGCCTGGGTGAAGAGCCGCCACCACGTCCTCGACACCCCGATCGTGCTGGCCCCGCACCAGACCGTCGCCGACGCACTGGCCCTGCTGCCCAAGCGCGCGCACAACGCCGGTGTGGTCGTCGACGACGACTTCAAGCCGATCGGCGTGGTCACCGACTCCGACCTGTCCGGCGTCGACCGCTTCACCCAGCTCGAAGTGGTCATGTCCCGGGACCTGCTGCTCCTCGACGCGGACCAGGACCCGCGCGAGGCCTTCAACACCCTCGACCACCACAACCGGCGCTACGCCCCCGCCGTCGACGCCGACGGCCGCCTCGCCGGCATCCTCACCCGCAAGGGCGCCCTGCGCGCCACCCTGTACTCGCCGGCCGTCGACGCGAACGGCAAGCTGCGCATAGCCGCCGCCGTCGGCATCAACGGCGACGTGGCGGGCAAGGCCAAGCAGCTCCTCGACGCGGGCGTCGACACGCTGGTCATCGACACGGCGCACGGCCACCAGGAGTCGATGATCGCCGCGATCAGGACCGTGCGGGCGCTCGACCCGCAGGTGCCGATCGTCGCGGGCAACATCGTCGCCGCGGAAGGCGTCCGCGACCTCATCGAGGCCGGTGCCGACATCATCAAGGTCGGTGTCGGTCCGGGTGCGATGTGCACCACCCGCATGATGACCGGCGTCGGCCGGCCGCAGTTCTCCGCCGTGCTGGAGTGCGCCGCCGAGGCGAAGAAGTACGGCAAGCACGTGTGGGCCGACGGCGGTGTCCGGCACCCGCGCGACGTCGCCATGGCGCTCGCCGCCGGCGCTTCCAACGTGATGGTCGGCTCGTGGTTCGCGGGCACCTACGAGTCGCCGGGCGACCTCCAGCAGGACTCCAGCGGGCGGCTGTACAAGGAGTCGTTCGGCATGGCGTCCGCGCGGGCCGTGGCCAACCGGACGTCCGACGAGTCGGCGTACGACCGCGCCCGTAAGGCGCTCTTCGAGGAGGGCATCTCCACCTCCCGCATGTTCCTCGACCCGGCCCGCCCGGGTGTGGAGGACCTGATCGACTCGATCATCGCGGGTGTGCGGTCGTCCTGCACGTACGCGGGCGCCGGGTCCCTGGAGGAGTTCGCCGAGAAGGCGGTCGTCGGCATCCAGAGCGCCGCCGGGTACGCGGAGGGCAAGCCGCTGCACGCCAGCTGGAGCTGACGCCTCGTCAACGCCGTTCCACCCAAGAGCTCGGGTGTAGCTGTATGACGGCGACGGCGGGTAGTTCGTGGCTGGTCGCGCCCTCGCGGCGGAGCCCGCAAATCGATACAGCCCCGCGCCCCTGAGGTACGTGCAGCAGACGCCCCTTCAGGGGCGCGGGGAACTGCCCGACCAGCACCCACGCACCCGCACCGTGCAACGGTCGAAAGCCGCCGCGCAACGAACACCCACCGAGCCCCCAGGAACGCAATGATCTTGCGGGCATGCGCAAGGTTGCTGCATTTCACCAGCAACGCCGATCGCCCTAGGCTGTCGCCTCGTACGTGGCGTGGCAGGGACCCCGCTCGGTGGGTTCCTGTTGTCGCAGGGTGCCGCCGGTCCCCGCCGCCCTCACAGGCAGCGACGAAGGAGTCAGCGCGTGCTCGATCAAGGCGCACCCCCGCAGAACCGCCCCAAGACAGGCCCACCGTCCCCGGGTGTCGGTGCGCGCCTCATGCGTCGCAAGCCCGTGGAACACCTGGTCGCAGAGGGTGGTCAGGGCGAGGGAGGGTCCCTGAGACGCTCCCTCGGCATGTGGCAGCTCACCATGATCAGCATCGGTGCCACCCTCGGCACCGGCATCTTCGTCGTCCTCGGCGACGCCGTCCCGGAGGCCGGTCCCGCCGTCACCCTGGCCTTCGTGATCGCCGGCCTCACGGCACTGTTCTCCGCCCTGTCGTACGCCGAGCTGGCCGGCAGCATCCCGGTCGCCGGCTCCTCGTACTCGTATGCGTACGCAACGATGGGTGAACTCGTCGCCTGGGTCTGCGGCTGGTGCCTGGTGCTGGAGTACGGCGTCTCGGTGGCCGCCGTGGCCGTCGGCTGGGGCGAGTACCTCAACGAGCTGCTCAACGGGACCATAGGCGTCACCATCCCGGCCGTGCTGTCCTCGGCCCCCGGCGAGGGCGGGATCATCAACCTGCCCGCGTTGATCGTCGTCCTGCTGGCGATGGTGTTCCTGCTCGGCGGCGTCCGGGAGTCCGCCCGCGCGAACACGATCATGGTGGCGGTCAAGATCGCCGCCCTGGTGCTGTTCTGCGCGGTCGGCTTCATGGGCTTCAAGTCCGGCAACTACAAGGACTTCATGCCGCTCGGCATGGCAGGCGTGAGTGCCGCGGGCGCGACGCTCTTCTTCTCGTACATCGGCTTCGACGCCGCCTCCACCGCCGGTGAGGAGGCGAAGGACCCCAAGCGGGACCTGCCGCGGGCGATCATGCTCTCGCTGATCATCGTGACCGCGCTGTACGTGCTCGTCGCGGGTGTCGCCGTCGGCGCCTGGAACTGGACCAAGTTCGAGGGCTCCGAGGCATCCCTCGCCGCGATCATGAACGACGTCAGCGGCCAGAGCTTCTGGGGCACGCTGCTGGCCCTCGGCGCCGTGATCTCCATCGCGAGCGTCGTGCTCACCGTGCTCTACGGCCAGACCCGCATCCTGTTCGCGATGTCCCGTGACGGCCTGGTGCCGAAGGCGCTCGGCAAGGTCCACCGGAAGACCGGTGCGCCGCGCCTCAACACGATCATCGTGTCGCTGTTCTGCGGTGCGCTCGCCGCCCTCATCCCGCTGGGCAAGCTCGTCGACGCCACCAGCATCGGCACGCTGTTCGCCTTCGCGCTGGTCAACATCGCGGTGATCGTCCTGCGTTACCGGCGACCCGAGCTCGAGCGCACGTTCAGGGTGCCGTTCGGGCCGGTGCTGCCGGTGCTGGGCTTCCTGTTCTGCGCGTACAACATGTTCAGCCTCGACACTGTCACCTGGGTCGTCTTCGGGTGCTGGATGGCCGCCGGTCTCGTGGTCTACTTCGGGTACGGCTATCGCCGTTCGCGCCTTGCCACGGCGGGCGCCCCAGTCGCCCCCGACGCCTCAGTCGCACCAGAAGTGAAGTGAACCACCCGCAGTGCTGAACGATCTCGACGAACGCATCGTGCACGCCCTCGCCGAGGACGCCCGCCGCTCCTACGCGGACATCGGGCAACTCGTCGGCCTGTCCGCGCCCGCCGTGAAACGGCGCGTGGACCGGCTGCGCGCGACCGGGGCCATCACCGGGTTCACCGTACGGGTGGACCCCTCGGCACTCGGCTGGGAGACCGAGGGGTTCGTCGAGATCTACTGCCGGCACAACACCTCGCCGGACACGATTCGGCGGGGCCTGGAGCGGTATCAGGAGGTCGTGGCCGCGTCCACCGTCACCGGGGACGCCGACGCCGTCGTCCAGGTCTTCGCCTCCGACATGCGGCACTTCGAGCGGGTCCTGGAACGGATCGCGGGGGAGCCGTTCGTCGAGCGGACCAAGTCGGTGCTGGTGCTTTCGCCGCTGCTGCGAAGGTTCTCTTCCGGGTCGCCTACGTAGATCGTCGGCTGCCGGTGGGCGGGGGCCGGTCGCGCCCAGGCGGCGGAGCCGCACATCTATACGGCCCCGCGCCTCTCAAGGGCGTCTTCGCCGACCTTTCTCACCATGCGCCGGATGACCCATGCGTGGCCGCCCGTTCCGATCACCAGGAGCCGGTAGAGGCGGCCCGTCCACCCCGGGAAGTCGGCCCTGGTCTCGGCGCGCACCCGGGTGCGGTCGACTCCCGCCTCCTCCAGTCGGAAGATCAAGGCGTACGTCGAGAAGCGGTGGCTTCCGCCGAAGGCCAGCTCCTTGCCCGGTACCGCGGTGACCATGCGGAACGCGGGGTGGTCGACGGTTTCGCGGATGGCCTGCCAGACGGCGTCCGACGCCGCGACGACGATCGACGTGTGGGTGCTGACGTACGGCAGGTCGGGGATCTCGGTGGCGTCCATGCCGGAAGTCTCGCGCGCGGCCTCGCGCACCGGCGTCCTCCCCCCGGGCCGATGTCCCCCGCCGCTCGGCGGAGGCGCGTGGCGTCGAACTCCTCCTGGCGGAGGGCGCCCGGCGGAATTGCCGCTGCGCCCCTGCCCCCGGCCCGCCTACCATCGATGCCATGACCTGGCGACATTGATCCACCAGCCGTGCCTCCCGAGGGCCGCCTCGGACGCCGTACCCCCGGTGTCCGAACAGTCCCTGCGGGAAGGCCCCATGACACTCTCACCTGCGCGTGTGCCCGCCACCGGCGTCCGGCGGCTCACGGTCACGCTGTACGGCTATTCGTTCCTCGACGACTTCGTCCTGCTCTACCCGGTGTACGCGCTGCTGTTCGCCGACACCGGCATGTCGCTCTGGCAGATCTCCTCCCTGTTCGCCCTGTGGTCGATCACCGGCGTCCTGCTGGAGGTCCCCTCCGGCGCCTGGGCCGACGCCGTCTCGCGGCGGCTGCTGTTGTGGCTCGGCCCGCTGCTCACGGCCGCCGGCTTCGGGCTGTGGGTGCTGCTCCCCTCGTACTGGGCCTTCGCCCTCGGCTTCGTCCTGTGGGGGGCCGGCGGAGCGCTCGGTTCCGGTGCGCTGGAGGCGCTGGTCTACGACGAGCTGGACCGGCTCGGTGCCGCCGACCGGTATGCGCGGGTCATGGGCCGGGCCCGGGCCGCGCGACTGGTGGCCACGATGGCCTCCGTCGGCCTCGCCGGGCCTGTCATCGCGCTGGGTGGCTATCCGGCCGTCGGCGCGGCGAGCGTGCTGGCCTGTCTCTTGACGGCCGCCACGGCGACCCGGTTCCCGGAGCACCGGGTACGGCCGGAGACGGGGGAGGAGGGCTGGGCGACGACGCTGCGGACCGGGCTCGCCGAGGTCCGCGAGGACCGTTCCGTGCGCGGTGCGCTGCTGCTGCTGGTCCCCGCCGTCGCCGCCGTATGGGGCGCGCTCGACGAGTACACCCCGCTGCTGGTCCGGGACCTCGGCGTCGCCGAGGCGACCGTGCCCTGGCTGATCCTGCTGATCTGGGCGGGCGTCACCGCCGGAAGCCTCCTGGCCGGACCGGCCGAACGCCTCGGCGCGAGAGGGCTCGCGGCGCTGCTCGCGGGCGCCGCGCTCGCCCTGGCCGTGGGAGCCGCGGCCGGCACAGTGGCCGGCATCGCCCTCGTCGGCCTCGCCTTCGGCGGGTTCCAGCTGGCCGAGGTGCTGGCCGACGTCCGTCTCCAGCACCGGATCCACGAGTCCCGCCGGGCCACCCTCACCTCCGTGGCGAGCCTGGGCACGGAGCTGGCCACGGTCGCCACCTTCGGCCTGTACGCGCTGCTCGGTACGGGTGCGGCGCACAGCACGGTCTTCGCGGTGCTGGCGATCCCGTACGCGGTGACCGCGCTGGGGCTGGCTAGAAGTCGGGCCGCCACGGCACGACCGTGAAGTCCCCGGTGCCCTTCCTGACCTTCTCGAAGGGCGCCGAACTCACGCACCTGGGCAGCTCCTTCGTCTCGACGGGGTTGCCCGTCGACGCCCAGCTGTAGCCGAGTCGGTCGCGGTGGCCGAGGTCGTGGACGGTGACGCCGACCCGTTTGCCCTCGGCGCCCGGCAGGTCGGAGGAGGTGATGACGCCGGAGACGACGGCCACCTTGCCGCCGGTCAGCAGGCAGTCGACCTTCGCCTTCGCCCGGGCGCCCTCGCCGTCCAGGTAGTGGCTGAACTCGAAGGTGCCGGTGGCCTTCGTCGGGTCGGCGGTGTCCTTCGCCGCCAGATGCGCGTCGAAGGAGAACGTGATGTCGTCACCGGCCGAGCGGTACAGCTTGGCGGAGCCGGTGAGGGCCGCGGCCTCCCGCTGACGCGGTTCCTCCGACGCGGTGGCGGCGGCCGCGGCCGACCCGGCGGTCAGCAGCAGTGCGGAGCCCAGCACGGCGATCTTCGTACGGCGGTTCATGGCGGTCCTTTCCGCAGGTCGATCGGACGGTCCCCACTTTCCCGGCGCCGCGCCCGCACCACATCGCGCCGGGGGCGGGACCCCGCCTCCGCCGTCCGGCGGGGACGTCGGCCTGCCCTGCGCCCCCAGGAGGAGTGGGCCTGCGACCGCGGTCGCGCAACGAATCGCCGGCCACCCCTCGTCGCACGCAACAAACAGCTCAGCGGCGCGCAACGGCTCCTGCTTGTCCGCCCTGCTCAGCCGCCCGTACCGTCTACGTGGCCCCTACACGGCCCTCCCTGCCCCCCCTGCCGCCCGGTGAGGAACACGCATGCGCACCGCCCTGCTCCAGAGCTCCGGCCGCCCCGGCTCCACCGTCGAGAACCTCAAGGTCCTCGACGAGGCCGCGGGCCGTGCCGCCGCCGCGGGCGCCGGGCTGCTGGTCGCGCCGGAGATGTTCCTGACCGGGTACGCGATCGGCGACGACATCGCCCGCCTCGCCGAGCCCGCCGACGGCGACTGCGCGGACGCGATCGCCGAGAGCGCGACGCGGCACGGCCTGGCGATCGCCTACGGCTACCCCGAGCGGGCCGGCGACACCGTCTTCAACTCCGCCCAGCTGATCTCCGCCGACGGCACCCGACTGGCCAACCACCGCAAGACCCACCTCTTCGGCTGCTTCGAGCGCGACCACTTCACGCCGGGGGACCAGCCGGTCGTCCAGGCGGAACTCGACGGCCTCCGCGTCGGCATCCTGATCTGCTACGACGTCGAGTTCCCGGAGAACGTCCGGGCCCATGCCCTGGCCGGCACCGACCTGCTGATCGTGCCGACGGCGCAGATGCACCCGTTCCAGTTCGTCGCCGAGTCGATGATCCCGGTGCGCGCCTTCGAGAACCAGATGTACGTCGCGTACGTCAACCGGGTCGGCCGGGAAGGGGAGTTCGAGTTCGTCGGCCTCTCCACCCTCGCCGGACCCGACGGGGTCGCGCGCACCCGCGCCGGCCGCGGTGAGGAACTCGTCCTCGCCGACGTCGACCCCGCCTTCCTCGCCGCCTCCCGCGAGGAGAACCCGTATCTGAAGGACCGCCGCCCCGGTCTCTACGGGTCCTTGATCTGAGCCTGAGCCCCCCGCAGTCCCTGTTTGCGCAAGGAGTCCGTACCCCATGACGTCCACGGTGCCCAACGCCGTCCAGCACGCCGACGAGCAGCAGCCGCCGATCACCATGTTCGGCCCGGACTTCCCGTACGCGTACGACGACTTCCTCGCCCACCCGGCGGGGCTCGGCCAGATACCGGCGACCGAGCACGGCACCGAGGTCGCGGTCATCGGCGGCGGGCTGTCCGGCATCGTGGCCGCGTACGAGCTGATGAAGATGGGCCTCAAGCCCGTCGTCTACGAGGCGGACGAGATCGGCGGCCGACTGCGGACCGTCGGCTTCGAGGGCTGCGACCCGGATCTGACCGCCGAGATGGGCGCGATGCGCTTCCCGCCGTCCTCCACGGCCCTCCAGCACTACATCGACCTGGTGGGCCTGAAGACCCAGCCCTTCCCCAACCCCCTCGCCGAGGCGACGCCTTCGACCGTCGTCGACCTCAAGGGCGAGTCGCACTACGCCGAGACCATCGACGACCTGCCCCAAGTCTACCGGGACGTCGCCGAGGCATGGAACAAGTGCCTGGAAGAGGGCGCCGACTTCTCCGACATGAACCGGGCGATGCGCGAGCGGGACGTGCCGCGTATCCGCGAGATCTGGGCGCAGCTCGTCGAGCGGCTCGACAACCAGACCTTCTACGGCTTCCTCTGCGACTCCGAGGCATTCAAGTCCTTCCGGCACCGCGAGATCTTCGGCCAGGTCGGCTTCGGCACCGGCGGCTGGGACACCGACTTCCCCAACTCCATCCTGGAGATCCTGCGCGTCGTCTACACCGAGGCCGACGACCACCACCGCGGCATCGTCGGAGGCTCCCAGCAGCTGCCGCTGCGCCTGTGGGAGCGCGAGCCGGAGAAGATCGTCCACTGGTCCTACGGCACCTCGCTCGCCAAGCTCCACGAGAACGGCGAGCCCCGCCCGGCCGTGACCCGGCTGCACCGCACCGCGGGCAACCGGATCACGGTGACGGACGCGAACGGCGACATCCGCACCTACCCGGCGGCCGTCTTCACCGCCCAGTCCTGGATGCTGTTGTCGAAGATCGCCTGCGACGACTCGCTCTTCCCGATCGACCACTGGACGGCGATCGAGCGCACCCACTACATGGAGAGCTCGAAGCTGTTCGTCCCGGTCGACCGGCCGTTCTGGCTGGACAAGGACGAGGAGACCGGCCGGGACGTCATGTCGATGACGCTCACCGACCGTATGACGCGCGGCACCTACCTGCTGGACGACGGGCCGGACAAACCCGCCGTCATCTGCCTCTCCTACACCTGGTGCGACGACAGCCTGAAGTGGCTGCCGCTGTCCGCGGCCGAGCGGATGGAGGTCATGCTGAAGTCGCTCGGCGAGATCTACCCGAAGGTCGACATCCGGAAGCACATCATCGGCAACCCCGTGACGGTGTCGTGGGAGAACGAGCCCTACTTCATGGGCGCGTTCAAGGCCAATCTCCCCGGCCACTACCGCTACCAGCGGCGCCTGTTCACGCACTTCATGCAGGACCGGCTGCCCGAGGACAAGCGGGGCATCTTCCTCGCCGGTGACGACATCTCCTGGACGGCCGGCTGGGCCGAGGGCGCCGTCCAGACCGCGCTGAACGCGGTCTGGGGCGTCATGCACCACTTCGGCGGCGAGACCGACGCGACCAACCCGGGGCCGGGCGACGTGTACGACGAGATCGCGCCGGTCGAACTGCCGGAGGACTGACCGGCGTTCACGCGGGAACGCTGCCGGACCCGGATCAGTCCGGCAGCGGCGTGAGCAGCATGCGTCCCGCGAACCCCACCGCCGCGTCCAGCCGCTGGGTGAACTCCTCGGCGACATCCGGCAGTCGGCGCAGCGCCCACAGCGCCCGCGCCGCCGACCAGGTGGCGTCCCGGGCCCGCTCCAGGCTCCAGGAACCGAGCAGATGGGTCAGCGGATCGGCGATCTGGAGCAGGTCGGGACCCGGCATCAGCTCTTCGCGGATGCGCTCCTCCAGCGAGACGAGGAGATCACCCACGCGGTCGAACTCGTCCTCCAGATCGACGGGTTCGCAGTCGAGGCTACGACAGGCGTCCACCAGGGCGAGCGCCAGATCGTGGCCGATGTGCGCGTTGATGCCCGCGAGCGCGAACTGCAACGGACGTACGCCGGGATGCCGGCGCATCTGGAACAGGGGCCGCCAGCACGCGGGCGGGCGCCGCTCGTCCTCGGCCCGCTCCGCCGCCGCGAGATACCGCTCCGCGAACCGCACGTCCAGCGTGATCGCCGCCCGGGCGTCCGGGAACCGACCGCCGTCGACGTGCCGGTCGACGGCCTCCGTCACGGTGAGGTAGACGCGGTTGAAGACCGCCACTCCGTCGCGTTCGGGCAGGGTCGCGTGGAGGGCGCGCATACGGGAGATGACGGCATCCACGGGTGTGGTGAATTGTTCGCATTGCGCCATGGGGGCAGAGTCCCAGCTTTAGGCTGGCGGAAGTGTCGGCGGGCCCGGCGCTTCCCCAGAACGGGGGAACGCGCTCGCTGTCGGGGGAGGGGGAGCGGGACGGTGCCAGGCTTACGTGCCCAGCGACTGGCCGCACGCAGGTCCGAGCGCAGGAGGGCGGCCCGGCGCCAGGCCATGGTCGTGGCGGCCTCCGTCGTGGTCGCCGTCGGCGCCGCGACCGGCACGATCTCCGCGCTCGACGACAGAGGGCGCTCCGACGAGGCCAGGCCGCCCGAGGTGACGCGCTCACCGGGCCTGGAGTCCCTGCCGCTCGTGCCCTCGCCCTCCCCGTCGACCACGAGGTCACCTTCGCCGACGCCCGCTTCACCGACTCCGAGGAAGAAGGCCGGGCCGGCGAGCCCTACACCCTCGCCGACCAGGACCGAGCGGACGCGGCAGCCGGCCGTGGCGTCCGCGCGCCTCTACCGCCACCCCGACTCCCAGGTGCTGGAGTGGATCCGCGGCAACTCCGGCGACCCGCGGCACGCCGTCATCGAGGCCCGTATCGCCGCCCAGCCCGCCGCGGTCTGGTTCGCCGACTTCACGCCGGACACCATCACCGCCCGGGTCCGCGCGGTCACTTCCGGCGGGTCGGCGCTCGGGCGGGTGCCGGTGGTCGTGCCGTACGCGATCCCGGACCGTGACTGCGGCGGGCACTCCCAGGGCGGGGCGCCCGACCTGGACGCGTACGACGCCTGGATCGACAGGTTCGCCGCCGGGCTCGGCTCCTCCGACGTCATCGTGATCCTGGAGCCCGACTCCGTCGCCCAGTCAGAGTGCCTCTCCGCCGCCGAACGCGCCGACCGCTTCGCCTCGTTGGCCCGCGCGGGCCGCGCCTTCAAGGAGGCGAACCCCAAGGCGCGCGTCTACTACGACGCCGGGCACTCCGGCTGGAACGCGCCCGGCAAACAGGCGGAGTGGCTGCGGCGGGCCGGCGCCGCCTCGACCGCGTCGTCCGACGGCGTCTTCAGCAACGTCTCCAACTTCCACGCCACGACCGACGAGATCGCCTACGACCGACAGGTCCTCGACGCCCTCGGCGGCCCCGCGAGCCTCGGAGCCGTCATCGACACCAGCCGCAACGGCGCCGGGGCCCCGGCCGACGGGGAGTGGTGCGACCCCGCCGGCCGCAAGCTGGGCCGGGCGCCGACCCTCAGCACCGGCGAGGCACGGATCGACGGCTATCTGTGGGTGAAGCTGCCGGGAGAGTCGGACGGCTGCAAGGGGCGGCCGGGGACCTTCACGGCGTCCTACGCCTACGACTTGGCGCGCTGAGTCCCGTCGCCGGTGGCACTCCCGTCGCCGGGCCGGCCCTCCTCGTCGTACGACGACGTGCCCTCGTCGAGCAGCGGGTGCTGCGTCTTGAGGTGGGCCGGGGCGAAGGCCCGCAGGGCGTGGTAGCCGGTGATGACGACGAGCGTGCCCAGCGCGATGCCGCTGAGCTGGAAGGTGTCGGTGAACTCCATGGTGACGTTGCCGACGCCGATGATGATGCCCGCGGCGGCCGGGACGAGGTTGAGCGGATTGCGCAGGTCCACCTTGGAGTTGATCCAGATCTGGGCGCCGAGCAGGCCGATCATGCCGTACAGGATGACGGTGATGCCGCCGAGGACACCGCCCGGGATGGCGGCCACGACCGCGCCGAACTTGGGGCAGACGCCGAAGAGCAGGGCGAAGCCGGCGGCGGCCCAGTAGGCGGCGGTCGAGTAGACGCGGGTCGCGGCCATCACGCCGATGTTCTCGGAGTAGGTGGTGTTGGGCGGGCCGCCCACCGACGTGGAGAGCATCGAGGCGACGCCGTCCGCGGAGATCGCGGTGCCCAGCCTGCCGTCCAGGTTGTCGCCTGTCATCTCGCCGACCGCCTTGACGTGCCCGGCGTTCTCGGCCACCAGGGCGATGACGACGGGCAGCGCCACCAGGATCGCCGACCACTGGAAGGACGGGCCGTGCAGATCCGGCAGGCCGACCCAGTCGGCCTTGCCGACGCCGGAGAGGTCGAGGCGCCAGTGGTCGGTGAGCTTGCCGCTCGCGTCGACCGAGTGGATCCTGCCGAAGATCCGGTCGAAGGCCCAGGAGATGCCGTAGCCGAAGACCAGGCCCAGGAAGATCGCGATACGGGACCAGAATCCGCGCAGACAGACGACCGCGAGCCCGGTGAACAGCATCACCAGCAAGGCCGTCCACTGGTCCTGCGGCCAGTACGTGGCGGCCGTCACCGGGGCGAGGTTGAAGCCGATCAGCATCACGACGGCACCGGTGACGATCGGGGGCATCGTGGCGTGGATGATCCGCGCGCCGAAGCGCCGCACCGCGAGACCGACCAGGAACAGCACGACACCGACGACGAAGACCGCGCCGGTGACGGTCGCGCTCGTACCGCCGTCGGCCCGGATGACCGCGGCGACACCGACGAAGGAGAGGGAGCAGCCGAGGTAGCTGGGCACCCGGCCACGGGTGGCGAGCAGGAAGACGAGCGTCGCCACGCCGGACATCATGATCGCCAGGTTGGGGTCGAGCCCCATCAGGACCGGCGCCACGAAGGACGCGCCGAACATGGCCACCACATGCTGGGCGCCGAGCCCGACGGTGCGGGGCCACGAGAGCCGTTCGTCGGGGCGGACCACCGCTCCGGGCGCCGGCGTGCGTCCATCGCCGTGCAGTTTCCAGCGGACGCCGAGATCCATGGTGCGGTTTCGCTTTCGTCGTGCCTGTGGGGGACCGGACCATTGTCAGGTACGTGGAGAGCCGGTCCGGTCGGGGCTGACGAGGACCGACCACGCCGTGGAGCGAGGCATTCAGGGCCGCGGGTCGGGAACCGCCGTGTCCGGGCGGCCGGCCTTCGGGCGGTCACGGTCGCCCGTGCGCAGGACCCGCGCGAACACGACGATGCCCGACGACAGCACGGTCACCAGGCAGAAGGACACCACCAGACTGGTGGCCTGGGCGATTCCGCCGATCGCGCTCGGTGCGATCAGCCCCGAGGTGTAGGTGATCGTCGCGACGCCCGCGATGGCCAGCGAGGGGTTGCTGCCACTGCGGCCCGCGGCCGCGAAGCACAGCGGAACGACCACCGCGATGCCCAGCCCCAGCAGCGCGAACCCGGCCATCGCCGGCGCCGGTTGGTCCGACACCACGATCAGCAGTCCGCCGAGCGTCGCGAGGAGGCCGCTGAACCGGACCGTGCGCACCGCGCCGTAGCGGTCCACCACCCTGTCGCCGACGAACCGGGCGAGCGCCATGGTGAGCGTGAAGCCGGTCGTGCACGCCGCCGCGAGACCGGCCGAGGTGTCCAACTGGTCCCGCAGATAGACCGCCGACCAGTCCAGGCTCGCGCCCTCCGCGAAGACCGCGCAGAACCCGACCGCGCCGATCAGCAGCGCCGACCGGGGCGGCAGCGCGAACCGGGGCGGCGGCTCCTCGTCCTCGGCGGGCTGGAGGTCGAGCACCCACTGACAGGCCACAGTGCCGAAGACGGTGAGGGCCACCGCGGCCAGCGCGTGGTGCAGCCGGGCGTCCGAACCGAGGTGCGCCGCGAGCGTGCCGGCGGCCGAGCCGATCAGGGCGCCCGCGCTCCACATGCCGTGCAGCCCGGACATGATCGACCGGCCGAGGCGGTTCTCGACCTCGACGCCGAGCGCGTTCATCGCCACGTCCGCCATGCCCGCCGTGGCGCCGTAGGTGAACAGGGCCAGGCACAGGGTCAGCAGGTTGGGGGCGAGGGAGGGCAGGGTGAGGGCCATTGTCCACAGCGCGATCAGTCCGCGCAGGGCGTTGCGGGCGCCGAAGCGATGGCTGATGCTGCCCGCCAACGGCATCGCGACGGAGGCGCCGAGCGCGGGGAAGGCGAGCGCCAGCCCCAGTTGGCCCGCACTCACCCCGGCGTGGTCCTGGATCCACGGCACACGCGTCGCGAACGAGCCGGTGACGGCGCCGTGCACGGCGAAGACGGCCGCCACGGCGTACCGGGCGCGCCGCACGTCGCGCGGTTCGTAGACCACCTCACTCATTGTCCGGCCCCTCCCGGTCTTCGCCCGGCACGCTCTGACGCCGCGCGTAAACTATCAGGGTCCCTGCCTGATAGATAGGGGGCATGAGAGGGCGTCCCGGTCGCCCGCCGCCCGGCCCCACTGATCTGGAAGGATCCCGGCATGCCCGCATCCCCGAGTACCGCCCGGGTCATCAACGACCGGCTCGCCCTGCGACTGCTCCAGCAGGAGGGCCCGTTGACGGCAGGGCAGTTGAAGCAGCTGACCGGCCTGTCCCGGCCGACCGTCGCCGACCTCGTCGAGCGCCTCACCGACGCCCGACTCATCACGGTGGTCGGCGAGGCCGGGGCACAGCGGCGCGGGCCGAACGCCAAGCTGTACGGCATCGTCGCCGACCGCGCCCATCTCGCGGCGCTGGACGTGCGTACCGAGAGCGTCTCCGTGGTCGTGTCCGACCTGGTCGGGGCCGTGCTCGCCGAGGCGTCGGTGCCGATCGGCGGCGACACGGGGACCGGGCCCGCGGTGGAGCAGGCGGTGACGCTGGTGGAGCGGGTCGCGAAGGAGGCCGGGGCGGACCGGCTCCATACGGTGGGTATCGGCGCCCCCGGGCTGATCGACCCGGTCACCGGCGAGCTGCGTGACTCCTCCAGCCTGCCCGCATGGCACCGCCGCCTGGTGGCAGCCCTCCAGGAACGTTTCCCCGAAGCCCGCGTGAACGTCGAGAACGAAACCAACCTCGCCGCTCTCGCGGAACAGCGCGACGGAGTGGCCCGGGACCGCGACACCTTCGTGCTGCTGTGGCTGGGCCACGGCACGGGCGCGGCCGTGGTCCTCGACGGCTCGCTGCGCCGAGGCGCCTCCGGCGGAACCGGAGAGATCGGGTTCCTGCCGGTGCCCGGGACGTCGGGGCCACCGTCGGCGCTGGACTGCGCGGGCGGGTTCCACTCACTGGCGGGGTCGGCGGCGATCGTGGAGCTGGCGGAGACGTACGGGCTGACCGTCGACGCCGCGTCCGTGCCCGAACCGCTCGCCGCCGGTGTCGTGAGAGCGGCTGTGGCGCTGGTGGCGGGGGCGAGCGGGGAGCACGCCGGAGACGAGGACGCCAAGGGCTCCGGGGCGTCCGAGCGTTTCCTCGACGCCTTCGCCGACCGCCTGGCCCTCGGCGTCGCCGCCGTCGTCGCCGTCCTCGACCCCGGCTGCGTGGTCCTCGGCGGGGAGGTCGGGCAGGCCGGCGGCGAGGTGCTCGCCGGGCGGGTGGAGGAGCGGGTCCGGCGGATGTCGCCGTTGGCGACGGTGGTGCGGACCACCGGCCTGGGCGGGAGCGCCGTCCTGCGCGGAGCACTGCTCACCGCGCGGGACGCCGCGCAGGACGAGTTGTTCACGCCGCCGGACCGGTGACCCGACCGGCCGTACGGTCCCTCAGAGGGCGTCGCCGGTCGGGCCCCTGCCGGGCCTGTGCCGGCCGGAGCCCGCCCACGGCGTCCGGCGGCCCGGAAAGCCTGGATCAGACTCGCCGCCCACCACCCCCGACCCGCCGCCCGAGATACTCCTCGAACGTCCCCTTGCCCACCACATGCTCCGGCGCCAGATGACCGCCGGAGCGGAAGGCCTCGTACGCCTTCCCCCGCAGTGGCACGCGCAGGACGAGCCTCCTGCGGCCCGTTGCCTTGAGGTAGGCGCGGGCCAGGGAGTCGAAGGTGCGTACCTCGGGGCCGCCCATGTCCTCGACCCGGCCGGCCGGGGAGCCGAGGGCCAGTTCGGCCAGCCGGTCCGCGACCTCCGCGACTTCGATGGGCTGGTCCTTCACGTGGGCCGGCAGCAGCAGCACCGGCGACTTGGACAGGATCCCCAGCACCCGCACCAGCAGATCGTGGAACTGGGTCGCACGCAGCACGGTCCAGCCGAGCCCCGACTCCTCCACCAGCCGCTCCACGGCGAGCTTGCTCTTGTAGTAGCCGAACGGCACCCGGTCGACGCCGACGATCGAGATGTACACGAGGTGCCGTACGCCGCCCCTCCGCGCCGCGGCGATCAGGTGCGCCGCCGCCTCCTCGTCACCGCCGTTCGGTGAGCTCGCGCAGTGCACGACCGTGTCCACGCCGTCCATCGCCGCGTCCAGGCCGGGCCCGCCCTTGCGCAGGTCGACGGCGTACGGCTGGGCGTGCCGGCTGAGCACCCGTACCTCGTGCCCGTCCGCCCGCAGCCGCTCGGTGACGAGCCTGCCGAGTGTTCCGGTGCCGCCGGTCACCAGGATCTTGGTCATGCTGTTCAGTCCCTTCGGACGCGGGGCGCTCCCGGGTGGATCGCCCCTCGCCAGCTGGGACCAAGTACCCCGCGTGAAATGTGACAGCCGCGGACGGTCCTTTTCGGCGCCTCCGCTACGCCCGTGCCAGCTGCCGACGCACGAAGTCCAGCTTGTCCGGGTTCGCCACGGCCCGCGCATGCGCGATCAGCCCGTCCCGCAGCTCGAACGCCACCACCGAGAGCAGGGTGTCGCCCTCCCACACGGCCAGCGCGGTCGTGCCGTTGATCTCGACCGCCGTGAAGTCCACGCCGACCAGGAACGTCCGCGTCGCACCCGCGAGGAAGCGGAACACCTTGTCCCGGCCCTCGATCGGCCGCAGGGCCGCCGAGGCCTTGCCGCCGCCGTCGCTCGACCAGACGACGTCGGCGGCCAGCAGCTTCTCCAGGCCGCCCAGGTCGCCGTCGCGGGCCGCCGTGAGGAACGACCGGACCAGTTCCTCCTGCCGCTCGGGAGTCGACTCGAAGCGCGTCCGCTCCTCACCGACCCGCTGGACCGCCCGCCGGTACAGCTGGCGGCAGTTGGCCTCGGTCAGATCCAGCGTCTCGGCGATCTCCCGGTGGCCGTACGCGAACGCCTCCCGCAGCACGTACACGGCCCGCTCGGTCGGGGTGAGCCGCTCCAGCAGCACCAGCATCGCCATGGACACGGCGTCCCGCTGCTCGGCGGATTCCAGGGGCCCGAGTGCGCCGTCCGAGGTGACCACGGGTTCCGGCAGCCAGGGCCCGACGTACTGCTCGCGCCGGGCCCTGGCCGAGGTCAGCCGGGTGAGGCAGAGGTTGGTGACGACCTTGGCGAGCCAGGCCGCCGGATACTCGATCGCGGTACGGTCCGCGCCGCTGAAGCGCAGATACGCGTCCTGGACGGTGTCCTCGGCCTCGTCGGCGGAGCCGAGCATGCGATACGCCAGGCCGAACAGCCGCGGGCGATGGGTCTCGAACTCGTCGGCGAGCGCGGTGGTCATGCCCTCAGCCTGCCAGAACCGCAGGTGGCGGGAGTCGCGGGAGTCGCGGGAGTTGGGAGACCCGGCGGCGGGCAAGGGCCGTCGTCACCGCCGCCGGGCCGACTGCGCGGGGCTCAGCAGGCGCCGAGGTCCTGCCACACACCCCACTCGCCGGTGGTGCCGGGCTCCTCGCCCTTCGTCCACCACCTGGCCTTCCACGAGTGCCCCTCATGGGACACCGTGCTACCTCCGCCGTACTCCGTCGTGGCGTTCCAGGCGGAGTTCGCGCACTCTCCACTGGAAGAGGTGGGGGAGGGGGAAGGGGTTCCCGGCCCGGGCTCCACCACGGTCGTTCCGCGTGCGAGGTTCCCGGCCAGCGCGTATGTCCTCCCGCCGAACGCCACCGTCCAGTTGGACGGCGTCGACACCGGCAGGTAGTACACGAAGTCCAGCTCCACCGACGCTCCCGGCGCCAGCGTCTGCCAGGCCGGCAGTTTCAGGGACACGCGGTGGTGGTCGCCCTTCAGGCCGCCGACGTAGTTCCCCGTGTGGTCGCTGCGGATCACCGAAGTCCCCCAGCCAGACTGGTCCTTGGCGTTCCCGGGCGCCGAGGTGCCGTAGTCGAACTGGAACTCCGTGCCGCCGGGCAGCGTCGCCGTGGAGTTGTTGGTGATCCTCAGCTTGGGGCTGATGGGGTAGTTGGAGTCGCCGAGCGGGAACTGCCCGAAGTCGACGTCGATGTTCAGTGCCTCGGCCGGCAGGCCGGCCGTCGACCGCTTCGCGCCGTACGGGGACGCCGACTTGAACTTCTCGTACATCGCGGAGGTCAGCGTCGATCCCGGCTCGTACTGCCCCTTGGCCGCGTTCCAGCCGTAGTCGCCGGCCAGTTCCCACACCATCGTGCCGCCGATGCCGTGGTCGACGACGTAGTCGGCCTTGGCGTTCACCGACTGCTCGTCCTCGGTGGACAGGAACACCTTCTTCTCGGCGTTCCACAGCCAGGGGGCGACCAGCGTCGAGTCGTACTTCCGGGCGTACGTGCCGGTCAGCCGGGTGTCGGCCGGGAAGCCGTACTTGGTGACGTAGTCCCCGACCACCCCCTTCTCCAGGTTCTTGGCGTGCCACATCGGGTTCGAACCCGCCGGTGACTCCTCGCCGTCGGTGTCGAGGTCGTGCCAGAGGTTGTCGATCCCGACGGCTCCGTCACCGCACTTGGTCAGTCCGGAGCCCGCCGGGCAGGCCGTCGAGGGCGCCTTGCCCCACAGGCCGTCCGTACCGCCCGTGACGTTCTTGAATCCGCGGGTGTAGTAAGGGAGTCCGATGTTGATACGCCCCGCCGGCATCGAACCGCGGAAGTAGTGGTACGCCCAGTCGGTGTTCAGATAGCCGATTCCGCCGTACTGGGACGTGGAATACACGCCCGCCGCCGCGAGTTCGGCGTCCTTTCCGTCGTCGAAGAGAGAAGCGTTCGGACCGACGTACTCGTTCCAGGCGCCGTGCAGGTCGTACGACATGATGTTGACGTAGTCCAGGTACTTCTGGACCTGGAACGTCTCCATGCCGCGCAGCAGATATCCGGAGGAGGGTGCGGCGACGGAGAGGAGATAGTGCCTGCCGTCCGCCGCGCCCGCGCGGTCGAGCCTCTCGCGCAGGGTCTTCATCAGCGCCGCATAGCCCTTGACCAGGCCGGACCGGCGGGCGTTGGAGAGGGGCCAGTCGAACGGATGGCCGGCGTCCTTCATGGACGTCGGGTACTCGTAGTCGATGTCGACGCCGTTGAAGCCGTACTTCCTGATGAAGTCGACCGTCGAATCGGCGAAGGTGTCGATGCCGGACTGGTTGACCGAGCCGTCGGCGTTCGTGGCCATCGAGTAGAAGCCGCCCGAGTTCACGCGCGTACCGCTGTCGTCGAAATAGCCGCCGGTCTCGGCCCAACCGCCCACCGAGATCAGCGTCTTGACGTCCGGGTGCTGCTTCTTGAATTTGTTCAGCAGATTGAAGTGGCCCTTGTAGGAGAACCCCGGGTCCATCGTCGCGCCGCTCACGCCGGGCCAGGTCATGCCCGTCGCCGGGTTCGTCGCGCCGTCCGTGCCGACGGAGATCCTGTTGCCGCTGTCGATGTGCGCGAAGGCGTAGTTGAGGTGGGTGACCTTGTCCCACGGGATGTCCGGGGCGAGGTAGGCGGGCGTGCCGTCCTTGCCGGTGCGCCAGCCGGTGAAGTAGCCGATCACCCGGCGCGGGTGGTCGGCGCCCATCTTCTCCCGTCCGGCCGCGTCGTAGACCGAGCAGTAGGGGACGTCCGCGCCGGGCGTCCGGTAGAGGCCGTCGGGGCGGCAGGACTCCTGGTCGGCGGCGTGGGAGACGGTCGCGGGGAGGCCGGCCAGGACCAGGCCGGCGATCGTGCCGAGGGCGGCGAGCAGGGCAGGTCTCGCTCGCTTGCGTGAGGCTCGGTTGCGTGAGGGGGACAGCAAGTCGGTTCCTCTCCACGGAAGTTGCGCAGACCCTAGGGAGGACTAGACCAGTGCGTCAATAGGTATGGACCAATCCCGGAGCGGAGAAGTCCAGCCAAGTGACCTGTGAGCCACCCCACAGAATTCGCTCGCATGGACGCCGATCAGGCGTGGCACACTGGCTCTGTACCAGAAGCAGCGCACTCCGGGGTCGGTGAAAGTCCGAACCGGCGGTTACAGTCCGCGACCCGGTCGCCTCCAGCGGCCGGTTGACCAGGTGAAATTCCTGGACCGACGGTTAAAGTCCGGATGGGAGGCAGTGCGCGGCGGGCGGGCATTCGTGCGCGCCGCCGTATTGGTTCGCCCCGTGGCGAGCCCTGTTCGGCGTCGCCCTCGGTGTTCCCGCTCGTACATTCTGTCGTCATCGACAGCCCCGGAGTCCGTGCCCGAATGAGGCAGGAGGACCCGGGAAGTGTTCACCGGAATCGTCGAAGAGCTGGGCCACGTCACGGCTGTCGAGACCCTCGACGACGCCTGTCGCTTCCGACTGCGCGGCCCCGTCGTCACCGACGGCGCGAAGCACGGCGACTCCATCGCCGTCAACGGCGTCTGCCTCACGGTCGTCGACCACGAGGGCGACGAGTTCACCGCCGACGTCATGGCCGAGACCCTGAACCGCTCCAGCCTGGGCGTCCTCGCCGTCGGCTCCCGCGTCAACCTGGAGCGCCCCACCGCCGTGGGCGCCCGCCTCGGCGGGCACATCGTGCAGGGGCACGTCGACGGCACCGGTCAGGTGCTGGAGCGCAAGCCCTCCGAGAACTGGGAGATCGTCAAGATCTCGCTCCCCGCGGACCTCTCCCGGTACGTCGTCGAGAAGGGCTCCATCACGGTCGACGGCATCAGCCTCACCGTCGTCGACGCCGGGCCCGACTACTTCACCGTCAGCCTCATCCCGACCACCCTCGACCTGACCACGCTCGGCCTGAAGCAGCCCGGCGACCCGGTCAACCTCGAGGTCGACGTCATCGCCAAGTACGTCGAGCGGATGCTGGGCGACCGGCTCTCCTCCGAAGGGGCGACGGCCAAGTGAACTCGCTGAACTCCGAGGCGTTCGCCCTGTTCGGCCAGCACATCCTCTGGTCGGACATGATCGGCAACCTCTTCGGCCTCGCCGCCCTCGCCCTCGGCTGGCGGCGGTCCATATGGACCTGGCCCGTGCAGTTCCTGGCCGGCCTCATCCTCTTCGGGGCCTTCTTCGGCCACCTCACCGGCAGCGCGGGCAAGCAGGCCGTCGTCATAGTCGTCGCCCTGTTCGGCTGGTGGCAGTGGCAGCGCGGCAAGGGGCAGACGGAGGACGGCCACATCGCCGTACGGTTCGCCACCTGGCGCGAGCGCGGCGCGATGATCGCCGCGGCCGCCGCCGGCACCGTCGCGGTGGCGCTGCTCTTCAAGGCCTACCCGACCCTGTCCTGGGACCCCTGGCCCGACGCCTACATCTTCGTCGGCACGATCGTCGCCATGTACGCCCAGGCGCGCGGCATGGTCGAGTTCTGGTTCGCCTGGCTGCTCGTCGACCTGGTCGGCGTGCCCCTCAACTTCGCCAACGGCTACGCCTTCTCCGGCTTCGTCTACGTCATCTACGGCGCACTCGTCCTGTGGGGCATGCGCGACTGGTGGCTGCGCTCCCGCAAGAACGCGCGGCCCGTCCTGGAAGGAGCGCCGGCATGACCACGGCAGCGACCCTGTACAGCACCGAAGGATTCGAGGACCTCCGACTCGACCCGATCGAGCAGGCCATCGCCGACATCGCGGCCGGCCGCCCGGTCGTGGTCGTCGACGACGAGGACCGGGAGAACGAGGGCGACCTCGTCATCGCCGCCGAGCACGCGACCCCCGAGATCGTCGCCTTCATGATGAGCGAGTGCCGCGGCCTGGTCTGCGCCCCCATGGAGCCCGAGGAGCTGGAGCGGCTGGGACTGCCGCAGATGGTCCAGGACAACACCGAGTCGATGAAGACCGCGTTCACCGTCTCCGTGGACGCCTCGGGCGCACACGGCGTGACCACGGGCATCTCGGCCTCCGACCGGGCCACCACGCTCCAGCTCCTCGCGAGCGGCAACGCGGAGGCGTCCGACTTCGTCCGCCCCGGCCACATCTTCCCGCTGCGCGCCCGGCCCGGCGGCGTCCTCGTCCGCAACGGCCACACCGAGGCCGCCGTCGACCTCGCCCGCCTCGCGGGACTGCGCCCGGCCGGCGCCATCGTCGAGATCGCCGGCGAGGACGGCGAGATGCTGCGGCTGCCCGAGCTGATCCCGTTCGCCCGCAAGCACGGCCTGACGATCGTCTCCATCGAGGACCTGATCGCCTACCGCCGCGACGCCGAGCGCCCGAAGCCGGCCCAGCAGGAGCCGGTACCCGCCGGGCAGCGGCCGGTCCTCGCCGAGCAGCGGCTGCCGGCCCAGCCGACCGTCCGCCGCGAGGCCGAGGTCCACCTGCCCACGGCCCACGGCGCCTTCACGGCGTACGGCTACCGCACCACCACCGACGGCGTCGAACACGTCGCCCTCGTCCACGGTGAGATCGGCGACGGCGAGGACGTCGTCGTCCGCGTCCACTCCGAATGCCTCACCGGGGACGTCTTCCACTCCCTGCGCTGCGACTGCGGCCCCCAGCTGGAGGCGGCCCTGGAACGCATCCAGGCCGAGGGCCGCGGAGTCGTCGTCTACCTGCGCGGGCACGAGGGCCGGGGCATCGGCCTGATGTCCAAGCTGCGCGCCTACGAGCTCCAGGAGCGCGGCCGAGACACCCTCGACGCCAACCTCGAACTCGGCCTGCCCGCCGACGCCCGCGACTACGGCGCCGGCGCGCAGATCCTGGTCGATCTGGGCGTGCACAGCGTGCGCCTGCTGACCAACAACCCCGACAAGACGGACGCACTCACCGGACACGGCCTCAAGGTCACCGAGCGGGAGCCGATGCCCGTACAGGCGGGTGAGCACAACCTGACGTACCTGCGCACCAAGCGCGACCGGATGGGGCACGACCTGCCCTGGCTGGACCCGGCTCCCGGGGCCCCGGCCGCCCTGTCCACCTGCACCAACCAGTAAGAGCACACCGAGGAGACGCAAGAACGTGAGCGGCAAGGGCGCACCGGAGCTGTCCGTACGCAATGTGGGCGACCTGCGGGTCGCGGTCATCGCGGCGCAGTGGCACGAGAAGGTGATGGACGGTCTGGTGGACGGCGCGCTGCGCGCCCTGCACGACCTGGGAATCGACGAGCCGACCCTGCTGCGGGTCCCCGGCAGCTGGGAACTCCCGGTGGTCGCCAAGGTCCTCGCGGGCCGCGGCTACGACGCGATCGTGGCCCTCGGTGTCGTCATCCGCGGCGGCACCCCGCACTTCGAGTACGTGTGCCAGGGCGTGACCCAGGGCCTGACCCAGGTGTCGGTCGACACCGGGGTCCCCGTCGGCTTCGGCGTGCTGACCTGCGACACCGAGGAGCAGGCCCTGGACCGGGCGGGCATCGAAGGCTCCAACGAGGACAAGGGGCACGAGGCCGTGACGGCGGCCGTGGCCACCGCCGCCACCCTCCGCTCAGTATCTGAGCCGTGGCGTTAGGTGGACCGGCACTACGCGTAAAGTGGGCGCCACCATGTCCAAGAAGACGTTCGAGGAGCTCTTCACCGAGCTCCAGCACAAGGCCGCAAACGGCGACCCCGCCACTTCCCGCACCGCGGAACTGGTCGGCAAGGGCGTCCATGCCATCGGCAAGAAGGTCGTCGAAGAGGCCGCCGAGGTCTGGATGGCCGCCGAGTACGAGGGCAAGGAAGCGGCCGCCGAGGAGATCTCGCAGCTGCTGTACCACGTCCAGGTGATGATGGTCGCTCGCGGCATCTCCCTGGACGACGTGTACGCCCACCTCTGAGCACCAGCACATCCGCACACCCGTAAGAGCGAACGAAGGAAGCCGACCTCATGCTGCGCATCGCCGTCCCCAACAAGGGTTCCCTGTCCGGCCCTGCGGCGGAGATGCTGCATGAGGCCGGATACCAGCAGCGCCGCGAGTCCAAGGAACTGCGGATCGTCGACCCCGAGAACGACGTCGAGTTCTTCTACCTCCGCCCCCGCGACATCGCCATCTACGTCGCCTCCGGGCAGCTCGACATCGGCCTCACCGGCCGTGACCTGCTGATCGACTCCGGCGCCAACGCCGAGGAGATCCTCGCGCTCGGCTTCGCCCGCTCCACCTTCCGCTTCGCCACCAAGCCGGGCACCGTCGGCGACGACCTGGCGGACCTGAACGGCAAGACGGTCGCCACCTCCTACGAGGGCATCGTCGCCAAGCACCTCGCCGACCACGGCATCGACGCCTCCGTCGTCCACCTCGACGGCGCCGTCGAGACCGCCATCCAGCTCGGTGTCGCCCAGGTCATCGCGGACGTCGTCGAGACCGGCACCTCACTGCGCAACGCCGGCCTGGAAGTCGTCGGCGACCCGATCATGAAGTCCGAGGCCGTCGTCATCCGCCGCACCGGCGCGGACGGCGAGGAACCCAAGGTCCAGCAGTTCCTGCGCCGCCTCCAGGGCGTCCTGGTCGCGCGGACGTACGTGATGATGGACTACGACTGCCGGGTCGAGCAGCTGGAGAAGGCCGTGGCCCTCACCCCGGGCCTGGAGTCGCCGACCGTCTCGCCGCTGCACAACGAGGGCTGGGTCGCGGTCCGGGCCATGGTTCCGGCCAAGGAGGCCCAGCGCATCATGGACGACCTGTACGACATCGGCGCGCGGGCCATCCTGACCACGGCCATCCACGCCTGCCGCCTCTGACCCGAGGGGCCGTACACCGATGTCCTCCGAACTGCCCACCCTGCCCGTCACGTTCCGGCCGGGCCGCACCCGGGCCGTCCTGCTCACCGCCGGCGCCGCGATCTTCGTCGTGATCACGGCGGTCGCGCTGCTGCTGGAGAAGCTCGGCCCCGGCGAGCGCCTCAGCTTCATCTTCACCGGCGCCCTGATGTTCGGCGTGCTGGCCATGCTGGCGCGGGTGAAGGTCGTCGCCGACGACTCCGGCGTCACCGTGGTGAACATCGCCTCCAGGCGCCGCCTGGAGTGGGCGGAGATCGTCCAGGTGAACCTCCGTCCGGGGGACCCCTGGGTGTTCCTCAACCTCAGCGACGGCACCAGCCTGCCCGCGCTCGGCATCCAGCCGGGTATCGCCAAGCAGCGCGCCATCGCCGACGCACGCACGCTGCGGGCGCTTACCGAAGCCCGTGTCGTCAAGGATCCCGAGGAGCGCCAGGACTGACTCGGACGGTCACCGGGGCTGACTCGGAGACGTTCACCCTGCCGTAAATCCCGATGTCTTGATTAATCTGTTGGCGGAGGCGTTTTCTGGCGCCTCCGCCCCTGATGTTCCATCCGGTCTTCAGAGGCCCCCTGCTACCCGAGGAGTGATTCCCTCCAGCGATGGACGGATCGTCCTGTAGTACCTGCGCCGCCCCCTCCCGACATACCGGGGCGGCGGCATCATGAGCGTCCCCTTGCTGCTTCTGGCAGCCGCGTTCCTCCTGATTCTCGCCAACGGCTTCTTCGTGGCCGCCGAGTTCGGCCTGGTCACCGTCGAGACGACGGACGCCGAGAAGGCCGCGGCCGAGGGCGACCGACGGGCCCACCGGGTCGTCGAGTCGCTGAAGGAGCTGTCCTTCCAGCTCTCCGGCACCCAGCTCGGCATCACCATCACCTCCCTCGTCGTCGGCATGCTCGCCGAACCGGCGCTCGCCGAGCTGCTCGGCGGCCCGTTCACGGCGATCGGCATCCCCGAGGGCGCGGTGCCCGGTGTGGCCGTGGTCGTCGGCATGCTGCTGGCCTCGGCCGTGCAGATGGTGATCGGCGAGCTCGTGCCCAAGAACTGGGCGGTGTCCCGGCCGATGCAGGTCGCGCGCTTCGTCGCCGGCCCGCAGCACGCGTTCGCACGTCTGTTCCGCCCGGTGATCGCCGGGCTGAACTCCGTCGCCAACCGTCTCGTGCGCGCGATGGGCATCGAGCCCGCCGAGGAGCTGGCCTCCGCCCGTACCCCCGGCGAACTCGTCTCCCTGGCCCGCCACTCCGCCCAGGCCGGAGCCCTGGAACAGGACACCGCGGATCTCTTCGTACGGACGCTGTCGCTCGCCGAGCTGACCGCGCAGCACGTGATGACCCCGCGCGTGAAGGTCAGCGCGCTGCAGTCCTCGGCGACCGCCGAGGACGTGGTGAACCTGACCCGCGCCACCGGTCTGTCCCGCTTCCCGGTCTACCGCGAGAAGATCGACGAGATCGTCGGCATGGTCCATCTGAAGGACGCGCTGGCGATCCGTTCGAGTGATCGTCTGCGCACCCCGGTCGGCCGTATCGCCCGCCCGGCGCTGCTGGTCCCCGAGACCCTGCCGGTCCAGCCCCTCCTCGCCCAGCTGCGCAGTGAGCAGCCCATCGCGGTCGTCGTCGACGAGTACGGCGGCACGGCCGGCGTGGTCACGCTGGAGGACATCGTCGAGGAGATCGTCGGCGAGGTCCGGGACGAGCACGACGGCCAGGACGTGCCCGAACTCGCCGCCGCCCCGCCGGAGGACGGCCGGCCCGCCTGGGACGCCGACGGCAGCTGCCGTGTCGACATCCTCCAGCGCATAGGACTCGACGTGCCCGAGGGGCCGTACGAGACCGTCGCCGGACTCGTCGCCGACCTGCTCGGGCGTATCCCGGCCGTCGGTGACAAGGCGGATCTGCCGGGCTGGCGGCTGTCGGTGCGCCGGGTCGGCCACTACCGCGCCGAGCGGGTCCGGCTGGTCAGGACCGGCGCCGTGGTGGAGGTCGCCCGATGAGCCTGCTCCAACTCCTCTTCGCCGCGCTGCTCGTGCTCGCCAACGGCTTCTTCGTCGGCGCCGAGTTCGCGCTGGTCTCGGTCCGGCGCAGCCAGATCGAACCGCTGGGCACGGCACGGGCCCGTCAGGTCCTGTACGGCCTGGAGCGGCTGCCCCAGATGATGGCGGCGGCCCAGTTCGGCATCACCGTCTGCTCGCTGACGCTCGGCGCGGTCGCCGAACCGACGGTGGCACACCTGCTGGAGCCGCTGTTCGAGTGGGTCCATCTGCCGCAGGGCATGATCCACCCGCTCACCTATGTCATCGCGCTCGCCGCGGTGGTCTTCGCCCACCTGGTCATCGGCGAGATGCTGCCGAAGAACCTGGCGATGGCGGCGCCGGAGAAGGTCGCGCTGTGGCTCAGCCCCGGCCTGGTCTACTTCGCCCGATTCTGCCGGCCGATCACGGTGGCCCTCGGCGCCGTCGCGCAGGCCATCCTGCGGCTCTTCCGCGTCGAGCCGAAGGACGAGGTCGAGGCGGTGTTCACGAGCGAGCAGCTCAACCGCCTCGTCGAGGACTCCGGCCAGGCGGGCCTGCTCGACCCCGAGGAGCAGGAACGTTTGGGGGACGCCCTGGAGCTGGGCTCCCGCCCGGTGACGGATGTGCTCCTCAAGCGCGAGTCCCTGGTCACGGTCAGCCCCTCGGTCACCCCCGGCCAGATCGTCGCGCTCACCGCCCGCACCGGCTACTCCCGCTTCCCGGTGGCGGCGGAGACCGGCGCCTTCATGGGCTACCTGCATGTGAAGGACGTCCTGGACCTGGAGGAGTCGGAACGCGCGGTGCCGCAGCACGTCTGGCGCCCGATGACGACCCTGCGCTCGGAACTCCCCCTGGACGACGCCCTCACGGTCATGCGCCGCGCCGCGACCCACCTGGCCCAGGTGGCCGACGCCTCCGGCAAGGTACTCGGCCTCGTCGCCCTGGAGGACGTACTGGAACTCCTGGTCGGCGAGGTCCGCGACCCCGCCCACCGGGAGCTGCCGGAGGTACGGGTGACGGGACCGCGCCTGAGCACAGGGGAGCCGGAGGGAGCACTGGCGGGCTGACCCGGCCAACCCAGCCCCTCCGGCGTTGAGGAGCGGGGGTCCAGGGGGCGGCAGCCCCCTGGCGGGGTCGAAGGGGCGGAGCCCCTTCAAGGAAGGGACGGGTAGGGGCGGCGGGGGCGAGAACCTCACATGGCCGACGGGTCCTGCGGCCCCCTCCCCGACAGCACCTCCCCGTACGCCTGCATCAGATCCGGCAACCGAAGTGTCGACAAGTCGTCCCTCGTCAACGCCCCCGGATAGGTCGACAACCGCAGATCCCGGTACGCACAGCTCTTCTCGTACAGCGTCCGCAGGAACCGCCCGTTGCCCAGCTCGTCGATCCACCCCTGGTCGACCACATGCCCGGCGATGGACCGCAGCTCGTCCAGGGCCTCCTCGTCCCAGACGTCACCGTTCTCCGTGGCGAGCACCTCGCCGATCGACGTCAGTTCGAGGGGGCGGTACGAGGGGAAGTCGACGCGGGTCGTGAAGCGTGAGGACAGGCCGGGATTCGCGGCCAGCAGCCGGTCCATGCCCTCGGGATAGCCGGCGAGGATCACCACCAGGTGGTCCCGGTTGTCCTCGGCGCGCTTCAGCAGCACCTGCAGGGCCTCGTCGCCGTAAGCGTCGCCCTTGCCGTAGCCGGAGTTGGAGAGGGAGTAGGCCTCGTCGACGAAGAGGACCCCGCCGAGCGCGGAGTCGATGAGCTCGTTGGCCTTCACGGCCGTCTGGCCCAGATACTCGCCGACCAGATCGGCCCGCTGGGCCTCCACGAGATGGTCGCCGCCGAGGAGCCCGAGGGCGTAGAAGACGCGGCCCAGGATGCGCGCGACCGTGGTCTTGCCGGTGCCCGAGGGTCCGGAGAAGACGAAGTGCCGTTTGGGCGGCTGCACCGGCAGGCCCTGCCCGGCGCGCAGCCGGGCCATGTTCAATTGGGCGGACAGCGCCTTGACCTGGCGCTTTACGGGCTCCAGGCCCACCATGCGCTCGAGTTCGGCGAGCGCCTCCTCCAGTAACTGGGGATCGGTCGGCCCGGCCGGCAGCGGCTGCGACGAGACGGCTGTCTTCTCGCGCACCGCCGGATCGACCACCGAGGGCAGCGGACCGGCCGGCGGGAGGTCCGGGTCCGGATCCGACAGTTTCAGGTCCCGCCCCTCGATCCCGAAGAGCGGGTCGAGCCCGTCGGCCACGTCCCCGCCGAAGCCGGTGAGCGTGATCGCCGCGAGATCGGCGGTGTCGTCGTATCCGTCGCCCTCGGCGATGGCCGCGAGCCGGGCCGAGGTGTCCATGAAGGCGGGGTCCACGCGGTGCACCGCGCGGTACAGGGGGAGCGCGGCGGCGGAACGGCCCGTGCCCTCATGGGCCCGCGCCAGCCAGTACCGCAGCTCCTTGCGCTGCGGCTGCTCACTGCGGCACCGCATCAGCGCGGCCGACAACAGCGGCTCGGCCTGCCCGTACATCTCGAGGCGGACCCGCGCCATGCCGCCGAACAGGCCCGCCTCGATGCCGAGCAGCGGGTCGTCGAGCAGCGGGTCGGTGTGCCGGACGAGCTGCTCCCAGTCCTTGACCAGATAGGCGCGGCAGGCGTGCAGAAAGCGGACCTGGTGGTCGGTGTCCACGGGCGGCAGCCCGGCCAGCGCCCGGTCCAGCTCCGGCACGTGCCGGCCGTCCAGCCAGTGCGAGGCGTGGGCGAGCAGCAGATCGCGCGGGCTCTCCAGCACCGGCTGCACCCACCAGCCCAGCCAGTACCAGGAGTTGATGGTCCGCCGGTGCCGGGCGCGCTGTTCCCCGAAGCGCTCCCGGTGCCGGACCATCCGCAGCAGCGCGGTCGTCGTGTCCACGCGCAGCGCGTGCAGGCCGAGCCAGCCGTCGGCCATCCCGGGGTCGATCCGTACCGCGGTGCGGAACTCCTCCTCCGCCTGCGGATAGGCCCCCATCGTGTAGGCATCCACACCTCGCAACCAGGCGAGGTCGGCCGGGGCCTCGGGGCCCTGCGTGCCGAAGTCCATCACGTCCCCCACAAACCGTGCCCCCGTCGGTTGGCCGGTGCTCGCCCGTCGGCCGCCTTGATCAGCATGATCGAACCACCGTGCCGCGGACCGGAGTTGCAACGGTGCGCGGAGCAGCCGTCGTAGTCGCACCGAGGTCATCGTACCTGCGAGGGTGTCGCCCGCCCCAGGGTGCCGCACCGGCCGTTTGGCGAGGTGGGAGCAGATCGGGCGGAGCGCGCTCGGTGACCGAGGGTGAGCGAATCGCGCCTCTCGGCGCCCGAAAAGGGAAGTCCGGGCAGAACGAAGCCCCCGATCACGGGGGAACAACCGGGGGCTTCGCGTCTGGGGGCGGCTTCGAATAGCCGCACATTGAGAACGTAAGTCCTGTACGGCCCCCGGGTCAAGCAGAGTTGAGGCACTCCGCGAACTTGCCCGAAGAGGCTCTTCACAAGTTCAGCACATTGCCGATGGGTCATCACCGTGCGTGACGGCCTGGTCCGGTCCAACGGTCCCGGCAGGCCCAGGAATTACCTCATATCCCTTGCCGCACTGCCGAACCAGAAGGTCGGCGAAGGGCCGGGACGGGTCCTCGGCGAAGTGCCTCAGCTCCGCCCCGACCCACCCGTCCCAGAACTCCCGCTGCTCCTCCCCGTCCCGCGAGCGGCCCCGCGTCCAGGACTCCTCGCGGGGGAGTTCCATCCACAGCAGCTGGGCGAGATGCGGGCGCAGCGCGCGGCGGCCGGCGCCGACGCCCTCGACCACGATCACCGGGGCGGGCGGAACGGCGAGGGGCGGTCCGAAGCGGCGGGCCCGCCAGTCGTAAGGGGTGTAGTGGGCGGTCTCGCCCCGGGTGAGCGGCTCGATCACCTGGGCCAGCAGGCGCCCGGTCCACTCGAACAGCTCGTCATGGCTCGCGATGTCGTCGAGGCGCAGCACGGGGGCGTCGCCCAGCTCCCGGGCCAACTGCCCGGCGAACGTGGACTTTCCGGAGCCGGCGTGCCCGTCGACGGCGATCAGGCGGGCCGGGCCGCAGGACGGCGGGAGGCGGCGGAGCCGGGTGGCGAGGTCGTGAATCGTTCTTCCTGAAGTGAGACGGGGCGGTGGGCATATCTCTTTGGAACATTCTAGTAGGGGGTGAAAGCGGTTGTGAAAGCGGTCGCGGAGCGGGATGGGCGGGAGAACGAGAACGAGATGAGAAAAGGTGTCACTTTGAACTAGCTTCCGGATGTCCGCAATGCCGCCGAAAAACTCCGGCCACCCCGCTGAAATCTACGTTCCGGTTGAGCCGCACGCTGAGTAAGGTGCCTTGAGTGCAACTGTGAGGCGCCGTAACGGGGATGGGCTGGGACAGATGGCCGCGGGGTTATTCGAAGGGCAGTATGTGTGGCATCCGGCGGCCGACGACCGCGTGCTCGCGAGCGTATGCGTCGATGTCCGGGCCGGCCGATATCTGAGCTCCCTCGACGCCCTGGCCGAAACCCGCGGCGACTTCGCCCTCCGCGCCCACCGCTCCCTCGTGCTCGCCTCGGAGGCCGCCGACTCCGACCTGGCCGAGCGCTGGCTGGCCGAGGAGCCCGGTCCCGAGGCGGCGCTGATGTGGGCCCGGGTGGCCGTGCTGCGGGCGCTGCGCGCGGCCGACGCCCGCGACGCGCGGACCGAGGCGCTGGAACGGATAGCGCTGGCCGCCTGCGCCCGGGCCGCCGAGGCGGACCCCGGCGATCCCACCCCCTGGGTGGCCAAACTGGCGATGGCCCGGCTGCACCGGCTGCGCGACCAGGCACCGCGCGGGCTGCTCACGGCACCGCTCGGGCCCTGGCGCCTGTTCGCGCACGTCCTCTCGCTCGATCCCTGGCATCGCGAGGCCCACCACCGCTTCCTGGCCTGTTTCTTCACCCGCCACGGCGGCTCCGTGACCGCCGCCTGGGACGTCGCCGCCTTCCTCGGCCAGCGGGCGCCCGCCGACTCACCGCTGCGCCTGCTGCCGCTGGTCGCCCTGGTGGAGTGCTACGACCCGACCCAACTGCTCGCCGACCGGGTCTGGGAGCAGCCGCAGTGGCGCTCGACCTCCCTGTCGATCCACCAGGACTGGCTGCCCGCGGTGGCCGACTACCCCTTCACTCCGGTCCTCGACCTGGCCTACCTCGCGCACGCCCTGGTCATGGCCCGGCGAGAGGAGGAGGCACGCGCCGCCTTCACGGCGATGGGGCCGTACGCCTCGCGCATGCCCTGGTCCGTCTTCGGCGACCCGGCCGAGCAGCTGTCCCGGGCGCGCCGCGCCTGCGGACTGCCCGTGCCGGGCGCCTGACGTACCCCAACCCCCCACCAAGAGAAAGGTCCAACCGTGTCAGAACGGATATCTCCGCGTGCCCGAGCGCGCGGGGGAGCCGATCCGATCGCGCTCGACGACGACGCGACCCTGCATGCGATGGGTTATCCCAGAAAACTCACCCGCCGTTTTCAGGCATTCGACAATTTCGCCATCTCGTTCACCATCATCAACATCATCTCGGGTATCTTCTCGGGTTTCGGATTCGGTCTGAACGCGGGCGGTCCGAGCATTCTCGTCTTCGGCTGGATCGGCGTCTCCGTCATGGTGCTCTTCGTGGGAGCATCGATGGCCGAGGTCGCCTCCGCCTATCCGACGAGCGGCGCGCTGTATTTCTCCGCCGGAAAGCTCGCCAAGCGGCACAAGGGCGCCTGGTCCTGGTACACCGGCTGGCTGAACTTCGTGGGCCAGGTCGGCGGCACGGCCGCCACCGGGTACGCCGCCGCCACCTTCCTCCAGGCCTTCCTCACCCTCCAGTGGCCCTCGTACGAGCCGACCGGGCACCGAACGGTGCTGATCACAGCGCTGATCATCGTGCTCCAGGGGCTCGCCAACACCTACACCGTGCATCTGGTGGCCTTACTGAACCGGATCTCCGTGTGGTGGCTGCTGAGCGGACTTGTGATCATCGTGAGCGCCCTGATGGTCATGCCCGATGATCACCAGTCGGCTTCGTTCGTCACGCATTTCGCGAACAACACCGGTTTCACGAGCGGCCTTTACGGCGGGATGCTCGGTCTGCTGGTCACCAGCTGGACCTTCACCGGCTTCGACGGCAGCTTTCACATGTCCGAGGAAACGGTCCGGGCGACGGTCAATGCGCCGCGGGGGATCACACGGGCGATTGCCTACTCGGCGATAGCGGGACTGCTGCTGATGCTCGCATTGGTCTACAGCATTCGTGACTACGACCGTGTGGCAAGCGCCGACGCACCACCCGTGCAGATCCTGATCGACGGCCTCGGCACGGGTACCGCGAAGGCGCTGCTGCTGATCGTGATCGGCGCCATGCTCTTCTGCGGCCTCGCCAACCTCACCAGCAACACCCGGCAGATCTTCGCCTTCTCCCGGGACGGCGCGATGCCCGGTTCCCGCTGGTGGCACTCGGTCTCGCCGCGCACCCGCACGCCCGTCAAGGCGGTGTGGCTGGCGGTCGCCTGCTCGCTGGCGCTGGTGGTGCCCGGCTGGTGGTCGCACACGGCGTTCACCGCCATCGTCAGCGTCAATGTCGTCGGACTGTTCCTCGCGTACGCCGTCCCGATCCTGCTCCGGCTGCGACTCGGGGACGAGTTCCAGCCGGGCCCCTGGCACCTGGGCCGCTGGGGACGGCCGGTCGGGGTCGTCGCGGTGAGCTGGATCCTGCTCAGCAGCGTCCTGTTCATGCTGCCGCACGCCTCGCCGGTGACCGTCGACACCTTCAACTACGCACCGGTCGCCCTGGCCGCCGTCCTGGCCGTGGCCACGGTGTGGTGGTTCACCACCGCCCGCCGCCGCTTCCACGGTCCGGTCAGTTACGGCCGTCCGGATGAGGTCGCGGCGATGGATCTCGTCTGACGTCGCGTCATCCTCCCGGCGTACGCCATCGAGGCGGCGTACGCCGGGATCGTCCGCTCACCCATCCCACCTCGTATGTACGGCGGTTGGAGCAGCGGGCCTCCCCCGGTTCATGTCAGTGGTCGACACCAATATTCGTAGGCGCGCCCGGCGCGAAGTGCTGGCAGACGTCGCCCCCTGCGTTCATAGTGGGCGGACAGCCGTGCACTGGATCCGCCCCACTCGGACACCTGGGGGTCTTCCGCCCATGAGCAGAGCCGAACAGCCCTCGCGCAGAATCGTTCTGGCAGCCGCGGTCGCCGCAGCCGTCCCCGGCAGTGCGGGCCCGGCGCTCGCCGCCGACATCACTGCCGATGCCAAGGCCCCCGCACCGGTCGCGACCCCTACCGTAGACAACCGCGCCTGGACCAGTTACGCCGACTGGCGCAGCGGTGCCGCCCAGGGCACCCGGGCCCTCGCCGGCGCCCGCCCCGGCCTCGTGATCGCCACGGCCGCCGGCACCCGCGACTACACGGACCCGCACACCGGCGAGCGCGCCACATGGGAGTACGCGACCTGGACGTCCCCGGTCCACCGGCTCACCGTCCCCGCCACCGAGGCGATCGCCTCCTGGAACGCGCACACCCCGGGCGGCACCTGGCTCCAGATCGAACTGGAGGGGACGTACTCGGACGGCACCGCCACCCCCTGGTACGTGCTGGGCCGCTGGGCGGCGGGCGACCAGGACATGAGGCGGACCTCGGTCGACGGCCAGAGCGACGGCAAGAGCAGCGTCTGGACGGACACGTTCGCCATCGACGACCCGGCCACCGGGCTGCGCCTGACCTCCTACCGGCTGCGGCTGACCCTGCACCGCAAGCCCGGCACGAAGCTCACCCCCACCGTGTGGCGGGCCGGCGCGATGGGCTCCGACGTCCCGGACCGCTTCACCGTCCCGGCCTCCACCCCCGGCCTCGACCGGGAGCTGACCGTCCCGCGGTACTCGCAGGAGATCCACATCGGCCAGTACCCGGAGTACGACAACGGCGGCGAAGCCTGGTGCAGCCCCACCTCCTCGCAGATGATCGTCGAGTACTGGGGCGGCCGCCTGACCCCTGAGCAGCTGGCCTGGGTCGACCCGGCGTACGCCGACCCGCAGGTCTGCCACGCGGCCCGGTTCACCTTCGACTACCAGTACGACGGCTGCGGCAACTGGCCCTTCAACGCCGCCTACGCGGCCACCTTCAAGGACCTCCAGGGCGTCGTGACCCGGCTCGGCTCGCTCACCGATCTGGAGACGCTGATCGCGGCCGGCATCCCGGCCATAACGTCCCAGTCGTTCCTGAAGGAGGAGCTGACCGGGGCGGGGTACGGCACCGCCGGGCATCTCATGACCGTCATCGGCTTCACCGCCGAAGGCGACGTGATCGCCAACGACCCGAACTCACCGAGCAACGAGGCGGTGCGGCGCGTCTACAAGCGGCGCGAATGGGAGAACATCTGGCTGCGGACCAAGCGGTACAACGCCGAGGGCAAGGTCGTCTCCGGCACCGGCGGCATCTGCTACCTCTACTTCCCGGCGCGTCCCACCCCGCGCCAGCGCGCGGCACTCGCGGCGGTGGGCGTGCTGTGAGCAACCTCTCCGCCGCAAAGGCCGCTTCCGGTGGCAGGGTGGGCATATGACCACGCACTCCGCCACCGCCGGCCGCGTCCGTACCGGCGGCCCCGAGGAAGACGGCCCGAAGATCCTCGAGCACGTGATGGGCTGGACCCTCGTCGTGGTCGTGGCGATGCTCGTCACGCAGCTCGGCCTGCTGTGAGCTGACACACACGGCACCCTTTGATCGGACATGTCCCGGCCCTGTTGTCGAGCGGACCCATCAAAGTCGATCAGACTCGAACGAGCAGCTGGTGCAGGTCTGCCATACTGCGGATGTCCCGCCGCCCGTTGAACAACAGGGTCTAAATTGAATATTAGTCAACAGCGCGACGCGGCCCGACCTCGGGCGCGCGGCACCGAGCGCTCGATGGCGCGTCGTGCCGAACTCATCACCATCGGGCGGAAGCTGTTCGCCGACACGTCGTACGACGCGCTCTCCATGGACGACATCGCCCGGCAGGCCCATGTCGCCAAGGGGCTCATCTACTACTACTTCCAGTCCAAGCGCGGCTACTACCTGGCGATCATCCAGGATTCCGTCGCCGACCTGGTCACCTTCGCCGCGGGCGGTCTCGAACTCCAGCCGGTCGACCGGGTCCACCGCACCATCGACAGCTACCTCCGCTACGCCGAGCACAACCAGGCCGCCTACCGCACCATCGTCAGCGGCGGCGTCGGTTTCGACACCGAGGTGCACGCCATCCGGGACGGAGTGCGCGAGGCGATCGTGGCGACCATCGCCGAGGGCGCGTACGGCCGTACCGACATCGCCCCGCTCGCCCGCATGGGCCTGCTCGCCTGGGTGTGCAGTGTGGAGGGCGCCACCCTCGACTGGACGGAGCGCCCCGAACTGTCCCGCGACACCATGCGTGAACTGCTGGTGAAGACGCTGGGCGGCGCCATGCGCGCCATCGAGGAGATGGACCCCGCCTACCCGGCCCCGGAGCCCGCGCGCCGGGAGGGCTGACGCAGCAGGCTGGGCCGGCCGGCTGACCCGGAGCGGCCGACACGGACCGGCTGAAACGGCAAGGGGCGGAGGCTCGTGGCCCTCCGCCCCAAGTCCCCGTGGGACCGGCTACTTGATGGACTTGATCAGTTCACCGCCCGGCGTGTCCCCGCTCAGCTCCCAGAAGAAGGTCCCGCCCAGCCCCTGCTGGTTCTTGTACGTCATCTTCGTCGCGATGGTCGCGGGGGTGTCGTAACTCCACCACTGGCTCCCGCACTTGGCGTATGCCGTCCCGCCCACGGTCCCGGTCGCCGGGCACCTGGTCTTGAGCACCTTGTAGTCCTCGATGCCCGCCTCGTAGGTGCCGGGGGCAGCCCCGGTCGCGGTGCCGCCGGGTGCCGACTGGGTGACGCCGGTCCAGCCGCGGCCGTAGAAGCCGATGCCGAGCAGCAGCTTGGCGGACGGGATGCCCAGGCCCTTGAGCTTGGCGATGGTCGCCGAGGTGTGCAGGCCCGCCTTCGGGATGCCGGAGTAGGAGTTCAGCGCCGAGTGCGGAGCCGTGGGGCCACTGGCGTCCCAGGCGCCGAAGAAGTCGTACGTCATCGGGTTGTACCAGTCGACGTACTGGGCCGCGCCCGCGTAGTTCGCCGCGTCGATCTTGCCGCCGCTCGTCGCGTCGGCCGTGATCGCCGCGGTGACCAGGTTGCCGGAGCCGAACTTGGCGCGCACGGCCGCCATCAGGTTCTTGAAGGCATCCCGGCCGCTGGTGTCGCAGGTGGCGCCGCAGGCGTTCGGGTACTCCCAGTCGATGTCGATGCCGTCGAAGACGTCGGCCCACTTCGAGTTCTCGACCAGGTCGTAGCAGGACTGGGCGAACGCGGCCGGGTTGCGCGCGGCCTCGCCGAAGCCGTTCGACCAGGTCCAGCCGCCGAAGGACCACAGGACCTTCAGGCCCGGGTGCTTCTTCTTGAGCTCGCGCAGCTGGTTGAAGGTGCCGCGCAGCGGCTGATCCCAGGTGTCGGCGACGCCGTCCACGGACTCGGCGGCGGTGTAGGTGCGTTCGGTCGCGGCGTAGGAGTCGCCCATCGCGCACTTGCCGCCGGTGACATTGCCGAAGGCGTAGTTGATGTGGGTGAGCCTGGCCGCCGAGCCGGACGTCTCGATGTTCTTGACGTAGTACTTGCGGTCGTAGGTGCCCCATTCGGTGAAGTAGCCGACGACCTTGGAGCCGGCGGCGGCCGGTCTGGGTGACGGGGCCGGGTCCGCCGTGGCGGTGCCGGTGCCGATGCCGGCGAGCAGCCCGGCGCCGAGGACGGCCGCGCAGGCCGCGGACATGAGCGCCCGGAACCGGGTGCGGGGGCGGTGCGAGAGGTGCATCGGGTGTCTCCTCGTGGGGGGAGGAACGTGCGCCGATTGGCATGAACGCGATAGGCGTTGGTGCGTCACAGTAGGAGGACTAGACCACTACGTCAATGGTTCGGACCAATTTCCGAAGTGCGGACGGCTTGTCCGATACTTCTTGAAGTAAGCGGTCGTTAACTGGTGACTCGGTGCCTCTGATCGGGCATACTCACCGCAGAGCCGCTGGTCAGCAGCTTCCGCGACCCGGGAGTGGAGCATCGGCCGGCACCTGTGAGACACCAGGCGGAGCCGCCCCACCCAAGGCGGGAGACCGCCGACGTTCCCGAAAGGGAGGAGAGCGTCGCCATGCCCGACCGCGCCCCGCAGCCGGTGGACCGTCAACTGCCCACGGACGAGGCCCGGGATCTGATCTCGCTCGTCCGCGACATCGCGCAGCGCGAGATCGCCCCGAAGGCGGCCGAGGAGGAGGACGCCGGGCGCTTCCCGCGCGAGGTGTTCACCCTGCTCTCCGAATCAGGTCTGCTCGGCCTGCCGTACGACGTCGAGTACGGCGGCGGCGACCAGCCGTACGAGGTCTACCTCCAGGTCCTCGAAGAGCTCGCCGCGGTCCGCCTCACCGTCGGCCTCGGCGTCAGCGTGCACACCCTGGCCTCCTACTCCCTCGCCACCTACGGCACCAAGCAGCAGCAGGTCGAGCACCTGCCCGCGATGCTCGGCGGCGGGCTGCTCGGCGCGTACTGCCTGTCCGAGCCGGCCTCCGGGTCCGACGCGGCCTCACTGCGGACGAAGGCGGTCCGCGACGGCGACGACTGGGTGATCACCGGCACCAAGGCCTGGATCACACACGGCGGCATCGCCGACTTCTACACGGTCATGGCGCGCACCGGCGAGGACGGCCCCCGTGGGATCACCGCGTTCCTGGTGCCCGGTGACGCGGAGGGGCTGAGCGCGGCGGCGCCCGAGAAGAAGATGGGAATGAAGGGCTCGCCCACGGCGCAGGTCCACTTCGACGGCGTCCGGGTCTCCGACGAACGGCGCGTCGGCGACGAGGGGCAGGGCTTCGCGATCGCCCTGTCCGCGCTCGACTCCGGCCGGCTCGGCATCGCGGCCTGCGCGATCGGCGTGGCCCAGGCGGCGCTGGACGAGGCGGTGGCGTACGCGACCGACCGACGGCAGTTCGGCAAGCCCATCGCCGACTTCCAGGGCCTGCGCTTCATGCTCGCGGACATGGCGACCCAGATCGAGGCCGGCCGCGCGCTGTATCTCACGGCGGCGCGACTGCGTGACGCGGGCCGGCCGTTCGCCAAGCAGGCGGCGATGGCCAAGCTGCACTGCACCGACACGGCGATGAAGGTCACCACCGACGCCGTCCAGATCCTCGGTGGCTACGGCTACACCGCGGACTTCCCGGCCGAGCGCTTCATGCGCGAGGCCAAGGTCCTCCAGATCGTCGAGGGCACCAACCAGATTCAGCGGATGGTCATCGCCCGTCACCTAGCAGGTCCCGAGGGACGCTGAACTGGCCGTGCTTGACCGTCGGCGCCGCGAGCCGGATCCACTCCGGGTCGTGGCGCCCCGGCAGGGTGCGGCCGCGGTCGGCCCAGGCGCGCATCAGTTCACGGTAGATGGGCGGATCCGGTTGCTGCGGAGGCGCCGGAGAAAGCGTTCCAGCGGGCCGCGGCACGAAGATACGGCGCTGGGGTTCGGTCGCTGAGTAGATGGGGGGCATACCAGGGCAACGCGGAGGTGGGGGACAAGTCACCGCTTGCCGGAATAGGGCATGGGTTCGCGGTCGTCCGGCGCCCTCTCTGGCCACGTGCCGCTGTCTGACGTACCGTCAGCGCAGCCGCCTTCAGGGAGGTATGCCGTGGCCGAGGACGACCGCCCCGTAGCGCTCGACGAGTACCCGGTGCACCAAGTGCCCCTCTCCATGAAGTACGTCGCCACCAGCGACCGGAACGCCTACGACCGCTGCATCTTCCACGTCCTCGACCATCGGGGGCGCGCCCTGCTGATCCTCGGCCTCGGGGTGTACCCGAACGCCGGGGTGATCGACGCGTACGCGACCCTGCGGGTAGGGGACACGCTGCACGCGGTGCGGGCCTCGGACGCCCTCGGCGAGGACCGGATGCGGCTCGCCGTCGGGCCGCTGCGCATCGAGGTGGAGGAGCCGCTCCGACGGTTCCGTCTGACCTGCGACGACGAGGAGTTGTCGTACGACCTCACCTGGACCGCGGGCTTCCCCGCCCTCTGGGAACCCCACCACCTCCAGCGCCGCGGCGACCGGCTCACCCTCGAAGGGCGCCGCTTCGTCCAGGCCGGCGGCGTGACGGGCGTCGTGCGGGCGGGCGGCGAGGAGTTCCGCGTCACCCCCACCGAGTGGACCGGCACGCGTGACCGCAGTTGGGGTGTGCGCCCCCTGCCGGGGGAGGACGGCGGGCGGTTCGCCGAGGAGCACCCGACCGAGGGCTTCCACTGGATCTGGTGCCCGGTGCGCTTCGAGGACCGGTTTCTGATGGTGATCGTCCAGGAGGACGCGGACGGGCACCGTTCGCTGAGTGAGGCGACGATGGTCCGCCCCGGCCACCGCGACCGCCAACTGGGCTGGCCCCAGGCCGAGATCACGTACCGCTCGGGCACCCGACATCCCCGGAACGCCCTCGTCCACCTCGGTGACGTCCGCAAACCGCAGGAGCTGGAGGTGGAGATCCTGGCCTCCTCCCCGCTCGCGGTCGGCGCCGGCTACCCGCCCGCCGACGACTGGCAGCACGGCACCTGGCGAGGGCGGGGGTGGACCGAGCGCCGTACCTACGACCTCTCCGATCCCACCGCCCATCCCCGCGCCGCCTACGGGGTCACCGACCACTCCGCGCGCTTCCGTCTGAACGGCCGGGTCGGACACGGCATCTTCGAGCACGGCTCTTTCGGGCGGCACGACCCGAGCGGGTTCACGGATTTCAAGTCGGTTGCACCGTAGGGGGTTTGCGACATGGCAGCCACGGCACCCCGCCCTCGTACGACCACGCGCGACCCGGAAGAGATCACCCGTCGGCTCACCGCCTGGCTCGGCACCCGGCTGCCGGGCGCCAAGGCGGTCGGCGTCACCGTCCCCGAGTCGAACGGCCTGTCCAGCGAGACCCTGCTCTTCGACATCGAACACCCCGAACCGCCGGTGCGGGCCTGTGCGTTGCGGCTCGCGGCGGACCCGGCGGCGTACACCGTCTTCCCCGTGTACGACATGCCGCGCCAGTACCGGACGATGCGCGTCGTGGCCGAGCACACGGATGTGCCCGTGCCGAAGGTGCTGTGGCTGGAGGAGGACCCCGGACCGCTGGGGGCGCCCTTCTTCGTCATGGAGCGCGTCGAGGGGCGCGTGCCGCCGGACGTCATGCCGTACACCTACGAGGGCAACTGGCTGCACGCGGCCAGCGACGCGGAGCGTGAGCGCCTGGAGGCGGCCACGATCGGACTGCTGGCGCGGCTGCACGACCAAGTCCCGCCATGGGAAGCCGAGTTCCTCGACCTCCCGGGAGAGGGTGACGCCCTGCGACGGCATGTCACGGCCCAACGCGCGTACTACGAATGGGTGGTTGACGGGCTGGCCCGTTCACCGCTCATCGAGGACGCCTTCGACCTCCTGGAGGATCTCTGGCCGCGTGATCCGGGCACACCCGTGCTCAACTGGGGCGACGCGCGCATCGGAAACGTCGTCTACGACGGGTTCGAACCCGCGGCCGTCCTCGACTGGGAGATGGCGGCACTCGCCCCGCGCGAGGTCGACCTCGGCTGGACCGTCTATCTGCACCGCTTCTTCCACGACCTGACGGCCGCCTTCGGACAGCGCGGGCTGCCGGACTTCCTGCGCCGCGACCGGGTCGAGGCCCGCTATGCCGACCTCACCGGTCACACGCCCCGCGACATGGAGTTCCACACGCTGTACGCCGCCCTGCGCCACGCCATCGTGATGCTGCGGATCGCCTACCGCCAGGCCTACTTCGGCGAAGTCGCCGTCCCGGCGGACCCGGACGCACTGATCCTGCACCACGGCAGCCTGCGAGCCATGGTGCAGGGCAGCTACTGGGATTGAGCGATGCGGCGGTGGTGCCGCCGCGCGGGGCGGCGTGCGCTCAGGCGGCCTGCCGCCGCATGACCGGGACCCTGATGGGGCGCGAGCCCGGGCCGCCGACGTGCGAGAAGGGCTGCGTCCGCCAGTCCAGCCCCTGAGGGAGCGTCAACAGGAGGGCGGTGTCCTGCTCCTGAGGTTCCGGCGACTCGTCCGCGGAGCGGGCCTCGGCGGCCCTGCGGCCCGTGCCCGCACAGACCGTGAGGCCGAACGGATTCCACGGCGAGGCGCACAGCGCGTGCTCCGGCAGGACCTCCTCGTCCGCCAGCAGGGCGATGGGCTGAGCGCAGTCCGGGCAGATCACCCGGAACATCTCGAAGGTGTCGTACGCGTCGAACTCCTCCTCGTCGAAGGCGTCGGGTTCGACGCCCTCCGGCTCGGGCTCGACGACCGCCTGGAGGCGCTTGGGTGCGGTGCGACCAGGACGCTTAAGACTCTGCATGGATTTCTCCCCCTCGGGCTGGGCCGTGACGGCACTGCGGCCTCGACCACAGCAAGCACTTCCCGTCCGGTCTCGGCGGTAATCACGAGAACATCACGGAGCCTGTTCGGGGCCTGTGGCGTTCGTCACATGCCGCCCGCAGGTGCCCGTGGCGGCCGATTTGTCCCTCAGGACGCGCACAGCAGCCTCTCGGACACCTCACAAACCGGGCATGAGCTGGGCTGCTCAGGTACCCGTGGAGATCAGCCGCACTGTAAGTTCTTGCGCCATGGAGGAGCTGGACCGACAAATCGTGCAGCTGCTCGTCATGGACGGGCGGATGAGCTACACCGATCTGGGCAAGGCCACGGGCCTGTCCACCTCAGCGGTGCACCAGCGGGTGCGGCGGCTGGAGCAGCGTGGCGTCATCCGTGGCTATGCCGCGGTCGTGGACCCCGAGGCCGTGGGGCTGCCCATGACGGCGTTCATCTCGGTGAAGCCGTTCGATCCGAGCGCGCCGGACGACATCGCGGACCGGCTCGCGGGGGTGCCCGAGATCGAGGCCTGTCACAGTGTGGCGGGGGACGAGAACTACATCCTCAAGGTGCGGGTGGCCACGCCGCACGAGCTGGAGGAGCTGCTGGCCCGGCTTCGGTCGCTGGCTGGTGTCTCCACGCGGACGACCGTGGTGTTGTCCACGCCGTACGAGGCGCGGCCACCCCGGGTTTGAGGCCCGTGCGGAGCCGCACGGTGATACAGCCCCGCCTGCCTTCGGGGCGCTCAGGGGCGCCCCCCGTCCTGAGCGCGCGGGATGAGGCGGGAAACTGGTCCCCATGAGTGAGCGCAGCGCCGAGCCGAAGACCGTTCTTCTCCGCCGTGGAGAAGTCCACAGCCCCGCCGACCCCTTCGCCACCGCGATGGTCGTGGAGCGGGGGCAGGTCGCCTGGGTCGGGTCCGAGGGGGCCGCCGATGCCTTCGCGGACGGGGTGGACGAGGTCGTCGATCTGGACGGTGCCCTGGTCACGCCCGCGTTCACCGACGCCCATGTGCACACCACCGCCACGGGCCTCGCCCTCACCGGCCTCGATCTGTCCGGCGCCTCTTCTCTGGAGGCAGCCCTCGCCCTCGTGCGGGAGTTCGTCGCCGCCCGTCCGCACGACCGTGTCCTCCTCGGTCACGGCTGGGACGCCTCCCGCTGGCCCGGTGGCCGCCCTCCGACGCGCACCGAGCTCGACGAGGCCGCCGGTGGCCGCCCCCTCTACCTCTCGCGCATCGACGTCCACTCGGCGGTCGTCACGACGGCCCTGCTGGACCTGACGCCGGGTGACCTCGGCGCGGTCGACGGCCCGCTCGTCGCCGGTGCCCACCACGCCGTACGCGCCACCGCGCTGGGCGCCATCACCCCCGCCCAGCGCATCGAGGCCCAGCGCGCCGCCCTGGCCCACACCGCCTCCCTCGGCATCGGCACCGTCCATGAGTGCGGCGGGCCGGACATCTCGTCCGAGGACGACTTCACCGGCCTCCTCCGGCTCGCCGCCGAGGAACCCGGCCCGCGGGTCGTCGGCTACTGGGCGGAGGGGGCCGAGGCAGGAGTCGACAAGGCGCGGGAGCTGGGCGCGGCCGGCGCGGCCGGTGACCTGTTCGTCGACGGCGCCCTCGGCTCGCACACCGCCTGTCTGCACCAGCCGTACGCCGACGCGGGCCACACCGGCACCGCCTACCTCGACGCGGCCTCCGTCGCCGCCCACGTCACCGCCTGCACCGAGGCCGGCCTCCAGGCGGGCTTCCACGCGATCGGCGACGCCGCCGTCGCCACCGTGGTCGAGGGCGTCCGCGCCGCCGCCGAGAAGCTCGGCCTCGCCCGCATCCGCGCCGCACGCCATCGCGTCGAGCACGCCGAGATGCTCACCCCCGAGACGATCGCCGCCTTCGCCGAGCTGGGCCTGACGGCCTCCGTCCAGCCCGCCTTCGACGCGCTGTGGGGCGGCGAGGACGGCATGTACGCCCAGCGCCTGGGCGCCGAACGCGCCCGCTCACTCAACCCCTTCGCGGCCCTGTTGCGCGCCGGCGTGCCCCTCGCCTTCGGCTCCGACAGTCCCGTCACGCCGCTCGACCCCTGGGGCACGGTGCGCGCCGCGGCCTTCCATCACACGCCCGAGCACCGGGTCTCCGTGCGCGCCGCGTTCACGGCGCACACGCGCGGCGGCTGGCGGGCGATCGGCCGCGACGACGCGGGCGTCCTGGTGCCGGGCGCGCCCGCCGACTACGCCGTGTGGCGCACCGAGGAACTGGTGGTCCAGGCCCCCGACGACCGGGTCGCGCGCTGGTCCACCGACCCCCGCTCCGGCACCCCCGGCCTGCCCGACCTGAGCCCCGGCCGGGAACTCCCCGCCTGCCTGCGCACGGTGGTGGGCGGACGAACGGTCTTCGTACGGCCGGGCGAGTGATCTCCCGGGGTGGCGCGAACCCGATCACCGCGCGCCGTCCCGTCGTGCGACCTGCGCATCCTCTGCGCTGACCAGCGAATTGGGTGAATATCCGCAGGTCAAACGGCTGTTGACAGGCGGAGGCCCGGGGCCGGTAGGTTCGGCCGGGTCCACCACCGGACGCCCGACCGGGCAACCGCGGAAGTTCCGGGAACCCGTCGCAACGCCGCTGGGTCAGGGACGGTGTGCCGCACCGGGGCACCGTCACTGGGAGCCAGGCTCAGTGCCCGCGCGGCGACGACGGAACGTTCCGGCCGGTCGGGGAGGTGTGACCCGGGTGGGGCCCGGGCGCTCAGTAGACAACGGCTTTCGGTCGACCCGCAGCCAGCGGGTCCCAGGTCGGCCCGAAGGGCGCCGGGCCCCCATCCGCAGGAGGCGTGCAGCGGTCGTCCGGACACGGAAAACCCATGCTTACCCCGCTCTTGTGGAATCGACACCACCATACGAACGTGCTGTCGCGTCAGCGCAGGCCGCGACCACTATGGTGGACGTCTACGGACATGAAGGGGCAGCAGTGAACGACGGCGACGGGACCCTCGGGGCACAGCACCGGGGGAGGCAGTTCGGGCCGCTCGGCACGGCGTTGGTGATCATTCCGACCTACAACGAGGCGGAGAACATCAAGAGCATCGTCGGCCGGGTCCGCAAGGCGGTCCCGACGGCGCACGTGCTCGTGGCCGACGACAACAGCCCCGACGGCACCGGCAAGCTCGCGGACGAACTGGCCGTCGAGGACGACCACGTCCAGGTCCTGCACCGCAAGGGCAAGGAGGGCCTCGGCGCCGCCTATCTCGCGGGCTTCCGCTGGGGCATCGAGCACGACTACGGCGTCCTGATCGAGATGGACGCCGACGGCTCCCACCAGCCCGAGGAACTGCCCCGCCTGCTCACCGCCCTCAAGGGCGCCGACCTGGTCCTCGGCTCCCGCTGGGTGCCCGGCGGCCGGGTCGTGAACTGGCCCAAGTCCCGCGAGTTCATCTCCCGCGGCGGCAGCCTCTACTCCCGGCTCGCCCTGGACCTGCCGCTGCGCGACATCACCGGCGGCTACCGCGCCTTCCGCCGCGAGACCCTTGAGGGCCTCGGCCTCGACGACGTCGCCTCCCAGGGCTACTGCTTCCAGGTCGACCTCGCCCGCCGCGCCGTCAAGGCCGGCTTTCACGTCGTCGAGGTGCCGATCACCTTCGTCGAGCGCGAGCTCGGTGACTCGAAGATGAGCCGCGACATCCTGGTCGAGGCGCTGTGGCGGGTCACGTCGTGGGGCGCGCGGGAGCGGGTGGGCAAGTTGATGAGCCGTACGAAGCCGTCCTCGGCGCCGCGGTCGTCGTAGCGGTAGCGGGCGCTGCGCGGGGGCCACTGGCTGAGGCAGGGGCGCTGCCCTACGTCTACGACCGCACAGGCGGCGTCCGCCGTCCTCTTATCCCGCTCTGAGCCGGGCCCAGGCACACTGGACGCATGACGACTGGCGCACCGACCCCCACCTATCCCGCCCGGCCCCGGCGCTCCCGGCTGCGTACCTTCCTGCCGCTGGGCGTCGCCGCCTGGCTGGTGCTGGAGATCTGGCTGCTCACCGTGGTCGCGGACGTGGCGGGCGGGTTCACGGTGTTCCTGCTGCTGATCGCCGGTCTCGTGCTCGGCACGGTGGTGATCAAGCGGGCCGGCCGACGCGCGTTCCAGGCGCTGAACGAGGCGCTGCAGCGCGGCACCACCCCGGCGAGCGGCGGCGGCAACGGGCTGATGATGCTGGGCGGCCTGCTGATCATGCTGCCGGGCCTGATCTCGGACGCGTTGGGCCTGCTTCTGCTGATCCCGCCGGTCCAGAAGGCCCTGAGCCGGCGTGCGGAGCGCACGTTGGAGCGCAAGCTGCGCGAGGCGAACCCGGGCTCGCTCGGTGACGCCTTCCAGCAGGCTCGCATGCACCGCCCCGACGGCAAGGTCGTCCAGGGCGAGGTCATCAGGGACGAGCCGGGGGACGCCCCGGAGGGGCCGAGGCCGCCGCTTGCGCGCTGACAATGCGCTGACCTGCCCTGACGTGCCAAGGAGCCCGGCGCCATCTGAGCGCCGGGCTCCTTTTCGGGCACCCACCAGATTTTGGGCACACCAAACCGCGGGCGTCGTACGTCACGTTCACGTACGGCGCCCGCGGTTACTGGTGCCTTGGTAGATCCGCCCAAGCCCCTGAGGGGTTACGCGGACTTACGGCTGTCCCGGGGGTGAACCGCGATGTTCATCGCCCCGGAGCGGAGAACGGCAAGACGTTCCTCGAGGACCTCTTCGAGTTCCTCGCGGGTCCGCCGCTCCATCAGCATGTCCCAATGTGTACGCGCGGGCTTGGCCTTCTTCTCTTCAGGGCCGTCGCCGTCCACGAGGAGTGCCTGGGCCCCGCAGACCTTGCACTCCCACTCCGGCGGGATCTCCGCCTCGACCGAGAAGGGCATCTCGAACCGGTGCCCCTTCTCGCATGCGTACTCCACGGCCTGGCGCGGGGCCAGGTCGATGCCGCGGTCCGTCTCGTAGCTGGTCACCACGAGGCGCGTGCCGCGAAGAGCTCGCTCACTCATGAATCGTGCCTCCCGGGCTTGTCGCCCACAGGACAGGTGTCGCTGTCGTCGTCATCCGGTCAACGTCCGGTCGGCGGTAAAGATTCCCGTTCCGTGTCCCGTTCCGGGTGATGCGTCGCCGTCGTAGCCGCAGCCTTGCTGACCAATGTCGTACCCACCGGCGTCCGGTTTGTCACATCTGCTAGCAGATGTAACCCAGCGTTTCGGCATCTTTGACGCGCAGTAACGGTACGCCTGGCAGGCCAAACGCGTACACTACCGCCCTTTCACTCGGAACGCTAAATCGTTGTCGGCACCGGATTGCCCGCGTCGCTGATCGCCCGGCGCACCGGAACCCTCGCGAGCAGGGCGAATCCGATGACGAAGAAGGCCACCAACGAGATGATCGCGTCTCGATAACTTCCGGTCAGCTGGTAGGTGAGCCCGAAGAGAAGCGGGCCGAGCCAGCTCATGCCGCGGTCGCTCATCTCGTAGGCGGAGAAGTATTCGGCCTCCTTCCCCGGCGGGACGAGATGGGAGAACAGGGACCGGGACAGGGCCTGGCTGCCGCCGAGGACGAGCCCGATGCCGGCCGCCAGCGCGAAGAACCACACCGGCGCCCCGGCCGGCAGGAAGTACCCGGCCGCCAGCGTCACCGTCCACGCGACCAGCGAGCCGAGGATCGTCCGTTTCGCGCCGTACGTCCGCGCCAGCCGCCCCATCGTGAGCGCCCCGGCCACCGCCAGCACCTGGACCAGCAGCACGGCTCCGATCAGCGTCGACTGTCCGAGGCCGAGCTCTTCGGAGCCGTAGATCGACGCCTGGGAGATCACCGTCTGGATGCCGTCGTTGTAGATCAGGTAGGCGAGGAGGAAGGCGAGTGTCAGCGGGTGGCGGCGCATGTCGCGGACCGTCGCCGCGAGCTGCCGGAAGCCCATGGCGGTCTGTTTCCTCCCGGTCGGCTCCGCTTCGGCTGCGTCGCTCGTGGAGCGGCGGTCGCGCAGCCGGCGCAGCGGGATGAGGGCGAAGGCGCCCCACCACAGGCCGGCCGACGCCAGACAGATGCGGACCGCCGTGCTCTCGGAGATGCCGAAGGAGTCGTGGGCCAGATACAGGACCAGGTTCACGATCAGCATCAGCGAGCCCGACGCGTAGCCGAAGGCCCAGCCCCGGGAGGAGACCGCGTCGCGCTCCTCGGGCGGGGCGATCTGCGGGAGGTAGGAGTTGTAGAGCATCATCGCGACCGACTGGGCCGCGTTCGCGACGATCAGCAGGACGCCGCCGAGCAGATAGCGGTCGCCGTCCAGGAAGAACATGGCCGTGGTGGCCGTGGCTCCCACATAGGCGGCGGCCCCGAGGAGGGGCTTCTTGCGGCCGGTGCGGTCGGCGGCCGCGCCCACCAGGGGCATCACCAGGACGGCCACGATCACCGACAGGGACACCGAGTAGGCGAAGAAGGAGCCGGCGCGCACGGGGACGCCCAAGGGGTGGACGAACCCGTCCGCGTCCGCCGCCGCGTCGGCGACCGACGTCAGATACGGGCCCAGGAACACGGTGAGCACGCTCGTCGAGTAGACGGAGCACGCCCAGTCGTAGAAGTACCAGCCGCGCTGCTCGCGCCGGCGCCCGGCGGACTCGTCGGCCGCCTCCGTCCGCACGGTTCCCATGCCCACCCCGCGCCCTCGCTTCCCCGTGATGATCCCGCGCGCGGGTGGGGACGGGGCAGGGTCAGACCCAGACGCCGCGGTCCTCCATGACCTTGCGCAATGTGTCGATGTGATCGGTCATGATGCCATCGACTCCCAGGTCCAGGAGCCGGTGCATCACATCGGGATCATTGATGGTCCACACGTGCACCTGGAGCCCGCGCGCGTGGGCGGCTCGCACGAAGCGGTGGTCCACCACCTGGATCCCGGACTGCGCCTCGGGTACCTGGGCGGCCACCGCCGAGCGGCGCAGCGCGGCCGGCACACCCCAGGAGCGCAGCCGCAGATTGAGTACGCCCCGGGTGCCGTACGACGTCGCGAGGCGGGGCCCGGCCAGGCGCTGGGCGCGGATGACGCGGGCCTCGGAGAAGGAGCCGACGCAGACGCGGTCCCAGGCGCCGGTGCGCTCGATCAGCTCCAGGAAGGGGTGGAGCGCCGGCTCCGCCTTGAGGTCGACGTTCCAGCGCACCTCGGGGAAGGTCTCCAGGAGCTCTTCGAAGAGGGGCACCGGCTCCTTGCCGCCCACGCGCGCGTGCCGTACGTCGGCCCAGGGCAGGTCCGCGATCCGGCCCGCCCCGTCCGTGACCCGGTCCAGGGTCGAGTCGTGGAACGCGACGAGCTTGCCGTCGCGTGTGGTGTGGACGTCGGTCTCGATGTACCGGTAGCCCAGGTCGACCGCGCGCCGGAACTGGAGCACGGTGTTCTCCAGGCCGTCCGCCGCCCCGCCCCGGTGGGCGAAGGGGATCGGGCCGGGGTGGTCGAGGTAGGGGTGGCGTATCCGCGTGGTGCTCACGGACGCAGTATCGCGCGCCGGGGTTGCCCGGCGGCAACGACCGTGCTGCCGTCCGATGCCGGCGGGACGGCGAACACGCGCAGGAAGAGCTGGGCGAGCGGGCCGATGGACACCGCGTAGAGGACGGTGCCGACGCCGACCGTGCCGCCCAGGGCGAAGCCGGTCACCACGACCGCGACCTCGACGGCCGTACGCATCAGGCGGATCGAGCGGCCGGTGCGCCGGTTGAATCCCGTCATCAGGCCGTCCCGGGGGCCCGGTCCGAACCGGGCCGAGATGTAGAGGCCGGTGGCAACGCCGTTGAGCACGATGCCGGCCAGGAGGAGGGGGATCCGTACGGCCAGGCTGTGCGCCTCGGGAAGCGCGGCGAGTGTGCCGTCCATGGCGATGCCGACCACGAAGACGTTGGAGACCGTGCCGAGGCCAGGGCGCTGGCGCAACGGGATCCACAGCAGCAGCACGGCCGCGCCGACGATGATCGACACGACGCCGATCGTCAGGCCGGTGCGTTCGGCGAGGCCCTGGTGCAACACGTTCCAGGGCTCCAGGCCCAGGCCCGCCTCGACGAGCAGCGCCGAGCTCGCGCCGTACAGCGCGAGCCCGACGTAGAGCTGTGACAGCCGCCGTATGAGATGCCCGTGCGTGAGCCGCTTCACGGGATGCCCCTGCGTGGACAAGACGTGTCCCCCTGTGGTGGTAGTGGACTGATGCATGACACCCTGTGGCTTGGGAAGCATCGCCCTCCATGGCCAATTCGGGGAAGGTGGACTGGAAATCATGGCTCAGTGGACTTCCGCGGTGGGGGCCGCGCAGCTCGCCCGGCTGCTCACCTCCCAGCAGGACCGTCCCGCAGGCCCCGGCACCAGGCGCCCGCCCGCGTACCGGTCCCTGGCCGACGGCATCCGACTGCTCGTCCTGGAGGGGCGGGTCCCGGTCGCCGCACGGCTGCCCGCCGAGCGGGAACTGGCACTCGCCCTCTCGGTGAGCCGTACGACCGTGGCCGCCGCGTACGAGGCGCTGCGCACCGAGGGGTTCCTGGAGTCGCGGCGCGGGGCGGGGAGCTGGACGGCCGTACCGGCCGGGAACCCGCTGCCCGCCCGCGGCCTGGAGCCGCTGCCGCCGGAGGCGCTGGGCTCGGTGATCGACCTGGGCACCGCGGCGCTGCCCGCCCCCGAGCCGTGGCTGACCCGTGCCGTCCAGGGCGCCCTGGAGGAACTGCCCCCGTACGCCCACACCCACGGCGACTATCCGGCCGGGCTGCCCGCGCTGCGCGCGATGATCGCCGACCGGTACACGGCACGCGGGATTCCGACCATGCCCGAGCAGATCATGGTGACCACCGGGGCGATGGGCGCCATGGACGCGATCTGCCATCTGTTCGCGGGGCGCGGTGAGCGGATCGCGGTCGAGTCGCCGTCGTACGCCAACATCCTCCAGCTGATGCGCGAGGCGGGCGCCCGGCTGGTGCCCGTGGCCATGGCCGAAGGGCTGACCGGCTGGGACGTGGACCGCTGGCGGCAGGTGTTGCGGGAGGCCGCGCCCCGGCTCGCCTATGTCGTCGCCGACTTCCACAACCCGACCGGGGCGCTGGCCGACGAGGACCAGCGGCGGCGACTGGTGGACGCGGCGCGTTCGGCGGGGACGGTGCTCGTCGCCGACGAGACGATGAGCGAGCTGTGGCTCGACGACGATGTCGAGATGCCGCGACCGGTGTGCGCCTTCGATCCCGCGGGGTCGACCGTCATCACCGTCGGGTCGGCCAGCAAGGCCTTCTGGGCGGGGATGCGGATCGGCTGGGTGCGGGCGGCTCCGGATGTGATCCGCAGCCTCGTGGCCGCGCGCGCCTACGCCGATCTGGGCACGCCCGTCCTGGAACAGCTGGCCGTGAACTGGCTGTTCGGTACGGGGGGTTGGGAGCAGGCCGTGGAGCTGCGGCGCGGACAGGCCCGGGAGAACCGGGACGCGCTCGTCGCGGCCGTGCGGCGGGAGCTGCCCGGCTGGGAGTTCGAGGTGCCGCAGGGCGGGCTCACGTTGTGGGTCCGGACCGGTGGCCTGTCGGGGTCGCGGCTCGCCGAGGTCGGGGAGCGGGTGGGGGTCCGGGTGCCGTCCGGGCCCCGGTTCGGGGTGGACGGGGCCTTCGAGGGGTATGTGCGGCTGCCGTTCACCGTGGGGGGCGCGGTGGCGGAGGAGGCCGCGGCGCGGTTGGGGGCTGCGGCACGGTTGGTCGAGAGCGGGGTGACGGGGGCAGGGGAGTCCTCGCGGCCGTTCGTGGCGTGATGCTGCTCTCCCGGCGCCCGCCCGGCGTAGGTGCCGCGCCCGGCGTAGGTGCCGGGGTGGCTCGCGTGGCCCGGCGCCTACGGGACTACGACGTCTCCGCCACCACAGCCTCCGCCGGCACCGGCTCCGGCTCGTGTTCCGCCTTCTCCACGGTGCCCAGCGACTCCGCCTCCACCGGCGTCGTCCGCGCCGGCAACAGGTCGAGTACGGCCTGCCGGTGCGCGTCGCTCGTCGCGTCGTCGTACGGGTCCGGGGTCGCCGGGACCTGGAGGCGGTGGACCGGGCCCGTGCCCAGGCGCGCGTAGCCGCGGCCGGCCGGGACGTCGGCGACCGGGGTGGTGTGCGGGGGCGCGCCCAGGGCCGTGCGCAGTTGCTCCGCCGTGGCGGGGCCGAGCACGACACGCGCGCGTGTGTGCTGTCGTACGGCATCGCTCAGCGCGTCCAGGCCGTCCCACTGCTCGGCCACGACGACCGTGACGTTGGCCGCACGGCCGTGCCGGAGCGGGACCTGGAGCAGGGACTGCGGGTCCTTGCGGTTGTCCGCGGCGGCGAGGTGGGAGAACGCCGTCGGGCGGTCCAGGAGGATCCACAGCGGGCGCTTGGTGTCCTCCGGCGGCGGGTTGCCCGCCTGGCGGGCCCGGTTCACGGCGATCAGACGTCGTTCCGTCTCCGTCGCCGCCCACTCCACGCTCGCCAGAGCCCCGGCCAGCCCGCACTCGACCGCCAGGACGCCGTCCCGGCCGGTCAGGCACGCGTACTCGCCGGTGCCGCCGCCCTCGACGATGACGACGTCGCCGTGCTGGAGGGCCTGAAGGGCGATGGAGCGCAGGAGGGTCGAGGTGCCGCTGCCGGGCTGGCCCAGGGCCAGCAGGTGGGGCTCGGTGGAGCGGATGCCGGTGCGCCAGACGACCGGCGGTACGTCGCGCTGTTCCGCCCCGTGGGTGAGGGGGAGCGTGCGCTGGACCCGGGTGGGGTCGGTGAAGCCGAGGACGGTCTCGCCGGGGGCCGTGACGAAGCGCTGGGCGGCGATGTCGGTGGGCAGCGGCGCGAGGGCGGTGACCATGAGCTCGTTGCCCTCCTCGTCCCAGGCGAAGTGGTACTCCCGGCCGCGGCCGGACTTCGCGGTCAGCAGGTACTCGATCCGTGCGCGGGCCTGCGCCTCGCCGTCGGTGAAGTAGGCCGGGTAGCGGACCAGAAGGCTGCTGATCCGGCTCGTGCCGTCGAACTCGTACTCCGGGAAGGCCTTCTCCCACTCGCCGCCGTGGCTGTACAGCGGGGCCGGGTCGTCGGCCGCGGAGAAGTAGGGGACCAGTGCCTCGTACAGCGACCTCAGCCGCTCCGTCTGGGACTCGTCGGGTCCCTCGGGCGTGGCCGGTTTGCGGTCCCGGCCCTGCCAGGCTGCCGCCGCCATCAGGGTGATGACGGCGAGCAGCGGCCCGTACGGAACCAGCGCCACGACCAGGATCACCGAGGCCACCAGGAACAGCAGCGGTCCGCGCTTGTCCTTGGGGGTGTCGGCCCACTTGCGCCGCCCGGCCGAGGCCAGCCGGCGCAGACCGCGGGTGATCGTGATCAGTGGATGGAGAACGTCAGAGGCGCTGTCGCTCGCCGTCCGGGCCAGCTCCCGGCTTCGGGTGAGCTGTGCCCGGGCCAGCTCCCGGCTTCGGGCGATCTGCGCGCTGCCTGTGCTCAGGATGCGGGGGAGGGGGCGGCGGGCCACTGCGGTCTCCTGGAGGTGCGTACGGGCTGGACGGGCGGTGTCAGAACTGGATGCCGCCCAGGAGGCTCGCCAGGCTCTCGCCGCCGGCCTTGATGCTCGGGGCGATGGCCGTGCTTGCCAGATAGAAGCCGAACAGCGCCGAGATCAGGGCGTGGGACGCCTTCAGCCCGTCCTTGCGGAAGAAGATGAAGACGACGATGCCGAGCAGAACGACGCCTGAGATGGAGAGGATCATGTGAGTGCTCCTGGTTCGGGTGGGGACAGTCACCATGAGTACTTCCAGGCTCACAGGATGTATCCATACGATAAAAGGTGCAACTGGGTGAAATCCGGCAGATTTCCTTCGGATGGTGGAGTGTCCTTGACCGGATGAGCTTGGGTGTCGCGTCCGGCCGTGTCTGCGATGATCTTTGCCTCGGACGCATCGGGCCATGTGCCGCGCGAGCCAGTACCCTGGCGAATCACTCGTACGGCCGACACCGCTCGCCGGTCGTACCCGTGCTCCCCGCAGTTCCGTAGTCCCCGCAGTATCCGCAGTCCCCGTGTTCGTAGTGAGAGGCGGTCCGGCCGATGACTGATGCCCCCGACCCCGAGGTCGTGGAGCTGGCGACCAAGATCTTCGATCTGGCCCGGCAGGGGCAGACCGAGGCGCTCGTGGCGTACGTCGACGCGGGCGTTCCGGCCAACCTCACCAACGACCGCGGCGACTCCCTCGTGATGCTCGCCGCCTATCACGGCCATGCCGACGCGGTGCGCGCCCTGCTCGCCCGGGGTGCCGAGGGCGACCGTGTCAACGACCGAGGCCAGACGCCACTCGCCGGTGCCGTCTTCAAGGGTGAGACGGAAGTGATCAAGGTCCTTCTGGAAGCCGGTGCCGACCCGGCCGCGGGCACCCCGTCGGCCGTCGACACGGCCCGCATGTTCGGCAAGACCGAACTGCTCGAGCTGTTCGGCGCACACTGATCCGAATGATCTGACCAGCTGAAACACGGAAAACGGGGGAGGCGGTACAGGGCCGCCGAAATTTCGGTCGCGGCAGACGGAAGTGCCGAGTCATCATGACGTCGTGATTCACGGACGCGATGGCTGGGCAGGTGTTGCCGCACCGCGCGGGCCGTGATGCGGTCCGCGAGGGCCACTGACGAGAGGCAGAGGAAAATGGTCTACAGCAAGCAGGAAACGGCGGGCGCCCCGACGTGTTGTCACGCGGCCAGGTGAAGCAGGATCCCCGGTTGCGTCGACGCTTGATGTGAGGCTGTTTCCCATGTTCGAACCGGTCATAGCGCCCAGCGGTACGCTGCTCGGCCTGCTCCAGCGGGGTCGCGGCGACGGCACACTGCACGCGCTCACCGCCCCGCGCGCCGAGGCGCTCGCGGCCCTGAACCACTGTGTGCTGCGGGATCCCCGCCACGACTGGCAGGTGGAGAACCGCTCCCTTTACTACGCCCGTCTCTACCTCGACCTACACGGCGATCTGGACGAGATCGAGGCGCACCTCTTCGACGTCGAGGATGTCTTCGACACCGAGGAGTCACGCACGGGGCTGGCCCTGGCCGTCCTCGGCCACCTCGCCTCCTACGGCAGGCGGGATGCCCTGGAACTGCTGCGCAGGTACGCCGCCACGGGCTCCAACTGGGCCTGGGCCCTGGACGAGCTCGCGCTCAGGGACGACGACGCGGGCCTGCGCGCCCTCGCCGCGCCCGTCCTGGCACGTTTCCCGGCCGATCCCGAGGGCGAGGCCGAGCTGGCCACCGTCGTACGCGATGCTTTTGAGCCACGGCCGTGGCGGCTGTGGGCCGAGGATCCGCGCGAATCGATCGCCACGCGTGTGCGTGCCGCTCACGAGGCCGGCTGCTTCGACCGCTGGCAGCGGCAGATGCGACCTACCGGGCCCCGTCCGGGGTGGAGCGTGCAGGCGGTCTTCGAGTGGGCCCAGCAGGGCATCGAGCGCGGAGTCGCGCTCCATGTGCCCGCCGCGCGGTGCCTCATGGCCGTCGCGGGCCCCGAGGACCGGCCCGAAATCGTCGCCGCCGCCAAGGACGGCACCGACGGAGCCCGTTGCACCGCCTTGCGCTACCTCGCGGACAGCAATGATCCCGATGCCCTCGACCTGATCGAGGCGGCCGTGGTCACCGGCTCGTCGGCCGTCGTGGAAGCCGCCGTCGACGCCTTCGAACGGATGCGCAGCGTCGCCGCCGTCGACCGCGCGCGGGGCTGGGCCCGACGGCCCGATCCGCTCGGCGCCGCCGCCGGACGCATGCTCGCCTGCCGCGGCGGAGCCGAGGACAAGGACCTGGTCCTCTCGGCGCTGCGCGAGGCCGTACGGGGCGACGGTCCCGACGCTCCGACGCTGTGGACCCTCGTCGACGGCACCGGACGGCTCGGTATCGCCTGCGCCGCGCCGGTCCTGCGCCATATCTACCGCGAGACCGCCTCATCCCATCTACGCGGCCGCACCGCCCGTGCCCTGGCCGCCACCGACCCCTCCTTCCCGTCCGGCTTCGCCGTCGAGTGTCTCTGGGACTGCGAGGAGACCACCCGCGAGATCGCCGCCCGGCACGCCGAGACCGGTGACGCCCGCGTGGTCGAGCGACTGCGCCGGCTCGCCGCCGACCCGGCCGAGGAGGCCGAGGTGCAGACGGCCGTACGGAGTCGGATCGGACCGGACATGACAGCCGGCTGATCATCAGGCTGCCCTCCATTGCCCCGACCGGTCCTAGGGCCCTCCGAGGCCTCCGACTGATCGTCGGGCGGGACGTGACCCACGACTGAAGCACCGGCGGGACATGTGTCCGCGCCGTGAACGTCGGGGAGATCCGCCCGCCGGGTGAACACGGGATGACCTGCGGGTCAGGTGCGTATGGACGTGATCTGACCCGCTCGGGGGCGCAGCGGAACGCTCATGGGACGTTTGTCGTTCGGAAAGATCCACTTTGACGCGGCCACGTCCAGCACGGCGACAACACCGGTATGCGTGTCGTCATCGTGACCGAATCCTTTCCCCCCGATGTGAACGGCGTGGCCCACTGCGCGCTCCAGACCGCCCGACACCTCGTCGATCGCGGTCACGCCCCCATCGTCGTCGCCCCGGCTCCCGCTCCCGGGAACAAGGCAGCCGCCGCCCTGGCGCCCTGCCCCGTCGTCCATGTCCCCTCCCTCCCGCTCCCCGGCTATCCCCAGGTCAGGGTCGCGCTCCCCAGCCGGCGCCTCGCCGCGGCGCTGATCCAGCACCAGCCCGACATGGTGCACCTGGCCAGCCCCTTCGTCCTCGGCGTCCGCGGCATGGCCGCCGCCGCCCGGCTCGGCATCCCCGCCGTCGCCGTCTACCAGACCGACCTGGCCGGATACGCCCGCACCTACATGGGCGCCGGCGAGGCCGCGGCCTGGCGGCGCATACGCTCCGTCCACTCCGCCGCCGACCTCACCCTCGTCCCGTCCAGCGCCTCCATGCGCGATCTGGAGACCCATGGCGTGCCCCGGCTCAAGCTGTGGGCCCGCGGCGTGGACACCGCACGCTTCCGCCCCGAACTCCGGGACGAGGCGCTGCGCCGCGAACTCGCCCCGAACGGCGAGATCATCGTCGGCTACGTCGGGCGGCTCGCCCCGGAGAAGCACATCGAGCTGCTCTCCGGCGTCCACGGCATGCCGGGCGTGAAGGTCGTGATCGTCGGTGACGGGCCGAGCCAGCCCGCGCTCGCCGAAGCCCTGCCCGGCGCGGTCTTCCTGGGCCGGCGCGGCGGAGACGACCTCGCCCGGATCTTCGCCTCGTTCGACGTCTTCGCCCACACGGGGCCGTTCGAGACCTTCTGCCAGACCGTGCAGGAGGCCATGGCGAGCGGCGTCCCCGTCGTCGCGCCCGCCGCCGGAGGCCCGCTCGACCTGGTCGACCACGGCCGCACCGGTCTCCTGGTGCCCCCGCGCGACGCCGACGCCGTACGGGACGCCGTGCGGTCCCTCATCGCCGACCCCGCGCTGCGGGCCGCCTACGGGGCCGCCGGACGCGCCACGGTCGAGGGTCGCACCTGGGCGACCATCGGCGACCAGCTCATCGCCCACTACGAGGCCGTGCTCAAGGCACGGAGGCCGGCGGTGGCAGTGTGAACGCCTCGCCTCGCAACGGGATGAACACCTCGCCGAGCAACGCTGTGAACACCTCGCTGCGCATCGTCCGGCTGGCGAACTTCGTCGCCCCCGCGTCCGGAGGGCTGCGTACCGCGCTGCGCGAGCTGGGCAAGGGCTTCAAGCTGGCGGGGCACGACCCCGTCCTCGTCGTGCCCGGTGAGAAGTACGGCGACTGCCAGACCGAGCAGGGCCGCGTGATCACCCTGCCCGGCCCGATGCTGCCCGGTACCGGCGGCTACCGCGTGCTCGTCGACAAGCGGCGGGTCGCGGCCCTCCTGGAGGAGCTCGCCCCCGACCGCCTGGAGGTCTCCGACCGTACGACGCTGCGCTGGACCGGCAGGTGGGCCCGCCGCGCCCGCGTGCCCGCCGTGATGGTCTCCCACGAGACCGCCGACGGCGTGCTGCGCACCTGGGGGCTGTCGGAGAACCTGTCCCGGCGCGCCGCGGACGCCCTCAACGTCCGTACGGCCCACACGTACTCGAAGGTCGTGTGCACCACCGAGTTCGCCGAGCGGGAGTTCGTGCGCATAGGCGCCCGCAACGTCGTACGGGCTCCGCTGGGCGTCGACCTGATGAACCGGCGTCCCACCCTGCGCGACGCGGCGCTGCGCGAGACACACGCGCGTGCCGACGAGAAGCTGCTCGTGATGTGCTCCCGGCTCTCCGTGGAGAAGCGACCCGGCACCGCGCTGGACGCCCTGGAGTCGCTGCGGGGGCGCGGCGTGCGGGCGGTGCTCGTGGTGGCCGGTAACGGCCCCCTGCGAGCCCGGCTCGAACAGCGGGCACAGGAGCGCGACCTGCCGGTGACCTTCCTCGGGCATGTCGCCGACCGCAGCCTCCTCGGCGCGCTCCAGGCCTCCGCCGACATCTGCCTGGCCCCCGGGCCCGCCGAGACCTTCGGGCTCGCCGCCCTGGAGGCCATGGCCTGCGGTACGCCCGTGGTGGCGAGCGCGTCGTCCGCGCTGCCGGAGGTGATCGGCCCCGCCGGGGCCACCGCGGCGGACAACGGGGACGCCTTCGCGGACGCCGTGGAGATGCTGCTCGACCGTCCCGAGCGCGAGCGCCGGGAGGCGGCACGCGCGCGTGCCGAGTGCTTCGGCTGGGGCACGGCGGTGGACGCCTTCCTCACCGCACACGACGCCGCGGTGCCGGTGCGTCCCTTCGTGCGCGCGGAGGGCGCGGCATGAGACCGCTCCGCTATGTCGCCCTCGGGGACTCGCTGACCGAGGGCGTGGGCGATCCCGTCGGGAACCGGAACGGGAACGGGATCCGAAACGGGAACGGGGACGGAAACGGGTGGCGCGGCTGGGCCGCGCTGCTCGCCGGTGGGCTGTCCGAACCGTCCGCCGAGTTCACCAACCTGGCGGTCAGCGGGGCGCAGACGCGGGACGTGCTGGAGGTTCAGCTGCCGGCGGCGCTGTCCCTGCGACCCGACGTCGCGTCCGTTCTCGTGGGCGTCAACGACACCCTGCGCAGCACCTTCGACATAGAGAAGATCGCCGAGCGCCTCGACAGGGTCTACGCGTCCTTCACCCGTCAGGGCACGGCCCTGCTCACGGCCTGTCTGCCCGACCCGGGCACGATGCTGGGACTGCCGGGGGTCCTGGGCAATCCGCTGGCCCGGAGACAGCGGGCCGTCAACACGGTGGTCCACACGTTGTCCGAGCGGTACGGGGCGGTGCATCTGCACGCGGTCGACGACCCCTGGATCATGGACCGCGCGATGTGGAGCTCGGACCGGCTGCACCCCGGGGAGCGCGGGCACCGGCAGATCGCCCTGCGCTTCCACGCGATGCTGGCGCACAGGGGCATCGCGACGCGGCCGGCGCCCTCGCCCGACCCCGAGTTCCCGCCGCCCACCACATCGGCGAGCCTGTTGTGGCTGGCCACGGCGGGGACCGCATGGGTCGTCCGGCGGTGCAACGACCTGCTGCCCCAACTGCTGTGCCTCGCCGTCGACGAGATGCGCCACCGCGCGAAGGGCACCTGCGGCCGGCTCGACCTGCGCGCGGCGCAGGCGGTGTCCAGGGCGCTGGCCGCGCTGTCGGCGCCCGAGTCGATGCGGGTGCCCGAGCAACGGCCGGTGCCGGGCCAGCGGTCCCTGCCGGAGGGACTGGCGCTGCCCGGACAGCGCCCGGTCCCGAAGCAGCAGCCCGAACCGGAGGCGGCGTAGCGGTACGCGCGCGTGGTGGCCGTCAGCGACGCCGTACGGCCACGAAGCGGATCGGCGTGCCGGGCACCGCCTGGGCGGCGGCGGGGAGGTCGGACGCGCGGACGACGGCGATCACCGGGTAGCCGCCCGTGGTCGGGTGGTCGGCCAGGAACACGACCGGCCGGCCGTCGGGCGGTACCTGGACCGCGCCCAGGACCACGCCCTCGCTGGGGAGTTCACGCGTGGTCGCCCGTTCCAGGGCGGGACCTTCGGTGCGCAGTCCGATGCGGTTGCTCGCGGGGGAGACGCGGTAGGCGCGGGAGGTGAAGGCGTGTACGGCCGCCGCCGTGAACCAGTCGTCGCGAGGGCCCGGCGTCACGCGCAGGACGAGTTCGGCGGGCGGCGCCGGCTGCGGGGCGACGTCCACGCACGCGTGGAGCTGCGTCGATCGGCCGAGGGGCAGCACAGTCCCGTCCGCGAGGGGTGGTGGGCCGAGGCCGGACAGGAGGTCCGTGGAGCGGCTGCCGAGGACCGGTTCGACGGTGATGCCGCCGGAGACGGCCACATAGCTGCGTACGCCGGACAGGGCCGCCCCGACGTCCAGGAGCGCACCGGCAGGCACGCGCACCGGGGCGCTCCACGCGACCGGGCGTCCGTCCACCGTGACACGGCACGGTGCGCCGCCTACCGCGACGGTCACCGTCGAACGAGGCCGCACCGCACAGCCGTTGACCGTGGTCTCCAGAACGGCCGCCTCGGGGCCATTCCCGACCAGTCGGTTGACCAGCGCCGCCGCCGGCCCGTCCAGCGCGCCCGAGCGGGGCACTCCGAGGTGGGCGTGTCCGGGGCGGCCGAGGTCCTGCACGGTGGTGAGCGCCCCGGCGCGTACGACGGAGAGCGCGCGGTCGGTCATGAGCTCCCCACCGGAACGAAGCGCACGCGCGTGCCCGGTGACAGCAGCGCGGCCGGCGCACGCGTGTGGTCCCACAGCACGGTGTCCGTGGTGCCGATCAGCTGCCAGCCGCCCGGCGACGAGCGCGGGTACACGCCCGTGTACGGGCCCGCCAACGCCACCGCACCGGCGGGGACGGCCGTGCGCGGAGTGGCCCGGCGCGGGACGTCGTAACGCGGCGGCAAACCTGTGAGATAGCCGAAACCGGGAGCGAATCCGCAGAAGGCGACGCTGAATTCGGTGTCCGCGTGGATGCGGACCACCTCGTGCGGCGAAACGCCCCAGTGCGCGGCGACATCGGCCAGGTCCGGGCCGTCGTAGCGGACCGGGAGTTCGACCACCTCACGCGCGCGTGGGGGAGCGGGCGGGACGTCGGCGGTGGTCAGTTCGGAGGCCAGGCGGGCCGGGTCCGCGAGGCCGTCGAGCAGGACGGTCCGGGCCGCGGGGACGATCTCGCGGACCGACAACGAACCCTCGGTACGGCGCCGAAGCAGCTCCGCGTGCAGGGCCTGGGCCTCCTCGCCCGAGGCCACCTCGACGAGCAGGGCGTCGTCGCCGACGGGCAGCGCCCTCATACGAAGGCCTCCACCCGGACACCCGACTCCTCCAGCCGCGCCCGCACCCGGCGGGCCAGCTCGACGGCGCCGGGCGTGTCCCCGTGCAGGCACAGGGAACGCGCGCGTACCTCGATCTGCGTCCCGGCGCGGGAGGTGACCACGCCCGAGCGGGCCAGGCCCACCGAACGCTCCACGACGGCCTCCGGGTCGGTGACCACGGCGCCGTCCTGGCCGCGCGGCACGAGCGTGCCCTGGTCGGTGTAGGCGCGGTCCGCGAACGCCTCCGTGACGGCCGGGAGTCCGGCCTCGGCGGCCAGTTCCAGCAGCCGCGAGCCGGGCAGGCCGAGCACGGGGAGTGTGGCGTCCGCGAGGAGCACGCCGTCGACGACCGCGCCGGCCTGCTCCTCGTCGTGCACGACACGGTTGTAGAGCGCGCCGTGCGGCTTGACGTACGACACGCGCGCGCCTGCCGCTCGCGCGAAGACCTCCAGGGCGCCGATCTGGTAGGCCACTTCGGCCGCCAGTTCGGCGGGCGGCACGTCCATCGCGCGCCGCCCGAAGCCCGCCAGGTCCCGATAGGAGACCTGGGCGCCGATCCGTACTCCGCGCTCGGCCGCCTGCTCGCACACCCGCCGCATGGTGGCCGCGTCCCCGGCGTGGAAGCCGCAGGCCACGTTGGCGCTGGTGACGACGGACAGCAGCCGTTCGTCGTCGGTGAGATGCCAGCGGCCGAAGCCCTCGCCGAGGTCGGCGTTCAGGTCGATGGAGGTCATCGGTCCGTCGTTTCTCCTGTCGGTGATTCTCAGGTGGTACGCAAGGGGCAGGGCCCAAAGGGCAGGCCCAAGGACAGTGCTCAAGCGATGCGGTACTGCTCGTCGCGGGCATCGGTGAGGAACATCTGGCCCGGTGCGTGGGTGATGGCGAACGGCGGGCGCGAGGCCATCACGGCGGCCTGCGGGGTCACTCCGCACGCCCAGAACATCGGGATGTCGTCCGGCTCGGCGTCCACCGGATCGCCGAAGTCGGGCCGGCCGAGGTCGGCGATGCCCAGGGCCGACGGATCGCCACAGTGCACGGGGCTGCCGTGCACCGCCGGGAGGAGACCGGTCTCCCGCAGTGCCGCCGCCACGTGGACCGGCGGCACCGGGCGCATCGAGACCACCATCGGGCCGTGCAGCCGCCCCGCCGGACGGCACTGACGGCTGGTCACGTACATCGGGACGTTGCGGCCCTGCTCGACATGGCGGATCGGTACACCCGCCTCGGCCAGTGCCCACTCGAAGGTGAAGCTGCACCCGATCAGGAACGACACCAGATCGCTCCGCCAGTGGCCGCGCACGTCCGTCGGCTCGTCCACCAACTCGCCGTCCCGCCACACCCGGTAGCGCGGCAGATCGGTGCGCAGGTCGGCGCCGTCGGCGAGGACGGTCGTCCAGGAACCGGCGTCCGTGACGTCGAGGACCGGGCAGGGCTTGGGGTTGCGCTGGCAGAACAGCAGCATGTCGTACGCCCAGTCGGCGGGCACCGAGATCAGGTTGACCTGGGTGTGGCCCGCCGCGACCCCGGCGGTGGGGCCCGTGAGGCCCTCCCGGAAGCGGGCGCGGGCCGTTGCCGGGCTCCACGCGTGCGCGTGCTCGTCGACGAGGGTGAGCGGGCGGTCTTGGGTCACGAGGGTGAGCGCGCGGTTGTCCGTCGGGTTCACGCCAGCTCCTTCCCGCGCGTCTCCGGCAGCCCGAGCAGGGCCAGCGCGGCGATGCCGTAGCCGATCGCACCGAAGACCAGTGCGCCGCCCACGCCCCAGCTGTCGGCCAGGAAGCCGACCGTGGTGGGGAAGACGGCGCCCACCGCGCGGCCGGTGTTGTACGTGAAGCCCTGTCCCGTGCCGCGCACCGCCGTCGGGTACAGCTCGCTCAGGTAGGACCCGAAGCCGCTGAAGATCGCCGACATACAGAACCCGAGCGGGAAACCGAGTATCAGGAGCAGGGTGTTGGAACCGCTCGGGATGTTCGCGTACGCCAGGATGCAGACGGCCGACAGCAGCGCGAACAGCCAGATGTTGCGCCGGCGGCCCAGCCGGTCGGTGAGGTAACCGCCGGTCAGATAGCCGAGGAAGGCACCGGAGATGAGGAACGTCAGATAGCCGCCGGTGCCGACGACCGAGAGGTCGCGCTCGGTCTTGAGATAGGTCGGCACCCAGGTGGCGAGGGTGTAGTAACCGCCCTGGACCCCGGTGGAGAGCAGCCCCGCGAAGATCGTCGTTCGCAGCAGGCCGGGCTTGAAGATGGCCGCGAACGAGCCCTTCTCCGTGCTCCGTTCCCGTACGGCCACCGCCTCCGGGGCGTCGTGCACGCGGCGTCGCATCCAGATGACGAGCAGCGCGGGCAGCGCGCCGGTCCAGAACATCACGCGCCAGGCCAGGCCGTCGTCGACGAACGAGAAGACCAGCGTGTACATGATCGCGGCCAGGGCCCAGCCGACGGCCCACGAGCTCTGGATCGCGCCGAGCGTTCGGCCCCGGTGCTTGGCGCTCGCGTACTCGGCCACCAGGATCGCGCCGACCGCCCACTCGCCGCCGAAGCCGAGGCCCTGGAGAGCGCGGAAGACCAGCAGCGTCTCGTAGTTGGGTGCGAAGCCGCAGGCGACGGTGAAGACCGCGTAGGTGATGACCGTGATCATCAGCGCCTTGACCCGGCCGATCCGGTCGGCCAGCACACCGGCGAGCGCGCCGCCGATCGCTGAGACCACGAGCGTGACGGTGGTGAAGAGACCGGTCTGGCCGCTGTCCAGGCCGAAGTACGCGGCCAGCGCGACCATGCTGAGCGGCAGCGTGAAGTAGTCGTACGAATCCAGCGCATAGCCACCGAAAGCGCCCGCGAAGGCGCGGCGGCCGCGCGGCCCCAGGGCGCGCAGCCAGGCGAACGCGCCGTCATCGGCGGCGCGTTCGTCGGTCGTGGGGTTGGCGTCGGCCAGGGCCTGCGGTGGAGGGGTCGTGCTCATGGGCACCTCGCAGAGAGGGGGACGGAGGGTGCGGAACTGAGCTGTACGGTGAGCAGCAAGGTAGAGGATCGTTGAACGATCCTTCAATACCCGTGTTGTTTCGTTCTTGTGTCTGCGGTTGAATTCCGGGCATGGCAGAGCAGCTGGGCGGACTGGCCGACGACCGTGCCCTCCTGGGGCGTACGAGCACGGCGGAACGGGTCTCGGACATCCTCAGAAGCCGCATCGCCGAGGGCTTCTTCCCTCCCGGCACCCGGCTGTCGGAGGACAGCATCGGAGGCGCTCTCGGTGTGTCCCGCAACACACTGCGCGAGGCGTTCCGGCTGCTCACCCATGAACGGCTGCTCGTCCATGAACTGAACCGGGGCGTGTTCGTGCGGGTCCTGACGGTGGAGGACGTCGAGGACATCTACCGCACCCGACGCCTCGTCGAGTGCGCCGTCGTGCGCGGGCTCGGCGAACCGCCGTACCCCCTGGAGGGGCCCGCCCAAGCGGTCGCCGAAGGGCAGCGCGCGGTGCGCGAAGGTGACTGGAAAGGGCTGGGCACGGCCAACATCCACTTCCACCGGGAGCTGGTCTCGCTCGCCGGGAGCGCCCGCACCGACGAGCTGATGCGCAGCGTCTTCGCGGAGCTGCGTCTGGCCTTCCACGTGGTGGACGATCCGCACCGGCTCCACGAGCCCTACCTCGCGCGCAACCGGGAGATCCTCGGGGCCTTGGAAGCGGGCGACACGGGCGAAGCCGAGAAGCTCCTCGCGGTCTATCTCGACGATTCGCTGGAACGGGTCGTGGAGGTCTACCGGCGGCGGGTCAGCGCCCCGTAGCGGCCACGACCGGCGCGACCTGCGGCTCAGGCTCCCGGCGGTACGCGTTCGTTTGGGTCGTTGTCAGACCTAGGACCTAGTCTGTGCACCGTGACTTCGCCTGCATCGACGGACCGTGTTCCGCCCCAGCTCAGCGCGGGGCCGCGCCCGGCTCCGGGCCCGGCCGCCGACGAGGGGCTGGCGCGGCGGCTGCGCGCGCTCGCCTGCACCGCGCCGCTGCACGACCTCGACGCGCGCAAGGCCAACCTCGCGGGTGAGTACTCGGTGTACGGCATGGCGGAGGTGGCGCTCGCCGCCATCGACCTGGTCACCCTGAACATGGACTTCGACACGGGCGCCGACCACGACCAGATCGTCGCCCGCCTCATCCCGCGCATCGCCGCCCAGGCCCCCCACCGCCCGGTCGCCGAGCACGAGCGGGTGGCCCGCTGGGTCCTGGAGAACCTGATCAACGTCGGCAGCGTGGACCGCGGCTTTCGCGCCGTGTACGGCACGTTCGCGCCGGACGGCAGCTATGTCCGCCGTGACTACGACTTCAAGCTGATCGAGGAAGTGCCGGGACCGGGCGGCACGGTGTACCTCCGCACGACGGACGAGGCGGTCAACGTCCTCGTCGGTGCCCTCGACACGGACGTCACCAGCGCCCAGATCGCCGCCGAGGTCAAGCTGGAGGTGCTGATCAACCGTGGCCGTCTCACCGATGCCCAGCTGGCCGCCGAGCAGGCCCGGTACCGGACCGTGCAGTACTCCGAGACGCTCCGCAGGGCCCTGGACGCGACCCGCCGCAACGTTCGCGCGGTCGACTGGCTGAACGCCGTACCGGACATGATCGCCGAGGCGCTCGACCACGTCGCCGACCGGTACCGCCACGAGAACGCGATCCTCACCAACATCCGCAAGGCGCGCGACGAGACCGAGGATCCCGAGCACAAGCGGCGCGCCGCCGAGCTGGTCGACATCGTGAAGGACTGCATCCGACGCCATACGCAGTTGCAGTCCCGGTTGTTGGAGGCCGGCCCGCTCTTCCGCGCAGAACAGGACCGGCAGGCCTTCGCGACACCGATGACGACGTCGGGGATCGACCTGTACGGGCATCTCGTCGCGCCCGTTCTGCCCTTGGCGCTGGAGCAGGCCGTCCGGGTCACGGACGCCTTCTTCGCGCGCGGGACCGGGTTGCGTACGCCGGTGTCGGTGCGGGTGGGTGATCTCGTCGACATACTGCTGACGCCACCCGTGGAGCGGGAGCACCTGGGCGCCGAGATGCCCGAGCCGGACCTCATCGCGACGCCTGACGACAGCCGGTTCAGCGAGGCGCAGCTGGCCGCGGCGATGGAGCTGCTGGATCTGCCGGCCGACGCACCGCGACGGCTGTCGGGCCTGTTGGCCCAGGCGCGTCGACAGGACCCGGACCTGCCCTATCTCGTCGCGCTGCTGGCCGTGCACGCGGCCAGTCCGCCGGTCGGCACGGCCTATCGGCAGGGCGAGGAGAAGCTGCTGTTCGCCGTGGACGACGGGACGGAGCTGGACGATCCCGAGTTCGGCGGAGCCGACCTCATCGTCGGCACGGCCCTGCTGGACGCGGCGGGGATGGCGGCGGACAGGACGGAAGCAGCATGAGTCAGCAACTGCGCAGCGAGGAGCCCCGACCGTGAGCGAGCACGTCGAGTGGAGTGACACGGAGGCACCCACCCCGTCGGCGACCGCCGCCGTCACGCCCGCCGACGCCGCCGACGCGGCCCGGCTGGTCGCCTTCGGACTCCAGCCGAAGCTTCAGCCCGCACGGGACCAGGAGTACGCGGAGCTGCTGCGGCGGTACCGGGAGGACCCGCCTTTCGCGCGGCTCGCGGATGCCGTGGCCGCCGGGCTGGGACTGGTCGTGCTGGAGGTGTCGCCGCGGGCGGGGATGGCGGTGACCGCCGCCGAGGACTCGGTGTTCGCCGTCCGCATGGGTGACTACGCGCGTCGTACGTCCGCCGACGGCGGCGACCGCTTCCTGCACGGCCTGGCCCACCTCGCCATCGCCGCGATGGCGTTCCCACGGCCCGAGGACCTCGCCGACGACGGCTACATCGGGCGCGTGACGGTCAACGGCGTCGACGCCTTCGTACGGCAGGCCTGCCGACGGCTGGAGGAGCGGGCCGACGAACAGGGCGAGAACACCGACCCGGCGACGGACGCGCCCGGCCTCGAGGCCGCCTGGCGCATCTGGGTGAGACGCAGCGCGACCGGCGCCACCAAGGACGCGCGCAGACTCGCCGGTTCGACCACCGGCATCGTCGGCAAGGCGGCCGCCTTCCTCACCGACTCGGGGTTCCTGCAGCGAACGGGCGACGACAGCGGCGGCACCTACCGGACGACCGCCCGCTACCAACTCCAGGTGCGTGACATGGCGGGCAGCGCCGCCATGGCCGAGCTGCTGGAGCTGGGCGTGGTCCCGGTCACCGACGGCACGGCGACGTTGCTGGCCGCCGAGGACACGGACGACCTGGAGCTGGTGGCCGACGCCGGGCTGCCGTTCCACTCCGCCTGAAGCCCCGGCACCTCACTGATCCGAACCCACCTGATCCGACCAACTCCCCCGATCTGACGAAGACTTACGAGAGTCCGCCATGTACGAGCTGTCCCGGGTCCGCCTCTACTCCATCGGGCCGGCCGGTGCGCGCTACGCCGACACCGTGCTCGACCTGCGCGGTGTGGGCGCGCCCGTGCCCGACCCCGCGCCCACGCAGGCGGAGTTCTTCGAGGAGGAGCCCGTCGGGCCGCCGCGCCGGCCCGCTCCTGCCGGGGTGCTCTTCCTGGAGAACGGCGGCGGCAAGTCGGTCCTGCTCAAGCTGATCTTCTCCGTGATGCTGCCCGGCCACCGCAACACCCTCGGCGGCGCCAGCTCCGGTGTGCTGCGGAAGTTCCTGCTCGCCGACGACTGCGGCCATGTCGCGCTGGAATGGCAGCACACGCTCACCGGCGAGTGCGTCGTGGTCGGCAAGGCGAGCGAGTGGCGCGGGCGCCAGGTCTCCAACGACCCGCGCAAGTTCGCCGAGGCCTGGTACTCCTTCCGGCCCGGACCCGGGCTGAGCCTGGACAACCTGCCCGTCGCCGAGTCCACCGCCGTACGGCCGCCCGTCGAGGGCCAGTCGGGCGCGCAGGGCCGGCGCCGCACCATGAAGGGCTTTCGCGACGCCATCACCGAGGCGGGCAAGGCGTACCCCCATCTGGAGGTGCACTGGGAGGAGATCCACGACCGCTGGATCGAGCACCTCGGAGACCTCGGCCTCGACCCCGAACTCTTCCGCTACCAACGGGAGATGAACGCCGACGAAGGTGAGGCCGCCGGCCTCTTCGCCGTCAAGAAGGACTCCGACTTCACCGACCTGCTGCTGCGGGCCGTGACGGACACGCGCGACACCGACGGCCTCGCCGACCTGGTCAGCGGCTTCGGCAACAAACTGGGCCGACGCGCCGAGCTGATCGCCGAGCGGGACTTCACCGCCGGGTCCGTCGACCTGCTCGGCCGGATCGTCGAAGCCGCCGAGACACGCTCACGCGCGCGTGACATCCACGCCGGCGCCGAGCGGCGGACCCGGACCCTGGCACGACGGCTGTCCGCGCGCGGTGTCCAGGAGCGGGTCCGGGCGGGCGACCTCGCCCAGCGGGTCACCGCCGCCGCGTACGCCGTCACCCACGCCGAGGCGGCGCGGGAGCGCAGCGCGCTGATCGCCGCCGAACTCGCCTATCGGCACGCCTCGTTGGCCCTCGCGGCGGCCGAGAAGACGGCGGCCGCGCAGAAGCGTGAGCTCGCCGAGGCGCGCACGCTGCACTCCGCCTGGCAGGCCGCCGAGACCGCCCTGCGCCACCGCGCCGCCGCCGACCGCGTCGCGCGCGTGGCCGCCGCGATCCAGGAGGCCGAGCGCGACGCGGCTCCCGCGCTGGCCGCCCGCGCCAAGGCCGCCGTCGATCTCGTACGGGCCCTGCAGGCGGCCGCGCAGAGCGCGGAGACCCTCGCCAACGAGGAGGAGGAGCGGTCCGCCGCGCTCCAGGAGGTCAGCGACTCCGCCTACCGCGACTCCACCGCCGCCGCCACCGAGGCACAGCGGGCCCGCAGTGAGGTCGGGCATCTGCGGCAGCGGTTGTCGGAGGTCGAGCAGGAGACCGCCGAGGCCGTGCGGGCGGGCTGGCTCGACGACAGCGCGCCCGACGCCGACCCGGCCCGCGCGGCCCTCGCGGCGAGCGACGCCGAGAAGACGGCCGTCGCCGCCTGGGACACCGCTCGCGAGGCCTCCCGGCGAGCCTCGGAGCACGCGCGCGAGGCGGCCTCGACCGAGTCCCGCGCTGAGCTGACGGCGGCTCGTGCGGCGGACGCGGCGACCGCCGCGGAGCGTGCCCATGACGCCGAGCGCCGTCTCGCCGAGGGGCTAGCGGCGGAGCAGCGGCTTGCCGAACTGATCGGCCTGACCGGCGAGTCCGCCGAGGCCGGCGATTCCGGTGCGAAGCGCGGAGCCGTGCCTGCTCCTCGAACCGGCGACGACGCCAAGGGGACCACGACCGCGCGCGGCGGCGCGGAGACGGCCGCCCCGAGTGTCGCCGCCGAAGGCGCCCTCACGCCGGAGGAGCTGGACCGGTTCGCCGACGAGCTGCGCGAGATGCTCGACGACACCGTCTCGTCCGCCGAGCGGCAGCTCTTCGAGCTGCGTACGGCAGCCGCCGACGACTCCCGGATCCTGGGCGCACTCGGTGACGGCGGGTTGCTGCCGCCCGGCCCGGACGTGCTGGCCACCGTGGAGTTCCTCGGCGAGCAGGGCATCCCGGCCCTGCCCGGCTGGCGCTATCTCGCCCAGGCCGTCGACCCCGCCGACCACGCGCGCGTGCTGGCCGCCCGGCCCGAACTGGTCGACGGCGTGATCATCACCGACCCCGACACGCACGCGCGTGCCCGTGAAGCGCTGGGCGACGCGGCCCTGCTGCCCCGGTCGGCCGTCGCGGTGGGCACGGCAGCCGCCCTGCTCGCCCCGACCCCGGCGCCGGACGCGGGAAGCGGAGACGTCTTCCTCGTACCGCCGAACCCCGCCATGCACGACGAGCACGCCGCCGACGAGGAGCGGCAGGCGCTGCGCGCGCGGGCGACCGAGCGGGACGACGAGATCCGCACGCTCGCCGCGCGGCTCGGCAAGGACCGGGAGCTGGCGGCGCGGCTCGCCTCGTGGCGGACCGGCTGCCCGGCCGGCCGACTGGTCGAGCTGGCGCAGGCGGCCCGGGACACGCGGGCGTTCGCCGATGAGTCCGAGGCCGAGCTGGCCGAGGCGCGGAGCGTGCGGGTCGAGGCCGACGAGGCCGCCGCCGAGGCCGCCCAGGTCCGCGACGAGCGGCAGGAGGCCGCGCAGAAAGCCCGGCGCGCCGCCGACGCCTTGGCCGGGCTGGCCTTCCGGCTGCGCGAACGGGCCGGCTGGCAGGTCAAGCTGCGCGAACTCGCCGACGAGGCCACCGAGTCCGAGGCCCGGGCCCAGGTGTGCCTGGAGCGAGCCCGGGCCGCCGACGAGGACCGCCGTGCCGCCCAGCGCGCGGCGGACGACGCGCGCCGCACCGCGCGTGCCCTGCGCGCCGAGCGCTCGGAGATCGCGGGCGCTCCCGACGACGTACCGGACGCTGACACGGACGCCGGTGCTGATGCCCCGAGGGCTTCCCTGCCCGCGCTGCGCGAGGCGTACCGGGCGGCCTCCCAGGTGTACGAGAAGGTCGGCGTCGGCGCCGATCTGCGGGCCGAGCAGGCCCGGGCGGAGAGCGACGAGAGCGCGGCCCGCGCGGAGCTGGACCGGCTGAGCAACAAGGTCCGTACCCGGGCCGAACAGCTCCTTCAGTCGCCCGACGGCTCCGACGGACCGTCCCGGCAAGCGGCCGCCACGCGCGCGGAGGAGCTGGTCCAGCTCCTGGAGACCCGTATGTCCAGCGCGAGCGAGCAGCTCGGACGGCTGCGCGGCGAGGCCGAGCGGCACGCGCCCGAGGACGGCGAGGCGCACACCGAGCTGTCCGAGGAACTCCAGCCGCGCGACGCCGAGCACGCGCAGGCCCTACTGCGCACGGCCACCGCCGAACTCGCCTCCCGTACCGAGGCGTTGACGCAGGCCCGCGAGGCGCACACCGAGCTCCTCGAAGCGCACCGCGCCGCCGAGGACGCGGCCGGCGGCTTCGACGAGATCGCCGCGATGCTGCGCGACCTGTTGCGGGAGCACACCTCGGACGAGGAGCAGGAGACGCCGGAGCCGTACCCCGGCAGCCCGGAGGAGGCTCGGCAGTCAGCCGCCGAGGCCCGCCGGTCGCTGCGCGGCTGTGCCGCCGACCTCTCCGCCGCCGAGGCCGCCGTACGCGAGGCGAGCGACGTGCTCGTACGGCACGCCAACGCCACGCGCTACGAGCAGGTCCGCACCCCCGCTCGCCAGCAGATCCGCGAGCTGCCCGCCGCCGCGCTGCCCGAGCACGCGCAGAAGTGGGCGGATGCCTTCGCGCCCCGACTCCGCGTGCTCACCGACGAGTTGGCGCAGCTGGAACGCAATCGAGACTCGATCGTGGACCGGCTGCGGGGCCTGGTCGAGTCCGCGCTGACGACGCTGCGGTCCGCCCAGCGCCTGTCCCGGCTGCCCGAGGGGCTCGGCGAGTGGTCCGGCCAGGAGTTCCTGCGCATCCGCTTCGAGGAGCCCGACCAGGCCACCCTCACCGAACGGCTGGGCGAGGTCATCGACGAGGCGACACGGGCGGCGGTGAAGAAGAACTCGGACATGAGACGGGACGGTATGTCCCTGCTGCTTCGAGGTGTTGCCGCGGCGCTTCAGCCGAAGGGCGTCGCCGTCGAGATCCTCAAGCCGGATGCCGTACTGCGTGCCGAGCGCGTGCCCGTCGGGCAGATGGGCGATGTGTTCTCCGGTGGTCAGCTGCTGACGGCAGCCATCGCGCTGTACTGCACGATGGCTGCCCTGCGGTCGAACGACCGGGGCCGGGACAAGCACCGGCACGCCGGGACGCTGTTCCTGGACAACCCGATCGGCCGTGCCAACGCCACCTACCTGCTGGAGCTCCAGCGAGCCGTGTCGGACGCGCTCGGCGTCCAGCTCCTGTACACCACGGGCCTGTTCGACACGACTGCGCTGGCCGAGTTCCCGCTGGTCATCAGACTGCGGAACGACGCCGACCTCAGGGCCGGCCTGAAGTACATCAGCGTGGAGGAACACCTCCGCCCGGGACTGCCGCAGCAGCCCCAGGCGGGGGAGGCGGTGCACAGCGAGATCACGGCTACCCGGATGTACAAGCGCCAGGCACCGGCAGCGCCCTGATGGGCACAGGGCCGCGCGGGTGGCTGTGTGGGTGGCCGCGTGGACATGCGGCTCCGCCGCCAGGCCCGACGGTGTTTCCCGCGGTGCGGCCGCCGACCACGACACGGTCGACTCCGCGGACCGTCATGGAGAGTTGACCTCCGTGGCCGGCGCCGCCGCGCCTTCCAGGCTGTGCTCGGCGAGGACACCCGTCCGATGCCGCTGGATGAACCAGTAGTAGGCGAAGCCCCCGCCCGCGATGACCGCGACGAACAGCACCGCGCCCCAGCGCAGATACCAGTGGTACGGAGCCGTCGCGTTGTAGACCGAGGCGCGTGGCCAGATCAGGTTGAGGGTCATGCCCGCGCCCCACACCACGGCGACGATGTTGACCAACAGCCCCCACCGGCCCAGCGAGAACTTGCCGTCGCCCGCCGGCCGCCACCTGCCACGCAGCCGCGCCACCAGCATCGGGGCGGTGACCCCGAGGTAGGCGAGGTAGATCATGATGATGCCAATGCTCGTGACGACGGTGAAGATCTGCGGTTGACGGATATTGACCACCAGGATCGCGAGCGCCAGGATGCCGATGATCACGGTCGGCAGAATCGGCGTCTGGAAGCGCGGGCTGACCCGCGCCAGCCGTGAGGACGCCGGCAGGTTGTTGTCCCGGGCCATCGCGAACGCCAGTCGGATCGCGGCCGTGTGGACCGCCAGGGCGCACACCGTGACGGCGATCAGCACGCACCACAGCATCGCCTTGCCGGCCGTCGGGCCGAGGACGTTGAGCACGACGTACTGCAGGCCGTCCGTGGACAGCTTCTCGCCCTTCAGGCTGGAGACGCTCATCAGAGCCAGCAGCAGGATCAGGCCGCCCAGGACGAAGGAGGCCACGATGGCGCGGATGATGGCGCGCGGCGCGTTGCGGGACGGGTCCAGACACTCCTCACCGAGGGAGGAGGCCGTGTCGAAGCCGTACATGACGTACGCCGACGCCAGGGACGCCACGAGGAACGCGCCCAGGTACCCGGTGCCGTAGTCCGCGCCGGTGCCGTTCGTCTCCATCACCACCTGCGGGCCGCGGGTGATGTGGACGGCGAACAGGACGATCAAGACGACGGTGGCGATCAACTCGATGAATACGCCCGCCGTGTTGATCCTCGCCATCAACTTCACTCCGAAGGCGTTCACCAAGGTGGTGAAGAAGATCAACACCGCGGCCAGGATGACCGCGTTGGTCGCCACGTCGTACGTGCCGGTGCCGTCCCCCACGATCTGGAAGGCCGACGAGATCTGAGGGAGCGTCAACTGGTAGGCCAGCGCCACGGCCGATATGGACACTATGGAGGCGATCAACATCATCCAGCCGGCGAGCCAGCCGAGATGCGGATTGCCTATCTTCTTCGACCAGTTGTAGACGGAGCCCGCGACGGGGTAGCGGGCGGCCAGCTCCGCGAAGCAGAGGGCGACCATGAACTGGCCGATGAAGACCATCGGCCACGACCACCAGTAGGCGGGTCCGCCGCTGCCGTAGCCGAAGTAGAACAGCTGGAACGTGCCGGTCAGGATCGAGATGTAGCTGATCCCGGCGGCGAAGGTATGGAAGTTGCCGAGCGTGCGCTTGAGTTCGGGTTTGTATCCGAACTCGGCGAGTTCGGCGTCGTCGTGACTGTGTGGACCGGTTGGGTGCTCCGTGGTTGACATGAGCGGACTCCTCGTGGGCCGGAGAAGGGGAGAGCGCGGCTCGTGGGGGCGCCGGGATCAAGGACGGGTGATGAGCCTGCTGTTACCCGCGAGTCACGCGAGCCACCCCTGCGGCGTGGGATTGGTGTCGCGCCAGATGTGCTTCGTCCTGCGGTACCCGGTGAGCCCGGTGGGGCGCCGAACTCGCGGCCGCAGCCGGACTACTGGAAGGTGATCCCTTCTCCGAGGTGAGGTCCCCCATGCGTTGCGCTCGAACGGCGCGCCCGGCTCGGCGAGACCGGTGCTGCGGTTGCGATAAGGCTGGGGGAGAGATCCGGCGGGCCGCGGAGAGCAGGGTCTTCGGAAGGGGTCTCCGGAAACAGGTGTTGCCACATGCGAGTTCGACAGCGGGCGCGGCGCCGAGGCTGGCGGGGTCGAACAGACTGATCGGGTGCCCGGTGGTGCCGCTCACGGCGAGGTCGGCGAGGATTTCGCCGGCAGCGGCGTGAGACGGCAGGTCGGCTCTCGGGCGTTCTCCACCTGGGCCTTCCCGACGAAGTCCTTGACGAGCCATTCCGACGGAGCGCACACCGCTGCCGGCGACGGTGCATTGGTGCGCGCACCCCGGGTGGCCGACTGTGCTGTCGGCCACGGAGATTGATTGTGCCGATGCGGCGGCCTGGCGGGCATCCGGCCACTGGCGTCGAGCGGGTCTCGGTCGGGGCGGCCCGTCGGCACACCGAGCTGGCCGGTCGCTGTCCACGGGCTCGGAGAGACGCCTCGGAAGCGGCGGTGGCAGTGGCTGCCGTGATCCGGGCCGCTCCCGTGATCCCGGACGGGTGAGCTTCGCACCCGCCGCGTCCGAGAGGTGCCTGGTCGGAACGACACGGCCACGCCCTGGCCCCGAATCGGCTCGCTCAAGCCCGTGAGTGCCGTGCGCCGAGCCTCCCGGCTGACCCTCGCTCGACTGTGCTCAGGAGTGCGACAGCTGCCCGGCCCCGCCCCGTCGGCGTATTCGTTCCTGTGCGCGCTCGGCCTGCCGTGCCTGGCGTCGCGTCCGGCGCCGCTCACGTCGCAGGGCACGCGCCGTGCTGCTCGGCGTCGAGACGACGCCATGGCGCTGCTTCCACACCTGGCGGGTCACCCAGACGTCCAGGGCGCCCCAGGTGGCCACCACCGTGCTGACCACACTGCTGATCACCATCGGGAAGGCCAGCCACGATCCGGCCAGAGTGCACAGGAAGGCCACCATCGCCTGGATCAGCGTCACCGCGATGAGCAGCACCGCCCGCACGGCCGCCGTACGCACCGGATCCGGCATCCGGCGCCGCGGGGCGGGCTCCTCCACCCACAACGGCCGGTAGCCCGACCACGCCCGGTCCGCCCCGCTGTCGACAGCACTGGCCGTGCTCTCCTCCATCGCGGCCTTGACGCCGGACTCGGCCAATGCGCCGCGCCCGTCCGCTGTCACCGCACCTGTGCCCACCGGAACGTCTCTACCGCCCGTCGCCTCGCGTCCGTCTGCCGGATTGTCGCGATCCTGCGCTTCGGGGCCGCGCCGTGCCGTCACATGCGTCGTGGCGCCGTCCTCCGGCGCCTCCTGCCGCTCCGCCGTGCCCATCACCGTGTCACTCCCCACCGCCAGCAGACCGCTCGTCCCAGCCCGAAGACTTGGCTCCCCAGCGGATGCCCGGCTTGCGCTGTTTTACGCCGCCCGGGGGCGGGATGCGGCTCCTGTGGCCCATTCCGCCTCCATCTCCCGTACAGAAGGACGACCGACGCGTCCTGAAGATTCCCGAGAAAGATAAATTTCCGGCCAACTGGCCCTGCAGACCGGCTGGATCCGTCCATAGAGGCGCCGTGGGATCACGGGAGGCAATCTCCCGCAATGCCCGGACAACTCCCCATGTCTCGTCGGCGGTGCGGAAGTTCATCTTCCGGATCACTCTTCGAGTTACTTGTGCGTCGGTAGTAGGCTCGCGCCAATTGTTGACGCACAGGTGTGCCCCCCTGGCCAATGGGGGGTTTGAGCTGGGGGAGGCCATGCGCTTTCGCGGGAAGTCGATCCGCCGGAAGATGGTGGCGCTGCTTCTCGTGCCGCTGGTGTCCCTGACCGCCATCTGGGGCTTCGCCACGGTACTCACGGGGCGAGGTGTGGCCCAGCTCTTCACGGTGTCGTCCCTCGTCGAGAAGATCGGTTACTCCACCGAGGACGCGGTCCGCGTCCTGCAACAGGAACGCCGCCAGGCGCTGGTGTACCTCGCCGATCGCCGCGCCTCGGACGCGCTGTCCGCACTGCGGGCCACCCGGAACGCCACCGACACCGCCGTCGCCGCGATCCGCAAGAACGCCAAGGACCCCGACGTCCGCGACGGGTTGGACCAGGGCGACAGCGAGCGTCTGACCGCCGTCCTGGACGCCTTCGAAGGCATCAATCCCCTGCGCCGCAGTGTCGAGGACGGAACGGTCACCCGCGCCAAGGCCCTCGACCTCTACAACCGGCTCGTCGACCCCTGCTACGCCCTGCTGGGCTCCCTCGACGGGATCGACAGCGTGGCGATGGACAAGCAGGCCCGCGCCCTGCTCAACGTCACCCGTGCGCGCGAACTGCTCTCCCGCGAGGACGCGTTGCTCAGCTCCGCCCTCGTGGTCGGCAAGCTCACCCGCGCGGAGATACACGGCGTCTCCGACCTCGTCGCCCAGCGCACGCTCATGTACGACATCAGCCTTGCGGACCTGCCCTCGTCGGAGCGTGAACGCTACGAGCGCTTCTGGAGGAACGCCTCCACGGCCCCACTGCACACCGCCGAACAGACCGTCATCGCCACCCAGCCCGGCAGGCCCAGCACGGTCGACGCCAAGAGCTGGGACACCGCCGCCGGCAGTGTCCTCGACGAGCTCAGCCAACTCAACGACGAGGCGGGCACCCGCTATCAGGACCGCGTCCGCCCCGTCGCGATGGGCGTCATCATCAAGGCCGCCGTCGCCGGTGTCCTCGGTCTGCTCGCCCTGCTGTTCTCGCTCTTCCTGTCCGTGCGCGTCGGCCGTGCGCTCATTCGCGATCTGCGCCAGCTGCGCCTGGAGGCCCACGAGGCGTCCGGTGTCCGACTGCCCAGCGTGATGCGCCGCCTCTCCGCAGGCGAACAGGTCGACGTGGAGACCGAGGTCCCCCGCCTGGAGTTCGACAAGAACGAGATCGGTGAGGTCGGCCAGGCCCTCAACACCCTGCAACGCGCCGCCGTCGAGGCAGCCGTCAAGCAGGCCGAACTGCGCGCCGGCGTCTCCGAGGTCTTCGTCAACCTCGCCCGCCGCAGCCAGGTCCTCCTCCACAAACAGCTCACGCTCCTCGACACCATGGAACGCCGGACCGAGGACACCGACGAACTCGCCGACCTTTTCCGCCTGGACCACCTGACCACCCGCATGCGCCGGCACGCCGAGGGCCTGGTGATCCTCTCCGGCGCCGCCCCCTCCCGGCAGTGGCGCAAGCCCGTGCAGCTCATGGACGTCGTCCGTGCCGCGGTGGCCGAGGTCGAGGACTACGAGCGCATCGAGGTCCGCCGCCTGCCCCGTGTCGCCGTCACCGGCCCGGCCGTCGCCGACATCACCCATCTCGTGGCCGAACTCCTCGAGAACGCCACCGTGTTCTCCCCACCCCACACCGCGGTCCAGGTCCTGGGTGAGCGGGTCGCCAACGGCTTCACCCTGGAGATCCACGACCGCGGGCTGGGTATGGCGGCCGACGTCCTGCTGGACGCCAACCTCCGGCTCGCCGAGACGCCCGAGTTCGAGCTGTCCGACACCGACCGGCTCGGCCTGTTCGTGGTCAGCCGGCTCGCCCAGAGGCAGAACGTCCGGGTCTCCCTGCAGCCCTCGCCGTACGGCGGAACCACCGCCGTCGTCTTCATCCCCGACGCGCTGCTCACCGACGACGTCCCGGACACCAACGGCATCGGGTTCCGCCTCGACCGCCCCACTCCCTCCAAGGAGGCCGAGCTGGAGGAGGCGCGCCGAGCCGCACTGTCCCACGCACCGGTCCGTGTGCCCGGCCTGCCCGCCTCGCTCCTTGACGGCCCGGTCGAGCTGGAGGCGCCCGTCGATCTCGACACCCTCACCGGCTTCCCGGACGGGCTCGACGACGAGGACAGCGAACGTGGCGGCCTCTTCCGCTCGCGTCGCACCCTTGCCTCCATGGAGGACGAGACGACAGGCCCGGTCGGCGAACAGCGGCCGGTCTCCGACATCCATGGCGGACCGGCCCAGGCCGACCCGGACGACGGTGCGAGCGCCCCGGTCCCGCTGCCCCGCCGCAGCAGGACACCCAAGCTGGTCAGCTCGCACGGGCGTCCGGTCACCGAGCAGCGCTCCCGGCGGGAGAAGGGCGACGCGGAGCCTTCGACAGGCCCGAGCCGTCCGGAGCCGAACGGCCTCGCTCCGCTGCCGACCCGCCGCCGCGGTACGGCCGACCGGGGCGAGGGAGCCGGTGCGCCCGACCGGACAGGTGACCGTGCCGACGCTCCCTCCACCACCGGGTACGGCCCTGGTGAGCCGCCGGAGCCCCCGGCTCTCCCCAGGCGAGCACGGCGTCCCGCCATCGCGTCGAGTGGCTCCGACGACTCAGCCCCGAACCGTGCCGCTACACAGGGGGAGACCGGCTCCGGAGCGGGGGCGTTGCCCCGACGCGTACGACAGGCCAACCTCGCTCCGCAGCTCAGGCAGCGGTCCGCACCGCGTGCCGAGGACCCTACGGAGCTCGCCGAGCGGGACGCGGACGAGGTCCGCAACCGCATGGCCTCGCTCCAGCGCGGCTGGCAGCGCGGCCGCCAGGAGAACGCCGCGGGCGATGACGCCCACAGCGGCACAGCACCACAACGAACGACTAAGGGGGACGGTCGATGACCGCACCGAAGGCGACCGGCCACACCGCGACCAACCAGTCCGGCGAGCTCAACTGGCTCCTCGACGACTTGGTGGACCGCGTCGCCAGCATTCGCAAGGCCCTCGTCCTCTCCAGTGACGGCCTGCCGACGGGCGTGTCCAAGGACTTGACCCGTGAGGACAGCGAGCACCTGGCCGCCGTGGCGTCCGGCTTCCACAGCCTTGCCAAGGGTGTGGGCCGCCACTTCGAGGCGGGCAACGTCCGGCAGACCGTCGTCGAGCTCGATGACGCCTTCCTGTTCGTGACGGCCGCCGGCGACGGCAGCTGCCTCGCGGTGCTCTCGGACGCCGACTCCGACGTCGGCCTGGTCGCGTACGAGATGACGCTCCTCGTCAAGCGTGTCGGGGTGCATCTGGGCTCCGCTCCGCGCACCGATCTGCCCGCGGGCGGGTAGTGGGATGGCATGAGCGCTGACGGTCAGGGAAGAAGCCACTGGTTCGACGACGAAGCCGGACCGGTTGTCCGTCCGTACGCCATGACGCGTGGCCGCACCACCAGTGCGGCCCAGCACCGCCTCGACCTGATCGCGGTGGTCGTCGCGGAACCGCACGCGGACGATCCGGACGCGGACTCCACGCTGTCCCCGGAACACGTGGACATCGTCGGGCTGTGCCGTGACACCCCGCAGTCCGTGGCCGAACTCTCCGCTGAGCTCGATCTGCCCATTGGAGTCGTACGTGTCCTCATCGGGGATCTCGTGGACGCGGAATTCGTCCATGTGAACCGGCCAGTACCGCCTGCGGAGCTGGTGGACGAGAGTATTCTGCGCGACGTGATCAACGGCCTGCGGGCGCTGTGAGCGGCGCGGAAGCGGGGTAGTGACGTGACAGGCTGGCAGTTCTGGGTCGACCGAGGCGGCACCTTCACGGACATCGTCGCGCGACGCCCGGACGGCCGTCTGCTGACGCACAAGCTCCTGTCGGAAAATCCGGCCCGCTACTCCGACGCGGCAGTCGCGGGCGTGCGCGAGCTGCTGGACGGATCCCAGGACCCCATCGAGGCGATCCGCATGGGCACGACGGTCGCCACGAACGCCCTGCTCGAGCGCAAGGGCGAGCGCACCCTGCTGGTCATCACCCGAGGCTTCCGCGACGCCCTGCGCATCGCCTACCAGAACCGCCCGCGGATCTTCGCGCGCCGTATCGAACTGCCCGAGCTGCTGTACGAGCGGGTCGTGGAGGTCGACGAGCGCATCGCCGCCGACGGCACCGTGGTACGCGCTCCCGACCTGGACGCCCTCGCCGGCCGCCTCCAGCAGGGGTACGACGACGGGATCCGTGCCGTCGCCGTGGTCTGCATGCACAGTCACCTCCACCCCGCGCACGAACAGGCCGTCGGGAAGCTCGCCGCCCGCATCGGATTCCCTCAGATCTCGCTGTCCAGCGAGGTCAGCCCCTTGATGAAAGTCGTCCCACGCGGGGACACCGCCGTCGTCGACGCCTACCTCTCGCCTGTGCTGCGCCGCTACGTCCAGCACGTCGCCGAGAAACTCGAAGGCGTACGGCTGATGTTCATGCAGTCCAACGGCGGCCTCGCCGAAGCCGGGCAGTTCCGCGGCAAGGACGCCATCCTCTCCGGCCCCGCCGGAGGCATCGTCGGCATGGCGCGTATGTCGCAGCTCGCCGGCTTCGATCGTGTCATCGGGTTCGACATGGGCGGCACCTCCACCGACGTCTCCCACTTCGCCGGCGAATACGAACGCGTCTTCACCACACAGATCGCCGGCGTCAGGCTGCGCGCCCCCATGCTGGACATCCATACCGTCGCGGCGGGCGGCGGCTCGATCCTCCACTTCGACGGCTCCCGCTACCGCGTAGGGCCGGACTCGGCGGGCGCGGACCCGGGACCCGCCTGCTACCGGGGCGGCGGCCCGCTCGCGGTCACCGACGCCAACGTCATGCTCGGCCGCATCCAACCCGCCCACTTTCCCAAGGTGTTCGGTCCCGAAGGCGACCAGCCGCTCGACGACACCCTCGTCCGTGAGCGTTTCACCGCCCTCGCGCGTGAGATCCGGGAGCGGACCGGCGACGACCGCACGCCCGAGCAGGTAGCCGAGGGCTACCTGCAGATCGCTGTCGCCAACATCGCCAACGCCGTCAAGCGGATCTCCGTCCAGAAGGGCCACGACGTCACCCGCTACGCCCTCACCACCTTCGGGGGTGCGGGTGGACAGCACGCGTGCATGGTGGCCGACTCGCTCGGCATCCGCACCGTACTCGTCCCGCCCATGGCAGGCGTCCTCTCCGCTCTCGGCATCGGCCTCGCCGACACCACGGCCATGCGCGAACAGTCCGTCGAGGCGCCCTTGCAGCCCACCTCGATGCCCGGCGTCCTGAAGACGGCGAGCGACCTCGAAGCAGCCGCCCGCACCGAACTTCTCGACGAGGAAGTCCCCGAGGAGCACATCAAGGTCACCCGCCGCGCCCAACTCCGCTACGACGGCACCGACACCACCCTCACCGTCGAACTCACCGAGCCCGACGCGATGAGGCATGCCTTCGAAGATCGTCATCGCGCCACGTACTCCTTCACGCTCGACCGCCCGATCGTCGTCGAAGCCCTCTCCGTCGAAGCCACCGGCATCACCGACCCCCCCGATCTCTCTGCTCTCGCCCCCTACGAAGCCACCCCTGAAGGCAGCCCGGCCGCACCGGAAACCGTCCGCCTCCACACGGGCGGCGCCTTGCGCGACGTACCCCTCCACCGCCGTGAGTACCTGCCTCCCGGCGAAACCGTCACCGGCCCGGCGATCATCACCGAGGCCAGTGCGACGACCGTCGTCGACGACGGCTGGCACGCCGCGACGACCGACGACGGGCATCTGGTCATGGAACGGGTGGCGATTACGCAGAGTTCCGATCTCGATACAAAAGCCGACCCGGTTCTTCTCGAGGTCTTCAACAACCTCTTCATGTCCATCGCCGAACAGATGGGCGCCCGCCTCGAATCCACCGCCCAGTCCGTCAACATCAAGGAACGCCTGGACTTCTCCTGCGCGCTCTTCGACCCGGACGGAAACCTCGTGGCCAACGCCCCACACATCCCCGTCCACCTGGGCTCGATGGGTACCAGCGTCAAGGAGGTCATCCGCCGCCGCGGCTCCCGGATGCGCCCCGGCGACACCTACGCCGTCAACGACCCGTACCACGGCGGCACCCACCTCCCCGACGTCACCGTGATCACCCCGGTCTTCGACTCGGGAAGTGCGGCGAACACGGAGGGTGGTCAGGAGATCCTCTTCTACGTCGCCTCACGCGGCCACCACGCGGAGATCGGCGGCATCGCCCCCGGCTCCATGCCCGCGAACAGCCGCACCATCGAGGAAGAGGGAATCCTCTTCGACAACTGGCTGCTCGCCGAGAACGGCAGCTTCCGCGAGCAGGAGACCCTCCGGCTGCTCACCGAGGCGCCCTACCCCTCCCGCAACCCCAAGACCAACCTCGCAGACTTGCGCGCCCAGATCGCGGCCAACCAGAAGGGCGTCGACGAAGTCGCCCGGATGATCGACAACTTTGGCCTCGCCGTCGTCCAGGCGTACATGAAGCATGTCCAGGACAATGCGGAGGAAGCAGTACGCCGCGTCATCGACGCCCTGGACGACGGTGAGTACGCGTACGAGACCGACTCGGGCGCGATCATCCGGGTACGCGTGCGCGTGGACCGCGAGAACCGCTCCGCCACCGTCGACTTCACCGGCACGTCCCCGCAGCTCTCCACGAACTTCAACGCCCCCTTCTCGGTCGTCAACGCGGCGGTCCTGTATGTCTTCCGGACCCTTGTCGACGACGACATCCCGCTCAACGACGGCTGCCTGCGCCCCCTCGACATCATCGTGCCGCCCGGTTCCATGCTCGCTCCCGAACCCCCGGCAGCGGTCGTCGCGGGAAACGTGGAGACCTCCCAGGCCATCACCGGCGCCCTCTACGCCGCACTGGGCGTCCAGGCCGAGGGCTCCGGCACCATGAACAACGTCACCTTCGGCAACGAACACCACCAGTACTACGAGACCGTCGCCTCCGGATCCGGCGCCGGCGACGGGTTCCCCGGAGCGCCCGTCGTCCAGACCCACATGACCAACTCGCGGCTCACGGACCCCGAAGTGCTGGAGTGGCGACTGCCCGTACAGCTCGACGAGTTCGCCGTACGGCGCGGCAGCGGAGGGGCCGGGCGGTGGCCCGGTGGTGACGGCGCCCTGCGCCGTATCCGGTTCCACGAGCCCATGACAGTCTCCACGCTGTCCCAGCACCGCCGAGTCCCGCCGTACGGCATGGCGGGCGGCGAACCCGGCGCGCTGGGTGCCAACCGCGTGGAACGCGCGGACGGCACGGTCACCGCACTCGGCGGAAGCGATTCCGCAGATGTCCGACCCGGCGACGTACTCGTCATCGAAACCCCTGGCGGCGGAGGCTACGGCCGACCGTCGCGCGACCCCCATCAAGCAGGAGAAGAGATCGATGATCTTCGGGCGTTCTGAGCGCGGGAAGCCTCCGGTCGAGCCCGTCACGCTCAAGATCCTGGTGGCCGGCGGCTTCGGCGTGGGCAAGACGACCCTCGTCGGCGCGGTCAGCGAGATCAGGCCGCTGCGCACGGAGGAACTGCTCACCGAGGCCGGCCGCCCGGTCGACGACACAAGCGGTGTCGAGGGCAAACGCACCACCACCGTGGCCATGGACTTCGGCCGGATCACGTTGCGCGAGGATCTCGTGCTGTACCTCTTCGGTACGCCCGGCCAGGAGCGGTTCTGGTTCATGTGGGACGAGCTGTCCGAAGGCGCGCTCGGTGCCGTCGTACTCGCCGACACCCGCCGCCTCGAGGACTGTTTCGCGGCCGTCGACTACTTCGAACGGCGCTCCATACCCTTCCTCGTCGGCGTCAACTGCTTCGAGGGAGCCGACCGTTACCCGGTGGAGGCCATCCGGCAGGCCCTCGACCTCGACAGCGACGTACCGCTGCTGCTGTGCGACGCCCGCGACCGGGAGTCGGTGAAGGAGACCCTCATCGGTGTCGTCCAGCACGCGATGGCCTTTCAGGCGGACCGCCGCGAGGCCGTGACCACCTGAGGCGGGGGTACGGGCACGGCCCGTACCCCCGCCGACCGGGGTACGGGCCGTGGCTCAGGGCCACGCGCGTGTGGCTCACATGGGACGCACGCACGCGTGGACCGCTCTTCGGCTCCAGCCTTCCGCTTCAGCCGTCTCCGTCAGCTCTCGCCGTCCTCCAGCCAGCCGAAGCTCTTCTCCACCGCCTTGCGCCAGTTGTGGTGCTCGCGGTCACGCACATCGGCAGGCATGGCGGGCGTCCACTCGGCGTCCTTCGCCCAGTGCGTCTTGAGCTCGTCCAGGTCGTTCCACACACCGGTGGCGAGGCCGGCCGCGTACGCGGCTCCCAGGCAGGTCGTCTCGGAGACCTTGGGCCGGATCACCGGGACGTCGAGCACGTCCGCCTGGTGCTGCATGAGCAGGTTGTTCTTCGTCATGCCGCCGTCGACCTTCAGGGTCGTGATGTGCACGCCGGAGTCCTGGTACATGGCGTCCACGACCTCGCGTGTCTGCCAGCTCGTCGCCTCCAGCACCGCGCGGGCGAGGTGCGCCTTGGTGACGTACCGCGTCAGTCCGGTGATCACCCCACGCGCGTCCGAACGCCAGTACGGCGCGAACAGGCCGGAGAAGGCGGGCACGATGTAGGCGCCGCCGTTGTCCTCGACACTCGCCGCCAGAGGCTCGATCTCGTCGGCGGTGCGGATGATGCCGAGCTGGTCGCGGAACCACTGGACCAGCGCGCCCGTTATGGCTATCGACCCCTCCAGGCAGTACACCGGCGCCTCACTGCCGATCTTGTAGCCCATCGTCGTCAGCAGCCCGCTCTTCGACGGCACCGGCCGGTTGCCGGTGTTGAGCAGCAGGAAGCTGCCCGTGCCGTAGGTGTTCTTCGCCGTGCCCACGTCATAGCAGGCCTGCCCGAACACCGCCGCCTGCTGGTCGCCCAGGGCGGAGGCGACCGGCACACCGGCCAGCTGCCCGACGGCGGTCCCGTACACCTCGGCCGAGGACCTGATCTCCGGAAGGACGGCCTCCGGCATGTTCATGGCGGAGAGGATCGAGGAGTCCCACTGGAGGCTCTCCAGGTTCATCAGCATGGTGCGTCCGGCGTTCGTCACGTCGGTGACGTGATGCCCGCCCTCCGTGCCGCCGGTGAGGTTCCAGATCAGCCAGGAGTCGATGGTGCCGAAGGCGATCTCGCCGCGCTCGGCGCGGTCCCTGAGGCCGGGCACGTTGTCCAGCAGCCAGGCCGCCTTGGGGCCGGAGAAGTAGCTGGCCAGCGGCAGGCCGGTCTGCTCGCGGAAACGGTCCTGCCCGTCCGAGCCGCCGAGCTGGTTGCACAACGCCGCCGTGCGTGTGTCCTGCCACACGATCGCGTTGTGCACCGGCTTGCCCGTCGCGCGGTCCCACAGGACAGTCGTCTCGCGCTGGTTGGTGATGCCGAGCGCGCTGAGCTGGTCGGCACGCAACCCGGCCTTGGCGATCGCGCCGGCCACCACCGCCTGCACCTTGGACCAGATCTCGGTGGCGTCGTGCTCCACCCAGCCGGGTTTGGGGAAGATCTGGCGGTGCTCGCGCTGGTCGACGGCCACGATGGCGCCGTCCTGGTTGAAGATCATGCAGCGGCTCGAGGTTGTGCCCTGGTCGATGGCGGCGACGAACTTGTCCGTCATGACGTCCCCTTCGTCGGTTCCTTCAGAAGGCTGCGTTGAAGATGAGCCCGGACAGCACCCCGCCGATCAGCGGTCCCACCACCGGGATCCACGCGTAGCCCCAGTCCGAGGTGCCCTTGTTGGGAATCGGGAGCAGGGCGTGGACGATGCGCGGGCCCAGGTCACGGGCCGGGTTGATGGCGTATCCGGTGGGACCGCCGAGCGACAGACCGATGCCGACCACCAGGAACGAGACGATCAGAATCGCGGTGCCGGACACGCCGAGCCCCTTGGTCAGGCCGAAGGCGAGGATCGGCAGTACCAGCGCGATCGTCGCGATGATCTCGGTGATGAGGTTCGCCACGACATTGCGGATCGCGGGCGCGGTGGAGAAGATTCCGAGGGTCGGCTGAGCGATGTCCTTGTCGGCGTTGGCCTGGAACTGCGCGAAGTAGACCAGCCAACACAGCACCGCACCCAGGATCGCGCCGACCATCTGCCCGGCGATGTAGATGTGGACCTTGTCCCATACCCCGGTGTCGATGGCGATCCCGAGCGTCACGGCGGGGTTGAGCTGCCCACCGGACAGCGGCGCGGCGGTGTATGCGCCGGCCATCACGCCGAAACCCCAGCCGAAGGCGATGACGATCCAGCCCGCGTCCTTGGCCTTGGAGTAGTTGAGTACGACGGCGGCGACCACTCCGGCTCCGAAGAGGATCAGGATCGCGGTACCGATGACCTCACCGAGGAATATGTCTCCGTTGCTCATGGCGGCTCCTAGGCCCTGACCGGGACGATCGGCCCCGGTTCTTCGTGCGGGGTGCGTTTCCCATGGCGACTTCAGCCGAGGGCAGGGAGGTCCCGCGCCCCGTTCGGCGTCCGTGATGAGCGTGCCGTCGCAGCCGACTCGCCCGTGGGGGAGGACGCCCTTGGTGCAGGCGGAACCGCGCGGCGCAGTGCGTGGATACGCCAAAAATGTACGGCGATGTCGACTGACACCGGGAAGTGTTCACCGGCGTTCAAGGGGCGTCAAGGTCGCGGACGCCAACGGTTGAGGGCGTGCCGACGGGGCACGGACCGTCGCCGAACGGGCTGTCGGGACGCCCACTCGGGGGGCGGGACGGACACCGGGCCCTGCTGAGGCCGGCAGGGAGGCCAGTTCCTGCTGAACCCGGCAGGGGCTGAAGACCAGGGCTGTGCTGAGGCCGTGCGGATTGGGCCTCCGCCGACCTCGTAGAAGAAGCGTCTCACCCCCTGCCCGGCTCCGCCACCGCCCACTCGGCCTGGGCCGTTGCCTGCGCCACCCCGCGAAGGATCTCGTGCCCGGGCAGCCCGGCCCGGCCCAGCACCCAGCTCGCCCCGCTCAGTGACTTCGCGGCCTTCTTCAGGGGCGCGAGACAGGCGGCCGCCTGCCGGTGGTCTGTCACGCTCCCGGGCTCGCACAGGACCGTGGCCAGGGACAGGGTGACGGGACGCCCACCCGCGGACCAGGGCGCGTCCAGTACGGATGTGGCCAGCGGATCCAGCCGCTCCGGATCCGCGAGCACCAGGAAGTCGTCCCCGCCGATGTGGCCCACTCGGGTACTGTCCGACGCCGCGTGCTGCAGCGCCCGTCCCACCGACCGGATCAGCTCGTCGCCCGCCGCGAACCCGGCCCCGTCGTTGACCTGCTTGAAATGGTCCACATCCAGCCAACTCAGTGCGAACGTCCGCCCGTCCGCGATCCGCCGGTCCACCTCGCCGGTGATCGTGTCCGAGCCCGGCAGCCGGGTCAGCGGATTGAGTCCGGCGGCCTCCTCGACCCGGGTCTCGGCCAGAGCCCTTACGAGATCCGCGAGCCGTACGACGCCCACGCACCGGCCGTAGCGGTCGACCACGGCAACATCGTCCGATGTACGGTCCCTGCCACCGTCCGCGACGACATCCAGCACCTCCCACGCTGTGGCGTCGGCGCCCACCGTGCGCGGCAGATCTCCGAGCTTGGCCGCAGGCCGGTCCGCGTACAGGGCATGGCCGTAACGGCCCGACATCGACAGCAGAAAGCGGGAACGATGCACCGATCGCACCGGAACGCCGCTCCCGTCCACCAGGAGGACCCCGGACACGTCCGGCGACCCGGTCAGCAGTGCCCGAACCTGGCCCGCGGAAGCGGTGGCGGGCAGCAGTGCGGCCGGCCGCACGAACTCCCGCACCGACGGCCCCGATCGCTGCGCCACCGCCAGTCCGGAGGAGCGCGGCGGAACGTATACCTCCGCTGCGGGCAGCCGGGCCGGCGGAGCGAACAGCTGCCCCTGAGCCAGCTGGGCACCGGCCGACCGCGCGGACGCGCACTGCAGCTCCGTCTCCACGCCTTCGACACTCAGGAGCGCTCCCAACTGCTCGCACAGTGTCCGCATCGCCCGTACCCCCGCCGGTCGCGCCAACAGGGACGCGTCGAGCTTCACCAGGTCCGGGGTCATGTCCGTGAGCAACCGCAGCGGGAGATCTCCGTCGCCGACGCCGTCCGCGCAGATCCGGAATCCCTGGTCACGGAGTGCGCCGATCGCCTCCAGCAGTGCCTGCTGAGGCACGTGCGTGTACGGCGGACCGATGTCGATCGTCACCTCCCACGGCAGTCGACCTGCCGCGCGCACAGCGTCGTGGAGCGGCGTGAGTCCGCCCAGGTCGGCGAGGGTCCCGGCGAACACGTTGACGTACAGGGGCAGCAACGTCTCCTTGCGAGCCGCCGCACGGAACGCCAACACGGCCAGCCGACCGTCGAGTTCGGGATCGCGGCGGGCCTCGGCCAGGACGTCGCCGGTCTCCGGTCGGGCGAGTATCTCCAGCCCCGCGACTCCGCCGGTCGTCAGATTGACCACCGGTTGGAAAGCGAAGCGGAGAGTATCCGTCCAGGAGTCCACGGCAGCATGATGTCGCCGACGGCGCACGCCCGAGCCCAGTTCATACGACGTTCACGCAGGATTCCTGGTCGCTCACACAGCGTGGCGTCAGCCTGATCGTCATGTCTCATCGCATCGCGACCACCGCGGACCCGTGACCGAACAACCCCTGGTTCGCGGCGATACCCACCCGGGCCCCGGCGACCTGCCGATCTCCCGCGTCTCCTCTCAACTGCCAGGTGAGTTCGCAGACCTGGGCGATCGCCTGGGCCGGAACCGCCTCGCCGAAGGACGCCAGGCCGCCGCTCACATTCACGGGTATGCGTCCACCCAGCGCCGTCGAGCCCTCCCGCAGCAGCTTCACGGCCTCTCCCCGGCCGCACAGCCCCAGGTCCTCGTACCACTGCAACTCCAGGGCGGTGGACAGGTCATAGACCTCCGCGAAGGAGAGGTCATCCGGGCCGATACCAGCCTCCTCGTAGGCGGCGCGCCCGATCGATTCCCGGAACGTCCCGCCCTCCGGCTGCACTGCCGCCGCCGAGTCCGTCGCTATGTCGGGCAGATCCAGGACGGTGCTGGGGTAGCGCGGCGTCACGGTGGAAACCGCCCGGATCCGTACCGGTTCCCTGGCGCCGTGCCGACGCGCGAACTCCATGCCGGCCAGCACGAGCGCCGCGCCTCCGTCCGAGGTCGCGCAGATGTCGAGCAGTCGCAGCGGGTCTGCCACTACGGCGGAGGCGGCCACCTCCTCGGCGGTGACCGGCTTGCGGTAACGGGCGTAGGGATTCAGCGCACCCAGGGCGGCGTTCTTCACCTTGACCTGCGCGAAGTCCTCCGGCGTGTCCCCGTGTACGGCCATCCGCCGACGCGCGTACAGCCCGAAGTACGCGGGATTGGTCGCACCGAGGACTCGGAAACGAAGCCAGTCCGGATCGTCCGGCCGGTCACCGCCCGCCGGCCGGAAGAAGCCCTTGGGAGCCGCATCGGCACCCACCACCAGCACGACGTCCGCAAGCCCTGCAAGAATCTGCGCCCGCGCGGTGTTGACGGCCTGCGCCCCGGACGCACACGCCGCGTACACGCTTGTGGCCCGGGCGCCCTGCCAGCCCAGCGCCTTCGCGAACGTTGCCCCGGCCACATAGCCCGGATAGCCACCCCGCACGGTGTCCGCACCGACGATCGCCCCGATATCCCGCCACTCCAGTCCCGCATCGGCGAGTGCCGCGCGGGCCGCCACCGCGCCGTACTCGACGAAGCTGCGCCCCCACTTGCCCCAGGGATGCATACCCACGCCGAGCACCGCCACCTCTGTCGTCATGACGTCACCCCCGTCGGCTGCCACTGCCAGGTCGTCCAGATCGTCTCGGCATCCTCATGCAGCACGCCTGGAACGACCTCTACTTCCATGCCCACCATCAGATCGGCGACGGTGACCCCGGGAACCGCCTGTCCCAGCACCACGAGGCGCTCGGGCTCCAGCTCCACAGCGATCAACGCGTACGGCTCCCACGGAAGTTCCGGATTGGTCACATAGGGTGACGGTGGCCGATATCGGCTGTCCGTGTACGACCAGACGCGCCCGCGCCGCGAGAGCGGGACCTCCTCCAGGACTCCGCCCGAGCAGTCCGGGTTGCGGCAGTGGGCGTCCTCGCGCGGAAAGAAGACCGAGGCGCAGCCCGAGCAGCGGGTGCCCAGGAGCCGGAAGTCGTCCCCGTCACCGGCGAACCACCCGGCGACCACAGGCGTGCGCGTGCGTGGCATAGTCCCTCCTGAGAGAGTTATCTGACGGGACGTCAGAAGTGTGCCACGGGCAAAGGTAAAGCGGCAGAGCGGCCTTACGAGTGGACTGCATCCGATCGCTTCCCTCACAGGGAGGACTCCTGATAGATGCAGGAGACATGACACGAATCTCGACAGCGGTACGGGGACTGGTCACCACACTCGCCACCCTGCTCGCCGTGACCGCCGCGCCCGCCACTGCCCAGGCGAAGGGCGAACCCAAAGCGCCGGAAGACTTCGTGGCGCTGCGGACGGTTGACCTCAGCATCATTCAGGAGATGCGGTACTTCACCCCGCACAACTTCGTGGGCAAGCGCGTCGACGGCTACCGACAGCCCCTCTGTATCCTCACCCGACCCGCCGCCGAAGCGCTCCACCAGGCGCAGAGGCGGCTGTTGCGCCAAGGCTACGCACTCAAGGTATACGACTGCTATCGGCCCCAGCGGGCCGTCGACCACTTCGTACGCTGGGCCGAGGACCTAGACGACCAGGCCATGAAGGACGAGTTCTACCCGAACGTCGACAAGACCCGCCTCTTCGCGGACGGTTACATCGCGGAGAAGTCAGGCCACAGTCGCGGCTCGACCGTGGACCTGACGATCGTCAGGCTGCCCACCAAGCCCACCAGGCCGTACGTACCGGGGGAGCCCCTCGTTCCCTGCTATGCACCTCAGGGAGAGCGCTTCCCCGACAACTCCGTCGACATGGGCACCGGCTTCGACTGTTTCGACACCCTTTCGCACACCCTTGATCCGCGCATCCAGGGCGAACAGCGCGCCAACCGGCTGTTGCTCAAGAGCACATTGGAAGCCCTCGGATTCGTGAACCTCGCCGAAGAGTGGTGGCACTACACGTACAAGCCGGAGCCCTATCCGGACACCTACTTCGACTTCCCCGTGTCCTGGAACTCCCTCACAAGGCAGTAGTGACCAGCCCTCGGAAGACGCCCTTCCGCTGATCGGATACAGTCCGCCGCGTGTCCGAAACTCAGTTCTCCGCCCCCAACTCCGCAGCTGACTCCCACTGTTCGAGCTGCGGCGCGCCCCACGGAGAGGGCGTCTCAGGCTGGCCTCGCACCTGCCCGGCGTGCGGCACGGTGGCTTACCGCAATCCCCTGCCGGTGGCCGTCGCGCTCCAGCCCGTGTACGACACCAAGGGCACAGCCCTGGTCGTCATCACCCGAAACGTCGCCCCCGCGCGCGGAGGCATCGCCCTGCCCGGCGGCTACATCGACGATCGCGAGGACTGGCGGCAGGCCGTCGTCCGCGAACTCAAGGAAGAGACCGGGATCGAGGCGGCCGGCCGCGACGTGCGGCTCGTCGACGCGATGAGCTCTCCCGACGGCCACCTGCTGCTGTTCGGCCTCCTCCCGGAACGGCCCGCCGACCGCCTACCGACATCGACCGCCACGGACGAGACCGAGGGCTGGCACCTCCTGCGCAGGCCGGAGGAGCTTGCCTTCCCGCTGCACACGCTGGCCGTCAAGGGGTTCTTCGAAGGCCGTTACGTCTGAGCTGGACACTCAGAGCCCTCGTATGCGTACCGGACGGGGCGAGGCGATCACGCCGTCCTCGTGCTCCAGCTCGACAAGCAGCTTTCGACCTTCCCAGCGGGTGACGTAACGCTCGATCTCCGGTTCGTCCCACCCGTCACCCGAATCCGGCACAACCAGCCCGCCCCCGGTACGTCCCCGGGCGGGCGCCCACACCTCCAGTTCCAGCCCGCCGTCGTCCCCACGTACGGGGACGACGGCACCTGAGCGCGCCAGCACCGGGATCCGGGACACAGGCGCGTCGACGAGAACCTGTCCCGGCCCCTCGTAGGCTCGCCCCGTCGCCCTGTCGTGCCAGCGCCCTCTGGGCAGCTGCACCGCACGCCGGTCGGCGCCCGGATCCAGCACCGGCGCCACCAGCAGACAGTCGCCCAGCAGAAACGCATCTTCGCAGTCGCGCAGCGCGCGGTCCTCTGGCATCGACCACCACAGCGGACGAACATAGGGCGCCCCGGTACGCCGGGCCAGATGCGCCAGCGTCACGAAGTACGGCAGCAGCCTCCGACGCTCGACGAGCGCCACGCGCGCGTGTTCCAGTACCTCGGGACCGAACTCCCATGGTTCCCTGCGCCCTGCCCGCAGACTCGCGTGCGTACGGAACAGCGGCAGATACGAGGCAAGCTGGAACCACCGCAGATACAGCTCCGGAGACGGACTCCCGTCGAACCCGCCCACGTCCGGCCCCGAGTAGGGCACCCCGCACAGCCCGAGGCCCATGACCAGCGACAGCGACGCCCGCAGCCCCGGCCAGCCTGTCGCCACGTCCCCCGACCAGGTCCCCCCGTAGCGCTGCAGGCCGGCCCACCCCGAACGCGAGAAGACAAAGGGCCGCTCGTCGGGTGCCAGGTCCAGCAGCCCCTCGTAAGCCGCCCTGGCCATACACAGGCCATAGACGTTGTGTGCCTCCCGATGGTCTCCGCCACGCCCTTCCAGGGAGTGACGGGCCGAACGCGGCAGCGTCGACTCCCCGAACGCCGTGAACGAAGTCGGCTCGTTCATGTCATGCCAGAAACCCGAGAATCCCTGCCCCAGCCGTTCCTCGTACAGACCACCCCACCACTGCCGCACGCGCGCGTGCGTGAAGTCCGGGAAGACCGCCTCCCCGGGCCAGACCACCCCCCGCACGAGCTGTCCGGAGGCGTCCCTCACGAACGCGTCCTCCGCCGACCCGCTGTCGTACACGGCATTGCCCGGCGCGGCTTTGACCGCCGGGTCGACGATCGACACCAGGCGGATGCCGTCCCGGCGCAAGTCCTCGGCAAGCTGCGGCAGTTTGGGGAAGCCCTCCTGGTCGACCGTGAACACCTGATGCTCGTCGTAGTGGTCGATGTCCAGATGGACGGCGTCCAGCGGCAGATCTCGCTCCTGGTAACCCGAGACGATCCGCCGCACTTCCTGCTCGCCGCCGAAGCCCCACCGCGCGTGCTGGTGGCCCAGCGCCCACGCGGGCGGTAGCGCGGCCGCCCCGGTGAGGGAGGCCCAGGCGAGCAGCACGCGCGCGGGGGTACCCACCATCACCCAACAGCGCAGCGGACCGCCGTCCATCCGCAGTTCGCTGGTCCCCGCCCGGTCATGCCCGGAGCCGGCGCCCTCCTCGCCCTCCCGCAGCGTCACCGTGCCGTCCCACGAGGTGTCGTGGAACACCAGGTGCGTGGCCGCATCGGCCACCACCAGCTGCACCGGCATCGTGATGTACAGCGGGTCGTCACCGGGGCCGAACGCGCGGCCGGGGTCGGTGTTCCACAGCCGATACGTTCCGTCCCTCAGCCGGGGGCCCGACGCCCGCCCCCCGAGCCCGAAGAACCGCGCGTCCGCGGCCACCTCAGACCGCTGCATCCACCGTGCGGACCCCCCGCTCACCGGCTCCCACCAGCGCGGCGGCAGCTCACGCCGGAGTGTCACGCCACCGGGCGTCTGCACCTCCACGGCACCGTGTCGCGAGATGACCACCGTCACCCGCTCGGCCACGACCCGCCAGCCACCGTCCTTGTCGGGCTCCAGCACCGCCCGGGGATCCGCTTCCGGACGGCGGTCCGCGAGCGCGTACGACGGCTCGGGGGCGGCCCCGTCCCAGCCCCAGAAGACAGCCCCGTTCACGGCGACGCTGATATGCAGCTCGGACCGGCTGAACCGTATGACGCCGCCGCCCGGACCGGGCTGCACCTCCTGCACGACCCCGGGCACCCGGGCACGCTCGGCACCCCGGGGCGACAGGCCCGCGGCATCGACACGCCTTCTCCGCCACGCCGCCAGTACGGTACGCAACCCCTGGGCCGCCCGCACAGAACCGACCACCTTCATCGAACGCACCAGGTCACGACCGTCCATGCTGCTCAGCCTGCCATTGACCGCCCCACGAGAGTGTCTCGTTCAACTGCCGTTCACCCGTGCCGGGACCACATCTTCACGACACGGACTATGTGGGGCGCACCCTGGTGTAGAAGTCGATCACATGGCATCGTCCGTGTCAGCCGCGTCACGCGCACAACCCAGCCGTGCGCGGAAGACGCACACGACGCGCACAGTCCGGGAGCCGATCCATGTCGATCATGAACCCTCAGCCGCTCTGGCAGCCAGATCCGGCACGCATCGCCCAGGCTCAGGTCACCAGATTCCAGACCTGGGCCGCCGAAAAACACGGTGCGCCCGCCCAGGGCGGCTATGCGGCCCTGCACCGCTGGTCGGTCGACGAACTGGACACCTTCTGGAAAGCCGTCACTGAGTGGTTCGACGTACACTTCTCCACCCCCTACGCGCGCGTGCTGGGCGACCGCTCGATGCCCGGCGCCCAATGGTTCCCCGGCGCGACCCTGAACTACGCCGAGCACGCCCTGCGCGCCGCCGCGACCCGCGCCGACGAACCCGCCCTCCTGCACGTCGACGAATCCCACGAGCCCCGACCTGTGACCTGGTCCGAGCTGCGCCGCCAGGTCGGCTCCCTCGCCGCCGAGCTGCGCGCCCTCGGCGTACGGCCCGGCGACCGCGTCAGCGGCTACCTCCCGAACATCCCACAGGCCGTCGTAGCCCTCCTGGCCACGGCCGCCGTCGGAGGCGTCTGGACCTCCTGCGCCCCCGACTTCGGCGCCCGCAGTGTCCTCGACCGCTTCCAGCAGATCGAACCGGTCCTCCTCTTCACCGTCGACGGCTACCGTTACGGCGGCAAGGAGCACGACCGCCGCGACGTCGTCGCCGAACTCCGCCGCGAACTGCCCACGCTGCGCGCGGTGGTGCACATTCCGCTCCTCGGCACAGCGGCCCCCGAAGGCGCATTGGAGTGGTCCGCCCTCACAGCCGCAGACGAGGAACCCGTCTTCGAGCAGGTGCCCTTCGACCACCCGCTCTGGGTCCTCTACTCCTCCGGCACCACCGGACTCCCCAAGGCGATCGTCCAGTCCCAGGGCGGCATCCTCGTCGAGCACCTCAAACAACTCGGGCTGCACTGCGACCTGGGCCCCGAGGACCGCTTCTTCTGGTACACGTCGACGGGCTGGATGATGTGGAACTTCCTCGTCTCCGGCCTCCTCACCGGCACCACGATCGTCCTCTACGACGGCAGCCCCGGATATCCCGACACGGGCGCCCAATGGCGAGTCGCGGAACGCACGGGAGCGACCCTCTACGGCACGTCCGCCGCGTACGTCATGGCCTGCCGCAAGGCCGAGGTGCACCCGGCACGCGACTTCGACCTCGCCCGGGTTCGCTGCGTCGCCACCACCGGATCACCGCTGCCCCCCGACGGGTTCCGCTGGCTGCACGACGAGGTCCGCGACGACCTCTGGATCGCTTCCGTCAGCGGCGGCACGGACGTGTGCTCCTGCTTCGCGGGAGCCGTGCCCACCCTGCCCGTGTACGTCGGCGAGCTCCAGGCCCCGAGCCTCGGCACCGACCTGCAGTCCTGGGACCCCAGCGGCGAACCCCTCATCGACGAGGTCGGCGAACTCGTCGTCACCAACCCCATGCCGTCCATGCCGATCTACTTCTGGAACGACCCCGACGGCAGCAGGTACCACGACAGCTACTTCGACACCTATCCCGGCGTATGGCGCCACGGCGACTGGATCACCGTCACCTCCCGCGGCTCCGTCGTCATCCACGGCCGCTCCGACTCGACGCTCAACCGTCAGGGCGTCCGCATGGGCTCGGCCGACATCTACGAAGCGGTCGAGCGCCTCCCCGAGATCAAGGAATCCCTCGTCATCGGCATCGAACAGCCCGACGGCGGCTACTGGATGCCCTTGTTCGTGCACCTGGCCCCGGGAGCCGTGCTCGACGAACCGCTCCTGACCCGCATCAAGCAGACCATCCGAGAACAGCTCTCACCACGCCACATCCCCGACGAGATCATCGAAGTCCCCGGCGTCCCCCACACCCTCACCGGAAAACGCATCGAGGTCCCGGTCAAGCGCCTCCTCCAAGGCACACCCCTGGAAAAGGCGGTCAACCCGGGCTCCATCGACAACCTTGACCTCCTGCACTTCTACGAGGAGCTGGCCCGCAAGCGCGCCTGACCGACGCCCCGCCTCGGGCTTCGCCGATCACGGGAATCCCGAGGCAGGCCGGCTTGCGACCCCATCGCCGTGACGCCGTTGTCAGTGCCGCCGGTTACTGTGAGTGAGCATTGATCGACTGCGCACAAGGGGGAAACATGGCACACACCGACGACCAGACGATGCGACGCGTCCTGCGCCGCGAAATCGCCGGCACGATCGGCCTGCTGACCGACGAGCACGACTTCCGTGCCATGCGGCACTACCGCAGCTTCACCTTCGACGACCACAAGATCTATCTCCAGCAGGTGGAGGCCTTGCTCAGGACACGTGCCTCCCAAGGCAGCCATACGACGATCGCTCTCTTCGACCCACTGGAATTCGCCGAGTTCTGCGCGGAAAGGGGCCTTGACCCCGACATCCCGTCGAGCCGCACCCGCTTCACCGCCGAACTTGCGACCACAGGACCCACCGTCCCCTACCAGGGCCAGCCCTTGGCAGACCTCGTCCCGGCCCTCGTCGACGAAGCCGTCCGCCAAGCCACCTGGGAGTACGCGTCCACGCTCCTCGCACGGCTGGGCTCCTGCGCCACCTGCGGCGAGGACATCGGCCGCGCCGCCTTCGCCCGCGCCTCGAACCTCGTCGTCCGCATCCTCGACACGGCCTACGCGGGAAGCCGACACCTCGTCTGCAGTGTCACGGGAACACCGGAGACACTCGTCTCCGTCCTGCACGCCGACGAAGACGCAGAGGGCGCCACACACCTCGACGAGGCCGAAGCCCTGGAGTTCACCACGGTCCTTGCCCTCGGCCTCGCCACCCGGAGCCCCGGCGGGCTCGTCATGCGGACCAGCGCCCCCGGCACTTCCGACCGGATCTACGGATGGCGTCTGCGCGGAGACGGCCTGGAACCCCTCACGGCAGGCGAGGTCTTCGACGCCTACTGCACCGACATCGATTCCGGAGATCTCATCTCCCCGGAATCGGGCGTCGACTACTGCGTGCCGCCGGATCTCGGCAATGAGGAAGCTCCACCGGCACACGATCACTGAATGCACGTGGGGCGCACCACCCAGAAGGTGGAGCGCCCCACAACAACCACGACGAAGCCGTCGGGCTACGACTACTCGCCGGACAGCACCGCCTGAGCGGCGTTGCGCGCCTCCTCAGCGCTGTCGGCCGCTCGCGCGGCCGCAGCAGCACGCTCACACTGCGCCAGCGTGTACTTCGCCAGCGTCGCCCGGACGTAAGGAATCGACGCCGAGCCCATGGACAGGGAGGTAACCCCCAGACCGGTCAGCACACACGCCAGCAGCGGGTCGGACGCCGCCTCACCACAGACACCACAGCTCTTGCCCTCGGCCTTCGCCGCCTCTGCGGACAAAGCAACCAGGTCGAGCAGCGCCGGCTGCCACGGATCCTGAAGACGGGAAACCGCACCCACCTGACGGTCCGCGGCGAAGGTGTACTGCGCGAGGTCGTTGGTCCCCAGCGACAGAAACTCGACTTCCTGCAGGATCGAACGCGCCCGCAGCGCGGCCGACGGAATCTCCACCATCGCGCCGAACTTCGCCTGGAGCCCGGCCGCACGGCACGCATCCGCGAATGCCTTCGCATCGCTACGGTCCGCCACCATGGGGGCCATGACCTCAAGGTAGACGGGCAGTCCTTCCACCGCCTTCGCGAGTGCCGTCAGCTGAGTGCGGAGCACCTCGGGGTGGTCCAGCAACGTCCGCAGGCCCCGCACACCCAGCGCCGGGTTCGGCTCGTCCGCAGGTGTCAGGAAGTCCAGCGGCTTGTCCGCGCCGGCGTCCAGGACACGTACGACGACACGGCCCTCGGGGAAGGCCTCGAGAACCTGGCGATAGGCCTCTACCTGCTTCTCCTCCGAGGGCGCCTTCTTGCTGTCATCGAGGAAGAGGAACTCTGTCCGGAACAGACCGACACCCTCAGCCCCCGCCTCGACAGCGGCCGGAACGTCCGACGGCCCGCCGACGTTGGCGAGGAGCGGCACCTTGTGGCCATCCGCGGTGGCCCCCGGCCCGGTCGACGCCGCGAGCGCGGCCTTGCGCGCGGCGGCAGCGGCCTCCAGCTCCCCCTTCTTCTCCTCGCTGGGGTTCACGAAGATGTCGCCGGTACTGCCGTCCACAGCGATGACCGTGCCCTCGGCGAGCTCACCGGCACCCGGCAGCGCGACGACAGCCGGCACTCCCAGCGCCCTCGCCAGAATCGCGCTGTGGCTGGTCGGCCCACCCTCCTCGGTGACAAAGCCGAGAACGAGAGTCGGGTCCAGCAGCGCCGTGTCGGCCGGTGCGAGGTCGCGGGCGACAAGGACATAGGGCTCGTCGCTGTCCGGGACACCCGGCATCGGAACCCCGAGCAAACGAGCGACGATACGATTCCGCACGTCGTCGAGGTCGGCCACGCGACCTGCAAGGTACTCACCAGCACCCGCCAGCAGCTCGCGGTACGCGGCGAAGGCGTCGTACACAGCGCGCTCTGCCGTGCTGCCAACGGCGATACGCCGGTCCACGTCCGCCATCAGCTCGGGGTCCTGGGCCATCATGGCCTGGGCCTCGAGCACCGCTTGCGCCTCGCCTCCCGCCAGGTTGCCGCGCGCCATCAGGTCGGCTGCCACAGCCTCCACGGCCTTGCGGGCACGCCCCTGTTCGCGCTCCGCTTCCTCAGCCGGAATCTGCTTGGCAGGCGGCTCGAGGACCGCCGTTCCCATGTGCCGAACCTCGCCGATAGCCACACCGTGGCTCACGCCGACGCCTCGCAGCGTTGTCTCCATCTCACCCGTCTCCGATAGTGCGGCGGGTCCCGCCGCCGCGGTGGTTGTCGTCCTACCCGCCGTCATACGACGGCACAGAAGTCACTTCCAGACGAAGAGACTGTCGCCGGCCTTAACGTCGCCGTCGTCACGCAGTTCGGAGAGTGCCTCTGCCGTGGCTTCGAGGGCCACGATCGGGCACACCGGGGACTTGCCGGCAGCCTCAACGGCCGACGGGTTCCAGCGGACGATGCCCTGGCCGCGCGTCACGGTGTCGCCCTTGTTCACGAGCAGCTCGAAGCCCTCACCGTTGAGCTGCACGGTGTCGATACCAAGGTGGGTGAGCACACCGTGGCCCTGCTCGTCGACGACGACGAACGCGTGCGGATGGAGAGAGACGATGACTCCGTCCACGGGCGACACAGCCTCGGACGGCTCACGCACCGGGTCGATCGCGGTGCCCGGGCCGACCATGGCCCCGGAGAAGACCGGATCCGGCACGGACGTCAGTCCGACGGCGCGTCCTGCCAATGGGGACGTCACGGTGGTCATGGGAAGCCTCCCAGGGGTGGAGATCGATATGGGCCGTCAGCCTGTGCGACGGCACCAGGGGTGGAGATCGATATGGGCCGTCAGCCTGTGCGACGGCACACTGTTCAGCAGGGTATGTCACATGAAGTGCAGGTTCCGCGTGAGCACTCCAGAGTGGTCTAGACCATACCCCAAATCGATTTGCACCCACTCCGCGGCCGCGTGTACAGTCGTACTCCTGCCTGGGGTTGAGCGACGCAACCGCGCATCCTCGCCCGGCAGCAATCAACTTGTCAGATCCTATCTCGGGGTCACCTTCTGCATGCCTGCAGGACGGTGGTCAGGGAGTCGGAAAAACCCTGATAGAGTTTGGAACACCGAAGGGAAGCGCCCGGAGGAAAGCCCGAGAGGGTGAGTACAAAGGAAGCGTCCGTTCCTTGAGAACTCAACAGCGTGCCAAAAATCAACGCCAGAT
>NZ_LGUR01000084.1 GCF_001270495.1 Streptomyces viridochromogenes
ACTCGACTACCTGCAATGGCTGGGCGTCGACTGCCTGTGGCTGCCGCCCTTCTTCAAATCGCCGCTGAAGGACGGCGGCTACGACGTCTCCGACTACACCTCCGTGCTGCCCGAGTTCGGCGACCTCGCCGACTTCGTCGAATTCGTGGACTCCGCCCACCAGCGCGGCATGCGGGTCATCATCGACTTCGTCATGAACCACACCAGCGACCAGCACCCGTGGTTCCAGGAATCCAGGAACGACCCCGACGGCCCGTACGGCGACTACTACATGTGGGCCGACGACGACAAGCAGTACGCCGACGCCCGCATCATCTTCGTCGACACCGAGGCCTCCAACTGGACGTACGACCCGGTCCGGGGGCAGTACTTCTTCCACCGCTTCTTCTCCCACCAGCCGGACCTCAACTACGAGAACCCGGCTGTCCAGGAGGAGATCCTGGCCGCCCTCCGCTTCTGGCTGGACCTGGGCATCGACGGCTTCCGGCTCGATGCCGTGCCCTATCTGTACGCGGAGGAGGGCACGAACTGCGAGAACCTTCCCGCGACCCATGAATTCCTCAGGCGTGTCCGGCGTGAGATCGACGCGATGTATCCGGACACCGTGCTGCTGGCCGAAGCGAACCAGTGGCCGGAGGATGTCGTCGATTATTTCGGTGATTACCAAAACGGTGGCGACGAATGCCACATGGCCTTCCACTTCCCGGTCATGCCCCGCATCTTCATGGCCGTACGGCGGGAATCCCGCTACCCGGTCTCGGAAATCCTCGCC
>NZ_LGUR01000085.1 GCF_001270495.1 Streptomyces viridochromogenes
ACTCGACTACCTGCAATGGCTGGGCGTCGACTGCCTGTGGCTGCCGCCCTTCTTCAAATCGCCGCTGAAGGACGGCGGCTACGACGTCTCCGACTACACGTCGGTGCTGCCCGAGTTCGGCGACCTCGCCGACTTCGTGGACTTCGTGGACTCCGCCCACCAGCGCGGCATGCGGGTCATCATCGACTTCGTCATGAACCACACCAGCGACCAGCACCCGTGGTTCCAGGAATCGAGAAAGGACCCGGACGGCCCGTACGGCGACTACTACGTCTGGGCCGACGACGACAAGAAGTACGCCGACGCCCGCATCATCTTCGTCGACACCGAGGCCTCCAACTGGACCTTCGACCCGGTCCGCAAGCAGTACTTCTTCCACCGCTTCTTCTCCCACCAGCCGGACCTCAACTACGAGAACCCGGCCCTGCAGGAGGAGATCCTCTCGGCGCTGAAGTTCTGGCTGGACCTGGGCATCGACGGCTTCCGGCTGGACGCCGTGCCCTATCTGTACGCCGAGGAGGGCACGAACTGCGAGAACCTTCCCGCGACCCATGAATTCCTGAAGCGGGTACGGAAGGAGATCGACGCCCAGTACCCGGACACGGTGCTGCTGGCGGAGGCCAACCAGTGGCCGGAGGACGTCGTCGACTACTTCGGCGACTACCGAAGCGGCGGCGACGAATGCCACATGGCCTTCCACTTCCCGGTCATGCCCCGCATCTTCATGGCCGTACGGCGGGAATCCCGCTACCCGGTCTCGGAAATCCTCGCC
>NZ_LGUR01000086.1 GCF_001270495.1 Streptomyces viridochromogenes
GACGTCGTCCTCGGCGAACACGGCGACCTGATCCACCAAACCCTCTACACCCAGCCCGCCCTCTTCGCCATCGAAACAGCCCTGTTCCGACTACTCGAAAACCTCGGGCTGAAGCCGGACTTCCTCGCCGGACACTCCATCGGCGAACTCACCGCCGCCCACTGCGCCGGCATCCTCACCCTCCCCGACGCCGCCGCCCTCGTCGCCGCCCGCGCCCGCCTCATGCACACCCTCCCCACCGGCGGCGCCATGCTCACCACCACCGCCACCGAAACCGACGTGAGGGACTTCCTGCCGCCCAATGTGGACATCGCAGCGGTCAACTCCCCCACCAACACCGTCCTGTCAGGACCCGCAGACACCATCGACACCCTGGCGAAAGACCTGACCAGCCGCGGCCACAAGGCCCGCACCCTGACAGTCAGTCACGCCTTCCACTCGGCGCTGATGGACCCCATCCTCGACGACTTCCACGCCATCGCGGCCACCCTCACCTTCCAGACGCCCCACACCCCCATCGCCTCCGCACTCACCGCCACCCTCGACAACCCCGACCACACCACCCACGACTACTGGACCCGCCACATCCGCGGCACCGTCCGCTTCGCCGACACCCTCACCACCCTCCACCAAGCCGGCACCACCACCTACCTCGAACTCGGCCCCGACACCACCCTCACCACCCTCACCGCACAAACCCTCCCCCAGGGCACCCACACCATCCCCACCCTGCGCCCCAACACCGACGACACC
>NZ_LGUR01000087.1 GCF_001270495.1 Streptomyces viridochromogenes
TGTCGGCCAGGGCCTTGACCCGGGCCTTGAGGGCGTCCGCGTCGTAGGTCGGCTTGAGCGTCTCGGCGATGACGTCCGCGACCTCGGCGAAGTCCTCGGCGGTGAAGCCGCGGGTGGCCAGGGCCGGGGTGCCGATGCGTAGGCCCGAGGTGACCATGGGCGGGCGCGGGTCGTCGGGGACGGCGTTGCGGTTGACGGTGATGCCGACCTCGTGGAGCCGGTCCTCGGCCTGCTGGCCGTCCAGCTCCGACTCGCGCAGGTCGACCAGGATCAGGTGCACGTCCGTGCCGCCGGACAGGACGTTGACACCGGCCTCACGGGCGTCGGCGGCCGTCAGCCGCTCGGCGAGGATGCGGGCGCCGTCGACCGTGCGGCGCTGGCGCTCCTTGAACTCCTCGCTCGCGGCGACCTTGAAGGAGACCGCCTTGGCCGCGATCACATGCTCCAGGGGGCCGCCCTGGAAGCCCGGGAAGACGGACGAGTTCAGCTTCTTCGCGAAGTCCTTCTTCGCGAGGATGATGCCGCCGCGCGGGCCGCCGAGGGTCTTGTGGGTGGTGGACGTGACCACGTCGGCGTACTCGACGGGGTTGGGGTGCAGCCCGGCCGCGACCAGGCCGGCGAAGTGCGCCATGTCGACCCACAGGTACGCCTCGACCTCGTCGGCGATCCGGCGGAACTCGGCGAAGTCCAGCCGGCGCGGGTACGCCGACCAGCCCGCGATGATCACCTTCGGGCGGTGCTCCTTGGC
>NZ_LGUR01000088.1 GCF_001270495.1 Streptomyces viridochromogenes
GTCAGCAGCTCCGTGTGCAGGGCGCGGAGTTCTGGGCCGGGGTCGGTGCCGAGGCCGTCGGCGAGGGCTCGGCGGGCGGTTTCGTAGGCGGCGAGGGCGTCGGCCGGGCGGCCCGTGTCGCGCAGGGCGCGGATGAGGAGGGCATGCAGCGGTTCGTCGTACGGGTGAACCGCGGTCAGTTCCTTCAGTTCGGGCACGGCGGGTTGGGCGCGGTCGAGTCGCAGGTCCGCCTCGATGCGGGCTCGGGTCGCCTCCAGGCGCATCGCCTCCGGGCGGGTCGCGGCGGTGTCGCGGTCGGGGAGGTCGGCCAGGGCGGGGCCGCGCCACAGGGTGAGGGCGGCGGTGAGGGTTCGGGCGGCGGTGGCCGGGTCGTCTTCGGCCAGGGCGGAGGTGCCCTCGTGTACGAGGCGTTCGAAGACGAAGAGGTCTACGTCGTCCTGCGTCGCCGTGAGGCGGTAGCCGCCGGGGGCGGAGGTGACGGTGTTCTTGCCGAGTGTGCGGCGGAGGCGGCCGATCAGTGCCTGGAGAGCGGCGTGGGCGTCCTGGGGTGGGGCGTCGGGCCAGACCTCGTTGATCAGGGTGTCGGGGGTGGTGATGTGGCCGGGGCGTAGGGCCAGGGCGGTGAGGAGGGCGCGGAGGCGGGGGCCGGCGATGGGTACGGCGGTGCCCTGGTCGTCGTTTGCCTGGGTGACGCCCAGGATTCTGTACCGCACCGGGTCATTGTGGCGGGGGTGGCTGTGGGG
>NZ_LGUR01000089.1 GCF_001270495.1 Streptomyces viridochromogenes
GCCTTGGCGGATGGCGAGTTGGGGTTCGTCGAGGGTGTTCAGGGTGGCGGCGATACGGTTGAGGGGGATGGTGTCGTCGGTGTCGAGGAGGGTGATCCGGCCGGGGTTCTCCGCCTGAGCCGAACGCAGCAGGGCATTGGCCGTGGCAGCGGAGAGATCCGTCAACTCGGTGGGACGAGCAACGGATACGGCGCCGTGGGTGACGGCGAGCAGGCTCGTGTCCTGGAGACGGGGCTCGGCCAGATACGCCTGGACGACCTCCAGCACATGGCTCGACAGCGCGTGCACGGCCGCCGCATCACAGTCGTCCCCGTTGCTCTCGCCGGACATGTGCAGAACGACCACGTCGGGCACGTCGTCCGCACCGGCCACAGCCCGTACGTCCGCCACCGACTCCACCGGCACGACCGGAACCGACGCCTCGGTCGGCTGCGCCGCCGAAACCTCCCACGTCAGACGGAACATCGGCTGCTCGGACACCCCCGAACCGCTCTGCCGCAACTCGTCCCCCACGGGCCGCGCCACCCACGAGCCCACCGAGGCCACCGGATTACCGACGGTGTCGGCCAACCGCATGCTGATCGTGTCCTGGCCCTGGAAGCCGATGTGGACGCGGAGGGTGGTGGCTGCGCCGGCGTAGAGGTGGACGTCGTTCCAGGCGAAGGGGAGGACGAGGTGGCGTTCGTGGTCGGGTTGGTCGGTG
>NZ_LGUR01000090.1 GCF_001270495.1 Streptomyces viridochromogenes
CCTGCCCCGCCGGGTGGCGCTGAAGTTCCTGCCCACCGGCACCCGCACCCCACGCCAGCTACGCCACCTCCGCGAACTGGCCGAACGCGAGGTAGAGCTACTGGAGCGCCTCCGCGCACCCCGCCTCATCCGCATGTACGACACCCTGACCGTCGACGACCCGGACCACCCCGAACTCGACGGCGCCACCGTCATCGTCCTGGAGCGAGCCGAGGGCTCCCTCGACGCCGTACTGACACACGACCCCAAACCCGAATCAGCCCCGGCCCTCCTCGCCCAGATCTGCGAGGGCCTCCACCAGCTCCACCACGCCGGCTGGATCCACGGCGACCTCAAACCAGCCAACGTACTGCTGATGAAAGACCACTCAGTACGCCTGGCCGACTTCAACATGGCCGCCGAACTCCAAGGCACCCACGCCTACGCCCCCGCCTTCGCCACACCCGACTACACCCCACCCGAACTACAGTGGCCCGAAATCGACGAACGCGGCACCCGCATCCGCCCCACCGCCGACATCTGGGCCTTCGGCGTCCTCGCCCATGTCGCCCTCACCGGCTCCTTCCCACTACCGGGCGGCAGCACAGAGGCACGCACAGACGCAGCCACGCGCTACGCCCGCGGCACCGAGGAACTACGCCTCTCCCCCGAACTCCCCGAAAACTGGCGGGAGATCATCACCGACTGCCTCGCCC
>NZ_LGUR01000091.1 GCF_001270495.1 Streptomyces viridochromogenes
ACACTCGCGTGAAGGATGTCAACGAGCTGGTGCGGACGGTGTTCCGGGGCGGGTGCACGGATCTCACCTGCAGCCGCACACCACCGGTCCTCAAGGAGGTCCTCGACGGATTGGGTTCCCTGTTCGACGAAGACGCCATGTTCATACCGGGAGCGGGACAGGAACCGGTCTGTCGCACGCGGTGATCGCTCCGCGGCTCTTCCTGGAGGACCTGCTTCTGCCGCCGATCCTCGACGTCGTACGCACCCAGGGAGTGCTGCGCTACCGCGCTACCCGTCGGCCGCGGACTTCCCGGTCTCCTGGTCGTCGCACCTGGACAACACCGACGTCGCCGCTGCCCTGTTCGATCGCCTCGACATCACCGGCACGATCGCCGTGGGACAGCACCCGGGGATCACGAGTCCCGACCTCGCCCAGGCCATCACCGACCACCTCGCCCGACGCGTGTCCTACGAACCTCTCGCCCGAGGCGTTCGGCCACCTGCTCGTTTCCCGCCCCGTCCCTTCGGCCCCGAACGCGTACAGGCCCACATGGCCGAGGACTTCCACGACCACGACCGCCCCGCAGGCTTCGGCGACGAAGCCAGCGACCGCGACGTCCTTGTCATGCTGCTGACCGCACTGGCCACGGCGTTTCCCGACGGCCGGCACACCATCGAACGACTCACC
>NZ_LGUR01000092.1 GCF_001270495.1 Streptomyces viridochromogenes
AGCAGGGAGTGTCCGCCGAGTTCGAAGAAGTTGTCGTCGACACCGACCCGCGGCAGACCGAGGACATCGGCGAACACCTCACACAGCACCCGCTCCTCAGCCGTGCCCGGCGCCCGATAAACAACCCCGGCCCCCACCTCCGGCACCGGCAGAGCACGCCGGTCCAACTTCCCGTTCAACGTCAACGGCAACGCATCCAGCACCACAAACGCCGACGGAACCATGTACTCCGGCAACACCACCCCCACCCGATCCCTCAGCACCCCACCGTCCAACACCACACCCGACTCACCGACCACATAAGCAACCAGCCGCCGATCCCCCGGACGATCCTCCCGCGCCACCACAGCCACCTGCCCCACCCCAGGACACGCGGCCACCACCGCCTCCACCTCACCCAACTCGATCCGGAACCCACGGATCTTCACCTGATCATCCACCCGGCCCAAATACTCCAGCCGACCATCCCCCCGCCAACGCACCACATCACCCGTCCGGTACATCCGCGACCCCGCACCACCGAACGGATCAGCCACAAACCGCCCCGCCGTCAACCCCGCACGCCCCAGATACCCACGCGCCAACCCCACCCCAGCCACATACAACTCACCCGCCACACCCACCGGAACCGGCCGCAACCCCCCATCCAGCACATAGACCCG
>NZ_LGUR01000093.1 GCF_001270495.1 Streptomyces viridochromogenes
GAGTTTCGCGGTCAGGCCCTTGAGGTCGCCGACGCCGTCACCGTTGCTGTCCTGGAAGGAGCGGACCAGGACCTCGTAGAAGACGGCGCGCTTGAACCAATCCGGGTCACGATCCTTGGCAGGAGTGTCCTCGAAGGTGTCCTGAACGGGCTCGTTGACGATCATTTTGTGGGTGACCCTCCGATCTGCGGGGTGGACGGTCGCAGGACGGTGAGGATGTGCGCGGGACGAGTGCCCGGTTCGAGACGCACGTAGTTCGCCCTGCCCCAGTGATAGGTCTCGCCGGTGAGCTCGTCGCGCACCGGCACCGACTCGTGCCAGTCCAGGCCGAGTTGCGGCATGTCCAACGAGACCGTTGCCTCCTGGGTGTGGTGCGGGTCGAGGTTGACGACCACCAGAACCGTGTTCGAACCGCTTCGCTTCGAGTACGCGATCACCGCTTCCTGGTCCGCGTGGTGGAAGTGGAGGTCACGCAACTGCCGCAGGGCCGGATTCGCCCGTCGGACGGCGTTGAGCTGGGTGATCAGGGGGGTGATGGTGCGGCCTTCGCGTTCGGCCACCGCCCAGTCGCGGGGGCGCAGCTGGTACTTCTCCGAGTGGAGGTACTCCTCGCTGCCCTTGCGCAGGGGTGTGTTCTCGCAGAGTTCGTAGCCGCTGT